>NZ_JAVDXW010000001.1:0-1229618 GCF_031458135.1 Haloactinomyces albus | reverse complement strand
CGTGCGTGAGCACGGTGATCAGACCCAGGTCGCGGTGCTCGAGGACGGTGTTCTGGTCGAGAACTTCGTGACCTCCTCGGACAACGGATCGCTGGTCGGCAATGTCTACCTGGGGCGCGTGCAGAACGTGCTGCCGAGCATGGAGGCGGCGTTCGTCGACATCGGCCGTGGCCGCAACGCGGTGCTCTATGCCGGTGAGGTGGACTGGGACGCCGCAGGGCTGGCGGGCAAGGCCCGGCGGATCGAGCAGGCACTGTCGACGGGTGACAGTGTGCTCGTCCAGGTCACCAAGGATCCGATGGGGCACAAGGGTGCTCGGCTGACCACGCAGATCAGCCTCCCGGGCCGGTTCCTGGTTTACGTGCCCGGTGGCGGAGCCACGGGAATCAGCCGCAAGCTACCGGACAATGAGCGCAAGCGGCTCAAGGAGCTCCTGAAGCGGATCGTTCCGGAAAACGCGGGCGTGATCATCCGCACGGCCTCCGAGGGCATCAGCGAGGAAGCCCTGGAGCATGACGTGCGCCGCCTGCAGGCACAGTGGGACATCGTCAAGGACAAGGCCGACACGCCGAAGGCGCAGTCGCCGCAATTGCTGTACGAGGAGCCGGACCTCCTGATCAAGGTCGTCCGGGACCTGTTCACCGAGGACTTCTCGTCGCTGACGGTGCAGGGCAACAATGCCTGGGACACGATCGAGGCCTATGTGCAGCATGTTGCCCCGGACCTCGTCTCCCGGCTGACCAAGCACGTCGGCTCCACCGACGTGTTCACCGAGCAACGGATCGACGAGCAGATCACCAAGGCACTCGACCGCAAGGTCTGGTTGCCCTCCGGGGGCCACCTGGTGATCGACCGCACCGAGGCGATGACGGTGATCGACGTCAACACCGGCAAGTTCACCGGTTCCGGAGGCAATCTCGAGGAGACCGTCACCAAGAACAACCTGGAGGCGGCCGAGGAGATCGTGCGGCAGTTGAGGTTGCGCGATATCGGCGGCATCATCGTGATCGACTTCATCGACATGGTGCTGGAATCGAACCGGGACCTGGTGCTGCGGCGAGTGACCGAATGCCTGGGCAGAGACCGCACCCGGCACCAGGTTGCCGAGGTGACGTCGTTGGGATTGGTCCAGATGACCCGCAAGCGGGTCGGGACCGGCCTGCTGGAGGCCTACAGCAGCACCTGTGAGCACTGCCGGGGACGGGGTCTGCTGGTGTCGACGGAGCCCGTCGACCATGTCCACCACGGCAATCACTCCGGAAACGGTGGATCGCGGCGGAATCGTCAGCGTGGTAAGGGCTCGCAACAGCAGGAAACACCGGCGGATTCCGGTGGCCGAGGCGAACAGGCCAAGACCCCTCAAGCTGCGAAGTCCGAGCCTGCGAAGCCGGAGCCTGCGAAGCCGGAGCCTGCGAAGTCCGGGTCCGCGAAGTCTGGGTCCGCGAAGCCGGGGCCTGTCCGGAGCGAGAAGGAACCGGCTGCTTCGGCGGATGAGTCGGCCGAGGAACGCGCTCGTGCCCCTCAGCAGGAGTCCGGCCCCCGCCGCGTCGACCGCGAGCAGCCTGCCCGCAAACAGACCGACCGGGATACCGGCAAGGCAGGCGTGGCCGTGCAGGAGGCCCCTGCGCCGGAATCGCAACGGAACGGAGTGGGCGCGGAATCTCGGGAAGCGGGCGAGGTTCGTACGAAGCGACGCAAGGTCAGTCGTCCCGCGGGTAGTTCGGGTGCCGCACCGGCGTCGGTGGTGGTGACGCCGACTTCGCCGCGGGAAACATCGAGTTCCGCCCCGGATGAGTCGACCGGTCAGCCGAGTTCGCAGCCGGCTCCGGCCCCGGCCGCGGCCGCTCGCAAGTCTCGCCGTCGTGTGGCGGGCCGACCCGCCGGTCCGCCCGTGGAGTGAGGCCAGGCAGGGCCGAGGTAGCGCAGGCCTGAAGTCACGGCAGCCGTGCGCCTTCGGTGGACAGACCACCGAGGGCGCACGGCTGCGCTTGTACGGATGGTGACCAGAAGCGCGAATCAAATTCGTGTCAGTGGCCCCGGTCACAGCGTTTTCGCTGGCTTTGCCCTACAGTTACTCGCCGGTAGTCGTAATGTAGGTCACTCCGAGTGTCGAATGCTGTCCATGGGGGAGGCAGGGCGGCTTGTCCACTCCGTCGATCTCGAAGAGTCCAGGGGTAAACACGATGGCATCGCACAGACTCTCCCGCAGACAGGAGCTCGACGGCTCGACAACGGGTCGAACTCGATGGCGGGTGTTCGCGCTGGTGCTCGTGGTGGGTGTCTTCGGTGCCGGACTCATGCTCACGGGCATGTCGCAGGGTGCGATCGCGGCATCCTTCGCGGTCTCCGGCACCCGGTACAAGGCGTCGGCGGATGATCTCCGCGCCGAGGGTGTCGTCCAGTACGGCTCGGTGGACCGGGGATCGGGAAAGCCGCATCCGGTACTGGTCAACGGCTTTCGCGATGCGCGACTGAGCAACTTCTGCCAATCGATCGTCGTGCCCGGCATCCCGGGGATCGGCGACATGACGATCCGCATTTCGGCTCCCGGAGGCATGCGGGCGGAGAATCTGGTGATCGGCGTGCAGGAGGTCACCGGGGATCTCACGCTGAACGATGTCGAGATCGGCCGGGATGCCGCGACGTTCGACGAGGGGCCGGCCGGGCTGCGGGGCGAGCCCGGAACCTTCGGTATTCAGGCCGACAGCGCGCACATCGCGGACCTGCGCCAGGTTGCATGGTCCACGACGGCATCGACACTGCGGCTCGACGACGTGCGGATCACCGCCACCGCGGGTCACGACGAGTGCTTCTGACAGGAGAATCGATGGCGAGCGGTCATGCCGGGCGAAAGCGGGTGCGAACCGCGTGGAGGTCATTCCGCCGCTGGCGGCGAACCCGGCCGTTCTGGGCGGGAGTCTTCACCCTGCTGTCGGCTCTGTTGCTGCTGTATCCGCCGTATGCGTCGCTGGAGTTCGGTGCCGTGGTGATCACGCTGAAGACGCTCGGTGGGCTTTCGGCACTGGTCATCGGCACGGTCATGATCATATGTGCCGTATCGTTCTGGACCCGGCCCCGGTTTCGGTTGGCTTCCGGAATCGTGACGTTGCTGCTTGCCGTGGTGGCGATCGTGACCGTCAATCTGGGGTCCATGTTCCTCGGCACCCTGCTCGGCATCATCGGTGCCGCGCTCGGGCTTGCCTGGTCGCCCGCCCCGGAACAACCGCGGTCGCCGCGGCGGACGGTCGGGCACGCACAAGCGGGTACGCGGACCGGGCGGATGCCCGCCCACCAGGCCGGAAGTGTCCGTGGAGGGTGGGAGTGAGTCCGTCGAGTCCGCAGCAGCCGAGTCCGCAGCCGTCCGAACGCTCCGAGCGTGCCTCTCGGCGGTATCGCCCGTGGCCGGTGCTGTCGCTGTGCGTCAGCCTCACCATGGTCATCGGCCTCCTCGCGGTCGCCGCCCCCGCGAGCGCGCAGACCCGGGCGGCGGAAGAGGATTCCGATGGCCTGGTGTCGGGGCTGGTGGATCTCCTGCTCCCCTCGGATGACGGTCCCGGAAAACCGCGGGACTCCCCACTGCCGTCCTCGCCTCCCCCCGAGGGGACGGACCCGATAACGGCACCGGACACGACGGTTCCCGGCACGACAACACCGTCCGTGCCCGTTCCGTCCACGACCCCGTCGCCCTCGGTGCGGCCGTCGTCTCCGAGCCCATCGGTTCCGCCGCCGGGCCGGCCGAAGACCTCCGCACCCGAGCCGTCGCCGTCCGCACAGCCGGAGGCCACGGAAACGGGGGCGGCGTTACCGACCGCCTCGCCCGGAACGCCCGGTGACGCCGAAACGAAACCGGGTCCGGGCAGGCAGTGGACATTGACCGCGAGCAAGCTGACACTGATCGGTTCCCGATACCACGGCCACTCGATGCGGGAAGTCGACGGCAGACAGGTCAAGACGCTGCATTTCACCGCACAACGTCTGGAGATCACCGATCTGGTGCAACGCGGTGCGCTGGGCAATGGCACGATCATGCGCACGGCGAGTGCCCCGGGGCGGGTCTCGACGGTCACCGACGGGCCGGTACACCTCTACACGCGTCGACTCACCGGGACGCTGGACGTGGCGGACTACCCGCTCGTACCGGTCACTCTGTCCCCCGATTCGTTGGCGGCCCCGAATCTCGACCTGAGCTTCCTGCGACTGCCGACGCTGACCTTCACCGATGCCGTCGTGCACAATGTCGAACTCAGCGGCGGAAGACTGTTCATCCCGGATGCGCACATCAGCCTGGAGTAGCCGGTCACCGCGACCGGATCCCCCCTCGTGACCGGGTGCGTCCCGGTCGGCTGTATGATGGTGAAGAACTTCTCGCCGCCGGACGGGCGGAGAGGCTAAACGCCTGTTGAGGCGGGGTCCGCCCGGTAAGGTCGGCTGTCGTCGCCTGAGGCAGGAACCCACCGAGACGCTGTGCGAGCGGCGTACGAGGAATCCCCGGCCTGTCGCGGGGAGGGCGTCCGTCGCAGATGGTGAACTAGCGAAACCGAGCAGCAGGAGACTTCCGACTCATGTACGCGATCGTCAAGACCGGCGGCAAACAATACAAGGTGGCTGTCGGGGACGTCGTCGAGGTCGAGAAGCTCGAGGGCGAGCTGGGCTCCGAGGTCACTTTCCCGGCGCTAATGGTCGTCGATGGCTCCGATGTCACCGCCGACGCCGATGCGCTGGGCAAGATTTCGGTGACCGGCAAGCTGGTCGAGCAGACCAAGGGTCCCAAGATCCGCATCCACAAGTTCAAGAACAAGACCGGCTACCAGAAGCGCCAGGGGCACCGGCAGAAGCTGACCCGCGTCGAGGTCACCGGCATCGCGAAGTGAGGAACTGAGGAGCTATGTCAACCAAGAAGGGCGCGTCCAACTCTCGGAACGGCCGCGATTCGAATCCCAAGTTCCTGGGTGTGAAGCGCTTCGGCGGCCAGGTCGTCAACGCAGGCGAAATTCTGGTTCGGCAGCGCGGTACGAAGTTCCACCCCGGGGGTAACGTGGGACGCGGCACCGATGACACGCTGTTCGCGCTTGCCGCGGGCGAGGTCGCATTCGGCCGCAAGCGTGGCCGCAAGACTGTCAACGTCGTGCCGGCCGAGGCCTGACCCGGCTCTCGGTACGACCTTCGAAGACGAGGGGCGGGTCCGGTTCCCACCGGTTCCGCCCCTCGTTTTTCTTTCCACCGGTTTTCGTCCAGGAGGTATCCCGTGTCGCGCTTCGTTGACCGCGTGACCATTCACGTCGCGGCAGGCGACGGAGGCAACGGTTGTGCCTCGGTCCATCGGGAGAAGTTCAAGCCACTGGGCGGACCGGACGGTGGCAACGGTGGCAAGGGCGGTGATGTCACTCTCGTGGTCGACCCGGGAGTGCACACCCTGCTGGACTTCCACCACCGGCCGCACGCGCGTGCCACCCGGGGCACCCAGGGGCGCGGCAGCATGCGTAACGGTGCTGCCGGACAGGATCTGGTCCTGTCCGTACCGGACGGCACGGTGGTGCTGAATCCGGACGGCGAGGTGGTCGCCGACCTGGTCGGTCCGGGCACGACGTTCGTCGCCGCTCGTGGCGGCCGTGGCGGTTTGGGGAACGCGGCACTGTCGTCGAAGGCCAGGAGGGCCCCCGGGTTCGCCTTGTTGGGCGAGCCGGGTGACCAGGGCGATCTGGTACTGGAGCTGAAGTCGGTCGCCGATGTCGGCCTGATCGGGTTCCCCTCGGCCGGAAAGTCCTCGTTGATCTCCGTCCTGTCGGCGGCGAAACCCAAGATCGCCGACTACCCGTTCACCACGCTGGCGCCGAACCTGGGCGTGGTCTCCGCGGGCGAGACGGTCTTCACGGTCGCCGATGTCCCCGGACTCATTCCCGGCGCCAGTGGCGGACGTGGCCTCGGCCTCGACTTCCTGCGGCATATCGAGCGCTGCGCGGTCCTGGTGCACGTGGTGGACTGCGCGACCTTCGAACCCGGCCGTGACCCGGTGTCCGACATCGAGGCGCTGGAGAACGAGCTTGCGGACTACACCCCGGCGCTGACCGAGGAACACGGTGCTCCGAACTTGGCGCAGCGACCTCGGATCGTGGTCCTGAACAAGATGGACGTTCCGGATGCGCAGGAGATGGCCGAGTTGATTCGCCCCGACCTCGCCGAACGTGGCTGGCGGGTCTTCGAGGTGTCCACGGCCAGCCACGAGGGGTTGCGTGAGTTGAGCTTCGCTCTTGCCGACGAGGTGGAGCGCTACCGTGCGGAGCTGCCCGCTCCGGAGCCCACACGGGTCGTCGTGCGCCCTGCCGGGCTGGATGATTCCGGCTTCACGGTCGAACCCGATCCGGAGGTCGAGGACGGTTTCCTCGTGCGTGGCGAGCGCCCCGAACGGTGGGTGCGCCAAACCAGTTTCGACAATGACGAGGCCGTCGGTTACCTCGCCGACCGCCTGGCACGGCTCGGTGTCGAGGAGGAACTCGCCAAGCAGGGCGCTCAGCCGGGCAATCCGGTGACCATCGGCGGGGTCACTTTCGACTGGGAACCGACCACTCCTGCCGGGGTGGCCATCGTGCAGGGCGCTCGCGGAGCGGACACGCGGCTGGACGTCAGCGAGCGGGTGACGAAGGACGAGCGCCGAGCGGCGATGAAGGCGCGGCGTTCGGGAGCGGGCCTGGACGTGCCCGGCACGGAGCGGGCCTTCGAGGGCTCCTCGGAAGACGACGTCGAGGAAGATGACGTCGAGGAGGACGATTTCGAGGAAGACGACGCCGGGGAAATCATGCCCGGGGAAACCGGCGAGGACGAGGAGAGCGGCCGGTGAGTGGTGGCGCGGTCGGAGTGGAGTCTCCGACCAGGCAGGCGATCTCGGCCGCACAACGCCTCGTGGTGAAGGTGGGGTCGTCGTCGCTGACCACCGCCGAAGGCGGACTCGACCACGAGCGACTGGACGCGCTGGTCGGCATCCTCGCCAAGAAGGTCGCATCCGGCAGCCAGGTGGTACTGGTGTCGTCGGGCGCGATCGCGGCCGGAATCGCGCCGCTGGGCCTACGTGGACGACCGAAGGACCTCGCCACCCAGCAGGCCGCCGCCAGTGTGGGGCAGCAGACGTTGGCCCACGCCTACGCGGACTCCTTCGTCCGCCATCACCTGACCGTGGGGCAGGTCCTGCTGACGGCGAACGACGTGGTTCGGCGGAGTCACTATCGCAATGCTCGGCGCACCCTGAACCGGCTGCTGGCCCTCGGCGCGATTCCGGTGGTCAACGAGAACGACACGGTGGCCACCGCCGAAATCCGGTTCGGTGACAACGACCGGTTGGCCGCGCTGGTGTCGCACCTGGTGGGGGCCGAGGCGATGGTGCTGTTGTCCGACGTGGATGCCTTGTACGACGGTGACCCCCGGCAGGAGGGTTCCGCCGTCGTCTCGGAGGTCACGAGCCCCTCGGACATGGCGGGTGTTTCCGTCGCGAGTAGCGGCACTTCCGGGCTCGGGACCGGGGGAATGGCCTCGAAGGTCGAAGCGGCGCGGGTGGCGTGCTCGGCGGGGATTCCGGTACTGCTGACCTCGGCCGCGCAGGCGGTTCGTGCGCTCGGTCCTGCCGATGTCGGTACGGCATTCGCGGCCACCGGAGCCCATCTGTCGGCCCGGCGTTTCTGGCTCGCGCATGCCGCAGGCGCGCGGGGACGGCTGCACCTGGACGAGGGTGCGGTCGCGGCGGTGGTCAAGCGCAGGCGCTCGCTGCTGGCCGCGGGGGTCACCGGGGTCGAAGGTGCCTTCGAGGGTGGCGACGTGGTGGAGCTGG
This sequence comes from Haloactinomyces albus, assembly GCF_031458135.1. Taxonomy (NCBI): domain Bacteria; kingdom Bacillati; phylum Actinomycetota; class Actinomycetes; order Actinopolysporales; family Actinopolysporaceae; genus Haloactinomyces; species Haloactinomyces albus. The sequence goes on along the minus strand of NZ_JAVDXW010000001.1, from coordinate 1,221,802 downwards.
CCGGGCCTTCCGGGACGGTGGTGGCCAGGGGAGTGGTCGCCTACGACGCAGGCGAGCTGCCCGAGTTGATCGGCCGGTCGAGCCATGAACTGCCCCCCGAGCAGCGGCGCGAGGTCGTGCATGCCGACGACCTCGTCGCCATGCGTTGATCAGCTGGAGTCCATTGGATATTACGGTATGCCAAGTCGTATACCAATCAGGTATTCTGAAGTCATGACGACTACGATCAAGATTCCGGACGAGTTGCGGGACCGTATTGCGAGTCGGGCTCATGAGAGACATGTGACCCAAGCGGAAATTGTGGCTGAAGCGTTGGATGCTTTGGAACGGCGTGAGTTTTGGTCTGCGGTGGGTGCGGGTTATCAGCGTCTGCAACAGGACGCTGACGCCTGGTCGGACTACGTCAGTGAGAGAGATGAGTGGGTGCAGGCTCCGTTGACGGACAACCTGCGGTGAGGCCCGGTACAATTACTTTCGCCAAGCCGGATCCGACAGTTGGTCGGGAGCAGGCAGGCTGGCGACCGATATTGGTCGTCTCCAGCGCAGAATACGCCGAGTACATTCCTGACCTGGTTATTGCTGTGCCACTGACGACGCGGGATCGTGGCTTGCCACACCACATTGCCGTGGGGGGCACGGATACCGGCTTGAAAGCACCCACTTGGGCGCTCTGTGAGCAGGTGCGTGCAGTGTCCACGGCTCGCCTCCGTGAGGCGTCCGGTATTTGTGACGAGAGTACTGTCACTGCGGTACGTGCGGTCATTCGTCGGTTTCTCGGTGCGTAGCGGCACGCTCACCCCGTGGTGGCGAGCGTGCAGGGCAGCACGGCGGGGGCTCCCGCCTGTCGCAGCAGGCGACCGGCGACGGTGATCGTCCACCCCGTGTCGGCGTAGTCGTCCAGCAACAGCACCGGCCCGTCCAGGGCGGACAGGTCCGGTTGCTCCGGCACCCGGAACCGCTGCCACAGGGTGGCCACCCGTTGCGCACTGTTGGTTCCCCGCCTCGGCGAGGTGGCGGTCGGCTCCGGCGTGATCTCACCCAGCAGTGGCAACCGGCCGACCGAGGCGATCCGCGCGGCCAGACTGTGCACCAGCGTCGGGCGCGTGTGTGAGCCGAGGGCCAGCACACCGACCGGCCGCTGCTCCCATTCCCATCCGGCCAGCACCTGCACGCACGCCTGGAACAGGTCCTCCGGCAGCTCCTGGTCGGAGGCCGAGGCGCTGAGCAGTTCGCGGAGCCGGTTTCCCCAACCGATGTCGGTCAGGCGGCCCACCGCCCGGCCCTGCTCGGTCTGTTCGGTCGCCGGGATCCTGCCCGACAGGGAAACGCCCAGCGCCGCCATCCCGCTCGGCCACATCTTGCGCGGCGAGAGCTCCACACCGGGACGGCGAAGGCGGTCCTCGGCCTGCTGTGCTGCCTGCTGCCCCACCTGTGCCGAATATCCGGATCCGGTGCAGGTGTCACACCGGCCGCACGGCTCGGCGTGCGGATCGTCCAGTTGGTTGCGCAGGAACTCCATGCGACAGCCGGTGGTGTCGAGATAGTCGAGCATCGCCTGCTGTTCGGCACGACGCTGGGCGGCGACACGCTCGTAGCGTTCGGTGTCGTAGGTCCACGGTTGCCCGGTCGACTCCCAACCGCCCTTCACCCGCTGGACCGCCCCGTCGACGTCGAGGACCTTGAGCACCATCTCCAATCGGGTGCGCGTCAGGTCCACCCGTGGCTCCAGAGCCGCGGTCGACAACGGGCCGTCGGCCTCGGTGAGTGCCTCCAGTACCGCGCGGACCGTGGGTTCACCCGGGAACGCCAGCGACGCGAAATAGCTCCAGATGTCCCGGTCTTCCGGGGCGGGGAGCAGCAGCGCCTCCGCGTGCCGGACTCCACGGCCCGCACGCCCGATCTGCTGGTAGTAGGCGATCGGTGAGGAGGGCGCGCCCAGGTGCACCACGAAACCGAGGTCGGGCTTGTCGAAACCCATTCCCAGCGCCGAGGTCGCGACCAGTGCCTTGACCCGGTTGGCGAGCAGAGCCTCCTCTGCCTGCGCCCGTTCCGCCGGCTCGGTGCGGCCGGAGTAGGCAGCCACCTCATAGCCCTGGTCGCGCAGGAAGCCGGTGATCTCGTCGGTGGCAGCCACGGTCAGGGTGTAGATGATCCCCGATCCGGGCAGGTCGGCGAGATGCTCGGCCAGCCATCCCATGCGTGCTTGTGTGGTCGGCAGGGTGACCACCCCGAGCCGCAGGCTCTCCCGGTCGAGGCTGCCGCGCAGCACCAGGGCTTCGTGCGCAGTGCCGGATTCGTCCCCGACGCCCAACTGTTCGGACACGTCCCGGACGACGCGATCGTTGGCGGTGGCCGTCGTGGCCAGGACCGGCACGCCCTCGGGGAGTTCGGTGAGCAGAGTACGCAGTCTCCGGTAGTCGGGGCGGAAGTCGTGTCCCCAGTCCGAGATGCAGTGAGCCTCGTCGACGACCAGCAGGCCGGCGGTGTGGGTCAGTTCCGGCAGGATGGTGTCGCGGAAGTCCGGATTGTTGAGCCGCTCCGGGCTGACCAGCAGCACGTCGACCTCGCCGATGGCGACCTGCTCCTCGATGTTCGCCCATTCCTCGGGGTTCGACGAGTTGATCGTCGCCGCATGCACGCCTGCCGAGGCTGCGGCCTCCACCTGGTTGCGCATCAGGGCCAGCAGCGGCGAGATGATCACGGTCGGGCCTTCGCCGAGTTCCCGCAGCAGCGCTGTCGCCACGAAGTACACGGCCGACTTGCCCCAGCCCGTGCGTTGGACGACGAGGGCTCGCCTGCGTTCGAGGACCAGGGCGCGGATGGCGTTCCACTGGTCTTGTCGCAGCGTGGCTTCGGGGCCTGCCAGGGCGTGCAGCTGCTGCTCGGCGAGCTCGCGTAGCGCATGTTCGTCCACGCCGTGATTCCTACCGGACCGCCGCGGAGCCCTCGACACCGGCCGGTGCCCGCAGGGCCGGTCAATTTCTCGCGAAATTTCTCTACGCAACTCGGTTGCCCGTGAGCGCTAATCTGGATGGGTGACCACGACTACCGAGTCCCCGAGTACGACCGACACCGCACCGGCACAGGGCGAGGAGCTGCGTGCGCAGGTACACGACGCAGCCCGACGTGGCCAGCGCGCCGCAGGCGACCTGGCCCTGGCCAACCGGGACGCCAAGGATGCCGTGCTGCATGCGATGGCCGATGCGCTGCTGGAGCGCGATGCCGAGATCCTCGAGGCCAATGGTCGGGACCTCGAAACCGCCCGGGAAGCCGGGCTGCCGGGCAGCACGGTCGACCGACTGACACTCACCACCGACCGTGTCGCGAGCATGGCCGAGGGACTGCGCACGGTAGCGGCACTGCCCGATCCGATCGGTGAGGTGGTGCGCGGCAGTGTGCTGCCCAACGGGCTCCAGCTGCAGCAGGTGCGAGTTCCGCTGGGAGTCGTCGGCATGGTTTACGAGGGGCGACCGAACGTGACCGTCGATGCCGCGGGCCTGGCGCTGAAATCCGGCAACGCGGTGTTGTTGCGCGGGTCTTCCTCGGCGGAACGGTCCAATGCCGCCCTGGTGTCGATCCTGGCCGACGTGCTGCGCGCCCATGCCCTCCCCGCCGAGGCCGTGCAACTCGTGCCGTGTCACGATCGCGCCTCCGTGCAGCACCTCATCACCGCTCGTGGCCTGGTCGACGTCGTCATTCCGCGTGGTGGCGCGGGCCTGATCTCCGCCGTGGTGGAACAGGCCACCGTGCCCGCCATCGAGACCGGCGCAGGCAATTGCCACGTCTACGTCGATGCGCACGCCGATCTCGACACCGCAGTGCGCATCCTGCTCAACTCCAAGGCGCGCCGCGTGAGCGTGTGCAATGCCGCCGAGACCCTGCTGGTGCACCGCGATATTGCCGAGGAGTTCCTGCCGAAGGCGATTGCCGCACTCCGTTCGGCGGGCGTGACGGTGCACGGCGACAAGCGGGTCCTCGACGTCGAGGGTGCCGGTGCCTCGAATGTCGTCGCTGCCACCGATGAGGACTGGGAAACCGAGTATGGTTCCCTGGACATCGCGGCTGCGGTGGTGGATTCGTTGCCGGAGGCCGTCGCGCACATCGCCGAGCACGGGACGGGGCACACCGAGGCGATCGTGACCGCCGACCTGCGTTCGGCACGCCAGTTCAGTGCGCGTGTGGACGCCGCTGCGGTCATGGTCAACGCATCGACCGCCTTTACCGACGGTGCGCAGTTCGGGATGGGCGCCGAGATCGGCATCTCCACCCAGAAATTGCATGCCCGAGGTCCCATGGGGTTGCCCGAACTGACTTCCACCAAGTGGTTGGCCTTCGGCGACGGGCACGTGCGTCCGGCCGGATGATGCGTCGGTGATCGATGATGCGGTGTGTACGGCACTGCATTCCCGTGCGCCCGTCGCACTCCTCGAGGTGACGTGAATCCCTCGGGAAATGAATGTGCGGTTGTCGCGTCATGGTGGCAGCGCCTCGTCGTCACACCGGGTGCGCGCCCGTAGCGGCAGCGCCCGCGACCCGAGGTGGACCCCAGCCCGCCGAAGGTTGCGCAGGGCCGTGGGTCCGTGGCCATCGGGGGAGCGGTGGCCCCGGGCCCACGGTCGAGGAGGGCGGTTAGGCTGGTCAACCATGTCTCGTCGACGCCGTATCGGTGTCATGGGTGGCACCTTCGACCCGATCCATCACGGCCACCTCGTGGCCGCCAGTGAGGTGCAGGCCCAGTTCGGCATGGAGCAGGTCATCTTCGTGCCGACCGGCCGGCCATGGCAGAAGGGGCACGAATACGTCAGTCCCGCGGAGGACCGTTATCTGATGACGGTCGTGGCCACCGCATCGAATCCGCGGTTTTCGGTCAGTCGGGTCGATGTGAACCGCAGTGGCCCTACCTACACCGTTGATACCCTCGGTGACCTGCACGCCGAATATCCGGATGCCGATCTGTACTTCATCACCGGAGCCGATGCCCTGGAGCAGATCCTGTCCTGGCACCGGGTGGACGAGTTGTTCGGTCACGTCCATTTCATCGGGGTCACACGACCCGGCTACTCACTCGACGACAGGCACCTGCCGCAGGGATCGGTGTCTCTGGTGGAGATTCCGGCGATGTCGATCTCCTCCACCGGGTGCCGTGAACGGGTCGCAGCGGGGCTGCCGGTCTGGTACCTCGTTCCCGACGGGATCGTGCAGTACATCACCAAGCGGGGCCTGTACCGGGAGACTCCCTCGGAGTGGGGCCCCGTTGCCCGGTGAAACGACCATGCCGGTCACCACGGTGGATACCGCGAGTCGTGCCCCGGCTGGCTATCCTTGACCGGGCATGGGCCGTACCCGAAGCCCACCCCGGAGAGGAGCGATGTGGCAGCCACTGAAGACGCCCGTAGGCTGGCCCTGGTAGCGGCGCGAGCGGCGGCGGAGAAAAAGGCCAACGACCTGGTTCTGCTGGATGTGTCCGAGCAGCTGATCATCACCGACTGCTTCATGATCGCATCGGCTCCGAACGAGCGGCAGGTCGAGGCGATCGTCGAGGAGATCGAGGAGAAAATGCGTGCCGCGGGCACCAAACCGGTCCGTCGGGAGGGAACCCGAGAGGGCCGTTGGGTTCTGCTCGACTATGTCGACGTGGTCGTGCACGTCCAGCATGAGGACGAACGTTCCTTCTATGCGCTGGAACGGTTGTGGAAGGATTGCCCGCGCATCGAGTTCGACGAGAACGTCGACGGTTCCGGCGCCGAGGGTACCGGTTCCGGCGATGACGTGGTGGCGGAATCCGACGAGCGGGGCAGCCGGGAGTGACGCTGGAACGACTCGTGCTGTGGCGGCACGGTGAAACCGAATACAACGCTACCGGGCGTATCCAGGGGCACCTGGACAGCGAGCTCGATTCCATCGGGCACGAACAGGCGAAACGTGCGGCTCCCGTGGTCGCCGAGTTCCGGCCCGACGTTGTGCTGAGCTCGGATCTGCGCAGGGCGAGCACGACCGCTGCCGCCTTCACGGAGGTCAGCGGCCAGGTGGCACGTCTCGACAAGCGCCTGCGGGAGACACACCTCGGTGAATGGCAGGGGCTCAGTGGTGCCGAGGTGGAGCACGGATGGCCGGGAGCGATGGGGTCCTGGCGGGCGAAGCCGACCTGGACACCACCCGGCGGCGAGTCCCGGGTCGAGGTTGCCGAACGTGCCCTCCAGGTCGTGCAGGAGCTCGATCACGGCTATGACGGAACCGCTCTGCTGTGCACGCATGGTGGTCTGATCACGGGCTTGACCGCGCGCCTGCTGGAGTGGCCGACCGAATTGTGGCCGGGGCTGGGCGGTATCGGTAATTGCCATTGGACGGTGTTGACCCGCCGGGGCCGTGATATCCGGGGTTGGCGTCTGTTGACCTACAACGGCGGTGTTCCCGAGTGAGGTGCTCGGCTGTGTCGGCGGCTCGACCGGATGTTCCTCCGGTCGGGCGCAGCCGGACCGCTCCGCACGGCGAGCTGTGAGGCGTTCCCGTGTCCATCGCTGTGGTCACCGATTCGACCGCGTACTTGCCTGAGGGGCTCGCTCAGCGGTACTCGCTGCGCACGGTGCCGTTGTATGTGAGCGTGGACGGGGCCGATGCCATCGCCGAAAGCGATTTCGGTCCCCGGGAGTTGGCCACCGCCTTCGCCCACAAACATCGGGTGACGACTTCCGGGGCGACGGTGGAGGACCTGACCCGGGCATACCGGTCGGCACTGGAGGCGGGTGCCGAGGGGGTCGTGTCGGTGCACCTTTCCCGGCAGCTTTCCGGAACATGGGACGCGGCACGACTGGCCGCCCAGGAGGTCGATTCCCACCGGGTTCGCATCGTGGACTCCCGATCCACCGCGATGGGTCTGGGATTCTCGGTGCTGGCTGCGGGTGCGAGCGCGGAAGCCGGCTCGGACCTGGCGGCGGTGGCGGCGACGGCAGGCCGCGTCGCGGAACGGACGAACACGATGTTTTCCGTGCAGACACTGGATTATCTGCGCCGGGGTGGGCGCATCGGCACTGCCACCGCGCTCCTCGGTACGGCGCTGGCCATCAAGCCGTTGCTGCACATCCGCTCGGGCAGGATCGAAGCCCTGGAGAAGGTGCGCACGACCACGCGGGCGATGGCCCGGTTGGTGGAGATCGCAGTGCGCGCTGCGGAACCGGGTCCGGCCACGGTCGCGATACATCACCTGGAAGCGCCGGATCGGGCTTTCCAACTCGCCGAGTGGCTCCGTGGGCAAATCCCCGAGTGTCAGGACTGCACGGTCTCCGAAGTCGGCGCGGTGATCGGTGCGCACATCGGTCCCGGTGCGGTCGGCGTGGTGGTTCTGCCCGGTGGCTGGCACGAGAGTTCGTGAGAACAGGGCCGAACCGATCCACAGTGGCCATGGTTGTCCACAGGCCACGAAAGTGGGGATTCGCAGGGTAAGCGGCCCGCCCTAGCGTTGCTGGCATGGCCGAGTTCTCCCGAGCGCACACTGCCTCCGCGCCGGCTGCTCACCAAGGCGGCGCGGACGAGGAAACCCCCGGGCAACCGGATGCGAGACAGCGCCTTCTGACTCTGATGGACAGAGCTCGAGGTGGCGAAGGCGAGCAGTGCGATTCCGACACGATGACGGCTGCGGGCGGACCGGTGAGTACTTCCCTCGCACGTGCCGGTGTCGTACAGCGGTTCGCTCGGCGTTGGCTCCCCGAGTCCTGGCATCGGTCCAGGGTGGACCCCGGAAGACTCGGGTTTGTCGGCCTGGCGCTGGCTGCTGTGGTGGTTGCGATCGTCGTCGGTGTCACCACATGGTCCGAGCGCCCCTCCGCCGAACCGGTGCCGCTCCTGCCGACTCCGGTGGCGACCTCCTCGTCACCGAGCACCAGTGCCACACCGGAAAAGCTGGTTGTCAGCATCGTCGGCCGCGTGCACGAGCCCGGACTGGTCACCGTGGAACCGGGCGACCGTGTCGCCGATGCTCTGCAGGCGGCGGGTGGCCGGCTTCCCGGGACCGATGTCGTGGCGCTCAACCTCGCCCGCAAGCTCTCCGACGGAGAGCAACTCTATGTGGGCGTGCCGGTTCCACCGGAGGCGCAGGACAGCGCGGGGACCGCAGGAAGTGGCCCGGCGGCATCCGATCGAAAGATCGACCTCAACTCCGCGAGCCGGGAAGAACTCGAGGAACTGCCCGGAGTCGGGCCGGTCACCGCAGGACGCATCGTGCAGTGGCGTAGTGAGCACGACCGCTTCGACGGGGTGGAACAGTTGCGGGAGGTAAGCGGCATCGGCGAGGTTCGGTTCTCGCGACTGCAGGACCTCGTTCGAGTGTGAGCGCGGCGGCATTCGGCACCGCGAATCGGGCCGGGACACGTCATCCGCGTGGTGCGGCCGATCTTCGCCTTGCTCCCGGGGCGGCTGCGGTATGGGCGGTCACGCTGGCGGGGGTGTTCTCGGGCTGGGTGCCCGCCGCGATCGTGACCGTGGTGGCCTGCGGTGCTCTCCTCCTGGTGTGGTGCACGGCCAGGTCGGCGCGGTGGGCGAGCGGAGTGCTCGTGGTACTGCTGCTCATCGGTGTGTCGGCTTTCGGTATCGCGCTGCGCACGCACCAACTCGAGCAGCATCCGCTGAGGTCCGTGGTCGAGCAAGGCGACCGGGCGACGGTGCGCGTGGTCCTCCACGCTGCCCCGAGCCCGCTACAGGGGGCCTCCTACGGTGGCACCCGCGCGGAGGCCAGAGCGGTGGTGCGGGCCGAATTGCGTGCCGCACGGATCGAGGACCGGTGGGTGCGTGCGGGTGGTGACGTCCTCCTGCTCGTTCCCACGCACCAGTGGCGAAATCTGATCGCAGGCCACCGCGTGACCGTCGAGGCAGCGTTGATTCCGCCGCGCGGCGGGGATCTGCTGGTCGCCGTGCTTCCGGTGTACGCGCCACCGAAAGCCGTCTCCGCGCCGCCGGAATGGCAGCGCACTGCCGAAAGCCTGCGTCGGGGGCTGCGGCAGGCCGCCGCAGCCGTGCTCGGCCCTGCGGCGACGGGCCTGCTGTCCGGCCTGGTCGTGGGCGACACCAGCGGATTGCCTCAGGAGGTGGTGCACGAGTTCGACACCGCAGGCCTGTCGCACCTCACAGCCGTTTCGGGGGCGAATCTGGCCATTGTCTGCGGTGCCGTGCTCCTGCTGCTCAGGTTGGTGCGCGCCGGTCCGGTCGTTTCGGCGCTGGGTGCGGGTGCGGGGATGCTCGGATTCGTCGTCCTCGCCGGGACCGAGCCGAGCGTGCTGCGTGCTGCGGCGATGGGCACGATCACTCTGCTTGCGCTCGTTCTCGGGCGGAACAGATCGGCACTGCCCGCGCTGTCGGCCGGTGTGATCGTGCTGTTGCTGTTCTCGCCCGGCCTGGCAACCAGTGCGGGCTTCGCGTTGTCGGTTGCGGCGACGGCGGCGCTGATCGTGCTGGCTCCCGGTTGGTCGGCTGCGCTCCATGCCAGGGGAGTTCCGGTCGGCATGGCCGAGGCACTGGCCGTTCCGACCGCCGCGCACGTGGCTACCGCCCCACTGGTGGCCGCATTGTCCGGTGAGATCAGCATGGTCGCGATATTGGCCAACCTGCTGGTGGGGCCGGTGGTCGCCCCGGCGACCGTGTTCGGGGTCGCTGCCACCGTGATCGCGCCGCTGTGGGATCGGGGAGCCGAACTCTGCGTGTGGCTGGCCGCGCCGGAGTTGAAGTGGGTGCTGGCAGTGGCCGACCATGCCTCGGCGGTGCCCGGTGCGACCGTCGAATGGCCGTCGGGGGTGAGCGGTGGACTCGCCCTCGCCGGACTGGCCGCCGTCCTGCTGATCGGGTTGCGCAGCACGAGAGTCCGCTGGAGCTTGGCTGTGCTGCTGCTGATGCTCGGGGTGGTACTTGTCCCGCCCCGGATCATCAGTCCGGCATGGCCCGCGCCGGGTTGGGACCTGGTGGCCTGCGATGTGGGGCAGGGCGACAGCCTGGTACTGGCCACCGGCGTTCCGGGGGAAGCCGTGGTGGTCGACACCGGCCCGGTGCCGGGGGTGACGGACGCATGCCTGCGCCGCCTCGGAGTCGAACGAATCCCGCTGGTCGTGCTGACCCACCTGCACGCCGACCACATCGGTGGTCTCTCGGGTGTGCTGGACGGCCGCGCCGTGGGAGCGGTGGCACTCGGCGGGCTGCGCGAACCCGCCTGGGCCATGGAAAAGGTTCGCCGCGAAGTCCGGGCAGCCGGTGCTTCCCTGGTGCCGCTGTCAGCGGGGCACCGTCTGCGGTGGCCCGCGTTGCAACTCGAGGTGCTCGCACCGGCGGAGGCTTTGGCGCGAACCGCCTCGGAGGAGCGGGCCAACGATCTCTCCCTGGTGCTGCGGGCCACCACTCGGACCACGCGGATCCTGCTCACCGGGGACATCGAGTTGCGGAGTCAGTCCCGGCTGCTGGCATCGGACCGCGATCTGCGGGCGGACGTGTTGAAGGTCCCCCATCACGGCTCCCGGTATACGATCCCGCGTTTCCTGCGAGCTGTGCAGCCGCGGCTGGCGCTGATCAGCGTCGGCCACGGCAACGACTACGGTCATCCGAGCCCGCTGATTGTCGGCACCCTGAAACGTGGGGGCACCAGGGTGCTCCGTACCGATCGGCAGGGCGATATCGCCGTACTGACAGGCCCGGACGGCCTCCGGACGGTCAGCAGGGGTGACCCGCTCCGCCCGGAGCCCTGAGTGCGTCCGGTTGTTGCGGTGATGGGGCGGACGTTTCCTCGCAAACCTCCGCCCCTCTGCACGGCTCAGCGGCCGAGGGCGGTATCCACGGCATCGATGTTCGGCGCGACCGTGGCCTTCGGGCCGACGTGGTCCTGCACGGCATCGAGCGTCTTCAGCCCGTCACCGGTGATGAGCAGCACCGTTTCCGAGTCCGGGTCGAGCTGCCCGGTGTCGATGAGCTTCTTCGTGGTGGCCACCGTCACTCCCCCCGCGGTCTCGGCGAAGATGCCCTCGGTGCGCGCCAGCAGGCGGATGCCCTCGACGACCTCCTCGTCGGTGACATCCTCGACCGAACCGTTGGTGCGGCGCACGGAGTCGAGCACGTACGGGCCGTCGGCCGGAGCCCCGATGGCCAGCGAACGGGTGATGGTTTCCGGCTGGACCGGCTGCACCGTGTCAGTGCCTTCCTTGAAGGCACTCGACACGGGGGAACAGCCCGAGGCCTGGGCACCGAAGATGCGGTAGGGACTCGGTTCGACGAGGCCGACTTCGCCGAGTTCCCGGAAGCTCTTGTCCACTTTGGTGAGCTGCGAGCCGGAGGCGATCGGGACGACGATCTGCTCGGGCAGTCGCCAGCCGAGCTGTTCGGCCACCTCGAAGCCCAGAGTCTTGGAGCCCTCGGAGTAGTAGGGCCGGACATTGACGTTGACGAACGCCCAGTCCTCGTGCTCGCCGGCCAGTTCGGTTGCCAGCCGGTTGACGTCGTCGTAGTTGCCGTCGACGGCGAGCAGCGAGCCGTCGTAGACGGCGGTCATCAACACCTTGGCGCGTTCCAGCGAGGACGGCACGAGAACGACCGAGTCCCAACCGGCGCGGGCTGCGGCCGAGGCCACGGCGTTGGCCAGGTTACCGGTGGACGGACAGGCCAGAACCTTGAATCCGAACTCGCGGGCGGCGGCCAATGCCACGGCAACGACGCGGTCCTTGAACGAGTGGGTGGGGTTGCCGGTGTCGTCCTTGATCCAGATGCGCTTGACACCGAGCGCCTTGGCGAGGTTGTCGGCTCGCACCAGCCGGGTGCAGCCGGGCTCGGTGTTCGGGTGCTCCTCCACGTTGGAGGGCACCGGAAGAAGGTGTTTATAGCGCCAGATCGAACGCGGGCCGGCTTCGATGTCCTCGCGACGGACCCGCCCGAAGTCGTAGGCGACCTCCAGCGGCGAGAAGTCCTCGAGGCAGACGAATTCGGGTGCCAGCGGCTGGCGGTGTCCCTCTTCCTTGGACACCAGTTCGGCAGCCGGGCCGAGATCGAAGGTCTTGTTCGCCGCAGTGGTCTGGGTGCCGGCGGCAATGGTCATCGCGAGGTCCTCTCCCCTCATCTGTCCCGCATGCGGGTCGGAATTGGCACCTTTTTCGTCGGCGGCCTCGCGGCAGTGATCACGAATGGCCAACGCTGGTTGCCGGGGCTTCTCCGGGCCGTTCCCTCTGCCCCTCTGGATGAGCTTTTCGTTTGTGGTTGCCACGGTACGGCAATCGACCACCATCCGGCCACCACGATCCAGGATGCGGGACGCCTTCGCGTCGTCACGAACGCGTGCGACCATACTTGCATGAGCCCCTCGACCGCTGCTCCGGAGTCGCTGCATCTGGTTCTCGGTGAGGAAGAACTGCTGGTGGAGCGGTCTGTGCGGGCTGTGGTGGATGCGGCGCGGGCGGTCGACCCCGCCGTCGAACTCCGCCGCATCAGGGTGAGTGAACTCACCCCGCCCGAGCTCGACGAGATGCTCAGTCCCTCCCTGTTCTCGGAAGCACAGGTCGTGGCGCTGGAGGCAGCGCAGGAAGCGGGCAAGGAGATCGCCGAGGCGATCCTCGCTCATGCCCGCCAACCGGCCGATGGTGTCGTGCTCATCGCCCAGCACAGTGGCGGCGGTCGAGCGAAGCAGGCCAAGGAACTGCCCAATGCGCTGCGCAAACTCGGTGCAACGGTGACCGAGTGCCGCAAGATCACCAAACCGGCGGAGCGTGAAGCGTTCGTCCGGGACGAGGTTCGCCGCGTTGGTGGGCGTATCGACGCGGCCGGGGTGAGCGCTCTGATCGAAACCGTGGGCTCGGATCTGCGCGAGCTGTCGTCGGCGGCGTCGCAGCTTGTCGCCGACACGGACGGTCGTGTCGACGAGCAGGCGGTGCGCCGTTACCACCAGGGCCGTGCTGAGGTCACCGGTTTCGTGGTCGCGGAGAAGGCGGTGACGGGCGACCGGGCCGGTGCGCTGGAAGCATTGCGGTGGGCTTTGCAGCTGGGTGTTCCGCACGTGCTGATCGCCGATGCGCTTGCCGAATCGGTGCGCACCCTCGGGCGGGTCGCCGCTGCGGGCAGCAGCGACACGTATCGGCTGGCGAGTGAGCTGGGCATGCCCGAGTGGAAAGCCAGGAAGGCGCTGGGGCAGGCACGAGGGTGGAACCGGGCGGGAGTCGCCGCGGCCATGCAGGTGACCGCCACCGTCAACGCCGACGTCAAGGGGCAAGCCGCGGATGCTTCCTATGCGCTGGAACGTACGGTATTGCGGCTGATCGACCTGCGCACACGGTGATGCGGACAGGGAACGGGCCCTTCGGAAGATGCTCGCTTCCGAAGGGCCCGAGAGGTCGAGTGCTCGAACTCGACAGTGCTCGGAACTCAGAGCTGGTTGGCGCGCTTGGCCATGGCAGCCTTCTTGTTGGCGGCCTGGTTGCGGTGGATGACGCCCTTGGTGGCCGCCTTGTCCAGCGAGCGCGCGGCGGCACGCTGCAGCTCGATGGCCTTGTCCTTCTCGCCGGCGGCAGCGGCCTCGCGGAACTTGCGGATGGAGGTCTTCACCGCGGACTTCACCGACTTGTTGCGCTGACGGTTCTTCTCGTTGATGAGGATGCGCTTGCGCGCGGACTTGATGTTGGCCACTGGTCGCCTCTTTCGACTCGATCGGATCCGTGCCGCGCTGTCGTGGCGCTGCCTCTTGGTCGCTGTCCGTCACTGTCCGCGATGCGTGGTCGCCAGGACGCACGGTCTGGCGGGGACCGACTGAGAGCCAGCCTTCCTCCCGAGCGGAATGCCGCACGGCACGGCGCGCCATCCTAGCAGCGTCCGAGGGGCCTACGGACTGCGGGCACGGCATCAGTCCGCGTCGCCTGCCGTGCCGCCGTCCTTGCGCGGGCGCCCGCGGCGAGCCGGTTTCCCCGCGTCCTCGGGGAGCCTGCCCGCCTCGGCGAGCGCTTTGCGCAAGAGGAATTCGACCTGAGCATTGGTGCTGCGGAGTTCGTCACCGGCCCACCGGGCGAGTGCGTCGTGCACAGCCGGGTCCAGACGAAGAAGGAAGCTCTTCCGGGAAGCCACACCCCACCTCAGTGGTACAGCGAGCCGGTGTTGACCACGGGCTGTGTGGCTCGGTCGCCACACAGCACCACCAGCAGATTACTGATCATCGCGGCCTTGCGGTCCTCGTCGAGTTCCACCACGTCGTGCTCGTCCAGTCGCTGCAGCGCCAGATCGACCATACCGACAGCACCCTCGACGAGCCGCTGCCGTGCCGCGACCACGGCGCCCGCCTGTTGGCGCTGCAACATGGCCTGGGCGATCTCGGGAGCGTAAGCCAGATGTGTCAGCCGCGACTCGACGATCTGCACGCCCGCCGACTGGACCCGTACGGCGATTTCCCTGGACAGCTTTCCGGTGATCTCGTCGGCGTTCTCCCGCAGCGACAGATCGTGAGCACCCTGGTTGTCGTAGGGATAGCTGGTGGCGATGTGGCGGACTGCCGTCTCGGTTTGGGTCTCCACGAACTCGACGAAGCTGTCGACCTCGAACGATGCCTGGGCCGTGTCGGCCACCTGCCAGACCACCACTGCTGCGATCTCGATCGGATTGCCCTCGGCGTCGTTGACCTTCATGACCGACGTCTCGTGGTTGCGGATCCGGGTGGAGATCTTCTGCTTGCTGGTCAGCGGATTGGTCCACTGCAGACCGGTGGCACGAACCGTGCCGGTGTAACGGCCGAGGAACTGCACCACACGAGCTTCACCGGGAGACACCGCGAAGAGTCCCGCGAGTGTCACCAGGCCGACCAGGATGACGAGGGCGCCGGCCACCGCGATCGAGATGACGATACCGCCGGTGATCGTGGCGCCGGTGATGAGCAGTGCGATCCCGGCGAGCAGCGCGAGGAGTCCGACACCGAGCAGCGGCATCCCCAGGAAATGCATTGCTCGGTGCTCGCGCACGTCGGGCTCGGGCATGGTCATCGGCACGTCGGCGACGTTGCCGTCTGCCTCGGTATTCCCGGGTGTCCCGGCTCGGACGGTGCTCATGGCGACTCCGATCAGCGACTGTCAATGATGTCGAAAACATAGCATAGTGATATCAATTTTTTGAACTGCTCCAATGCGGTGTCCCCGATCTGGCAGGGTGTTCCGCGGCGATGGCCGGGAGGAAATCAATGGAAACCGAATTCGACCCCCCATCGCCCCGGATCGGCTCCGGGGCGAGTGACGACACGTCGGCGATGAGGCTGGAGTCTCTCGGCAAGCGGTTCGGGGACAAGACCGCCGTCGACCGCTTGCACCTCTCGGTGCCGAGAAGTTCGTTCTTCGGACTCGTCGGACCGAACGGAGCGGGAAAGACCACCACCCTGTCGATGGCGGTGGGGCTGCTGCGCCCGGACAGCGGGAGCGCGCACATCCTCGGTGCCGATGTCTGGCAGGACCCGGTTCGGGCCAAGGAACTCGTCGGGGTGCTGCCGGACGGCATGGCGATGCCCGAGCGGCTCACCGGCCGGGAGCTGCTCACCTATACCGGCCTGCTGCGCGGCATCGACTCCGGCACGGTCGCTCAGCGCACCGAGGAATTGCTCGACGTGCTGGAACTCACCGAGGCCGGGCGCACGCTGGTGGTGGACTACTCGGCGGGGATGCGCAAGAAGATCGGACTGGCCGCGGCGATGCTGCACGGTCCGAAACTGCTCGTGCTCGACGAGCCGTTCGAAGCGGTGGATCCCGTCTCGGCCGGAACGATCCGCAGGATCCTGCAGCGCTTCGTCACCGCGGGCAACGCCGTGGTGTTCTCCAGCCACGTGATGGCTCTGGTCGAACAGCTCTGCGATCAGGTGGCCGTCATCGCCTCCGGTCGGGTCATCGCCTCCGGTCCGCTGGATGAGGTTCGGGCGGGCACCTCCCTGGAGGACGCCTTCGTGCATCTCGTCGGTGGCCGCACCGGCGGCGGAGAGGGGCTGTCGTGGTTGGCGTCCTGATTCGCATGCGGCTACGACTGCTGAGCCATTCATTGCGCGGCGCGGCCCGGGTCGGTGGTTTTGCCGCCGGTGCCGTCCTGGGCCTCGTGTCCGCCGTGATCACGGCAGGCGCCATCGCGGCAGCCGAGGCGGCAGGCGGAACCGGACTTACCGCAGCGTCGCTGCTGTTCCTGGTGTGGACACTCGGTTGGCTTGTCGCACCGATCCTGGCGGCCGGTAGCGACGAGACTCTGCAGCCCGAGCATTTCGCTCTGCTGCCCGTCGGGCCACGCAAGCTCGCTCTGGGGCTGATCGCAGCCGCTGCGGTCGGGCTCGCTCCCGTGATGACCTTGCTGGCCTTCGCCGGTCTGCTCGTGCCCGCGGCAAGCCGAGGAGCGGGACCACTCGCGGTGGCGGGGGTGGGCGCCGTGCTTCAGGCGGCGCTGGCCATCGTGGCGTCCCGGGTCGTGGTGGGCTGGCTGGGTTCGGCGATGCGTTCCCGACGAGGACGCGACCTGGGAGTGCTGCTGGCTTCCGGCGTGATGCTGCTGATCATTCCGGCGCAGATGCTGCTCGGTTCGATCGTGCCCGTCCTGGTCGGCGCAGGTGATTCCGCACTGGGCGAGGTACTTCGCCTGCTACCGTCCGGTTGGGCTCCGGGGGCGGTCCGAGCCGCCTCGGCAGGGCAGTGGCCGCTGGCGATGGGCCTGTTGGCTGCGCTGCTCGTCGTCGTCGGACTGCTGACACTGCTGTGGTCGGAGTTGTTGCGCAGGCGGCTGACCACCCCGTCAACGGGCTCGGGCTCGGTCGCGAAGAGGGCCGGTGGCGGATGGCTGGAGCGGATTCTGCCCGCCACGCCGATCAATGCGGTGATGATCAAGGAAATCCGGCTGTGGTGGCGCGATAATCGGCGCCGCGTGTCCCTGTTGCCGGGTCTGTTGCTGGGCTTGGCGATGCCGCTGTTCATCGGCTTCGGCAATGGCCCCGGCAACGCTGCCCTGCCGTTCGCCGCCCTGTTCGCGATCTGGTTGTCCATGCTCAATTGCGGGAATCTGTACGGACTCGACGGTGCCGCCCTGCGGCATACCTTGGTCGCTCCCGAGGTGCAGCACGCGGAGGTGCGGGGGCGACAGCTGGCGTGGCTGGCGTTCGTGGCTCCGGTCGTTGCCGTGGCCGCCCTGGTTCTGCCCGCGGTGGCAGGGCAGGCGGGCGTATATCCCTGGGTGCTCGGCGTGACGGCGGCTGTGCTGGGTGCCGCCAGTGGTGTGGTGGTGCTGCTTTCGGTGTTCACGCCTTTTCCGGTGCCGCAGCAGCGCAGTAATCCCTTCACCGCGGCAGGTCAGCCCGGGTTCGCGACCGGGTTGAAGCAGTTCGCCATGAGTGTGCTGCTGGTGGTCGCCGCGATACCGGTGCTCGCCGTGCTGATCACCGGCACGGTGCTGGGCAACGACTGGCTGCTGTGGTCGTCGGTTCCGGTCGGAGTGCTCTCGGGAGTGGTATCGGCATGGGCATGTGGCCGTATCGCGGTCCATCGGCTTCGCACCTGGGGACCCGAACTGCTCGGCGTAGTGCAGCCGTGAGGGAAAGCAGCTCGGCGTCCGTGCCGGAGCCTGGCCTCGGGTCTGGCCTGCTGTGGTCGTCGCTCTCACCCATGCGAGTGAGATCGGGGCGTCGAACGCGCAGGTGAGGTGCTTTGATCGAATCCGCACCAAGATCGTGCCCCGAATCGGGAACAAAGCCACGGAGCCACTCGTTGAGGGGGGTGGCCGGTTTTTGTGTTCGTGTTCGACACGCTCGCAGAATGATGTTGCGGGCGCGTAGCTGCCCTTCAGGAAGCTGGAGGCATCGCCGTCTGGAACGCCAGGCCTCGGCGTACCCACACCAGGGTGGGCGCCGGTACCCCCGTTCCTGTTGGGAGACAGAAGATGGCACAGGGCACTGTGAAGTGGTTCAGTTCGGAGAAGGGCTTCGGCTTCATCACTCCGGACGACGGCGGTGCTGACGTGTTCGTGCACTACTCGGAGATCGACGGCACCGGGTTCCGCAACCTCGAGGAGAACCAGTACGTGGCCTTCGAGGTGACCCAGGCCGCCAAGGGCCCCCAGGCCACCGGCGTCCGCGTCCTCTGAGCTACTGATCGCCGCCTGCCCGGCGGCTACCGAACGACCTTCCACCGGCCGGTGGAAGGTCGTTTTCATGTCGGGGCCGTCGAATGCCCCGAACGACCGCCGACGGCTGTGCTGGGTCGTCAGTGGCCGGACTGACGGGGGTCGGCGAGTCCGAATCAACTTCGTTTACGAACAGAACACCGGAACCGCACGTGTAATCAGCGCATGGGAGTTGTGATGACCGAGCGGAACGAACCGGAGTTCGCCAACATGACCGACGCCGAGCTTGCCGAGTGGCAGTATGCGCACAAGGACGAACTCGATGCGGAGTGGGAACAGGGTGACTACGAACCCGTCGAGGTGGAACTCGCACCCACGTTCGAGGTGACGAGATCGTTCCGGCTTCCGGTCGCCGATGCCCGATTGATCGACGAGGCAGCGGAGAGGGCCGGAACGAGCAGGTCCGAATGGATTCGACGTACGCTGCTCGCGGCAGCACGGCCCAGCACTGAAACCGCGATTTCCCAGGCGGATCTCCGCCGGGTCGCGGATCTGTTGCGCAGTGCCGAGGCGCTTGTCGAGCCCGCTGTGGGGGAACGTAGAGCCAGTTGATCGCCGCGGGTAGCCGTGTTGCCAGGGGCGAGTGGTCGGACTCGGCATGACCCCGGAGATCGGCGGGTAGAAACGGGACCATGGAGATCTTGAACAGCAGGATGATACTGCGCCCACAGGATCGTCAGCGGTCCCTGGAGTTCTACCGGGACATCCTGGGCCTGGCGATCCACCGCGAGTTCCCCGGCGGAACGGTGTTCTTCCTCGGCCAGGGCTTCCTGGAACTGTCCGGTGAGGCCGAGCAAGGGCCGAGTCCGGACCAGGTGCTGTGGCTGCAGGTGCGCGATGTTCGCGCGGAGTTCGAGCAGCTACGCGAGCGGGGTGTGGCGGTGCTGGCCGAGCCCGAACGCAAACCGTGGGGATTGGACGAGGCCTGGATCACCGATCCGGACGGGATGCGGATCGCTCTCGTGGAAGTTCCCGGCGATCACCCGTTGCGCGTGGACGTGCGCCAGCACTGATCAACAGTCGGCGGGGTTGTACGGGATGCGAGCCGCGTGCGCCGGTTTCGGAGGTGAATGCCCGCCTGCGGCTGCCTGCTCAGGAGGATTTCTCGTCCCCCGGCGCCCCGTTCCCGGAGTACAGCGGAGGCCCGTCCACTGCGCAGTGGCTCCGGTGAGCAGAACCCTGCTGGGCGGAGCGTTGCCGGGCGGACTCCCGAGGAGCAGTAGGACGCTGCTGGGCCGGGCTCTGCCGAGGTTCCGACGGCGCCGGACGGGGTACCGGTTCCGCCGTGTCCAGCATGCTGTTCGGGATGCTCAGAGCCGACAACACCCCGCCCAGTACGAGCAGACCCACACAGATGAGCATGGCCGTGTCGAAGCCCCGGCTGAACAGGGCGGGCCGGGTGTAGGCGCCACCGGAGATTCCGGCTGCCACGGGCAGTACCGCCACCGCCAACATCTGGGCGGTGCGTGCGATGGCGTTGTTGACCCCGGATGCGAGCCCGGTGTGTTGCGGCCCCGCGGCGGCCAGTGCCGTACTGGTCAGCGGTGCCACGGTGATCGAGAGCCCGAATCCGAAGACGGCCACCGCGGGCAGCACCTCCGTCAGGTACGAGGCGTCGGGTCCGATGCGCAGCATCAGCAGCAGTCCGGTGGCGGCGACCACCGGACCCAGGGCCATCGGTCGGCGCGGCCCGATCCGCTGTGCCAGTGCCCCGACGCGGGAGGACAGGGCCAACATGATGACCGTGACCGGCAACAGCGCCGCTCCCGCCAGCAGCGGTGAAAAACCGGCCACCACCTGCAGATACAACACGAGCAGGAAGAACACTCCGCCGAGCGCGGCATAGACGGCGAGCGTGACCAGGTTGACCGCGCTGAAGCGTCGGGAGGCGAAGATGCCCAGTGGCAGCATGGGGCGTGCGCTGAACCGTTCGACCAGCACGAACGCGATGAGCCCCACGACGCCGCCGAGGCCGACTCCGATCACGGCCGGGGTGACTCCCGACTCTCCACCTACGCTGAGCGCGTAGGTCACGCCGCCCAGTCCCAGCGCACACAGTGTTGCACCGGCAATGTCCGGATGGTGACTCGTGGCAGGCGTGGAACTTTCCGGCACGTGCCGCGACGTGACCACGAGAACGAGTACGGCCAGTGGGAGGTTCAGCAGGAAAATCCACCGCCAACTGCCCGCTGCGATCAGCCATCCGCCGAGAAAGGGCCCCACGGCACCGGCGATTCCCGCCAATCCCGACCATGCACCGATGGCTCGGGAGCGGTGCTCGGAGACGAACGAAGCCTGGATGATCGCCAGACTCCCCGGTGTCAGCAGCGCCCCGCCGATGCCCTGCAAAGCACGGGCGCCGATGAGCATCTCGATGGTCGGAGCCAGTGCACATCCCAGGGAGGCGAGTGCGAACCACACGGTCCCCACCAGGAAGATGCGTTTGCGCCCGTAGCGGTCCCCGAGGGATCCGCCCAGCAGAATCAGGGCGGCCAGCGTCAACGTGTATCCGTTGATCACCCACTGCAACCCGACCAGCCCGGCGTTCAGTTCGCGACCCAGAACCGGCAACGCGATATTGACCACGGTGGCGTCCAGCGCCGCCATCCCCGAACCGAGCACCGTGGCCGTCAGAATCCATCGGCCTGCAGGCTCGCCCAAGCGTGCCTGCACCGGCCGACCGCCATCGGCCTCCGCGTCGTTCGCCGTCATGAACACTCCCGAAACACCCGCCGGAGCGAGGTCGTACCGACGTGTCCGCAGCATGGCCCTCTCAGCGGGGTGGCGCGAAGTGACAAACGGCGAATACGACCGTCATCGGTGCCCGTTCCCGACTTGGACACAGAGCAGTCCCGGACACGTGGGACGATGGAGGGGTCCCTGCCCGTACGAGAGTCGACATCTGTGCGAGGAAACTCAGTGAGCACGTTCGCGGATACCACCTTCACGTCTCCGGAGCGCATCCGGAACTTCTGCATCATCGCCCACATCGACCACGGCAAGTCGACGCTGGCCGACCGGGTGTTGCAGCTGACCGGGGTGCTGGGCGAGCGCGCGTACCGCGACCAGTACCTCGACCGGATGGATCTCGAACGCGAGCGCGGCATCACGATCAAGTCCCAGAACGTGCGGCTGCCGTGGCAGGTCAATGGCGAGGACCATGTACTGCATCTCATCGACACTCCCGGCCACGTCGACTTCACCTACGAGGTGAGCCGGTCGTTGGCCGCCTGTGAGGGTGCGATCCTGCTGGTCGATGCGGCGCAGGGTATCGAGGCGCAAACGCTGGCGAATCTGTACCTGGCGATGGAACACGAGCTGGAGATCATCCCGGTCCTGAACAAGATCGACCTGCCCGCTGCCGAGCCGGATCGTTATGCCGCCGAACTCGCCCACATCATCGGGTGCTCCGAGTCCGACGTGCTGCGGGTCTCGGCCAAGAGCGGCGAGGGCGTCTCCGAGGTGCTGGATGCGGTGGTGCTGAGCGTGCCTGCGCCGCAGGGCGATGCCGACGCCCCGGCCCGTGCGATGATCTTCGATTCCGTCTACGACACCTACCGGGGCGTGGTGACCTACATCCGAGTGGTCGACGGCAGGATCACCCCTCGTGAGCGGATTCGGATGATGTCGACCGGGGCGACTCACGAACTACTGGAGGTCGGCATCATCTCGCCCGATCAGAAGGCCTCCAAGGGGCTCGGGGTCGGCGAGGTGGGCTACCTCATCACCGGTGTGAAGGACGTCCGCCAGTCACGCGTCGGTGACACCGTCACCTTCGAGAAGAAGGGCGCCGAACAGCCGTTGGGCGGGTATCGCGATCCGGTGCCGATGGTGTACTCGGGCCTGTATCCGATGGACGGCTCGGATTACCCGGTGCTGCGCGACGCCCTGCAGAAGCTGCAGCTCAACGATGCCGCGCTGACCTACGAGCCGGAGACCTCGGGTGCTCTCGGCTTCGGTTTCCGCTGCGGTTTCCTCGGCCTGCTGCATCTGGAGATCACCCGGGCGCGGCTGGAGCGCGAGTTCGGACTGAACCTGATCTCCACCGCCCCCAACGTCGTCTACGGCGTGACGCTGGAGGACGGCACCGACGTGGAGGTCACCAACCCCTCGGACTGGCCGGAGGGCAAAGTCCGCGAGATTCGTGAACCGATCGCCAAGTGCACGGTCATCGCACCGTCGGAGTTCGTGGGCGCGATCATGGAGCTGTGCCAGAGCAGGCGCGGGCGGATGGACGGGATGGACTACCTCTCGGAGAGCCGGGTCGAGCTGCGCTACACGATGCCGCTGGGCGAGATCGTGTTCGACTTCTTCGACCACCTCAAGTCGCGTACGCGCGGCTACGCCTCGATGGATTACGAGGAGTCGGGTACGCAGAACTCCGACCTCGTCAAGGTGGACATCCTGCTGCAAGGGGAGGCGGTGGACGCCTTCAGTGCGATCGTGCACAAGGACGACGCCTACGCCTACGGCACGAAGATGGCGGGCAAGCTGCACGAACTCATCCCGCGCCAGCAGTTCGAGGTGCCGATTCAGGCCGCTGTGGGGTCACGCATCATCGCCCGCGAGACGGTGCGGGCGATGCGCAAGGACGTGCTTGCCAAGTGCTACGGCGGTGACATCAGCCGTAAGCGCAAGCTGCTGGAGAAGCAGAAGGAAGGCAAGAAGAAGATGAAGACCGTCGGGCGGGTCGAGGTCCCGCAGGAGGCCTTCGTCGCCGCGTTGTCCACCGAGGAGGCAGGCAAGGACGACAAGTCCGCCAAGGGCAAGAAGTAGCCGGCCGTGCGCCCGGGACCTCGTTGTCCCGTGGTCGCCCATCGCCTGCGGGGCACCGCCCAGCTCCCTGGCGTGGTGCTGAGCGGTGCGCCCGCGAACTGCTCCGGTGACCGTGCCCCGCGAAGGAGTGGGCCTCACCCCTGGTGGGCCTCCAGGAAGGCGTAGACGTCGGCCTCGTCGACGCCGGGGAAGGTGTCCGAGGGCAGGGCCGACAACACGTGCGAATGCGCCCGGGCCGACGGCCAGACCATGCCCTGCCAGCGGTTGGCCAGCTCGGCGGGTGGGCGCTGGCAGCATTCGCCGCTCGGGCAGCCGGACTTCGAGTGGTTCGTGGTGTCGCGTCCCCGGAACCAGCGTGACTCGGTGTAGGGCACGCCGAGGGTGATGGCGAAGTCCTTGCCGCGGCTGGGGTCGACGTGGGCCACGCACCAGTGGGTGGCGCCCGGCTTGTCGGTGTACTGGTAGTGCGTCGAGTACCGGTCGGCGGAGGCGAAGACCTGTCGTCCTGCCCAGTGGCGGCACATCCGCTGCCCCTCGATGGCGCCGGTGGGATCGCTCGGAAACACCAGCCCGTCGTTCTCGTAGGCCTTGTAGATGATGCCGGTCTCGTCATTGCGCACGAAGTGGCAGACCAGGTCCAGGTACTCGGTGGCGAGGTTGGTGAAGCGGTGCGCGGCCATCTCGTAGGACACCGAGAACACGTCACGCAGGTCCTCGACGGCGAGGTCCCGATCGGCCTTGGCCTTTTGCAGGTAGCTCACCGCCGCACGCTCGGGAACGAGGACGGCTGCGGCGAAGTAGTTGGCCTCGACGCGCTGACGCAGGAAGTCGGCGAAGTCGCGCGGCTGGCGATGGCCGAGCGTGAGGTGCCCGAGGGTCTGCAGCAGGATGGTGCGGGGGCTGTGCATGCCCAGCGACTCCCTGCGCAGAAAGATCCGCTGGTGACGCAGGTCGGTCACCGAGCGCACCGAACGGGGGAGGTCGGTGACGAAGCGCAGACCGTAACCCAGGTGAGTGGCGATGGATTGGATGACGCCCTCGGACAGCGGGCCACCCTGGTAGCCGACGCGGTCGAGGATGTCCGAGGCGGCCTTCTCGATCTCGGGGAAGTAGTTGCCGTGCTTGCGCATGGTGCTGCGCAGTTCGGCATTGGCCTGCCTGGCCTCTTCCGGAGTGGCAACCTGCTTGGTCTCACGTCGCCGCAGCTCCTCGTAGAGGGCGAGAACGTGTTCGAGCGCCTCGGTGGGGACTCGCTTGCCGATCTTCAGCGGCGGCACGTCCAGCTGCTGGTACAGCGGATCGAGCTGGGCCTGCTCCACGGCGATCTCCAGTTCGGCGCGCCGGTTCGGCGCTTTCTTGGACATCAGCTCGTCGACCGAGCTGCCGAGTGCCTCGGCCAGTGAGCGCAGCAGGGACAGCTTGGGCTCGCGGTGACCGTTCTCCAGCAGGGAGAGCTGCGAGGGCGCCCGTCCGACGCGTTCTCCCAGCTCGACAAGGGTCAATCCGGCAGAACGACGCAAGTGGCGCAACCGCTGACCAAAGACCAACAGGTCTTGATCGCTAGAAAAATTACGGTCTTCTTCTTCGGTGAAGTCCTGCATGAGCTTCATCCTATCGAAAGAAACCATAAATTTCTCCCCGTTTTCTTCTCGTCAACCTCTGGCGTGGGGGCAAGACTGGGTCCCAACAGGCCGCAAGCGCGATCGAAAGGTGAACACCATGAGCTCCCAGCCTGGCACTCGCGAGCAGGCCCTTCAGGCCGCCAACGACCTCCAGCGTGAGTGGGACACCGACCCACGCTGGAAGGGCGTCGAGCGCACCTACTCCGCCGGTGACGTCGTCCGCCTCCGTGGCTCGGTGCAGGAGGAGCAGACCCTGGCGCGCCAGGGGGCCGAGCGGCTCTGGAACCTGCTGCACGACAACGACTACATCCACGCTCTCGGTGCGCTGACCGGGAACCAGGCCGTCCAGCAGGTGCGCGCGGGTCTCCAGGCGATCTACCTGTCCGGCTGGCAGGTGGCCGCCGACGCCAATCTGGCAGGCGAGACCTACCCGGACCAGAGCCTGTACCCGGCCAACTCCGTCCCGCAGGTCGTGCGGCGCATCAACAACGCCCTCAAGCGCGCCGACCAGGTCGCCTGGGCCGAGGCACTGGATGCCGAGGGCACCGAGGTCGAAAGCGAGGACCGGCACTGGCTGGCCCCGATCGTGGCCGACGCCGAGGCAGGCTTCGGCGGCGTGCTCAACGCCTACGAGCTGATGAAGGGCATGATCCAGGCGGGTGCCGCCGGTGTGCACTGGGAGGACCAGCTCGCCTCGGAGAAGAAGTGCGGTCACCTGGGCGGCAAGGTGCTCATCCCCACCGGCCAGCACGTCAAGACCCTCAACTCCGCGCGCCTGGCCGCCGACGTCGCGGGCGTGCCGTCACTGATCATCGCCCGGACCGACGCGCAGGCCGCCACGCTGCTGACCAGCGACATCGACGAGCGCGACCAGAAGTTCGTCACCGGTGAGCGCACCAGCGAGGGCTTCTACCGGGTCAACAACGGCATCGAGCCGTGCATCGAGCGCGGTCTGGCCTACGCTCCCCACTCCGACCTGATCTGGATGGAGACCTCCACACCGGATCTCGACGAGGCCCGCAGGTTCGCCGAGGCCATCAAGGCCGAGTACCCGGACCAGATGTTGGCCTACAACTGCTCGCCGTCGTTCAACTGGCGCAAGAACCTGGACGACAGCACCATCGCCAAGTTCCAGCGCGAGCTCGGCCAGATGGGTTACAAGTTCCAGTTCATCACCCTGGCCGGCTTCCACGCGCTGAACTACAGCATGTTCGACCTGGCCAAGGGCTACGCCTCCGAGGACATGACGGCCTACGTCGACCTGCAGGACCGCGAGTTCGCCGCCGAGAAGGATGGCTACACCGCGACCAAGCACCAGCGCGAGGCCGGCACCGGCTACTTCGATCACATCAGCACCGCGGTGAACCCGGAATCGTCCACCACCGCGCTGGCCGGCTCGACCGAGGCCGCCCAGTTCTGAGGCACCGCAAGACCGTGAGCGCCCTGTTCTCCTGCGAGGGCGCTCACCCGAGACGCACCAGCGGCCCTGTGGCGGGGTGTGTTTGATCGCGATGGTGCGAGTGGGCGGGATTCCCGGCGCCGGGATCCCGCCCACTTTTTCGTGTCCGTGTGTCGCCGAACTCGGCTACTCGGCTACTTGGCCCGCCCGGTCGGCTCGGCGAGGACAGTCAGCGAGACAGGCGAGGTGCGATGGCCTCGGCAGCAGGGGTGTCGGTGCGGAAGTCCAGCTCGTCGGCGAGGGCTTCCGCCCAGTCGACCAGCCCTGCGACGGCGATGCCGTGCGGCGGAGCGCTCGAGTGGGGGCGGATGTTGTCGGCACCCCGCCGCAGCAGGGACTGGGCGCCCTTGGTGTTTCCGCGCGCGGCGTGGGTGATCCCGACAGCCAGTTGCGCCATGCCGCGCCACAGTGCCCGCTCGTCCGGGTCGGAGGTCTCCTTCCAGGCATCCTCGAGCACCTCGTGGGCGTGGAAGGGTTTGCCGTCGTCCAGCAGCTGCTGAGCTTCCGTCAGTGCCTGCTCGGGTGTGCGCGACACTCCCTCGGGCTGGCGCTCCACACCCGTGGCCCCGTGCGGCAACGGTCTGCCGAGTCCGTCCCGCGGCCGGGCGTTGCGGGCTCGTCCCTCCTCGTCCCGGTCCCGGCGCACACCAGCCGGAGCTCGTGTTCGCCCGGATTCGGTTTCCTGTTCGTGCTCGTCGCCCATGACCTCCAGTCTCCCACGTCGGCCGAGTACCTCCGCCGGACCACGAAGGCCTGGCGGCGAAATCGTCGACGCCCGAGTGACGCCCGAAGCGAGCGAGTGAGCAATACCTGGTGCTGCGGGAGCGTGCCTTCGCCGCGCTCGGCTTTCCTCCTACAGGACCGTGAGGTGGTCGTCGGTGGCGCCGTGTACGGCGGGGAGCGGGAGCGAGTGGTCGAAGGTGACCAGGCGTCCGCCGTGAGCTGCAGCCAGGGCCAAGATGCTAGCGCATCAACCCGAGTTGTAGACCACCTCGGTGGGCCCGAGAGCGAGTGTGGGCAGTTCACTTCCCCTGGTTGATCGCTAGTAGGTTGTGGCCGTGGGCTACGTGGAATCCGTGAACGTCGCGATGGTTCGGACCGGCGACTGGACCGGGCGTGTCGGCAGAACCGGCATCGACAAGCGTCCGGTGGATGGTCCGTTGCTTCTCGATGGGACCGGAGCGCACGGAGACGACGGCTCCGGTGCCCGTGGTGACACGGTGGCCGATGCCGATCACCACGGTGGCAGGCACCAGGCGTTGTACGCCTTCGACGTCGAGGATCTACGCTCCTGGTCCACTGAGCTCGGCAAGGAACTCGCATCGGGCAACGCCGGGGAGAACCTGACCCTGTCCGGCTGCGACTCGAGCCGGGCGGTGATCGGACAGCGGTGGCGAATCGGCACCGCGGTTCTCCGCGTGACCGGCCCGCGCATCCCGTGCAGGGTGTTCGCAGGTTTCTGGGACATTCCCGACCTCGTCAAACGCTTCACGGCACGCGGCCGCCCCGGTGCCTACCTCGCGGTCGAGGAGCAGGGTGAAATCCGTGCCCGCGACCGTGTGGAGGTGTTGTCGAGTCCCGAACACGGCGTCACCGTGGCCGACTACTTCGCGTTCCGCGCGCAGGGGCGCAGGGATCTTGCCGAGCACATTGCCGGTGGCTTGTCCGATCTGCCGGACAAGCTGGCCGAGCATGTCGTTCCGGCGCTCAACGGTCGGTGAGTTCGCGACCGAGCACGAAGACACGCAGCGGCATCCCCTGCCACTGGAACGGGGCCGTGAGTGTCCGGAAGCCGTGCCGCCGGTAGAAATTGCGGGCCTGCAGGTTCCCGACGGCACCGGTACTGAGCACGATCCGACCCTGGTCGATCCGACGCACGGCTTCGTTGAGCAGGGCCGATCCCAGGCCACATCCCTGCACGTCCGGGTGAACGTGCAGCTCGGCGAGTTCGAAGGCGTCGTCGAGCCAGTGCAGATTCTCCGCCGCCGCCAACGCCGGACGTACCTGGTTCGGCCACCAGTCACGGCTCGCGGTGGGGAAGCCGACAAGAACGCCGAACAACCGGCCCTGCCGGTGGGCGGCCAGGGTGAGCAGGCCGGGTAGTTCGGTGAGTCCGCCGAAATGCCGCGCGGTCAGTCCCCAATGGGGCTGCTGGGCCGCGGCCATGGCGTCCTGGGCAAGCGTGGCGGTGTCCCACAGCCGCGCGCCGAGATCGAAGGGTGCGATGCCGACGTCCACGCCCCCAGTCAACACCACGAGAAGATCCGGGGCTTGCCGGGCGCCGAGATCCGCTCCCGAAGGCCCTGTGCACCACTGTGATGTAGGTCATCCTGTTGCGTGGCAGTGGAATCGGTGAATAATAGGAAGCCCAAAAGTTTGAGTTCCTAGATTTGTCCTCGGGAACCGTACGAGTGGTCTCGGCGAAGGGTGCGTTGCGGTATGGCCAACGAGTTGGAGCACTTCATCGGTGGCAAGCGTGTGGCAGGCACGTCGGGTGCCTATGGCGACGTGTTCGATCCGAACACCGGCCGCGTGCAGTCCCGCGTGCCACTGGCCTCGGTCGAGGAGGTCCGCGCCGCCACCGCCAACGCGGCC
This sequence comes from Haloactinomyces albus, assembly GCF_031458135.1. Classification (NCBI taxonomy): domain Bacteria; kingdom Bacillati; phylum Actinomycetota; class Actinomycetes; order Actinopolysporales; family Actinopolysporaceae; genus Haloactinomyces; species Haloactinomyces albus. The sequence goes on along the minus strand of NZ_JAVDXW010000001.1, from coordinate 1,193,230 downwards.
GAGGCGCAGCGCGAATGGGCCGCGCAGAATCCGCAGAAGCGCGCCCGTGTCCTGATGAAGTTCCTGCAGCTGTGCCAGGACGAGATGGACTCGCTGGCCCGCCTGCTGGCCTCCGAACACGGCAAGACGGTCCCGGATGCCAAGGGCGATGTGCAGCGCGGTCTCGAGGTCGTGGAGTTCGCCGCCGGGATCCCGCACCTGCTCAAGGGTGAGTACAGCGAGGGGGCGGGTACCGGCATCGACGTCTACTCGATGCGTCAGCCGCTCGGTGTCGCGGCGGGGATCACGCCGTTCAACTTCCCGGCCATGATCCCGCTGTGGCAGGCCGCACCGGCCATCGCCTGCGGGAACTCCTTCGTGCTCAAGCCTTCGGAGCGGGACCCCTCCGTGCCGCTGCGGCTGGCCGAATTGTTCATCGAGGCCGGACTGCCCCCGGGAGTGCTCAACGTCGTCAACGGCGACAAGACCGCCGTCGACGCGGTACTGACCGATCCGGACATCGATGCGGTCGGCTTCGTCGGCTCCTCGGATATCGCCGAGTACATCTACTCCACCGCCGCCGCGCACGGGAAGCGCGCGCAGTGCTTCGGTGGCGCGAAGAACCACATGATCATCATGCCCGACGCCGACCTCGACGGGGCGGTCGACGCGCTGATCGGTGCGGGTTATGGCTCGGCGGGTGAGCGCTGCATGGCGATCTCCGTGGCCGTGCCCGTTGGTGAACCCACCGCGAACGCGCTGGTGGACAAGCTCACCGAGCGCGTCGAGCAGCTCAGGATCGGCACCAGCTTCGACGAGTCCGCCGATTTCGGTCCGCTGGTCACCCGGGAAGCGCACCAGAAGGTCACCGACTACATCGGTGTCGGTGTCGAAGAAGGCGCCGAGCTCCTCGTCGACGGCCGCGGATACCGCAAGGAGGGGCACGAGGACGGTTTCTTCATGGGCGGTTCGCTGTTCGACCACGTCACCCCGGACATGCGGATCTACCAGGAGGAGATTTTCGGCCCCGTGCTCTCGGTGGTGCGCGCCGCCGACTACGAGGAGGCGCTGCGTCTGCCCAGCGAACACGAGTACGGCAACGGCGTCGCGATCTTCACCCGCGACGGCGACACCGCGCGGGAATTCGCCGGACGGGTCGACACCGGCATGGTCGGGATCAACGTGCCGATCCCGGTGCCGATCGCCTACCACACCTTCGGTGGATGGAAGCGCTCCGGATTCGGAGACCTCAACCAGCACGGGCCGGACTCCATCCGCTTCTACACCCAGACCAAGACGGTCACCTCGCGCTGGCCCTCCGGCCGTAAGGAAGGCGCCAGCTTCAGCATCCCCACGATGGACTGACGGCCCCGACCGGGCCGGTCCCATCGCGACCGCAACACCGGGACACCAACCGGTAAAGGAGGAACCGTGGCCGCGCCAACGGCAGCGAGATCGGAAGCCCCACCGGCGTCACCGTTCTCGCTGAACGAGGACCAGCTGGCGATCCGGGACACCGCACGTGAGTTCGCCGCAGAGCGCATCGCACCCCATGCCGTCCAGTGGGATCAGGACAAGCACTTTCCCGTGGACGTGCTGCGCGAGGCGGGCGAACTCGGCATCGGTGGCGTCTACATCGACGAACGATTCGGCGGCAGCGGACTGAGCCGATTCGACTCCGCACTGATCTTCGAGGCGCTGGCGACCGGTTGTCCGACGATCGCCGCCTACATCTCCATCCACAACATGGTCGCCTGGATGATCGACGCCTACGGCGACGACGAGCAACGGCAGCGGTGGCTCCCGTCGTTGTGCTCGATGGAACGGCTCGGTAGTTACTGCCTCACCGAGCCCGAGGCCGGGTCCGACGCGGGTGCGCTGCAAACCCGCGCCGTGCGGGACGGAGATCACTACATCGTCAACGGTGTCAAGCAGTTCATTTCCGGGGCCGGGAGCTCGGGGGTGTACGTGGTGATGGTCCGCACCGGGCAGTCGGGGGCCAAGGGCATCTCCACCCTTGTCATCGACGGCGAGAGCGAGGGAATCTCGTTCGGTCCGGACGAGCACAAGATGGGTTGGAACGCCCAGCCCACTCGCCAGGTCGTGTTCTCCGACGTGCGGGTACCGGTGGCCGACCGGCTCGGTGAGGAGGGCATCGGGTTCAAGATCGCGATGGCCGGGCTGGACGGCGGCAGGCTCAGTATCGGTGCCTGCTCCCTCGGCGGAGCGCAGACGGCTCTGGACAAGAGCCTCGGCTATGTGCGTGAGCGCACGGCGTTCGGCGTGCACATCGGCGAGTTCCAAGCGTTGCAGTTCAAACTCGCCGATATGGCCACCGAGCTGGAGGCGGCCAGGATGCTGCTGTGGCGGGCGGCGTCGGCGCTGGACGCCAAGACTCCGGAGGCGACCCGATTGTGTGCGATGGCCAAGCGGATGGCCACCGATAACGGGTTCGCGGTGGCCAACGAGGCCCTTCAGATCCACGGTGGATACGGATACCTTGCCGAGTACGGCTTGGAGAAGATCGTCCGCGACTTGCGGGTGCATCAAATCCTCGAAGGAACCAACGAGATCATGCGTTTGATCATTTCCCGTGGACTGCTGGAGCAACAATCATGACGTCGGAAGCCACCCCGGACCAGGAGGTCCTGTTCACCGAGCAGGGCGCATTGGGGCGCCTCACCCTCAACCGCCCGAAAGCGCTCAACTCGTTGACGCTGGGCATGGTCCGCTCGATCACGGCGGCGCTGGAGCAGTGGCGCCACGACGAGCGGATCCAGGCGGTGCTGATCGAGGGTGCGGGGGAACGAGGCCTGTGCGCGGGTGGCGACATCCGCACTCTCTACGATGCGGCCAAGGCCGGGGACGAGGCGCTGCCGAGAAGTTTCTGGGCCGAGGAATACCGGATGAACGCGATGCTGGCCCGCTATCCCAAGCCGGTCGTGGGCATCATGGACGGCATCTGCATGGGTGGCGGTGTCGGTATCTCCGCGCACGGTTCGCACCGGGTGGTCACCGAACGCTCCAAGGTCGGAATGCCCGAGACCGGTATCGGCTTCTTCCCCGACGTCGGAGGGACATACCTGCTCTCCCGCACTCCCGGTGAACTCGGTACGCACATGGCGTTGACCGGAGAGCCGGTGGGTGCGGGTGACGCCCTGTACTGCGGGCTGGCCGATCACTACGTCGCAGGCGACAACCTGGACGAGCTGATCACCGCGCTGTCCACCGGCGCGGTCGACACGGCTCTGGAGAAATACGCCGAGAAGGCTCCCGAGTCCCCGCTGGAGGCCGCCCGGACGTGGATCGATGCCGCGTACTCGGCGGACACGGTCGAGGAGATCGTGCAACGGCTCCGGCAGCGCTCGGAAGAGGCCGCTCACTCGGCCGCCGACGCCATCGAGACGAAATCACCGACATCGTTGAAGGTCACGCTGCGTTCGCTGCGGTCGGCTGCCGGACTGCACTCGCTGGAGCAGGCGCTCGACGAGGAGTTCCGCGTGTCGCTGGCGTGTGTGCGGATCGGCGATTTCGTCGAGGGTGTGCGGGCGACGCTGGTGGACAAGGACCGCAATCCGGCGTGGTCCCCGGAACGTCTCGAAGAGGTCGATGACACGTTCGTCGCCGAGTTCTTCGAGACGCCGGCAACCGGTGAGCTCGGCCTGTCCGGCTGAGCGTGCCGGTCGGCCGAGCAGGGAATTTCGGCTCTCGAGGAAGGGAAGTGAGCATGGCTGCCATCGGATTCATCGGCTTGGGACACATGGGCGGTCCGATGTCGACGAACCTGGTCAAGGCCGGTCACACGGTGAAAGGGTTCGACCTCGCACCGGAGGCGTCGCAGGCCGCCGCCGACCACGGTGTCACGGCGGTCGACTCCGTGACCGAGGCCGTCGGCGGGGTCGATGCGGTGATCACGATGTTGCCCGGTGGGCAGCATCTGCTGGACTGCTACGGCGACATTGTCGGCGCGGTCTCACCGGGCACGTTGCTGATCGATTCCTCCACGGTCGATGTCGCCGATGCCAGGAAGGCGCACGAGCTCGCCGCGAACGCCGGGTTCGGTTCCGTCGACGCTCCGGTATCGGGGGGAACGGCCGGTGCGGAGGCGGGAACCCTGACGTTCATGGTGGGTGCCGCCGAGGAGGCCTACCGGCGTGCCGAGCCCATCCTGGAGCCGATGGCCCGCAAGGTCATCCACTGCGGTGGCGCGGGCAACGGTCAGGTCACGAAGATGTGCAACAACCTCATCCTCGGTGCCTCCATGATCGCGGTGGGCGAGGCGTTCGTGCTCGGCGAGAAGTTGGGATTGTCGAATCGAGCTCTCTACGACGTCGCGTCGGTCTCCACCGGCCAGTGCTGGTCGCTGACCACGAACTGTCCCGTACCGGACATGGTGGAGACCAGCCGGGCCAATCACGACTACGAGCCGGGTTTCGCGGCGGCGCTGATGCTCAAGGACCTCAAGCTCGCGGTGTCGGCGGCGGAGCAGAGCGGCACCGATACGGAAATCGGACGCCTCGCCACCGAGGTTTACCAGCGGTTCAACGACGAGGGCGGCGGCGGCTACGACTTCGGTGCCGTCATCAACTCCATCCGGGAGCGCTCCGGCGGCACGAGCTGACACCGGTGGTTTTTACGGTTTCGCGCGAAACTGCATTTTTATTGCTTCGCGCGGAACCGTTCACCGCGAGCCGGCGTGGTCGTGCACCGGAGTAGGGCCGGGCGGCACACGCCCGCTCGGAACCAGGCGTACGCTGTCGCCTCGTGATGGAATGGCTGGTCGCATGGTGGGACGGCTTCGAGTTGTGGCTCGTGCAGCTGCCCTATCCGCTGTTGGCCACGTTGATGCTGGTGGTGCTGCTACCGCTGTGCTGGAGCGTGGCATGGGTGATCGACCGGGGCGTCGACGAAGTGTCGGCGAAGGTGACCGGAGTGCGTGACGCGGAACCCCCGCCGGGCAGGCGGGAACGTCCCGACGAGAGCCGGACGACAGGCGGAACCGTGGCAGGTGACCACGGTGTTCGATGACGTTCGCCGCTGCGGCCCGGTCCACTGTCCGGGCTGGAGCAGGGCGAGATGAGCTCGCGCAAACGCATCACGATCGCCCTCGTGGGGATGATCCTGCTGGTGATCATCGGATGGTTCGCCCGCGAGGCCGGGGATGGTGCTCCGGCTCGTCCGAGGGGTACGGTCACCTCCTCAGCAGCAGTCCAGCAGTCCACTCCGAGTTCGTTCATCATCGATGTTGATGGTTGATGTGCCATGTTCGCGACAGAATTCAGGAAAAAACGCGCGCGGAAAGAGCCGGTGGCGGATGAGCCGGAGCGGCTTTCCGCGGCGGTGACCGTTCAACAGGCCGCCGAGGAGGCATGGAGCCGTGGGGCCATCCCCCACGTGCTGGACGGTACGGAACTGGTCAACAAGCGCACGGCGCTGTGCGGCATCGCCGCCGCGCTGTCCTTTCCCGAGTGGGCCGGCCGCAACCTGGACGCCCTGTACGACTGCCTGACCGACCTGTCCTGGCTGTCCGAGGGCGAACATGTGCTGATCTGGTCGGATTCGCAGGTGCTGGCCGCTCATGACCCGAAGACCTATCGGGGGATCGGCGCGGTCCTGCGCGATGCCGCGGACGATACGGTTTCCGACCGCGACTTCTCCGCCGTGATCACCCGCGACTGAATCCGACTTCAGACGGACGCTGTCACTCCTGCTGCGGCACCCATGAGGGCTTGCGCTTCTCGGCGAAGGCGCGGATGCCTTCCTGGCCCTCCTCGCCTGCGAAGTGCTTGGCCGACAGCGCGAGCATGTCGGCGAAGTCCTCGCTCATGGTGGCGGGGCGGGACTGGCGCAGCATCTCCTTGGTTGCGGCCAGCGCCGTCGGGCCGCCCAAAGCCAGCATGTCGGTGTAGCGGGTGGTTTCGGCATCGAGTTGCTCGGCGGGGACCGCGGAGTTCACCAAGCCGATCGAGACCGCGCGTGTGGCCTCGAAGGTTTCGCCGGTCAGGAACAGTTCGTGCGCTTGCCGCGCATGCAACCGGGGGAGGACGGTGGTCGAGATCACGGCAGGCACCACGCCGATGCGCACCTCGGTGAAGGCGAACGTGGCGGAGTCCACCGCCACGGCGACGTCGCAGGCTGCCACCAGTCCGATACCACCCGCCCGGGCCGGGCCCGCCAGCTTGGTCACCACCGGCTTGGGGCTGGTCCAGAGCCGTTCGAGGATCGCGGGGAGTTCGTTGATGCCCTGTTCGTCGGCGCTGCCGGAGCGCGACTCCTTGAGATCCATACCCGCACAGAACACCGGACCGGTGTGATCCAGCACGAGCACCCGTACCGAGTCGTCGTCGAGCGCTGCGGCCAGCGCATCGTTCAATTCCCCGCGCAACTGCTTGGACAGCGCGTTGCGGTTGTGCGGTGAGTCCAGCGTGATGGTGGCCACGCCGCCTGCCACGGTGCGGTGCACGAGTTCGTCGCCCATGAGCAAGACCGTATCTTCCCCGGCTGTGCTGAGGACATGGTTGCCTCGCGGGAAAACGGCGGAAAATCTCGAAGGACGTCATCGGGGCCACGGCGCCCGAACCGCAAGACGCCCGGGCCGCAAGACGCAGGCAGGCGTTCGGGAGCACCGACAATAGTATGAGTCCTCTCCACCCATTGAGGTGACGACTATCACTCTTTCGAGTGACTATCATCTTTCTTCGGGGGTGCTTCGGTCACTCAGTGTTCCCGATACCCGGAGGGCGAACGATGGCGCAGACAGAGCACATCTCCGGAAAGGACGACTGGACACCGCCTTCGGAGACGTGTGTTCACACGAGCTCCCGTGTTTTCGTCGGTCGAGACACCGAACTGAGCACCATGGTCGAGCTCATGACCACACCCCCCGCCGTATTACTGCTCGAGGGGGAAGCCGGTGTGGGTAAGTCACGGCTGGTCCGCGAACTGCTCGAGCAACCTGCCGTGGCGGTGCGGCGGGTGCTGACGAGCGCTTGTCGGCCACTGCGAGAACCGTTCCCCTACGGTCCCGTTCTGGAGGCGTTGCGCGCCGTCGGCCCGGCACTGGATTCGGTGGACCCGAACCCGGTGACCGGTGTTCTGCGTCCGCTGCTTCCCGAACTCGCCCACCACCTCCCGGAGCAGCCGGGTGATCTCGGTGACCCCGCTGCCGAACGGCACAGACTGTTCCGGGCCGTGCGCGCCCTGCTCGCCGCGGCCGGACCGGTGCTCCTGGTCATCGAGGATCTGCACTGGGCAGATGAGGGTTCACGCGAGCTGCTGCGCTTCCTGGTGGCCGCGCCGACGTCGAACTTGTCGATCCTGCTGACCTATCGGCGCGAGGACCTCGGAGACAGGGGGCCTCTCGGAAGTGCGTACCGGCCTCCGGAGAACGCGGGCAGTGCGGTGGTACGGCTCGGTTCGCTCGGCCGTGACCAGGTGGGCACGTTGGCTGCGGCGCTACTCGGGCAGCAGTCGGTCTCGCCGGAGTTCGCCGACAAACTGCACGAGCAGACGGCCGGGATCCCGTTCGTCATCGAGGAGACCCTGCGCGCTTTGCAGGACCCGGCGGGGGCGGTGCGGGCCGACGGAGCGACCGCGCGACGATTGCTCGCCGATCTCGACGTGCCCGTGCTGCTGCGCGAGGCCATGGCCGAGCGGTTGGCAACGCTGCCCGAAGCCGCAGTGCAGGTCGTGCGAGCAGCGGCCGTGCTCAATGTCGCCGCCACCACCTGTCTGCTGGGTACCGTGGCCGGGGTCGGGAGCGCGAACGTCGACGACGCGCTCGAGCATGCTCTGCGCAGCAGCGTGCTCCGGGAGATCGGCAGCCGGCGCTACGGTTTCCGCCACGCACTCGCTCGACAAGCCGTCTACGACACCTTGAGCGGGCCCCAGCGGGAGAAGCTGCACGCTCGTGCGGTGCACAGCCTCGCTCGTGTCGATCCGCTACCCCTGGTGCAGCTCGCCGAGCACAGCAAGGCCGCCGGACGGGATCTCGACTGGATCCACTACGGAGAGAAAGCCGCCGATCACGCTGCCGAGGTCGGCGACACCGCCACGGCCACGGACCTGTTGCGTGCCCTGCTCAGGGAGCCGGTGCTGAGCGGCGACGACGTGGATCGGCTGGCGACCAAGTTCAGTGCGGCGGCGGTGGGCGGGCTCGCCCACCATGACGTCTCCGCGGAACTCACCCGTGTCCTCACCGACCGGCGACTGTCCAACATGGTCCGCGGAGAGGTCCGGCTCTGTCTCGGTTTGCTTCTGCTGCGGCAGACGCACGCCCTGGAATCGGGACGTTCCGAGATCGAGCTCGCGATCACCGACCTTCGCGATCGTCCTGCGCGGGCCGCCGTCGGGATGGCCGTTCTCGCACAAGCGCACGTGGGCACGACACCGATCGCGGAGAGCAGACGGTGGATGCGGCGGGTGGAGGAGGTGATTGCCCGGTCCGAGGACACCGAAGTCGTCACCGAGCTGCTCGGCAACGTCCTTCCCGCGCGTGTGCAGCTCGGGGATCCACCACGGATGCGGCGGCATCTCGACCGGTTGCCCCGCAAGCCCGGCTCGATGACCGAGCAGTGGCATGTGGTCAAGGTCCACGGCAACCTCGCCGACGCGTTCGCCTCGATCGGACATCACGCTCGAGCCCGCGAGTATCTCGCCAGCGCCTCGCGGAGGGCGGAGGAATCGGACGGACTTCCGTACCTGTCCACCGCGCTGCAATGCACCGAGGTCCGGCTGGACTGGCTCACCGGCCGCTGGGACGGTTTGGCCGAGCGCACTCGCGGCCTGCTGGCCGACTACGCCGATCTGTACCCGGTGCGGGTGGAACTGTCCTTGGTGCTGGGTTCGATCGCCGCGGCACAGGGCCACTGGGACGAAGCAGAAGCGCGACTGCAAGCCACCGGTGTCGAGGCCCCGGACGAATCGTTCGCTCCCGTGGTGATCGCGGCCGCGGCGGCACGCGCCCGGATGTGCCTGGCTCGCGACGATCCGCAGCAGGCCGTGGTCGAGATCGGCAGAGGGCTGGCCGTGACCCGGCGGAAGGGGGTGTGGGTATGGGCCGCCGGACTCGCCCCGGTCGCGGTCGACGTCTACGGCCGCTGCGGCCGGATGGCCGAGGCGACCAGGGTGCTCGACGAGTTCACCGCCGCGGTGGGGGATCGGGACGCGCCGGTGACCGGGCCGGCCGAGGCATCGTGCCGTGCGGCGATGCATGCGGCTCGAGGTGAGCTTGACCAGGCAGGCGCATGGTGGGATCACGCGGCTGACGGCTACCGGGCGCTTCCGCAGTCCCATGATGCGGCGCTGGCCGCGGAACACGCCGCCTGCTCCCGCATTCGGCTCGCCACCGGCGAAGCGGAATCCACACTTCGTGCGGCAGCCGAGTCCTTCGACCAGCTCGGTGCGACGAGGGACGCGGCCAGGTGCAGGCATCTGTTGCGCCGGTTGGGGACACGGTCACCGTCGAAGCGGGGACGTCGCGGCTACGGCAACGAACTCTCACCACGAGAGCGGGAGGTCGCTCGCCTGCTGGCGAATGGGTGTACCAACCGGGAGATCGCCGAGGTCCTCTTTCTGTCCCGCCGCACCGTGGAAAACCACATAGCCAAGGTGCTGCGCAAACTCGGTGTACGGTCCCGTGCCGACGTCGTGGTGGATTCGTGAGGACCACACCTCTTCCGAAGACGGCGTCGGGATGGACACCGCGGACGCACATCGAAACGTCCACCGGCGCGCACGGCGGTGCGCATCGAAACGCCGCGCATCGAAACGCACAGCGGCGGGCAGCCAACGGTGCGGCCGCACCGTTGGCTGCCCGCCGCCGGAATGCTTCACTGCGATCATCCCCGTCGCGGGGGCCTCAGCTGAAGCAGTATGTCGACCCGCCGCCGAACGCGTAGCACCGGATCTGCGTGCTTGCCGAGTCGGTGGCCCCGGCATCGTCGGTCACGGTCAGCGTCGCGGTGAAGTCACCGCCGCCGGCGTAGCGGTGGGTCACGGTCTTGCCGTTGCCGGTGCTGCCATCACCGAAGTCCCAGGCATAGTCGGCCACGGTGCCGTCGGAGTCACTGGATCCGCTCGCATCGAACGAGCAGGAGCCGTAGGAGCAACTCACGGTGAAACCGGCCGAGGGAGCCGTGTTCCCCGGGTCCTTCGGAGGCTCCGCACCGTTGTCACCGCCGACGTACAGCAGTTTGTTCGGCGAACCGGCACTCACATTGCCGATCTTGCCGGTGCTGGCGGTGCTGACCATCGTGTCGCGGACCTGCGCCGGGCTCGCCGAGGGATTCGCCGACAGGATCAGCGCTGCGGCCCCCACCACGTGCGGAGTCGCCATCGAGGTTCCGCTGATGGTGTTGGTGTCGGTGTCGCTGCCGATCCAGGCGGAGGTGATGTTGCTGCCCGGAGCGTAGATGTCGAGGCAGCTTCCGTAGTTCGAGTAGCTCGCCTCGCTGTCCTGGCGGTTGGTGGCACCGACGGTGATGGCTTCGGTGACCCTGGCCGGGGTGGTGCTGCAGGCGTCCGAACTCGCGTTCCCGGCAGCCAGGCCGTAGGTCACACCGGACTGGATCGAGGTCCTGACCGCATCGTCGACCGCTGTGCTGACCGGGCCGCCGAGGCTCATGTTCGCCACCGCGGGACCCTCGGCGTTCTGCGTGACCCAGTCGATGCCGTCGATGACGCCCGAGTACGAGCCCGAACCCTGGCAGTCGAGCACCCGGACGCCGACCACGTCGACGTTCTTGGCCACGCCGTACTGCTCGCCGCCGATGGTGCCCGCGACATGGGTGCCGTGGCCGTTGCAGTCGTTGGCGACGCTGTCACCGTCGACGAAGTCGTAGCCGCTGCTCGCCCGTCCCTCGAAGGTGTTGTGGCTGGTTCGGACACCGGTATCGAGAACGTATGCCGTGACGCCACTGCCCTCGTTCGGGTAGGTGTAGGAGCCGCTCAGCGGCAGGTCCCGCTGATCGATCCGGTCCAGACCGTAGGACGGCGGGTTCTCCTGCGTGCCGAACGCGTGGACCCGCTGATCCTGCTCGACGTACTTGACGCTCGGATTGGTCGCCAACCGCTTGGCCTCGGCCGCGTCGGCCGTGACCGAGAATCCGCGCAGCGCGTGCTCGTAGGTGTGACCGACCTGTGCGCCGTACTGTGCCGAGAGATCCTGTGCAGCGGCCTGGACACCGCCGGGCCCGTTCGCGGCGGCGTCCTCGAGCACCACGATGTAGCTGTCCGCGATGGCGTCCTTTCCCTCCGTGTGCAGGATTTTTCCCTCGGCTGCCTGTGCAGGGACCGCACCGGCGAGTCCGAACGAGGTGATGACCGCAGCGCCGACACACAGGTCGGCGAGTCTGCTGCGGCTTTTCCGTGCGTGTTGCATCGCTCCTCCTGAGTTGTGCCGCCTGTAGGGCGACCGGGGCAGCCGCTGCCGACGGTTGGCGGGGGTGACCGCACCGCGTTGGTAGCGGTGATCAAGAGGATCGATCAACTTCGGCCGTGGAACAACCCGGGAAACGGTGAGTATCCGTACCTATTCATCGGGAAATCGCGGTCCGTCGGCGACGGACCGTCCACAATCTCCTACTCCGGCAGGGCACGTTCCTGCTGGACGGACGGGCCGGTGGCCGTTTCCGCCCCGATTCGGTCGTGGTCGGCCAGCAGCTCGTCGAGAACCTCCCGCAACTCCAGCGTTTGCGCCCATTCCGCGGGAATTCCTTCCGTCCCGCGCGCCGTCCCCAGCAGACTGCCGCAGATCGCGGCCGTGGCCGCGCTGTTGCCGGAGTGCGTGGCGGCCAGCGACACCGCGTCGGGATAGGAGTTCGGGTACGACAGGGCTGCTGCGACCGCGATGGCCAGTGCGGTGGCCGCCTCCCAACCGGAGCCGAGTCCTTCGAGGGCGACGGGCGAAACGGGACCGTGCTCGGCGAGGGCCACGGCCTCCCGCAAGCTTCGCATCGTGGTGTCGCTGCCTTCGAACGTGTCCAGTTCGGTCAGTACGACACGCACGCTGTCGGCGAGACTCCGACCGTGGGCCAGCGCGCTGATCAGTCCCGCCAGCGCCCCTGCCGGGAGGTAGCCGTCCGGGTGGCCATGCGTGATCACGCCGATCTCGACGCCGAGGGACACGGCGGTCGAGGGGCATTGTGCGTACAACCCCACCACGGCACCGCGCGTGGTCGCCGCGGCGTTGCGCGCCGCGTTCGGTGGATGAGCCGTCGTGGGAAGATCCTGGCGACCGCCCCACTGAGCCAGCGCCGTCATGCTCGGCTCGTCCGGGAAGCGCTGCGTGCACAGGATCGCCGCTTCACTGAGAGCATTGCCCGGCATCGACGGTTCGAAGGGAATTCCCTGGGTGCACAACCAGTGCTCCAGGGCGCATCGCACCATGCCCGCCCGGTGGACGCCGACTCCCTGCATTCTGCTGCTGATGTCCGCGCGGATGAGACCATCGAAGACGAACACGGCCTGCTGAGTGTGGGCGGTGACGGCACCGCGTCGTCCGAAAGCCGTGGCGAGCTCGCGGACGCCGTGCGGCTGGTCCCGCTGGACTCTGTCGAGGTCGGCCAATATCCAGGGGGCACCGAGCGCATCTCCCGTCGCGCCCCCGAGGAGACAGCCCGCCAGGCGTTCGCGGGGGCTGATATCGAGCGGGACTTCCGCCGCGAGGCGCCCTTGATGCAGGGGTTCCCCGGCCGTTTCGGCGACGAGTTGGGAGGCACGCTCGGCACCGAACGCCTCGCTCAGGAGCTGATGCAATCCCCCCGAGGTGGCGCTCGTGGTGTCGCCGTTGTCGCGGAACTTCCGCCACGCCGCCAACAGCCGGAGTTCCTCTTCGGACAGGGGACCGTGCGAGTCGCCCGCCTTGCTCGCTGTGCGGGCCGCGGAGTTGTCCGTGTCGGAATCGGTGTCCGACGTCGACGGAGCGTCGCTTTTCGGGGGAACGGCTTGTCCGGGGGTGTCGCCGGCGGGGTAGTGCTCGAACCAGGCGGGAGCGGTGGGCGGGTTCGCCCCGAACTCCTGGACCGCGTCCAGTGCGAGCTGCTCGATGACCTCGCACAATTCGAGCTTCTCGCGCCACTGCCGAGGAATCGCGGTCGATCCGAGAGCCGCACCCATGATATTGCCGCAGATCGCGGCCGTGGAGTCGCTGTCGCCGGAGTGATTGGCAGCGAGCACGATCGCGTCGGAGAACGACTCCGGGCGCGCCAGCGCCGCGTACACCGCGATCGCCAGTGCTTCCTCACCCACCCAGCCTCTGCCGAGTTCGTTCTGGATACGCTCGGGGCTCGGCGGCCCCTCGGCGGCGAGTCCGCGCGCCCGAAGCAGGCACGCGGTGGTTTCGTGATGGTCCTCCCAGGCGGACAGCTCCGCCAGCGCACGGTCCACGGCTTCGCGCAGGCTGCGGCCTGCCAGCAGCAATTGGACGATCACCGCGAGAGCCCCGGCGGGCAGGAACCCGCTCGGATGCCCGTGCGTGAGCACGCCCGACAGTGCTCCGACGCGGAACACCTCGGAGGTGTCCTCGGACCACAGGCTCGCCGGGGCAGCGCGCATCACGCCACCGCAGCCCTTGGAATCGTTGAGCCGGTTGTCGAACGAGCCCGCCTTCGTTCCTTCCGCGTAGTCGTGCAGCGCCTGTACGCAGGTCGTCCCGGGAGCACGCCGAACGAACAGACCCCGCTGCCGGATCAGCCACCCGTCGGGTGGGGAGGTCGCGATGGGACCACCCGCGTTCTTCCAGTCGTAGCCTTGCGTGTGCAGCCAGCGCTGGTAGGCGTGCTGGATCCGGGTGGCCGGTTCGATCTCTCCGTACAGGCGCCGTCGGATACTCGCCCGGATGAGCCCGTCCAGAGTGAACAGAGTCATCTGCGTGTCGTCACTGATCGAACCGCCGGGGCGGTGCGCGTCGACGAAGTCGGTCAGCCCCGCCTTGCCGTACTTGTGCCGGATCACGTCGAGTGACTCGAACTCGACGGCATAGCCGAGCGCGTCTCCGATGGCCCCGCCGAGCAGACAGCCCAGAATCCGGGCGGGTCGGTCCGGCGCGGACCCATGCCCGGTTCCGACCGGAATCATCGCGGTGGAGGTGGACGCTTCGGCGACCGGCACCATCATGGTGGACGTGGATGCCTCTTCGGCAGGTACCTTTCCGATGGGGATTTTTCCGGTGGGCATCCCTGCGGCGGCGGACACCTCTGCGGTGGAGACCTCCGGGGTGGAGGCCTCCGGGGTGGGGATCGATGTGGTGGGGATCGATGTGGTGGGGACTTCTGGGGAGGGTTCCGGTCCGGCCGGATTCGGGGTGGCGAAGACCGTGTCGGCCCCGTTCGGCTGTTCCGGTGCACTCGCTGGTTTCGGACTGGATACGAACGCCAGCTGCGAGGTATCGCCCCTGGCCGGATATCGCTGTGCCCACCGCTGATCGGCCGGGTATTCCGGAGGCCGGGGACCGAACTCGAGTAGGGCGTCTCTCCCCAGAGCTTCGATGATCTCCCGCTGCCGCAGATCGCGAAGCCACACTCCGGGCAGCTGGGCGGATCCGTACAGGGCACCGGCGAGATTGCCGCAGATCGCGGCCGTGGAGTCGCTGTCGCCGGAGTGATTGACCGCCACCATGATGGCCGAGGCCATGGTATCGGTACTCAGTGTCGCGCATACGGCGATCGCGAGTGCTTCGTCGCCGGACCAACCGCTGCCCAGTGCGTCCTTGAGTTGCTCCGGGCGTGGTGTGCCCTTCCCGGCGAGGTCCACAGCGGCCTGCAGCGCACGGTCGGTGTCGGCATGGCCGTCATGGACGGTCAGCACGGAGCGAGCCCGGCGGATCGACTCGAACAACGACTCGCCCCGCACCAGCTGGTGCACGAGTACGGCCAGCACTCCGGCAGGCAGGTAGCCACTCGGAGCCGAGTCGGTCAGCGCGGCGGTCGCGGCGGCGAGTTCGAAGACCTCCCTCGGATCCTCGGACCACAGCGCCACCGGTGCTGCGCGCACGACTCCACCGCAGCTCCGGGAGTTGTTGAGAGCATGATCGAAGGTACCGGGACCGGATCCGGCGGCGAACTCCCGCAAGGCGGTGATGCAACTGCTGCCGGGCGAGCGCACGTTGAACAGCTCGTGCTGTTCGATCAGCCACCCGTCGGGCTCCGGATGGGTGGCGAGAAACGGCCCCGCTGTTCGTTGCCAGGCATAGCCCTGCGTGTGCAGCCAGCGTTGATAGGCGAGCTGCACCGCGGGCAGCGGGGTTTCGGCCACTGCGGTGCGCATCGCGATGTGGCCACGGACGAGTCCTTCGAGGGTGAACAGGGCCATCTGGGTGTCGTCGGTGAACGCGCCCGGCTGATCGCCGTCACGGTCGTAGTCGGTCACACCCTGCTTGCCGTAGCGGCTGCGGATCAGGTCCACGGGGTGGAACTCGACCGCGGCTCCGAGCGCGTCACCGATCGCTCCGGCGAGCAAAGCTGCGAGGAAGCGCTGTCCGACATCGGAGTGGGCGGGGTCGGCGGGGTCGGCCGTTGCCTGCTCCTCGGTGGATGGTGCGGGAGTCGGTGTGGCAGCGGCTTGGTGCGGTTCCGAGCCCGCAGCTTGGATCAGATCCTCACCGGGGACCCTGGCCTTGACCGGACTGGTCGGATTGATCTGCAAGTCCATCCCGGCAGGCTGCTGGCCCGCGAGCTCGCTGCCGGTCATGCGTTGCCATGTGGTCCAATTCGCGGGCAGATAGGTCTCCGAGGTGAACACCTGCAGCTGTCGTCGCCCGGACTCGTGTTCCAGTGTGAACAGGCCGCTTCCCTGCGGCTGGGCGAACAGGATCAGTTCGGCATCCAGCAGCGCGGACAGGAGTGTTTCGCCGTGGGTGTATCCCGTCGTGGTCAACTGCAGGGCGCGCTCGACATCGTTGGTCGGTGCGGGCAACCGGAGCGCCACCGGTGACGGCCGGTAGTTCGGATTCGGGGAGAAGTCGTCGGTGAGTTCACCGCGCTCGTCGACCCGGTAGCCACCGACGAAGCCCCACGACGGGATCTCGGAGCCGGGGTCGGTGAAGATCGGATCAACCACGTACAGCCATGTGTTGGGCTGCTTGGCCGCCTGTTCCCGCATGGCAGGTGTGATGGTCGGTCGGCTCTCCTGCTGAGTGTTCATCCCCGTTGTCCCCCGATTCCCGGTCCGGCATCGATGTTTGCGGCAACTTCCGGGAGTGATCACTCGATGCGATCTTCACCCGGCACGGTGGGTCTTGCTGTCCGACGTGTGCACGCTGCGATCGGTTCCCGACGTAGCACGCTTGCGCAGTACTGTCTCATGACCTGATGGAGTGAAACCGAAAGTGTGTCGAAACCGTTCCGTGATCGAAGGAGTACACTTGAGTGTCTTCGTCCGCCGGATGGCGGGGCACAGCGGTACGGGACCCGGCAACGGACCGGAATGTCGGGGTTTTCCGTGCCGTTGCCGGGTTGTGCGCCCGGTGGGCAGCACGGCACGCATCATGCCCGTGCAGCGGCGGGCGTGTGGCCGTATTGGTGAGATTGAGCCGAAGTTCGCGACAACGGCCCAACCCGCTACGCCGTTCGGCGTAGTCACTTACTGCGCTCGGGAGTACTGCGTGGGGTGGGTGGCGGCGGCCAGGGCGCCGGTGTAGCGCTGGAGGACGAGGTCGGCGACGCCGGGATCGTCGGCCATGGGTGCGGCGATGAGGGGATCTCCGGTCTGCTCGTGGGCCTGGTCGATGATCCGGTCGGGGAGCAGTCCGGGCGCGAGGAACCAGGAGCCGACGGCGAAACGACGCGCGCCCCGTGCCCGCAGTGCCGCCACCGCGGCAGGGACGTCGGGGTCGGCGGCTGCGGCGAACGCCGCGATCACTCCGGCCCATGGCGTGCCTGCCTGCCAGCGTGCCGCGACATCGGCCACCAGTTGGTTGGCGGGGCCGTGCGACGAGCCCGCCCCGGCCAGGACGACGCCGAGTTCGGGATCGCACGGGTCCGCTCCGGCCTGCGACAACCGGTGCCACGCGGCCTCGGCCAGTCGCCGGTCCGGACCGAGGACCTCGGCGGTGTGTACCCGCAACCTCGGATGCCGCTGCTGGGTCTCGGCGATGGCCGAGGGCACGTCGACACGGGCGTGGAAAGCCCGCCCCAGCAGCAGCGGCACGACGACGGCTTCCTCGTGTCCGTCGCCGTGCACCGCGCTGAGCACGTCACCCAACCGCGGGGCCGACAGATCCAGGAAGGCGGTGCGCACGTCCAGGTCCGGGCGCGTCGAGCGGACCACGTCCATCAGGGCGTGAATGGTGCCCGCCGAGCGCGGATCGCGGCTGCCGTGCGCCACCGCTACCAGGGGGGTGGTCATGCGTGAACCCTTACCGCCCGGCGGAGGCCAGCTGCGTCAGCGGGAGACCCACGAGTCCGGCGGCCAGGGTGGTGCCGTCGGACGGGTCGATGACCAGGAACGATCCGGTGCGCCGGCTGTCCGCGTAGTCGTCCACCGGCAGTGGCTCCGCCGTACGCAGCTGGACGCGGCCGATCTCGTTGAGTTGCAGTGCCTCCGGTGTGTCGACACTGGACAGTTCCTGCTCGTCGAACCGCGCGGACAGTTCGGTCAGCATCGCCTGCACCGTGCGGGTGCCGTGCTTGACCAGCACGCGCGCACCCGGCTGCAGGGGCTTTTCGGCCAGCCAGCACACCGTCGCGTCGATCTCGTCGGTCACCCGCGGTGCCGAGTCGGCGGCGACGAGAACGTCCCCTCGGGAGATGTCCAGGTCGTCTTCGAGCAGGACGGTCACCGATCGGCCCGCTGCCGCTCGGGTCACCGAACCATCCGGTGTGTCCACCTTGGACACTCGGCTGCGGAGACCCGCGGGCAGAACGACGACCTCGTCTCCTTCCGAGACCACGCCTGCCGAGATCTGCCCCGCGTAGCCCCGGTAGTCCGGGTATTCGGCCGTGCGGGGGCGGATGACGAACTGCACCGGCATCCGCAACGGCGCATCGTGCGGGTCCGGTGCGACCGGCACGGTCTCCAGGTGCTCCAGCAGCGAGGGACCCGAGTACCACGGAGTCCGCCCGGACCGCTCGACGACGTTGTCGCCGTGCAGTGCCGAGACCGGAACCGTCACCACGTCGCCATCGGTGTAACCGAGTGCACGAGCGTGCTCGGTGAATTCCTCCGAGATCCGCGTGTGCACCGACTCGTCGAAATCCACCATGTCGATCTTGTTGACCGCCAGCACCAGGCGCGGCACCCCCAGCAGTGCCAGCACCGCGGCATGCCTGCGGGTCTGCTCCAGCACGCCCTTGCGCGCGTCGACCAGCAGCACCGCGAGTTGCGCGGTCGAGGCGCCGGTGACGGTGTTGCGGGTGTACTGCACGTGTCCCGGCGTGTCGGCCAGCACGAACGTGCGCTTCGGAGTGGCGAAATAGCGGTAGGCGACATCGATGGTGATGCCCTGCTCACGCTCGGCGCGCAGTCCGTCCACCAGCAGTGACAGGTCCGGGGTGCTCATCCCCCTGTCCGCGCTGGCGCGGTGTACCGCATCGAGCTGGTCGGCCAGCACCGACTTGGTGTCGTGCAGCAGTCGCCCGACCAGCGTGCTCTTCCCGTCGTCCACGGAACCGGCCGTGGCCAGCCGCAACAGATCGGTGTGCACCGGCAGCGTCACCTGTGCGCCGCTGTCCGGAGCGGTGCGGACGAGGGTCTCGGTTTCGTCGGTCATCTAAAAGTAGCCCTCTCGCTTGCGATCCTCCATCGCGGCCTCCGACATCCGGTCATCGGCCCTGGTCGCGCCGCGCTCGGTGAGTCGGCTGGCTGCGACCTCCGCGATTACGTCGTCCACTGTGTACGCCTCGGACTCCACGGCGCCGGTGCACGAACCGTCTCCGATGGTGCGGTAGCGCACGACCTTCTCCTCGACGGGCTCGTCCTCGCTGGGGCCACCCCACGGGCCGGACGTCAGCCACATGCCGTCGCGGGCGTACACCTCGCGGCGGTGCGCGTAGTACAGGTGCGACAGCTCGATCTTCTCCCGCTGGATGTAGCGCCACACGTCCAGCTCGGTCCAGTTGGACAGCGGGAAAACCCGCATGTGCTCGCCCGCACGGTGCTTGCCGTTGTAGAGGTTCCACAGTTCCGGGCGCTGCCGCCGCGGATCCCACTGGCCGAAGGCGTTACGCAGGCTGAAGATGCGCTCCTTGGCACGGGCGCGTTCCTCGTCCCTGCGACCACCGCCGAACACCGCGTCGAAGCGATTGTCCTCGATCGCCCCCAGCAGCGGCTGTGTCTGCAACGGATTGCGAGTACCGTCGGGTCGTTCGCTCAGCCGGCCGTCATCGATCCAGTCCTGCACCTTGGCCACCACCAGGCGCAGGTCATGACGCGAGACCAGCTCGTCGCGAAACTCCAGTACCTCACTGAAGTTGTGTCCGGTGTCCACGTGCAGCAGCGGAAACGGCACCGGCGCGGGCCGGAACGCCTTCAGCGCCAGGTGCACCAGCACCGTGGAATCCTTACCCCCCGAGAACAGGATCACCGGGCGGTCGAACTCGCCTGCGACCTCCCGGAAGATGTGGATCGCCTCGGATTCCAGTGCATCCAGATTGTCCGCCTGCGGCGGAATCTCGGAAAGCGTCGGCTCCTCCCCGGAAAGATCGGGAGCTCGGTCCGTGGATGTGTCAATGGTCATTACGTCCCCTTACGGTCAGCCGTGCAGGCCGCACTCGGTTTTCGACGTGCCCGCCCAGCGGCCACTGCGCGGATCGGCGCCGGGCGCCGGCTTCGCCGTGCACGGCTGGCACCCGATCGATGGGAACCCGGCCGGAACCAGTGGATTCACCAGTACGTTGTGCTCGGCGATGTAGGAATCCATGTCCTCATCCGTCCATGCTGCCAGTGGATTCACCTTGACCAGGTTGTTACGTTCGTCCCAACTGACGATGGGGGTGTTCGCCCTGGTCGGTGCTTCGACACGGCGCACTCCCGTGACCCAGGCCTCGTACCGCGCGAGAGTGTTCCGCAGCGGCAGGACCTTGCGCAGGAAGCAGCAGCGGTTCGGGTCGCTGTTGTACAACTGCGGGCCCTCACTGGCGTCCTGCTCTTCCACGGTCTGCTCGGGCATCGCGTTGACGATGTTGACGTCGTAACTCTGGCTCACGGCGTCGCGGGTGCCGATCGTCTCGGCGAAGTGGTATCCGGTTTCCAGAAACAGGATGTCGACGCCGGGCTTGGCTTTCGCGGCGAGATCGACGAGTGAGGCATCCTGCATGTTCGAGGCGACGATCAGGCCGTCGCCGAAGGTGTCGGCGGCCCAGCGGAGCGCTTCGGTGGCCGTGGCTTCGGCAAGCCGCGGCGCGGCTTCGTCCACGAGGTCGCGCAATTCCTCGTCGCTGCGCCGCAGACCGATATCGGTGGGGGATTCGGCAGTCATGGCTCTTCGTCCTCCTCGGTCAGTGCTAAGCCCCTGAGCTTCACCGTGAATACGCGACGGCAAGCCTGACACTTCCACGCGCCCACCGGTTCGGGTTCCGGCAGCAGGTCCTCGTCACCACAGTATGGGCAGTAGAACGGCGCAGCCCGGCTCTCGGGGCTCGGTTCGGCCGCCCCTTCTCCGGCACTCACTTGAGATCGTCGTCCTCGACTCGATTGACCCACTGCGGGAACCGTTCCCCCTCCGCGCGCTGGTCGAGGTAGCGGCGCACCAGCCGCTCCACGTAGTCGCCCAGCTCGGCGGAGGTGACCTTGTGCCCGCGAATCTTGCGGCCGAAGCCCGCGTCGTTGCCGAGTCCGCCGCCGAGGTGAACCTGGAAACCCTCGACCTGGTTGCCCTCGGAGTCCGGGACCAGCTGGCCTTTCAGGCCGATGTCGGAAACCTGGGTGCGCGCGCAGGCGTTCGGGCAGCCGTTGAGGTTGACCGTGACGGGGTTCTCGACATCCCCCTGCACGTCGGCCAGTCGTTTCTCCAGGTCCTCCACGAGATCGCGGGCCCGGTCCTTCGTCTCCACAATGGCCAGCTTGCAGAACTCGATACCGGTGCAGGCCATCACGCTGCGCCGCCACGAGGACGGCCGCGCCTGCAGTTCCAGCGTATCGAGGTCGGTGACGAGGTTTTCGACCTCGGATCCTGCGACGTCGAGGACCAGCAGGTTCTGCTCGACCGTGGTGCGGACCCGCTGCGAGCCCACCCGCTCGGCGGCCTTGGCGACCTCCATCAGCTTCGAGCCGCTGACGCGCCCGGCGACCGACGTGACGCCGACGTAGTAGTTGCCGTCCTGCTGCTCGTGCACGCCCACGTGGTCCCGCGGCCCTTCGTGGATCGGCGGAGCGGGCCCGTCGGTGAGCTTGCGGCCGAGGTACTCGTTTTCCAGGATCTCCCGGAACTTCTCCGCACCCCAGTCGGCGACCAGGAACTTCATCCGTGCCCGGTTGCGCAGCCTGCGGTAGCCGTAGTCCCGGAAGATCTGCACGACCGCGTTCCAGACCTCGGGCACGTCCTCCAGGGGAACCCAGGTGCCGAGCCGGACCGCCAGTTTCGGGTTGGTCGACAACCCGCCACCGACCCACAGGTCGAAACCGGGTCCGTGCTCGGGGTGCTCGGCGCCGATGAAGGAGATGTCGTTGGTCTCGTGCACGACGTCCTGGCGCGGCGAACCGGAGATCGCGGTCTTGAACTTGCGCGGCAGGTTCGACAGGGACTCGTCACCGATGTAGCGGTCGGCGATCTCGGTGATCGCCGGAGTGGCGTCGACGATCTCGTCCGCGGCGATCCCGGCCACCGGTGAACCCAGCACCACGCGGGGGCAGTCACCGCACGCTTCGGTGGTGTAGAGGCCGACCGCTTCCAGCTTCTGCCAGATGGTGGGCATGTCCTCGATCCGCACCCAGTGCAGCTGGATGTTCTGCCGATCGGTGATGTCGGCGGTGTCGCGCGCGTAGGTCTGTGAGATCTCCCCCACCACTCGCAGCTGCTCGGTGGTCATGGCGCCACCGTCCACGCGGATCCGCAGCATGAAGTGGGAGTCGTCGAGCTCCTCCGGCTGGATCGTGCCGGTACGGGCTCCGGGGATGCCGGGTGCGCGCTGCGTGTACAGACCCATCCAGCGGAACCGGCCGCGCAGGTCGGAGGGGTCGATCGAGTCGTATCCACCGTGGGCGTAGACGTTCTCGATCCGCTTGCGGACGTTCAGCGGATTGTCGTCCTTCTTCGATTGCTCGTTGCCGTTGAGCGGTTCGCGGTAGCCCAGGGCCCACTGGCCCTCACCGCGGGTCTTGTTCTTACGGGCGGGGGTGCGGCGCTGCGGCTGGCTCGGGGCTTCCGTGGGGGGGACCATTGTCCGATCTCCGGGTTGACAGGGCGCGGTGACGCCGCAGAGAAGTCCGTCGTCATGACGGTGGCGATTCTCCTGGTCGGCGTGCCCGGCGCCGACTGGACAGCAGTAAGGAACGCGGCGGCGGGAACTAGCCCATGCTCCGGCAGAGCGCGCTCGACACCCGTCGTAGATCGACATAACGACGGGCGACCAGCAGCAGCGTCGTGGTCGCGTCCATGGTTGCCACAGTGCCATGTGCTCGCCCGCTGGTCCAACGCCATCCGCATGTTGGGACAGCAGGCAGTGGGACACTGGGAGTGTGACCGCACAACCGCCTACCGGTGAAACCGCCCCGTCGGACGGGGCGCTGCCCGCGAGCGCACTGGCGACGCTGGGGCAGCGACCGTTCGGCGTGTACGTGCACGTGCCGTTCTGCGCCACGCGCTGCGGCTACTGTGACTTCAACACCTACACCGCCGACGAGCTGGACTCCAACAGCGGCTTCCGGAGCTGGCTGGATGGTCTCCGAGCCGAACTCGCTCTCGGCGCCGAGGTCCTTGCCGCCGGTGGTGGGCCGGTGCCGCCCGCGGGCACGGTGTTCGTCGGCGGCGGCACGCCGTCGCTGCTCGGTGCCGAGGGGCTGGGCGAGGTGCTCGACGCGGTGCGGTCCTCGTTCGGCCTGCACGACGAGGCCGAGGTCACCACCGAGTCGAACCCCGAATCCACCTCCCCGGAGTTCTTCCACGGGCTGCGGCGGGCAGGCTATACCCGGGTGTCGCTGGGCATGCAGTCGAGCGCCGAGCACGTGCTGCGTGTGCTGGAGCGCAGGCACACTCCGGGGCGCGCCGTGGAGGCGGCGAAAGAGGCCGGGGCAGCCGGGTTCGAGCACGTCAGCCTCGATCTGATCTACGGAACTCCCGGTGAGCGCACCGAGGACCTGCGGGAGTCGTTGAATGCCGTGCTCGAGGCGGGTGTGGACCACGTGTCGGCGTACTCGCTGATCGTGGAGGACGGCACCGCCATGGCCCGCAAGGTCCGCCGCGGTGAGTTGCCGATGCCGGACGAGGACGTGCTGGCCGATCGCTACGAGCTCATCGATTCGGTTCTGAGCGGGGCCGGGATGGGCTGGTACGAGGTGTCGAACTGGGCCGCGGGCGACTCGGCCCGTTGCCTGCACAACATCGGCTACTGGCAGGGCGGTGACTGGTGGGGCGCCGGTCCGGGAGCGCACAGCCACATCGGTGGGGTGCGCTGGTGGAATGTCAAGCATCCCGCGCGCTATTCGGCGGTGCTGGGTGCGGGGCGATCACCGGCGGCCGCCCGGGAAGTTCTCGACACCGAGGACCAGCGGATCGAACGGATCATGCTGGAGCTGCGCCTGGCGACCGGGCTGCCCGTCGATGTCCTCGACGATCCCGGGCATCTCGCGGCGAAGCAGGCGGTGGCCGATGGTTTGCTGCACGGCGAAGCGCTGGAGCGCGGGCGCTGCGTGCTCACCGACCGGGGCAGGCTGCTGGCCGACGGTGTCGTTCGACGCCTGCTGGGCTGAGTCTCAGCCCGGTGAGCTCACCGGAATGCCGTTGACCGTCGATGCTTCGGCCAACCGCGCGTCATACGTGATCATCAGGTCCACGTCCAGGGCGATGGCGGCAGCGAGATGTATCGCATCGAGGGGCCGAAGCCGCGCGGGCTCGACTCGGCGCGAAAGGTTCATGATCTCGGCGTCCAGAGGATGCTCGGCTATCCCCGACATCGCTGTGCGTAGTTCGTCGGCGATCTCCCGGTAGGAAACGCTCGTTCGTGTTCGCAGTACCCGAGCAACCTCCGTCCAGGCCAGAGATGTGGATACGAGCATCGCTTCGGCGTGGTACAGGCGGTCGATCTCCTCGGCCAGCGGCTCCGATTCCGCTTCGAGTACGGCGCGCTTGATCAGAGCGCTGCTGTCGAGATAGACGCGCATCAGAAGCGGTCTTCACGGTCGAGCAGATCGATGCTCCGTTGCCCTTCGGGAAGGGTCTTGGTCGGAATCACTTTGCGGTACTGGCCTCTGGGGGGAAGAACCTTGCCCGAGGTGATCAGGTGGTCCCACTCGTGTTTCGGTCCTTCGGCAGGCGTGAGATCCAGGTAGCGATCGACGGCCTCCCGGAGCAGTTCCTGCTGAGAGCGCCCCGAGCGCTCGGCCTCGGCGCGGAGGGCCTCTTCGGCTTCCTCGCGCAGGCGGAGATTGAGAGCCATGAGGCCATGGTACCGGTAGTGGGGCCAGTATTGGTACCGAAGTGCTCGACGTGGAGTGGCTTCTCACATTCCGGGGGAAGCGGCCGGAAGGCCGATCTCGGTGGCGGCGTCGAGAAGCTTGCGGTCATAGGTGACGAATGCGGTCGGCTCGGCACCGAAGACCGCCTGCGCCGTAGCAACGTGGATCGCGTCGGGAGAGCGGAGTGTGGTCGAGGAGTATGCGGCGGCGGTGGCCCGGACGGCACGGGGATCCGCCCGCCTACGGTGGCCGGATGCAGCTTGCCCGCGGAGATGAGAGCGCCGAAGCGGTCCGGCGCCGCGGGCACGATCCGGCCGATGACGACGCCGCGTTCCGTGATGTCGATTTCCTCGCCCTGCTTCACTCTGCCGAGGACGGTCGAGGTCTCTTGGTTGAGCACGCGCACGGGCACCTCACTCATGGGGAGAAAGTGCTACGAAAACGTAGAAGGTGCCTTTCGGAGTACGGCGTCGAGTTCGAGAACGCGGGCGTGCAGAACGCTGCGCTGGTGCAGGGCGGCGCGCAGCGCACGATGCAGGCCGTCCTCGAGGTAGAGCTCCCCGTGCCACTGCACGGCATGGGGGAACAAGTCGCCGAAGAAGGTCGAATCCGAACTGAGCAGGCGATCAAGCTTGAGCACCGTGGTCGTGGTGACGAGCTGTTCCAGCCGCACCTGTCGGGGCGGGATCCGAGACCAGTCCTTGGTGGACAGGTTGTGGTCGGGGTAGGGCCGACCTTCGCGGACGTCCTTGAAGATCACGGTCGGCGATACCTCCGGGTCGGTGCGGCCTCGTTTGTCGCCGTTGTTGCCGTCCTGGTGCCGAGTCCGGCGCGCTGCGCCGAGGCTATCGCTTCCCCGGAGTGCACCGGCCCGGGCGTGAACCGTACTGCGATCTCCTCGGGTTCGCTGCAGCAAGACCGTAAACTGGATGGGCGGAGCAGGTATCCTGTCCGGCCGTGGTGGCAAGCGCCCACGCAGGCAAGCGCCCACGCAGGCAGGCGCCCGAGTGGGCATCTGCCGGACAGGCGCCCGAGTGGCTGTCTCCCGGCAGGTGTTCCTGCGGGCAAGTGTTCCTGCGGGCAGGCGCTCATGCGGGCGGACGCACCGAGGAGGAGGTGACGCGGTGAACGCGGACGAACGCCGCTTCGAGGTGCTGCGTGCGATCGTTGCCGACTACGTGTCCACACACGAACCGGTCGGTTCCAAGACGCTCGTCGAGCAGCACAATCTCGGTGTGTCCAGTGCTACGGTGCGCAACGACATGGCGGTCCTCGAAGAGGAGGGGCTCATCGTCCAGCCCCACACCAGCGCGGGCCGGATCCCCACCGACCAGGGATATCGGTTGTTCGTCGACCGGCTGCACGAGATCAAGCCGCTGACCCCGGCGGAACGCCGGGCGATCCAGGCGTTCCTCGAAGGTGCTCTGGATCTCGACGACGTGATGCGCCGGAGCGTGCGCCTGCTCGCCCAGTTGACCCAGCAGGTCGCGGTCGTCCAGTACCCGACCCTGGCGCACTCCACGGTGCGCCACGTCGAGGTGGTCACCATCACCCCTGCGCGGTTGATGCTGGTCCTGATTACCGATACGGGGCGCGTTGATCAGCGTATGGTCGACCTCGGGGACGTGACCAGCGAAGAGGATGTGTCCCGGCTCCGCACCGTGCTCAACTCCGCCATGGCCGAGAAGCGGCTGGCCGATGCCTCGGCATCGGTTGCCGAACTTCCCGAGCAGGCGCCCCCGGAGTTGCGCGACACCATGACCAGAGTCTGCAGCGTGCTCATCGAGACCCTGGTGGAACAACCCGAAGAACGGATGGTGCTCGGTGGCACCCCCAACCTGACCCGCAACGTCGCCGACTTCCCCGGATCGCTGCGGCAGGTTCTCGAGGCGCTCGAGGAGCAGGTGGTGGTGCTGAAACTGCTGGCGGCCGCCCGTGACTCCGACACCATCACGGTGCACATCGGGATGGAGAACGAGGCCGAGGAAATGCAGACGACCTCGGTGGTGTCCACCGGCTACGGCACGCATGGGATGGTGCTGGGGGGCTTGGGTGTGGTCGGCCCCACCCGGATGGACTATCCGGGAACGATGGCAGCGGTTCGTGCCGTTGCCGCCTACGTGGGAGAGATTCTGGCCGGCCGGTGACGGCGACCCGATGGGTCGGACAACCACCGATCGGACCGGAAGTCTCCGGTACCTGTCGAACGAGCAGAGGAAGAACGCACAAGGTGGCCAGGGACTACTACGGGACCCTCGGGGTGGCCAAGGATGCTACGCCGGAGCAGATCAAGCGGGCTTACCGCAAACTCGCCAGGGAGCTACACCCCGACGTCAACCAGGAGGACGGTGCCCAGCAGCGGTTCCAGGAGGTAACCAACGCCTACGAGGTGCTGTCCGATCCGAAGAAGCGTCAGGTCGTCGATCTCGGTGGTGACCCGCTGGACAGCAGCGGCGGCGCCGGTGGAGGCGGCGGAGATCCGTTCGCGGGCTTCGGTGGCCTCGGCGACATCATGGACGCGTTCTTCGGTGGCGGGGGCGGTGCCGCCGGTGGCGGCGGCCGCGGCCCGCGCAGCCGGGTCCAGCAGGGGTCCGATGCCTTGCTGCGGCTGGAACTCACACTCGAGGACTGCGCCAGCGGCGTCAACCGCGACATCACCGTGGACACGGCGGTGATGTGCGACACCTGCGACGGCGGAGGCTCGCGCGCGGGCAGCGCCCCGTCGACGTGTGACACCTGTGACGGGCGTGGTGAGGTCCAGTCCGTCCAGCGTTCGTTCCTGGGTCAGGTCATGACCTCGCGTCCCTGCCCGGTCTGCCGCGGCTTCGGTGAGGTCATCACCGACCCGTGCCAGCAGTGCGGTGGTGACGGCCGGGTCCGGGCACGTCGCACGATCACGGTCAAGATTCCCGCGGGTGTCGGCGACGGCATGCGTGTGCGGCTGGCAGGCGAAGGCGAGGTCGGCCCCGGAGGTGGCCCGCCGGGGGACCTGTTCGTCGAGGTCGAGGAGCAGACGCACGATCGGTTTGTCCGGGACGGCGCCGACCTGCACTGCACAGTGGAGGTGCCGATGACGGCCGCGGCGCTGGGGACCACCGTCGGTCTCGACACTCTCGACGGCCACGAGGAACTGATCGTCGAGCCCGGCACCCAGCCCGGGACCGAGCATGTGCTCAGCGGCCAGGGCCTGCCGAAGCTGCGGTCGAACGGACGCGTCAGCGGCCACGGTGACCTGCACGTTCATCTCGATGTGGTGGTTCCCACGAAGTTGGATGAGCAGCAGAGTGACCTGCTTCGTCAACTCGCGACCGCGCGTGGTGAGGAACAGCCCGAGCCGACGGTCACCGCGAACGGCAATGGTCACCGCAGTGGCCTGTTCTCGCGTTTCCGCTCGTTCGGTCACCGCTGAGGTCTGTTCCTACGGTGCGTGAGGGGGCGTCGGTGTCATCATCGCTGCCGGTGTTCTCGGTGTCCGAGTTGCCGGACGGGACCGAAACCACGCTCGACGGCCCGGAGGGCAAGCACGCCGCGACCGTGCGCAGACTGCGTGCCGGTGAGCACTTGCAGCTTTCCGACGGTCGCGGCGGTTTCGCCCGCTGCGCAGTGCTGGAAACCGGGCGGGACATGCTGCGCCTCGCTGTGGAGCACACATGGCATGTGCCTGCTCCGAACCTCCGGGTGCGTCTGGCGCAGGCTCTGATCAAGGGGGAGCGCGGGGAACTGGCCGTGGAGCTGGCGACCGAAGCCGGTGTGGATGCGGTGACGCCCTGGCGTGCAGGCCGTTCCGTGGCGAAGTGGGATGACGGCCCGCGTGGTGCCAAGGCGTTGGGACGTTGGCGCAATGCCGCCGCGCAGTCCGCGAAGCAGGCGCGGCGACCGTGGGTTCCCGAGGTCGACGAGCCGCGCGGGACTCGGGAGTTGGCCGAGCTGGTGCGTCAGGTGGATGCGGCCGTGGTGTTGCACGAGGCCGCGGAGGCCTCTCTGCCGGAGGTGAAGCTTCCGGAGGAAGGCGAGCTCGTGGTCGTCGTCGGTCCCGAAGGGGGAGTGAGCGCCGACGAGCTCGCCACCCTGAGCGCAGCGGGTGCGCAGCCGGTCCGCCTCGGGCCGTCGGTGCTGCGGGCCTCCACGGCCGCAGCGGTGGCACTCGGAGCGCTGGGAGTGCTGACGGACAGGTGGTCGTCCCGGAGCGGTCACCATCGGTGAGCCCGGGGCGGGCGCGTGCAGCGGGGTTTCGTTCCTTGCGCGTTCGTGGCGCAGTCGGAGAGCGTGTTGGGATAACCTGCCGGGCATGAGCGACAGCGATGCCGAGTCCCTGTTCCAGCGGATCATCGCCGGGGAGATTCCAGCGGAGGTGGTTCGCGACACCGACCACGTGATCGCGATCCGTGACGTCAATCCACAAGCGCCCACGCACGTGCTCCTCGCGCCGAAGGTGCGTTACCGCAACGCCACGGAACTGGCCGCCCAGGATCCGACCTTGTTGGCCGAACTGTTCCGGCTCGCGGGTGAGATCGCGGAGAGCGACGGTGTGGCGGAGTCCGGCTACCGGACGCTGTTCAACACCAACGCCGATGCCGGCCAGACGATTTTCCACGTGCACCTGCATCTTCTGGGGGGCCGTCCCCTCGGTGGGCTCGTGGACGGGCCGGTTCCGGAATAAAAACGGCCACCCGGCTTGCTGTGCAGGCCCGGTGGAGGTTGTGCGCAACCGGCGAGAGCGTTGCGGGTTGCTCTACCATCGGTGGCGACGACAATGAAGAATCGACTCGCGCGCACGCGCAGGAAGTAGGCCCGAAAGCACGTGGCCGGAATCGCAGCGGGTGGGGCCGCAGCCCAGTCCGGAGACCAGCAGCCGACCCAGACCGCACAAGCACAATCGACGGTGACCGTCCCCGACAACGCCATCCTGGCGTTGCTGGGAACCCGGGACGAGAACCTCCGGGTCATCGAGGATTCGATCGACGCCGATGTGCACGTCCGTGGCAATGAGGTGACCCTCTCCGGCGCCTCCGCGGACGTCGCCTTCGCCGAACGGGTGTTCGATGAACTCACCACGCTCGTCTCCCGGGGTAACCCGGTGAGCCCGGATGTCGTACGTCGCAGCGTGGCGATGCTCTCCGCCGAGCACGGTGAGTCGCCCGCCGATGTTCTGACCCTGGACATCGTCTCGCGGCGTGGACGTACCATCCGTCCGAAAACCGCCAACCAGAAGCGCTATGTCGATGCGATCGACGAGCACACCGTGGTCTTCGGCATCGGACCCGCAGGTACCGGTAAGACCTACTTGGCCATGGCCAAGGCCGTGCAGGCGCTGCAGGCCAAGCAGGTCAACCGGATCATTCTCATCCGCCCCGCCGTGGAGGCCGGTGAACGGCTCGGTTACCTGCCGGGCACGTTGTACGAGAAGATCGATCCGTACCTGCGGCCGCTCTACGACGCCCTGCACGACATGATCGATCCCGAGTCGGTCCCCCGGCTGACCCAGGCGGGCACCATCGAGGTCGCGCCGCTGGCGTACATGCGTGGCCGTACGCTCAACGACGCGTTCATCATTCTGGACGAGGCGCAGAACACCACGCCCGAGCAGATGAAGATGTTTCTGACCCGGCTGGGCTTCGGTTCCCAGATCGTGGTGACCGGCGACGTCACCCAGATCGATCTGCCCGGTGGTCAGCGCAGTGGTCTCAAGGTCGTGCGGGAGATCCTCGATGGTGTCGAGGATGTGCACTTCAGCGTGCTGGACAGTCAGGACGTGGTCCGGCACCGGCTGGTGACCGACATCGTCAACGCCTACGACCGTTGGCAGGCCTCGGAGGAGCGCGGGGACAACGGCGGTGAACAGGATTCCGGCAGGCGTGGCGGTGAGCGTGGCGGAGAACGCGATGGTCAGCGTGCCGGGCACGGGCAGCGACGGGGGCGCACATGAGTATCGAGATCGCCAACGAGTCCTCCGTCGAGGTGCAGGAAACCGCGATCGTTTCGGCGGCCCGGTATGCGCTGGACAGGATGGGTGTCAGCCAGCTCGCGGAGTTGTCGATCGTGCTCGTCGAACTCGACGTGATGGCCGATCTGCACGAGCGGTGGATGGACCTCGAGGGGCCCACCGACGTGATGGCGTTTCCGATGGACGAGTACGACTCGGAGCGCACCTCCTCGGGCAATGACTCCGCAGGCGGCGATTCCGGAGCCGCGCTGCTCGGTGACATCGTGCTGTGCCCGGCGTTCGCCAAGGACCAGGCACGCAAGGCCGGGCACAGCCTGCCCGACGAGCTGTATCTGCTGACGGTGCACGGGGTTCTGCATCTGCTGGGCTACGACCACGCGGAGCCCGAAGAAGAACGCGAGATGTTCTCGTTGCAGAATCGGATCCTGGCCGATTTTCGACAGGCCAAGGCCGATGCCGATCGGGTGGCTCAGCAGCGCGACGCCGACTCGCGCGTGCTCGGCACGGTGGGGTTGGACGACTCGGACGAGTCCGCGGCCGACCACGGCAGTGTGAACTAGGGCGACGACGGTGTTCTCCGGTATTACCGTGCCGCTGATATGGGCGGTGCTGCTGGTGGTGGCAGCGGGTGTGTTCGCCGCGGCGGACGCGGCGATCGGAACCGCATCCCGGGCGCGGGTCGACGAACTCGTTCGCGAGGGCCGTGGTGGTGCCAAGCAGTTCGCGCTGGTACTTACCGAGCGGCCCCGGTACATCAACCTGCTTCTGCTGTTGCGCCTGGCGTGCGAGTTGAGCGCCACCGTGCTGGTGACCGTCGTCGTGCTGGGCATGACCGCCTCGTCCGGATGGGCGGTGCTGTCCGCGATCGTGACCATGCTGCTGGTCTCCTACGTACTGGTCGGTGTCGGACCTCGTACGATCGGACGCCAGCATCCGTACGGTCTGGGGCTGGTGATCGCCGCTCCGGTGCGCGTCCTCGCCCGGCTGCTCAACCCGTTGACCCGGTTGCTCATTCTCATCGGTAACGCGATCACACCGGGTCGCGGTTTTCGCGAGGGTCCGTTCTCCTCGGAGGTCGAGCTGCGCGAGCTGGTGGATCTCGCCGGTGAGCGCGGGGTTGTCGCGGCGGGCGAACGCGAGATGATCCACTCGGTGTTCGAGCTGGGG
This sequence comes from Haloactinomyces albus, assembly GCF_031458135.1. Lineage (NCBI taxonomy): Bacteria > Bacillati > Actinomycetota > Actinomycetes > Actinopolysporales > Actinopolysporaceae > Haloactinomyces > Haloactinomyces albus. The sequence continues at coordinate 1,161,594 of NZ_JAVDXW010000001.1, read as the reverse complement.
GACACCACCGCCCGTGAGGTGATGGTGCCGCGCACCGAGGTCATCTGGATCGAGCACACCAAGTCGGTGCGACAGGCGCTCGCATTGTCCTTGCGTTCGGGCTTTTCCCGCGTTCCCGTGATCGGCGAGAGCGTGGACGACATCGTCGGCGTGGTCACTCTGAAGGACCTGGCCGGGGTGATGGTGGAGCGCGGCAATCTCCACGATGCCGGGCCGGGGGTGGCCCAGCTCATGCGTCCGGCGAGCTTCGTGCCCGACTCGAAGCGGCTCGACGAGCTGCTCCGGGAGATGCAGCTCTCCCACAGCCACATGGCGGTCGCGGTGGACGAGTACGGCGGAACTGCGGGTCTGCTCACGATCGAGGACATCATCGAGGAGATCGTCGGTGAGATCACCGACGAGTCCGACCGTGAGGAGTACCGGCCGATCGAGCGGCTGGAGGACGGCGTGGTGCGGGTGAGCTCCCGGTTGCCGGTGGAGGACTTCGGTTCGCTGTTCGGTGTCGAGTTCGACGATTCCGACGTCGAAACGGCCGGTGGCCTGCTCGCGCAGCGGCTGGGTCGTGTCCCGTTGCCCGGCGCCGAAGCGGAGATCTCCGGACTTCGGTTGCGTGCCGAGGGAGGCAAGGACCACCGCGGGCGCATCCGGATCAACGCGCTCCTGGTGCGCTGTGCGAACGAGGAAAACGCACCGCTGTGCGGTGCCGAGCAGGAAGGACATGCCGGCCGTGGCTGACAACGTCGAGGGAACGATGCCGCACGAGCTCGACCCGGAGGATGCCAAGATCGTGACGCTGGCGCGCTCGGCGCGTGCGCGGGTCGGTGCGGCCGAGGGAGCTGCGGTGCGGGACACCGATGGTCGAACCTATGCCGCGTGCACCGTGTCTCTGTCCTCGCTGCGTCTGACCGCACTGCAGGCGGCGGTGGCCAATGCGGTCGCCAGTGGTGCCGAAGGGCTGGAGGCCGCGGCCGTCGTCACCGATGCGACCGAGGTCGATGCGGATTCCGTGGCGGTCGTGCGGGACCTCGGTGCGAGTGCTCCGGTCTTCCGGGCCGATCGCCACGGCGAGGTCGTCGCCCGGGTTTAGGACCTGCTTTGTCGGCTTGCGTGGGGTCGGTCAATTTCGCGAGAAATTGGCCAACCCCGGCCGGAAGCAAGATCAACCAGGCACCCTCTAGTCCCACTTGGTCAGCCCCGCGTCGTAGGGCGAGGTGCGGGGCGGCGGTTCCTCGCCGGCCTCGGTGAACGCCTGAAGAGCTTCGGCCAGTTCCTCGCGGCGCCGCACGGGCATCCGCTGCACGATGGCGGCGATCTCGCGCCTGCGATAGTCGGTGACCTGGTCCACCAGTTCCCGCCCGGACTTGGTGAGCCCCACCGTGATCTCGCGCCGCGATACCGGATTACTGTTGCGCTCCGCCCATCCGGCGCTGACCAGCCGATCCACGGTGCGCGTCGCGGTGGAGGGATTCACACCGAGAAGCTCGGCCAGGGCGACCAGTTTCAGCGGTCCCCGTGAGCCCAGAGCGACCAACAGGCGGAACTGGGGCAGGCTGATCGACCCGGCCACGGCTGCCACCGACTTCGCCGAAACGCCCACCAGCAGCCGGGAGGCGGTCAGCACGGTCTCGGTGATCGCGTCCACCTCATCGCCGTTCGGCGGGACATCCTCGGTCATGTCACTATTGTCACATTGACCCGCAGCGTGCAAGATTTGCATAATGCAAAAGTGGTTTCGACCGAAACTGGGGGGAGAGACGGAATGATCCCCGTACCAGTACGGCGTCCGCTCGGCATCTGGCTACGAGAACGCGGCAGTGGCCTGGTGGCCCTCGCACTCGTGATCGGTGCCGGCGCCGGACTCGGCGCCATCGCCTTCCGCTGGCTGATCACCCAGGCGACCCTGCTGTTTTCGGGACACACCGACTACGCCGCCACCCCGGGCGCGGCCCATCCCTGGCTGCCGGGACTGGGCGTCTGGTTTCTGGTGCTGGCCCCCGCCGTGGCGGGCCTGATCTACGGCCCCCTGGTGCAGTGCTTCGCCAGCGAGGCACGCGGACACGGTGTCCCCGAGGTGATGTACTCGGTGGCCGAGCGCGGCGGCCGCATCAAACCGCAGGTCAGTCTCGTCAAAGCACTCGCTTCGGCACTGTGCATCGGCTCCGGCGGCTCCGTCGGCAGGGAAGGGCCGATCGTGCAGATCGGCGCCGCACTGGGGTCCACGTTCGGGCGCCTGACCAAGCTCACCGAACATCGCCTGCGGATCCTCGTCGCCTGTGGGGCGGCCGGCGGGATCGCGGCCACGTTCAACGCGCCGCTGGCCGGGCCGTTCTTCGCGATGGAGCTGATCCTGCAGAGCTTCACGGTCGAGTCGTTCGGCGCGGTGGTGCTGGCCAGCGTGACGGCCAGCGTGGTCGGCCGTGCGGTGATGGGCAACGAAGCGTTCCTGTCCCTACCGGCCTTTCAGCTGCACAACCCCTCGCAGTTCCTGCTGTTCGCGCTGCTCGGCGTGCTCATCGGTGCTTCGGGGGTGCTGTTCAACAAGGTCCTGTATGCCGTCGAGGATCTGTGCGACCGGGTGTGGCGAGGTCCGGAATGGCTGCGTCCCGCGGTGGGTGGCCTGCTGCTGGGACTGCTGCTGCTGGTCCTGCCGCAGATGTACGGCGTCGGCTACCCGGTGTTCGGCAACGCGATCTCCGGCAGCTACACGATCGCCTTTCTCGTGCTGCTGTTGTTCGGCAAGATGCTGGCCACCAGCCTGACCATCGGTATCGGTGGTTCCGGTGGCGTGTTCGCGCCGTCGCTGTTCATCGGGGCGATGGGGGGCACCGCCTTCGGCATGGTGGCGCACGAACTCCTGCCCGGAATGGCGGGCTCGCCCGGCACCTACGGGCTGATCGGGATGGGTGCGGCATTCGCCGGTGCGACCAGGGCGCCGATCACCGGTGTGATCGTGCTGTTCGAGCTCACCGGGCAGTACTCGATCATCCTGCCGCTGATGCTGGCCGTCGTGGTCGCGACCCTGGTCAGCCGCACGATCAGCAGCGACACCGTCTACACGGCCAAGCTCCGGCGCCGCGGCATCGACCTGGACGCCCGGAATCGGCGGGGCAAGCTGCCGGATCGGATGGTGGGTACGGTCATGGAGGAACTTCCGGACAGGATTCCTGCCGCCACGGCACCTCGGGAAGCCAGCGAGCTGCTGGCTCGCTCCGGGCACGCCGTGTTGCCCGTGGTCGATGATGCGGGGCAGTACCGGGGCTGCGTGACGGCCCGCGCGGTTGCCGAGGTGCTCGGTGACGGCGAGCGCCTCGAGGAGACCGTCGGCGAGCTCGCCGAACTCCCGCCCACGGTGACGACCACGATGAAGCTGGTGGACGCGCTGGATGTCCTCGTGCAAGCGGAAGGAACCGGCTTGCCGGTGCTCGATGCCGACGAGAGCGGGCTGGTGGGCTGGATCAGCCACCAGACGCTCCTGGGCTCGATGTGCACCGCCGCCCGAACCCGCTGAGGCGACCAGCGACAATGGGTGACGTGACCAGCTCAACCGAAACGCACCGCTCCGGGTTCGCCTGTTTCGTCGGCCGCCCCAACGCAGGCAAGTCCACGCTGACCAACGCGCTCGTCGGCACGAAGGTGGCGATCACCTCCAGCAAGCCGCAGACGACGCGACACGCGATCCGCGGCATCGTGCACCGCCCGGACGCCCAGCTGGTCATCGTGGACACCCCCGGTGTTCACCGGCCACGTACACTGCTCGGCGAGCGTCTCAACGACCTCGTGCACGAGACGTGGTCCGAGGTCGATGTGGTGGGGTTCTGCGTTCCCGCCGACGAGAAGATCGGACCCGGTGACCGCTACATCGCGGCGGAACTGGCCAAGGTAGCCAGGCGCACTCCGGTGGTGGGCATCGTCACGAAGACGGACCTGGTGCGCAAGGAGCAGGTGGCCGAGCAACTGCTCGCCCTGCAGGAGATGATGGAATTCGCCGATCTGGTACCCGTCTCGGCCGTGGACGAGTACCAGGTGGATGTGCTCTCCGATCTTCTCGTGCAGCACATGCCGGAAGGTCCGCAGCTCTATCCCGACGGTGAAATCACCGACGAGCCGGAAGCCACGTTGATCTCCGAGCTGATCCGGGAGGCGGCGCTGGAGGGGGTGCGGGACGAACTGCCGCACTCGCTGGCCGTGGGCATCGAGGAGATGCACCCGCGCGAGGGGCACAAGAACCTCATCGACATCTATGCCGTGATCTATGTGGAGCGCAAGAGCCAGAAGGCGATCGTCATCGGCCGGGGTGGTGAACGGCTCCGCGAGGTCGGGGCGGGAGCCCGCAAGCACATCCAGGCCTTGCTGGGCAGCAAGATCTACCTGGATCTGCATGTCAAGATCGCCAAGGAGTGGCAGCGTGATCCGAAACAGCTTCGCCGTTTGGGATTCTGATCACCGTTTGGTCGAGATCGTCCGGAATCGGCACCACGGGGCTTGCTTCTGGGGTACGTTCCTGCGCGGTCGCGTACAGCGTCGGCCGTAGCCCGCATCGCAGAATTCGAAGGAAGCGTTCGTGAGCAATCCGTATGGCGGTCCGCCGTCCGGTCCCCAGCCCCAACAGCCCCACGGCCAGCAGGGCTACGGCCCACCGTCCGGCCCCGTGCCGCCGCAGCCGTACGGGCAGCAGGGTTATGGGCCGCCGTACGGTGTGCCTTCGGCCTACGGGGTTCCCGGCCATCCGGGAATGGTGGTCCATCCTTACGGTCGGCCGGCTGAATGGGGCACGCGCGTGCTGGGGTACCTGCTGGATGGAGGCATCCCCGGAGTTGCCGCCGGTATTTCCATCCTTCTCGGGTTCATGATCGGCTCGCTCATCGCCGGTAACGGTAGTGACGCCGCCGCGACTGTATTTCTCATCGTGATGCTGCTACTCGGAAGCCTGGGATCGACGGCGTTCAGTATCTGGAACGTAGCGTACCGGCGGGGGACCACGGGCCAGACCATCGGCCAGCAGGTCGTCAAGATCAGGACCGTCAGCGAGGACCACGGCGGGCCCATCGGCTTCGGCAACGCGTTCCTGCGGCAGCTCTGTCACATCCTGGACTCGGCTCCCTGCAACGTTGGATTCCTCGCACCGCTGTGGGAGGAGAAGAACCAGACCTGGGCGGACAAGATCATGCGGACCGTGGTGGTCACTGTCGAGCAGCCGGGATCCGCTATGCCGCCGATGGGTCAGCCGGGCTACGCGGGCTACGCGGGCTACCCGGCCCAACCGGGTCATCCAAGTGGTGGCTTTCCTGCTCAGCCACCCGGATACGGTCAGCCACCGCAGCAGTGGTGATCCGTCGGACGTGGTCTTCGGCCGCACCGTCCGGAAGACCGCGCTTTCGAACAGAGGTGATCGGGCAGTGCTCGAGTACGCCCGCATCCCCGTGGGGAGGATGCCGCGCACCTCCCGGTTGATCGCCGTCACCGGTGCCCTCGGGCTCGCTCTGGGGACCGGTGTGTTGCCCGTTCCGTGTCCGCTCAACCTGGTGACCGGCCTGGACTGCCCGTTCTGCGGTGGTAGCCGCATGATCGGTGCGCTGTTGCGAGCCGACTTCGCGAGGGTCCTGGACCTGAACGCTTTCGCGCTGCTGATCCTGCTACCACTGGTCGCCGTGGTGCTGTTCGCCATGGCTCGCCGGGAACTCGGGTATGCGAGCAGCCATTGGCCGCGCGGCGTACTCGGCCGGGTTTCCGGATACGCCTTGATCACCGCGGGGGTGGCGTGGGGAGTGCTCCGGAACCTGCCGTTCGAGCCGTTCACCGCACTACGCGCCTGAGCATCGTGAAGTCCCGAGCCGTGGAGACTCGGGCACTGCGTGCCGGTGCCCGATTATCCGAGAGTGCTTGTGGTGGCCACCACCATCATCAGGATCACGAATGTCAGGTAGGCGAGGATGAAGCCGGTGATGATCCACCCGATGATCACACCCGCGAGAGCCATTCCCGCACCGTCGTAGTACGGCTCCTCCCTGATGCGCTTGCGCGCCATATGGCCGGTGATCACACCCCCGATGGCAGGCAGCCCGCACACCAGACCGGCCAGGGACAGGATCAACGACGCCGTCGCCAACGAGTGCGTGGGCCGGTAGGGCGCCAGGTAGCCGTAAACGGGTACCCCTGCCTGCGGGTAGGAAGCCTGTGGATGGGCAGCCTCGGAAGCAGGCGGCATGTTGTGCGGGAAACCCAGCGGAGAGCCGGAGCCGTACGGGTCGTACTGGTGCGGACCCTGGCTGCCGTAGTAGCCCTGGCCGTATGGGTTGGTCATCGATGCCCTTTCCGTGGTCGCGGCAGGAAACCTAAACAATGTGGTGGATCTTGACAAACCGCCCCACAGGTGGGGATGTGTTGGGTGGCCTGCCTCGGGCACGCTGCCGTGCTTCTCCCCGCGAGTGGGAAGATGGCGGCGTGAGCCTCTACCGGGATTCCGCGGTTGTGCTGCGGGTGCAGAAGCTGGGCGAGGCCGATCGGATCATCACCCTGCTGACCCGCCGCTACGGCAAGGTGCGCGCCGTGGCCAAGGGAGTGCGCCGCACGACGTCGAGATTCGGTGCCCGCGTGGAGCCGTTCTGCCACGTGGACGTCCAGCTCCACACCGGGCGCAGCCTCGACGTGATCACGCAGGTGCAGACCCTGGATGCGTTCGGCGGCGGCATCGTCGACGACTATCAGCGTTACACCTCGGCGTGCGCGGTGCTGGAAACCGTCGATCGGCTCGTGGCGGAAGAAGGCGAGCCGGTCCTGCGGGCGTACCTGCTGGTGGTCGGTGCCCTGCGCGCGCTCTCCGGGCGGGAGCGGGATGCCTCTCTGGTGCTCGACGCGTTCGTACTGCGCGCGATGTCGTTCGCGGGCTGGTCCCCCGCGCTGACCGAGTGCGCTCGGTGTGGGGCGCCGGGCACGCACGAAGCGTTCAGTGTCGCCGCGGGCGGCTCGGTGTGTCCCGAATGCAGGCCCGCGGGTTCGGTGCGCCCGGCGCCGCGGACATTGCCTCTGCTGGAGGCGCTGTTGCACGGTGACTGGGCCGCGGCGGAGTCCGCCACCGAGCCGGTGCGGCGCGAGGGCAGTGGACTGGTGGCCGCACACCTGCAGTGGCACCTGGAGCGGCAACTACGGTCGTTGCCGCTGGTGGAACGTCGCGGATCGGAGAGCAAAACCCCCGAGATCATCCGGGAACGCGCCGCGGAGCTGGACAACAGCGACCTCGCCGGGGGTGTGACCGCGTTGTCGAACACCTCGGAAGTATTCGACTGATGCGGGTTCGCAGTTACCGACCGCGCGATGCCGAGGCGGTACACCGGATCTGTGTGGCCACCGGGGATGCCGGGGACCCGGCATCGGGCATCCTGCGGGATCCGCACTTGGCCGCCTACGTGTTCGCCGACCCCTACCTGCTGCTGCAGCCGGAGATGGCCTTCGTCGCCGAACGCGATGACGGTGTCGTACTCGGATACGTCGTCGCCGCGTTGAACTCCCCCGAGTTCTACGCGCGTTGGCAGCTGGAGTGGGCGCCGCGTTTCGTCGCCAGTCACCCCGCGAGTTGCGCTGCCGACATGCGTGACGCCGATGAACAGCTCCGCACTCTGCTGCACCAGCCGCGCCGCCTGCTGTCGACGGATCTCGACACCTATCCTTCGCACCTGCACATCAATCTTCTGGAGAGCGCGCGGCGTCAGGGTGCGGGACGACTGTTGCTGGAAACCCTGTTCGGTGAGCTGGCCCGTGCGGGCTCACCCGGTGTGCAACTGGGCGTGCGGGCGAGCAACACCGGGGCTCAGGCTTTCTACCGTGCCATCGGCATGGACAGGCTGGCCTCCCGTGGCGGACTCGCGGTCCGGTTCGGGCAACCACTCCACGGTGTGAGCCGTCCGCTCCGGGAGAATGAACAGCCGGTGCACAACGGACTCGGCTGACAAAGGACGAAGGAGACACCACACATGCTGCGACGCCGTGGGCGAGGAGAGGACGACCCGAGTGTGCGGGCACCGGATCCACATCCGGACGGGGCTCAGCCACCGGAACTTCCCCCGGAGCTGGTGCCCAACCATGTCGCCGTCGTCATGGATGGCAACGGGCGATGGGCCAACGAGCGCGGCCTGCCGAGGGTCGAGGGGCACAAGCAGGGTGAAGCGGTGGTGCTCGAACTCGCCAAGGGCGCCATCGAACTGGGTGTGCAGTGGTTGTCGCTGTATGCTTTCTCCACCGAGAATTGGAAGCGCAGTCCGGAGGAAGTGAAGTTCCTCATGGGCTTCAACCGCGACGTCATCCGTCGCCGGGTCGACGAGCTCGACGAGATGGGTGTCCGCGTGCGGTGGGCAGGGCGACGCCCGAAGTTGTGGCGCAGTGTCGTCAACGAGCTGCGTTCCGCCGAGTCCCGAACCGAGAACAACCAGGTCATGAACCTGACCATGTGCGTCAACTACGGCGGTCGTGCCGAGATCGGTGATTCCGCACGGGAGATCGCCAGGTTGGCGGCCGCAGGAAAGATCAATCCGGACAAGGTCGACGAGCGGACCGTGGCCCGCCATCTCCATCAACCGAAGATGCCGGATGTCGATCTGTTCATCCGGCCCTCCGGAGAGCGTCGGACCTCGAACTTCTTGCTCTGGCAGTCCGCATACGCGGAACTGGTGTTCCAGGACACCCTGTTTCCCGATGTGGATCGTCGTCACCTGTGGCGCGCATGTGAGGCCTATGCGCGCAGGGACCGGCGTTTCGGCGGTGCGATCGATCGCAGTGCGCAGGGTGAGAATTCCACCGAACCAGCCCAGGAGGGCCATTGATGACTCAGGAGGCAGCCACGACCGCGGAGTTGTTGACCGCGGCCAAGGAAGCATTGGAGGCCTATCACGATGTGCACGTCGACGACGACGGCGCGCTGACGTTCCGGCACTCCGAGGTGCCCTGCGCCGTTCAGGCCATGCAGCTGGCCGAGGGGCTGACGGTGCTGAGCCTGACCTGCGTCGTGGCGTGGGATCTTCCGCAGGACGACAAACTGGCCCAGTCGGCGGCGGAGCGGGCCGGACAGGGCTTGTTCGGCACGCTCGGTGTCGTTCGCACCGAACGTGGTATGGACGTGACTCTGCGCTACGCGTTCCCCGCTCAGGGCATGGCGGCTTCGCCGTTGGGCACATTGCTGATGCTGGTGGTCTCCACGGCCTCGCAGCTTCGCGCCGAACTCATCGGTGAGGCCGCCCCGAACGAGCAGTGACGGGAGGCGAGTACTGACGGCGTCAATACCGAGGCAGGCGCCTGCGGGGCGGCCGCGGGGCCGGTGGCTCAGCTGCTCCTGCACTCGGGGCAGACGCCGAGGATCTCCACGGTGTGGCTGACGTCGGAAAAACCGTGCTCCCGCGCGATCCGCTCCGCCCAGTCCTCCACCGGGGGGTCGGCGACCTCGACGGTGCGGCCACACGTGCGGCAGACCAGGTGGTGGTGATGGTGGCTGGAGCACCGACGATAGACCGCCTCACCGGATTCGGTGCGCAGCACGTCGATCTCCCCGGCCTCCGCAAGGCTCTGCAGGGTGCGGTAGACCGTCGTCAGGCCGATTCCCTCGCCCTGGTTGCGCAACTGCTCGTGCAGTTCCTGCGCCGACCGGAAATCGTTGATCTCGTTGAGCAGCTTCGACACGGCGGCTCGCTGCTTGGTGGCCCGGAGGCCGGGGACCGCGGCTGCGGGATGCTCGCCGGTGGTCACGCTGTCTCCTGTCGGTGTCGGCTGTGCTGTGCCAAAGTTGCCGTGGATTCGGTGTGGGCCCCGGGCGATGGTGTCCCGGCTGATTGCGCCCGGGACGATTGTGCACCGGAGGTTTCCTCCGCATGGGCAACCGCGTCCACCACGATATGCGCCAGGTGCTCGTCGACGAGGCGGTACACGACCTCGCGGCCGCGGCGTTGTCCGTGGACGACACCGGCGGATTTCAGCACCCGCAGGTGCTGACTGATCAGTGGCTGGGTCACCCCGAGCGCATCGACCAGTTCGTGCACACAGCACTCGGCGGCACGCAATTGCAGGACGATGGAAATACGAATCGGTGCGGCCAGCGCCCGGAGCAGTTCCCCTGCCTCGGAGAGTGTCGCTGCAGCGTAGCGGGGAGCGGGATATGGTGCGGTCCGCTCCGGAGAGCACAGATCCTGCCCTGCGGTTTCGGGGTATCCTGCGGTTTCGGGCGGTGTTGCGATTTCCGGATGCCCGGTGGGCTCGGGATTTTCCGCAACGGGGCGCTCTGCGCCGTGTCTCTCCGTGCTCGTCGAATCACCGCGATCCGTGGTCGGCCGCGCCTTTTCTGGAACGGGATCCGGACCGGCGGCGGGCATGACTTCCTCTCCGGTGAGCCTCGGGCATTCGCCTCACCTCGAACACGGATGTTTTCCGCCTCCATCGTACTGGTCGAGCCGGTGCGTACGGCGGACCTGAGCCCGCCACGTCGAAACGGGAGCGTTCCGGCGGACAGCGGTGGGGGCGGACCGCGCCTCGGCACCGGCTGAGTACGCTGGGAGAATCATCGTCATCCCAGTTCGGCCAACCCCGACTGGATCGGCCCCCTTGACCAGCGTGGAGTGAACGTGCCCGCCGACCAGATCGACACGATCGTCAACCTGTGCAAGCGTCGTGGTTTCGTCTACCCGAGTGGTGAGATCTACGGCGGTACTCGGTCTGCATGGGACTACGGCCCGCTCGGCGTGGAACTCAAGGACAACATCAAGCGCCAGTGGTGGCGGTACATGGTGCAGGGCCGCGACGACATCGTGGGGCTGGACTCCTCGGTGATCCTGCCGCGCCAGGTGTGGGAGGCCTCCGGTCACGTCCAGGAGTTCGTCGACCCGCTGGTGGAGTGCACCTTCTGTCACCAGCGTTTCCGCTCCGATCAACTCGTCGAGGAATACGTGGAACGCACCGGCAAGGACATCGCCGAGGGCGATCTCGGTGATGTGCCGTGCCCCAACTGCGGAACCCGGGGCCGGTTCACCGAGCCGAAGATGTTCAACGGCCTGCTCAAGACCTTCCTCGGACCGGTGGACACCGAGGAAGGCCTGCACTATCTGCGGCCGGAAACCGCGCAGGGCATCTTCATCAACTTCCTCAACGTGATGACCACGGCACGCAAGAAGCCACCGTTCGGCATCGGCCAGGTCGGCAAGTCGTTCCGCAACGAGGTCACGCCCGGCAACTTCATCTTCCGCACCCGCGAGTTCGAGCAGATGGAGATGGAGTTCTTCGTCGAACCCGGCGAGGATGAGCAGTGGCACCAGTACTGGATCGACAACCGCACCGAGTGGTACACCGACCTGGGAGTCGATCCGAACAATCTGCGCCATTACGAGCACCCGAAGGACAAGCTGTCGCACTACTCGAAACGCACCGTCGACATCGAGTACCGCTTCGGCTTCTCCGGCCAGGAGTGGGGTGAGCTCGAAGGTGTCGCCAACCGCACCGACTTCGACCTCTCGACGCATTCCAATCATTCCGGGGTGGACCTGTCCTATTTCGATCAGGTGAGCAACTCCCGCTACCGCCCGTACGTCATCGAGCCCGCGGCCGGTGTCGGCAGGCCGATGATGGCTTTCCTCATCGATGCCTACCGTGAGGACGAGGCCGCCAACGCCAAGGGCGGCGTCGACAAGCGTGTCGTGCTCCAACTGGATCGGCGGCTGGCACCGGTCAAGGTCGCGGTACTGCCGCTGTCGCGTAACGCCGACCTGTCTCCGCAGGCACGTGATGTGGCCGCACGCCTGCGGCGGAACTGGAACATCGACTTCGACGATGCGGGTGCGATCGGCCGCCGTTACCGTCGGCACGACGAGATCGGTACGCCGTTCTGCGTGACGATCGATTTCGACTCGTTGTCCGACCACGCGGTCACGGTCCGCGAGCGCGACACGATGGCTCAGGAGCGCGTGGCCATGGATCAACTGGAGTCGTACCTCGCCGCGCGCCTCATCGGCTGCTAGGCGGTGTCCGGTTGGTCCTGTGGCGGGGGCGTGCGGTTTTGCCGGAAATTGCCACAGCGCGGGATCCGGTGAGGGTCTGAAACGATGAGTGGCGTGACTTTCCATGACACCACCCGAGGAACCCGTTCCAGGCCACATCCCGTTCGGCCGGGGCGGCGTCTCGTCTTCGGTACCGCACTGGTGGCGTTGTTGGTGGTCGTGGGCACCGGGGTGCGGGTGTGGCAGGTCGCTCGGGTCGATCAGGCGCGGCAGGCCGACATGATCGTCGTTCTGGGGGCCGCCCAGTACAACGGTGAGCCTTCCGAAGTGCTCCAGGCACGCCTGGAGCACGCCCTCGATCTGTACCGACAGGGCTATTCCGAGTACATCGTGACGGTGGGGGGCAACCAGGCCGGGGACAACTACACCGAGGCTCAGGCCGGCCGGATGTGGCTGGTCGACCACGGTGTCTCCCCGGAGAGCGTCGTCGACGTCGAAACGGGCCGGGACACGCTGCGCAGTATCCGTGCGGTGGCGAATCTGGCCGAACAACGCGCGTGGCAGACAGCACTGATCGTCAGTGACCCGTGGCACTCGCTGCGGTCCCGGATCATGGCCGACAATGCGGGACTGCGGGCGTGGACATCACCCACCCGGACCGGCCCGATCGTGCGGACTCGCGAGATCCAGCGGCAGTACATTCTGCGGGAGACAGCGGCCCTGCTGTACTACCGCCTGACCCACTCCTCCGCGGAGATTTCCGGGGCGGGCCTGGGATAGCGGTCGCGTTCGCGGGAGTTCGACGGCTCGGCATCGTAGGCTGTGGCCGATGGAACCCGGTGATCCGCCCGGATACGGTGAGCACGACACCGAGCGGCTCCTGCCGGAGCCGCCGAAAGAGGCTGCCCTGCCCGGTTCGGAAGTGGCGAACCGGACCGACTTCGCCAGGGACCGCGCGCGGGTACTGCACTCCGCCGCACTCCGTCGCCTGGCTGGGAAAACCCAGGTCATGGGGCCGGGTGAGGGTGATGTTCCGCGTACGCGGTTGACTCACTCGCTGGAGGTCGCCCAGATCGGACGGGGAATCGCGCACGAACTGGGCGCCGATGTGGACGTGGTCGATACCGCGGGATTGGCCCACGATCTCGGCCATCCGCCGTTCGGGCACAACGGAGAGGAGGCCTTGCATGCCCTTGCGGAGGGCTGTGGCGGCTTCGAGGGCAATGCCCAGAGCTTGCGCATCCTGACACGGCTCGAACCCAAGCTGGTCGATTCCGGTGGTACCGGGCGCGGGCTCAACCTCACGCGCGCGAGCCTCGATGCGGCGACCAAATACCCGTGGCCGAAGCAACCGGGCAACACCAAGTTCGGTGTGTACGACTCCGACCTCGACGTGTTCGAGTGGATGCGCCAGGGTGCCCCTGCGGGGCAGCGATGCCTGGAGGCCCAGATCATGGATTGGGCCGACGATGTGGCGTACTCGGTGCACGATGTCGAGGACGGGGTGCATTCCGGTCGGATCTCACTGCGGGCGTTGGCACGGCCGGAGGAGCGCACGGAGATCGTGCGGATGGCGGCGAAGCACTTCCGGCACGAAACCCGCTCGCCGGAAACCGTCGAACTGCTCGAACCGGCCGCCATGGAACTGGTCGAGCTGCCCGCTGTTGCCGCAGTGCTGGATTACGACGGATCACTGCAGGCTCAAGTCGCATTGAAGCGACTGACCAGTGAACTCGTCGGTCGGTTCGCCACTGCCGCGGTATCGGACACCCGAAGCGCGTTCGGGCCGGGGCCGCTGACGCGGTACCGCGCCGCCCTGGTGCTTCCGAAGAAGGTGGTCGCCGAGGTCACGGTCCTCAAGGCGGTGGCGTTGCGCTATGTCATGAGCGATCCCGAACGGTTGCGGCTGCAGCGGCGCCAGCGCGTGGTGTTGACCGAGCTGGTCCGGGCGCTCGTCGAGACGGCGCCGGGTTCGCTGGATCCCGCACTGGCCATGGCGTGGCGGGGTGCCGATGACGACAGTGCCCGGCTCCGGGTGGTGCTGGACCAGGTTGCCTCGCTGACCGATGCTCAAGCCTCCGCGTGGCATCAACAGTGTGTAGGCACCGACTCGGCGATGATGTGACCTATGTCAGGTCAGGCGGCATAAGCCGGACCCCTTTCGGCAAAATACTTACACAGCGTATCGTTTATTCGGATCAGCGTCGCTGATTCGGGTGAACCCCCGATCCCGACCCCGACCCCGTACTCTGCGGCCGGGCGCCCCGAGCCCACGCCGCAAGGAGAAACGCCGTGACCGAGCAACCGAACCGGCACTACATCCAGAAGCTCGTCGCCGATGGCGAGCCGTACATCAACACCGACGATCTGGCCGCCTGGGTCAACGACCTGCGCTGGCAGGACCCCGAAGCACAGCGCGCAGCCGACTACATCGCCCAGGAACTTCGTCTCATGGGACTGTCGGACATCGAAGAGTCGCTCCGGTGAGACGGGCCCGATAGGGCAAGCCGGTGAGAGAGACCGGTGGACCGGGTACCGACGAGTCGCCTCGGTGATTGCCGAGCGGCTCGCCGGGCTCCGTCCGGCGCCTGCGACTGGCAGACTCGGTGACGGTTCGACCGATCATCGATGTCGAACCCGCCCATGTGGAGGGAGTCCAGCGCGGCCGTGAGCAACCACCTCGACTTCAGCCTGTCCCTGCATCGTCAGCTCACCCCTCCTGCGAAGGAGAACTTCTGCTGGTCGCCCTACTCGGTGGCCAGTGCCCTGGGGTTGGCCGCGGCCGCTACGGGCGGTCGCACCCGTGCGGAACTGTTCACAGCGTTGCGTGCCACGGAAAGCAACGCCGGTCTCACCGAACTCCTCGAATTGCTCGGCGGTGCGGCCGATCCGGGCAACCTCGGTGCCGAGGACGCTCCGGAACTGGCCGTCGCCAATACGCTGTGGGCCGACGAGGCACTCCCGGTCGAGGAGTCCTACCTGCAGGCGATCCGGGACTGGCCGGGCAGCGCGCTGCGGAACACGGCATTCCGGTCGGCTCCGGACCAGGCGCGTCGGCGGATCAACGCCGATGTCGCCGAAACCACGCGCGGTTTGATCCCGGAATTGCTCCACCCCGGCACGGTCGATCCCGACACGGTGGCAGCCCTGGTCAATGCCCTGTACCTGAAAGCTTCATGGACCGAGCCCTTCGACGAGCACGCCACCGAGCCCGTTCCTTTCCACACCCCGTGGGGGAGACGAGACGTGCCCACGATGCGAGTGACGCGCCTGCTCGGTTATGCCTCCCACGACGGGTGGCAGGTGGTGACTCTGCCCACCGCAGGCGATGTCGAAGCCGTGGTGCTGCTCCCGGACGGTGAACCGGGGCCTGCCGAGTCCGGTCTGGACGCCGCGCGGCTGGATGCCCTGGTGTCCTCGGCCGGACAGCGGCGCATCGAGTTGCTGCTGCCCCGGTTCGAGGTGACGGGAGATGCCGAGCTACAACGCCCGCTCGGCGCACTCGGGGCGCACACGCTGTTCACCCCGGCGGCCGACTTCTCCCCGTTGACCACATCCCCACTGCGCGTGTCGGCGATGGTGCACCAGTCGGTGCTGCGGGTGGACGAGCACGGGCTCGAAGGTGCCGCCGCCACCGCCGCCGTGATGCGCCTTGTCTCCGCGGTCCGGGAGGAGGAGCCGATCCGGGTCGAGGTCGATCGCCCGTTCCTGTTCCTCGTGCGGCACCGCCCGACCGGTGCGCTCTACTTCCTCGCGCGGGTGGTCGACCCGAGCTGAACAGTGTCGCCGTACCCGGCCTCCTGCCTGCTCGATGCCGGTGGGGGCGCTGCCAATTTCTCGCGAAATTTCACAACGGCCCGGGTGATGGGGAGACCGTCGGCCGACCTGCCCCCGACCTCTAAACTGGCGGGCGTGGCGGGACGGATCCGGGAAAGCGACATCGCCGAAGTCCGCGAACGTAACCGGATCGACGATGTCGTCGGCGAGTATGTCGCGTTGCGCGGCGCAGGCGGTGGTGCTCTCAAGGGCTTGTGCCCGTTCCACGACGAGAAGACACCATCGTTCAACGTGCGCTCCAGTCACGGCACCTTCCACTGCTTCGGATGCGGTGAGGGCGGCGATGTCATCGCGTTTCTGATGAAGACCGAACACCTCGGCTTCGTCGAATCCGTGGAACGGCTGGCGGATCGTGCGGGAGTCGAACTCCGCTACTCCGATGGTGGTCCGACGGTGCGGCGCGAGCCGGGTACCCGGGCGCGACTGGTGGAGGCGCACCGTGTGGCGGCGGATTTCTACGCCGAACAGCTGCGTTCGCCGGAGGCACAGCCGGCCCGGGAGTTCCTCGCCGAGCGAGGGTTCGATGAGGCCGCCGCGACCATGTTCGGCTGTGGGTTCGCCCCGAGCGGCTGGGACCGGCTGACGAAGCATCTGCTGGGCAAGGGCTTTGATCTGGAGGAGCTCTACAAGGCGGGACTGTCCAGGGAAGGGCGCCGCGGACCGATCGACCGGTTCCATCGGCGCCTGCTCTGGCCGCTGAAGGATCTGGGTGGGGACGTGGTCGGCTTCGGAGCACGGCGCATCTTCGACGATGACCCGATCGAAGCCAAGTACGTCAACACCTCGGCCACGCCGATCTTCAACAAGTCACAGGTGCTGTTCGGTATCGACCTGGCCAAGCGCGAGATCGCCAAACGGCATCAGGCCGTGGTCGTCGAGGGCTACACCGACGTGATGGCGATGCACCTGGCCGGGGTGCCCACGGCGATCGCCTCCTGCGGTACCGCGTTCGGCGATGAGCATGTCGCCGTGCTGCGCCGGCTCATGATGGACGACGACGCCTTCCGCGGCGAGGTGATCTACACCTTCGACGGCGACGAGGCCGGACAGAAGGCCGCGTTGAAGGCCTTCGACGGTGAGCAGCAGTTCGCCACCCAGACCTACGTCGCGATCACGCCCGACGGCATGGATCCGTGCGAGCTGCGGCAGAATTCCGGTGACGCGGCGGTGCGGGATCTGGTCGCGCGGCGGCGGCCGCTGTTCGAATTCGCCATCCGCAGCCTGCTGACCGGGTACGACCTGGATTCGGTGGAGGGCCGGGTGGCGGCGCTGCAGCGCACTGTGCCGCTGGTCGCCCAGATCAAGGACCCCGCCAGCCGAGACGGTTATGCCGTCAACCTGACGTGGTGGACCGGCTGGGACGACGAGAAGCAGGTCGTACGACGCGTTCGTGAGTCGGCCGGAGGGACCTCCGCCAAACCACGGAGGAAGCAGGCACGGCCTGCCGGGCAGGAGACGCTGGGAACCGAGGCCGAACTGCCGCCACGACCGCCTCGGCATGATCTTCCTCGCTGGTCACAGCGCGAGACGCTGAAGGCCGCGCTGCAGATGCCTGCCCTGGCCGGCCCGGTTTACGACTCGCTGCCGGAGGAGGCCTTCACCGAGCCCGTTTACAAAGAGCTGCACCAGGCGATACTCGCGGCGGGTGGCACCGTGTCGGGGCTTGCCGGTCCGGCGCTGATCAATGCTGTGCATCAGTGCTGTGACAGTGCGGTGGCTCGCAGTCTGCTCACTCAACTCGCCGTGGAGACGCCGGACACGAAATCCGAGCAGGATCATCGGTACGTCACCGGAGTGATCGCCAGATTGCAGGAGAACCTCGTGGCAGGCCAGATTGCCGACATCAAGTCGCGCGTGCAGCGGTTGTCGCCGCTGGATGACGCCGATGAGTATCATGCGCTGTTCGGTGACCTGGTGGCGCTGGAGCAGTACCGCAAGTCGTTGCTGGAGCAGGCCATGGGTGGTGTCGTATGATCTCGTGGCTGCGGCGGTTTCTGGCGCGCCTGAGCGGAACGGCCGCCCTGCCCCGTGACTTCCGCGGTTGCCTGGAACCGGACGAGCAGGTCCTGGCTGTTGCCGAAAGCGGTGGCGGCGCGCTGGTCGCCACGAGTCTGGGCCTGTGGCTGCCGGAGGGCGATTCCCCACGACGTGTCGGATGGCACCTGCTGAGCAAGGCGACCTGGAATGGCGGAGTGCTGACCCTGATCGAGGCCGAGGAGTCCGGCACGGCGGGTTCGGCCGTGCTGCTACGCGATCGCTCTGCGCAGCGGTTCGCGCTGTCCTCGCCCGGGCGTGTGCCCGAGACGGTGCACGCGCGAGTGACGGGATCGATTCGATCGAGCCATCATCGTGAGCTTCCCGGCGGAGGTGCCTGGTTCGTACAGCGCCGAATCCCCGGCCGGGACGGCATCGTCCTGCAGGTACGAGCCGACCGTGGCACGGACGAGCAAGCGCTGACCGGGTTTGCGTCCGAGGTGTCCGAGCGGATGCGTGCGGTACGCGAATCCCGCCGACAGTGAGCGCTGCCCGCCGAGTACTCGCGTGCACTGATCATCGGCGATACAGTACGGGCATACTGCCCCGTTGCCGGACGAGAGGCACGCATGTGGGATCCACAGCAGTATCTGGCCTTCGCCGAGCACCGTGACCGTCCTGCGCACGATCTGCTGGCTCGGGTCGGCGCGCGGAATCCTCGCCGCGTCGTCGACCTCGGTTGTGGTGCGGGAAACCTCACGCCGCTGCTTTCGGTCCGGTGGCCGGAAGCGACGGTCGAAGCGACCGACGCCTCGCCCGAGATGGTGCGGGCAGCGCGCGCGGAAGGTATCGATGCTCGGTTGGCGGATGTCCGCGACTGGCGCCCCGCAGCGGATGCCGACGTGGTCGTGTGCAACGCCGTGCTGCAGTGGGTTCCCGAACACGTCGCATTGCTGCGGGCATGGCTGCCCGCTCTGCCGCCGGGGGCATGGTTCGCGTTCCAGGTACCGGGCAACTTCGAGGCACCTGCCCACCGGAGCCTGTACGAACTGGTGGCGGAGCCGGAATGGCCCGATCATCTCGAAGAACTGTTGTGCAAACCGGACTGCGTGCTGCCTGCGACCGGTTACGCCGAGGCGATCGCCGACCTCGGTCTCGAGGTCGACGCGTGGGAAACCACGTATGTCCACCGGCTGCGTGGTGCGGATCCCGTGCTGGAGTGGCTCGGTGGTACGGCGCTGCGCCCCATCGAGGCGGCACTCGACGAGAGTCGATGGCAGCGGTTCCGGGCCGAACTCGCGCCGCGCCTGCGTACGGCTTACCCACAGCGCGCCGACGGCACCACGTGGTTCCCCTTCCGGCGCATCTTCGCCGTCGCGTACCGGCAGTAGTGCCTCGGCGGATCGCTGCTCTCGGCGCGGTAGGATCGGTGGTGCCGCTGCAGCAGCTCCAGCAGCGACTTCCAATAGCAAAGTCCCGCTCAGCAGCTTCCGGCGGTGGGGCCACTGCGAGTGTGGCGGAGTTCCTGGTCACAGGTTCACCGAAGCGCAAGGGAGGGGGGTGTGAACCCGCTCCGGACCATGCGCTAAACTGGGTGACGTCAGCGGGCAGCCGGTGATGAGAACCGAACATTCCTCCGTAGCTCAATGGCAGAGCATTCGGCTGTTAACCGAAGGGTTACTGGTTCGAGTCCAGTCGGAGGAGCTCAGACCGAGAGGGCGCCGATGATGTCGGCGCCCTCTCGGTGTTTGCGGACGGTCACGAGGAGTACTCCCGTGATGAGTTCGTCACCTAAGTGAGCGATGGGTGTCGAAGAGGTCAGACTCGGATAACGATCCGGGGATCGTGGGCGATGCCGTTGCTGTACCGGTCGGCGAAGATGTCGCCATCTTCGCAGGCCAGTACGCATGCGGATGATGATCGCGCCGATTCGTGGGGGATTTTCCAGCGGGCAGAGCGGCTTCACGGTGAGTTATACACGAGAGTAGGCCCATTGCTTTTCGTTCCCGGAGCAGTGGGGCCGGAAGACGGGGACGCAACGGAACGGGGGAGCAGCAATGTCCACACCAGGGATCGGCAAGGAACCACACTTCTGGCTGCCCGACCTGTCTTCGGTGACCCGGTTGCCGAAGCCGCTCAAGGCGCTCGTCTACCTGATCATGCTGGCAGTGTTGACGGTGGCGGGCATCAGCGCGCTGTTGGCAACCGCAGTGATCATCGGCGAGGTCACCGGCTCGTTCGACATCGCGGTGCTCATGGGCCGGTAACCGCTGTACGAGGGCGAATCCACGGTCGGCGCGTCCCACGGGAGGCGCCGGCCCGTTCGCTCCGCGGCTGCCGAGGCGATCAACGCCCCGGACTCCGCCGTATCGTGAGTACTCGCTAGGATCCCCCCAGCCACATGACAGGGGCGGTAGCTCAGCAGGTTAGAGCAGCGGACTCATAATCCGTTAGACGTCGGTTCAAGTCCGACCCGCCCCACTCCGAAGTTACCCGTGCCGCAGTTTTCCCGGCGGCACCATCCTCCCGTGCACCGAGGAACGCCTCAATGTCCCCTCGGTCACGGAGAGACGCAACCGGCACATCGAGGTGTTCTCCACACGGAAGACCGGGCCTTCGCCCCTGATCACGCGCCCCGGTGGTGGGCCTCCTCTCAGCGTTTTCGCTGATCAAGAACGTAATTGGGTCTTGCACACCGAGGACTCCGGATGGTTTGATTAGGCTTGCCTTACGAATGAGAGGGGTCTGATCTCATGTACGCATGCATCTGCGCTGCGGTCACCAAAACGCAGGTGCGGGGCTGCATTCTTGCAGGGGCGCGCACGGTGGATGAGATCGGCGAGCGTTGCGGTGCGGGTACCGGCTGCGGTAGCTGCGTGAAGCGGCTCGGCCGCATGCTCGATGAGACCGAGTCGGAGGGAAGTGCGGTCGATCCCTCCGCTTCGTTGCCGTACAGCGCCTGACAGCGCAGCGGGTGTCGCTGAATCGGGTAGCTTTGCTCGGCACGCCCTCTTGCTGTCGTGAGTATCCGCTTGCCCTGGCTATACAGTCTGAGAAACCTGGAGGCTGGAGGTCAGAACGCATGCAAGGCGACGACGAGGTCATCTCGCTGCTCAATGAGCAGCTCACCAGTGAACTCACTGCGATCAACCAGTACTTCCTGCACTCGAAGATGCAGGGAAACTGGGGCTTCACCAAGTTGGCCGAGCATACTCGCGGGGAGTCCTTCGAGGAGATGCGGCACGCCGAGTGGATCAGTGATCGCATCCTGTTCTTGGAAGCGCTGCCGAACTACCAGCGGCTGTTCACTCTGCGGATCGGCCAGACGATCAGAGAGCAGTTCAACTCCGATCTGGCCATCGAGGTCGAGGTTATCGATCGCCTCAAGCCCGGCATCTCGATGTGCCGGGAAAAGGGCGACATCACCACGGCGAATCTCTTCGAGGCCATCCTCCGGGACGAAGAGCACCACATCGATTACCTGGAGACCCAGCTGGAATTGATCGACAAACTGGGGGAACAGCTTTACCTCAGCCAGCTCGTGGACCGCCCGCCCACAAGCGGCTGAGCTGCCGTACGCGGGAGGCCCTTTCGGCAATGCATGCTGTCCGGGCCGGCACGACGCCGTGCCGGCCCGGACAGTTGCATGAGTAATCCGCTCGGCTCACGCGGCCGGCTTCGCCTGGGGTGGTTCAGCCGAGCCCGCACCATCAGCTTGCCGACAGCGTTGTAGCGCCGCAGCTTACCGGTGCCTCCTGGCACACTTTTCGCGGTCGATTCACGGCATCCGGACGCCTTCCCGATTGGTCCGTTCAGGATGCATTGTGGTGCTCCTCTCGGAGGAGCGCACGAATATGCTGTTCCGCCCGAATGGCCCAGTAATACGGGGGCCCGGCCGAAGATCGCGATCGGCGATACTGTATCGATCAAAGTCAGCGAACGGTGTGCCCCGGAGCACATCGCTCACCGTTCCATGCCTCCACGGGAGGGAGGTGGGCGCACGAACGATCGCGAGCGGAGTAAAGCGCATGAATGATCCGGATGACTGGCAGCGAAGCGGCAAACACTGGCACGCTTACAGCGAAGTCCGAGAGAAGCAGGATGCGTCCACGCGTGCCGACCGCCTCACGCGTGAGCCCGACGAGGCATTGTGCAATCCGAGAGCCGTGGCCCGGTGGTTGGCGGAGATGAGCCACGAGCACTCACTCCGGACTGCGGTGAAGTTGCTCGGGGAGAATGCCGGATGGGGGCACGTCGGTGACAGCGGACACCTCGATCATGACCGGTTTGCCGACGAGATCACCGCCGCGCGTGGTGACAGCGTGTACGTCTCGATCATCCGTGAGCATGACCGTTTGGACCTCTGGGTTGAGGCGGTCACGGCCGACGACTGCTCGGAGGTACATCACGAACAGGAGTGACGTCAGCGATGTGCCCCCAGTGCGGGGGGCCGACGATTCCGCCTCAGGGCGGCGGTCCACCCAAGTGCCCGCAGTGCGGGTAGGTGCCGACCGGCAGGTGCAAGCTGCCGGTCGGCACAGGTAATTCAACAATCACCTACTTGACGACGGTAGCCGTGGGCATGGCGATGTGGCCAGGCCGATGGTTACCGTCTTCATCACCGTTTCCGGCTGGCTCGTCATCGCGGAACCGATGAGCGGGCAGCCCTCACGCCTGGATTGCCCCGGTGAGCCGGTCGAGATACTGCAGCGTCTCGTCCCGCGGTCTGGTCGGCAGCGAGAACAGCACTCTGTCCACTCCGGCCCGGGCATAGTCGTCGAGGGCGGATGTGTCGTCCGGTGCCGCATACAGCGACACGGGGACGCGCCATCCCGCCCGGTCGCGCACGCGCTCGATCCGGCTGCCGAGGTCCTCCGTGCCCGCGCGGGGTAGCCATCCACTGCCGTACTCGGCCACACGCTCCGCGGAACGTTTGCTTTCCCCGCCGACGTAGATGGGCGGATGTGGCTGCTGAACGGGCTTGGGCCAGGAGTGGATCGGGTCGAAGTCGACGTGTTCGCCGTGGAACTCGGCTTCGTCTCGGGTCCAGATCGCCTGCATGGCCCGGATGCGCTCGTCCATCACGGCACCGCGACGAGCCGGGTCGGTGCCGTGGTTGCGCATCTCCTCGCGGTTCCAGCCCGCGCCGACACCGAAGATCGCCCGGCCGCCCGAGATGTGGTCGAGACTGGCGACCTCCTTGGCCGTGGTGATCGGATCACGTTCGATGATCAGTGCGATGCCGGTGGCCACGAGCAGGTGTTCGGTGGCGGTGGCGGCGGCGGTCAGGCTCACGAACGGGTCGAGGGTGCGGTAGTAGATCCGTGGCAGTGGCTCACCGCCGGGATAAGGGGTTTCCCGACTGGCCGGGATGTGGGTGTGCTCGGCCAGGAACAGCGAGTCGAATCCGCGGTCCTCCAGGGCCTTGCCGAGTTCGGCGGGGGCGATTCCCTCGTCGGTGACGAACGTCGAGATACCGAATTTCATTCGCATCTGGGCGCCTTCGTGTCGCGCGGATCACGAAGTCGCCTTCCTCCTCACAGGGCTGTCGCAGGCAATTATTGTCCACTGTGACCGATGTGTCGGGAAGAACACGGTACTGTGGACAATCGTGTATGTCCGAGCATTCGGGGAAACACGTGTTGCCGTCGATTATTCCCGCCCCGGTCGATCGGTGATTCGCCGAACACACCGATGTCGATGCTGCCCGATCAGGTGATGCCACCGGCCGATGATCCGGTGGCTCCGGCCGAGCCGGTGCCCGGCCGGGTGAGCGAGGTACCCCGGCGAAGGGGGCCATCCGTCGGTGCCCTGCGGAATCTCCCGCCCTACGCGGCCCGCGGAGGCAGGGACGAACGGAAGCGCCGAGTTGCCGAAAGGGGGCGGATGTACTGGGCTGACATGCATGGTGGAGGCGAATCTCGAGTACGACGTCGTGGTGGTCGGAGCAGGGCCGACCGGGGAGAACGCGGCTGCCCGGGCTGTGGCCGCAGGGCTGTCGGCGGTGGTGGTCGAAGCGGAACTGCTGGGCGGTGAGTGCTCGTTTTGGGCCTGCATGCCCAGTAAGGCGCTGCTGCGCTCGGGACAGGCGTTGGCTGCCGCACGGCGGGTCGGTGGTGCGCGCGAGGCGGTGCGGCCCGAACAGCTGAATACGCGGGCGGTGCTGGAGCGACGTGATGCGTTCGCCGAGTACTGGGAGGACACCGCTCAGGTCGACTGGGCACAGCACGCGGGGGTGGAGGTCCTGCGTGGCCGTGGTCGGGTCGTCGGGGAGCGGGAGCTCTCGGTCAGCGGTGCCGAGGGAACCACGCGGCTGCGGGCTCGGCAGGCGGTCGTGCTGTGTGCGGGCAGTGTGTCGAGCAAACCGCCGATTCCGGGGTTGGACGAGGTCGAGACGTGGAGTTCCCGGGAAGGAACATCGGCGCAGGAGGTGCCTCGCAGCCTGGCCGTACTGGGTGCCGGGGTAGTGGGCGTCGAACTCGCGCAGGCGTGGGCGCGACTGGGCAGCGCGGTCACACTGATCGACACCGAAGCGCGACCGTTGTCCGGAATGGAGGAGTTCGCCGGGGACCTGGTCGCCGAAGGTCTGCGTGCGGATGGTGTCACGCTGCACATGGAGGCCGATCTCAGGCGCGTGTCGGCAGGTGATGCGGGACTCGTTCTGGAGTTTGCCGACGGCATGACCGTGCGACCCCAGCATCTGATGGTGGCCACCGGGCGCCGCGCCGCCACCGATGACCTGGGGGTGGACACGGTGGGTCTCGAGGCGGGCAAGCCGCTGCAGGTCGATGACCATGGCCTGGTCCGGGGAGTTCCGGGAAACTGGCTCTACGCGGCGGGAGACGTCACCGACCAGACCAAGCTCACTCATCAGGGCAAGTACGCCGCACGCATTGTGGCGGATGTGATCGCGGCGCGGGCGAACGGCACGGAGGTGACCGACGCACCCGCGTGGAGCCACTACACGACGACGGCCAATCAGCATGCCGTGCCGCAGGTGGTGTTCAGCGATCCGGAAGTCGCCAGGGTGGGACGGACGGCTTCGCAAGCGCGGCAGGAGGGATACCGGGTCCGCACCGTCGAGCTCGATATTCAGGTGGCGGGTGCGGTGCTCCATGCCGATGGGTATCGGGGCAGAGCCGCCATCGTTGTCGACGAGGACCGCCGTGTGCTGCTCGGTGCTGCCTTCGTCGGTCAGGATGTGGCCGAACTCGTGCACGCCGGAACGATCGCGGTGACCGGTGAGGTTCCTCTCGACCGTCTGTGGCATGCGGTACCCGTGTTCCCCACGATCAGCGAAGTGTGGTTGCGCTTGCTGGAGTCCTACGGACTGTGAGTCCGGTGCGGGATCCGGCACCGGTGGATCGGGGCTGCCGACTATCCCGGTACTGACTCTTTCGGGTGGTATCGATATGCGTATCTCGCCGAATCCGCTGCTGTGTTCAGCGGAGTGCGGAAGCGTCCGATAGCGCCGGGAACTGCGGTTTTCTTCCACGGGAGCGGGCAGGAACGGCTGTGGATCTTCCGCTCGGCCCCGGTTCGGACTCGGTGTCGAAGGAAATCTCCTGTGGCGCGGGTACGCACCGACGATGCAGAATAATGCGGCGAGTGATCGACTGGTGATCGAGCTGGTACGAGGCCGTAGGGGAAGACGTCCCTCGTCGAACAGCGGAGGTCAGCAGTGAGCACCCGTGGCAGCGCCCGTGGCCCGACAGAAGGTGTGGTTTACGTTCATTCGTCGCCGGCTGCAGTCTGTCCGCACGTCGAGTGGGCGATCTCCGGTGCGCTCGGCACTCGGACGGATCTGCGTTGGACGGAACAACCGGCCTCACCGGGGCAGTTGCGTGCCGAATGCACCTGGTCAGCCGAACCGGGAACCGGAGCTCGACTGGTGAGCGCCCTGCGCGCCTGGCCGATGCTGCGTTTCGAGGTCACCGAGGACCCCAGTCCGGGGATGGACGGGCAGCGGTTCTGCCACGTTCCCGAACTCGGCCTGTGGCGTGCCTGTACCGGCGCCAACGGCGACATCGTGGTCAAGGAGGACCAGTTGCGCACGCTGGCGACGAACAGCGATGTTGCCGACGCGTTCGGTCACCGCATCGATCAGTTGCTGGGAGCGGCCTGGGACGATGCGCTCGAACCGTTCCGCCGCGCCGGAGACGGTGCCCCGGTCACCTGGCTCCACCACGTCGGGTAGACGAAGAGACGGCCAGGAGGACCACGGGGGTGCACCGGAGCCCGCCACGCCTCCGGCGGTGCTCGCCAGCCGGTGTGGCAAGGTCGGCAGGGTGCGTGTGTTTGGCCGCCCCGGATATTCGGGGTTTCCGTGGTGGAAGTGGGGGACGCCTGTCGCCGTCCTCGTCCTCTTCGCCGCCGTCGCTGCCGGGGCGGCGGCGCGCACGTTGTACGGCGATTCGCCACTCGCAACGTCGGAGCCGCCTGTGTCGAGCGCTTCGGCGGTGCCGGAGAAAGCACCGGGCTCGGCCCGCGTCAAGCTGAGCCCGAGCGCAGCCGAGCACCCCGACCATGCTGCCGTGCGCATCCTGCTGCAGACGCACTTCAATTCCATCAATCTCAAGCGCTACGACCGGTGGAAAACCACGGTCGTGGCGGAGAAGCAGCGGCGGCTGCCGGAAAGCAGCTGGCGTGCGGAGTATCGGACCACCCGGGACGGCAGCATCAGAGTCCTGCGGATCATGCCCGGTCCGCAGGACTCCTTCCGTGTGCTGCTGACGTTCACCAGTACGCAGGCCCCCTCGGATGCACCCCCGTCGATGCAGGTTCCGTGCCTGCGTTGGCGCGTGGTCTATCCGGTCGTGCGGGATTCGGGTGGACTCCGGTTCGGCGTGGGCCTGCCCGACAGTTCCCTGCCCCGACCGTGCTGACGCGGTTCCTGCCGGGGACATCCGGTTCTCCCCGAATCACCGACCGATCACCGGAGATCGGTGGTGGTACGCCTCACAGGGGGATGTTGCCGTGGTTGCCGCTGCCGGTGGGGGCGGCGGCGAGTGCTTCGGCGACGCGGCGGCGGGTCTCCTTGGGTTCGATGACCTCGTCGACGACGCCGATGGATTTCGCGCGGTCGACGCCGCCTGCGACCTGCTGGTGCTCCTCGGTGAGCTTGTCCTGCAGGGCCTCGCGCTCCTCCTCGGGGGCGGCGGCGATGGCCTTGCGGTGCAGGATGCCGACCGCTGCCTTGGCGCCCATGACCGCGACCTCGGCCTCCGGCCAGGCGAACACCGTGGTCGCGCCCAGCGAGCGGGCGTTCATGGCGATGTAGGCACCGCCGTAGGACTTCCGCGTCACCAGGGTCACCCGCGGCACGACGGCCTCACCGAAGGCATGCAGCAGTTTCGCGCCCCGGCGCACGACACCGCCCCATTCCTGGCCCACCCCGGGCAGGTAGCCGGGCACGTCGACCATCACCAGCAGCGGAATCCCGAACGAGTCGCACATGCGCACGAACCGGGCGGCCTTCTCCGCCGACAGCGAGTCCAGGCACCCGCCCTTGCGCAGCGGGTTGTTGGCGATCACACCCACGGTGCGACCTCCGAGCCTGCCCAGTCCGGTCACGACGTTGGGCGCCCACTTGCCCTGCAGCTCGGCGAAATCGCTGGTCCCGTCGGCATCGGTGTCGAGAATGCCCCGAATCACCGGCTTGACGTCGTAGGCCCGCCGTGCGGTTTCCGGCAGCAGCGCACGCAGGTCCTGCTCGGTCTGCACCGACTGCAGGTCGAACAGGCCCGGCCGGGCGAACAGCCCGGTCAGGTGCCGGGCTCGGCGGTAGGCATCCGGCTCGTCACGGGCCACGACGTGCACGACCCCGGACTTCTTGCCGTGTGCCTCGGCACCGCCGAGCCCGTCCTGGTCGATCTCCTCACCGGTCACGCTGCGCACCACATCCGGCCCGGTGACGAACACCCGACCGGCCGGAGCCATGATCACCACATCGGTCAGCGCCGGACCATAGGCGGCACCACCCGCAGCCGGACCGACCACCACCGAGACCTGCGGCACCTTGCCCGAAGCGCGGATCATCGCCGCGAACATCTGACCCATGCCATCCAGCGACTCGACCCCCTCGGGGATCCGAGCACCCCCGGAGTGCCACACACCGAGGACCGGACACCGCTCCCGCACCGCCGTGTCGATGGCCTCGACGATGTGCCCACATCCCTCGGAGCCCAGCGCACCACCCTTCTTCGTGGCATCACTGCAGTACACGATCACTTTCGCCCCGGAGATCCGGCCCCGCACCGCGTACATGCCGCTGGCATCCCGCGGATGCAGCGGCACGATCGAGTCCGCGTCCAACAGCTGCGCCAAGCGCAACTCCGGGTCACGCGGATCCTGCTCGGACTGCTGACTGTCGGGACGCGCGGCCAAAGCGGTCATCGGATACCTCCGCAGATGACGGGCTGGTGTGGTTGAAACCGATCAGGAGCGGGTGAAAGCGAGCGCGACGTTGTGCCCGCCGAACCCGAACGAGTCGTTGACCGCCGCGGTCAGCTCGACCTTGCGGGGCTCACCTGCCACCACGTCGAGTTCGACCTTCGGGTCGAGGTTGTCCAGGTTCCGAGTTGCCGGGACCAGACCGGTGTGGATCGTCAGGATCGTGGCGATGCTTTCCACCGCACCGGCACCACCGACGAGATGTCCCAGTGCCCCCTTGGGGGCGGTGAGCACGACGTGATCGCCGACGGCCTTGCGCACGGCAGCGGCTTCACCGATGTCACCGACCACGGTGGAGGTCGCGTGCGCGTTGACGTGGCCGATGTCGTCGTTGGACAGTCCGGCTGCGGAGATCGCCTTGGTGATCGCGTTGATCTGGCCCACACCATCGGGGTGATTGCCGGTGATGTGGTGTGCGTCGGACGTGATTCCCGCTCCGCCCAGCCGGGCGTAGACCCGTGCACCACGAGCCCTGGCGTGCTCGGCACTTTCGAGGATCACCACACCGGCGCCCTCGCCCATGACGAAACCGTCGCGGTCGGTGTCGAACGGCCGGGAGGCTTTCTCGGGCTCGTCGTTGCGCGTGCTCAAGGTCCGGGACTGGACGAAACCGGCGACCGTGATGGGATGGATGCAGGCTTCGGCGCCACCTGCCACCACCACATCGGCATGCCCCGAACGGATCATGTCCAGGCCGGTGGCCAGCCCTTCCGCTCCGGAGGCGCACGCGGAGGCGGGGGAGTGCACTCCCGCCCGAGCCTTGAGGTCCAGGCTCACGTGCGCGGCCGGGCCGTTGGGCATGAGCATCGGCACGGTCAGTGGCGACACCTTGCGCAGCCCCTGCTCCTTGAGCAGCTCGTTCTGCTCCAGCAGCGTGACCGGGCCGCCGATACCGGTCCCCAGCGTCACCCCGAGTCGATCCGGATCGACCGGCTGCTGCTCGTCGGTGGGCATGTCGAAACCGGCGTCGGACCAAGCCTGTCGGGCGGCGACCACCGCGATCTGCTCGCAACGGTCCATCCTGCGCAGCTGCACTCGTGGCAGGATTTCACTCGGCTCCTGGGCGAGCGGGGCCGAGATCCGAGAAGGCAGGTCGTAGGTGTCGACCCACTCGGCCTCGGTCTTGCGTACCCCGCTGCGCCCGCTGATCAGTCCGTCCCAGGTGGACGCGACGTCACCGCCGAGCGGTGTCGTCGCGCCGAGCCCGGTGACTACAACATCGGTCGTTGTCATGCGTTCTTGGCGATGTAGTCCACCGCATCGCCCACGGTCTTGAGGTTGGCCAGTTCGTCGTCCGGAATCTTGACTCCGAACTTGTCCTCGGCCTGGACGGCGATCTCCACCATCGACAGCGAGTCGATGTCCAGGTCGTCCACAAAGGACTTCTCGATCGAGACGTCGTCGGCGTCCACACCGGCGACCTCTTCGACGATGCCTGCGAGGCCCTGCGTGATTTCCTCGTTCGCCACGGTGGTTCCTTCCTTGCTCATGTTGCCGTCCTCGGACCTGCCCGAGGCACTTTCAGGAATGCTTGCGGTGTGCTGCACTCACGGGCAGACCACCACCTGACCGGCGTAGGACAGTCCCGCCCCGAAGCCGACCAGGAGCAGCACGTCACCACTGTTGATCTCACCCGCCGAGCGCATGTGGTCGATCGCGAGCGGGATCGAGGCGGCGGACGTGTTGCCGGAATGCACGATGTCACGAGCGACCACGAGGTCGTCACGGGCACCCTGACTTTGCAGCTTCCGCGCGATCGCCTCCACGATGCGCAGGTTCGCCTGATGTGCGACGAGAGCGTCGACATCGCGCAGTTGAAGCCCCGCCTGTTCCACGGCGCGGGCAGCGACCGGTGCCACCTGGGTGGTCGCCCACCGGAAGACCGCCTGGCCCTCCTGGTAGATGTAGCGGTTGTCCCGCAAATAGATGGTGTCCACGAGATCACCGGCGCTGCCGAGCGAAGCCGGCCCGATCGCGGGCTCGTCGGCGGGACCGACGACGGCGGCACCGGCACCATCGGCGAAGATGATGCAGTTCGCGCGGTCCTCCCAGTCCAGCCATTCCTGGAATCGTTCCGCACCGATGACCAGAACCCGGCGCGCCGAACCGCCGCGCACGAACTCCGAAGCCGTGTTGAGCGCGTAGCAGAACCCGGCGCAGGCGGCGTTGAGGTCGAAGGCGCCGGGAGCTTTGATGCCGATCCGGTCGGCGACCTGGGCTGCGGCGTTCGGGATGGGACTGGGCATGGTGCAGGTCGCGATGATGACCTGATCCACATCGGTCGGAGTGAGCCCCGCATCGGCGATCGCCTTCGCGCCGGCTTCCGTCGCCATGGTGACCACGGTCTGGTCCTCATCACCGAGCCTGCGGCTGACGATGCCGACGCGCTGCTGGATCCACTCGTCGCTGGTGTCGACGATCTGCGCCAGCTCGTCGTTGGTGACCACGCGGTTGCCCTGGGTGCTGCCGAACCCGAGAAGTTTCGTGGCGGCGGGTCCGCCTGCCGGTGTCATCGTGGATAGGGTCGTCACGCCTGGCTCCTGGAATCGGTCGGGCCGTGCTCGGCCAGCAGTTCGGCGACCTTGTCCAGGTCGTCGGGGGTTTTGAGGGCCACTGCCTGGGTGCCCTTGAGTTCGCGCCGCACCAAGCCGGACAGTGTTCCCGCGGGAGGCAGCTCCACGGTTGCCGTGACTCCGCGCTCGGCCAGCGTCGCCATGCACGAGTCCCAGCGCACGGGGCGGGTGACCTGATCGACCAGGCGGTGGAGAACGGTCGCCGACTCGGCAACCACCGCACCATCGGCATTCGACAACAGCGGTCGCTCGGCATCGGAGACGGTGAGTCCGGCCGCATGGCTGCTCAGCGCCTCCCGTGCGGAGGCCATGAACCGGGTGTGGAAGGCCCCTGCGACGGGCATTGGCCGCACCTTGGCGCCGTCGGGCGGTTCCTCGGTGAGTTCCTCCAGCGCGGGGCGGCGGCCCGCCGCGACGATCTGGCCCGCGCCGTTGCGGTTCGCCGGGTCGAGCCCGAGCTTGTCCAGATAGGCCACGACCATGTCCGGATCGCCGCCCATGATGGCCGACATACCGGTCGGTTCGAGTGCACACGCCGCGGCCATCTCGCGTCCGCGTACTGCGGCGAGGGCGACGGCATCGTCGAAGCTCAGGACCCCGGCCAACGCGGCGGCCGCGAGTTCGCCGACCGAATGGCCCGCCACGGGCGCGTCTTGCGGGATCTCGACCCGGGAACCCAGCTGCTCGGCCGCGATCAGGGACAGCGCCACCACCAGTGGCTGGGTGACCGAGGTGTCCTTGATCTCGTCGGCGTCGGCGGTGGTGCCGAGGCGGATCAGGTCCAGGCCGGTCAGTTCCGACCAGGTGGTCAGGCGTTGCTCCGCCCCGTTCAGTTCGAGCCACGGGGCGAGCATGCCGGGGGCTTGGGCCCCCTGGCCGGGTGCAAGAAGCGCGATCACGCCTGCCACTGAACACGTTCACCGGCGGTCGACGTGATGCTGACACGGACGAAGTCCGCGCCTGAAAGTTGTGGAGTGTCTACAACGACAGCGGAGGGTCCTGCCTGTATGGAACATGAATCTTTGTTGTCTGTCACTCATTGGTGACGTGGCGTGCCGAGGTATCCACTCATCGGCGTGACACACATCTCGATGAGCATCCGGTGAATTCGCACCCGGCGGGATGATCGTGTCGCTATCCTGCTGCGGTCGTGATCACCGCTTGAGGGGAGAGCATTGGATTTCCGCGTCGATATCGAGGGCCTGGACTCGCTGAAGAACAACCTCGACCGGAGCTCCGAGAACCTGGAGCAGGTGCTGAACGCGATGCGTTCGCGGTGACCGAGGAGTTCGGCTGGCGCTACAGCGAGCAGCGGATCGTGCCGGAGGGGTGGGCACTGGATTTCGTGCGGATCAGCGCGGCCAGAACGGTCTGACCGGAACTTCACCACAGGCCGCGTGACTTGGCCAGGCGACCTGTGGCCAGAGCGGTACGCAGGATGAGGGCATCGCGCGGGTTCGACAGTGTTCGGCCGGTGATTTCGGAGACGCGGCGCAGCCGGTATCGCACGGTGTTGGGATGCACGTAGAGCTGGCGTGCACAACTTTCCAGGACACCACCGACTTCGAGGTAGGTGTCCACAGTCTCCAGAAGGGCGCTGCCTGCATCGACCAACGGCAGCATGATCTTTTCGATGAGCTGGCGCTCGGCTTCGGGGTCACCTGCGAGCGCGCGCTCGGGCAGCAGGTCCTCGGCGGCTACCGGGCGTGGCGCGGCAGGCCATGCCACCACCGCACGCAACGCCGACATGGCATCGCTTGCCGAGCGGTGCGCCTCGGTCAGGCTCGACACGGTCGGGCCGACCACCACGGGACCCTCGCCGAAAGCTTCGGTGATACTCCTCGCGGCCTCGCGTCCTGCCCGGGTGTCGGACGGCTCGCCGAACACGACCACCAGGCGACTGCCCTGAACGCCGAGCAACACCGAGCGCCCGACCCTGGCCGCTCGGCTGCGTACCTGATACACGATGCTGGGTGGATCGTCCGACGGGGCGTTCCCGACGAGCACGGTGGCCTCCGACGATGGTTCCCAACCGAGTGCGGCCGCACGCGAGAGCAGGGCTTCTTCGGTGTCCCCGCGCACGATCCCGTCGACGACGAGTGCTTCCAGGCGCGCGTCCCAGGCTCCCCGCGCCTCGGCTGCCGCTGCATAGGACGTCGCCGCGGCGAAGGCGATCTCCCGCGTGTAGCGCAGGATCGCCTCGGTCAGCAGGGTGCGCTCGGCCTCCTCGTCGGCGAGGTCGGGGAGCTGCTGTTCGAAGACATCGATCGCGGCCCGCACCATCTCGACGGTCTGGCGCAGGCTCACCCATTGGGACAGGTCTTTCGGCGCGGCGCGGAATGCTTCCGCGGTCAGCCGGATCGCCTCGGTCGGATCCTGCAGCCAGGATACGAAATTTGATACGCCGGTCTGGGTCACCAGCAGTACGCTCGCGCGCTGGTCGGCAGGCAGACGTTGAAACCACGGCAGTCGCTGTTCCATCGCGGCGATACTCGCGTTGGCGAGCCCGCCCGAGGCGTGTTCGAGCCGCCGCAGCGTCTTCGGCGACACCTGCGTGCGCCCGGTACCACCCTGCTCGTCCGCGCTGCCCTTGCCCATGGCTGACAGATTGCCATGCCGGACAACGAAGCCACGACGGGTACCGGCCTTCGGGCCCGCGCATTCACGCACGAGCGAGCCGCCGCGTTGCTGTGGAGATGGGAAAAGCTCGCGGTCGAGCAGCACGTATTCTGCTGATGGGCCTCGGCGACCGGCGGTGACCCCCTCAGCTTCCCTGCACCCTCCGGGGTGAGGCGGCACGACGCTGTGCGCGCGAGTCGCGCAGCCGCAGCAGCCGCTTGACCAGAGCGGGGTCCTGAGCGAGGGCTTCCGGCTCGTCGAGCAGGCGATTCAGACGCTGGTAATAGCGAGTCGCGGACAGGCCGAAGCGCTCCCGGATGCTTCGTTCCTTGTTCCCCGCCTGATGCCACCACTCACTCTCGAAGGCGAGGATGGCGCGGTCCGTGTCGTTCACTCGCCGAGCCCCTCACATCGTCGCCGACCGATTTTGCCCACCGGCTCCAGTCTACCCGGATGGGCACGCCTGTTCGATAGGCCATCCGGCCGGTTTGCCGCTGTGACCAGCCGTAAGCGCGGAGTGGTCGTCCCCGTGGTCGGCCTGGAACACGAGGCAGTCGATGCGGGCAAGTGCCGCGGTGGCTGCCTCGTGGAGGCCGCTCGTCCCTGCCCGGAGGCTGCGGAGGTCACTCGCCGAATACGGCGGCTGCTTCCTCCTCGAGGACGGGGCCGATGACCTCGACCGGCTCCGGTAGGAGCGCCAGCACGTCCCGGGTGCGCAGCTCCATGGCCCGCTCGTCGGCGGGGAAGGCGGCGTGTGCCCGAGGCAGCGGCATTCCGAAGATCACCCGAGTCACCCCGGCGAGGTACATCGCGGTGGTGCACATCGGGCAGGGCTCGCCACTGGCGAACATCGTGGTGCCGCGCAGCGCGTCCAGGTCGAGTTCGGCCCCGGCATGGCGCAGGGCGACGGATTCCGCGTGTGCCGTGATGTCCCCGGTCGCGGCGACGGTGTTGCTTCCTTCGGCGAGCACCGTGCCATCCGCACTGGTCAGCACCGCCCCGAACGGGCGGTTCCCGGCGCGGGCGGTCTGCCCGGCCAACGAAATCGCGCGGCGCAGGTGCGCCGTCTCGTCGGGGGTGAGCGCAGGCATGGTGCTGTCTCCAGGGTCGGAGGCTTCGCGGGAAACCCGTCCGTGGACGGGCGTGGGGCGAGTGTCGCACCCACGCCCGTTCGCTCACGCGACGCCCGGATCCGTGGTTTGCGGACCTGCGGACTGTGCGTCGTCGATGCGGTACTTGCGGGCGGCCTCGCCTGCCCTGGCGGCATCGATCTCGCCGCTGCGGGCAAGAGCCGTGAGCGTGGCGACCACAGTGGACTCCGCGTCGACCAGGAACACCCGCCGCGCGGCCGGGCGCGTGTCGGAGAACCCGAAACCATCCGCGCCGAGAGTGGTCATCTCCGCCGGAACCCACGGCCGGATGAGATCCGGAACCGCGCGCATCCAGTCGCTCACCGCGACCACCGGCCCCTGCGCCTCCTCCAGCATCCGGGTCACGTACGGCACCCGCGGTTCGGCATCCGGATGCAGCAGATTGTGCCGATCGACCGACTCGGCCTCGCGGCGCAACTCCGTCCAGGACGTGGCCGACCACACGTCGGCCCGCACTCCCCATTCCTCGGCGAGCATCTCCTGAGCCCGCAGTGCCTCGGGCATCGCCACTCCGGAGGTGAGGACCTGCGCGCGCGGGCCCGAGCCACCCGGCGCCTGCCGATAGCGGTAGAGACCACGCAGCAGGCCTTCCACGTCCAGCCCTTCCGGCTCGGCGGGCTGCTGGTACGGCTCGTTGTAGACGGTGAGGTAGTAGAAGACGTTCTCCGCCTCCTCGCCGTACATCCGCCGCAGGCCGTCCTTGACGATGTGGGCCACCTCGAACGCCCATGCCGGGTCGTAGGACACCACGGCGGGATTCGTCGCCGCGAGCAGCAGCGAATGCCCGTCGGCGTGCTGCAGCCCCTCACCGACCAGCGTCGTGCGCCCTGCGGTGGCGCCGAGGAGGAAGCCGCGGGCCATCTGGTCCCCTGCCGCCCACAGATCGTCGGCCGTGCGTTGGAATCCGAACATCGAGTAGAAGACATAGACCGGGATCATCGGCTCGCCGTGCGTGGCGTAGCTGGTTCCCGCCGCGATGAACGACGCGGTGGAGCCGGCCTCGTTGATGCCCTCGTGCAGGATCTGGCCCTGCTCGCTTTCCCGGTAGGCGAGCATGAGCTGGTAGTCCACCGGCGTGTAGGACTGCCCCAGCGGGTTGTAGATCTTCTGGGCGGGAAACATCGAATCCATCCCGAAAGTCCGCGCCTCGTCCGGGATGATCGGGACGAGCCGCGGTCCGACCTCGGGGTCCTTGGCCAGGTCCTTGAGCAGCCGGACGAACGCCATCGTCGTGGCGACTTCCTGTTTGCCGGAACCACGCCGGATGACGTCGTAGACCTTGTCGCCGGGCAGCACCAGCGGCTTGGACTTGACGCGCCGCTCGGGCAGATAGCCGCCGAGACGCCTGCGCCGGTCCTGCAGGTACTCGATTTCGGACGAGTCCGCACCCGGGTGGTAATAGGGCGGCCGATACGGGTCCTGGTCGAGCTGCTCGTCCGAGATAGGAATGCGCAGGCTGTCCCGGAACAGCTTCAGGTCGTCCAGGGTCAGCTTCTTCATCTGGTGCGTGGCGTTGCGGCCCTCGAAGTGCGCCCCCAGGCCGTACCCCTTGATCGTCTTGGCCAGGATGACCGTGGGCTGGCCGTTGTGCTCGGTGGCCGCCTTGTAGGCCGCGTAGAGCTTGCGGTAGTCGTGGCCGCCCCGCCGCAGACCCCAGATCTGGTCGTCGGTGTAGTTGCTGACCATGTCCTTGGTCCGCGGATCCCGGCCGAAGAAGTGCTCCCGGACGAAGGCGCCGTCGTTGGCCTTGTAGGTCTGGTAGTCGCCGTCGGGGGTGTTGTTCATCAGGTTGACCAGCGCGCCGTCGCGGTCGGCGTGCAGCAGGGCGTCCCATTCCCGGCCCCACACCACCTTGATGACATTCCACCCGGCACCCCGGAAGAACGACTCCAGCTCCTGGATGATCTTGCCGTTGCCCCGGACCGGGCCGTCGAGCTGCTGCAGGTTGCAGTTGACCACGAAGGTCAGGTTGTCCAAGCCTTCATTGGCGGCGATCTGCAGCAGCCCCCGCGACTCCGGCTCGTTCATCTCGCCGTCGCCGAGGAAGGCCCATACGCGTTGCTGACTGGTGTCCTTGATTCCCCGGTCCTGCAGGTAACGGTTGAACCGGGCCTGCATGATCGCGTTCATCGGCCCCAGCCCCATCGTGACCGTGGGGAATTCCCAGAAGTCCGGCATCAGTCGCGGATGCGGGTACGAGGGCAGACCGCCGCCCGGCCCGGCATGCGAGTACTCCTGCCGGAAGCCGTCGAGCTGGTCGGTGCTGAGCCGCCCCTCCAGAAAAGCGCGTGCGTAGATGCCGGGGGAAGCGTGGCCCTGGATGTAGAGCTGGTCGCCACCTCCCGGGTGGTCCTTACCGCGGAAGAACCAGTTGAACCCGACCTCGTACATGCTCGCCGAGGAGGCGAAGGACGAAATGTGGCCGCCGACGCCGATGCCCGGACGCTGGGCGCGGTGCACCATCACCGCGGCGTTCCAGCGCATCCAGGCACGGTAGCGCCGTTCGGTCTCCTCGTCACCGGGAAACCACGGCTCCCGTTCGGTGTGGATCGAGTTGACATAGTCGGTACTGACCAGCGAGGGAACGCCGACACCGGTTTCGCGCGCCCGCTGCAGCAGCCGCAGCATCAGGTACCGGGCGCGCTGCTGACCGTGCGTGGAGAGAACGGAGTTGAACGAATCCAGCCACTCCTCGGTCTCGTCCTGATCGATGTCCGGCAGATGTGAAGCCAGCCCGTCCCGGATCACTCGCACCCGTTGCGGGGAACCTGCGCCACCGGTCTCACTGTTGTGCGGGGACAAGGGGAACTCCTCGACTGCGCCGTGGATGCTTACCACCGGGCTGAGTTGTGCACCCGGTCACTTCATCTTCCACCATCCTGGTCAGTGACGCGCGAACCGTCACCATTACTGATCGGTACACAGGTGGCCGATTGTCCGGGGGCACGTCTACAGTCAGTCTCTGAGGATTGCTGCGGCGTGTCGTGCCGTCAGCAGTTGCGCCGATGGAGGATCGCAGTGTTCGCTATCGGCAAGACCGTGTCAGACTGATGAGATGCGGAACCGGACGGTTACCGCATCGACGCCATTGGAGGAGTGAGACAGCCGTGGTCGCCGCGGAAGACGCCGGCAAAGGTGAAGTCGACGTCGCCGACAAGCTCGACATCGAGCCGGACATGGTGGTTCAGGAGATCGGCTGGGACGAGGACGTCGATGACGCCGTCCGCGCCGCGATTGAGGAGCGTTGCGGGAGTGAACTGCTCGACGAGGATGCCGACGACGTGGTCGACGTCGTGCTGCTGTGGTGGCGCGACGATGACGGCGACCTGACGGACACACTTCTCGACGTCATGACTCCCCTCGCAGACGAGGGGGTCATCTGGGTAATGACTCCGAAGACGGGTCGAGAAGGGCATGTCGAGCCCAGCGACATCGACGAGGCCGCATCGACATCCAACCTGGCACAGACCTCCAACCTCAACATCGGTGAGGACTGGATGGGAACCAGGCTGGCGTATCGGAAGGCAGCGAAGTCCAAACGGTGATCGACAGCGGTAT
Source organism: Haloactinomyces albus (assembly GCF_031458135.1). Taxonomy (NCBI): domain Bacteria; kingdom Bacillati; phylum Actinomycetota; class Actinomycetes; order Actinopolysporales; family Actinopolysporaceae; genus Haloactinomyces; species Haloactinomyces albus. The sequence goes on along the minus strand of NZ_JAVDXW010000001.1, from coordinate 1,123,467 downwards.
CGGTGGCTTGGGAGCCTGAGCCACCGGTGCCGCTGTGTGTGCGGTCCGTGTAGGTTCGGCGCCGACAGGATCACGCCGAACAGAAGGGTGCATGCCCATGACGGTCGAGGTCGGTGCCGAAGCGCCGGGTTTCACGCTGCCGGATTACAACAAGGAGCAGGTTTCCCTTTCCGACTTCCAGGGTGACAAGAACGTGCTCCTGGTCTTCTACCCGTTCGCCTTCAGCGGTGTCTGCCAAGGTGAGTTGTGCCAGGTGCGCGACGAGCTGGCGGAGTTCCAGAACGACCAGGTGCAGGTGATCGGAGTTTCGGTCGACACTCCGTTCTCCCTCAAGGCCTGGGCCGAGCAGCAGGGCTACACGTTCCCGCTGCTGTCGGACTTCTGGCCGCACGGCGAGGTCGCCCAGGCCTACGGCGTGTTCAACGAGAAGGCCGGGATGGCCAACCGGGGCACCTTCCTGATCGATACGGATGGCAAGGTCCGGTTCGCGGAAGTCAACCAGCCGGGCGAGCCCCGGGACCAGGAGGCGTGGAAGAAGGCGATTCTCGCCCTGTCCGCGTGACAACCGGTGGTGGGCAACCGGTACAGTATGTAGCGGCCGTGGAGGCAGCGGCCGTGGCCGATGCTTTCGGTTGCCACCACTTCGGGCGCATAGCTCAGCGGAAGAGCACTTGCCTTACAAGCAAGGGGTCGCTGGTTCGAACCCAGCTGCGCCCACCACTTGTGAACTGCGAGAACGCCGCGCCGGTCGATCCGGCGCGGGAGTTCGTGGCCCCAAACGTGGTGCGAACGGGCCTTATCCTTGATCCATGGCGAGGTCCAAAGCGCGCCGCAAGCGTCCGCGGGGCACGGTCGAGGAGCTGCTCAGCGGGGCGCTCCGCGTGAAGGTCTACGCGGGCTTCGACCCCGTGACCAAGCGCCGGCACTACTTGCGGGAGACGGTGCCCGCGGGGCCGCAAGCGCACCGCGAAGCCGAGAAGGTGCAGACCCGTCTGCTGAACCAGGTCGATGAGCAGCGGAACCCGCGGACGGCTGCCACGGTCAACCAGCTCGTGACTCGGTACCTGGACCAGTACTTCGACGGTGAGCCGAGCACGCGACAGCAGTACCGCGCGTACTTGAAGCACCACATCGCCCCGTTCATCGGCGAGGTCAAGGTGGGCTCGCTGGACGTCGATGCGCTGGACTCGCTGTATGCCGAGCTGCGGCGCTGCCGGGACCACTGCACCGGCAAGCGGCGGAAGGATCACCGCACGAGCGGCAAGCACGAGTGCGACCACCGGTGCGGCCCGCACGAGTGCAAGCCGCTCGGCGCGACGGCGATCCGCCACATTCACTACCTGCTGTCGGGGGCGTTCAAGCGTGCCGTGCGGTGGAAGTGGGTGGCGGTGAACCCGGTCTCCCAAGCTGAACCGCCCGCATCGCCGCCGGCTCGTCCGAAGCCGCCGAGTGCCGAGGAAGCGGTCCAGCTCCTGCACGAGGCCTGGCAGGACCCGGACTGGGGCACGTTGCTGTGGAGGGCTATGACCACCGGGGCACGTCGCGGGGAGCTGTGCGCGCTTCGGTGGCGCGACGTGGATCTCGCCGCGGCCGTGCTGACGCTGGAGCGTGCGATCGCGTTCGACCCCGAGCAGAAGGTGTGGTTCGAGAAGGGCACCAAGACCCATCAGCATCGTCGTGTGGCGCTCGACGACGTCAGTGTCGAGATCCTGACCGAGCATCGCGACCGTTGCCGCGCTCGAGCCGAGTCACTCGGCGAGGCGCTCTCGGGCGACGGCTTCGTGTTCAGTCTCAGCCCGGATGCCTCGACGTGGTTGGTGCCGAGCTCGGTGACGCAGCGGTACGAGCGCATGGCAACTCGCCTGGGCATCGAGGCGACGTTGCACAAGCTGCGGCACTACTCGGCCACCGAGCTCATCTCCTCGGGCGTCGACGTTCGCACGGTGGCCGGCCGACTCGGTCACGGCAGCGGTGGAATGACCACCCTGCGGGTGTACTCGGCGTGGGTCTCGGAAGCCGACCAACGGGCGTCGGCTGCCTTGGCGAACCGCGTCCCCGAACGCCCCCGGCAGCTGAGCCAGACCGAGAGAGCGAAGACGAACCCTCGAAACCCCTACGAGCGGCTGGCGGCCCGAATCCGCGAGCAGATCCTGCAAGGTGAACTCACCAAGGGAGATGAACTCCTTCCCCTCAAAGAGCTCGCTGCCGAGCACGGTGTCTCGATCGGCACCGCCCAGCGAGCGATCGCGCTACTGAAGGAGTGGGGCATGGTCGAGGTCCTGCAGGGCCGTCGAACCACGGTGACCGCCGATGCGGATCCGCTTGCCACGGAGGACTCCGATTCGACTCCGACCGCCGAACCCGCGCCGCAAGAGCCGCACGAGTCGCCGCGCTCGGCTGAAACCGGACCGACCATGCTTGAGTTTCAAGTGCGACACCTCGGGGAGCTGGTCCGTACCTTCAGCGCCGAAGCCGACCCGACCAATCCCGATCACCTCCGCCGCCTGCTCGCCGCCGCTGTCCGCCGCGACGGCCGCGACAACTTCGAGATTATCGACTACGAACTCGACGTTCACCGCCCCGGCGGCGAACACCTCACCACCTTCGTCACCATAGCGCCGTAGCGGCGTTTTCAGATGATCGATAGTTCTAGCTGTGGCCGAGATTTCCTGTAACGATTCTAGGATCTCCGATGGCCAAAGCGCTGACTATCGCTTACTCTGCAAGTGAGCTACCAGAACTAGTGATCCACTACTGGTATTGCTAATTTGCAGAGGGGCAAAATGGTCCGATCAAAGTCGCATGATCAATCGGAGCCTGACGTAACGTTGCAGGTCGAAGCCCTGCCGTCGGCGAGTAGTCCCGTTGTCAGTATCTCGCTCGAGCATTCTCTGGAAAAAGCACAGGCCCTTATGATGCGTTGGGATCATTCGCAACTTGCAGTGATGTCGGGAGTTCGGTGCCTGAAAGGGGCGATCAGTTGGAAGACAATCGCCCAAGCACGGATCGGAGATCCTCTGGCAACGCTTCGCGATGCAAAGGTCCCAGCCGAGGCATCCGCTGCACGGATGACTTGATTGCTCAAATTCCCAAAGTTGTCGAAGCGGGGTACGTATCTGTTATTGCCCGCGACGGAATAATCTGCGGTATCGTCACTCCTGCTGATTTGATAGAGCATTTTTCGGCGCTGACAAGACCATTTTTCATGCTATCTGAGATCGAACGCCGCCTTCGTCGAGTGATCGACCGAACCTTCGACGAGGGCGACTTGAACTGCGTTGCATCTCCTGAGGAGGATAGGCGAACCATCCCCTCTTCGGCTGATGAGTTGACAATGGGGCAGGCACAGCGCCTGCTGGACAACCAGGAGCTATGGGACAAACTCAATTGGAAACCAGAGCGCCCAGTATTCATTGACGCCCTGAACGAGGTTCGAGAAATTCGTAATGAGGTAATGCATTTTCGTCCGAATCCCTTGAGTGATAATAGCACTATTCGACTGGACAGATTTGCTAGGTGGCTGCGTAGTCTGCACCCTGATCGATACTAATTGAGGATGTTTTTGCTTAGGCCGAAAGGAGAGTTTCTGGTCAGTTTAATTCATATGTATTAAATTCATGAACAGCACAGAATCGGAGGATTTGGAGTTCGCGGGACAGGCCGAAGTGCTCGCGGATGGATTGACTGTGGAGCAGGATTTCCTGCGCCGGTTCTACCTTGAGTGTATCTTCCTCCTTTTTGAGCAAACCTTGGTATTTTTCGGCATTGCTGTGACCCTGGAATGCTATAAATAACTCACCCGACGGACCATGTAGTGAATGGTGCAATACCGACAGGAAACCGGGTCGATGCGCTTGCCAAGATGCGGAATTCGCTGCTAAACTTTGCGGCACTCCATTTCTGTAACGTTGTCGGCTCTGCTTTTGGTCATGCTCAGCGCGAGATCGGCATAGAATTCCCCGAGTTGCTCGGGTGAATCTGTGTCATCGATCCTGTACCAGCGGACAAGGTCGACGCCCAAGGAGAGCATGGCTCGCACGACGCGGTGCACGTCGACCACGGTGAAAGATCCCTCCTCGATTCCCCGAGTTACGGCCTTACGAAATATCATCGTGGACTGTCGGCGCAGTTCGAGTACTTCCTTGTAGTGCTCCGGTGTCAGTGCTGACAGTTCGTACTGGCTGACCCGGCCTGCTACGTGGTGGCGAGCGTGCCAGACGACGAACCGTGCGACGAGCGCCCTCAGGTATGAGGTTGCATCCTCACCTTCCGCTTCTTCCAGGGCCGCGAGTGAGCTATTGTGTCCAGCACGGGTGATTTCGAAGAGTATGTGTTCTTTCGAAGAGAAGTGCACGTAAAGCGCCGCAGGAGACAGTCCTACGGCCGAGGTGATGTCTCTGGTTGTCGTGGCATGAAAACCGCGTGTAGCAAAGCACCGCACCGCCGATGTCAGCAGGCCTTGAGCGACTTCGCCGAAAACGTCCTGCCACAGCGCTGGTGATTCGTCCGCCAACCTGGGGTCCAACGCGCGCTCGCCATGGGGTGACGTATCGGAATGCTTGGTGCCCATCGCTATCTCCTTTCAACCTCCCCAAGGTAGGGGAGGATAGCGCTCACAGTGGCGGCGCAGCAGGTTCTGCACCGCAGCCGAGTGTGACTTGACACACTCATCGGAAGAGGTGACTATGCGCTTAGTTAGCGCTCTGGTCAACAACCGCCGCGCTTGCGATGACGGAGCTGGCACCGCTCACTGGAAGGGGGCACCAATGGACGTGTCCTGTGCGTTTCCAACCGCCCTGGACTCTCCAGACAACATTGCGCTGGCCGAACGGCTCGGCTACCACCGGGCATGGGTCTACGACACACCTCACCAAAGTCCGGACGTGTGGATGACTCTTGCGCTCGCCGCGCAGCGCACCGAGCGCATCGGCTTGGGACCCGGAGTGCTCGTCCCGAGCTTGCGTCACCCGATGGTCACCGCCACCGCCACCGCCACACTCACCGCGCTTGCTCCGGGGCGCGTTGCAGTCGCCTTCGGGACGGGATTTACCGGCCGTCGAGCTATGGGGTACCGGGCCATCCCCTGGGCATTCATGGATTCCTACATCCGCGCCTATCGTGCCCTGCTCCGCGGGGAGATCGTGGAGTGGGAAGGCGCCCAAATGCAAATGCTGCACCCGGACGGACACGCGCCCTCCCGGCCCATCGATGTTCCGATCCTCATTAGTGCCCTTGGCCCCAAGGGCAACAAGGTTGCCAGCGAACTCGGTGATGGCCTCTTCGCCACTCTGCAGATGCCAGAGTTCATGGCCGACTACTCCTGGAGCGCTTACCTCGCGTGGGGCACGGTGCTGGATGAGGAAGAAGACAACGACTCCGAGCACGCTCGTGCTGCGGGCGGGCCGGGCTGGGCCCTGTCGTTCCACGGGGCCTACGAATTCGGAGGCCCCGACGCTGTGCGCGCTCTTCCCGGTGGGGCCGAATGGTTGGAGGTCATCGAGGACACGCCCCCAGGCCAGCGCCACCTAGCTGTCCACTTTGGGCACTGCGTTGAGCTCAACGCCGCAGACCAAGCTGCCTGGAGCGTCGGCGGCCACACCACACTCCAAGACGCCACACTCAGCGGTACTCGTGATCAGATTCGACGCACTCTCGATGACTACCGTTCCCGCGGCCTCACCGAAATCGTTTTCCAGCCCTGTGGTTCTAATATCCAAGCCGAGTTGGAGCGCTTCCTAGAAGCTGCTGTCTCTTGAGTGGCTCCGCCAGCCCGTACAGGCCAATACGAGTAATGCCGCTACCCGCCGAGATCCGCTTTCATGAACTGAGCCATCGAACGAGTCCCCTACTCACTGCGCCGCGCACCGCCCAATGGAGAATGCATGAGTCGCGAGATCAATACCGTTGTCACTGAACTCTCTTACCTGGAGTGTCCTCGTTGGCATGACCAGCGGATATGGTTTGCCGACTTTTACACCTACCGTGTGTACTCAGCCGCAGAGGACGGCAGCGACCTCCGGGTTGAAGCCGAAGTTCCCCAGCAGCCCTCCGGGCTGGGATGGCTTCCGGATGGTCGGCTGTTGGTGATCTCGATGCGTGACGCACGTCTGCTGCGGCGTGAGTTCGATGGCAGCCTTGTAACCCACGCCGACTTGGCCGGCTATGTCAACGGGCACCTCAATGACATGGTCGTCGATTCCCACGGCAGAGCCTTCATCGGTGAATTCGGCTTCGACCTCATGGGGGGCGCACCTCTCGAGCCAGCCAGTCTACTGCGCGCCGATCCCGACGGAACCGTCAACGAGGTTGCAGACGGCATGTGGTTTCCCAACGGCAGTGTAATCACTGACGATGGTGTACTCTTGGTCTGCGAGACATTTGGTAATCGTGTTACTGCCTTCGACATTACCGACGATGGCGCACTAACCAACCGCCGCACCTGGGCTCAGTTCGGGAATCCGCCCACTGAACGGGACCTCGAGAAACTGCTCGCCCAAGTAGCCGTTGGTTCCGACGGATGTTGTGTGGACGAAGAAGGAGCGCTCTGGATTGCCGACGCCGTGGGCGGTCGGGTCCTCCGAGCACACCAAGGCGGCGAGATCGACGAGGAAATCCAGACCGGCACCGGTGTTTTCGCCTGCATGCTCGGCGGGGCCGACGGCCGCACATTGTTCCTCTGCGCCGCACCCGATTTCCATGAGGAGAACCGCAAGCACGCGCGCGAGGCCAGTCTGCTGACAACCCGCGTCGATACTCCCCATGCGGGACTTCCATAGGGCTGGACCGTAAGGCGGTGCCACCAGACCTACTTCTCCGGCTACCGCCAGCCGCAGCCGGAGAAGTAGGTCTGGTCCTCACTGTGGGTCGACATACTACGGCTAGGGGCAATACCGCTTACTTTGGTGGTTTTCGGCGTTGTGGGGCCGGTTTGGTGGCGGTGACGATGGTGATCGTGATGTTGGGTGGGGGTGGGTCTCGGTGGTGGGCGCGTTTGAGGTGCCAGTTGGCCATTTTGCGTTTGACCACGCGGGGGTTGGAACGACGTCGGCGGGGCGGCAGCGGATGGCGTAGCAGTTCCTTACGGGTGCACCGTAGTGCTCGCATCAGGCGGTTCGGGGGAAAAAGCCGCCTGGTCGGTGACCTGGCGGCGGACCACGCGCAGCGTGCGCAGAAACGAGATCCGGTCGGGATCGGTCTCGGCGCTGGCGGCGGTGTCGTGCATCAGGCCGCGCAGGGCGTGGTGGGTCAGTAGGAAACCGTAGAGTTCCTGTTCGACCCCGTCGGGGTGTTGCGAGCGCAGGATCAGGTTGGGCCCGCCTTGGTGGGTTTTGAGTTCGTCCAGGGCGGTTTCGATCTCCCACCGTTGGGCATACAGGGCGGCCAGTTCGGCAGCGGGAGCCTGCTCCGGGTCGAGCAGGCTGGTCACCAGCCGGTAGACCGTCGCGGCCTCGCCGAGGGTGAACTCGACCACCCGCACGGTGGCCGGGTCGGCCCGCCGGTTTTTGTCCCGGGCGGCCACGATTTCGGACAGATACGAGCCGTCGTCGAACTGGCGGGTTACGGGCAGCACCGCGCTGGACCGGGCTCGCCACAGCAGGTCGGCCCCGGTGGCTGTGGTGGCCCGCCAGGCGTCGAAGCTCAACAAGGCCCGGTCGGCCAGCAGCAGCATGTCCGGTGCCAGGGCGGGCCACAACTTCGGGACCAGTTTGGACTCGGTCGTCGTCAGCGGCGCCGACGTGGCGGTGAAGATCGCGTGCGTGCCGCACTCGGCCAGCGCGACCACGCGGGCCTGCGGATAGGCACTCACTCCGTCGCCGCGGGAACTGCCCGGCCGACCGAAGTAGTCCCCGTTGGCCGGAGTGTCGGCCAGATCGAACGTGGTGCCGTCCACGGCAACCAGTCGGTGGCCGCGATACCACGCCCCCGCCGTGGCCGCGGTAGCCACCGGAGTAGCCACCCGCTCGAACAACGCGGCCACCGGCTCGGCACCCAGCCGGGCCCGGGCTCGCGACAGCGCCGCCGTCGTCGGCGCCTGCCACTGAGCCTGCCAGTGCCGTGTCCAGGCCAACCCATTGGTCAACAAGCGAGTGACCTCTTCATAGCCTTCCTGACGAAACAGGCACATCGCCAGCACGAAATACACCACCACCCGCGCCGGCAACAGCCGTTTGCGCTGCTCCACCCGCCCCGTGGCAGCCAGCACCTCGTCCACCAACTCCGGCGGAAACGCCCGCGTGAGCACCCCAATCGCAATCCGATCCGGCAACCGCTCCCGCGACGACGACGTCACCTGACCAGGCCTGGGCATGAACACACACTACCAGCCACACCCAACCTAAATCAGCGGTATTGCGTCTAGGGGACATCCTCTACCTGGCATCAGCCTCGGTAAACACTGGGTCGGGGAGCGCAGCAAAGCCTGTTTGCCAGGCGGCACGGTGTCGGTTGCGTGCCTAGTTGCTACGGAGGCACGAGCACAGCCGTTGCTGTCAGTCCTCGCCGTTAGCCTCCGCGTATGGCTACCGACTCGATCACGTCCGTGACCAAGTCCCACCGTGTGCGCCTGCGCATCGTTGCGACTGCCCAATTCGACCATCCTGACCACTGGACTGATCAACTTTCATTGATCAAGAGCACTGGCGCCAGCTTCGATGGCCGAGAAGCCTGGTACCTGTGGCGGGATGCCGGGAATCTGTCGAGCGAGCAGCTCAACCCCTTATGGAAGGCTGTTGAAAAGTACGGGACCAACGTGAGCAGCGATGCCGTGGCGCAGGAAGCCGCCCCAAGCACGAGTGAGGAGCCCTGACCTTCGCGGCTCCTGTGACGTTGTCGATGCTGGCTTGGAGTACCTACTGCAGGGCTGCATCGTCGGCCTCATCTTTGTGCGGCTGAGCCGCCGAGCCCGTGAGGACGTTGCTGAGATGGTCGTCAGGCCAGTCGAGGTGGATCGCCGATGGTGGCCGAGGAGACACGCGAGGCGGCGTTGTTGCAAGGGGGGCAGACGACTACCAACGGGTCGGGTCGTTATCGAGTGGAGAACTCAACGCGCGGTGGAATGTCGAGTACAAGTCCTCGAACGATGCTTCGATGGCCCCATGCGTCCGGAGCCCAGCGAGGCCGATCCTTGATTGGTCGCCTACCGACTCGTTCAACTTTGAGGTGGCCATGACAAGGAACGTCCATTGGTCGAGATTCAATGGGTCGACGGTGGCCTTGTCGGTGTGGTGCAGCAGGCAGAAGACGTATGCATCCGCCTGTCTACGGCGTTCGGTCGAGTACGAGTTCGTTTCGGCATACCAGCCGTAGGTGGGGGCAATGCCGAAGGTGATCTGCGACGGGCGCTCCTGTACCCAGGTCTGAAGGTAGGCCGCGGACTTGACCTCGACTCTGATCCCTTCCGGTGTGATCAGGTCGACGGCATCCCACTCCCTCCTCACGCGGCCGTCCACCCCGCCGAGAGCGAGCGCGACGATGTATTCCGCGAGCGTCCCGCGTAACGTGTTGCTCAGGAGATCCGATGAAGCCCAGCGCCAAAAGTCGGCGAGGTGCGCGCCGTAGTTCCGAACTTGGGATGTGAGTGGCTCTCGTCCGGTCTTTGGCGTCACGCTCGTAGCCTGGTACTCGATCTCGACCATGCCAACTGTGTAACAGCTGGAAGCGCCTACGCGGTATGTGTCGGGTGGTGGTTGCCGTCCTGAACGCCCGGGTGCAACGTCAGAGCGGCGAGCTAGCGTGGCATCAATCGTGGCATGAAACGGAGTCAACAAGGGTGGCCACAGCGGGGTAGCGGGGTCCACGGTGTGGCCGTCGTCGCTGGTCGTGGTGGGTGTCGGTGCTGGTGAGATGCCTTGTAAGCAGCATGCCGAGAGCTGCTATCGAGATTTGACCCACTCGTCCAAGAGCGGTTTTTCGGTTCCGATGGTGGTCGAGTCACCGTGGCCAGGAAGCGCTCTGGTCTCCTCGGGCAGTGTCAGTGGCGAGCGCTGATCGAGCTGTTGATCGCGATGAAGTCGGAGTAGGAGCCGACCGGTCGCTCCTGGTCCTCCGGAGAAGAGGGTGTCGCCGGTGAGAAGACCGCACCGAGCTGCGGTGCGCGCAGACACACGGCGCCGGGTGCGACGCGCACATGATCGTCGTGAGCGTGAGTCGCCACAATGGCTCGAGTACGGCGACCGGCGACCAGCTTCCGGATCGCGTCCACGTCGTGCGGAGCATCGAGCACGACACACTCCCCGTCGTCGCCGACGACCCACACGTTGTTGTCCACCTCGAAGGTTTGGCCATCCGGGGAAAACGTTCCCGATGTCGTGGCGTGGTCGATGCGGGCGGACATCACAGCATCACCACCGAACGCAGCACCTCGCCGTACCAGCTGGACTTCAACGCACCACCCCGAGCGAATACGTCCAGCAGAGGCAGCTCCAGTTGCACCTCGGGAGTGGGTGAACACCCACCAGTACCATCGTTCCGGCCAGGTGGGCGCCGGCTATAGCACCAGTCCCGACGCAGCCGCAGCCGATGATCGCCACCGAGTCACCACGGGTGACCTGACCAGTGTTGATCGTCGATCCGATCCCGGCCATGACCCCGCAGCCGAGCAGCCCGGCCACCGCGGGCCGCGCGGTCGGATCGACCCTGGCGCACTGCCCGGAGTGCACCAGGGCGCGTTCGGCAAACGCGCCGATGCCCAACGTCGGCGACAGCGGCGTGCCGTCCAGGGGCATCGGCTGGGTGGCCTCGTGTCCGAGCAGGGAACGGAAACTCGTCGTTGATTCCACCCTCGCGGTAGTGCAAGATCCGTATGGCAGACCCCGCAGGTCTGCACCCGCACCACGGTCTCCCCGGTCCGGGGTCAGGAACATGGATCGTGACGACATCGACTGGCTCGCCTTTGGCCATGGCGACGACAGCACGTGTCTCGATCATTGTTTTCCTGTCAAAAGAACTGATTCGTCGTGGTGATGCGTGAAAGAGTGGGAGCTTGAGGCCATCAGCTCACTGCGGCAGCGGTGTGCGAGGCATCGAGGAACTCCTCCCGGAAAATTTTGCGGGGAGCCATGCGCCGTCGCTTGAGCGCCCTTACCCCGGCTTCCACCATGGGCGGCGGGCCGCACAGGTAGGCGCTGAGCCCCTTGCACGAGGTGAAGTCCTCCAGCACCGCATCGGTGACCATGCCTGTTGCGCCGTTCCACTCCTCCTCGCTGAGGCAGGGCCGGTAGGTGAACTGCTCGTACTGCTGTTCCAGCCGGTGGAAGAACTCCATGTCGTAGAGGTCCTGGCGGGTGCGGCCGCCTTGATAGAGGTACAGCTGTGGCGCCAGTTCATCGGCGAGCGCGTGCTGCACGATCGACTTCAGGGGAGCCAGACCGGTTCCGCCGGCGATCAGGATGGCCGGCTCTTCCTGCGGGGTGTTCATGCCGAAGTCTCCGAGGGGGCCCTTGAGCTCGACACGATCTCCTCGCTGCATTTCCCGGAACATCCAACCGTCGGTGGCGATACCGTCCGGGGTGCGCTTGATGTGGAACTCCAGCCGGTCGGTCTGTGACGGTGGGTTGGCCATGGAGTACTGCCTTGCCACGTCGGTGCCCGGCACCTTGATCTCGGCGTACTGCCCGGCGTTGAAGTTCATCGGATCGTCGAGTTCGACGACCAGTCGGCGGATGTCGCGTGCGATGTCGTCGAGTGTCACCACGGTGCCGATGACGTCCTTGAGCGGATGGCGTACCACACCGTCGTCGGGATCGAGCTGTTCGACCGGCTCCAGCATCAGGTTCGAGCGCGGTGTGGCCTGACAGCCCAGCGCGATGCCGGCGTCCCGCTCCTCGAGCGTGAGCGTGTACTCCGAGGAGCCGCGGTGATCGATTTCGCCTTCCAGTACTTTCATCTTGCAGGTGCCGCAGGTGCCCTGAGTGCACGAGTGCGGCAGCCAGATGCCCTCCCGCAGGAACGACTCGAGAACGGGCTGATCGTCAGGACAGGACGTGGACTTTTCCAGCGTGCTGATCCGGATCTCGTGGGTATCGCTCATCGGTGCGTCCTTTCTGTCCGGTGATGCCGGGGTCCGGTGTGCCACCGCTCGGCCGTCGACCGTCACACTTCCCACTCGACGGGCACTTCCAGCGGGCTACGAAAGCCCCATCCCCAGTAGTCCGTCTCGGAGTCGGTATTGGACTCGAGGTTGGGGATGGCCTCGAACAGCTCTTCCAGGCCGATCCGGACGACCTCGGTGGCGAAGTAGGTGCCCGCGCAGGCATGCTTGCCCGCACCGAAGGCCAGGTTCGGGATCGGCGTGCGGTCCAGGTCGTACCGGGACGGATCGTCGTAGTCGCTCTCGTCGTGATTGGCCGAGCCGTAGGACATCATCACCACCGAGCCGGCCGGCAGCTCGACGCCGTCGATGGTCAGGTCCTTGGTGCTGCGCCGTGCGGTGGCCGACCAGATGGGCGAGGTCCAGCGCACGGCTTCGGTGATCGCCCGACGGATCAGCGAGGGGTCGTCGATCACCCGCTCCAATTGATCCGGACGGGTGAGCAGCCCGGCGATGGTGGAGGCCATCGCGTGGCCCGGTTCCTGCATCGCGCCGAGCAGATACACGAACACGTTCGGGTAGATGGTCTCCCGGTCGCGCACCTGCCCTTCGGGCATGCCGTCGTGCAACCAGTGGGACAGCGCACTGTCGTCGGGTTCGACCGTCCACTTGTCCAGCAGCGGGTCGAGGATCTCGCGGATCTCGGCCTTGGCCTCGTCACCGGGGATGAACCCGTCCGGATTGGCGAAGTTGCCGTCGGCGTCCACTCCCGCGTTGGTGAACGACACGTTGAGCTTGCGGAACCACTCCCGCAGCTTGTCCGAGCTCACCGACTGCAGCCCCATCAGATCGCCGAGGCTGCGGACACTGACTGGTTCGCAGAACTGGGCGACCAGATCAGCGTGGCCGTCGTTCTCGAACTGCTCGAGGTAGCGACGCGCGATGGGTCGTGCCAGGCCGTCGACGTAACGGTCGACCTGGCTGGGCTGCAGGCCGGGATCGACCATGGCGCGCAGCTCGTCGTGCTGCTCGCCGTTGGCGTCGAGCACCGCCGGATCCCCGAAGGTGCGCCTGCCCGCCGGGGCGATGATGCCTTCGAAGTCCCCGTCGTCAGCGCCGGCGATGCGCTTGCACATCTCCTTGGTCGAAGCCACGTAACAACCGAGTGCCGGGACGTAGGCCAGCGGCGCTTCTTTGCGCAGGCGCTCGTAGAACGGATACGGGTTCTGCTCGAGCTCCTCCATCGTGATGTCGGCGATCCAGTCCGGGCTCGTCATGGTCATGGACCTGCTCCCTTGGTAGTGCGTGGCACGACCGTGCCTGGCAGAGGCACCATCGAGCTGATCAGCAGTGGTAACCGCTATGCGGTAGCTGGAAGAAGACCACGTGGCCTCATCGGCCGTCGATCCGGCGAGCGCGGGCAAGGTACAAAAAGCGCGGTGAACTATGGTCTGGCTCTCAGGACATCTTTTGGTGACGGGTGTCACGCGGTTGAATGCTGCTGAGGCGATGGAAACGGAGCGCGGAAGCTTGGGGTGAGAGGAGGCGAGGTAGTGAGCACGTCCCCCGAGGTCATCAGCGCGATGGACACGCACGACTGGAACGAGGCTGCCCGGGCGGTCTCGGGTGCCTACTTCCCGCACGAGCTGAAACTGCTTTCGCCTGCGGACCACCTCGATCTTTCGATGCGTACTGCCGATCTGGGTTCCGTGACGGTCGGTCGGATCGGCTGGGGCGCCGAGGTCGCCATCGACTGTGACTACCCGGACGCCTACGAGGTGAACATGCCGATGGCGGGACTCCTCGAGTCAGCGCACAAAGGAGAGAAAGTCGTCTCCGGTGAGGGGGAAGGCACGATCTTCTCGCCGAACATCGCAACCCCTATTACCCGCTGGTCTCAGGATTGCACGGTCGTCGGGGTGAAGTTTGATCGCTTCGGCCTCGAGCGAGAGATGGAACGAGTGCTGGCCTCCCCGGTGCACCGCAAGGTCGAAGTGCCTTCTCATATCGATCCCCGGATAGCGGCAACCAGAAGCTGGATGCACTTCGTGCGGATGCTCTCCAACGACCTGCCGCACATGCGGGACCTACTGAGCAGCGATCTGATGAAGAAGCAGGTCTCCAGCACCATCACAACCGGGTTCATCCTCGCGGTCACTCCGGACCTCGAAACCACGCCGCCCGCTCGTCCACGCATCGTCAATCGGGTGCTCGATCAGATGCACGACGACCCGGCTCGACCGTGGACGGTCGCTGACATGGCCGAAGTCGCCGAGGTGAGCGTGCGGCGTCTCCAGGAAGGGTTCCAGCAGTATGTCGGCATGACCCCGGTGGTCTGCCTCAGGAACATCCGTCTCGCGCACGCTCACGAAGACCTGACGAAGGCCAACGATTCGACAACCGTCGCCGAGGTCGCGGCGCGATGGGGATTCACGCACACCGGGAGGTTTGCCGCAGCGTACCGGAGCAAGTACGGCATGTCGCCCTCCGAGTCCCTGCACTCATGACGCGCTGAAATCGGTCGTTGGATGTCTATCCCATGAGGTCGGATATGGGCCGTGGTCGCAGTGCACCGACTCCGCGCCGCTCGCCAAGCGGAGGGTGTGGACGTGCTCTTCGATCAGCGCCCGTGGCCACTGGAATTGGTCAACGGTCGAGGAATCCCCCCGGGGCATCGTGCCCGTGGAGACGGCGGTCCTGGCCAACCCCGAGCCGGGACTCTTCGGTGCCTTCGACACGGATGCTTGGCCGTCGACCTCGATGCCGGCTTTTGAACTGATCGCCGCAGCTCGCCGGGTACAGGGTGTGCGGGCTGCGGAAGAGGTCGACTACCAGGTGCGGCTGCTCGAGCGGACGGCGGCACGCTATGGTGCCTTCGATGGTTGCCACCATCGGGCGTAGTCGGCCAGGACCTGGTCCAGCGGGTAGCGCCGGTGTCCGGCGAGGTGCCGGTCGAGCAGCTCGGCGTCGTGTGGGGTGAGTTTGGCCAGGGGTCGGCGCAGCCGGATACTCCAGTGCTCTTCCGCGCCCTCGAAAAGGCCGAGCTCGGGCACGAGGGGTGCCAGCTCGACGCCGTCCGACCACGCCGTGGCTTCGGCGATGTGCAGGTCGCATCCCGCCGGGAAGCGGCGACCACCGAGTTCCACGGGCTCCTCCAGCTCGGCCACCGCCGAGCGCACCTCACCGCAGGCGATCACCCGTCCCCGGTCCCGGGTGGGATTACCGAAACATCCCCGCGTGGTGTAGACGAAGAGCCGGTCACCCGCCGTGAGAGCGCGTATCTCGGCACGCTTGAAGTCGGGAAAGGCCATCCGTTGTTCGGTGAGCACCCATCCGAGCGCCTCCCGATCACCGATGATGAGCAGGTAGTCGGCCATGCTGCCAGCGTAGAGCCCGGACAAGACCGTGAAGGGGATGGCCATGATGTCGGTCGATCTCCGAAGTAGCACTCCGCCGGCTGCCGAGTGGTTTCCACAGTGGTGCTCCGGCAGTAGGAGTTATTTGCGGCGTCGGGTGGTGGGTCAGGTCGGCCGGCGGTAGTGGGTGCGGGCGCGTTGGATGAGACGACGCACGGTGATCAGGGCGGCGGCGAGGTAGAGGTAGAAATCGACAATGGCGCCGTCGCGGTCGGTGATTCGGCGGTGTTTGCCGAAGTTGTTCGTCCAGGAGTGCAGCCGTCCCACGATCAGGCGCGGGTCCTGCCTGGATCGGTGCTCTGTCACCGGTCAGCACGCGCCACGCGGGTGCGAGTGCACTCAATGCCCGGCAGCTCTGCGACGCGGCCGTACCGGCCCGTGAACGAGTGCCGGGAGGTTGGTCTATTTCGCGAGAAATTGACCTACCCGAGCCCGGACCCGAACCCGAGTGGCCACGTCCGTGGGGCGAGCCGAACGGTCCGAGCCTGCTGGAGGACAGGCGTCGACTTGCTGAGAGGAATCCGCAGGCCGACCCGTGCCCAACAGAGCCATCGGTACGAGCTCCGAACGCTTCACCAATTTTGTGGATGCGTCCACGCCGGAGCTGTGACACAAATTCCTGTGGTCGTCGTGTTGGATCCCGTGCCGGTCTCGGTGGCCTTTCCCGTTGTGGTCATCGTGGGAGCACCACTTCGGCATGCAAGTCCCGAAGGATCCGCGTATCCCGAAGTTTCTCATCGAGGTGGGATCACCGAAGCCATGGAAGCGCTGAGCGCGCTGCTCGGGCTCGTCGCTTTTGCGGTGATGGTCTGGGCTGTGGTTTTTGCAGTACGCCGCATCCGGCGCCGACGCAGAGGCGTCATCAAGGGGTTCCTGGCGCGGCTGGGAATGGGAATCGCGGTGCTCATCGTGGCCGGGGCGGTGGCCCCGCCCGTGCCGCCTTCCCCACCTGCTGATCAGGCGCAGTCGGCCCCGAGCAACACCGGATCACCGTCGACGACCGCCTCCCGGCCGCCCTCCATGACGCCGGAGACCCCGGTACCGGAAGGTGTGCCGGAGGAAGCACAGCAGGCCATGGTCCGGCGGATCGTGGATGGTGACACCGTGGAGTTGGCCGCGCTCGCGGCAGGCACCGCACTGGCCGGTACGTCCCCGGTCGAGGTGCGGCTGTTGGAGATCGATACTCCGGAGACTCGGGACCCTTCCGAGCCGGTGCAGTGCTACGGCCGGGAAGCCGCCGCTCATCTCACCGAACTCATTCCTGTGGGCAGCACGGTATGGGTGCAGCGTGACGAGGAACTGAAAGACCAGTACGACCGGTACCTGCTGTACCTGTGGAACGCCGAGGGGACTTTCGTCAATCTGGAGATGGTTCGAGGCGGCTTCGCCGAAGCCGAGCTCTACCAGCCCAACGACAAGTACTGGGACAGGATCAGCGCAGCCGAAGTGGATGCCCGAAGCGCCGGCGAGAACCTCTGGGGTGTCTGCGCCCCTCGCGGACAGCCGGAAAGCACCTCCGAGTCGGAGGCCGAACCGGAGCCGCAACCCGAGCCACGATCGAAGACGGACAGCGGCGCGGGAGCCTACCTCTTCCCACCGCCTCCGCCGGACAAGGATTGCTCGCAAGTCTCGGCGAACAACTTCCGGGTCCGTCCGGGAGACCCACATCGGTTCGACAGCAATGGCGATGGTATCGGCTGCGAAGGCTGAACGGTTGACACGGACGAATGCGTGGTCGGTGAACCTTGAGTCTCGGTTCGGTTCAGGTGGCGATGAGGACCGCGCGGTCGCGGATCACTTCCCAAGTATGCATGGGCATTTCGGCGAGTACCAGGAGTTCGTCGATGTTGGAGAGTCCGCTGCCGTGGTGCTCGCGGGCAGTCACGATCGCGTCGGCGTCGGCGGGATCGAGTTCGCAGATGTGGGCGATCACGGCCGCCGGTGCGCTGTTGAGGTCGACCAGGCCTCCGTCGTCGTAGGTGCGGGCCAGGTCCGGGCGGCCGATGCGCAGTTCACGGGCCATCAGCGGATCCTCGGCGGCCAGCTCGCGGGCCTGGTCACGGCGAGCGCGGGCGGCCAGGATCCCGGCGACCGCAGGATTGGATGCGGCTTCGGCGTCCGCCCTGGTGCGGGTACGAGCACTGCCCGCAGGGAACAGGGTCCGGCGCAGCGACCATTGCTGCACTACGGCGGTAATCATCATCGCGACCGCCATCAGAGCCATCAGCGTGCTCAGCAGCCCGCTTGTGGTGCCGATGGGATCTCCCTGCGCAGTGCTCGGAGTGACCGCGACGAGAATCACCACCAGCACGGCCAGGCCTGCGTAGATCGCGGCGCGGCGCCCCAGCGCGGCACTGCGCATCCTGATGGCGGCATGCACGAACGGCACCCACGCCAACAGTCCGGCCGTGACCAGCGTCAGTGCGAGGGAGCCTCCGAACCATACCCACCCACTGAGTGCTGCACCGATCGATCTCGGCTTTCCCGGCACAGGATTCGAACCCGATGTCGTGGACTTGCCGCCCCTGGAGCTCATCTACATCAACTTCCCGTGTGAGAACTGCTCGATCATCGTCGCCGCGACCGGTGCTGCCCCGTGTTCCCCGGTTCGAGCCTGTGTCAGTGCGGCAGCCGCCTCATTCGCCGACATGGCCCTACCCGTCGGGTTTCTTCGCACAGCGCTTTCCTGAACGCCTGAACAGAGGACTGCCCAGTAACGTTAGCCAGCCTCCAGGCGGAGGAACCGCCACCTTACCGACTTGTTATGCAAGCGATTCCCGCCGATATCTCCGCACAGGACGCGGACCTTCTCGACGCCCGGGATTTCGGTGCCTTGGACCCGAATCGCCCCGGGATGTCCGGAAGCTCCGCTGCGCCCTCTTGGTACCGAGGCACGGATATTTGCGCGCCTGTGCGAAGCCTCTACTCGCATCCGACGCCGTCGCCATCGAGCCGGTACGGATCGTCCCCGGAGACGCTGATCGGCCCGTCGAGATCGGCACAGTCCAGGTCGGATGGCGGTGGCGGCACACACGGGTCGTAGCCGGGAGCGCAGTCACCGGTCGGCTCCGACGTTTCGGGTGGTGGCTTGGGTGCGGGGGTTGGCGTAAGCGGTCCCGGCTCGCTCGTCGTCGGCCCGCCCGGAGATGGCGCTGCCGGAGATGGTCTCCCCGGAGGAGGTTCCCGCCGGTTACGCGGTCGGCGCAGCATTTTTCGAGCGCATGGTGCCCACTGCTCAACAGGAGGTGGTAGGCGGCGGAGGATGGGCAACGGATTGTGGGCCGAGTTCGGATCGGGAGGTCGCGATGGAGATCGCGGAACTGCTACGACGTGGTCCTGCTCGACGACGTGGTCCAGATCCCGGAGGAACCGCGACGATGGCTGTCGACGAGGTGGGTGTCGATCATGCCGACCGCTTCCATGAGGGCGAACATCGTAGTGGGGCCGACGAAGGAGAAGCCCTTCTTGCGCAGTGCCTTCGACAGGGCGATGGATTCGGGTGAGGTCGTGGGGACTTCCGCGACCGTGCGTGGCGCGGGGGTGGTCTCGGGTTGGAAGGACCAGAGGAAGGCATCCAGTCCGCCCTCCCGGCGCAGCGCGATCGTGGCTTGCGCGTTGTTGATCGTCGCCCGGATCTTCGAGCGGTTGCGCACGATCGCGGGGTTGGCCAGGAGCCGTTCCACATCGGCTTCGGCGTAGGCCGCCACCGTATCGGGATCGAAGCCATCGAAGGCCTCGCGGAAGGCGGGACGTTTGCGCAGGATCGTTGCCCACGACAGGCCGGCTTGGAAACCTTCGAGGCTGATGCGTTCGTACAGTGCCTGCTCTCCGCGGACGGGCATGCCCCACTCGGTGTCGTAGTAGTCCCGGAGCAGCGGATCGACCGCCGCCCACGGCGGCCTGGCGAACCCGTCGTCGCACACCACCGCCCCCGAGGAGCCGGGGTGGGCCGAACCCTCGTGTCGGGGTTCGCCGGTTCGGTAATCCTCGGTCGGGTGGTTCATCTGCTGCCTTCCGTGATTGCTGTGGTTGTGCCGGTGCACGTGGTCGCTGCTGATCGTAGGAGGACAGCGCAGGGCGGACACCGCCCGGCGCCGCGTTGTGGCCATCGACCGGCATTGCCTGCGCTGCTGGGCGTGATGGCTACGGCATTGTGGGTACACCGCGGAGCAGGCCGGTGGTCGGGCTCGCCGGAGTGTCGAGACCTGCTGCTTGTGGCGGTATCGCACTACCGGGCACGGGTGTGCCCACCGGTATCGGCTTGTGTCGCGCCCGCCCGGCGGGCAGTCGCTTTTTTCGATGCGTGAGGGAGAGGGCCACCGCGATGTCCGACGATAGTGCCGAATCCGCAGGTGAGCGCACCGTGACGGTGGGGCTGGTGGCCGATCCCGGTCTTCCCTTGGAGATCGCGCAGCGCGTGTCCGAAGAACTCCCCGAGATACTGTCCCGGCAAGTCAACAACCAGGTCGATTGGAAATTGTCCGTCCTCTGTGAGGATCTGGGTCTCGACGCTCATGACCGAGTGCCGATCCTGGGCATCGCGCGCAGGAAGATGCCCGACGAAGGGTGGGATCTCATGGTCTGCCTGACCGACCTCCCCCGGATCAACGGCAACCGCCCGATCATCGCCGACATCAGCAGTGCTCAGGGGGTGGCGTTGGCTTCGCTGCCCGCCATCGGGTGGATGCGTGCGCAGCACCACGTGCGGGACACGATCGTGCACCTCCTCGGCATTCTGGCCCGGGGGACGCTGAACCTGGGGACCGGTCACGACAAGCAGCACGAGATTCATCATCATGTCCGGCGCCGGTCGACCGAGTGGGTTTCCCCGGTGCGGCAGGTGCCCGCTCCCAGTGATCAGGACATCGATGTGTACCTGGCTTTGACCGGTGGGCGGGGCCGGATGCGGTTGCTGTTCGGGATGGTGCGCGACAACCGGCCGTGGCGTCTCATCCCCAGCTTGTCCAGAGCCTTCGCCGCGGCTACGGCCACGGCGGCGTTCGGCGTTTTCTACTCCAGTATCTGGCGGATGGCCGACGCGCTCAGTTCGGCGCGCTTGTTCGTGATCAGCCTCTTCGCGATCATGATCATGGTCCTGTGGCTCATCGCCTACAACAGTCTGTGGGAACGTTCGCGGAGTGAAGCCGAGCGGGGCAAGGCCGTGCTGTACAACGCCGCGACCGTGCTCACCCTCTTTCTGGGTGTGGCCGGCATGTACATCCTGTTGTTCGCGGTCACGTTGCTGGCGGCCATCGCCGTGATCGCTGCGGGCTATTTACGGATCCGCCTCGGGCATCCGGTCGGCATAGTCGACTACATCTCCCTGGTGTGGCTGTCCAGTTCGATGGGCACCGTCGCCGGTGCACTGGGATCCAGCCTGGAAACCGAAGGCTCCGTGCTCGAGGCGACCTACAGCAGACGGGAGCAGCAGCGCCGCGCCCGACTCCGCGAACGCGAGGAGCAGGAGCAGGAGCAGGAGCAGGAGCGGTCCGAGTAGCCTCCGGAAACGCTGCCGCTGTCGAGGTCACCGCGTGCTCTTGTGGTTCCTCGACAGCGGTGCTGCCCGGATTCGGCCGGGAAGGGAGCACGAGAATCACGGTGGCGAGCCGGGGGTCTCGCCAACGGTACGGGCGTCCCGGGTGGGTTGGGGGCCGTGCTCGGGAAGAGGGCAGCCTGCGGGAAAGGTGCCGATCCGGTCGATGTCGTAGCCGTCCGGATAGCTGCGGATCGTGGGCAATTGGCGGGCGTACAGCGGTTGGGTGCGCGGCGGCAGAAACCGCACGAATCGCCCGCGAAGCCACAGCGCACCCCGGGAGAGCATGCGCATGAGCGGCGAGGGTCGTGGATAGTCGAACGCGCGGAGCAGTGCATCGTCCATCAGTGCCATGGCGAAGCGGCGCATCAGCCAGGCGGGCGCATGATGCTGGGGTGGCAACGTCGTCATCAGCGCCAGGGTGGAGTCGGCCACGGCGCGCGCGCCGGGATCGTAGCCGAAGTGCTCGGCCTCGTAAGCATCCATCAGCTCGGCGAATTCCCGGTGGGTCTCCGGGATGTCGCGGATGTTCATGTGGCGGCCGAGCTCGCGATAGTAGTTCGCGCTTGCGATGCGCTCGGTTTCGGTGAACGGCCGCCACCCGTAGGCGTCCATCCAACGGATCGGAGTGACCACGAACGTGCACAGCACGTACCGCATCTCGTCGTTGGAGATCGAGTACGCACGATGCATCCGATTCATCCGACGGATCGCGGAGCGGCCGGTGTCACTGGTGAAGCCGTGTTCGAGCACCGCGTCGAGGATCAGCCCGGTGTCGTCATAGCGTTTCCGGGTGCGCTCGGTGAACTCGCCGGTCCTGGCCAGCAGTGCACCGATCCCGGGCACCGCGTACGTGCGATACAGCGCGAAGCTCAACGACTGGTTCATGTCCCACGGAAATTCGTGGGCGACCACGATCCGGTATATCTCGTGGAAGTCGTGTTCGGGATCCATCGATTCGATCCGGTCCCGCCACTCGTACCGCTGCATCGGTCCACCCGCCTGCTCCTCGCTGTGCAGTGCACACCGAAAATCGCAATTCGTGCTGCGAAACACACCATGTTGCGAAACACGCCGTACCGTGAAACACACCATACTGGACGGTATGGTATCGAATCGATGGGTTGAACTGCACCGATATGAACGGAGCCCGTGATGGCCGGAGGTGGGGGCGGTGATTCGGCCGCGAGCGGCAAGGAAGCGCCCACCGTGGCGACCCGGTTGTTCCGCATCCTCGATGCTTTTTCCCCGGAGCGTCCGGCTCTGACGTTGTCCGCGATCAGTCGCCACAGCGGTCTGGCGCTGACCACCACGCACCGGCTCGTCGGCGAACTCGCAGGCTGGGGTGCTTTGGAGCGAGACTCCGAGGGGAAGTACCGGATCGGCTTGCGGATGTACGAACTCGCCGCGCTCGCGCCACGAGGGATTCTCCTGCGCGAAGTGGCCATGCCGTTCCTCGGGGACCTCTACGAAGCCACCCACCAGAACGTGCAACTGGGTGTGCTCGACGGACTCGATGTGGTTTTCGTCGAACGTCTTTCGGGCCGGGAGGCGGTCCAGGTGGTCTCCCGGGTGGGAGGCAGGCTCCCCCTGCACACCACCGGTGTCGGTCTGGTGCTTCTTGCGCATGCCGACCAGGCGGTGCAGGAAGCGGTGCTGGAGGCTCCGCTCAAGCGGTTCACGCACAAGACGATCTCCACATCGCAGCAGTTGCGTCGTGCGCTTGCCGAGGTGCGCAGGAACGGTTTCGCCATCAGCGACGGCCAGATCGAGCTGACGAACCTGTCCGTGGCCGCGCCCGTCCACGACGAGACGGACACGGTCATTGCCGCGCTCTCCGTCGTCGTGCCTTCTCAGGGGTCCGACCCGAGGACGCTGATTCCGGCGGTGCGAGCCGCTGCACGGGGGATTTCCCGTGCGCTGGGGTCACCGCGGGCTCTCGCGCTGCCCGCCTCGGCCCGGCGCGAGGCTGCCGCCCCCACCTCCCCGGGCTCTCCGGCCACGAGAAGAATCGCCGAATGAGCCCGCGCCGATCTCCGTCCCGCTGGAGACGGTCGCCCCGCCGGAAGCAGCGGCGTCCTCAGTAGAGGGGGGTGCCGACGTAGTTCTCGGCGAGGAGGGTGCGACCTGCCCGGGAGCGGGTCACGGTGTCCAGTTCCGCGGTCTGGCGCTTGAGGTCGAAGCCACTGGACTGCGGCATGCGGTGCAGCATGGAGGTCATCCACCAGGAGAAGTGCTGGGCACGCCACACGCGTGGGAGCGCGGTGGCGGTGTAGGAGTCGAGCGCGGTGGTTTCTCCCGACTCGAAGAACTCTCCCATGGCTCGGGCCAGGATGTAGACGTCGGCGATGGCGAGGTTCATCCCCTTGGCCCCGGTGGGCGGCACGGTGTGGGCGGCGTCGCCTGCGAGGAACAACCGGCCGTGCTGCATCGGCTCACACACGAAACTGCGGAACGGCAGGATCGACTTCTGGAAGATCGGGCCTTCCTTGAGCTCGACGTCATCCCCGGCCACTCGGGTGTGCAACTCGTTCCAGATCCGGTCGTCGGACCAGTTGTCGACGCTGTCCTCCGGATCGACCTGCAGGTAGAGCCGTTGCACCTCGGGGGAACGGGTGCTGATCAGGGCGAAGCCGTTCTCGTGGTGGGCGTAGATGAGTTCCTCGGACGACGGTGGTGCCTCGACGAGGATGCCGAACCAGGCGAAGGGATACTGGCGGAAGTGGTCCTGGCGCACGTCCGGGCTGGGGATGAGGGGGCGGGTCTGGGTCCGGGAGCCATCGCATCCGCCGACGAGAGCGCAGTGCAGGACCTCCTCGGTGCCGTCGTTGTCGGTGAACCGGATCGTCGGTGTGTCACCGGTGATGTCCTCGACACGAACATCCGACACCCCGAACCGGATCTCCCCGCCGTCGGACAGCCGCTGCTCGATCAGGTCCTTCAGCACCTCGTGCTGCGGGTAGACCGTGACAGCGCGGCCCGTGAGCTCCTCGAAGTCGATGCGGTGTCCTCGGCCGTCGAAGCGCAACTCGATGCCGTGGTGCACGGAACCCACTTGCTTGACACGGTCTCCGATACCGGAGTCGGCCATGAGGTCGACCGTGTTCTGTTCGAGGATGCCGGCACGGATGGTGCCTTCGATCTCCTCGCGGGTCCGGGTGTCGAGAACCACTGATTCGATGCCCCTCAGATGCAGCAGGTGAGCGAGCATCAGACCGGCAGGGCCTGCCCCGACGATCCCGACTTGGGTTTGCATAGGTGCTCCTTCGCCCGACATGCGCAGCGCTTGTGTGACTTACGTCCTGTGACCCCCTCAACAGGGTGATAGCCACTACTGTGCGTTTATGCATTCCCGGGCGACAGCCCCTATTCCGCTCACCGGAAGACCGACTGTGCTGGGAGGAACTCGATCGGGTTTTCGATCAGGCCCGGATCGCGGCGGAGCGGCCGTCGGTGAATTGCTCCGGCGGGTCGGGCAACGACTGTGCGGTGCCTCGGGCGACGCGCTGTGCTGTCCAGGCCGCTGCGGCTGCATCGAGAATGTCGTCGACCGCGGCTTTGGTCCCCGCGGTGCCGAGGTCGCTCGGCAGCGAGACGCCGGCTTCGGTGAGCAGTTCGTGGCGGTGCCGTGCTCCTGTCCATGTGCCCTTGCGGGCGTTGAGCGGAGTTCCCGCCAGCAGAGCGAACGACACCTCCGGATGGACTTCGACGACATGGTGCTGCGTTTGGTCGAGCCACTGCTCGACCTCGTACAACCTGTCCCGGAGGCCGAACGCTTGCACCGAGACCCCCTCACCGGTGATGCCGCGATTGACCTCCTCGGCGGCATCGCGGTCGTCTTTCTCGAGTGCTTTGCGTACCGGCGTGATGTAGACGGAGGAGGACAGTCCGCCGACTGCTTTTCTGGCCAGTTCGTCGGCCTGCCGCCGTTTGTGCTCCGGGAGTCCGATGGGAATGTCGATGGCGACGACGGCGAGGGCGTGTGCCGCACCGGCCTGACTCACCACATCACCGACCGTTTCGGCGAAGTACGCGGTCGGGGCGGTCCCGCCGAGAGCGAGACCGACCCAGCCTGCCTTGCATGCGTCCACCCCGAGTACCTGTGCAACGTCCATGGGGGAATGATGCACGGTGTGCGCCGCTACGCCATTCGAAAGGCGAGCCGATCGGTGGGAGCGACCTCCACGCAGGTCGCCAACGCCCTCGCTATGGGCGGCGTGGCCCCGGCACGGCGGCGGGGTAGCCGAAGCGCATCAGCAACTGCGGTTCTCCCGGCAGGCCGAGCCGCTCGCGTAAGCCGGACCTGACCTCCGTCAGGTGCAGTGGCTGCGTCATCACCGAGGCGACCAGCCCCAAACTCGTCGCGGCCAGCCACGCCAGCTGCATCGCCATGCCCGCGCTGACGTGGTCGTAGTAGTCCTCGGATGCTGTGCTCAGCACCATGAGGGACTCGGTTTCGATCCACGCCGCGAGCCGCTGCTCGTCCGGCACTCGTGTCGCCGAGGTGGTCAGGCCGACCGCGGGTACGCCTTCGGTGCCGAACGCATCGGCAGGTACCCCCTCCCCGGGGGCTACCTCACCCGGAGCACCCACTGTCCACATGGCCAGCTCACGCTGGTAGCTGCGGTCCTTGCGGCGGACTCGGGCGGCGTAGGCCAGTAATTCGGCCACGCTCGGAGCCTCGCCCATCGTCACCCACCGGGGGAACACGGTGGGTGAGGTGGCTGCCGCGAGCAGTGCCTCCCGAGAGAGGTAGGACACCGCCCGGGGTTCGAAGACTCGGCGATAGCTGGTGCGCCGGATGATCGCCCGGTAGCGTTGTCCTTCCGTCGCGTTCGGGGGTTCCCGATGGGAACCGAGCACAGCGGCGATCTCATCGGGCGGGTCCGGGCTGTGCTCCCGTCGAGTCTCCGTCGCCCATCCGAGGTTGCGCACTGCGAGGATGAGATTGGTCAGGGCTGCGCCGCAGGAGAGGCGCCGGTCCCGCCCCTCGGGATCGTGCTGCTCCAACTCCGCGTTCGTGCGTTCGTGCAGCGTGGCCGCCCGGTCCTGCACGGTCAGCGACCAGGGGCGGGTGTTGTGCACCGAGGGTGCGCGGTCGACCGTCCGTTCCAGTGTCGCGATGTCCTCCGAGGTCCACGGTTGCCCGGCAACCGCAGCACCGTGCCGTGGTTTCGTTCTGCGCCAGCGCATCGTCCTTCCCCTCCGGCCGAGGTCCGGGAGAGCACCGTGGGCCTCAGCCCGCTCCTTCAGCGCAGCCGGATGTGGAGGCGGTCGCCGACGACGCGAGTGTGGAAGCCGGGCTGGGTCGCTGTCGCGGGCCCGTGCACCACGCTTCCGTCCGAAACCCGGAAAACGCTGCCGTGCCACGGGCATTCCAGGCACGGTGCACCTCCTCGGCCGAAGGGCCACGAGAGGGTGCCCTGGTGCAGCGGCCCCGAAGCGTGGCTGCACCGGTCGGCGAGTACGTGTGTGTGCTCGCCGTTCCGCAGGATGACGACGGGGACCTCACCCACCATCCGCCGGGTGGGAACCCCGTCGGGCAGCTCGTGAACGTTGCCGACCTCGGTCCATTCCTGCGGCCCGATGTGCCGGACATCCTCGGCCTGGTTGGCCCCATTGGCCTGGTGGTACGACAGGTGCCCCCCGAGCACTCCACCGGCTGCGATGAGGGCGAGGCCGGTCCACCCGGCTGTCACGGCTGCTGTCCGCCGCCCGGTGGCACGCCAGCGCAACGACAGCAGGTAGCTGGTCAGTGCCGCGCTGTTGGCGGTGGCATGGACCAGCCCGGTGCGTTGCTGGTCCGGCTGGGTCTGGACGAAATCGGCCGCACCGGCCAGCGAGGCGGGCAGGCTGGCCAGCACGCCCACCGTGGTCAGCGAATCGGCGACTCGCCGTTCCCCCGGACCGGCGTCGGGAAGCGCATCCACCAGCCCGGCGCAGAGGAACGCCCCGATGGGGGCCTGCACCGCCATCGGATGCAGCGGATGCCCCAGCCACACGCCGTGCAGCAGGTCACGAAGTCGCCTACCCGGAAGCATCGTGGAGACAGCACCGCGCACCGTCTTCGCGGGGTTGTCCAGCCACGACCACTCCGAGATGCGGTCCAGGGCTCGAAACGGTCGCATGACCGGGGAGTTGCCTGCTTTTCGGCTGGGCAAACCGGACGAACGTAGTGGATTCGGTCGGTGGTGCGGTGGTGTGCGTGACCGCCGGAGGGCAGTCCGCGGTGGTGGGTATCGCGAGTACGGTGCCCGTCGCCCTGCCCCGCTCCGCTCCTGCGGCGGGCGTGATCATAGGCTCTTCGGTCGTGTGCTCGGCGAGAAACAACAGCAACCGGATCATCGGCCCGCGCGTGAGCGGGGTCGGTTCGCAGGGTTCGGGGTGCGGCCGATGGTTCTGCTGACTTCCCTGGCTGATCTGGCGGGACGTTGGTTCGCTGCTCTGGTACTGCTCGGCGGCCTCGTCGGACTGTTGGTGTCCGGCCCGGCGGCCGCGCTCGAACCGGCCATCCCCGTGATCCTCGGCGTGATCATGTTCGGGATGGGACTGACCCTGCGGCTCGGCGACTTCGCGATCGTCGTGCGGCGGCCGCAGGCCGTTGTCGTCGGCGTGGTGGCGCAGTTCCTGGTGATGCCGCTGATCGGATGGGCGGTGGGCACCGCGTTCGGGCTCGGGCCCGCGCTGTTGGTGGGCATGGTTCTGGTCGGAGCCAGTCCCGGCGGTACGGCATCCAACGTGGTGGTCTACCTCGCTCGTGGTGATGTGGCGCTGTCGGTGGCGATGACCTCGGTCTCGACCTTGCTCGCCCCCGTGCTGACCCCGGTGCTGGTGCTCTGGCTGGCCGGTTCCGCGCTCCCGGTCGACGCGGTGGGGCTGTTCCTGTCGATCGTGCAGATCGTGCTCATCCCGGTGGTAGCGGGATTGCTGGTGCGCGTGTTCGCGAGCCGGTGGGTGGAGCGACTGCTGCCCGTGCTGCCGCTGGTGTCGGTGACCGGGATCGTGGTCGCCGTCGCGGCCGTGGTGGGCACCAACGTCGACACGCTGCTGGCCTCGGGAGTGCTGCTGGCGCTGGCCGTGGTGGTCCACAACGCGATCGGGCTGGCGTTGGGCTACGGCGCGGCGCGGGCCGTCGGGCTCGACAGGGCAGCCCGCCGCGCCGTCAGCGTGGAGGTCGGCATGCAGAACTCGGGGCTCGCGGCCGGCCTCGCGACGACACATTTCACGCCGTTGGCGGCGCTGCCTGCGGCACTGTTCTCGGTGTGGCACAACATGTCCGGATCCCTGGCCGCGATGTACTGGTCGCGGCGACCGGTGACCGAGCCTGCCGAGGAGCTGCGCTGAACGGCAGCAGGCCGAACGACGGCGGACCGCCCGGGCAACCCGGCCGATCCGGGGCAGTGCGTGTCAGGCCCGGCCGACCAGGGGAACTCCGGACTGTTCGGCACTGCCGAAGGCATCGTCGAGCAGCACGACCGTGCGGCCTTTTCCTTCCAGGATCGAGGCCGCCGTGGCGGAGCGGTAACCGCTGCCGCAGTGCACCCACACCGCTCCGGGAGGGATCTCGTGCAGGCGATCCCTGAGCGCGTAGAGCGGAATGTGGACGGCGCCGTCGATGTGGGCGGAGTTCCATTCGTTGTTGGTGCGCACATCCAGCACCACGTCCGGTGCGGGATAATGCTCGTGTTCCGAAGTCGGGGCTTGCGACGAGGGCGGAGATCCCGAGGACAGGTGCCGGGCGAGGTCGGCAAAGCTTGCCGAGGCTATGCTGCGGAGCTGCCCGGCCTCGGTGGCCAGCTCCCGGGGCCTGCCGACAGCGGTGCCGGAGAACGTGTCGATGCCGATGCGCGCCAGCTCGCGCTGGGCCCGCTCGACCTGTTCCGGGGAGTCGCCGAGCAGGACGATCGGTGCTCCCCAGTCGATCATCCATCCCAGCCAGGTGACCATGGGGCCGTCCAAGCCCAGGCTCACCGTGGAGGCCAGGTGGGAGGTGACGTAGGCCTTGCGGGAGCGCAGGTCCACGACCCATTCACCTCGTTCGAGGCGCTGGGCCAGCTCCTCGGGAGTCGCCCGGGCGGGGGAGCGCAGATCCAGTGGCTCCGGCCCCGTGGTGTTGAGCACGCCCATGTGGGCGTAGTACGCGGGATAGACGTCGAGACCGGACAGCGTCTGCTCGACGAACTCGCTCTCGGCCAGTGTCAGAGCCGGATTGCTCCGGTGCTGCTGCCCGATCGTGCCGGAACCCTCCGATACCGCGGCCGCCGAGCAGAAACTGCCGAATCCGTGCGTCGGCCAGACCTGCGCGCCGTCCGGCAGAAGCGCCCCCAGCTTGTGTGCCGAGGCGTGCTGATGGCGTGCGAGCTTCTCGCTGTGCTGCTGCCCGGCCAAGTCCGTGCGCCCGGTCGTGCCGTACAGCAGGGAACCGCCGGTGAACACTCCCACCGCCCCGTCGACACCTTCGAGCGCGTAGGACAGGTGATGGAAGGTGTGCCCGGGCGTGGCCAGCGCCCGCACCTGCATCCGGTCGGACAGCTCGACGACCTCGCCGTCGGACAGCGGCGTGCGCGTGAAGGGAACCTCGTCCGCGGCGGCGAGCCCGTAGTCCGCGCCCGTCAACCGGGCCAGTTCGAGACCCCCGGAGACATAGTCGTTGTGCACGTGGGTTTCCAGCACCAGTGTGATCCGCACGTCGAGCCGGCCTGCCAGGGTCAGGATGCGGTCCACATCGCGTTGGGGATCGACGACCACGGCGACCTCGCCGTCGGTGGCGAGGTAACTGCGATCGCCCAGCGAGGAGGTTTCGATCACCTCGACGGCGAGGTCACCCGCGAGGGTGTAGGCGGAATCCCGCACGGCCTGCAGGGACATGGCGTGCCTCCTTCCTCCACGAGGCTGTGCCCGCCGGGCTGACGGACGACACACACCCCATGGTCGGTGTACCCGCTCGATGCGGCAGTACTTCTGCCGACCGCTGCCTGCGACGTGGCGAGCCCGGCGATCTTGCGGCTGCCTGCGGCTTCGTCGCCACGTGGTGACGAGGATCGAATATGTTTTGCCGAAATACGAGAAATCGTGCGCGCCTCGACGAATCAATATGTTGCGCCGCGCCGAAACAGTTATTTGGACACTGCGTATTTTGTTTTCGGTGATATGTGCCACCGTGATGGGTGTTGATTCATTCGGAAAAACGGGTATTGTCGGTGCCCAAGAAGGGGAGTAGCCCGTAATCTCGCGGTCGACACACTGGCGCCGATCGGCACCCGGTCGCGAAGCCTCTCCACGAGGTGGGCGAGACCTTCGGTTCCTGCACACCGTGCCGGGCCGAAGTGTCTCGTGTCTTCGTTGCCGGCACCGATCGAGAGGCGGCCGGCAAGCGTGTTGACCAGCTTCGCAGTGAGTTCGGCGGCGATCTTCGTCGCGGAACTCGGCGACAAGTCGCAATTGATGGCGATGACCTTCGCCACCCGGTATCGCACGTGGCAGGTGCTGCTCGGAATCACCGTGGCCACCACCGTGGTGCACGCCGCCTCGGTCGGATTGGGTCTCGGCGTCGGTCACCTCGTGCCCATCGAATGGATCGGCCTGCTCGCCGGACTCGCATTTCTGGGATTTGCCGCATGGACGTTGCGCGGTGATTCCCTGACGGAGGAGGAGAAGGCGAAGGCCGCGCGCGGGGCGGGGTCGGCCGTGCTGGCGGTTTCGGCCGCTTTCTTTCTCGCGGAGCTGGGGGACAAGACGATGCTGGCCACCGTCACCCTGGCCACCCGGCACGAGTGGGTCGGAACCTGGATCGGCTCCACTGTGGGCATGGTCCTCGCCGATGCCCTGGCGATCGCTGTCGGGCTGCTGCTCGGCAGGCACTTGCCCGAACGCGTGATCCGCTATGGCGCGGCGGCGCTGTTCGTGCTGTTCGGCGCCTGGATGATCGGCACCTCCCTGCCCACCCTGCTCTGAATCGAGCGCCGGGAATGGCTGAAGCAGCAGTGGTATCTCCACCGGTCGTACCCGCATGGCGTGTGGAGCGTGGACTCGATCAGGAAAGATCCCGGGCAGGCCGAGACACACCGGCAGACGGTGGCGTAGGAGGGCGGCCGTGGATCTTTCCCATGCGGCGTGGCGAAAGTCGTCGCGGTCCAACTCCGGCGGCAACTGCGTCGAGGTCGGCCGCACCACCGCCGCCGTGGGCGTGCGTGACACCAAGGACCGCGACAGCGCCACTCTGGTGTTCTCTCCCGGAGCCTGGGAGCGTTTCACGGCCTTCCTGAAGGGCTGAGCGCACACGGCGGAGTGCGCAGGGCGTGTCGGTTCTCGGCAAAACGTCCGACCTCATCGAGGCCAACCTGAAGCACCCTCTGCCAGGTCACCCGCCCGCCATCCCGATGCGTAGTAACTCGGTGGAGCACTGCGCGTTGTAAACCGGCAAGGGATCGTGGAGAGCCGACCCACGGCGGAAGGGACACATTGTGAGCTGGATGGTCTACGGCGCGAACGGATACACCGGCCGCCTGGTCGCCACGTCGGCGGCCAAGCGGGGACAGCGGCCGGTGCTCGCAGGCCGCGACGTGCGCAAGGTCGCCGACGTGGCGGTTCCGCTCGGTCTCGAATATCGAACCTTCGACCTGCACGATCCGGCTGCCGTGGATGCCGCCCTGGACGGCATCGACGCCGTCGCCCATTGCGCCGGGCCGTTCTCGGCCACCTCGGCGCCGATGGTCGACGGCTGTCTGCGATCCGGCACCCACTACCTGGACATCACCGGTGAGATCGACGTGTTCGAGGCGGTCCTCGCGCGGCACGAGCAGGCCCGGAACGCGGGCGTGACGCTGTTGCCCGGCGCCGGATTCGATGTCGTGCCCACCGACTGCCTGGCGGCCCTGGTGGCCGCCGAACTGCCGACGGCCACCTGGCTGGACCTGGCCTTCCACGCCAGGGGAGGCATCAGCGCCGGGACGATGAAGAGCGCCTGGGAAGGAATGGCCCTCGGTGGCCGGGCCCGCATCGACGGGGAGCTGCGGACGGTGCCGGTCGGATGGCGCAGGCGAGACGTCCCGTTCCCCTCCGCGCGGCGACGGGCCGTCTCGCTGCCCTGGGGAGATGTGAGTACGGCTCACCGCAGCACGGGTATCGGCACCATCACGACCTTCGCCCACCTTCCCGGACTCGACCGCATCGGTCCGACAACGGCCGGATTGGGCCCGAAGCTCTTCGGCGGTGCGCTCGCCCAGCGCCTGGGCAAGGCCGCGATCGAGAAGCTGGTGCGGGGACCGGACGAACGCCGTCGAGCAGGCAGCGGCGTCGAGGTGTTCGCCGAGGCAGGCGACGCGGCGGGCGGGCAGGTCTCCGCCGCGCTGACCGGCCCGAACACCTACGACTTCACCGCCGATTCCGTGCTGCACGCCGTGGCCGAGCTGCAGGCGGGTGCGGCTCCCGCCGGTGCGCACACCCCCTCGACCGCCTTCGGCTCGGATTTCGTTCGCAAGCTCCACGGCATCCGCGTCATCGAGCCCAGCCGCCGTTGAGACGGCGATTCAGCCCAGGCCGGTGCGCAGATCGGTGAGGAGATCGTCGAGCACGACCTCTTCCTCGATGGCACGCCCGGCGGTGGACATGAGCTCGGGCAGTTCCGGATCCCACGGCGCCTCGGCCGGTTCGCCGGTCAGCACCGGCAGGTCGATCCGCTCGGCGGAGGCCTGGTTGAGGGCCGCCCGATAGTCGGCCGCCGCCATCCGCCAGGGCCCGGCACCGTGATGGTTCCACAGCGAGCGGGCGATCGTCAGGCCCGCCCAGTCGAAGTCGCCGTGATAGCGCAGGGCAGCGCCGTCGGCACCGAGCCGGTGGAGCAGTTCGGTCACGATGGTGCTCGGATGGCCGGACACGCACACCAGCGGATGCCGGATCCCGTCCCGCACGGCAGCTTCCAGCACGCGCGGGTTCTCACAGACGGCGACCGTGGTACCCGCCTCGACGAGGTGTTCCGGTGCGACGCCGAGGTCGAGATGGGTGAGCTGTGCGGGCAAGCCGAGCTCCGTGCGCCCACGAACACCCCGTGACCACTCGTCCGAGCCGACCAGCGGCAGTGCCCAGCACAGCGCCGTGGCCGAGACGGCATCGAGCGTGACCCCGCACAGCTCCCACAGCCTCCGGCGATCGCGTTCGTTGGCAGGAGCCTCCACGCCGTGGGCGAGGGCCGCCGCCCGCAGCACGACGCGGCTCAGCGTCATGCCGCTGTCGAGCCGGTGGGCCCCACCGCCGCAGCGGGCGGCCAGCTCCGCGCGGGAGATCCAGGTCCGCGGCGAGTGACCCGGGTCGAGAACGAGGCGGGCGAGTACCGCCGCCGCTTGCCGCGCGACACTGTCGAGTTCGCTCTCGGCGACGCGCCCGTACTGGTGCAGCCATTGCATCCAGGGGCGTGCCCAGGGTTGTTCGGCCAGGTTCTGCTCGGCCAGGGCCGCGTGCAGGACGTCGGTCACTCTGTCCCGCCGCTCGGCGCGGGCGGCGGTCGGTGACTCCCGCCTGTCGATCGGGCGGTCGTGCAGGATCTCCAGTACCTGTTCCAGGCCGAGGCCGAATCGCGTGTTCTCCCGCAGTTGTGTGTCCAATTTGGACACATTGATCCGGGTGCCCTGGCCCCACATCGGCCGCCCGTAGACCTCGCCCACCGCCTTGCGGGTGTCCTCGTCGGGGAGTTCGAGGCGGAACGTCGCGGGCTGCTCGGGGGACTCCAGTATCTCCCGGGCTCTGGCCCACAGCCCGCGCAGCTCGGCGGTGTCCCAGACGGCCCGGATGTTCTCGGCGTCGCTCACGGTTCTCCCTGATCCAGGCCGCGACCGTCCCATGTGGTGTGGGTGCAGGCGATCCCGTGCCCGCTGCTCGGTCGCAGCACGTCGTAAATGTGCATCTTCGGGATCTTCGGGGACACTCCCCAGCCGCTCGGCCAGGTGATCACCCAGTCCATGTCCAGGTCCACCAGCAGCCCGAGCATCCGCGCGACCGTCGGGTCATCGAGACGTTCGAACGCCTCGTCCAACAGGACCAACCGCAGCGGTCCCTGCGCACCCGAGGAGACGTCGATCGCGTCGTAGAACGCCGCGGCCGCCGCGAACAGCGTCACATAGGACACCAACCTGGACTCGCCGGAGGACAGTTGCTGCAGCCGCCGCATCCGGGGCTTGCCCTCCGGTCCGGTGTCGCGGACCCGGACGGTGAAGGTGTACCAGGAGCGGTAGTCCAGGGCACGGGAGAGAATCTCGTGGTAACCCCCCGAGGCACTGTCCCGTTCGGAGTCGATGAGGTCGGTGAACACGCGCCGCAGCAGCGCGTCCTGCTCGTCGCTGCGGTTGGCGAAGGGAGTGCGCAGGAGGTCGACGGCATGGCGCAGGTCGTCGCTCAGTCCGGCCGCGGGCTGCCATTCGAGTTGTACGTGCACTCCCTGACTGGACCGGGCGCCGTCGAGCACCGCGTTCATCCGCTCGCACAGGTCCTCGGCGATCGCGATCTGGCTGCGCAGACGTTCGGCGAGATCGCGGATGAGGTAGTCGGCGAAGATCGACTGGTAGCGCTCGTCGAGGTAACCGCGCTGCTCGGCAAGCCGTTCCCGGACGCGGCGCGCGGCCTCGGCGACGGGTTGGCCCCCCTCCTCTCCGGTGACCGTGACGGTCAACAGCCCGTTCCGGTCCTGCGCGGTGATGTCGTCGGTGCCGCTGAGCGCGTGCTGCAAGGACGGGAGTTCGTTGTACACGTCCGTCTCGGTCACCGGCGGTCGCTCCTCGGCCGTCACCAGCTCGGCAGCCTCGTCCGGGTCCGCGGGCGGGTTGTCCGGGTCCGCGGTGCGCACCCTCGTGGCCGCCCACAGGCCCGGAATCCGCAGTGCCTGCCGGAAGTCCTCGGCCGTGGTCCCGGCCTCGGATTCGCACTCGGCGAGCCGGGATCGGCTGTCCTCCAGCCGGGTGTCGAGCGTGCTCTCGTCGATGCGCAGTCCGACGACCTCTTCGCGCTTCTGTGGCAGTTGGGTGTCGAGATCGGTGCGTTCCCGCTCCAGGGAACCGATCTTGTCGGCGACCTCCTGGCCTTCGCCGCCCACGGCAGCACGAAGCTCGGCCAGCGCGCTCGCCTGCTCCCCGTGGTCGGTGCACCGCTGTTCGGCCTGGGACTCGGCCGCCATCCGATCCGCGATGGCGGCGTCGTGATGCAGCGACGCCTGGCGCAGGTCGGCCAGCGTGGCCAGACACCGGCGCTCGATCACCTCCCGGAGCCGCTCGAGGGAACTCCGCGCTTCGGAGGAGGCGTGATGGGCTGCCGCCAGCGCCTCGGTCTCGGCGGGCAGGTCGATCTCCCCGGTCGCTCGGACGAGCTCGGCGTAGGCCGCCTGCCAGCGCTGTTCCGCCTGCTCGTGCTCCCGCAGCAGCCGAGTGGCCTCGCGCTCGGCCTCCTGGGCGATCTCCGTGGCGGTGGACAGCCGGGCATGTGCGCCCAGCAGGTCACCGTCATCGGGGAAGGAATCCACATACCGTTCCAGTTCGGTGGCGTGGTCGGCTGCCTCGCGGTGTCGCCGCTCGGCCTCGCCGATCTCGGCGCGCAGCCGGGACAGCTCCGCCTCCAGCTCCGCGATTCGGCGTTTGCGCCCCGCTTCGCGCGCGCCCGCCCCCACGTATTCGGCGGCGTCCTTGTGCCAGGCCCCGGACAGGACGCCCGCCTGCCACTCCCCCGCAGGCGAGACCGACAGCCCACCCGGAGTGTCGACCGGGACGGAGGCCAGCAGGGCGGCGATGCGCTCCCGCGAGACCGGGCAGCCGGGCTCGGGCGCCGGAACGAGCAGGTCGGTGAGGCTGCGGGTGCCGTGCTGCTCGCCGGGTGCGGCGAACAACTCCCGCACCCCGGGCGTGGTTACGGTTCCGTCGGCGGTGACCCAGGCGTTGAGCAGCCCACTGGCCTCCAGGGCGGCCTCCAGGCCCGCACGGTCCTCCTCGGACAGTGCGGTGGTGAAGTCGACCAGCCGGTGGAACGCGGACCCTTCGGCCGCGGAGCGTTCGGCGGTGGCCCACCCGGGTCGCGCGGGAGCGCGCTCCCCGCCCGCCCGCAGCTCGGCAAGGTCCTCGTCCAGCGTGTGACCTCGGGAACGCAGGTCGGCCAGTTCCTGCCCGATCTCGGTTTCGACCCGTCGGGCCCGGTGCAGTTGTGGCCGGGCCCAGTCCCTGACCCGCTCGCGGGCCTGTCGTGCGGCGGAACGCTGGTCGAGCAGCTGCTCCAGGGTGGGCGGCTCGGGCAGTGGATCGGCCACACCGGACAGTGGGTAACCGGATGCCCACGCGCGGACGTGCTCGAGCCAGCCACCGGCGATCTCGGACAGTTCCTGCCGAGCCTGGTTGCGGCGGCCCATCGCCTCGGTGGCGGTGACCCGGGCCTGCTTGGCCAGGCGCTGCGTTTCGGCCACCTCGGTCCGCTGCGTGTCCAGTTCCGCGGCCTGCTGGTGCAGGGCCAGCGTCTGTGCGCCACGTTGCTGAGCGGCCGTGGCCGCTTGATGTGCTCGGGCTGCGGCATCGTGGAACGCGGCGGTCAGGTCCTCGACGTCCAGCCGCGGGGGAGCACGGCGGTCGATGGTGAGCGGTTCGGCGTCGGCTTCCGGTGCGGCGCGCACCCGGTCCTGCCGGGCGGTGGCTTCCGCAGCGGGCACGGCGGGTGGCCGGGGCACCAGGGAGCCGTCGAGTCCGGCCGCGGTCAGGTGCTGTGCCGCCTGCCCGGCGGTTTGCTCCGCCAGATCGACATCGTCGAGCAGGCGACGCATCCACCCGACGACCGAGTCGACCGAGCGTTCCTCCTGCTCGCGGTGTGTCCGCGCGGTCTCCAGCGCATCCACGGCCGCCGAGCGGATATTGTCCACCAGCCGCTGCCGGTCGCGCAGGTTCTGCAGCTCGGTGTAGGCGGGATGCGAACGCAGCGCGTCGAGGCCGGATTCCAGCTCCGCGGCGCGCTTTTCCAGCTCGCTGACGGTGTGTTCCGCCGTCGCGCGGTCCTGCTGCGTCTCGGCTCTGCGGCGCTCCAGGACGGCTATGTCCTCGTGGCGCGCGCGCAACCTGTCCCCGGCGGCGCGCATGGCATTCGCGCGGCTGCGCAACGCGGTCAGCGCGTAGTCGGAGTAGGTGGACAGGAACGTCTCCAGAGCACTGTCCGCGCCGGTCAGCCGGATGATGTTCTCCCGAACCGACTCCAGGTCGTCGAAGGAGGTGGCCAACCGCTCGATCAGTCCCGCATCCAGGGGCGGGAGCGCATCGGACAGGATCTGTTCGAGCCGGCCTCCCAGCACCTTCAGGCCGACGTCGGGATTGCGCAGAGTGCGCTGCAAGTGCAGCAGATCACCGTAGCGCTCGGTCGGTACCCCGTAGACCGTGGCGGCGATCCTGGCACGGAACGCCTGCTCGTCCAGCACGCAGTCCGCCCCGAGAATCTCCCGGAGCTGAGCTGCTCCTGGTGGCACGTCTCCCGGGCCGACGAGCTTCAGGTCTCCGGCGACGTGGCGATCGGGGACGCGCTCGTCGGTGATGAACCGCCACGAATCGCTGATCTGCCTCGAGGTTCCGGCGGCTTTCACTCCGACTCCGCAGGTGAGGAACTCCGCTGCACCCTCGGGGGAGACCCTGCGCAGTTCGATCCAGGCGTAGCCGATGCGGTTCGGGCCTCCGGTGTACTCGTCGAGCATCAGCCGCCGCATGCTGACCGTGTCGAACCCCTTGGAGCCGATGTGGTGCAGATCGCCATCCAGGCACAGGGGCAGCAGCAGTTCCAGCGTGCGTGACTTGCCGGAACCGTTGGCGCCCTGGAAGATCGCCCGGCCACCGTCGAGGTCGAAGGTCTGCTCACCGTACTGCCAGATGTTGACGATGCCGCCGCGGTGCAGCCGCCACCGGGTGGCGCTCCCGCGTGGTTCGGGCGGTCGGGAGTTCTGGTCACCGGTGTTTTCCGCTGCCTGCGTGCTCACCGTTGCACTACCCTTCCAGCTCGTCGAACAGCGTCAATCCCGGTGGTTGCGGGGACGGCGGCCCGGATTCCCGAGCGGGTGCCGGAGTCGCGTCGGGGTGCGGAACCCACCGATGCGCGGCCGGACTGACCAGCCACCGAGGACCTTCCGGGAAATCATGCCTGCTCAGCACGCCGAGTCGATGCAGCAGCGCCGTGACCGAGCGCACCGGTTCATCGGGGTCCTCGGTGGCCCGGCGGGACCACGCCGCCGGATGGGACTCGACCAGATCACCACACACCTCCTTCAGGTCGTGCCAGGTCACGGCATGTTTTCCGTCCTGGCGCGGACGACCGCGCTCCAGCAGGGACGGCAGCGCCAGCAGCGCGATGCGGGCGACGGTGCCGGGACCGGGAAACACCACATCGGTGAGGTAATCCGCGGGATCGGTGACCACCATGCCCTCCCGACGGGTTTCGCTGACCAGGCCGAAGTAGCGCTCCAGCACTCCGGCCTCGCCCGCGTGGTTGCTCCGCAGCCACGCGGCCTGTTCGGCGGGCAGATCGCTGTAGTGCACCACGGGGTCCTCGACGAGTCTGCGCCGAACGGCGAGCTCCGTACTGGGCTCTCCCGTATCGGTCCGGCGCGCGATGTTCGCCCTGGTGATCAGGTCGTCGGCATCGGTTGCCGTCGCCAGTGGGCCTGCGACGAGTTGACCGAGCAGATCGGTGTCGATGGTGATCAGGGCCTCCGCAGTGGGATCGCCGGCCAATGTGGACACCGTGCCCTCGGTTTCGCTCAGCACGCCCAGCGAGACGAGGTGGCGCAGCGCGGCGGTCAGCGCCCTGCGGTCGGCCGGATCGTCGGTCACCTCGATGCCGGACTCGACGGCGGCGGCGCGGATGTCGCCGACGAGCCGGGACAGCAGGACTTGCCGCCCGAGTCCGGTCAGGGTGGCCAGGGTCAGCGCGAAGTAGGCATATCCGCGCGGGGACAGGGACACCCCGCGCGTGGTGTCCGCACCCGAGCCCGCCTTGTAGAGCCGGGCGAAGCGCCGCTGGACGCTCAGCCGGTAACCGAGCAGGGTGTCGAACACCTCCTGCAGGACCTCGCGCTGCCGGTACAGCATCGGCAGCAGATCACCATCGGGTCCGCCCGGATGCAGCAGGGGTCGGCGCAGCAGCACCCGGGCACACCGCACCACGTTCGCCGCCTCGATGTCTCCGAGCTCGTCGAAGCCGGGAACAGCCGTGCCGCGCATGCTCATCGGGAGCCTCCGGAGACGGTGGAATTCGCTGTCGTCCCGGTACCTGCCTCGGCCGGTGTGTCGTCA
The DNA here is from genome assembly GCF_031458135.1 of Haloactinomyces albus. Lineage (NCBI taxonomy): Bacteria > Bacillati > Actinomycetota > Actinomycetes > Actinopolysporales > Actinopolysporaceae > Haloactinomyces > Haloactinomyces albus. The sequence goes on along the minus strand of NZ_JAVDXW010000001.1, from coordinate 1,084,206 downwards.
CCGCGCAACTCCAGCGCGGTGTTTCGCAGCGTCAGCGTGCCCGAGGAACTGCCGATCCGGGTTTCGTGGCCCTCCGTGTGCCGGATGGTGACCTGCAGCCGGTGTACCGGATCGCGTGCCCAGCCGGTGTCGTCCGGATGCTCTCGCTGTGCCTGGGCCTTGGTCAGCAGTTCGCACAGGACACCGAGCGCATCGGTCGACAACCGGATCTCGGTCGGATGGGCTGCCGCCGCCGTCAGCTCGGCCGCCGCCGCGCGACGCCTGCGCTTCTCCGCACGGGCCTCGGACAGCAGTGCCTCCTCGGTCATCGGATCGTGCAGCACGCGCGAGGCCCGCCCGCGTGCGCCGCGATCTCCGCGACTGCGCACGTTCACCGGAACGTCGAGCACGGGACCGTCCCGCCAGGCGACCTCGTGGTTGTCGCTGTCGTAGTCCGGTGCAGGCTGCAGGTGCCGTGCCGAGTGCAGCCCGAACGTCGCCGCGTACAGCTGGTGCGCACGGTCCGGTTCCGCCTCGTCGAACCAGCGCGCCAGCTTCAACAGATCGCCCCGGCGGCCGGGCATCAACCCCCCGTCGGAAGTCGCCCTGCGCACACTGGCCAGCAGGGAGCCGATGGCGCGAGCAGTGGCCTCCCGCAGCGAGGACACCTGACTCGGGCGCCCCGGAGAGTCGACGAACCAGTCGGTGAGCTCCTGCCAGTCGGCCTCGGTGCGTCCCCGCGCCCGTTCGACCTCGGCACCGAGGTCCTCGGCGGGCCCCAGCACCCGCAGCAGCTCCTCTCGCCTGCTCGTGATGCCGGAGAGGGCGGCGGCAATGGTCCGGGTATGGCGCAGCACGTCCTCCACGACCATCTGGATGTATTCGACCAGCAGGTTGCGGAATCCGGAGATCTCCTCCGGTGCGAGATGGTGCCGGGTGACCACCTGACCGAGGTAGGCATAGAAGTCGCGGACCGTCGCGGCGAGTTCGGCGTGCTGCAGGAACACGGTGGTGACCTGCTCGGCGAGTCGTTCCCCGGCCTGCCCGGCCGGTTTCGCCGCCGGATCGTGCTGCTCGGCGCTCAGGGCCTCGGACAGCAGTGCGGAGATCTCGGTCACGCCGCGCTCGATCGCCGGGAGCAGTTCGCGGGAGACCTCGCGCGCGCCCTCGGGAACATGCAACAGCGTGTCCACGTCGCGCTGCACGCGTACGGCGAGTTTGCTGACCTGGTAGCGGACACTGCCGTGTTGGAACTCGGCGATGCTGGACGCGATCGTCTCCCGGCGGCCGACCACCAGATTTCCCCACTTGACGAGGCGCCTGAGCCGGTCGATGACGGTGCCGATCTCGGACTCGCCCGCATCGATGCGGCCGTCGCGTTCGGCGCCCACCAGTGCCGCCGCGACCTCGTCCGCCGACAGGTCGGCCAGCAACGTCGAGGTGAACAGGCGCATGATCGCCAGGTAGGTGTGGTGCTCCGGTGCCTGGAGGTAGGCGAACAGCTGCAGGCGCTGCTCGGCTCGGGTGCCTTCCTGCGCCATGTCCCGCTCGGCAGTGTCCCGCTCGGCAGGGGGCAGCACATCAGCGTCGTGCTCGGGGACCGTCACGGCCCGCAACAATAACCTGTTCGGCCGGGCCACCCGGTCACATGTCGGGTGTTGACCTGGGACGTGTTCGGCGGCGGTAGTGTGCGGCTGCACCAGCAGGGATCGGACGGCGAGGAGAACACGGGTGAGTGCGGGCAGGGCGGTCGGACTGGTACTCGGGGTGGCCGCGGACGCGGTGATCGCCGATCCCCGGCGCGGACATCCCGTCGCCGCTTTCGGGAAAGCGGCGACCACGGCCGAGAAGCTGCTCCACCGGGACCGACGCACCGCCGGAGTTCTCTACACCGGTGTCCTCGTCGGTGGTACCGCCTCGCTGGGACTGATCGCCGAGCGGTGGTCCCGGCGCAATGTTCTGACCCATGCCGCTGTGACCGGCATCGTCACCTGGGCGGTGCTGGGCGGTACCTCGCTGGTCGGTGAGGGTGCCGCCATGGCTCGCGTGTTGGAGGAAGGCGAGGTGGAGATCGCTCGCGGACGGCTGGGCAATCTCTGCGGCAGGCGGTCCGAGCACCTCGACGCGCAGGAGCTCGCGCGCGCCAGCGTGGAATCGATGGCCGAGAACACCTCGGACGCCGTGGTCGCCCCACTGGTGTGGGGCGCCGTCGCGGGCGTGCCCGGCCTTGTCGGCTACCGGGCCGTGAACACCCTGGATGCGATGGTCGGCAACCGGGGAACCCGCTACCGCAACTTCGGGTGGGCTTCGGCGCGATGCGACGACATCGCGAATCTGGTGCCGTCCCGGCTCGCGGCCGCACTCGCCTCGCTGGGGGCTCCGGTTGTCGGGGGATCGGTTGCCGATGCCTGGCGCACCTGGCGACGTGACGCATCGGCGCATCCGAGCCCGAACGCCGGACAGATCGAGGCGGCCTTCGCGGGAGCTCTCGGGGTCCGGCTGGGTGGCCGGATCGCTTACGGTCATGCCGTGGAAAGCCGTCCGGTCCTGGGACGGGGACGGGCCGCCGAGGTGGGCGATGTTGCCCGCAGCGTGCGGCTTTCGCGGGCGATCTGCCGCGCGAGTGGAGGACTTGCAGCCGGTGTGGCCCTGCTGGCCGGGTTCGGCCGTGCACGTCGTCGGCGGTTGTGAGGATCCTCGACCACCGACGCACCGACCGGAAACAAGCACTCTCACGAAGAGTGCGTTGCTTCTTCCCGCTCCCGCCGCTCGTCTTCGGCGATGGCCTCGGCCACCGACATCCGGCGCCGCCCGGGGCCCTTGTCGGCACTGCCGTACCGGGCGCCGGAGGTGGGGCCGTTCGATCCACTCGACCGGCGTGCCTCGGTGTAGATCAGGTATCCGGCCGCCAGAGGTGCCATGGTGCCGAAAATGATCCACTGCATGGCATACGAGAAGTACGGTCCCGATTCCAGCCGGGGCAGCGGCAGCGGGGAGAGCACGCCGGGTTGGTCCGGTACGAGGGAGAAGTAACCGGCACGCAGCGGAACCCCGGTTCCCTCGGTGATCGTCCGGCTGTTCACCGCGTAGGTCCAGAGATGCCCGTCGTGGCGGAAGGTCGGACGCTGCTCCGGGTCCTGTTCGTTACTGCGGATCCGCGCCGTGAGCGTGACCCGGCCTTCCGGGGGTGCGGGGTAGTCCGGTGCCTTGGTCGACTCCTCCGGCCGGATGTAACCTCGATCGACCAGCAATGTCCGGCCGCTGTCCAGGCGAAACGGGGTCAATACCTCGAATGCCGGTTCACCCAGCACGGTGCGCTGCCACGCCAGCGTCTCCGCCCCGGGCAGATAGTGTCCGCTGAAGGTCACCCGCATCCACTCGGTGCCGGGACCGGGAGTGCGACCGTGGGGGAGTACTTCCTGCAGTGGTCTGACCGGGGCGTTGGACGACTCCCGGATGGCGGTGTTGCGTGCCTGCGTCTCGGTGTGGCGGCTGAACTGCCATGGTGCGAGCAGTGTGAAGCAGATCGTCGAGAACACTCCGACCAGCAGAATCAGAGCGATCCATCCGGGCCGCAGCAGGAACTTCAAGCGCACTCGTCCACCGTAAGCCGGTGAGGCCGACCTCCGCCGTCCGGGGCAGGGGAGGAGCTAACCGAGGGCGGAGCGGGCGGCGGTGACGGCCTGCGTCGCGAAGCCTCGCCCGAACAGCACGGCATGCACCAGCAACGGAAACAGTTGATGCAGGCTCACCCGGTCGCGCCAGCCCTCGGCCAGGGGGTGCACCTCGTCGTAGGCGGACAGAACACGGTCGAGGTGTGGGCAACCGAACAACTGCAGCATCGCCAGGTCGGTCTCGCGATGTCCACCGTGGGCGGCGGGATCGATCAACCACGCTCGGGTACCGTCTCCGCCGTCGCCCCAGTGCACGTTGCCGCTCCACAGGTCGCCGTGCAGCCGCGCGGGGGACTCCGCGGGGCCGGCGAGGTCCTCGATGTGCGCGCACACCCGACTGATCACCTCGCCTTCCTGCGCGGTCACCGTGCCGGAGTCCACCGCGCGCCGCAGGTAGGGCTCGATCCGGTGCGCGGCGTAGAAGGACGGCCATTCGGGCGTGGGTTCGTTGCGCATGGGAGCGAGCCCGATCCACGCATCCGAGGGGCCGCCCGGCGGGGGTGCACCGTGGGCCGGGGCACCGGCGGCGTGCATCCGCGCGAGTCCGCGTCCCAGCTCCTCGGCGGCCGGTTTGGTGGGCGAGGCCGTGCGGATGTGGTCGGTGACGAGCCAGTGCTCGTCGTGCCCGTGCACGGCGGGCACGGGCACGCTGTCCGCCTCGGCAAGCCAGGCCAGCGACGCGGCCTCGGCGGCCGATGCTCCGGGCATGTCCGCGCTCGCGGTCTTGGCGAACACCGTGCCACCGTCGGCGAGGCCGACTTCGAATGTCGCCGCCGCGTCACCGCCGCCGAGCCGGCGCGCACTGGCGGGCGTATCGCCGGTGAGCTCGGCCACCGCGGCCAGTGCCTGGTCCGTTCGGCTCATGTGCTCCTCCACGCAGCGCTGTGCAACGGCTTCGACGTTTCCGGCGAGACTTCCGCGGTCACCGGACTTCCGAGCCCACCAGGATCAACCGGAAGCACCCCGGGGGGACTCCGCATCGGCGAGTCGCTCGCGTACCCAGTCCAGCACACCGGGCATGGCGGCCTCGATCATCTCGAGTGCGTCCTCGAAGCCGCGATCACCCCCGAAATAGGGATCGGGAACCTCCGCCCGAGCGTCGGAGTCGGGGTCGAAGGAGCGCAACAGGCGCACCCTGTCCGGGTCGTCGACGGCATCGCGTGCGACCCGCAGATGCCCGGCGTCCATGGCCAACAACAGGTCCGCCGTGAGGTGTTCGTCGGCGAGCTGGGCGGCGACATGTTCGGTGGGGTAACCGTGCTCGGCCAGCACCGTGCAGGTGCGCGGGTCGGCCGCCTCTCCGACGTGCCAGGGGCCCGTTCCGGCGCTGGTGACTTCGACCCGGTCGTCGAGCCCGGCACGGCGTAGGTGCTCACGCAGCACCAGCGCCGCCATCGGGGATCGGCAGATGTTTCCGGTACAGATAACAGACACGTGCACGGTCCCCGAGGATAGAAGGCCTTCCGCGATGTTCCTGCCGGGTGGCTAGACTGCCGGGGATGACGAGCCGGGACGATCGGGAACTGCTCCGCCACCACGGTGACATCGACGCCGAGCCCGGCCTGCTCGATTTCGCGGTGAACGTACGCCTGGACCGCCCGCCACCGTGGCTGCACGCCCGGTTGACCGGGGCCCTGGACCGGCTCGGTCACTACCCCTCCGGTGCCGACGAGGCCGCTGCCCGCTCGGCGGTCGCCGCGCGGCACGGCCGCCCCGCCGAGGACGTGCTCCTGCTCGCGGGTGCGGCGGAGTGCTTCGCGCTGCTGCCGTCCCTGCGGCCACGCCTGGCGGCGGTGGTGCATCCGTCGTTCACCGAGCCGGAGTTCGCGTTGCGCAGTGCAGGCGTGCCGATCACCCGGGTTCCGCTGGCTCCCGAGGACGGCTATCGGCTGCGCCCCGAAGCAGTGCCGGACGAGGCCGATATGGTCGTGCTCGGCAATCCGACGAACCCGACATCGGTGCTGCACCCGGCCGAGACGATTCGCCTGCTCGCCCGGCCGGGCCGGGTCCTCGTGGTGGACGAGGCCTTCGCCGATGCCGTACCGGGAGAACCGGAATCGCTCGCGGCGAGCCGTCTCCCCGGTGTGCTGGTGGTACGCAGCCTGACCAAGATGTGGGGCCTTCCGGGATTGCGCGCGGGGTACGCGCTGGCCGAACCGGAGCTGCTCGCGGAACTCGCCGCGCACCGTCCACACTGGCCGCTCGGCACGCTCGCGCTCGAAGCGATCACGGCCTGTTGCGGCAGCGGTGCGCTGGCCGAGTCCGAGGAGGCCGCGACGCGGATCGCCGCGCACCGCGAGGTGTTCGCGGCCGACCTCGACGCGCTCGCCGACGTCCACGTGCACGGTCCGGCGGCGGCACCGTTCCTCCTGCTGCGTATCGCCGGGGGCGAGCGGGTGCGGGAGGAGCTGCGTGGCGGCGGGATCGCCGTGCGCCGGGGAGATACTTTCCCGGGACTGGACACCGACCACGTCCGGGTGTCCGTGCGTGCTCCGGAGGAGAACTCGATGCTCGTCGAGGCCTTGCGCGGGATTCTCGGGCCGGGGCGGAGTTCCACGGAGTACCCGGTGAAGGGAGCCACCGCATGAGCACACGGATACAGCAGGTGGTCAGCGTGCTGGAGGCCGCGTACCCGCCGAGCCTCGCCGAGTCCTGGGATGCCGTCGGACTGGTCTGCGGGGATCCGCGGACCGAGGTGGAGCGGATCCTGTTCTGCGTCGATCCCACCGAGGAGACCGTGAACGCGGCCATCGATTCCGGCGCGCAACTGCTGGTCTCCCACCATCCGCTGCTGCTGCGCGGCGTGCACGGTGTTCCCGCCGACGATCCCAAGGGCAGGCTGATACATCGGCTGGTGCGCGCGGGTGTGGGCCTGTACTGCGCACACACCAATGCCGACAGCGCCGCTCCGGGAGTTTCCGATGCACTGGCGGCGGCACTCGGCCTGACCGTCACGGGCCCGCTGGCGGCTCACGCGGAGGGAGCGCGCACCGGTTTGGGACGGATCGGTGCACTGGCCGAACCCGAACCGTTCGGGGACTTCGTCCGGCGAGTCGCAAGCAGCTTGCCTGCCACGGCGTGGGGAGTGCGTGGTGCGGGCGATCCGGATCGCCCGATCGGTTCGGTCGCGGTGTGTGGCGGGTCGGGTGACTCGCACCTGGACACGGCGACGGCCGCCGGGGTGGACGCGTACGTCACCGCGGATTTGCGCCACCACCCGGCCGGGGAGCATCTTGCCCGAGAGGACGTGCCGGACGTGCGGGTGCCCGCGCTGGTGGATGTCGCACACTGGGCCAGTGAGTGGCCGTGGTGCAGGCAGGCCGCCGATGTGGTGGCCGCCGCACTGCCGGATACTGTCGAAGTTCTTGTCTCCACGTGCCGCACCGACCCCTGGACGATCCACGCCGCCGGTGCGGCCACCGACCCTGGGAGGGCGCCCGCGTGAAAGCCGACCCCGCCGTGCAGCGCAGGTTGCTCGAGCTCGCAGAAGTCGACACCGAGCTCGGTCGTATCAACCACCGCCGCCGGACTCTGCCGGAACTGGAGGAGATCGGGCAGGCCGAACGTGACCTGCAGACCAAGCGGGACTCCCTCGTGTCGTCGCAGACCTCTTTCGACGACATCGACCAAGAAGTCAAGCGGTTGGAAAACGAGGTCGAGCAGGTACGTGCCCGGGAGGGACGCGACCGCAAGCTGATGGAGGCAGGCGGTTCCTCCAAACAGCTGGAGGACCTGCAGCACGAGTTGGAGACGCTGTCCCGGCGTCGGGGCGCACTGGAGGACGACCTGCTGGAGGTCATGGAACGACGCGAGGCGCTGGAGACCGAGGTCGGGTATGCGCGGGACGCGGTCTCGACGGCCGAAACCGCCTTGGAGGACGCGCAGGGCCGTCGTGACGAGGCGGTGAAGGACCTCGACATCGCGGAAGCCAAACGCGACGCGGAGCGGTCGGCTTTCGTGAACGACCTCCCCGAGGACCTGTTGGCCCTCTACGACCGGATCCGCGAACAACGGGGTGCCGGAGCGGGGCTGCTGCAGGGCGGCCGGTGCGGCGTGTGCCGCATCGAACTGGACCGCACGGCGCTGACTCGCGTCCGCGAGGCCGCTGCGGACGAGGTCGTGCGGTGCGAGGAGTGTGGCGCGATTCTGGTGCGGACCAAGGAGTCGGGACTGTGAGCATGCGGGTCGTCATCGAGGCCGACGGGGGCTCGCGAGGAAATCCGGGTCCCGCCGGGTACGGGGCGGTGGTCCGGGACACCGATGGTGCGCTGCTGGCCGAACGTTCGGGCGGCCTGGGGCAGGCGACCAACAACGTGGCCGAGTACCAGGGGTTGATCGCCGGTCTGGAGGCCGCTGTCGAGCTGGGCGCCACCGAGGCCGAGGTGCGCATGGACTCCAAACTCGTCGTCGAGCAGATGTCCGGTCGGTGGAAGGTCAAGCACGCAGGCCTGCAGCCGCTGGCGCGGAAGGCCGCGGAGACGATCCGTGCGCTGGAACAGGTGCGGTTCGAGTGGATCCCTCGCGAGCGCAACAAGCACGCCGACCGCCTGGCCAACGAGGCGATGGACAGTCAGGCCGGTATCGCAGCCCCGAGCGGCGGTGCCGAGGAGCCGGACCACGGGCAGTGTCCGAGCGGTGAGCAGCGCGCGGCTCCGGATGTTGCCGCACCGGCGCGCACCGAGGAACCCACCGCGGGCGCCGCGGGTAACGAGGAGGCTTCGCGGGCCTGGACCGGTGCGATGGGATCGCCGACCCGGTTGCTCATTCTGCGGCACGGCCAGACCGCGCTGTCGGTGGATCGTCGCTACTCCGGACGCGGCGACGTCCCCCTGACGGGACTGGGTGAGAGCCAGGCCAAGGCCGCGGCGAAACGGCTGGCCGCGATGGACGGGGTGATCACCGACGACGGGGCGGCTCCGGTGATCTCCTCCCCACTGGATCGGACCCGGCAGACCGCACAGGCGGTCGCCGACACCACCGGCGGCGACCTGCTGTTCTACGACGGTTTGATCGAGGCCGACTTCGGGGACTGGGAGGGGTTGACCTTCCTGGAGGCCGCCGAGCAGTACACCGACCTGCACCGCCGGTGGCTGGGCAATCCGGCCATCGACCCCCCCAACGGGGAGAGCATGGTGACGGTCTTCGACCGGGTCCGAGTGGCGCACGAGGAGCTGCTGCGCCGCTTCGCAGGTAGAACGATCATCGTGGTCAGCCACGTGACGCCGATCAAGGCGCTGTTGCGGATCGCGCTGGATGCCGGGCCGTCCCTGTTCTACCGGCTGCACCTGGATCTGGCTTCGCTGTCGATCGCCGAGTTCTACCCGGACGGCAACGCCTCGGTCCGGCTGGTCAACGACACCTCCCACCTGGCATAGCGCCCGCCTGGTCGGTTCCGGTGGCCGGGAGGCCTCCCGGGAACCTCGCCCCGCTCACACGAGTGCGGGCGGGAGCGTTTTCCGGGTGGGATGAACACGCCGGGTCTCGTTGTTCTAACCTGGCAGGTGCGGATGAGTCGGCCGGGCGACCGCGTCGGGGCTGTGCCCCGTCGAGGAAAGTCCGGACTCCACAGGGCAGGGTGGTTGCTAACCGCAACCCGGGGCGACCCGCGGGAAAGTGCCACAGAAAGCAGACCGCCCGGCCATCGTGGCCGGGTAAGGGTGAAACGGTGGTGTAAGAGACCACCAGCACCCCGGGTGACCGGGGTGGCTCGGTAAACCCCACCCGGAGCAAGGTCAAGAGGGCGCCGTGTCCGGCGCCTGCGCAGGTGCTCGAGGGCGGCCCGCCCGATACCTGCGGGTAGACCGCTGGAGCCTGTCGGCAACGGCAGGCCGAGATGGATGGTCGCCGAAGGGGAGTGCCGTAAGGCCCCCGGGAACAGGATCCGGCTTACAGGCCGACTCATCCGCTCCGCACGGCGGAGCGGCCTTCGGCTCGTTCGATGGGTTGCCGAAAAATCATCCGTTTTCGCTCCAATGGCCTCCTTCCGGGTGAGGCGTGCGAGCGATGCAGTCGTTAACCTCGCCGGAGTCGGGAGGTTGACGTGGGCAACTACGTATTCGAATCGGACGACACACTCACGCGGAGGCATCTGGGCGCCCTGGAGGGAGCCTTCGATGCCGTGAGCATCCGGCGGCTCGACGAGTCCGGGGTCCGGGCCGGGTGGAAATGCCTGGATGCCGGGGCGGGCAGCGGTTCGATCGCACGCTGGCTGGCCGACCGCGTTGGTTCCTCGGGCGAGGTCGTGGCCACGGACACGGACCTGCGCCTGCTGGAGGGAGTGCAGGGCGGCAACATCCGGGTGCTGGAGCACGACCTCACGCGCGACCCACTGCCCGAAGCCGAGTACGATCTCGTGCACGCTCGGTTGCTGTTGATCCTGCTGACCGAACGAGACCGGGTCCTGGATCGGTTGATCGGTGCGCTCAAGCCGGGTGGGGTGCTGGTCCTGGAGGACTTCGATGTCGCGGGATCCGGTACGCTGCTGGCTCCGGAAGACGGCGATGCCGAGGTTTTCGACCGGGTCCTCGAGGCGTACCTGACTGCCATGGCCGCCGCAGGCGTCGACAACCGATGGGGTCGTCACCTCTACGCCGCACTGCGGTACCGGGGCCTGCACGATGTCCGTTCGGTGGGACGGACGGAGGCGTGGCCGGGCGGTTCACCCGGCTGCGAGTTGATCCGGGCGAATCTCGTCCAATTGCGCCGGAGGATTCTCGACCAAGGCACGGTCTCTCCCGGAGAGTGGGAGCGTGCTGTCGAGCTACTCGGTGACGAGAAATTCGCGATGCGGTCCTTTCTCCTGGTCAGCAACACAGGGCTGCGCTGATGCGGAAATCCCGGTGGATGGGCGGATCGGTGCCGGACGCGATGAGATGTCATGATCACTTCGAGGATGTTCACTGCCTGCCGAGTTCACGGCCGTTTGATCCGATCACGGGCATCATGCGCCATGGCGGCAGGCGCTGGAGCACGGTTGCCGACACGGCACGGCGGGAGAGGACCGACAAGCGAGTGAACAAGGGCGTGTTCGTGGCGAAAATGTCTCCCTGCGACCACTCGTTGCGTGGTGTTCGATCGGCTGTGTGGAGCACTACACTCACCCTCGCCTGTGGACGGCCGATGCGCCACGCGCCACACCGGACGCTCGACCACTACTGCTGGTGACCTTGCCGTGTTCTACTCGTACTGCGCGCCGGGACGGTCCCGGCCGACTCGGACGCCGACCCGACACCACCGCTCGTACTCCGGAGTGAAGAGATGACTGCCGTGCCGCTGGAACTCGTGGGGCAATGGGACGTGCTGGCGCAGACCGGTCTCGACACCGGAGGTCTCCGCGGCTGGATCCTCAACAATCTGCTGCCGTTGCTGCTGATCGCGGTTGCGTTGCTGCTGCTGTGGCTCGGCGGTGGCAAGGGTGACAACGCGGGGGTCATGCGCCGTGTCGGCGGTGTCTTCGTCGCGCTGGCGGTCATCGGGCTCGCCGTGAGCGGAACCGGAGTGGACATCGGCACGTTCATCGCCGGACTGTTCAGTACCAGCGGGTGATGATCGTGCTGACTGGTCGACGGGTTGGTTGAGCATGCGGATACGCACCGACGATGAGATCTACCGGGTCGACGCCGTCTGGCTCGGGCCGCCGAAGGCGACGTTCCCGTGGCGGGCGCGCTATGTCGCATGGGGAGTCGGGATTGTGGTGTTCCTGCTCGTCTTGGCGGCCGAACGCAGGATGAACATCGGCTTCGGGTTCTTCTCCACCGCGTGGGCGGTGATCATCACGATCGCGGTCACTCGCATCATTTGTTCCCGAATCAGCCACGAACGGCCGCTGAGTGCGGTATTGGTGATGTGGTTGCGTGAACTGACGGCTCCCCGCAAGGCGGCGAGCGGCAAGGGAGGAGCGGCCAGTGCGGCGAAGATCCGGGTGAATGTCGACAGACCGCATCCCCAGCGACCGAAACGGTCCAGGCAGTACAGCGGCAGCGGTGGCGGACGGCAGCACACCAACCGCTCCAGGAAATCTGCTGACCGGAGCAGGACTCCCAGCAGGCGCGCAAGGAACAAGGAGGTACGCGGTGTTCGGTCGCGGGCGAGGTCGTGAGCGCGACTCGCACCAGGTCTCGGGGCAACCACATCGCGGTGCCGCCCAGCAGGGGGCGTCGAAGGCGGGGATGTTCCAGGCGAAAAATGCCGGTAAGCGCACGGGACGCAGGCTTCCCGACGAGCAGTCGATCCCGTCCTACACCCCCTCGATTGCCGCACGCTCCATCGACGGCCACCTGCTTCGCACCGGTCAGGACGTGTTCGCCTGGTACCGACTGTCCGCACAGCGGTGGTCGTTCCGCTCGGACTCCCAGCGGCAGAACCTCATCGCCGCCATCGCGGGCCAGTACGCGGAACTGCAGGGCAGGTGGATGCACCTGCGTGTGACGAACCGGCCGTATCCGATCCGGATGTGGGCCGAGGCCCACGTGCACAATGCCCGCAACCGGCTGCCCGATGTGCCCGAGGCACTGAGTTTCGACGACTACATGATCGGCGAGCAGCAGCAGTTGATGGGCCGTTCGATGGCGGAGAAAGAGGTCTACCTCGGTGTGCAGGTCCAGACGCGCAATGTCATGGACCGGGCCGTCGAACGGGCCGCTCCGTTGCTGCGGCGAGTGTTTCCGGAAGCGGTGGATGCCGAACTCGTCGCTTTGGACAGCGAAATCGAGCACCTGGACCAGGTGATCGGTTCGGCGGGCCTGGATGGCCGACCGGTCACCGCCGAGGAGATTTCCTGGCTGATGCACCGGTCCTGTTCACTGGGGCTGCCCGCGCCCCGCAATCTGCCCGCGGTGCCCGGGGCGGAATGGGAACCGGAGGATCTCGCGTCGTTCACCGACGCCGCCGACATGCATCAGGAGCCCTATGCGCCGACCACGACGGTCCGCGGCCGCACGGGCTCGAACGCGGGAGTGACCCGGCACGTTGCGGTGTTGACGGTCGGGCAGACACACGGGTTGCAGATTCCCGAGGTGGACGACCCGTGGATGCAGCATTCGGATCGTCTGCCCGCGCCGGTCGAGTGGTCGGCGCGGATCTACGTGCGGCGCCCCGAGGACGTCGGTGGTGAACTGCAGCGGCAGATGAACAAGGTGCGCTCGCAGGTCCGGCACTACACCGAAGAACACGGACTCGAACCACCGACCTCGCTGGAGCGACAAGCGGGCCGTGTCCTCGAGATCGACGACGAGATGACGTCCGGATTCACCGCCCTGGCCACCCGAGTTCGTTCGTGGTGGCGCATGGCGGTGTCCGGACCCACCGAGCGGGACGCGCTGCGCTTGGCACAGCAGATCCTCGACCTGTACAAACCGAAGGTCGCCATCGAGCATCCGGAAGCGCAGTACTCGATGGCTCGGGAGTTCATCCCCGGCGAGTCGCTGGCCTCGGCCGCCTACCTGCGACGCGGCTCGGTCGTGTGGGCGGCCTCGGCCGTGCCGCAAGCCACGGCGGAAGTCGGCGACCGGCGCGGCATCCTGCTCGGCGAGACCTGCACGGCGACTCGGCGGCCGGTGGCCTGGGACCCGTGGATGGCGCAGGAGGTCCGGGACGCATCGGGGCTGACCGCGATGGTCGCGGGGCTCGGTGGTGGCAAAGCGCTCGCCCTGGACACCCCGCTGCCCACCCCGAGCGGCTGGACCACGATGGGCGAGGTCGAGGTCGGTGATCAGCTGCTGGGAATGGACGGCAAGCCAACCCGCGTGACCGCGGCAACCGACGTCTTGCTCGATCGTCCGTGTTACGACGTAGTGTTCTCCGACGGGTCCGTGATACGCGCCGATGCGCAGCATCAGTGGTTGACGCGGACGAGGAAGGACTGGAAGGCCCGGAACCGTCTCGAGGAACGAGTCCGTCGGGCCGACGCCGTGATGCCGAGTCCTGAACCACCTCCGGGGCGCTGTGCCTGTGGTTGTGGTCAGCCGACGACCAGGTGGACCTACCGGCGTACCCCCGATGCCCGCAGCGACGGCGCGTTCTACTGCTCGCGCTTCGTTCGTGGCCACCAGCGTCGCGGTGAAGTGTCGCTGGTGGCCAATCAACTCCCCGCGGTCCATACGACCGCCGAGATCGCCGAGTCACTCAAGTCCGGTCGGCAGAACAACCACGCGGTTCCGGTCGCATCGGCGTTCGACCTCCCGGAAGCCGAGTTGCCCATCGAGCCGTATCTGCTCGGGGTGTGGCTCGGCGACGGAATCTCCTGCCGAGCGGCCATCACAGCCTTCGACCGTGAGATCATTGACGAGATCGAGGCTACCGGCCAGGAGTGCAGGTATCGTCCGTCGCAACAGGACTTCAGTCTGCCGGGCACGGTACAGCAGAATCTGAGGCGGATGGGCCTGCTGGGTGACAAACACATCCCGGCCGGCTACTTGCGAGCCTCCGAAAGGCAGCGCCGCGCCTTGCTCGCCGGTCTGCTCGATACGGACGGGCACTGCAAGCCGACGGGCGGCATAGAGCTCTCCGTGACGAACCAGCGATTGGCTCGGGATGTTCGCGAACTGGCGTTGGGTCTCGGGTACCAGGCTCGGTTGCGCACGAAGCAGGTGAAGGGGCGGCATCCGCACACATCGACCGCCTACATCATCTCGTTCACCACCTCGGACAAGGTGTTCCGAATCACTCGGAAACTGGCGCTTCTCAATCCGAGCATCCGGGACACGAACCGTTACCGCTACATCACCGATGTCGTGCCGGTGGAGTCCGTTCCGGTGCGTTGTGTCCAGGTGGACAACGCAGACCACACGTATTTGGCCGGGGAAACGTGCATTCCGACGCACAACTCCTTCCTCGGTGGTGGCGTCGTCTACAAGACGTTGCGCTCCGGTGCGCACTGGACGTTGCTGGACCCTTCGGGTCCGTTGGCGGAGCTGTGTCAATTACCGGAACTGCGTCCGTATGCGAGACCGATCAACCTGCTCAACGCGCAGCCCGGCATCCTCAACCCGTACCGCGTCGTCGCCGAACCCCAGCTGGAGCACTTCCTGGACGAGGACGACCCCGAACGCGCTTGGCGGCGCGAACGTGCCCTGGCCGCGGCGACCCGGCGCAGGCTCGTCCTCGACGTGCTGAGCGGCCTGCTGCCCTACGAGGTCGCGCGGATGCCGCAGACGCGGATCGTCCTGCTGCGCGCGGTCCGTGCCGTCGGTGGTCGTACGGACGCGCATCCCGGACTGGTGTTCGAAGCGCTCCGGCGGGATGCCAGTGAACATCACGAACACGCGATCGTGGTCGCCGACTTCCTCGACGAGATGCGCGAGCGGATGTCGCTGCTGATCCCGGAAGCCGATGCCGACCCGTATTCGCAGACCCGCGAGGATCGACTGACCGTACTCAGCATGGCGGGCCTGACCCTGCCGAAGGACGATGTCGGTCGGGAACACTGGACCGACAGCGAGGCACTCGGTGTCCAGCTGCTCAACCTGGCGGCCTGGCTCACGCAGCGCTCCGTCTACGAGCGACCCAAGGACGAACGTAAGGGAGTGTGGATCGACGAGGCCTTCTTCCTGTCGGAGGTGCCCACCGGCCGGGTGCTGATGAACCGATTCGCCCGTGACTCTCGCAAGTGGAACGTCCGGGTACTGCTGTCGAGTCAGATTCCCGCGGATTTCCTGCGTATCGAGGGATTCGTATCACTGCTCGATTCGGTGTTCGTGGGCAGGCTCGACGATGAGCAGGCGCAGTCGGACGCACTGCGGCTCCTGAAGGTGCCGGTCGAGGCCGGCTACGAGCAGGTGATCGCGGGACTGGGTCGTCGTCCGGGACCGTCCCGCAACAATACCGAGCGGGACCGTTCACCGAGGCAGTTCATCTTCGGTGACGGAGCCAGTGGTGTGGAGCGCATCCGCATCGACTTCGACGGCCCCCACCTGGAACACCTGCGTGGTGCGCTCGACACGACCCCGGCGACCCGGGAGGAGAGTCCCGCCCCCGGCACCAACGGTCCCGGTGATCGGACGGCCAATTCGGACGCGGCTGCCGCTCCGATTCCGGAGATGCTCGGCGATCCGAACGAGCCGGGCGACCTGGACGGTGGTGACGAGTACGGCGAGTTCGACGAGTGGGAACTGGAGAGAGCCGGAGTCGGCAGGAGTGAGCAGCAGGATTCGCGCTACGAGGACGCTGCGGGCAACAACGGCCATCGAGCCGGAGATGACGCACAGGGAGCCCGATAGTCGTGTGGGTCATCGTGGTGAGTGCGCTGGTGACGGTTGTCGTGCTGTGGCGAGTGCGCCGGTGGACCGGACATCCGGTTCCCCGCCCGCGCCGACCCGGTCGACGCGGTGCCCTGGTGGCCGTGACCGCGATCCTCGGCATTCAGGCGCTGGTCGGCGTGCCCGCCGCCGCCCAGCCCTTCGATTGCACCCAACCCCCGAATCCGGAACGTCCCGGCTCCGGCATGGTCGGCGCTCTCGACCCGGCTCCGATCGGTGTCGGCCAGTCGGGAAGTGCCTACGATCTTTACGGTTACGCCGGTCAGGTATGGCACACTTATGATCTCGGCTGTGGTCCGCAGGGAGTCACCAACCCGAACGCCCTGGTCGGTACCTGGATCGGCAACCAACTGTTCAATGTGGCCAAGAATCTCGTCGGTGCCACCAACGGGCTGCACTACGCACTGCTGTCCGGCAACATCCTGGACCCGCTGGACGAGGTGATCGCAACCGGCACGGTTGCCCTGTACGACAGCGTGTTCACCCCGTGGTTCGGTCTGGCCGCGCTGGTCCTGGCGATCGTGCTGTTCCGCTACATCTGGCAGGGCGATCTGGCCACGATCGGCAAGCGCACCATGTGGGCACTGGCCGCACTGTGGTTCGCCTCGGCGACCTACCTCACGCCGTTGATCTACACCCACGCACTGGACGAGGTGGTCATCACCGGTACCTCGGCGGTGCAGGGTGGTTTCCTGGCCGAGGTCGGTGTCGACGAACGCGACGCGTTGCCCACCCTGCTGCACAACGAGGTCGTCTACCGCAACTGGCTGCGTGGTGAGTTCGGCACTCCCGAATCCCCGAAGGCCGAGGACCTCGGCATGGAGCTGCTGTCGGCCCAGGCCTGGAGCAAGACGGAAATACTCGACGGTGTCGAACCGGGCTCGGCCGAGGAGAAGAAGCGAAAATTCGAGGAAGTCGCCGCCAGGATGGGCAGCGCCTACGGCTACTTCCGGGGGGTGGACGGCAGCCGTATCGGAGCCGGAATGCTCGCGATGCTGCAGGGCTTGGCCTACACCTCGTTCCAGTTGCTGGCCAAGGCCGCGATCCTGCTCGCGCAGGTCCTGTTGCGTGTGCTGATTCTGGCGGGCCCCCTGATCGGTCTTGTGGCGCTGGTGCATCACGAAGTGCTGCGCACGGTCGGCCGCGTGGCGGGTGCGACGTTGCTCAACGTCGTGGTGATCGCGGCGATGGCCGGAATCCACACCCTGGTACTGACCTGGATCTTCGATTCGGAGCGCGGGTTCAGCGCGCTCACCCGGATACTGCTGGCCGGACTCCTGACCATCGTGTTTCTCATGCTCGGAAAGCCCGTCCGCAGGATGGGGCAGATGGTCGAGCTGTCGGTCGGTGCGGCCGGGGGAGCCATGCCGCGAGTACCGCCCGGCGTTTTCTCCCGTTTCCGTGGCCGCTCCCGCGGCGAGCAGTCCGGGCCGCAGGATGATTTCTGGGAGCAGGTACGGGAATCCGATCCGGAGGAGGGCACCGTCCCGCCGCAGCGGGGAAGGCGACGTGCGCGTCCGGAGTCGGAATCCGAATCGCCACTGGTGGCGGCCACGGCTCAACGCATGGATCGCGAGAACCTGCCGCAGGAGCTGTCCTCGGGGCCGCCACCGACCGATGCCTCCCGGGGAAGTGTGCCGTCGACAGGGGACGGCACCGATCAGCGGCGTCCGGGTTCGACGCAACGCGCGAACGCACTGCCGCAGGCATCCGGCCACAGCCGGACCGTCGATACCGCTCCCGTGGTGGACGCCGCCTGGGACACGCACGACGAGGATTCGATACTCGTGCCGTCCCGAGCAGGAGCGACAGTGGCTTCGCCTGCGACCGCCTCGGAGGTGCGGCGGCGGCCGGACCCCGAGGTCGTGGCCGGGCGGCCGGTCAACGTCGTCTATCACCCCACACGGGGACTGGAGGTCGCCGATGGCTGAGGAACGTCATAAGACTGTGAGACGGAGAGACCCATGCCGATCCGAACCCACCGGGGCCGTGCGGCGGTCTACCGCCGACTTTGGGGATGGCCGCTGCGCTCGCCGAAGCACCTGATCGCCGCGGTCCTCGGACTCATCGTGATAGCCAGCGCCGTGGGTCTGCTCCTGCCGGAGCCGCCTCCCGGCGAGGCTCGCGTGCGGGAGGGCCGTGCTCCCGGATACCGCGAGGACACGGGTACGGGCGCGGTCACGGGAACGGGCACGCGTACGGGCGTGGACGAGGAAGGGTCCCCACCGTCGATCTCGGTTCCGCGGAAGCCTCCGCCCTCGGCACCACCGGACCCGGCAGGGGTGTCCGTGGTGGGGACCTGGGGCAAGCAGTGGGTCAAGCACTCGCCCGAGACCGATTCCGGCGAGTGGCTGGAGCGGCTGCGTCCGTATACCACCGCCGAATTCAGCACCGTGCTGGCCACCGTGAATCCGGCGAACGTCGCGGCGACCAAGGTCACCGGAGAGCCCGAGGCGACCACCTCGACCGCGACCTCGATGCAGGTCCGGTTGCCCACCGATGCGGGTGCCCTCCGGGTTCGAGTGGTGAAGACGCCCGACGGGTGGCGGGTGGCCGGTTACGAGAAGGCGGCTTGACATGCGCAAACTGGCTGTGGCCCTGGTTCTGCTCCTGGGATTCGGTGCGCTGATCGGTGTGGGGGCCGTGACGGGCCTGCTTGCCGGTCTCGGTGGTCGCTCGGGTCAAAGCTGGTCGCAGTGCAGCACTGCGCTGGGGGCATGGGGTGGTGACGAGAACCAGGGAAAACGAGCCGCGCAGGCTCTGGACGAAGAACAGCGCGGTATCGTGCGGCGGATCATCGAGGTCGGCAAGCAGCGGGGGCTGCCGCCGCGCGCCTGGCAGATCGCCATCCAGGCGGGCAAGACCGAGTCGAACCTGCGTAACGTCCATTACGGGCATGCCGATTCGCAGGGCGTGTTCCAAATGCGACCCTCGCAGGGATGGGGCAGCGTTGCCCAGGTCACCAACGTCGATTACGCGATCAACAAGTTCTACGACGTCCTGCTGACCGTCGAGGGGTGGAAGGAGATGCGTCCGGGCAAGGCGGCCCAGGCCGTCGAGCGCTCGGACTACCCGAGCCGGTACCACGATGCCGAAGCCCTGGCGGCATATCTGGTCAGCACCGAGGGCAACGTGCACGGTGTCAGCGGCTGTGAGTCCCTGCCCTCGACCACGCTGCTGGCGGGACAGGCGATCGAGTACGCGAAGAACCAGCTCGGGGATCCCTACGTGTGGGGGGCGGAGGGCCCGCACACCTTCGACTGTTCCGGACTGACCCAGCAGGCCTGGGCAGCGGCGGGCGTGCAGATTCCCCGGGTTTCCCAGAACCAGTACGACCAGGGCGGCAAGCACGTACCGCTGTCCCGAGCTCAGCCCGGTGATCTCCTGTTCTGGGGATACGGGCGGAATCCGGACGCGATTCATCACGTGGCGCTGTATCTCGGCGACGACGAGGTCCTGCACGCTCCTCAGCCGGGGGAGACCGTGGAACGCGCGGCGCTGTGGGACGGCGGTGAGCTGATGCCGACCGCGGTCCGCCCGGCACCGGAGTCGTCGGCGTAAGCAGCGGCTCGCCATGCGACGCGCACGCCGTGTGACTGTCCCGCAGCCGGACCGAGGGGCGAGAATGTTTCGGACCCGGCCGAGCAGAGGACGGCGACGCCGCCGCACTATCCAGGAGGATGAGCATGTTCACCCCTGACCCCATTCCGCGGCCGACCGGCCCGCCCGCGTCGAGTACTCCTCTCGGGGATTACCTGGACCGGGTCGAGCAGTCCGGTGCGCGACGCGGAGTCGACAACGGGTACGCGGTGCTTCCACGCTCGTTGGCGGAATCCATGCCCTTACCGTGGCAGCAGCACATGCACAGGCTGCTGGCCGAGTTCCACGAGGCCTTCGGGCATCTGCAGTGGCCCGTTTACCAGGTCGTGCCCTCTCGCTACGAGTGGCTGGTGGACCTCGACGATGACCAGCTCGCCGAGGTGGGGTGCACCGTCGAGGTCGGCGACAGTGGTGAGCTGGAGTACCGGCAGCGGGACGGTACCCGGATTCCCGACCCGGAGGAGCGACAGGTCCTGGTCTCGTGCTTGGATCCGGTCCCCAAGCGGCAACCCGACCCGGGCTCCGGTACCGCACCCCCGCCGGCCCCGCCGAGCTGGTGATCGTCCCCCCGCTGGTATTGCCTTCCGCCGACACCGGCCGACACGGCACCCGCCGGTACTGCACCCGCCGGTACTGCCTTCGCAGCACCTGATCGATCCTCGCGGACGCGGAATACGACGTGAGCACGTGACAGGCGCCGGTGGGCATGCGAGCCTCGAAGTATGGACCCGAATGGTTGGTACTTCTGCCTGAAGCATCAGGAGGTCGAAGCCGGTGCCGGTTGCCGTTCGGCGGATCGGTTGGGTCCGTATCCGGACAGGAACACCGCAGCGCAGGCTCTGGAACTGGCCCGGCAGCGCACCGAGGCGGTCGACGAAGCCGAGCGCCGCTGGAACGAGGGAGACTGAACTCCCATGGCGGCGGCGCGGGCAGCACACAGCGGAACCGGCACTGCCGCCGCGTCCGTGGACGCTGCTTCCTCCCGGTCCGCCGAGATCGGACTGGACTTCTCGGCGGTGCGCGCCGAACTGGGCCTACCGGTGGAGTATCCGGCCGCCGCATTGAGTGAGGTCGAGCAAACCGTGGCTCAACCCGTGTTCGACGCGACTCGCGTGGATGCCACGGACCTGCCGCTGGTCACGGTGGATCCCCCCGGAGCCAAGGACCTCGATCAGGCCCTGTTGATCGATCGTCGTGGGAGCCGTGGCTACCGGATCCACTACGCCATCGCCGACGTCGCGGCTTTCGTTCCACCGGGTGGTGCCCTGGATGCCGAGGTACGCCGCCGTGGTCAGACCCTCTACCTGCCGGACGGCAACGTGCCGCTGCACCCGACGTTGCTGTCGGAGGGCGCGGCCAGCCTGCTGCCCGATCAGATACGTCCCGCCGTGCTGTGGACCATCGACGTGGACCGCGACGCCGCGCCCGTCCGGGTGGACGTGCGGCGAGCCGTGGTCCGCTCCGTCGCCCGACTCGATTACGAGGGAGTGCAGCAGTCCCTGAATGCCGGCATCGCCCATCCGGCGGTGGCGCTGCTTCCCGAGGTGGGCCGGTTACGCCGGGAGCAGGCCGTCCATCGCGGGGCGATCGAACTGGAGCCGCCCGAGCAGCAGGTGGAGTCCGACGGTGCGGGCGGTTGGCGGCTGGCCCTGCGTCCCCGGCTGCGACTGGAGGCCTTCAACGCGGAAATCTCCCTGCTCACGGGTATGTGTGCTGCGGATATCATGCTCGAAAGCGGGGTCGGTGTGCTGCGCACGGTCCCCGAACCGGAACCCGAGACGATCGCCGGCCTGCGTCATTCGGCAGTCGGGCTCGGTCTGGAGTGGTCCGAACAGCAGGTGCCCGCCGAGTTCCTCTCCGACCTCGATCCCACTCGGCCGGAAGCGCTGGCCCTGCACGTGGCGGCTACCCGGTTGCTGCGGGGCGCGGGATACACGGCGTTCGACAAGGGTGCGCCGGACAAGACCCGCCATGCGGGAATCGGCGCGGCCTACGCCCATGTCACCGCGCCGCTGCGCAGGCTCGTGGACCGGTACGGCGCGGAGATCTGTCTGGCCGTCCACGCCGGGCGCGACGTGCCGGATTGGGTGCACGCGGCACTGCCGCAATTGCCGTCGGCGATGGGCGGTTCGGACAGGATGGCAGGACAGGTGGAGCGTATGTGCATCGCGCAAGCTCAGGCGTGGACCCTGGCAGACCGGGTCGGCGAGGAGTTCACCGCCACTGTCCTGCGTTCGAGCGGCGAGGGGGATTCCGGTGAGGTGTTCGTCCCCGACCCACCGGTCATCGCGCGATGTACAGGAGACCACCTTGTCGAAGGGCAGCGCGTGTGGGTCCGGTTGACCGAGGCCGACCCGGTTCGGCGTGATGTCGCCTTCGAAGTGATGGCGCCCACACCCGGGTGATCTGGCGGAATCTCCGCTTCGGGCACGATCGTGGACACCGAAGTATCGATGGCGAAGTATCGATGGCGCGGAAAGGGGCCGTTATGGCTGGTGTGCGGGATCGGACGATCGGTGTTCTGGGGGGGACCGGTCCGCAGGGCAAGGGTCTGGCCCTGCGGTGGGCCCAGGCAGGCCTGAAAGTGGTGATCGGTTCGCGGTCGGCCGAGCGTGCGCAGGAGGCGGCAGCCGAGATCGCCGAATCCGTCGGCGGCGACATCACCGGGCAGGACAACGCGGGATGCGCTGCGGACGCCGACATCGTCCTGGCGGCGATCCCCTGGGACGGCCACCAGGACACGCTGCTGTCGTTGAAGAACGAGCTCGCGGGCAAGATCGTGGTGGACTGCGTCAACCCGCTCGGTTTCGACAAAAAGGGACCCCATGCACTGACGGTTCCCGAGGGTAGTGCTGCGCAGCAGGCCGAATCCCTGCTGCCCGAATCCCGGGTGACCGCCGCGTTCCATCATGTCTCGGCCGTCACGCTGGCGGACACCAGTGTGACCCACGTCGACCTCGACGTCCTGGTCCTCGGTGACGATCGGGAGGCCACCGATGTGATTCGGGAACTGGCGGATGTGATTCCGGGGGTACGCGGCATCTACGGCGGTCGCCTGCGCAACGCCCACCAGGTGGAGGCGCTGACCGCGAACGTGATTGCGATCAACCGTCGCTACAAGGCACATGCCGGGTTGCGGATCACCGACGTGTGAGGCGCCGAGCCGGGGACAATCAGGGGTGAACGGAAACTTCACACATGGACGGGACGAAAGTTCCGTTCACTCCATACGACGTCGCGATACGACGTCGCGGGCAGCGCTGCGCTCCACAGCGGGCCGAGCCGTTCTAGAGTGGAGACATGGTCCAGTTCAGTGCGGAAACCTCACAGCGCGGTGAGTGGGTACGGCAGGCGAATCGGTTCACCGAGCGGATCACCGCCGACGGTTCGTCCGGATGGAAGGCCGAACCCGGCCGCTACCACTTGGTGGTCAGCCTGGCCTGCCCGTGGGCGCATCGATCGGTGATCGCCCGCCGCCTGCTGGGGCTGGAGGAGGTGCTTTCACTCGGTATCGTCGACCCCCTGCGGGACGAGCGGGGATGGCGATTCACGCTGGACCCGGACGGTCGGGACCCGGTCACGGGTCTGTCGTTCCTGGCCGACGCGTACTTGGCGGGCGACCAGTACTACAGCGGACGCTACACCGTGCCCGCCGTGGTCGACGTGGAGTCGGGGCGCGTGGTCACCAACGATTATCCGCAGCTCACGCTCGACCTGTCCACCGAGTGGGCGCGGTTCCACCGCCCGGGTGCTCCGGCGCTGTACCCACCGGAGCTGCGCGCGGAGATCGACGAGGTCAACGCCGTGGTGTACCAGGATGTGAACAACGGCGTGTACAAGTGCGGATTCGCGACCTCGCAGGAGGCCTATGAACGGGCCTTCGATGCCTTGTTCGCTCGGCTGGATCGGCTTTCCGAGCGGTTGGAGTCGCAACGTTTCCTGGTCGGTGACACGATCACCGAGGCCGATATCCGGCTGTTCACCACGCTGGTCCGATTCGACGCGGCCTATCACGGGCACTTCAAGTGCAACCGGCACAAGCTCACCGAACTACCGGTGCTGTGGGCCTACGCGCGCGATCTGTTCCAGACGCCGGGCTTCGGGGACACGGTCGACTTCGACCACATCAAGCGGCACTACTACAGCACGCACGCGCAGATCAATCCGACCGGCATCGTCCCGGCAGGGCCGGACCCGTCCGGCTGGCACACTCCGCACGGCCGCGAGGCGTTGGGCGGGCGACCGTTCGGCGACGGCACCCCGCCCGAGCTGCCGGGGTGAAAGCGTCGTTGTGGCATTACTGTTGCCACAACGACGCATCCACCTTCGGGAAGCACGGTCCCGCGGCGCGGTCAGTCGAAGCTGTGCTCCGGGGCGGGGAAGTTCCCCCCACGCACGTCGGCGGCGAAGCTGCTCGCGGCCTCGGAGAGCATGCCGCCGAGATCGGCGTAACGCTTGACGAAGCGCGCCGTACGGCCGGTGTTCATCCCGGCCATGTCGGTCCACACCAGCACCTGCGCATCGCAGTCCGGCCCGGCGCCGATGCCGATCGTGGGGATGCGCAGTTCGGAGGTGACCCGCTTGGCGGCTTGGCCGGAGACCATCTCGAGTACCACCGAGAACGCCCCCGCTTCCTGCAGCGCGAGCGCGTCGGCGACCAGCTCCTCGCCCTGTTCACCGCGTGCCTGGACGCGGTAGCCGCCGAGCCCGTGCTCGCTCTGCGGAGTGAACCCGATGTGGCCCATCACGGGGATACCGGCGGCGACGAGGGCCTCCACATGGGCGGCATAGCGGCGACCACCTTCCAGCTTCACCGCGTGTGCGCCCTCCTTCATGAAGCGCACCGCCGTTTCCAGCGCCTGCTCCGGTGAGGCCTGGTAGGAGCCGAACGGCAGGTCGGCGACGACCAGGGCGTGCTCGGCCGAACGGGAGACGGCACGGACCAGTGGCAGCAGCTCCTCGACGGTGATCGGCAGCGAGGACTCGTAGCCGTAGACGTTGTTGGCCGCCGAATCCCCCACGAGCAGTACCGGGATCCCGGACTCGTCGAAGATCCGGGCACTGTACATGTCGTAGGAGGTGAGCATCGGCCAGGCTTCGCCGCGCTCCTTGAGCTCCTGCAGGTGATGGATCCGGACCCGGCGCCGTGGCGGCGTGGAGCCGTAGGGTGCTGTGGTTTCGCTCGCTGCGGCGTTGCCCGCGGCGTTCCGGGGATTCTCGCCCGATGTCGCAGTCATGATCGACCATCCTCTTTCCTCGCGGCCCGGCCGGCGGGTCCACGGGCTGGTAGGGATGCTTGCAGTCCCAGAGTGACACGGGCTGATGCCGGAGCGGGATGACTTCCGACACACATCACATTCGGCTTGACCACTGCATGCTTGACCGCTGCCTGGCTGTCGCGGCCCGGCTCGTCCGGCTCCGGGGATCTTGACTTCGAGTGCGCTCGAAGTAGGAGCATGACGTCATGAGCACCCGCACACAGCATGCCACCGCCACCGACGAGTGGAACATCGCCGCCGTCGACGTCGACGCCTACCTCGAACGTATCGGTCGTCCTCGCACGGAACCCTCCGCCGAGACGTTGCGGTCCCTGCACGAGGCACACGTGCGCACGATCCCGTTCGAGAACGTCGACGTGGTGCTCGGCGAGCATCCCGGACTGGAAACGGGCGTGGTGACCGACAAGCTCATCGGACGTCGTCGAGGTGGGTACTGCTACGAGCACGCCCTGTTGTTCGCCGCCGTACTCGAGCACCTGGGGTTCTCGGTGCGGCGCCGGATGGCGCGGGTTCAACCGCACCGGGCGGGCCCGCGGACGCACATGGTGCTGATCGTGCGCACCGATGCCGGTGACCATCTCGCCGATGTGGGCTTCGGTGCCGGAGTACTGCATCCGATGCCGCTGGAGCACGGGGCCGTGGTCGACCAGACGGGATGGCCACACCGTCTCACCCATCACGAGGGCGTGTGGACGCTGTCGAAGTACGGGGAAAACGGGTGGGAGGCCCTGCACGCTTTCGACGACACCCCGCAGCATCCGGTGGATTACGAGGTCGCCCACCACTACACCGCGACGCATCCGAACTCGCCGTTCACCGGAAAGCTGGTGGTCATGCGGATCGGCCACGGTGTCAGCCGCCGCCTCGTCGGTGACGAGCTCACCGTGGAGCACGCGGACGGACGGGTCGAGCGCACGCCCGTTCCGCCCGAGCGCCTCGGGGACACGTTACGGGATCTCGATGTCGTTCTCGACGATGCCGAGTTGGAGAGGCTGCGTGCCCGGCTCGGTTGACGCGGGCGGCGGTCAGGTCACCCGCGTGGTGGCCCCCTGTTGGTTCGGGGCTTGTTGGTTCGATGTTCCCAGGGACAGCCGGTAGCCGTTCTCGATCCGGCGGAACTGCCGGAGATGCTCCATCTCCGGGTGCCGGTGGCGGAACTGCGGATCCGCCGGAGAGAGATCGAGTTGAACGGGGGACCAGTGAGCGTCCCTGCGGGTGATGGCGGCGCCGACCAGTTCTTCCCAGCGCACCGCCCGCGGGATGCCCTGCGGATCGTGCCGGCGCACTCCGATGGCGTCGAGGCTGAGCTGCCGGGGTCGGGATACCGTCTTTCGGTACCGGACATGACCCCTACACCCAGTGCGTAGCGAGGAGCTCTCCTGCCCACGTCGAGCACGACGCGTGGCGTGCTCCCCGCTCTGCGCCGGAGTGCGCGCATTGGCCCTGCAAGCCGCAGCCTTCGACAGTGTGCGTGCGTGTGCGCGTAACTCGTGACTGACCGGTTCCGGTACTCGGCGTGTCGGCAGAAAATTGCAGTTTCGCGCGAAACTGCAAAAATACTCGGGGCCTACGGCCGCACCTCGCGCCAGCGGTTGGTTACAGGCAACCGACGGTCCCGGCCGAAGGCCTTGAGACTGATCTTGGTGCCCGGCGGGTACTGACGCCGTTTGTACTCGGAACGGTCCACCATCTGCAGCACCCGCTCGACGAGATCCGCATCGAATCCGGCCGCGACCAGATCGGCGTAGCTGTGGTCACCCTCCACGTACCCGTCGAGGATTTCGTCGAGGGTTTCGTACGGCGGCAACGAGTCGGTGTCCACCTGCCCGGGGCGCAGTTCCGCCGACGGCGCCTTGCTGATCGAGTTCTCCGGAATCGGCGGCGTCTCCCCGCGCTTCTCCGCCTCGGCGTTGCGCCACCGCGCCAACCGCCACACCAGCGTCTTCGGCACGTCCTTGATCGGCGCGAAGCCGCCGACCGAGTCCCCGTAGATCGTGGAGTAGCCGACCGCGAGCTCGGTCTTGTTGCCCGGCGTGAGCACGAGGTGCCCGTGCTGGTTGGACAGCGCCATCACCGTGACCCCGCGGCAGCGCGCCTGCACGTTCTCCTCGGCCAGCCCGGTCAGCCCCAGCCGGTCCACGAACATCTCGACCATGTCCCCGACGGGATGCTCCTCGAAGTGGCAGCCCAGGCGGCGTGCGAGCTCGGCGGCGTCGGACCGGGAGTGCTCCGTGGAGTACTTCGACGGCATCGACACGCCGTACAAGGCGTCGGGGCCCAGGGCATCGGCGGTCAATGCCGCACACACCGCCGAGTCGATGCCCCCGGAGAAGCCGAAGGTCACCGAGCGGAACCCGTTTTTGTGCGCGTAATCCCGCACCCCGGTCACCAGCGCCGACCACACCTCGGCCACATCCGACAAGGGCTCGGGCGTGCTCGGTAACGGCATCGGCTCGTAGATGGGCAGCGGCTCGGGCTGCAGGGTGATCCGTTCGACGTCGAAGGCGGGCAGAGCGCCCGGCCGGAAGTGCAGCGGAGTGCCCTCCTCCACCGGCTCCGGAGAGGTGTCGGTGGAGGTGTGGCCACCGCCGGTGAGATCCAGGTCATGCACCATCAGGTGCTCGACGAACTGGGGTGCCCGTGCGAGAATCCCGCCCTCGGGAGTGGCGATCAGCGAGTCACCGTCGAAGACGAGCTCATCCTGCGCGCCGACCAGGTTCACATACGCCATCGGAGCACCGGCCTCGGCCGCCCGCCGGGTGACGAGAGGTGTGCGCTGATCGTCCTTGGCCAGTTCGTAGGGCGAACCGTTGATGCACACGACGGCATCCACGCCCACTCGGCCCAGTGCGGTCACGGGGCCGCCGTTCTGCCAGATGTCCTCGCAGATCACCACCCCGATATCCACTCCGTGCAGCCGGACGATCGGCAGGTCGTATCCCGGTGCGAAGTAGCGGGCCTCGTCGAAGACGCCGTAGTTGGGCAGATGGTGCTTGTAGTAGGTGGTCACGACCTCGCCGCCGTGCAGCAGCGACGCCGCATTGCGCACTCCCTCGTCATCACGGTCCAGATGCCCGACGACGACCACGGCATCACCACATCCCGCCTCGTGCAGCCGCAGGGCCAGCGCGTCGACCTCGGAGCGGTTGGCTGCCGCGAACGACTTCCGCAGCGCGAGGTCCTCGACCGGATACCCGGACAGAACCATCTCGGGGAACGCGACCACATGGGCACCTTCCCGCACGGCCCTGCGAGTCCAGTCCAGAACCATCGAACTGTTACCGCTGATGTCACCGGCGCAGGCATTGACCTGTGCGAGAGCGATGCGCAGCTGAGGCATGTCTCCATCTTCGCGCGGACACTGTGCGCACGTTGGCCGGGTCCGGTGTGCGCGCCGGTGATGGCCTCGTGCCACGATCAACGAGTGACTCGCCTACCGACCGTGCTCGTGACATTCCTCCTGCTCGGCAGCGTCGTCGCCTGTAGTCCGAGCCCGTCCGAGGAGCCGGGAACACCGCAGCTGCACACCGAGAGCAGAGGACCGGCCGGAGCGGTGCCCCCTGATCTGAAGGAATACTACGGCCAGTCCCTGACATGGGGACCGTGTGCGGAATACGCGACCACCGGGCGGTCCCGCGCGGCCTTCCGGAACCGTTCGATCGAGTGTGCCCGGCTGACGGTTCCGATGGACTACTCCGCACCGCAGGGGAAGACGATCACACTCGGCGTATTGCGTAAACCGGCGGGTGACCCCGCGCACCGCATCGGTTCGTTGGTCGTCAACCCCGGTGGCCCCGGTGCGTCCGGCATGCTCATGGCAGCCGGGCTGGCAGGCGCGGTCTCGAACACGGAACTCGGTGCTCGGTTCGACCTGGTCGGCTTCGACCCCCGAGGAATCGGCGCCAGCGAACCCCAGGTGGACTGTCTGACCGACGCCGAGCGCGACGCCGAACGACTCGACTCCGACGCGGACACCTCACCCGCCGGGATCGCACAGACCGAACGCGAGCACCGCGCCTATGCACGCAAGTGCGCGCAACGCAGCGGAACCACGATGCTGGCCAACATGGGAACTCGCGATGTCGCCAAGGACATGGACGTGCTCCGCTCGGCCCTCGGTGACAAGAAGCTGACCTACCTCGGCTTCTCCTACGGCACTCGGATCGGCGCGGAGTACGCCGAGCAGTTCCCGGGCAATGTCCGCGCGATGGTGCTCGACGGTGCCATGGATCCCGACCAGGGCAAGGTGGCCGAACTCGTCGCCCAGGGGGCCGGTTTTCAGCAGGCCTTCGAGGCGTTCGCGGCTTGGTGTTCCCGGCAGGAGGCCTGCGCACTCGGTGACGACCCCTCGCGTGCGGTGACCGTGTACCAGCAGTTGACCCGGCCCCTGCTGGAGCAGCCGGTCGCGGTGGGCGAGGGACGCAAACTGTCCTATTCGGATGCCACGACCGGTACTATCCAGGCGCTGTACTCGAAGCGCCTGTGGGAACGGCTCAACAGCGGCCTGCTCCAACTGACGCGAGGGCAGGGACGGATCCTGATGGCGCTGGCCGACTCCTACTACGGGCGGGGACCGAACGGGCACTACTCGGGTCTCACGGACGCCTTCAACGCGGTGCGTTGCGTGGACGACCCGCGACTGACCGACCGTGCGCGGTTGCGCAAGGCCGACCGGCGCTATGAGCAGGCGGCGCCGTTCCTGGACGACGGTCATCCACCGAGCGCGGCTCGAGGGGTGTGTGCGTTCTGGCCCGTGCCGGTCACTGCGGACGAAGTGCCACCCGACCCGGCGAAACTGCCGACGACACTGGTCATCTCCACCACGGGTGACCCGGCCACGCCGTATGCGGCCGGGAAGCGGCTCGCCAACGCGCTCGGTGCCCGCTTGTTGACCTTCGAAGGCACGCAGCACACTGTGTTTCTACAGGGCAACGCGTGTGTGAACAGGGCGGGTATCCGGTACCTGGTGGACCTGAAGCCGCCGCAGGAGGGGACTCGTTGCACGAGCTGATGGCCCTATCGCGACAGGCCCGCAAGGAACTCGCGACGGGACCGTGGGAACGGCCGTGGCACGGGTACGGCTGCGGTGAATGCCCGCTGGAGGCTTTAGGCTGCGGGGCATGACCCGTCAGCAGGAGTTCGTACTCCGCACCCTGGAGGAACGCGACATCCGCTTCGTGCGGCTCTGGTTCACCGATGTCCTCGGCATCCTCAAGTCGGTGGCGATTTCGCCCGCCGAACTGGAGGGCGCCTTCGCCGAGGGCATCGGGTTCGACGGCTCGGCCATCGAGGGATTCTCCCGGATCTACGAATCCGACATGGTCGCCAAGCCCGATCCCAGCACCTTCCAGGTGCTGCCCTGGGAGACTCCGGATGGCGAGCATTATTCGGCCCGGATGTTGTGCGACATCACCATGCCCGACGGATCGCCGGCCTGGGCCGATCCACGCCACGTCCTGCGTCGCACCCTGTCCAAGGCGACCGAGGCGGGATTCACCTGCTACGTGCACCCGGAGATCGAGTTTTTCCTGCTCAAGGATCTGCCCACCGACGGCACCGAGCCGACCCCGGCCGACTCGGGTGGCTACTTCGACCAGGCCAGCCACGATGCCGCCCCGCACTTCCGGCGCAACGCCATCGAAACGCTGGAGGCCATGGGCATCTCGGTGGAGTTCAGTCACCACGAGGGAGCACCCGGTCAGCAGGAGATCGACCTGCGCTATGCCGACGCGTTGACGATGGCCGACAACGTGATGACCTTCCGTTACGTCGTCAAGGAAGTCGCACTGACCCAGGGGGTGCGCGCGTCGTTCATGCCCAAGCCGTTCAGCGCCCAACCCGGCTCGGGGATGCACACCCACATCAGCCTGTTCGAGGGTGATCAGAATGCGTTCTACCATCCCGAGGACCCCTTCGAACTGTCCGAGACCGGCCGTGCCTTCGTCGCCGGAATCCTCCGGCACGCCAGGGAGATCAGCGCGGTCACGAACCAGTGGGTGAACTCGTACAAGCGGTTGGTCGTCGGCGGTGAGGCCCCGACCGCAGTGTGCTGGGGCCACGCCAACCGATCCGCGCTGGTGCGGGTTCCGATGTATTCTCCGGGCAAGTCCTCGTCGCGCCGGGTGGAGATACGCAACCTCGACGCGGCGTGCAATCCCTACCTCGCCTACGCGGTGATCCTGGCAGCGGGCCTGCAGGGAGTGCAGAAGGGTTACGAACTGTCCCCGGCCACCGAGGACGACGTGTGGTCACTCACCGAGGGCGAACGCAAGGCCGCCGGGTATGCGAGCCTGCCGCAAAACCTCAGCGAAGCGCTCAGTGTGATGGAGTCCTCCGAGTTGGTGGCCGAGACTCTCGGTGAGCACGTGTTCGACTTCTTCCTGCGCAACAAGCGCGACGAGTGGGACGCCTACCGCAGCCATGTCACGCCCTACGAGTTGCGCACGTTGATGCCGATGCTGTGACGGATCGGTGGTCCGATAGGTGGTCCGTTTTCCGGTGGGCATGCGGCGGTACGTTCGTGCACGTGACTGATCGCCAGGTCCCTTACGAATCCTCCGGTGAGCCGAGTGCCCCGGAGCCCACCTCGCAGTCCGAGCTCTCGCCGCGGCCGGAGGAGATGCTCGACGAGCCGGAATGGCCGTCGGAGACTCCCGGGGAATCCCCCGGGACCTTCGATGGCCCCGCGACGCCGTTGCTCGGCTGCACGGTTGCTTGCCGGGATCAACTGCCCGCTGCACGGGTGGTGCGCGACTCGTTCCTGAGCAGCCATCCCGGTGCCCGATTCGTCATCCTGCTGCCGGAACGGCCGGAGGATATCGGTGCTCAGGAACACGCCGAGGTCCTGACACCGGAGGACATCGGCGTGGACGCCGTGGAGTTCGCCCGCCTGGCGATGGCGTGCACCGCCGAGCAACTCCGCGCGGTACTGCGCCCGCGCCTGCTCGCTCGCCTGCTGTGGGAATCCGCTGCCTGTGTGTTCTCCCTGGAACCCTGTGTGCGGGTCTTCGGTGGTTTCGACGACGTGGCGGCGGCACTGACTCCCCAACGGCCGGTGGCATTGGTGCCGAAGGTGCTGCGCCCGCTGTTCGTCGACGGCCTGCGTCCCAGCACAACCGACCTGGCCGAGTCCGGGACCTTCGACCCGAACATGCTCGCCGTGAGCCCCGGCAGCGAGCGGTTCCTCACCGTGTGGGCGGAGCAGGTACTGGCCGAGCCGAGTGCTGTGGCCACGTTTTTGGAAGGCGCCTCCGCGCTGGTGGATCATCAGGTTCTTCGTGATCCCGGTATCGGTGTGTCCGCGTTCAACGCCGCCCAGCGAGTGCTGGAGGTCTCGGCGGACGGTCGGTACCAGGTGGATGGTCACCTGCTGCGCACGGTGCACTTCGATGGTTTCGAGCCACAACGGCCCTGGCTGCTGTCGGTGACCTACGCTGACCAACCGCGCGTACTGCTGTCGGAACATCCGCTGCTGGCACGACTGTGCGCCGGATACCGCAATGCGCTGGTGGAAGCCGGGTATACCCGGCAGCAGTCCCACCCTTTCGAGGCTCTGCCGAACGGAACCACGGTGCCGACCGCGCTGCGCAGTGCATACCGGCACGCCTGGGCACAGGCCGAGCAAACGGGCGAAAGGGTTCCGGCGAGTCCTTTCGAGCCGCCGCGGGACCATGCCGATGCGGTGTCGTCGTTTCTGGAATGGGCGTGTGCCGCCGACGACGAATGGCAGCGGGCCGCGGGCGCGTCACGCTGGATCGCCGCGGTCTGGGCCGATGATCCGCTGCTTCAGCGCGACTACCCGGCCCCCTTCGGCGCCGATGCTGCCTCGTTCCACGAGTGGTGCGCCGGGGTGGGGGTCGCGAGCAATCGGATTCCGCCTGCTGCCGTGCACCAGGAGGCGGACGATCGACGTGTGACGATGGTCGACCAGCTCGGTGTTGCAGTGCTGGGAACGGGTCGGTTGGCCGAACTCGTCCGAGCAGCGGTGCGAGCTTCCGGGCTCCCGTCCGCCGACACGCCGTACTATCCGGTGGTGCTGCGATGCGATACCGATCTCCCGGTTCCTGCGGGGCGTTACGTGATCGACGTTCTGCCCGATGGGCATCTCGATCATGCCGGGCATGGCCGGGCTGCCTCCCCGACGGGCCGCACCGGCAGTACCGAAACATGGGTGCTGTCGGAGACCAGTCGACGTGCCGGACGGCGTGCCGGGCAGGTCGGCGTGGGTGTTGCCACACTCCCGCTGCCGGATGCCGGCCGTGTCGAGCCCGCGACTCGTGAGCAGGTGCGTGCGCGGTACGGCCTGGGCGGCGAGTTCGTCCTCGGGGCCTTCGTCGATCATGCCGACGAGTGGCAGGGCAATGCGCTCGGTCTGGTCAACGCGTTCCTCGCGGCGTTTCCCGACCGTGCGGACGTGCGACTGCTCATCTCGGTCAGCGAGGCAGCCGACCATCCGGAAGAGGCCGAGCGCCTTCGGCTGGCCACCACCACGGACCCGCGCATCATGTTGCTGGAGGAGGAACCGGACGGTGCCGTGCCCGCGGCGTCCGACTGTGTGGTCTCCCTGCACCGTGCCGAAGGTGGTGTGGGCGGTGACCGCTACGCACTGCGCCTGCTCGAGATGGCGGCACAGGCGATCCCCACTGTGGCCAGTGATCACGGGGCCGTTGCGGAACTACTCGGTGAGCCGGGAACCAAACTTGTGCCCTGCCAGAATGCGGGTGAACCGGATATCGATGCCGCTGCTGCTCTGCTCGCGGAGATGGCGAGCTCCCCTGACGAGACCGCCGCTTTCGGGGCCGCCGCCAGGGAGCGCCTGCTGACCGAGTACAGCCCGACACGGGCGGGGGAGGGACTGCGCGACCGGGTGGAGCAGGCGTACCGGAGTTGGCGAACGAAGTGGGCCGAGGACCGTAACGGCAGGCAGGACGATCCATTGCATCCGCTGTTGATCGCCCGGCATGCCCTGCACCGGCCCCCCGAGGTGAGTGCCGGCGCCCGCAGCTCGATGGCTCCGGCTCTGCGCAAGGCTGTGCTGAAAGCGCTCGGCCACTATGACGAGCATATTCGCGACATCATGCGTTCCCTGATCGACGGTGTGGAGCAGACTGCCGCCGAGCTGCTGCGGCGTCAGTCCGGCACCGGCGAGGAGCTCGATGTCGAAGCTCTGCGTGCCGAACTCGCTCGCCTCGAGCAGCGGCAGGACCAGCTCGGTGCACAGCTTGTCGGCACCGACGACGGGATGGTCCGAGTCAGGACCGATCTTGTCGATCAGCAGCGCAGACTCCGTGGGATCGAGGAAGACCTCACCTCGGAAAGCAGTGCGGGCGATGATCGGATCGAGGCACTGACCGAACGTCTGGATCGCCTGACCGGCGCGGTGGAAAAGACGCTGGATCGCATCGACAACCTGGAGCGGGAGTGGTCGGAGACGAAGCACTCCCAGGAGCGGAAACTCGAAACGGGGCTGCAGAACGCGACTCACGACGCGTCCCACGCACTGCACCGCACCGACGTCCTGCAGCGGATTCTGTTGCGGGAACACGAGCGCAGTACGGACACGGGCGACGACACCAGTACGCCGGTGGTGTGCGATGCCGGTTTGCTCCGCCTGCCCTCGGAGGACAACCGGATGCTGCCGTGGCTGTCCTCGCATGCGACCTGGGACGGCGAGGTCTCCGCACTGATCGATGCACTGCTGGAACCCGAGGGAGTGTTTCTCGACGTCGGGGCCTATGTCGGTTACCAAACCGTTCGCGTGTTGAGCCGCCTGGGCAACAGCGGAGCCGTGGTCGCCGTCGAGCCGTGTGAGCGGGAGAGTCGGCTGTTGCGGCGCAATGTGGAGATCAACGTGCCGGAGGGCACCGGTGGGCGATTGACGCTGCTCCGAAGCGTGGCCTGGGACTCGCCGGGCGAGTTGACTGTCGAATGGCCCGCTTCAGGCGGTCTCCACGTGCGTACGGACCTTGCCGGAGAAGATGCCGAACCGGATGGGAACGCGCGGGTACACGGCGTTCGATTGGACCAGGAGTTGGAGAACCAGCTCGTGGTGACCGACCGTCGGCTGTCGGTGGTGCACATCGATGTCGGAAGCCGAGTGCATCGAATTCTGCAGGGGATGAGCCACCTGTTGCAGCGTGACCGTCCCTCCGTTGTGTGCTCGTTCACGCCTGATGGTGTGGCTGAGCTGGGTGACGACCCGGCGGCGGCTCTCCGGGAGTTCGGCACATGGGGCTACGAGTTCGTGCCCGTCGGGAGATCGGAAGCGGTCTCGGCAGACGAGCTCCTGGAAGCCATCGGAGCTGCGGGGGCCGCGAGCACCGTAAAGCTGTGGCTGCGTCCCGTGGAGTAATCGTTGATGTGGTGTTAATGGGGGGTTGTGCTGGTGTTTTGTGGGTTGTGGGGGGGTGGGTGTGGGGGGTGGGTTCGGGGATGTGTAGAGTTTTCGTTGTCAGCACGGAACGAGCCGGTGTGAGTCGGGTCGGGTGTTGGTGGCCGGTTGCTTCCTGGGTTTTTGGGTGGTTTCGGGTGTTTGTTACGGTGAATGGCGGTCCGGCGGGATTGGTTTCCGGTTTGGTTGGGCTGTTTCAGCGGAGCAAGGTTAATATGCGGTGAGCGTGTTGTTGCGGTGCTGGGTTTCCGGTGTGGGAATGTGGCGTGGTGAGAGCTCGGTGGGCCGGTTCGGGTGACCCCCCTTTGGGTGGGTTGCTGGTGGGTTTGCTAGGGTTTTCGGTGCAGCAAGCGGTTATTGCGGGCCTGCCGTGTGGTGGGTGTGTTCTTTGAGAACTCAACAGTGTGCCGATGGTTTTGTGTTTGATGCGGACCGTTTTTTCGGTTTTGTTTTTTTGGGGCATGCCCTGTTGTGGGGTGTGTTTCTGCTGGGGTTGTTGAATGATCCTTTGTTGGAGAGTTTGATCCTGGCTCAGGACGAACGCTGGCGGCGTGCTTAACACATGCAAGTCGAACGCTGAAGCTCTTGTTCGCAGGGGTGGATGAGTGGCGGACGGGTGAGTAACACGTGGGCAATCTGCCCTGTACTTGGGGATAAGCCTTGGAAACGGGGTCTAATACCGGATAGGACATGTCATCGCATGGTGGTGTGTGGAAAGCTCCGGCGGTACGGGATGAGCCCGCGGCCTATCAGCTGGATGGTGCGGTAACGGCGTACCATGGCGACGACGGGTAGCCGGCCTGAGAGGGTGACCGGCCACACTGGGACTGAGATACGGCCCAGACTCCTACGGGAGGCTGCAGTGGGGAATCTTGCGCAATGGGCGAAAGCCTGACGCAGCAACGCCGCGTGGGGGAGGACGGCCTTCGGGTTGTAAACCTCTTTCGGTCCCGACGAAGGTGACGGTAGGGGCAGAAGAAGCGCCGGCTAACTACGTGCCAGCAGCCGCGGTAATACGTAGGGCGCAAGCGTTGTCCGGATTTATTGGGCGTAAAGAGCTCGTAGGCGGTTTGTCGCGTCGGCCGTGAAAACCTGTTGCTTAACGGCAGGCGTGCGGTCGATACGGGCAGACTTGAGTTCGGTAGGGGAGACTGGAATTCCTGGTGTAGCGGTGAAATGCGCAGATATCAGGAGGAACACCGGTGGCGAAGGCGGGTCTCTGGGCCGATACTGACGCTGAGGAGCGAAAGCGTGGGGAGCGAACAGGATTAGATACCCTGGTAGTCCACGCCGTAAACGTTGGGCGCTAGGTGTGGGGACTGTTTCCACGGTGTCCGTGCCGTAGCTAACGCATTAAGCGCCCCGCCTGGGGAGTACGGCCGCAAGGCTAAAACTCAAAGGAATTGACGGGGGCCCGCACAAGCGGCGGAGCATGTGGATTAATTCGATGCAACGCGAAGAACCTTACCTGGGTTTGACATGCCTGGATCGCTCTGGAGACAGGGTTTCCCTTTTTGGGGCCGGTGCACAGGTGGTGCATGGCTGTCGTCAGCTCGTGTCGTGAGATGTTGGGTTAAGTCCCGCAACGAGCGCAACCCTTGTCCTGTGTTGCCAGCAATGCGGTTGGGGACTCGCGGGAGACTGCCGGGGTCAACTCGGAGGAAGGTGGGGATGACGTCAAGTCATCATGCCCCTTATGCCCAGGGCTTCACACATGCTACAATGGCCGGTACAGAGGGTGGCCAACCCGTGAGGGGCAGCGAATCTCTTAAAGCCGGTCTCAGTTCGGATCGGGGTCTGCAACTCGACCCTGTGAAGTCGGAGTCGCTAGTAATCGCAGATCAGCAGTGCTGCGGTGAATACGTTCCCGGGCCTTGTACACACCGCCCGTCACGTCACGAAAGTCGGTAACGCCCGAAGCTCATGGCCCAACCGGTTTGCCGGGGGGAGTGGTCGAAGGTGGGACCGGCGATTGGGACGAAGTCGTAACAAGGTAGCCGTACCGGAAGGTGCGGCTGGATCACCTCCTTTCTAAGGAGCACTGGTACTCGCACATGCCGGCGTGTCCTGTCCCGGTGTGGGCAGGGTGGTGGCCGGGTGTGGGTGCTGCCTGGTGGGTGTGCCCGGATGTGGTGCGCACCGGGTGGTGCTGTCCGAGAGTGTGGAAACGTCGAACATGGAATGCTGCTGGGGCCTGGGTGGTCTCGGTGTCGGTGCACTGTTGGGTTCTGAGGGAACATGCCGCTGGTGCTGCCCCTGGTTGGGGTGGTGGTGGGTGTGTTGCCGTGGTGGTTGTTGTTTGAGAACTGTATAGTGGATGCGAGCATCTTGATACTTGGTGTGTAAGTGTGTAAGGGCGCACGGTGGATGCCTCGGCATCAGGAGCCGATGAAGGACGTGGGAGGCTGCGATAAGCCTCGGGGAGCTGTCAACCGAGCTGTGATCCGAGGGTGTCCGAATGGGGAAACCCGGCCGGAGTGATGTCCGGTCACCGCTGTCTGAATGTATAGGGCAGTGGGAGGGAACGCGGGAAAGTGAAACATCTCAGTACCCGCAGGAAGAGAAAGCAATAGCGATTCCCCGAGTAGTGGCGAGCGAAACGGGATGTGTGGCTAAACCGGGTGCGTGGCAAGCCGGCAGGCGTTGCGTGCTCGGGGTTGTTGGGAGCATCTGGTTGGGGCTGCCGCCTCAGCGGGGAGTGTATGCATGGCCAGCTGAATGCGTTGGAATGCGCAGGCGTAGTGGGTGAGACCCCCGTCGGTGAAAGTGGTGCGTGCTCCCGGGTGTGATCCCGAGTAGCACGGGGTCCGTGGATTCCCGTGTGAATCGGCCAGGACCACCTGGTAAGCCTGAATACTCCTGGTGACCGATAGCGGAGAGTACCGTGAGGGAATGGTGAAAAGTACCCCGAGAGGGGAGTGAAAGAGTCCCTGAAACCGTGTGCCTATAATCCGTCAGAGCCGTTCGCGGTGATGGCGTGCCTTTTGAAGAATGAGCCTGCGAGTTAGTGGTGCGTGGCGAGGTTAACCCGTGGTGGGGAAGCCGGAGCGAAAGCGAGTCCGAACAGGGCGTGGTAGTCGCGTGCTCTAGACCCGAAACCGAGTGATCTACCCATGGCCAGGGTGAAGCCCGGGTAATACCGGGTGGAGGCCCGAACCCACCAGGGTTGAAAACCTGGGGGATGAGCTGTGGGTAGGGGTGAAAGGCCAATCAAACTCGGAGATAGCTGGTTCTCCCCGAAATGCATTGAGGTGCAGCGTCGTGTGTTTCGTCGTGCAGGTAGAGCTACTGGATGGTGGAGGGCCCTGTGTGGGGTACTGACGTCAACCAAACTCCGAATGGCATGGCGTGGATAGCGCGGCAGTGAGTCGGCGGGGGAAAAGCTCCGTCGTCGAGAGGGAAACAGCCCAGAACACCGGCTAAGGCCCCCAAGTGTGTGCTTAGTGGGGAAGGATGTGGGACTGCCCGGACAACCAGGAGGTTGGCTTAGAAGCAGCCATCCTTGAAAGAGTGCGTAATAGCTCACTGGTCGAGTGGTCCTGCGCCGAAAATGTAGCGGGGCTCAAGCACACCGCCGAAGCCGTGTCGCCGTGACTGTGTCATGGTGGGTAGGGGAGCATCGTGTGGACGGTGAAGCGGCGGCGTAAGCCAGTCGTGGAGACCATGCGAGAGAGAATGCGGGCATGAGTAGTGCAAGCAGAGTGAGAATCTCTGCCGCCGGATGACCAAGGGTTCCTGGGCAAGGCTGATCCGCCCAGGGTGAGTCGGAGCCTAAGGCGAGGCCGACAGGCGTAGCCGATGGATAACGGGTTGATATTCCCGTACCCGCCGACGCGCGTCCCATACCGGTGTCGGTGTTCTCGGTGCTATCGGTGCCGGCCTGTTCCGCTGTGCGGGACGGTGTCCGGTGCTCATGGTGGCGAGGCCCGGCGGTCCGGTCAGTGATGGGGTGACGCAGCAGGGTAGCCCATCCCGGGCGATGGTAGTCCCGGGGTAACGGTGTAGGGCGGTGCACAGGCAAATCCGTGCACCGGTGCCTGAGACCGGAGGCCGAGCCCGTGTGGCGAAGTGGGTGATCCCGTACTGCCGAGAAAAGCCTCTAGCGAGTGCGTGGGTGGTCCGTACCCCAAACCAACACAGGTGGTCAGGTAGAGCATACCGAGGCGAGCGAGCGAACCGTGGTCAAGGAACTCGGCAAAATGTCCCCGTAACTTCGGGAGAAGGGGAGCCATGGCCGGTGTAGGAGCGTTGCCTCCGAAGCTGGTGGTGGCCGCAGAGAGTGGGCCCGAGCGACTGTTTACTAAAAACACAGGTCCGTGCGAAGTCGTAAGACGAGGTATACGGACTGACGCCTGCCCGGTGCCGGAACGTTAACAGGACTCGTTAATGGGTGCGCCCGCGAAGCGGAGAATGGAAGCGCCGGTAAACGGCGGTGGTAACTATAACCATCCTAAGGTAGCGAAATTCCTTGTCGGGTAAGTTCCGACCTGCACGAATGGCGTAACGACTTGGGCGCTGTCTCGACCACGGACTCGACGAAATTGCAATACGAGTAAAGATGCTCGTTACGCGCGGCAGGACGGAAAGACCCCGGGACCTTTACTGTAGCTTGGTATTGGTGTCTGGTTCGGCTTGTGTAGGATAGGTGGGAGACTGGGAAGCTCACACGCCAGTGTGGGTGGAGTCGCTGTTGAAATACCACTCTGGTCGTTGCGGGCGTCTAACCTCGATCCGTGATCCGGATCAGGGACAGTGCCTGGTGGGCAGTTTAACTGGGGCGGTTGCCTCCCAAAGGGTAACGGAGGCGCCCAACGGTCCCCTCAGCCTGGTTGGAAACCAGGTGGCGAGTGCAAGGGCACAAGGGGGCTTGACTGTGAGACCGACGGGTCGAGCAGGTGCGAAAGCAGGGCCTAGTGATCCGGCACTGGCTGGTGGAAGCGGTGTCGCTCAACGGATAAAAGGTACCCCGGGGATAACAGGCTGATCCTGCCCAAGAGTCCATATCGACGGCATGGTTTGGCACCTCGATGTCGGCTCGTCGCATCCTGGGGCTGTAGTCGGTCCCAAGGGTTGGGCTGTTCGCCCATTAAAGCGGCACGCGAGCTGGGTTTAGAACGTCGTGAGACAGTTCGGTCCCTATCCGCCGCGCGCGTTCGGAGACTTGCGAGATGCTGTCCCCAGTACGAGAGGACCGGGACGGACGAACCTCTGGTGTGCCAGTTGTTCCGCCAGGAGCACGGCTGGTTGGCTACGTTCGGCACGGATAACCGCTGAAAGCATCTAAGCGGGAAGCCGTCCTCCAGATGAGGTCTCCCCCCGACCTGGATCGGGTAAGGCCCCCACCAGACGAGTGGGTTGATAGGCCGGAGGTGGAAGCCTGGCAACAGGTGCAGCCGACCGGTACTAATCGGCCGAGTGACTTACCCACCCAGGGTGCGCATCCACTATACGGATCTGAAACAACAACCACCCCCATAAACTCCACACACTGGCCATGGGCTAGACTGTGTGGCCAGAACGAGTCGGTGGTCATAGCGGCGGGGACACGCCCGGTCCCATCCCGAACCCGGAAGCTAAGCCCGCCAGCGCCGATGGTACTGCACCCCCACGGGTGTGGGAGAGTAGGACACCGCCGACCCCCAACACAGGTGGAGCCCCCCGATCCGCTCGGGGGGCTCCACCTTTTTCATCCACCCCCAACCAGCACCGACCTGGCTCGAGCCCGACCACTCCCACGGATTACAGTCGGGGTGTGACCGAACAGAACGATGCCGCCGATGCGCAACCGAACACGAGGAAGCCTCGTAGTAACGAGGTGACCGAGGGACTGGAGCGAACGGCCGCCCGTGGAATGCTGCGGGCAGTGGGGATGCAGGACGAGGACTTCGCGAAGCCGCAGATCGGAGTAGCTTCGTCCTGGAACGAGATCACGCCGTGCAACCTCTCCCTGCAGCGTCTCGCGCAGGCGAGTAAGGACGGTGTGCACGCGGCCAGTGGTTACCCACTGGAGTTCGGCACCATTTCCGTGTCCGATGGCATCTCGATGGGCCATGTGGGCATGCATTATTCGCTGGTGTCCCGGGAGATCATCGCAGATTCGGTCGAGACCGTGATGGAAGCCGAACGTCTCGACGGCTCCGTATTGCTGGCGGGATGCGACAAGAGTCTGCCCGGCATGCTGATGGCGGCTGCCCGGCTGGACCTGGCGTCGGTTTTCGTCTACGCAGGCTCGATCCTTCCGGGCAAGGTCGATGGTGAGGAAGTAACACTCATCGATGCCTTCGAAGCCGTGGGAGCGTGCGCGCGGGGGCTGATTTCCCGGGAGCGAGTGGATCAGATCGAGCGCGCCATCTGCCCCGGTGAGGGCGCCTGCGGTGGCATGTACACGGCGAACACGATGGCGTGTGCGGCGGAGGCTCTCGGCATGTCGGTGCCGGGGTCGGCGAGTCCGCCCGCGGTGGACCGACGCCGGGACACGGGCGCACACGAGGCCGGTGAGGCTGTCGTGGGCCTGATCGACAAAGGGATCACCGCACGTCGCATCATGACGAAGGAGGCCTTCGAGAACGCGATCGCGGTGGTGATGGCCTTCGGCGGATCGACGAATGCGGTGCTGCACCTGCTCGCGGTGGCGCGGGAGGCCAATGTCGATCTCACCCTGGAGGACTTCAACCGCGTCGGTGACCGGGTCCCGCACTTGGCGGACGTGAAACCGTTCGGCAGGCATGTGATGTCCACCGTGGACCGGATCGGTGGTGTTCCGGTGGTGATGAAGGCTCTGCTCGATGCCGGTCTGCTGCACGGGGACTGCCTGACCGTGACCGGCAGGACCGTTGCGGAGAATCTCGCGGAACTCGATCCACCGGAACTCGACGGTGACGTCGTGCACAAGCTGTCCAATCCGCTGCACCCGACCGGTGGGCTGACGGTGATGCGTGGTTCGCTGGCTCCGGAAGGCGCGGTGGTCAAAAGCGCCGGCTTCGATGTGGAGACCTTCGAGGGCACGGCACGGGTCTTCGACGGTGAGCAGGCTGCGATGGATGCCGTGGCGGAGGGATCGCTGCAGGCAGGTGACGTCGTGGTCATCCGTTACGAGGGTCCTCGGGGTGGACCGGGCATGCGGGAGATGCTGGCCGTGACCGGTGCTATCAAGGGTGCCGGACTGGGCAAGGATGTTCTGCTGCTCACCGACGGCCGGTTCTCCGGCGGCACCACCGGGCTGTGCATCGGCCATGTCGCTCCGGAAGCCACCGACGGTGGCCCGATCGCCTTCGTGAACGACGGGGATCCCATCCGCCT
This sequence comes from Haloactinomyces albus, assembly GCF_031458135.1. Taxonomy (NCBI): domain Bacteria; kingdom Bacillati; phylum Actinomycetota; class Actinomycetes; order Actinopolysporales; family Actinopolysporaceae; genus Haloactinomyces; species Haloactinomyces albus. The sequence continues at coordinate 1,041,731 of NZ_JAVDXW010000001.1, read as the reverse complement.
GGACCTGAAGAACCGGACGTTGGACCTACTGGTCTCCGATGACGAACTGGCACGGCGCAAGGACGGGTGGGCCCCGCCGAAGCCGAAGTACCGTCACGGAGTGCTGGGCAAGTACGCACGGCTCGTCGGCTCCGCGGCCGAGGGAGCCGTCTGCTGAGTCGGATTTCCGTGGTCTCGCGGAGAGCCGGGAACCATCGGGTATGAAATCCGAGGACGAGTGCCGGTTTTCCGCGAGACCCGCCCCGCTTCTTCGGGCCGTCTCCTCGGAGTTGTCCCCTCAGAGGGGGACGTCCATTTTCAGTACGGGATCGGTCGTCGGCTGCTCGGATCCGCCTCCGGGTTCGAGTGTGACCCCCATCGCCGAGGTCCCGGCCGGGATCGGTGCCATGATCGGGGCCATGTGGCCCGCCCGGTCCTGCTTGAGCAGGCCTGCCGAACTGAATCCGTACTGCCCGATGAACCACAGTTGGTAGGTGTGGCCGGGTGGCGGCTGCTCGATCCCGGTACTCAGGAACATGGCCCTGTCGAGCTGATCGGATAGCACGGTGGTGGCTCGCAGGTCACCGTTGCCTGCCGTGACGATCCGTGCGTCCGAGGCGGCCATCAGCTCCGCCATGGCCATGTCGCGACCGCTGGTCTGCTCGGCTCGCTGCTGTGCCTGCTCGAGTTCTTGCTGGGTCTGCCAGGCGATCGCGCCGAAGGTTCCGGCGAGGGCGACACCGAGCACGGCGGCAGCAGCCGACAGCCGCATGCCCCAACGTGCGCGTGCCACGCGGTGCGCCGTCGACCCATTCGGCTTGCTTCCGGTGTTGTGCCGTCCGGGATCGTGGGGTGGTTCCTGCCGAGTGCGGGACACCTCGGCGAGTACTCGCTGTCTGAGTCCCTCGGGCGGCGCGGTTTCCGTGGACGTGCCGAGTCGGGCTGCGGTTTCCTGCAGCTCGCGCACCTCCTGGGCGCAGTCGGCACACTCGGCGAGATGCCGCTCGAATTCGGCCTGCTCGAACTCGGTGAGTGCGTTGACGGCGTAGGCACCGGTCAGGGTCGCCATGTCGGTACTCATCGGCCCACCCCCAAGCAATCACGGAGCCGGATGAGTCCGTCCCGCAGTCGTGTCTTCACGGTTGGTGCCGGTGAGCTCAACAGACCGGCGGCTTCGCGGTAGGTGTAACCGCGGTAGTAGGTCAGCATCACGGACTCCCGCTGCAGCTCGGTCAGAGTGGACAGGCACTTGCGCACCTGCTGCTGTTCCCATCGGGATGCCACCGCTTCGGCGACCTCGTCGAAGGGCCTTCCCTGGTCCTGGGATCCCGCCCGCGTCTCGCGTTCGGTGGCGGCTTGTGCCGAACGCACCCGATCGACGGCGCGTCGATGCGCCAGAGTCAGCACCCAGGTCAGGACGCTCCCGCGTTCCGGCCGGTACTGGGTGGCTGTGCGCCAGACCTCGATCAGTACTTCCTGGGCGACCTCTTCGGACTGCGCGGCATCGCGGAGAATGCGCTGAATCAGGCCGAACAGGGAACCCGCGACAAGATCGTAGAGCTGCTCGAAAGCGCGTTCGTCGCCCTTGGCGACATCGGCGAGTAACTCCTGGGCGTTGGAGCCCTCCTCGGACTCGTGGCCGGCGAACCACTGCGCAGGCCGTCTACCGGAACTTACCGGTTGTTCCATACCCATCTCCTTCCTGCGCTTCGCTCTCATCGCTCGCCCGAGGTGGGCTTGTGGAAACCGAACTGCCACACGTCCAGATATCCCGCTTCGCTGTAGGCGAGGTAGAACTCCCACATACGTCGGAACGTGTCGCCGAAGCCGAGGTGGGCGACCTCGTCCCACCGGTCGAGGAAGCGTGCGCGCCACTGCCGCAGAGTCTCGGCATAGCCTGCGCCGAACGAGCGCCGTTCGACCGTGGACAGCCCGGTGTGTGTGCCGATTCCCTGTTCGATCGCGGAGACGGAAGGCAGTTGGCCACCGGGGAAAATGTACTTGTGGATCCAGGTGTAGGAGTTGCGGGTGGCGAGCATGCGATCGTGCGGCATGGTGATCGCCTGCACGGCGGCGCGGCCACCGGGGGTGAGTAGCCGATCCAGGGCCCGAAGGTACGTCGGCCAGTACTCGTGGCCGACCGCCTCGATCATCTCGATGCTGACCACCGCCTCGTAACGGCCCGTGGCGTGGCGGTAATCGCACAGTTGCACGTCGACCCGGTCGGAGAGTCCTGCCGCCTCGGTGCGTTCGCGGGCCAGCCTGCGTTGTTCCTCGGACAACGTGAGGGTGGTGACCCGGGCTCCGCGCCGGGCTGCCTGCAGTGCCAACGCCCCCCAGCCGGTACCGATCTCCAGTAGCCGGGTGCCGTTCCGGACCCCTGCGACGTCCAGTGCGCGGTCGACCTTGTCGCGCTGGGCCCGGGTCAGGTCGTGCACGCCCGGCCGGAACAGCCCGGCCGAGTAGGTCATGGTTTCGTCGAGGAACGTGGCGAAGAGATCATTGGACAGGTCGTAGTGCCGCTGGATGTTGTGGCGGGCGCCGCCTGCGGTGTTGCGTTCGGTGCCGGGTTTGGGGGCGTCCACCCACCGACGCAACGTCTGCAGGGGGCGCGGCACGAGCCGGGTGAGTCGTTCGGCGAACGGAGTGAGTACGTCGGCCGGCTCCGGGCTGGTCCAGTCGCCGACCATGTAGGACTCGCCGAATCCGATCTTGGCGTCCACACCGAGCCGGTGGAAGAAGGCTTGCGGGTACGGAATCCGCATCAGTGGTGAGCCGGGGCCGCCCGCGCCGAGACGCTCGCCCCCGGCCAGTGCGACGCGCACGGGGAGAGTGCGCACGGCGTGCCGGAACAGTTTCTCGGCCAGTCGTGCACGCAGCGGTGAGTGGGGAACCGCACCGACCGAGTCCCAGGGTGGAACGGGATGTGCCGGCTCCGCGGACGGTGTCCCCGCCGAGGGAGCGACGGCGAGATGTGGCGACGGGGACGGAGTGGTGGTCATCGGGCACCTTTCCGGTGGGGGCGGGTTTTGCGGGGCACGATCGGGATCCTGCGCAACCACAGGGCGAGACCGTGGCGGCGGATGAGTGCTGCCACCCGGTGTGGCACCAAGGGCCGGTTCAGCAGTAGCCGCACCAGTTGCCACCGCGTCGCTCGGCGGCGACGCCCGGCCAGTACCGCCGTGAGCAGTGGTCGGTCTTCTTGTCGGAGTTGAATCCGTACGTGCAGCCGCTCATCGGGCGGGTCGAACCGCATCACGTAGTGCCCGCTGTCCGGGAGGAACGGTGAGACGTAGAACTGCTTGTCGGCGTGTGCGTGACCCGTCGAGTCCGGGGACAGCAGATAGCAGTGCCGCTCGCCGTAGGTGTTGTGCACTTCGGCGATGATGCAGGCCGGGGTGCCGCAGGGGTGGTGGCACCAGTAGACGGTGATCGGATTGAACACGTAACCCAGCACGCGGGCGTGCGCGAGCATCAGGATTCGGCCGCCCTGCAGATCCACACCCCGGGCGGCCAGCCACGCATCGATGTTCTCCCGGATCGATCGCTGCGGTGAGCCCACGTGGTCACTGGCGTCGAACCGGGCGAACGGCCGGAGCCAGCGGGGCAGCACCGGCAGCTCGTCCAGATCGACCAGCCAGGTGTAGATCCGATGCCGGAATGTTCTGTGCACGTCGGTGTGGCGGGTGTGGCCGACGACCGCGTCGTACAAAGCCGGTGTGACGGTGCCCGTACTCATCGCGGCTCACCAGCCCGCCCCGAATGCCGTGGAAGCACGGACTCCGGATGCACAGCCGTCCTCGTGGAACCCCCAGCCGTGGTAGGCGCCTGCGAACTGCACCAGTCCGTCGCCCAGTTCGTCCAGATGCCGCTGTGCGGCCACCGAATCGGGTGTGTAGATCGGATGCCGGTAGGTCATCCGGGACAGGACCCGCTCGGAACGGACACGGTCGGTCGCGTTGAGCGTGACGACGTAGTCCTCCGGTTCGGCCAGCCGCATCAGACGGTTCATGTCGTAGCTGACCAGCACTTGCCCGGGATCGGCGTTGCAGTCCTGTTTCAGGTAGTTCCAGGACGCACGTGCCCCGGGGGTGGCCGGAAGTGGTGCCGGGTCCGTGTGCAGCCAGGTTTCATTGCGGGAGTACCGGAATGCCCCCAGGACCTTCTGCTCGGCGGGGCTGGGCTCGGCGAGCACGTCGAGCGCCTGGTCGGCGTGGCACGCGAGAACGACACGGTCCGCGGTGTGGGTCGTATCGGAATCGTCGCGGATCTCGACGGCGTCCGTGTGCCGGTGCACCGATCGTACGGGGGTGGACAGGTACACGGCGGAGATCCGCTGTGCGACGCGACGGACGTACTCGCGGGCACCGCCCACCACCGAGCGCCACACCGGCGATCCGGTGACCGACAGCATGCCGTGGTGGCGAAGGAATTCGAACAGGTAGCGCGTCGGATACCGTCTGCTGGCCTCGCGGTCGGACGACCACACCGCCGACACGAGAGGCAGGGCGAAGTGGTGCACGAAGTAGTCCGAGTATCGGCCCCGTGCCAGGAACTCGCCGAGGGTTTCGTCGGAGTCGGCTTGTGCCGTGTCCAGCAGCCGGTTGGCCTGCCGGTGGAAACGCGCCACCTGCGCCAGCATCGACAGGTAGGCGGGCCGAGCGAGATTGGCTCGCTGGGCGAACAGTCCGCCGAGCCGTTTGGCACCTGCGTATTCCAGTCCGCATCCCTCGCAGCGCACACTCATCGACATCTCGGTTGCCCGGGTGGGGACGTCGAGTTCGGCGAACAGGCGCAGCAGATTCGGGTAGGTGCGGTCGTTGTGCACGATGAACCCGCTGTCGACGGGCAGGCAGCGGCCGTCGGCGGTGCGCACGTCGTGGGTGTGGGCGTGACCGCCGAGCCGGTCGTCGGCTTCGAACAGGACGACGTCGTAGCGCTGCTGCAGCAGGTAAGCGGCGGTGAGGCCGGAAATCCCGCCGCCGACCACGGCGACTCGCTGCCGGGGAGCTTCGTGGCTCATCACTCGCCCTGCCCGCACGGATGCTGCCTGTGCTGCGATGGGCCGATCGTCGTCACCGCGTCGCGCGTGAATCCGCGGACCAGGGACGTCCACAGCCCGCTGTGTCGGAGCATGGCGTGTCCACTGCCTGCGACGGGCACGAACCGGACGTCGGGATGGGAACGACTCGCCCGCCGTACGTAGTCGGCGGAGGCGTGTTGCGATGTCATCCGGTCACGATCTCCGTGGATGATCAGCACCGACTTCCCGGACAACTGCCGGATGGGTTCGTCCCGTTCGATCCACGGAGCGAGTGCGCACACGGCGGTGACGCCGTCATCTCCGGCAAGCCGGAGCGCGGCGCGGCCGCCCATGGAATGCCCCACCAGCACGATGTTCGCCGCCGGATGTATCCGGCGGAGTTCGCTCAGGGCCCATCGAGCGTCGCGGATCGGATTCCGCTGCGGCTCGTTCCAACCGCGGAGGTGGTTGCGCAGCAAGCACACTGCCGTCCCGGCATGTGCGGGAGCCTCGTTCGCTGCACGGTGCGCAGCATGTGCGAACGGGAGCATGCGCAGATAAGCCAGCCGCCACGGTTGCATCGGCAGGTTGCTGCGTGCCCTGCCGCCGTGGAGTACGAGCACGACCGTTCCGACGATGCCGTCGGCGGGCAGCATCAGCAGAGAAGGACCTTTCGCGGACGTGCTTCCCGCATCGGGAGTGTCCGCGCCGGATATATCCGAGCCTCGCCCGGTGAGGCGGCGAACTGTGCGCATATCCGGTATTCGAAGCCGTCCCGCCGCCGGCTTGGTCGCTGTGAGCGTGGTTACACCAAGACGTGCCGGAGCAATCCGGCCGGAGTCTTGGGACGAATACGGCGATGACAGGGCTCGCAGCGACCGGCTGTTCGGGTTCCGGAAGGCGAGCCGAGAGACGAGTGATCGTAGTGCGGTGGACGGGAGGCCCGGGTGTTCGACGGTCGGACGGTGGCCGCGGTGAGAAGTCGGCGAGCCGGTGTGGCCTGCCGTATCGAGCGCGTGACCACCGAGTTGCTCGGTGTCGCGCTGCCGGTCGGCCTGACCGCGTGGGACGGCAGCACGGCAGGCCCTCCGGGAACGCCGCGTGTCGTGCTGCGGCGACGCAGGGCGCTGCGGCACATCCTGTGGAGTCCCGGCGTACTCGGCATGGCGCGCGCGTTCGTCTCCGGGGATCTCGAGGTGCAGGGCGATCTCACCGAGGGGCTGCGTCGCTGCTGGGCCTTGGCCCGGCAGCAGCGTCTCCGGGGGTTGCGATTCGGGCCCCGGCAGTGGCGGCGCCTTGCCGGGGTGGCCGCGAGTCTCGGCGTGCTCGGGCCTCGTCCCGAGCCCCCGAAGAGCGAGGCACGGCTGTCCGGCGCGTTGCACAGCAGAAGCCGGGACCGCTCGGCCATCGCGCACCACTACGACGCGGGCAATCGGTTCTACGAACTGTTGCTGGATCCGCGCATGGCCTACTCGTGTGGGTACTGGACCTCCGAGGCCGCCGGTTACACGCTGGCGGATGCGCAGGAGGACAAACTCGAGCTGATCTGCCGCAAGCTGAATCTGGCCGAGGGCGATCGACTACTCGACGTCGGCTGTGGATGGGGCTCGCTGATCCTGTACGCGGCGCAGCGCTACGACGTGCACGCTACCGGGGTCACGCTGTCGCAGCAGCAGGCCGACCACGTGCGCAGGCGTATCGAGCAGCTCGGGTTGCGTGCCAGGGTCGAGGTCCGCCTGCAGGACTACCGGGAGCTCGATGATCGGCCCTACGATGCGATCGCTTCGATCGAGATGGGCGAGCACGTCGGGAAACGCAACTATCCGACTTATGTCGCGAGCCTGCATCGCGTGCTGCGGCCGCACGGCAGGCTGCTGCTGCAGCAGATGTCGCGGGGTGCTACGGCACCGGGTGGAGGTGCGTTCATCGAGTCCTACATCGCGCCGGACATGAATATGGTTCCGGTCGGGCGCACGCTGGATCATCTGGAATACGCCGGTTTCGAGACCCGCGAGGTCCGGGCGATGCGCGAGCACTACGTGCCCACGGTTCGCTCGTGGGCACAGACGCTGGAAAAAAGCTGGGACGAGGTGGTCGGTCTCGTCGGAGCCGAGCAGGCACGGGTGTGGCGGCTGTACCTGGCCGGAGGCGCCCTCGCGTTCGAGGAGAACCGGATGGGCGTGAATCAGATTCTGTCGGTGCGCCCCGGCGACGACGTCGGCTGCGTACGGGGATTCGAGTGAGTGTCGCTTCCGTGCTGGGGCTCAGCGCGGTCGCGCTGGCGACGGCGCTGGCGACGGTGCTGTCCACCTTCCGGATCGCGCGCCGCCGGGGGCGCTACGACACCATCGACACCGCGTGGGGAACCGGTTTCGCGGTGATCGCCCTGGTGTCGTTCGCGCTGACGGCATCGGGGGCGTGGGAGCTGCGCAGTGCGGGTGCGGTGGCGCCGGTGGCCACGGCACTGACCGTGCTCTGGGGGATCCGGTTGTCGGTGCATCTGCACCTGCGGAGCAGGGACAAGCCGGAAGATCCGCGCTATCGGGAGATTCTCGACCGTGCCGGGAGACGTCCGGCGCTGACGATGTTCGCCCGGGTGTATCTCACGCAGGCGGTGGCGATGTGGCTCGTGTCGCTGCCGGTGCAGATGGTCCAGTTCGGCCCCTCGTCGGCCTGGCAGTCCTGGCTGTCGTGGCCGTGGATACCGGGCGGGCTCGATGTACCGGGTTGGCCGGGCATCGTCGTGTGGCTGCTCGGGTTCTCCTTCGAGGTTGTCGGGGACGAGCAGTTACGGCGTTTCAAAGCCGATCCGGCCAATGCGGGCAAGGTGCTGGACCGGGGGCTGTGGCGCTACACCCGGCATCCCAACTACTTCGGTGACGCCTGTGTGTGGTGAGGGCTGTACCTGCTGTCCTGCCACCATCTGCCGGGCGTGTTGACGGCCCTGTCGCCGGTGCTGATGACCTGGCTGTTGGCCAAGGGCACGGGAAAACCACTCCTGGAACGAGGATTGCGCGAGCGGCGCCCGGCCTATGCCGACTACATCCGTCGCACCAGCGGTTTCCTCCCCCTGCCGCCGAAGCGGGTATGACGGCGTACGAGGGCGAGTCCGGTGTGCATCAGCCGCCCGCACGCCGGTGGGCGCGCGTGACGAGGTAATCGATCAGGCGCTGCAGGTACCCCTTCAGCTGCCACAGACTGACCAGCAGAATCGTGCAGCTCGCACCGAGGACCCAGCCGGCCAGGACGTCCGAGGGGGAGTGCACGCCGAGCACCAGCCGCGACAGTCCTGTGATACCCACCACCAGAAATGCCGTGACGATCACACCGAACCGGGCCCAGCGCGATCGCAGCACGTGCAGCAGCAGAATGGCGAGCATCAGGTAGACGGCCGCGGAGTGCGCCGAGTGTCCGGAGGGGAAGGCGAAGCTGTCCTCGGTTGCGGCGTTGGGAGCGGGGATGGGCCGAGGTCGTGCGATGGTCAGTTTGATGAGGAAGACCGTGAGATAGGCACCCACGGAGGTCAGCGCGAGCAGGAGCAACGGTGCCCAGCTGCGCATCGGCCGTACGAGCAGTATCCCTGCGATGGCGGCAACGGGCAGGACGACGAGGGAGTCACCGGCGTAGGTCAGCACTCCGAACACCCCGACCAGGGTGGGTGTGCGCCAGGACGCGATCCGTTCCAGCAAACGCTCGTCCAGTCCCAGCAACGGCCCACGCTGGTATACCTGCTCGGTGATCTCGCCGAACGCCCAGACACCCAGTACCACCAGCACCAACCCGAGGGCCGGGGGCAGCCAAGGGTAGGCCGCGGCCAGATCCCGCACCGTCGCGTGTTTCCCCTGCTCTTCCGGGTGTCCGAGGTCTCCACCGCGTTCGGCACGGTTCCGTGGGGTGTCCTCGCGGTCGCTGTCATCGGCCGAGGCCATCGTCAAGGTCACACTCCGGGGCTTTGCGAGAATGCTGGACGTACGTCGGTCGCCCTCCCGTCGCCTGCGAGTCTACCGAGCAGGAGTCGTGGCACTGGTCACGAAACCAGGAGGCGGCGCGATACTGTCCACCTTGGAGTCAAGGTGCCGATGAGCCGAATCGAACCGGAGATTCATTCGGATATGTGGTCAACGGCGTTTCGGTGGGGCCTCGGTTGACCGTGATCGTGGCAAGAAAAAACCCAGGCCATGTGACCTGGGTTGATGGTGCGCCAACAGGGACTCGAACCCCGAACCCACTGATTAAGAGTCAGTTGCTCTGCCACTTGAGCTATTGGCGCTCGGTGTGTCAGCCAGATCTTCTCCTGCGGAAATCCGATTTTGTTCCGGTGTTTCCCGCCGGTGCCTCGTGCTGGCGACATGAAGAACATTAGCACAGCATTCCGGGGGTCGAATCGAGGGGGTGTCGAACAGCTGTTGTGCCGGTGTTGTTCCCCGACACGCGTGTCGGGGAACGCGTGTCGGGAACCGTGGCCGGGTGGAGGCAACCCGGTGGCGCCCGTGTGCGTCTCCTGGATGGCAGTCTCTGCTGTGCACGTAGTGTGCTCACCTGTGTGCACAGTGGGGATGGGGATCTCGGACGGAGTGTTCTGCACGCCGTTTCGAGCTGAAATGGTGGGTCGAACCGAACGGACTGTCGCGCATGGTGGTCTTGCGTCACTCGAACGAGCGCAAAAGCTTCTTTCGTCGTATACTTCCGCTCACAGCTGCCGGCCTGATCGCGTTGACGATCGCGGGGTGTGGCAGCACGTCGGGTTCCCGCACCGGTTCCCCCACTACGGCGCCCCCCGAACCGCCGAAGCCGCCATCGGTTCGGCTCGCACCCGCCGACGGTGCCCAGGACGTCTCGCCGGTAGGCACCATCGAGGCGACCGCGAGCAACGCCACGATCACCGAGGTCGCCATGACGAACTCCTCGGGGGAGAAGGTCGACGGGTCCGTCGCACCCGACGGCACGAGTTGGGCAGTCGGTGAGCCGCTCGGTTACGGCAAGACCTATACGCTCGAGGTCTCCGCTCGTGGGCCGAATGATCGGCTCATCACCGAACGTTCGAAGTTCACCACCCTCACGCCCGAGCACACGACCTATGTGTCCATGAATCCGCTTGACGGACAGACCGTCGGTGTGGGGCAGCCGCTGGCGTTCTACTTCAGCGACGATGCGCCGCCGCCGGACAGGAAACGGGCGGAAAAGGCGATCAACATCAGTACCGATCCGCACGTCGAAGGTGCGTTCCACTGGTTCGATGATCGCGAGGTGCATTGGCGTCCCAAGGAGTACTGGGAGCCCGGTACGAAGGTGACGATCAACGTCGATGTCTACGGTAAGAAACTCGGCGATGGCCTCTACGGTGAGAGCGATCGTACGGCGACGGTCACGATCGGCGACTCGGTCGTTCTCCGGGCCGATGGCGCATCCCACCAGATGTCGGTCGAGGTCAACGGGGAGGTTGTGCGTACGATTCCGATTTCGATGGGGCGGTCGTCGTTTCCGTCCCACCGCGGGGTTCACGTCGTCATGCGCAAGTCGCCGACCTACCTGATGGATTCCACGACGTACGGCCTGTCGTTGGACGAGGGAGGTTACAAGACCGAGGTTCAGTGGGCCGTGCGTATCTCCAACGGAGGGGAGTTCCTGCACGCGGCGCCCTGGTCGGTGGCGGACCAGGGAGAGCGCAACGTCAGCCACGGCTGCATCAACATGAGCACCTCGGATGCCAAGTGGGTCTACGACCTGGTCAAAAAGGGTGACATCGTGAAGATCACGAATTCCGGTGGACCGCCTCTGCAGTCCTGGGACGGCTTCGGGGACTGGCAGATCCCGTGGAGCGAGTGGGTCCAGGGCAATGACTGATCGAGTGGGTCCGAAAACCGGATGCGTCACGGTTGTCGGGCGAATCGGATCACTCGGCCACCAGAACCATGGTGTGGCTTGCACAATGGGATCATGCTGAGGTTCCTGCGCCGCCGTCGTGGCGGGGATGACACGTCTGCGCCTTCGGGTGAGTCCGGCGACGCGGAGCGGATACGGGTACGTGCGGAGGCGTTCTGGCAACGCTGGCAGGAGCTGCTTCCCGAGGTCAGCGCTGCGCTCGGTGACGGTGAGCCGCATCGCGCCGATCATCGGCTCGCCGAGGCCGTCGCGCTCGTACACCCGGACCTGACCTTCTCCATCGAGCGTGGCGAGCAGGCGATCTATGCGTTGGTGGTCAGCAGCCGGGCCGATCCGACTCTGCGGGGCCACACCGACGCGTGGAAGGCCGCCGCGCCGAGCCCCGACTCGCTGTGGGAGTACCACGATGCGGTCCCGCCGGTACCGGACCCGACGCAGGTCACCGTCAACCTGCATGGTGCGGCGTACCCGCTGGCGGAGGTGCGGGTGACACCGCAGGTGGACACGGGCGCGGGGCTGGTCGATGTGGCCGTGTATCACCCGGGCTTCCCGGAGCTTCCGGAGGCCGAACGTCAAGCCCTGACCTTTCTGCCGCTGGACGCGACGTTGGGCGAGCGGTTGGCGGCCGACCGCATCGGGCGTGTCGAGACGGCCGAACGGGAACCGCAGGGAGCCATCGGCCTGCTGGAGTTTCGTGGCCTGGTGCGCGCATTCGACGTCGGCGGCGACACTGCCGAGTACCCTGAATCGGGTGGATGAAGCCACCCGAGCGTGTGAGATTTTTGCAGTTTCGCGCGAAACTGCAATTTTGGTTCGGGGAGGTCCGACACGGGAAGGCACCGGGTGACAGTGCTGTGCGCCGGTGTCGGCGTGGCTCGTTAGGCTCGTGATGTGACCAGCAGCGACCCAGCTCACTCCGGCAGCACTCAGGACGGCGCCGTGCCGGGTGCCCATGCGGACGACGGTGCTTCGGCGGAGTTGCCGACCGATCCCGCCGCAGGTCGGCGCGCCGAAGGCGTGGAGGATGTGGCGCCCGAGGTGCGACAACGCTATACGGGCCTTGTCGAGGAGGTCCGGGCGCATCAGTTCCGCTACTACGTGTTGGACTCGCCCACCATCACCGATGGTGAGTTCGACGAGTTGTTCGTCGAGTTACAGCGCATGGAATCCGAGCATCCCGCGCTGCGGCACGCGGACTCGCCGACCCAGCAGGTCGGCGGCACCTTCTCCACCGAGTTCACCGCCGTGGATCACCTGGAGCGGATGCTGAGCCTGGACAACGCGTTCACCATCGAGGAACTGCGCGCCTGGGTGGAGCGAGTCACCCGGGAATCCGGTACCGCTCCCCACTATCTGTGCGAGCTCAAGATCGATGGCCTGGCGATCAACCTGCTCTACCGGGATGGCCATCTGGAACGAGCCCTGACCAGAGGGGACGGGCGCACCGGTGAGGATGTCACGCTCAATGTCCGCACGATGGGCGAAGTCCCGGAAACGCTGTCCGCAGGCGCGGAGTATCCGGTCCCCGCGCTGGTGGAGATCCGCGGTGAGGTGTTCTTCCGGCTCGACGAGTTCGCCGAACTCAACGCCTCGCTCGTCGACGCGGACAAGACTCCCTTCGCCAACCCCCGCAATGCCGCGGCCGGATCACTGCGACAGAAGGACCCGCGGGTGAGCCGGAGCCGTCCGCTGCGCCTGATCTGCCACGGGCTGGGTCGGCGCGACGGGTTCGAACCGGGCAGGCAGTCCGAGTCCTACGCCGCACTGCGGGCATGGGGGCTTCCGGTGTCCGAGCACACGGTGGTGCTGTCCTCCGCCGAGGAACTCGTCGACCATGTGCACTATTGGGAAGAGCATCGCCACGATGCCGAGCACGAGATCGACGGCATCGTGGTCAAGCTCGACGAGGTGTCCCTGCAACGCAGGCTGGGCACCACCTCGCGCGCCCCGCGCTGGTCCATCGCCTACAAGTACCCACCGGAACAGGCGACCACCGAATTGCGCGATATTCAGGTCAACGTCGGTCGTACCGGCCGTGTCACGCCGTTCGCGGTGATGGCACCGGTCAAAGTGGCCGGTTCCACGGTGTCGATGGCGACCCTGCACAATTCCGACGAAGTGCGCCGCAAGGGTGTCCTGATCGGTGATCGCGTGGTGATCCGCAAGGCGGGCGACGTGATTCCGGAAGTGCTCGGTCCGGTGGTCGACGCGCGTACGGGGGGTGAGCGCGAGTTCGCCATGCCGACCGAATGCCCGGAGTGCGGTTCGACGCTGTACCGGCAGAAGGAGAGCGATGTCGACATCCGCTGTCCGAACACGCGATCGTGCCCAGCCCAGCTGCGCGAGCGACTGTTCCATCTGGCCGGGCGGGGAGCCTTCGACATCGAGATGCTCGGCTACGAGGCTGCGTCGGCGCTGCTGGCCTCCGGGGTACTCACCGATGAGGGCGACGTGTTCCGGCTCGACGAGACCAAGCTCCTGCGGACACAGCTGTTCCGGACGAAGGAGGGCACCCTCTCGGCCAACGGAACCAAGCTGCTCAACAACCTCGAATCAGCCAAGCAACAGCCACTGTGGAGGGTGCTGGTCGCGCTGTCGATCCGGCATGTCGGTCCGACGGCGGCGCAGGCACTGGCCAGGGAGTTCGGTTCGCTGGAGCGGATCGAGGCCGCCGCGGAGGAGGAACTGGCCGCGGTGGACGGTGTCGGCCCCACGATTGCGACGGCCGTACGCGAGTGGTTTTCCGTGGACTGGCACCGTGATGTGGTCGCCAAGTGGCGTGCGGCGGGGGTGCGCATGGCCGACGAGCGGGACGAGTCGGTGCCACGAACGCTCGAAGGTTTGTCCATTGTGGTAACAGGGTCGCTGAATACCTATTCGCGGGACGAGGCGAAGGAATACATCATGAACAGGGGTGGCCGTGCTGCGGGCTCGGTGTCGAAGAAGACGGCTTTCGTGGTCGTCGGTGACTCACCCGGTTCGAAGTACGACAAGGCGATGCAGCTGGGCGTTCCCGTTCTGAACGAGGACGGATTCCGCGTCCTTCTCGAGCAGGGGCCGGATGCGGCGGCCGAGGTGGCCCTGCCCGCGGAGTGAGCTCACCGTGCCGGGGTGGGCGACACCGTCATGAACCGCTTCGCCGTTATGGGAGTTCAGCCTTCCACGGACTTTCATGCCGCAGCCGATCTCCATCGGGAAGCCAGGCGACGAGGCCACACGATCCGCTCGAGAGTGGATTGCTTGATCGCCGCGGTGGCGATCCGTACCGTGACAGTGGTGCTGCACCGCGATCGTGATTTTCACGTACTCGACGACATCGCTCCCGACCTGCGGTGCCAGTCCCTGCTGGAGTGATCCCTTCAGCTGTCGAGGACGACGGAGACGATGCCCGCCAGGTGAGCCAGGCGCGCGACCTCGGCGGCTCGGAACATCGGCCCGCCCGGTCGACCTGCCAACAGCACCCGATCGGGTTTGCCGATCGGTGTGGCGGCCAGTTCGGTGCCCAACTCCCGCCAGGTCTCGGGAACCCAGGAATCATCCCCATCGAGAATGGTCGCTCTGGGGAGTGGAAGCCAGGGCAGCTCCAAATACACGTCGTTGGGTGCCGACGTGCTCGCAGCGAGGTGTTCGACTCCGCCCGCACGGTGCCCGAACACGATCGCCCAACCCGAACGGATGATTTTCGGTACGCCTTCGGCGAACAGGTGCAGCCCGCGCCCGGGTTCGGCGGCGATCTCCTCCACAAGTTCCAGCTCACGGTGAGTGTCCAGCACACCGGCATACGGGCGTACCGCGTCGACCTCGACACCATCGATGGATTCGGCGGCTGTGATCAGTACATCCGGAAGCCGCCCCGACGGCAGCTCCACCACCATGTCGTCGACGGCCCCGTCGCTGCCGCGCTCGACGACATCGACGCTGAGGATGTCGGCTCCGATCTCGCCCAGTGCGCTGGCCACCGCCCCGAGCGTCCCCGGGCGGTCCGGGATCTGCACCCGGATCAGAAAGGACACCGGATTCCACGCCTCCAGCTTCGTGCGCGGCACCTTGCCGTCCGCGCTCATCGGGGCGCACGGGCAGGCACTGCCGGCCGCCGTGCGAGGAGCAGGCCAGCCAAATTGTGGCAGACACGGCACCGGATCGGTGATACCGCCATCTGCGCAGCGGACTTCGCGTGCACGTGCACCGCCCATTCGGCCGGGCCGAGGCGCAAGACCACCCGTCGGAGTCGATGAGCAGTCCCCATAGACTCGGTGGTACCCATGCTGGGCAGTGCCCACGTCGGCGAGCGCCCACGCTGGGTCGTGACCATGGCATCGAAAAAACGAGCAGGGAGCCCGCGCAGTGCCCACGATCTCCCGTGACGAGGTGTCCCACCTCGCCGGCCTGGCCAGGTTGGCCGTTACCGAATCGGAACTCGACACCTTCGCAGGTCAGCTGGATGTGATCCTGGATTCGGTGGCCCGCGTGGGGGAGGTTGCCGCCGAGGACATCCCGCCCACATCGCACGCCGTTCCGGTGACCAATGTCTTCCGCGAGGACGTGGTCCGGCCCGGGCTCTCGCGTGAGCAGGCGCTGAGCAGCGCACCGGCGACCGAGCAGAACCGGTTCCGGGTGCCCAGGATTCTCAACGAGGAGGCGTGATGACTTCGACCGCATCCGGATCCGGCGGGCACCCGTCCGGGCACACCGACACTGCCGCGCTCACCGGTCTCACCGCCGCCGAAATCGCCGCGAAGCTCGCCTCCGGTGAGGTCTCCTCGGTCGAGGTGACCCGGGCACATCTGGACCGCATCGCCGCTGTCGACCCGGCCGTGCACGCGTTTTTGCACGTCGACGATGACGGTGCACTGGCCGCTGCTCGCCGGGCCGACGAGGATCGTGCGGCAGGTCGTGCCGCTTCGGAGCTGGCCGGGGTGCCACTGGCGCTCAAGGACGTGCTGGTCACCAGCGACATGCCGACCACGTGCGGCTCGAAAATGCTGGAGGACTGGACGCCGCCCTATGACGCCACCGTCACGCAGCGGTTGCGCGAGGCGGGTGTCGTCGTCCTCGGTAAGACGAACATGGACGAGTTCGCGATGGGTTCCTCCACCGAGAACTCCGCTTACGGGACGACCCGCAACCCGTGGGACCTCGACCGTGTTCCGGGTGGTTCCGGTGGTGGCTCCGCTGCCGCGCTGGCGGCATTCGAGGCGCCGTTGGCCATCGGCACCGACACGGGCGGATCGATTCGTCAGCCGGGTGCGGTGACCGGCACGGTCGGTGTGAAACCCACCTACGGAGGCGTGTCGCGCTACGGGCTGGTCGCCTTTTCCTCTTCGCTGGACCAGGCGGGCCCGTGTGGCCGGACGGTGCTGGACGCGGCACTGCTGCACGAGGTCATCGCCGGGCACGATCCGATGGATTCGACCTCCGTCAACGCGCCGGTTCCGCAGGTGGTCGCCGCCGCGCGTGCGGGTGCGGCAGGTGACCTGCGGGGCATGCGCGTCGGTGTGGTGCGCGAGCTCGGCGGTGAGGGCTACCAGGACGGTGTGCAGCGTTCGTTCCAGGCGGCCGTGGACCAGCTCACCGCGCTGGGCGCCGAGGTCGTGGAGGTCTCCTGCCCGCACTTCGACTACGGACTCGGTGCCTATTACCTGATCGCGCCGAGCGAGTGCTCCTCGAACCTCGCCCGGTTCGACGCGATGCGCTACGGCTTGCGCGTGGGCGACGACGGTGTCCACAGCGCCGAGGAGGTGATGTCGCTGACTCGCGAGGCCGGGTTCGGTCCCGAGGTCAAGCGCCGCATCATGCTCGGCACCTACGCGCTGTCGTCGGGGTACTACGACGCCTACTACGGCCAGGCGCAGAAGGTTCGTACACTGATCACACGGGATTTCACCGCGGCGTTCGAGAAGGTGGACGTCCTGGTCTCGCCGACGACGCCGACGACGGCGTTCCGGATCGGTGAGCGGGTCGACGATCCGATGGCGATGTATCTCGCCGACCTGTGCACCATCCCGTCGAATCTGGCCGGTAACGCCTCCATGAGCGTGCCGAGCGGGTTGTCGGACGAGGACGGATTGCCGGTGGGCCTGCAGATCATGGCCCCGGCATTGGCGGACGACCGGCTCTATCGTGTCGGTGCGGCCTACGAGGCCGCCCGCGACGCCGCCCAGGGCGGCGCGCTGATCGACCGTGTCCCGCAGCTGGAGGTGGCGTGATGAATTCGAAGATCAAGGGAGCCATGCTGGTGGCTTCCCAGGTGACCTCGGCGGTTGGTTTGCGCAGCAGGATTCGAGAGGCGCGGCAGAACAGCGACCGGCTGGCCATGGCCGATGCGGTGATCACCGCGCTCGGCATCATCACCGGCACCGCACTGGCCGTGCGGGCCCTGCGCACGGGGGAGGACGAGCAGTGACGGCTGTCGCCGAGATCATGGACTACGACGAGGTCCTCGAGCGTTTCGATCCGGTGCTCGGGCTCGAGGTGCACGTCGAGCTGTCCACCGCCACGAAGATGTTCTGCGGTTGCGCCACCGACTTCGGTGCCGACCCCAACACTCAGGTGTGCCCGGTGTGTCTCGGCATGCCCGGCGCGCTCCCGGTGGTCAACGGCACGGCGGTGGAGTCGGCGATCCGGATCGGACTCGCCCTGAACTGCCGGGTCGCCGAGTGGTGCCGGTTCGCTCGGAAGAACTACTTCTATCCGGACATGCCGAAGAACTTCCAGACCTCGCAGTACGACGAGCCGATCGTCTTCGACGGCTACCTCGACGTCGTGCTCGATGACGGTGAGACCTTCCGGGTGGAGATCGAGCGCGCCCACATGGAGGAGGACACCGGCAAGTCACTGCACGTCGGTGGTTCCGCAGGCCGCATCCACGGTGCCGAGCACACCCTGATGGACTACAACCGGGCCGGCGTGCCACTGATCGAAATCGTCACCAAGCCGATCGTCGGCGCCGGATCCCGTGCACCGGAAGTGGCGCGCGCCTATGTCACCGCGCTCCGCGATCTGCTGCGCTCCATGCAGGTCTCCGACGTGCGCATGGACCAGGGGTCGCTGCGGTGTGACGCCAACGTCTCGTTGACGCCGAAGGGATCGGCGGAGTTCGGCACGCGGACCGAGACCAAGAACGTCAACTCGTTGCGCAGCGTCGAGCGGGCGGTGCGCTACGAGATGCGGCGGCACGGCGGAGTGCTTGCCTCCGGCGGTGCCATCGTGCAGGAGACCCGGCACTTCGACGAGTCCACGGCATCGACCTCGGCGGGCCGCCCCAAGGAGACCGCGGAGGACTACCGCTACTTCCCGGAACCCGACCTGGTGCCGATCGCTCCGTCCCGTGCGTGGGTCGAGCAACTGCGCGAGACACTGCCCGAACTGCCGTGGGAGCGCCGCGGGCGTGTGCAGCAGGAATGGCAGCTCTCCGATGAGGAGTTGCGTGACCTGGTCAACGCGGGGGCGCTGGACCTGGTCGCGGCGACCGTGGACGCCGGGGCATCGCCTGCCGAGGCGCGGTCGTGGTGGGTGGCCTATCTGAGTCAGCAGGCCAATGAGCGCGGCGTCGAACTCGGTGCGCTGTCGATCACTCCGCAGCAGGTGGCGCGGGTGATCGAGCTGGTCTCCGAGGGCAAGCTGACCCACAAGCTGGCGCGTCAGGTCGTCGACGGCGTGCTCGCAGGCCGCGGCGACCCGGACGAGGTCGTGGCGGCCGAGGGGATCGAGGTCGTCTCCGACGACTCCTCGCTGCAGGCCGCCGTGGACGAGGCGCTGGCGGCGCAGCCGGACGTTGCCGAGAAGATCCGCGGTGGCAAGGTGCAGGCCGCCGGGGCGGTCGTCGGAGCGGTCATGAAGGCCACACAGGGCCAGGCCGACGCCAAACGCGTCCGGGAACTCGTCCTCGCCGCCTGCGGCCAGTGACCGGGGCGTGCGGAGACTCCGAAGTTTTCGGCGGAACTTCCGAGGCCACCGAGATCAACCGGAGGTACCTCAGTCCTTGCCTGCGGTGCTCCCCGCCGGGGGTTTGACGCGGATGACCCGGTCGTCGCTGGAGACCGGGTTTCCGCCGTCCCGGTTCACCGTGCCCAGCCAGAGCAGGCCCTTCGGACCGAGCGCAGCTGCGGAGAACCGGCCGTAGGTGTCGACCATCGCCTTCTGCGGCTGTCCGCTGAATCCTCCCTGCGGGGTGGGACGCATGGTGTACACCGCCGGGACGTCGGACAGCGCGACCACGACCATCCCCGGGGCTGTCGCGCAGCCGGATACGCCGGGACGGTCCTGCCAGGTCCAGTCGGGGGTTCCGAGGGGTTGGCCCGGCTGGACCCGATACAGGGCTTCCGGATCGCTGCCGTGATCGGTCACCCAGTAGGCCGCTCCCCGGGGGGCGGCACACAAGCCGCCGGGTGCGGTCAGACCGGAGGAGACGATCGGTGATCCGGGAGTGGGATTGCCCGCGGCGGGTTGCCCGAACGCATTGATACGCAGCACCTTGCCTGCCAGGGAGGTGGCGTCGGCTGCCTTGTCCGGTGAGCCGGCGTCACCTGTGGCGACGAGGAGTGCTCCCTTGCCGTCGGTGGTGATCGCTCCCGAGTTGCCGGTCGGCCCCCGGGGAATACCGGCCAGGATCGGCTCAGGAGGGTCTCCGGCCGCGATCCGCACGACCCGGTTGTCGGTCGGGGTCGTGACATAGGCATAGACCAGTTGGTCCTCGGCATAACTCGGGGACAGCGCGAGACCTGTCAGTCCCCCGCCACCTACGGGCTCCACGGGGATGTGTGCGATCTCCACCGGTTCCCGGTCTTCCCGTACATGCAGGACCCTGCCGGTCTCGCGCTCGCCGACCAGCACACCCTGCCCCCGGGGCAGCACCACGAGTGCCCCCACCGGTTCCAGGCAGGTGGCCACGACGGCGGGGTCGGGGTCCTCGCAGCCCTGGGGAGGTGGTGGCGGTTTTCCGGGGCTGCTCGAGCGTGGGGGTGGGGGAGTTCGGCCCTCGATGTGGGGCTGCGGCCCGGCCTGCGGTTTGAGGGAAGGCTGCTCGTGCCATGTGCCCGAGTGATCGTCGGGAAACTGTGCGCAGCCCGCCACGAGGGTGCCCGCGATCAATGCAGCACCCAGCAGCCTTCCGCGACGGACGGCACCGTGCGAAGGCCGGGGCGAGGGCGACGAGGCTGCCACAGGATCGACTCTATCGGTGCGCTCGTGAACGCGGAGTGAGCCCACGGTGCCCGGCTGCCGCTGGCAGCACCACGGCCGTGGTGGTACGGCCGTGGTGGTACGGCCGTGCCGGGAGGGACGTGGCGACAGGAGGCGGCAAGGCGGCGCGGTTCGGCGGAGATATCCGTCACGAGGATGGCCGCCGCTGCTCATTCGGACTCGGTTTCGGCTGCGGGATCGGAGAGGCGACCACCGCTCATCGCGGCAAGGCGGGACAGGTCGCGGACACGTACGGCCGGGAGCCGTACCTCCCGGTGGGAATGCAGTACTGCGCGCACCCACCGCCGCTCGTTGACCCGAAGCGATTGCAGGTCGCCCCAACCGATCCGGGACTTTCGCACCACGTTGCGTGCCGTGAGCCCGGTGGAGTCGACGGTGGTCCGCATACGCAGTATCCAGACGAGTAGGCCCACCGGCAGGAGGTAGAGCCACAGCAGCCAAGGAGCGGCGGCTGCGGCGGGGGAGATACACACCGCCACGGTGAGTACGCCGACGATGGCCAGTGGCGTGATCCGAAACGTCAACCGATCCGGCAGCGTGGGCGTCCTCCCCCGGACCCCACCGGAATCCTCGTGGTCCACCGTGCTGCCGGTGGGGTCTGCTGCCTCCGTGCCGGACCGGCCGGTTTCTGCTGAAGACTCGCTCACTCCTCGATGCTCTCACCTGCGCGAGCGGTGGGCACATGCGCGGCCCGCGCTCGCCGTTCCCTCTCGCGGTTCGCCCGAACGTGTCCATGATGCGAGAAGATCGTCTCGTGGGTTTGACGTCGCGATGCTTCTGCGGCTAGCATCCATGCCATGCTGCGAATCAACGACATTCTCGTACTTCCCCGGCGCGTCGACGCCTAGGAAGTTCGCAGCGTCGACGCGCCAACCCTCGTGCGGCCTTGTGTGGCCGGCGGGGGTTTTTTCGTGCCCGGCCCACATCATCGACCACGAGGCAGACCCGATGACCAGTGCCCACACCAGGCAGAATCCGGTTCCGGCCGCATCGCCGGGACACAGTCCCAAGCCCGCTCCGCCCAGCGGCGCATCGGTGAAGATGACCGGCGCGCAGTCGCTGGTGCGCTCACTGGAGTCCGTGGGCTGTGAGGTCGTGTTCGGTATTCCCGGTGGCACGATCCTTCCCTCCTACGATCCCCTGCTGGACTCGGCGCAGGTGCGCCATGTCCTGGTTCGCCACGAACAGGGCGCCGGTCATGCCGCCACCGGTTACGCACAGGCCACCGGAAGGACAGGTGTGTGCATGGCCACATCGGGACCCGGTGCGACGAATCTGGTCACCGCGCTGGCCGATGCTCAGATGGATTCGGTTCCGGTGGTGGCGATCACCGGCCAGACCGCACGCGGCATGATCGGTACGGACGCCTTCCAGGAAGCCGACATCTGCGGCATCACTCTGCCGGTGACCAAGCACAACTTCCTGGTGACCGATCCCGCGGAGATTCCCCGCATCATCGCCGAGGCCTTTCACATCGCCTCCAGTGGCCGCCCGGGACCCGTGCTGGTGGACATCCCGAAGGATGTGCAGCAGACGACGACCTCCTTCGCCTGGCCACCGGAGACGCGGTTGCCCGGCTACCGGCCCACCAGCAAGCCGCACGGTAAGCAGGTGCGGGAGGCCGCCAAGCTCATCACCTCCGCACAGCGCCCGGTGCTCTACACCGGTGGCGGCGTGCTCAAGGCGGAGGCCTCCGAGGAACTGAAGCGGTTGGCCGAAAGCACCGGCATCCCGGTGGTGACGACGCTGATGGCGCGGGGCGCGTTCCCGGACTCGCATCCGCTGCAGCTCGGGATGCCGGGGATGCACGGAACGGTCGCCGCGGTCGCCGCGATGCAGCGCTCCGATCTGCTGATCGCGCTGGGAACGCGTTTCGACGACCGCGTCACCGGCCAGCTGTCGACTTTTGCCCCGGACGCCAAGATCGTGCACGCCGATATCGACCCGGCGGAGATCTCCAAGAACCGCACTGCCGACGTGCCGATCGTCGGCGACTGCAAGGACGTGATCGCCGACCTGGTCGAGGCTGTCGCCACGGCCTCCGGCGAGCACGGCACGGCCGATCTCGCGCCGTGGTGGAACCAGCTCAACGGTTGGCGCGAGACCTTTCCGCTGGGCTACGACTGGCCTGCCGACGGCAGCCTCTCGCCGGAGTACGTCATCGAGCGTCTCGGTAAACTGGCCGGGCCGGAGGCGCTCTACACCGCAGGCGTCGGCCAGCACCAGATGTGGGCGGCGCAATTCATCGGCTACGAGCGCCCACGTAGCTGGCTCAACTCCGGCGGACTGGGCACGATGGGCTACGCGGTGCCCGCCGCGATGGGGGCCAAGGCCGGTGCACAGGATCGGCAGGTCTGGGCCATCGACGGTGACGGGTGCTTCCAGATGACCAACCAGGAACTGGCCACCTGTGCCATCGAGGGCATCCCCATCAAGGTCGCGGTCATCAACAACGGCAACCTGGGTATGGTCCGTCAGTGGCAGAACCTGTTTTATGCCGAGCGTTATTCACACAGTGACCTCGGTACCCACAAACACCGCATCCCGGATTTCACGATGCTCGCCGAGGCGCTCGGCTGTGCGGGTCTGCGGTGCGAGTCCGGTGAGGACGTCGACAGCGTCATCCGGCAGGCAATGGAGATCAACGACCGACCGGTCGTGATCGACTTCGTGGTGGGCAAGGACGCCCAGGTGTGGCCGATGGTGGCCGCGGGCACCGGTAACGACGAGATCATGGCGGCGCGCGGTATCCGCCCGCTGTTCGACGACGACGAGGAGTGAGCGCGCCGATGAGCCGACACACGCTGAGTGTGCTGGTGGAAAACGTGCCGGGGGTTCTCGCACGGGTTTCCGGCCTGTTCTCCCGCCGCAGCTTCAACATCGAATCCCTGGCGGTGGGGCCGACCGAGCATCCGGAGATCTCCAGGATGACGATCGTCGTCTCGGTCGAGGATCAGCCGCTGGAGCAGGTCACCAAGCAGCTCAACAAGCTGATCAACGTCATCAAGATCGTCGAGCTGGAGTCCGAGGCCTCGGTGCAGCGAGAGATTCTCCTGGTCAAGGTGCGCGCCGACTCCTCGGTGCGCAGTCAGGTGCTGGAGACCGTGCAACTGTTCCGCGCCAAGGTCGTCGACGTCTCGCCGGAGGCGCTGACCATCGAGGCCACCGGCGATGTCGACAAGCTCGATGCGCTGCTGCGGATGCTGGAGCCCTACGGCGTCCGCGAGATGGTGCAGTCCGGGATGGTCGCGATCGGCCGCGGGCCGCGGTCCATCACCGCCACCGCGGTGCGGTAGACCCCACGACTGCGCCCATGCACAGGGATCACTCACAGGGATCACTCACAGGGATCATTCACAGGGAAAGGAACGAAACAGCGATGAGCTCCGAGATCTTCTACGAGGCCGATGCGGACCTGGGGCTGGTACAGGGCCGCAAGGTCGCGATCATCGGCTACGGCAGCCAGGGCCACGCGCATGCACTGAGCCTGCGCGATTCCGGTGTGGATGTCCGCATTGGACTCCGCGAGGACTCGAAGTCCCGTGCCAAGGCCGCCGACGAGGGTCTGCGCGTGGTCACTCCGAGCGAGGCGGCCGCCGAGGCCGATCTCATCATGGTCCTGGCTCCGGACACCAAGCAGCGCCAGATCTATGCCGACGACATCGCTCCGAATCTGAGCAGCGGTGATGCACTGTTCTTCGGGCACGGCTTCAACATCCGCTACGGGTTGATCCAGCCGCCGTCCGACGTGGATGTGGCGATGGTCGCCCCCAAGGGACCGGGCCACCTCGTGCGCAGGCAGTTCGTCGACGGTAAGGGTGTGCCGTGCCTGATCGCCGTCGAGCAGGACCCGTCCGGAAACGGGCAGGCGCTGGCGCTGTCCTACGCGGCCGGGATCGGCGGCGCCCGGGCGGGAGTCATCAAGACCACCTTCACCGAAGAGACCGAGACCGATCTCTTCGGTGAGCAGTCCGTGCTGTGTGGTGGCACCTCCGCCCTGGTCCAGACCGGGTTCGAGGTGCTGGTCGAAGCCGGGTACCAGCCGGAGATCGCCTACTTCGAGGTGCTGCACGAGCTCAAGCTGATCGTGGACCTGATGTGGGAGGGCGGCATCGCCGGCCAGCGTTACTCCTGCAGTGACACCGCCACCTACGGCGACCTCACCCGTGGTCCGCGCGTCATCAACTCCTCGGTCAAGGACGAGATGCGCAAGGTTCTGGGCGAGATTCAGGACGGCAGCTTCGCCAAGGAGTGGGTGGCCGAGGACGAGGCCGGTCGCCCGAACTTCACCAAGCTGCAGGACGAGGGCAATGCCCACCAGATCGAAGAGGTCGGTCAGAAGCTGCGGGCACTGATGTCCTGGACTCAGAAGTGACGCACGTCCGTGCATGACTGCCGGAGGTGCCGCCGCACCTCCGGCAGGAACGGCCCGGTGCCTCCCGTGGGGAGCGCCGGGCCGTTCCTGCTCGGACGCGAGATTTCTCGCTGGGGTTTCCCGCCACCTCGGGGAGCATCGGTTGCTCGCGATGGATGCGTCCGGGAACCGGCTGCTTCGTGGCCGGTCGTGACACGGCTACTGCGGGTGACGATAGACTGGATCCCGTGAGCGAGAACGAGGAAGCAATCGACGACAAGGCCCACATCCGGGACAAGCTCGACTTCACCAACGCGGAGTGGATCACCAGCACCGAGGACGAGGACGAACCCGGCGTCGAGATCGCGTTCGTGGACGGATACATCGGGATGCGCAACGGTGCCGATCCGGACGGCCCGGTGCTCGTCTTCACTCCCGAGGAGTGGGATGCCTTCGTCGAAGGGGCCAAGGACGGCGAGTTCGACGAGCCGTGATCCTTCGGGGCACGAAATTCGGCATGGGGATCCCGACGGGTCTCTCGGCGGTGAATACCGCAACATTCCTGGTCGGGGCCGTTCGGTGCGGATCGGCGATACTGCCGGAAAAGTGATCCGGCCAACACTGATGGGAACGTCCCCCTCCGCCGGCGTTAAACTGCTTCACCGTCTTGGCACAATGCCGTGCCCTGCTTCGACCGTGATCTCTCTTTCTGGAGCGCGCCCGTGACCAACGCAAGCCGTCCTGTCGTCCTGATCGCCGAGAAGCTGGCTCCTTCGGTGCTCGAAGCATTCGGGGACGAGGTCGAGATCCGTCATGTCGACGGAACCGACCGGCCAGCACTCCTCGAGGCCGTCGCCGACGCCGACGCGCTGCTGGTCCGCTCGGCAACCAAGGTCGACGCCGAGGTGCTCGCCGCCACGAGCAAACTGAAGGTTGTCGCCCGCGCCGGAGTCGGGCTGGACAACGTCGAGGTCCCCGCGGCCACCGAACGCGGGGTCATGGTGGTCAATGCACCGACCTCCAACATCGTCTCCGCCGCCGAGCATGCAATGGCCCTTCTGCTGGCCGTCGCGCGCAACATCGCCCCCGCCGACGCGAGCCTGCGGGCAGGGGAGTGGAAGCGGAGTGCCTACGGCGGTGTCGAGCTCAATGGCAAAACCGTCGGTGTGATCGGACTCGGCAAGATCGGCCAGCTCGTGGCGCAGCGTGTCGAGGCCTTCGGGACCAAACTCATCGCCTACGATCCCTACGCCTCGGCGGCTCGTGCAGCCCAGCTCGGCATCGAGCTGGTGAGCCTTGACGAGCTGCTGGAGCGTGCCGATGCGATCTCGATCCATCTGCCGAAGACGGCCGAGACTCTCGGCTTGATCGGTGCCGAACAGCTCAAGAAGTGCAAGCCGGGCGCCATGATCGTCAATGCCGCGCGCGGTGGCCTCATCGACGAGGACGCGCTGGCCGACGCACTGCGCAACGGTCACATCGGGGGTGCGGGCATCGACGTCTACCGCACCGAGCCGACCACCTCCAGCCCGCTGTTCGAACTGGAAAACGTCGTGGCCACTCCGCACCTGGGTGCCTCCACGGTGGAGGCTCAGGACCGGGCCGGTACCGACGTCGCCCACTCGACCCTGCAGGCACTGCGCGGTGAGTTCGTGCCGGACGCGGTGAACGTGCAGGGTGGTGCCGTCGGCGAGGAGGTACGTCCCTACCTGCCGCTGACCCAGAAGCTGGGCTCGCTGCTGGCGGCGGTGCTTGGTTCCACTCCGACCTCGGTCACCGTCGAGGCTCGCGGGGAGCTGGCCGACGAGGACGTGTCGGTGCTGCCGCTGGCCGCGCTGCGCGGGGTGTTCTCCGGAGCGGTGGAGAGCCAGGTCACCTTTGTGAACGCGCCGCAGCTCGCGGAGGAACTCGGCGTAGATGTCGACGTCGAGGTGAAAACCGCCCCGGAGAGCCCGAGCCACCGCAGTGTCGTTTCGGTGCGTGCTGTGCTGGCCGACGGGACTGCCGGCGTGGTTTCGGGTGCCCTGGACGGGCCGAACCAGGTGGAGAAGCTGGTCGAGGTCAACGGCAGGCACTTCGACCTGCGGGCTCAGGGAAGTGTGCTGCTGCTGGAGTACCCGGATCGCCCGGGTGTGATGGGCAAGGTCGGCACGCTGCTCGGCGAGGTCGGTGTCAACATCGAGGCGGCGCAGATCAGCCAGACCACCGACGGATCCGATGCGATCATGCTGCTGCGCGTGGACCGGCCGGTCGAGAGCGGCGTGCTGGAGCCGATCGGTGCCGCCGTGGGGGCAAACACGGTGCGGACCGTCAGTTTCGAGTGAGCTGCGGCAGCGGCTGTGGGTGAACGGAACTTTCGTCCCTCCCGTGCGAGTGAAAGTTCCGTTCACCTCGCTTCCGAGTGGAAACCCCGCCCGGTGAGTGGATCCGGTGTGCAGGTGTGGAACAGGTTGGCGGTAACCTTCTGCGCAATGGTTCAGACCCCGCAGGTCGGGGTGATACTCGGGAGGTGTGTGCATGCGGCTCGCTGTGATCCCAGGTGACGGGATCGGGCCGGAAGTGGTGTCCGAGGCGCTGAAGGTCCTCGGTGAGGTGGTCCCCGACACCGAGATCACCCGCTACGATCTGGGTGCGGCTCGCTGGCACAACACCGGGGAGCTCCTGCCCGAATCGGTGCTGGACGAACTTCGGCAGCAGGATGGAATCCTGCTCGGTGCTGTGGGTGATCCGTCCGTACCCAGCGGTATCCTCGAACGCGGATTGCTGCTGCGGCTGCGCTTCGAACTCGACCACCACGTGAACCTGCGCCCGGCACGGCTGTACCCGGGGGTGCAGAGCCCGGTGGCCGATCCCGGTGAGATCGACATGCTGGTGGTTCGCGAGGGCACCGAGGGGCCGTATGCGGGCAACGGTGGTCTGCTGCGCAAGGACACGGCCCACGAGATCGCCACCGAGGTGAGCCTGAACACCGCGTTCGGGGTGGATCGTGTGGTGCGGGATGCGTTCGCCAGGGCCTCCGCTCGGCCCCGCAAGCACCTGACGCTGGTGCACAAGACCAACGTGCTCACTCATGCCGGTTCGCTGTGGTCCCGAGTGGTCGAGGAAGTCTCGCTCGAACATCCCGACGTCACCGTCGATTACCAGCACGTCGATGCCACGACCATTCACATGGTCACCGATCCGACCCGGTTCGACGTCGTGGTGACCGACAACCTCTTCGGCGACATCATCACCGACCTGGCGGGAGCCGTCACCGGAGGCATCGGCCGAGCTGCCAGCGGAAACATCGACGCCACTCGGCGGAATCCCAGTATGTTCGAGCCGGTACACGGCAGTGCCCCCGATATTGCGGGCCAAGGCGTGGCCGACCCGACGGCAGCGGTGCTCTCGGTCGCCTTGCTGCTCGACCATGTCGGGCACACCGAGGCGGCCCGCCGGGTGGAGGCCTCGGTGGCCTTTGACCTGGCGACCCGCGATCATTCCGCACCCGGTGCGACTTTCGCGATCGGGGATCGCCTGGCGGCGCTGGTCTCGTCCCGCGAGGTTGCCCAGCAGGTGTGAGCAGCATAGCGGGCAGTGCGGGGCGCCTCCTCGGTCGCGATCCGATCGGTGGTGCCCCGCAGTTCTTCCCGGTGAATCCTTGATGACTCACATCGTGGGAATTTTGACCCGATTCGTGGTAGTTGCTCGGATTGTGGCAGGATACGAGCATGGCCGAGTACACGAGGATCATTATTGGCCGGCGCGCCGGGTGACTCCGCACCCCGGCGCGCAGACCTCTCGCATTCGCGGGAGGTCTTTTTTGTGTTTTCAACAACCCCACAGGATCGACCGACCCGGCCGCTGCGGGTGAGACGCCGAACCACCGAATATCGTCAGGGAGAATCCAGTGATGCGCACCAGCCCGGCAGGAACCCCACTGGGAGACGCTTTCCACGTTTACGACACGACACTGCGCGACGGAGCGCAGCGTGAGGGCATCTCCTACTCCGTTCCGGACAAGCTCGCGGTGGCGCGGCTGCTGGACTCCCTCGGTGTCGGATTCATCGAGGGTGGTTGGCCGGGTGCTCTGCCGAAGGACACCGAGTTCTTTCAGCGCGCCGCCGCCGGTGACCTCGAACTCCGGCATTCGACGCTGGTGGCGTTCGGTTCGACCCGCCGTGCCGGGGTGCAGGCGCAGGAGGATCCGCAGGTACGCGCGCTGCTCGACTCGCAGGCTCCGGTGGTGACACTGGTCGCCAAGTCCGACCGCCGCCACATCGAACGAGCCTTGCGTACCGATGTGGCCGAGAACTGCGCGATGGTCGCCGACACGGTTGCCTATCTCGTCGGCCAGGGGCGGCGCGTTTTCCTGGATGCCGAGCACTTCTTCGATGGGTATGCGTACGATCCGGACGCATCCCTGCGGGTGCTGGAAGCGGCGATGCAGGCGGGTGCCGATGTCGCGTGCCTGTGCGATACCAACGGTGGCCAGCTTCCGACCCAACTCGCCGAGACGGTGACCGAAGTGATCGCCCGCACGGGGTTCCGGGTCGGCATCCACTGCCAGGACGACACCGGCTGTGCCGTTGCCAATACGGTCGCCGCGACCCAGGCCGGGGCCACGCACGTGCAGTGCACGGCCAATGGTTACGGCGAGCGCGCGGGTAACGCCGATCTGTTCACGGTGATCGGCAACCTGGCGACCAAGCTGGATATGCCCGTGCTGCCCGACGGTAACCTCAGCGAACTCACCCGCACCTCGCACGCGCTCGCCGACATCGCGAATCTCGCCCCCGACACGCACCAGGCCTACGTCGGTACGTCGACCTTCGCGCACAAGGCGGGTCTGCACGCCAGTGCGATCAAGGTGGACCCCGAGCTCTACAACCACATCGATCCGGCCGTGGTGGGCAACGATATGCGGGTGCTGGTCACCGAGATGGCCGGACGGGCCAGCCTGGAGCTCAAGGGGGCCGAGCTGGGACTCGACCTTTCGGAGTCTCCTGCCGCGGTCACCGGCGCGGTGCGACGCGTCAAGGAGCTCGAAGCACACGGCTGGTCGTTCGAGGCGGCCGATGCCTCCCTGGAGTTGCTGCTCCGGCGCCAGGTGGCCGAATCCGGTGAGCACAATTCGGGTGGAGATACGGAGCGCGGCATGCCCGCGGCACCGTTCGAGCTGGAGTCCTACCGTGTCTCACTCGACCATCGGCCGGACGGAGAGGTGGTGTCCGAAGCGACGGTCAAGGTGCGTGTGGACGGTGAGCGAGTGATCGCCACAGCCGAGGGCAACGGGCCGGTCAACGCGCTGGACGCGGCACTGCGTGAGGCCCTGGTACCTCGTTTGCCCTGGCTGAACGAGGTCGAGCTCGTCGACTACAAGGTGCGCATCCTCACCGATGCCTCCGGTACGGACGCCGTGACGCGCGTGCTCGTCGAGTCTCGGGACGAGGAGCACGAGTGGACCACCGTCGGTGTGCACGGCAGCATCGTCGAAGCGAGCTGGCTGGCGCTGTGCGATGCCCTGGCGTTCAAGGCGCTGCGGCGGGACGAGGTTGTCAGCGGCGCCTCCGCCTAGCGTGCGGCGGCATCGGAGGCGGTGCGTACGCTGGTCTCGTTCATTGTCGAAGAGGGAGGTTACGTCTTGCGTCTGGCACGTGTCGCCCACTCGGAAGGTGTGTCGTTCGTCGCGCTGGAACCCGATCCGGCCGCACCCGGGGAGAAGGTTCTCGCGGTCGAGATCGACCAGCATCCCTTCGGGCAACCGACGTTCACCGGGCGCAAGTGGCCGATGGCCGACGTCCGGTTGCTCGCCCCGATCCTGCCGACCAAGGTGCTGTGCGTCGGCAAGAACTATGCCGAGCACGCCAGGGAGATGGGCGGGGAACCGCCGGAAAATCCGCTCCTGTTCATGAAGCCCTCCACCGCGGTGGTCGGGCCGAACGTGCCGATCAAGTCGCCCGTGAGTTCCGAACGGGTGGATTTCGAGGGTGAGCTGGCGGTGGTGATCGGTCAGCCGTGCAAGGACGTTCCCGAGGCCCGGGGAACCGAGGTGCTGCTGGGCTACACCATCGCCAACGATGTCACCGCCCGTGATCAGCAGTGGGCCGATGGGCAGTGGACCCGCGCCAAGGGCTATGACACCTTCTGCCCGCTGGGCCCGTGGATCGACACCGAGGTGGATCCGGGAGACCTGGGCCTGCGCACCGAACTCGACGGCGAGCTCAAGCAGGAGTCCCGGACCTCGCTGTTGATACACGATGTCGCGGCCCTCGTCTCCTACGTCTCACGGGTGATGACCCTGCTGCCCGGCGATGTGCTGCTCACCGGAACACCGTCCGGGGTCGGCCCGATGGAGCCCGGACAGAAGGTGTCGGTGTCCATCGACGGCCTGGGAACCCTGACCAACCCGGTGCAACAGCGCGAGTGATCGCTCTGCGGTTTCACGCGGATCCATAAAAATGCAGTTTCGCGCGAAACTGCATTTTTCACCTCGGTCGGGTGCACCTCGTGCGGCACCTCATCGCAGCGCGGCAGCGGGCGGGCGTTCGCGCAGCGCCCCGTAGGCGATGAAGTATGCCGGGATCTTGCGCAGCCAGGGCACGCTCGGGGCCACTCGCAACGGCAGGGGGATCCGCCCTCGGCGGGTGAAGTCGATCCGGCCCTCCAGCGCGGGCTGGACGACATTGGTGTGGATGGCGCGCTGCAGCCGCTGGATGCCGACGGTGGTCGGCCACCGACGTCG
This sequence comes from Haloactinomyces albus, assembly GCF_031458135.1. Classification (NCBI taxonomy): domain Bacteria; kingdom Bacillati; phylum Actinomycetota; class Actinomycetes; order Actinopolysporales; family Actinopolysporaceae; genus Haloactinomyces; species Haloactinomyces albus. Next base: position 1,010,567 of record NZ_JAVDXW010000001.1, on the reverse strand, counting down.
CTGAATGGCGGCCACATGCCCGCGCCGCAGTGTGCCCCGGCGCAGCGGATCCACGAGATGCCTTGCGGCTGCGACGGCGTCCTGGACCGCCAGGTTGATGCCGATGCCGGCGACGGGGGACATCGCATGCGCCGCGTCGCCGATGCACAGCAGGCCGGGTACGTGCCACGTACGTAGCCGATCCAGTGTGACGTCGAGTAGCTTGATGTCGTCCCAGCTGTCGACGAGCCTGTCCCGGCCCGCCAGCCAGGGCAGGAATTCGGCCAGCGAGCGGTTGAAGTCCTCGATCGGGTGCTCGCGGGCCGCGGCGTCGGTGCCTTTGGTGATGATCGAGGCGGCCTGGAAGTAATCACCGCGGTCGATCAGCACGGTGAACATGCCTTGACCGATCTTGCCGATGCCTCCTTCCGGATCGCCCGGCTCGCGGGGTACCCGGAACCACTGGACGTCCATCGGGGTGGAGAAATCCCGGAGTTCCAGTTCCGGCAGGCTGCGGGCGAAGGAACGCCTCCCGTCGCAGGCGACGGTGATCGTGGCGCGTATCTCTCCGTCCTCGCCGTCGGCGGTGCGGTAGCGGACACCGTTGACGCGGCCGCCCTCCCGGATGAGGGAGGTCGCTTCGGTGTTCATCCGCAGGGTGAAGGAGGGCTCCTGCTTGCCCTCGTCGGCGAGCAGGTCGAGCAGGTCCCACTGCGGAACCATCGCGATGTAGTTGTACTTGGTCGACAGCGAGGAGATATCGCCGAGTTTGAGCAGGTCGTTGCCGGGGCCGGTGGGTACTCGGATCTGATCCACCCGCCGTTGGGGCAGCTGCGCGAAGCGCTCGGCCAGCCCGAGGTCCTCCAGGAGTTGCAGCGTCGTGGGGTGCACGGTGTCGCCCCGGAAATCACGGAGGAAGTCGCCGTGTTTCTCCAGGACCGTGACGTGGACTCCGGCGCGTGCGAGCAGCAACCCGAGAACCATGCCTGCCGGGCCGCCTCCGACGATGCAGCAGGTGGTTCGCTCCATTGCGATCCCTCCTCACAAGTATTCAACAATCGTTGAATACTGCCAGCATGCGCTCTCCGGGTGCGCCGGTCAATGCCCGAAGTGCACTGGATAAGCTGAACGCGTCATGAGTACGCCACAGGTCACCCCCACACGTCAGTCAGCCAGTCCCGTCCGGGCCCGGTTCTGTCCCTCGCCGACCGGTTCCCCACACGTCGGGCTGATCCGTACCGCCCTGTTCAACTGGGCCTTTGCGCGTCATGTCGGAGGCACTCTGGTGTTCCGCATCGAGGACACCGATGTCAGCCGGGACAGTGAGGAGTCCTACCAGGCACTGCTGGACGCGCTGCGCTGGTTGGGGCTGGACTGGGACGAGGGACCGGACATCGGTGGTGAGTACGGTCCCTATCGGCAGAGCCTGCGCCATGAGATTTACCGCGATATCGCGCGCCGCCTGCTGGATGCGGGCGAGCTGTACGAGTCGTTTTCCACCTCCGACGAGGTCGAGGCGCGTCACCGTGCCGCAGGACGAGATCCCAAGCTCGGCTACGACAACGCCGATCGCGATCTCACCGAGGAGCAGAAGGCGGAGCTGCGCGCCGCGGGGCGCAATGCGGTGCTGCGGCTGAAGATGCCCGAACGGGACATCACCTTCACCGACCTGGTGCGCGGCGAAGTCACCTTCCCGGCGGGTACGGTCCCGGATCCGGTCCTCGTGCGGGGCAACGGTGATGCCCTCTACACACTGAGCAATCCGGTGGATGACGCGCTGATGCGCATCACGCACGTGTTGCGCGGCGAGGACCTGCTGGCTTCCACGCCGCGGCAGATCGCGCTCTACGAGGCGCTGCAACGGATCGGTGTCACCGATTTCACCCCCGAGTTCGGGCACCTGCCGTTCGTGATGGGAGAGGGCAACAAGAAACTCTCCAAGCGCGATCCGCAGTCCGATGTTTTCCATCACAAGAACCGGGGTTTCGTGCCCGAGGGACTTCTGAACTACCTGGGACTGCTGGGCTGGTCCATCGCCGAGGACCGTGACATGTTCACCCTCGACGAGATGGTGGAGCACTTCGAGATCGGCCGGGTCAGTGCCAATCCGGCGCGCTTCGACCAGAAGAAGGCCGATGCGATCAACTCGGCGCATCTGCGTGCGCTGGCCCCGGACGATTTCGTCGACCGTGTCGTGCCGTACCTGGTGCAGGGCGGGGTGCTCCCGCAGCAGCCCACCGATGAGCAGCTCGCCACCGTTCGTGCCGCGGCGCCACTGGTGCAGGAGCGGCTGATCGTGCTCTCCGATGCGGTGGGCATGATGGGATTCCTGTTCGCGGGGGAGGATTTCGCCCCGGAGCAGGCCGCGGCGGACAAGGCCCTGGGGGAGGACGCCCGCCCGGTCCTGCAGGCCGCGATCGCCGCACTCGAAGCGTTGCCGGAGTGGACCACGGACGCCATCGAGTCCTCGCTCAGGGAGGCGATCGTGGAGGGCTTGGAAATCAAGCCACGCAAGGCCTTCGCACCGGTGCGGGTGGCCATCACCGGCCGCACCGTTTCTCCGCCGTTGTTCGAGTCGATGGAGATTCTCGGGCGGGATACCTCGCTCCGGCGGTTGCGTGCTGCCCTGGGTTGATGACCGGACGCTCGCAAAGAGCGGGTGTTTTTCGTGCGCCGCACCGATGCGGGCTGCGTTTCAGCGGACGAGCGTTCCGCTGATTGAGCCGGGAAGTGATTCTACTCTCATGATCATGTCGGTGAGTCGCTGTCCGATCACTGGATCGTGCCAGTGGGTCGAATATCATCACGTTGGACGAGTCGAGCACGCCAAGTGGGCGCCTAGCCTCACGGAGTGACATCCGCGCTTGAGGTTTCGACACCGGACGAACTCGGACAGATCAGGGCCGTATGCCTGGACATCGACGATACGTTGCTCGACAACGAGAGATCGTCGCGAATGGGGCTGGCGGCGCTGACCGGGAACGATGCGGCCTGGCCGGTGTGGCGCCGCACGACGGAGGAGCACTACGCGCGGGTCGTCGCAGGGGAGACCGACTTCGACACGATGTGCCGGGAACGCATCCGTGCCTTCTTCGCCGCATTCGGGGAGCAGCTCAGCGAGGCCGAGGTCATCGCTCGTGAGCATGTGCGGATGTCGGCCATGCAGCGGGCCTGGAAACTGTTCGACGACGCTGTGCCATGCCTGGAGTGGTTGCGTGCGAGCGGATTGCGGGTCGCGGTCATCAGCAATGCTCCGGGGGGCTATCAGCGTAAGAAGATCGCCGCGGTCGGCCTGGCGGGGGCCTTCGACGAACTCGTGCTTTCCGGCGAACTCGGGGTGGCCAAACCGGACAGCCGCATTTTCGCGGCCGCCTGCTCGGCATTGGACCTGCGCCCCGAGGAGGTTGCCCACGTCGGCGATCGGTTCGATCAGGACGCGCTCGGGGCCGTTCACGCGGGCATGCACGGTGTTTGGCTGAACCGCCGTGGAAATGCACGGTCGCAGGCAGCGGATCCGGTTCCGGAGGATGTGTCGGTCATCACCGGCCTTGATGAATTACCGGAGCGGCTGGTGTGCGACTTGCCGTCGGCAGCCGTCCGTCCCGTGTACCGGGAGAAGTCGTGTCCGGGAGTCGATCCGTCCCGGTGCTCCGGATGAATGACCGGTTCCGGTGGCGCTGCCGGCGGTCCTTGCCGTCGTCCGAGCATGCTTACCTGCGAAATCATCCTTGTGCGGGGGGTGCTTTCAAGCGGCTTCACGGGATGGTCTAGTATTTTTCCCAACAGCGAAGAACAGAGCGGCGATCCGGACTCCGATCCGAGAAGCCGGGAACCCGGTCTGGGATTCGCACACAATGGGGTATGGTGTAATGGGCAGCACGACTGATTCTGGTTCAGTTAGTCTAGGTTCGAGTCCTGGTACCCCAGCGAGACGAGACGGTGAGGCATCACCGTGTTCGTTTCCACTGGCTCCCGTCGTCTAGTGGCCTAGGACGCCGGCCTCTCACGCCGGTAACGTGGGTTCGAATCCCATCGGGAGTACGCAAAGCGCGGCCGGTGCGTGCAACACGCACCGGCCGTTTTGCTGCGCCATGATGCTGTGATGGTCGAGATGTCGTGGTGGTCGACTATTCCGCAGGCTCACGGCACGTACCGCGACGCCACGGCCGTGAGCGGGGTCGGGGTTCACCACCCCGCTCACATTCGTGGACGTGGCGTTCGGTACGCTATGTGCCGTTGCGCGCTCCCGTCGTCTAGTGGCCTAGGACGCCGGCCTCTCACGCCGGTAACGTGGGTTCGAATCCCATCGGGAGTACCACACTGCGACCGACTCAGAGCCGGTTCTGCAGGCCCTCGGCTGCTGCGAGCAGGTCCGTGGCCCAGCGGCCCCCCGGACGCCGTCCTATGCGGTCGATCGGCCCGGACACCGAAATGGCCGCCACCACGTTGCCGCTCGCGTCACGTACCGGTGCGGACACACTCGCCACCCCGGATTCTCGTTCGGCTACGCTTTGCGCCCAACCGCGACGACGCACCTCCATCAACGTGCGCTCCCCGTACACCGCCTCGGCGAGAATGGCGCGCTGGGTGGTGGCATCGGACCACGCAGCAAGAACCTTGGCGCCGGATCCGGCCACCATCGGTAGTGAGGTGTTGACCGGCACGGTGTCCCGAAGCCCGCTCGGCGGTTCGGCGGTCGCCACGCACCGGCGTTGCATACCGTCGCGCCGATACAATTGCACGCTCTCCCCGGTGGCATCCCGAAGTTTGGGCAGTATCGCCGAGGCTGCTTCCAGCAGCGGGTCGACGGCCTTGCCCGCGAGTTCGGCCAGAGCAGCCCCGGAGCGCCACCGGCCGTCCGAACCGCGGTGCAACATCCGGTGCACTTCCAAGCCGACAGCCAGCCGATGTGCCGTCGCACGGGGAAGGCCGGTCCGGTCGCACAGTTCGGCGAGGCCGCACGGATCCTCGGCGACCGCATGCAGCACGGCCACTGCCTTGTCCAAAACTCCGATACCGCTATGCTGTCCCACGTAGCGATACTAACTTCTCGTTATTTGAGAAGTCTACTGCTCGGGATACTGATTGGGATGTGATCCGTCGCGCGGGTCACCACTGCCTCGACGGGAGGAGCGATGGGTAACACGCTCGCGGAAAAGGTCTGGGACGCGCACCTCGTGCGCCGGGGAACGGGTGATGAGCCCGACCTGCTCTACATCGACCTCCATCTTGTGCACGAAGTCACCAGCCCGCAGGCGTTCGAGGGGCTGCGGCTGGCGGGGCGCCCGGTGCGCCGCCCCGACCTCACATTGGCGACCGAGGACCACAACGTGCCGACCACCGGAGTCGATCTGCCGATCGCTGATCCGGTCTCCCGGACGCAGGTGGACACACTGCGGGCCAACTGCGAGGAGTTCGGGATTCGCCTGCACCCGATGGGAGATGCGGAACAGGGCATCGTGCACGTGGTGGGGCCGCAGCTCGGTCTGACCCAGCCCGGTGCCACGGTGGTGTGCGGCGACAGCCACACCTCGACACACGGCGCTTTCGGCGCCCTGGCCTTCGGGATCGGTACCTCGGAGGTCGAGCACGTGCTGGCGACACAGACGTTGCCGCTGACACCGTTCAAGACGATGGCCGTCAACATCGAGGGCACGCTGCGTCCGGGAGTCACGAGCAAGGATGTGATCCTGGCGGTGATCGCTCAGATCGGTACCGGTGGTGGCCAGGGATACGTGCTGGAATACCGGGGAACGGCCGTTGAGTCGATGTCGATGGAAGCACGCATGACGATGTGCAACATGTCCATCGAAGCGGGTGCACGGGCCGGGATGGTGGCACCGGACGAGACGACTTTCGCCTATCTCCAGGGGCGCTCGCACGCTCCTGCCGGCGAGCAGTGGGATGCCGCGGTGGAGTACTGGAAGAGCCTGCGCACCGATGCGGACGCCACCTTCGACGCGGAGATCACCATCGATGCCGACGCGTTGACGCCGTTCGTCACGTGGGGCACCAATCCGGGGCAGGGATTGCCATTGGGTGAGCGGATCCCCGATCCGGAGCGGATCACCGACGCCGATGAGCGTTACGCCACGGAGAAGGCGCTGGCCTACATGGACCTGCAGCCGGGGACGCCACTGCGTGAGGTGGCGGTGGACACGGTCTTTCTGGGTTCCTGCACCAACGGGCGGATCGAGGACCTGCGCACCGCTGCGGAGATTATGCGCGACCGCAAGGTCTCCGGTGATGTGCGCATGCTGGTCGTTCCCGGGTCGATGAAGGTACGCAAACAGGCGGAAGAGGAAGGCCTCAATGAGATCTTCACCGCCGCAGGTGCGGAGTGGCGGTCGGCGGGTTGCTCGATGTGCCTGGGCATGAATCCGGATCAGCTCACGCCCGGCGAGCGGTCGGCATCGACCTCCAATCGCAACTTCGAGGGCAGGCAGGGCAAGGGTGGGCGCACTCATCTGGTCTCGCCTCTGGTCGCCGCCGCGACCGCGGTGCGGGGCACCCTCTCCTCCCCGGAAGACCTCTAGACGAACGAAAGATGTACAGGCCAGACCCTCGACGATTCCAGGAGCAGTAACGATGGAGCCGTTCACCACACACACCGGCGTCGGTGTCCCGCTGCGCCGATCCAATGTGGATACCGATCAGATCATTCCTGCGGTCTACCTCAAGCGGGTTTCGCGAACGGGTTTCGAGGATGCCCTGTTCGCCGCTTGGCGGGCCGACGAGAATTTCATTCTCAACTCCGAGCCCTTCCGCCACGGCAGTGTTCTGGTGGCGGGCCCCGACTTCGGAACCGGATCCTCCCGGGAACATGCGGTATGGGCGCTGAAGGACTACGGATTCCAGGTGGTCATCTCTTCTCGATTCGCCGACATCTTCCGGGGCAATGCAGGCAAGCAGGGGCTGCTGGCCGCCCAGTGCGAGCAGTCCGATGTGGAGATGCTGTGGAAACTGCTGGAGACCGAACCCGGTACTCGGGTGACCGTGGATCTCGAGCAGCGGACGGTTCGTGCGAAGGAACTGACCGTGCCTTTCAGCATCGACGACTACACGCGCTGGCGGTTGCTGGAAGGTTTCGACGACATCGGTTTGACCCTTCGTGAAGCCGAGACGATCGATACATTCGAGCAGGCCCGGCCGAGCTTCAAACCGCGTACATTGCCTGCTTCGAAGGCGTAGGACGCATGCTCGCGGTGCGGGCGCGTTTTCTCTCCGGCAGGGTGAAATCGCGCCCGCATAGCCGACAACGGAACAGCCGCTACGGCGGAGCGAACGGGCAGCCGAGCAGACTCGATTACGCGACGTCCCAACGAAAACGGGGGCGTGGCGAATGGCATTCGTCTGTTCGGAGATTTACCGTGGCCTTGAGTCGGCCCGACGGGGCCGTTGTTGTCCTGGGAGGGACTGAAGTGAACAAGGCCCAACTCATCGAGGCCCTGGCCGAACGCCTCGGGGACAAGAAGACCGCGAGCCAAGCAGTGGAGGACATGACCGACATCATCGTTCGTCATGTCAACAAGGGCGAGAAAGTCAATATCACCGGTTTCGGTGTCTTCGAGAAGCGTGCTCGCGCCGCCCGCACAGCACGCAATCCGCGCACCGGCGAAACGGTGAAGGTGAAGAAAACCAACGTTCCCGCTTTCCGTGCAGGCACCCAGTTCAAGGAAGTCGTCGGTGGACAGCGCAAGCTTCCCCGCGTCGGTACGGCAAAGACGGGCGGTACCGCATCGCGGTCGACTGCCCGCAGCACTGCGAAAGCGACCACGGGTCGTGCTGCGACGAGCGGATCCACCTCGAAGACTGCTGCCACACGAACAGCAGGTACTCGCAGCACCGCTCGGACCGGCACCACCAAATCGCCCGAGAGCAAGGCGAGTACCTCCAAGGCAGGCACATCCACGTCCAAGGCCGGTACGTCCAAGACGGGGACGACGAGTAAGGCCGCTCCGAGCAAGTCGACGTCGGCCAAGACCGGCACGAGCAAGGAAAGCACGAGCAAGACCGGTACGAGCAAGGCTGCTGCAAGCAAGACAGGCACCGGCACGAGCAAGGCGAGTACGTCCAAGGCAGGCACATCCACGTCCAAGGCCGGTACGTCCAAGACGGGGACGACGAGTAAGGCCGCTCCGAGCAAGTCGACGTCGGCCAAGAGTGGCACGAGCAAGTCGACGACCGCCAAGACCGGCACGTCGGCCAAGAGTGGCACGAGCAAGTCGAGTACGACGAAGTCGAGTACCAGCAAGTCGAGTGCGAGCCCGTCCACGAAGAAGTCCACGACGCGCAGCACCACGAAAAAGTGAACGCCTCGCGCCCGACGGGAGCGGGTGGCGCTGTGGCCGGTCGAGGTCGGCGCCGCCCTCTTCATGGCAACGGTGCCTCCCGGCTGGGCCGAGCGGGGCGCGAAACGGCCCTGAGGAAACTCAGAAACCCGGCTCCACCAGATAGTCGGCAGCGGCCAGCTGGAGGGCAGGAGCGGTGTTGCTGCCGGAGTGCGGGCCGCGCCGGAACGTCAGTATCCAGAGACTGCCTTTCCCACTGCGGGTTTCGCCCGTTTCCAGCCCGGATTCGATGGCCAGGCGCCCGACAAGGTCCGGGATGACCTCTCCCTGGCTGCATACCAGTGCGGTCCCCGGCTTCGAGGCGATTTCCAGCAGCCGCTGTACTGCTTCATTCGGATCCGACCAGTAGTCCTCCTCCGACAGCAGCGGCTCGGCATCGACATCGACCCCGAGATCCGCGGCTACGGGCGCAACGGTTTGCTCGCATCGCAGCTTCGGTGCGGAATGTACGCGTTCGGGGCCGAACAGAGGCAGGAATGCGTGCAGCGCCTGCTGCTGGACGAGACCGGCCTTGCTGAGCGGCCGAAGAGCGTCGTCGCTGTCGAACTCCGAGCGTTTACCCGCCTTCGCATGGCGGACCAGCAGTACTGTCGCCACATCCGTGGGGAGACCGTCGAAGACGTCCAGAACACGTCCGTCGTCAACATAGCTGAGTTGCTGCCGTGCCTGCTCGGTGGTCATCCAGCACAGGTCGTCGACTTCCTCGTTCGGTAGGAACGAACCGTGACGGACCTGTGCGGAAAAATAGTCCACCAGTTTGCGCACCTGTCCTTCGCCGGGTGCGGGTACCGGGTAGGTCACCTGCCACAGATACCGGGACAGCGTGCAGGTCAGGCCGGTCTCTTCGAGGATCTCACGGGAGGCTGCGTGCGCGATGGTCTCGCCGGGGTCCAGCTTGCCCTTCGGCAGCGACCAGTCGTCGTAGCGGGGCCGATGAACCACTGCCACCTCGGGTTTTCCATCGGGTCCCGGACGCCAGACGACAGCTCCCGCAGCGTGCACGGTCCGAGTGTCGCCCACCGCGCCCGTCCGGTCCGCCTCGGGCGTGTGGGCAGCCACTCGGCCGGATTCCCCTCTTCCGGCTGTGGACTCCTCGTCCACGGAGTCCTCGTCCACGGAGTCCTCGGAGGTCGACTCTTTTCCGGTCAATATCCTCACACCTTCGCGCCGCGCTGGTGCAGCATGTCCACCTGATGGTCTCGGACCTGGTCGGCCGCACGCGGGGAGGCCTCCCAGTCGCCCTGGGCGTTGAGTACCCAGCATCGCGTGTCGGGGTGCAGTGCCGAGTCGAGCAGCGCATCGAGTTCGGCCGTGAGCCGAGGATCCGTGACCGGAACCTGCGTCTCGATCCTGCGGTCCAGATTGCGGTGCATCATGTCGGCGCTTCCGATCCAGTGCTCATCGGCACCGACGAAATGAAACACCCGCGAGTGTTCCAAGAACCGCCCCAGGATCGAACGCACCTCGATGTTCTCACTGAGACCCTCGACTCCGGCTCTCAACGCGCAGATTCCCCGCACGACGACCCGGACAGGGACTCCGGCCATCGACGCATGGTAGAGAGCATCGATGATCTGCTCGTCGACCAAGGAATTCACCTTCATCCGGATGCCGCACGGCTTTCCCGCATGTGCACGCTCGATCTCGCTCTCGACGCGTTCGACGATGCCGGTGCGGATGCCCTGTGGTGAGACCAGAATCCGCCGATGAGTGCCGTGGTGTGCGTAGCCTGTGAGTACGTTGAACAGGTCGGTCAGGTCGGCGCCGATGTCGTCGTCGGCTGTCAGCAGGCCCAGATCCTCGAAGGTGCGCGCGGTCTTGGGGTTGTAGTTACCGGTGCCCAGATGGCAGTAGCGGCGCAGCGTCGAGCCTTCCTGACGCACCACGAGCGCGATTTTGCAGTGTGTCTTCAAGCCCACCAGGCCGTAGACGACGTGTACTCCGGAGCGTTCGAGGGCGCGTGCCCACTGGATGTTGGCCTGCTCGTCGAACCGTGCCTTCAGCTCCACCAGTGCGACGACCTGCTTGCCCGCCTCTGCGGCATCGATCAGCGCGTTGACGATGGGAGAGTCGCCCGAGGTGCGGTACAGCGTCTGTTTGATGGCCAGAACGTTCGGGTCGGCGGCCGCCTGCTCGATGAAGCGCTGTACCGATGTGGAGAACGCGTGGTACGGGTGATGCAGGAGCACGTCGTCCTCGCGCAACGTGGCGAAAATGCTCTTCGAGGTGTTGCCCTCCGCGAACGCCGGGTGCGTCGCCGGAACGAACGGTGCTCCCTTCAGGTCCGGGCGCTGTAGTTTCTCCAGCTGGAACAGGCAGGACAGGTCGAGCAGCCCGCGCGCCTCGACGACGTCGTGGGGATCGACGTCGAGCTCGCGCAGCAGGAGTTCGAGCATCGTCTCGCTCATCGTGTCGGTCACTTCCAGGCGCACCGGCGGGCCGAATCGGCGGCGCGCCAGTTCCCGCTCCATGGCCTGCAGCAGGTCCTCGTCGCGGTCCTCCTCGACCTCGAGGTCGGCGTTGCGGGTGACCCGGAAGATATGGTGCTCGGTGACCTCCATACCGGGGAACAACGTGCCGAGGTGTGCGGCGATCAATTCTTCCAGCGGCAGGAAGGTGACATGGTCGGTGTCCCGCTCGGTTTCGACGCGGATCAGCCGCTGCACGTTGTCCGGCACCTTGACCCGGGCGAAGCGCCGGATTCCCGCTTCCGGGTCGGTGACCGTGACGGCCAGGTTCAACGACAGCCCGGAGATGTAGGGAAACGGGTGAGCGGGATCGACCGCCAGCGGGGTCAGCACCGGGAAGACGTGGTCCTCGAAGTAACCGGTGAGGTACTGCCGGTGAGCTTCGTCGAGATTGCTCCAGGAGACGATGCCGACTCCGGCAGCTTCGAGTTCGGGCAGTAGCTCGTCGAGGAACACCCGGCCGAGTTTCTCGGTGAGGTCCTGGTTACGCGCCGAGATCCTGGTGAGCTGTTCGTACGGGGAGAGGCCGTCGGCACTGCGCACGGACAGTCCCGTTTCCTCGCGGCGCTTCAGGCCCGCCACTCGAACCATGTAGAACTCGTCGAGGTTGGAGGCGAAGATCGCCAGCAGCTTCGCTCGTTCCAGCGGCGGTTGGGAGCGGTCTTCGGCATTGGCCAGGACCCTGGCGTTGAAATCCAGCCAGGACAGTTCACGGTTGAGATAGCGGTTCTCGGGCAAGTCGGTGCTGGCGGCGGCCCGGGTGACGGCAGGGGGTGCCGCCGGAACCCTGGCTCCCCCGGAGAGGTGTTCGGTGGCGGAGGACCGGTCGGAAGAGGGTTGCTCGGTCCGCCGGTCGTTGCTGTCCGTACTCACGGGCCCATTATCACGTACCACGTGACCGTGCGGTCACCTCGCTCGAAGGGGGAAAGCGCGTTTCGCTGTCTCGGCATGGGTGGACACATCATCGTCCTGCCGCGCCGGATGAGCAGTGCTCTGCGAGGTGAGCGCGGGTGTGCGTGCCGAGCCCCAGTTCGGTGGCCCTCCGCAGGTCCGCCCCGGTGTCCACGTCACATCGCAAGGATTCCCACGGGCCTTTCAGGCGTACGGCTCCGCTGTCGCCGTGCGTGGCCGCGGAGTCGGGGCCGAATCGGGGATCCAGCGGCCGATCCCGTTCGGCCAGCAGCAACGTGGTTCCCGTGCCCTGTCGATCCGGGCAGAACGCACGCCGGTCACCGGCGGCTTCCAGCGCTGCGCTCAAATCGTCGGGACGGAGGGCGGGAAGGTCCGCCTGCAGCGCGCCGACCCGCATCCCAGCGGAGCCCTGTCGCAGCACGCCGTCGGCATGCCGCAGAGCCGCATTGAGCCCTGCCGACGGAGAATCCGGCAACACCCCGATCCCCAAGGCCCGCAGGGCGGCGGTCAGTTCCGGATCGGATGTGACAGCGACGACCTCGCGCACCTGTGCTGCGCCGCGTGCCGCCGAAACCGTGTCCAGTGCCACTGCCGTGACGAGTGCTGCGTGCGCCTGCGAGCGTCTCGGAGTGTGCTCGAGGGCACCGAGCAGTCGCGATTTGGCAAGGTGGAGTGGCTTGATCGGGACGAGGAGATGCAATCCTGCGGTCACGACGCCATCGTGCTCCTTCCACGGGACGGGTGTGCCACGAGGTGGTGTGGTCATGCGGGGGTCCCGAGCGTCCACCGGGTAATTTGGCATCCGCTCGTGATGCGGAAGGAGTTGGCGTGGCGGAACCGAGAAGTCTCCGGCGCATGCGCAGGCAGACCAGGGAGCGAGGCAGGAAAGGTCTGGGCGGGTTCTGGCTCGGGCTTGCCGTGGTGGTGTTCTACCCGTTGCAGGCGTTGCTGGCCCGGACGAGGGTGATCGGGTTGGAGCGACTCCCGGCCGAGGGACCGGTATTGCTGGTGCTCAACCACGTCTCGCACCTGGACCCGATCTACGATGCGGTCACCGTGCACCGTGCCGGACGGTTACCCAGGTTCCTGGCCAAGAGCACGTTGTGGAACATTCCGCTGCTGCGCAGTGTGCTGCGGGGAGTGGACCAGATTCCGGTGTACCGGGGAACCGTGGATGCGCAGAAGAGCCTCCAGGAGGCGCATCGGGCACTGGAAGAGGACAAGGTGATCCTCATCTACCCGGACGGAACCATCACCAAGGACCCCAGCGGATGGCCGATGACGCCGAAAGTGGGTGTGGCTCGCCTGGCGCTGGGGCACGACGTGCCCGTCATTCCGGTCGCCCGGTGGGGAACGCGGGAAATCTACGATCACTACAACAAGAAATTCCGCCCCCTGCCGCGCAAAGAGGTCACCATCAAGTTCGGTGAACCGATCGATCTGTCGGCGTACCGGGGCCTGCAGGCCGACTCCCGGTCCCTGCGTGCGGTGAGCGACCTGGCGATGCAGCGTGTCCGGGAGTTGCTCGGGGAGATCCGCGCGGAGCAGCCACCCTCCGAGTTCCACTCGAGTGCCCCCAAGCGCGACCTGAGTGGCGACGATGCCTGAGCAGACCGCGCGCCCTGCGGATGTGGTCCGGAAAGTGGCGGTTCTGGGAGCGGGATCCTGGGGAACCACCTTCGCGAAGGTGCTCGCCGATGCAGGCAGCACCGTGACACTGTGGGCACGGCGGTCCGAGGTGGCCGCGTCGATCAACGGGACCCGACTGAATCGGGAGTATCTGCCGGGTGTGGTGCTGCCGGAGTCGTTGCGTGCCACCGACGACGCTGCCGAGGCGATGCACGATGTCGATGCCGTGGTGCTGGCCGTGCCGAGTCAGACGCTCCGGGAGAACCTGGCGGGGTGGCAACCGTTGTTGCCCTCGGAGGCGACGTTGGTCAGCCTCGCCAAGGGGGTCGAGCTGAGCACGCTGCGGCGGATGAGCGAGGTGGTCGGCGAGGTCGCCGATGTACCGATGGATCGGGTCGCGGTCGTCTCCGGCCCCAATCTGGCCCGGGAGATCGCCGAGGAGCAGCCGACTGCGACGGTCGTTGCGTGCCGCGATCATGATCGGGCGGTCGCCCTGCAGCATGCGTGCTCCACGGGCTACTTCCGCCCGTACACCAACACCGATCTCGTGGGTGTCGAACTGGCCGGTGCCTGCAAGAACGTGATCGCCTTGGCCTGCGGGGTGGCCTCCGGCCTGGGATACGGGGCGAACACGATGTCCACGCTGATCACTCGCGGGCTCGCCGAAACCACTCGGCTCGGTGGAGCGCTGGGGGCCGAACCGATGACCTTCGCCGGGCTGGCCGGGATGGGAGATCTCGTGGCCACGTGTGCCTCGCCACTGTCCCGTAATCGGACCTTCGGCGAACGACTCGGCCGTGGTGAGACCCTGAGCCAGGCTCAGGAGGCCGCGCACGGCCAGGTCGCCGAGGGCGTGAAGTCCTGTTCGTCGCTCCGCGAGCTGGCCGCGCGGTGTGGGGTCGAGATGCCGATCACGGAAGTCGTGCACCGGGTGTGTCACGAAGGGCTCGCTCCGGCCCCTGCTGCGGTGGAACTGCTCGACCGCAAGCGCAAGCCGGAATGAAGGGCCGGGAAGAGGTACGGGAAAGGAACAGGCGTGACGAACCCAGCCGGCACGGACCCATTCGGTGATGGCACGCGGTGCGTGCAGGGTGGCCATCCCGATCCGGTGGCGGGAAATCCGTTGTTGCCGGGGCCCGTGTTCGCCGCGCCGTATCACCTCGGTGGTTCCGACCGTGCCACGGACACCGATTTCTACGGCCGGGCGGGGAATCCGACGTGGCGGGCACTGGAGTCCGCGATCGGCGAACTCGACGGCGGCCACTGTGTTCTCCTGCCGTCGGGGATGGCCGCCATCAGCACCTTGCTCCGCGCGGTACTGCGGCCCGGTGATGCCCTGGTGCTGCCGAGCGACGGTTACTACGCGACGCGGCAGTTCGTGCGGGATGAGCTCGCCGAGCTGGCGCTCGATGTCCGCGAGGTGCCCACACCGGGCCCGTGGCCGGACGGTGCCTTCGACGGAGTGCGCCTGGTCCTGCTGGAGACACCGTCCAATCCGGGCATGGATGTGTGCGACATCGCCGCGCTCGCCGAACGAGCCCATGCCGCCGGAGCCCGGGTGGCAGTGGACAACACCACGGCGACCCCGATCGGGCAGCGTCCCCTGCAGCTCGGAGCCGATGCCGTCCTCGCCAGCGATACGAAGGCCCTGACCGGTCACAGTGACGTCCTGCTCGGTCATGTTTCGGTGCACGACGACGCGTTCGCGGAGCGGCTGCTCCGGGCGAGGACTCTGTCCGGGGCGATTCCGGGCCCGTTCGAGTCATGGCTGGCGCACCGCAGCATGGGGACTCTGGATCTGCGGCTGGCCCGGCAGGCCGAGAACGCGGCCGCGCTCGTCGACGCGCTGCGTGGACACCCGGCGGTGTCCGGATTGCGTTGGCCCGGCCTGCCCGAGGACCCGTCGCACGAGCGGGCACGGCGGCAGATGCGGCGCTGGGGTGGTGTGTTCCGGTTCGAACTCGCCGATGCCGGCTCGGTCGAGGAATTCGTGCGGCGCAGCCGACTGGTCGTGGGGGCCACCAGCTTCGGTGGGATGCACAGCACGGTGGATCGGCGCGCACAGTGGGGAGATCCGGTCCCGGAGGGTTTCGTGCGGTTCTCCGCCGGGTGTGAGGACAGTGCCGATCTCGTTGCCGACGTTCTGAACGCCCTCGACTGAGCCGGTGATTTTTGCAGTTTCGCGCGAAACTGCAAAAATCCGTCGCGCTGTCGTGTGAGATGTTGCGCTGTATGGACGAGTGACTTGACTCGTTCATGCCCTGCTGGTTCAGTTTTTGGCGTGTTGATGCGCGCGATGAGCAGCCGGCGGGGTCATATCGACCTGCGCCGTGTGGCCAGCGCGCTTTGTCCTTGCCGGTGACCGTCCTCCTCCCACATGGCCCTCCGCCACACGGCGTGAACCGTGGGCCGTTCACCCGCCCTCCACCGCTGTTTCCGCGGCACTCGATTTCAAGGACTGTTGAAGCGTGTTCGCTGTTCCTGCCAACACCGTTGCTCTGCCTGCCAACCGCGCGATCGCCCACCCGGTGCGGATCGCCCGCGACCTCGCTGCCGACCGGCACACCTGGGCGCATCTCGTGCGCTACGATCCGGACCAGCGCTGGTTCACCCTGCTCGAACGCACCGACGAACACGAGGCCTGGCTGATGAGTTGGCTTCCGGGCCAGCGCACCGGCCTGCACGATCACGGCGGCGCCGCCGGCGGGTTCACCATCGTCTCCGGTGCGCTCTCGGAACGGGCGATCCGGACGGACTCCGCGAACCGGCCGGTGGAGGCACTGCACTCGCTGGTGGCCGGTCACTCTCGCGTGTTCGGACCGAACTATGTGCACCAGGTGCGTAACGACGGTCCGGACCCGGCGATCAGTATCCACGTCTACCGGCCCGCCCGCGCACCCATGAACGGCTACACCATGGATCCGGTTTCCGGGCCCGTGCGTAGCGAGACCGGCTGAATGCCACATGCCGTGCCCGCGAGTTCGCCGCTGCTCGAACTCGCCATCGACCTCGACCGTGCCGACCGGCGCCCGCTTGCCGTGCAGCTGGCCGACGCGCTGCGCCGTGCCGCGACACACGGCCAGGTTCGCGGCGGGGATCGTCTTCCCTCCACTCGTGCGCTCGCCCGCCACCTCGGCGTGAGCCGCACCGTGACGGCGGACGCCTACGAACAGCTCCACGCCGAAGGCTGGATCGCGGGCCGCCACGGCTCGGGAACCTATGTCACCACGACCCCGCCCGGCGCGGCCCGGAGCGGAGAGGTGACCCGGCGCCCCCGGGAACCGGAGGAGCCCACGGTCAATCTCACTCCCGGTGCGCCGTGGGCGGAGGGGATCGACCGCGCGGCGTGGCGGCGGGCCTGGCGGGCGGCCGCCGATGCCGCACCCGCTTCGCTTCCGCAGCGCGCGGGAATGCCGGAGTATCGCGCGGCGGTGGTGGAGCATCTGCTGCGGCACCGGGGGCTGGTCGTCGAGGGCCCGTACGAGGACTCGGTGGTGGCGACGGGCGGCACGACGGCCGCTCTCACCGAACTCGCCTCGACCGTGGTCCGACCCGGTGACCGGGTCGCCGTGGAGGAGCCCGGGTACCAGCGTGCCGTGGGCGCGCTGCAGGCGTCGGGAGCTGAGGTCGTGCCCGCTCCGGTCGATCATGCCGGGATCGTGGTCGAATCCGTCCCCGATGATGTCCGGGCCGTTTACTGCTCTCCGGCCCACCAGTACCCGATCGGGGGAAGACTGCCCGCCGACCGGCGTATCGCACTGGTCGAACGGGCCCGTGCCCATGGCTGGTTGATCGTCGAAGACGATTACGACGGGGAGCTGCGCTACGACGTCGCCCCGTTACCGGTGTTGGCTTCCATGGCCCCGGATGTGGTGGTTCATCTCGGCACCACGAGCAAGATCCTCACACCCACGCTGGGTGTCGGTTGGATGCTGGCTCCCCGGAACGTCGCCTCGGCAGTACTCGAACACCGTGATCGCACCGGAACCCGTCCCGCCCCGGCGGGGCAGCGAGTTCTGGCGGAGTTCGCCCGCCACGGCGACCTCGGGCGTCACCTGCGCCGCCTTCGCCGTGAGCTGTCCCGGCGCCGTGAACTGCTCGTACAGCGACTGACCGAAGCCGGGGTCGAGATGTTCGGCGACCGGGCGGGCGCCCATGTCGTCCTGCCACTGCCGGACGCTGCTGCCGAGCAGCGCGTGATCGAGCGTGCCCGGCGCGATGGCCTCGTTCTCGACGGCCTGCGACGCCACCATCTGGGAGCGCAGCAGTGGTACGGCCTGGCCCTGGGATACGCCGCGTGTGCCCGCGAGGACCTGGAGCGGACGGTGCCGGTTCTGGTGGAGTCGGTACAAGCAGTCCGAGACGGTGGCTGAAGCAATCGCCCGTGCCAGCCCGAAGGACACTCTCCGGCGGTTGGCGCGGAGGTGTGGCACTGCGGGTATGGTCCCGCTCATGACACGGCGCAAGACCCGGGTGGCGGTCGTTTTCGGCGGACGCAGCACCGAACATGGCATTTCCTGCGTGTCCGCAGGCAGCGTGCTGGCGCATCTCGACAGGGAGCGTTTCGAAGTCGTCCCGGTCGGTATCACCCGCGAGGGTGCGTGGGTGTTGGGTACCGACGATCCGCGGGAACTGGAGATCCGCGACCGTACGGAGCCGGAGGTGGCCTCCGGTGCGGCGCTGACTCTGCCCGGTGATCCCACCCGGAGTGATCTGGTGCTGCTCGAACCGGGCCGGGCCGGCGAGGTGCTGTCCTCGGTCGACGTGGTTTTCCCCGTGCTGCACGGGGCATTCGGTGAGGACGGCACCATCCAGGGATTGCTGGAGTTGGCCGAGGTGCCCTACGCCGGTGCCGGGGTGCTGTCCAGCGCGGTGGCGATGGACAAGGAGTACGCCAAGAAACTGCTGGCCGCGGAGGGACTGGACGTGGGTTCCTACGAGGTGCTGCGCCGTGATCAACGCACGCTGGACGAGGTCCAGCGGGAGCGGCTCGGCCTTCCGGTGTTCGTCAAACCCGCCCGTGCGGGATCCTCGCTCGGAATCACCCGCGTCACCGACTACGCGGACCTGGATGCGGCCGTTGCCGAAGCCCGCCGCACCGATCCGAAGGTCATCATCGAGTCGGCGGTCACCGGCCGCGAGGTCGAGTGCGGGGTGCTGGAGTTCCCCGACGGCCGCATCGAGGCGTCGCTGCCCGCGGAACTGCGGGTCACCGGTGAGGCCGAGTGGTACGACTACGAGTCCAAGTACCTCGATGATGTGACCGAGTTCGACATTCCCGCCAAGATCGGCGACGACGCGATCGAGCGGCTGCGTGCGGCCGCTGTCACGGCGTTCCGCGCGTTGGACTGCCAGGGGCTGGCCCGGGTGGATTTCTTCGTCACCGACGAAGGACAGCCGATCGTCAACGAGGTGAACACGATGCCGGGATTCACCGCGATCTCGCTGTACCCGCGGATGTGGGCACAGACGGGAGTGGATTACGCCTCGGTGCTCGGCATCCTGATCGACACGGCCCTGGCGCGGGGGACCGGCCTGCGCTGAGCGATCAGGGGAAGACCTCCTGCTTGGGGAGAGTCTTGCCGAGGATGCGTGACAGCGTCTGCACCGGCCCGGTGCCTACCTCCTGCGATACGGTCAGGGCGACGTGGACCGGGCGGTCCACGGCCAGCCACGTGGTCTTGCCGCCCTGGCTGATCGGTAGCCAGTCGACTCCGGAGACATTCGTCAGGCGCGAGGTCGGAGTCAGTTCCGTCGGCGCGGTGATTCCGCAGCGCACGATGATCGGATCATGCTGCGCGTCACCCCAGGCGATCGCTCCGGGGGGAGCAGGCTGGGTCAACTTCCGGCGTGGGACCCCGGAATCGTCCACGGCGAGTTCGCGTGGCAGTGCTGCGAGCACCGCGGCGCACTCCGGGGACTCCGCTTTCGGCGCGGATACGGGCGGCAGCGCGAGCGGACCGCTCCGGCGCGCCTGTTCGGCGGCCTTCGAGGCTTGGGAAGCTTCGTTGTGCATCTGCCTGCCGACGAGTCCGATCGTGACCACTCCGGCAGCCAACAGCACACCGAGCGTGATCGCCACGATCATGACCCAGCGAGGCACTGCGGAAGTCGGTTGCTGCTCAGCCACGCAACCACTACAGCACGAGACGGAGCCGGTGCGTGTACCGGTCCCTGCCGTAGTGGTCCGGCTCATCCGCGGACACGTCGAACGTGGGCCCTAAAGATGAACCACGGGGCAGGTCAGGGTGCGGGTGATGCCCTCGACGTTTTGAATGTTGGCGACCACCATCTTGCCGAGCAGGTCCACGTTCTCGGCCTCGGCTCGCACGATGACGTCATACGGACCGGTGACGTCCTCGGCGCTGATGATCCCGGTGGACCCGGAAATTTCGGCGGCGACGGCAGCTGCTTTGCCGACTTCTGTCTGGATGAGGATGTAGGCCTGAACCATGGCATGCCCCTTCGTGTCGTGGAAACGGAAGGTAGGAAACTTGGCAGAAAGCTACCCCATTGAACCGAGCGAATGCTCAGGAAAGGGAGGCCCCGGTTGGGTCCGGATTCGTCGGAGGACGCACAGACCGTTTCTCAACTGGGTGAGTTCGGCCTCATCCACCGAGTGACCTCCGATCGCACACAGCCTTCGGGGACGTTGCTCGGTCCCGGTGATGACGCCGCCGTGCTGGCAGCTCCCGACGGTCGCGTGGTGACGACCACAGATCTGCTCGTGCAGAACGTGCATTTCCGGTTGGACTGGTCGACCCCGCATCAGGCGGGGCGCAAGGCCATCGCGGTCAACCTGTCCGATATCGCGGCGATGGGAGCGGTACCGACGGGCTTGCTGGTCGGTCTGGGGTGTCCGCCGGACCTGCCGACGACCGTTGTCGACGAGCTTGCCGCGGGCATGTGGGAGGAAGCCCATGGTGCCGGGGTGGGGATCGCCGGTGGTGACATGGTCACTGCCACCGCCTTGACGATTTCCGTCACGGCGTTCGGTGATCTGCAGGGGAGATCACCGGTCACCCGTTCCGGTGCGCGCCCCGGTGACGTCGTGGCGGTCGCGGGGCGGCTGGGATGGGCCGCGGCGGGGTGGGCGGTGCTGGGGCGCGGTTTCCGCTCCCCGGTGGCCGTGGTCGGGGCGCACCGGGTGCCGGAACCGCCTTATGCGGCGGGGCCGCAGGCCGCAGCGGCGGGTGCCACCTCGATGGTGGACGTCTCGGACGGCCTGCTGGCCGATCTCGGCCATATCGCGGAGTCCTCCGGGGTGGCCATCGACCTCCGCACCGACTTGCTGGAAATACCGCAGCGACTCGTCGAGGTCGCTTCCGCGCTCGGCAAGGACGCCCGGCACTGGGTGCTCACCGGAGGGGAGGACCAGGCCCTGGTGGCCACGTTCTCGGCGGATCAGCCGCTTCCGGAGGAGTGGATGGCAATCGGCTCGGTCACCGAGGGCCACGGCGTCACCGTGGACGGTGCGGAGTACGAGGAGGATCCGGGCTGGCAGCACTGGCGCTGAGCAACCGTGGCGGTGACGTGCTCGACCAGCGCCACCGCCACGGCCGGATCTCAGGCGGTCTTGGCGGTTGCCGCGTCGGTGGCGGCTTCCCCCTCGTCCAACGGTCTACCCGCCGTTTCCTTCATCAGCAGCACCGGGATGATCCCGAGTGCGGCCGCGCCCATCAGATAGTAGGCGGGGAAGAAGTTGTTCCCGGTTAGTTCGACCATCGCGTCGTTGATCAATGGCGTGGTGCCGCCGATGGCCGACGTGGCGACGTTGTAGCCGATGGAGAAGGCCGCGTAGCGCACCTTCGTCGGGAACATCGCGGGCAGGGTCGCCGCGAGCGGCCCGATCAGCTGGACGTGGCAGAGCCCGAGCAGTGTCAGTCCCAGCAGGGTCGTGATCCAGCTGCCCTGGGCGATCAACATGAAGGCCGGAATGGGCAGCACGATGAAGCAGATGCAGGCGGACAGGAACACGGGTTTGCGGCCGACCGTGTCGGAGAGCCTGCCGACGAAGGTGATCAGCACGAGCAGCAGGACGATGACGATGATCAACGGGATCAGCGCCGCCGTGTCCGAAATGTTCAGTGTCTGCTTGAGGTAGGTCGGCATGTACGTCAGCAGCGTGTAGTTGCCGACGTTGATGATCACGACGATGCCCATCAGGACCAGCAGCGTGCGCCAGTGGTCGACGAGCATCGACTTCAGCGGGGACTTCGCGATGTTGTGCGACTGTTCCAGATGCTTGAATGCCGGAGTGTCCTCCAGCTTCTTGCGCAGGTAAAGTCCGACACCACCGAGCGGCCCGGCGATCAGGAACGGGATCCGCCAGCCCCAGGAATGCATGGCGGGATCACTGAGGCTCAGGATCAGGGCGGTGGGAACCAGCGCGCCGAGTCCGAACCCGACCAGCGTGCCGAACTCCAGCCAGCTTCCGTAGAAACCACGGCGCTTGGTCGGCGCGTACTCCGCGATGTAGGTCGCCGCACCACCGTACTCACCGCCGGTGGAAAAGCCCTGCAGCATCCGGCACAGCAGGAACAGTATCGGCGCGAAGTAGCCGATCGTGCCGAATTCGGGCAGTAGCCCGATCACGAATGTCGAGCCCGACATCAACAGGATCGTGATTGCCAGGACGCGCTGACGTCCGATCCGGTCGCCCAAGGGGCCGAAGAACAAGCTGCCCAGGGGACGCAGCAGGAAGGAGAGCGCGAAGGCACCGAAAGCCGACAGTGTCTGCGCCGTGGTGTTGTCGCCGGGGAAGAAGGCGGCACCGACGTAGGTCGCTACATAGGCGTAAACGCCGAAGTCGTACCATTCGGTGCAGTTTCCGATGGCCGCCGCGGCCACCGCGCGTCGCAGCAGGGACTGCTCTCCGGATGGGAGTTCCCCTGTCTTCGATGCAGTCATGAGCTTGTAGGCCACCTCCAGGGCGTGCCTTCTACGGTGTGTGCGCAGAGTTCGAGTACCCGGAACCTAGCCGACCGAGCGGTGTGAAGCCACCAAAACACTTCGTTGCGCTGTCGTCGGTGCTCGAAGAGCGGGTGACGGTGTGACACGGGGAAGCGGGCGAGGCCCGGCCTCCGCCTGCGAGTTCCGATGACCGCGACAGCTGCTGATTCGGGAAGAGCACGACTCGGTTTCCGGTGCGGCGGTCGATCGTGGATCGGCATCGGCACTACACCCGAAAGAGTGTGATCAAAATCTCCAAATAGACCGATTCCTTCGGACGGTGATGTTGCGGAGGAGTTCGGGGGCGCGTGCGGAGTTGATCGGCTTTCTCGCTAGGGTTTCCGGTGTGAGCGCACGTCCCTTGAACGAGATCATGGAGCCCGGCTGGGCCGAGGCACTGGAGCCGGTGGCGGACCGGATCGCCGCGATGGGCGACTTTCTGCGTGCCGAGGTGGCCGCGGGCAGGCAGTATCTCCCGGCCGGGGAGAACGTGCTGCGGGCGTTCCAGCAGCCTTTTCACGGGGTGCGCGCGCTGATCGTGGGGCAGGACCCCTATCCGACACCCGGTCATCCGATAGGCCTGAGTTTCGCCGTCGCCCCGGATGTGCACCCCGTCCCGCGCAGCCTGAACAACATCTTTCGGGAGTACTCCGAGGATCTGGGGCATCCGCTGCCCACCAATGGTGATCTGTCCCCGTGGACCGAGCGCGGAGTGTTGCTGCTCAACCGCGCACTGACCGTGCAGCCGGGCAAGTCCGCCTCGCACCGGGGCAAGGGCTGGGAAGAGGTCACCGACCAGGCCATCCGGGCGCTGGCCGGACGTTCCGAGCCGATGGTGGCGATCCTGTGGGGGCGTGATGCTCGGAGCCTGCGTCCGCTGATGCCGGACGTGCCGTGCATCGAGTCGCCGCATCCGAGCCCGATGTCGGCGGACAGGGGTTTCTTCGGGTCGCGGCCGTTCAGCCGGGCGAACGAACTCCTGCGCGAGCAGGGGGCCGACCCCATCGACTGGACGCTGCCCTGAAGCCCGCTCTGTAGGTCTGCGTGGATGACTGCCGAACCGCCGTCTCGAGGTTTTCGGCCTCGGCAGTAAAAAACCCCGGGACGTCTGAGCCGTCCCGGGGGAAGTTCGTCGGCCGTGGTGGAGTCAGCCCCGCACGACCTTGCCTGCCTTCAGGCAGGAAGTGCACACGTTCATGCGCTTACGCTGCGAAAGACCGATCTTCGCGTGCACGGTCTGGATGTTCGGATTCCACCGGCGCTTGGTACGCCGGTGCGAGTGTGAGACCGACATGCCGAAGCCCGGCCCCTTGTTGCAGACGTCGCAAACGGCAGCCACGTCAGACACCCCTAACTTTGCGTCGATATCCTCCCTCGCCTGCGGCGGGGGAACTCTCGCTGCGGTGACAGCGAGGAGAGGCCACGCGAGCGATCCACACTCACGTGCGGTCTCACCACCCAGGGTGACTGCGCGTGCTGGACACCCCGCCTCCGGCGGCACCGTCCCGGCGAGCCGCTACACGGCTTCCAGGAACTGGCACAGTCTAACCCACCTGCTGTGGGCGCCCGAAAACACCTCGCTCGCGCGGCACTGCCGGGCGAGTGGTACCGGTGCGGATATTCTCGTGCGCACCGTGCGAGCGGCCTCACCGTGGCATAGGAGGGCAAGGGTGTTGCAGGTGCTGGATGGCGCGGCGGTCCGGCAGTGGGCCGAGCTCTCGGTGACGGCATTGGCCGGTGACCGGGAGGCCATCGACCGCATCAACGTCTACCCGGTGGCCGACAACGACACCGGTACGAATCTCCTGCAGACCATGCGTTCGGCCGTGGCCGCGATCGAGGCCGGGCCGGAGACGCCCGAGAGCGTTCTCGGAGCTCTCGCGAGGGGCGCCCTCACCGGGGCACGAGGGAACTCGGGAATGCTGCTGTCGCAGATGCTGCGGGGCCTTGCCGAGGAGCCCGGGGGAGTGTCGGCGATGGACGGGAGCATGATTCGCGGGGCTTTGGAGCGGGCCGAGTCACGGGCCATCCGGGCTGTGGCCGAACCTCGCGCGGGCACCTTGCTGTCGGTGCTGCACTCGGCCGTGCAAGCTGCGCGGGAGGCCGGGACGGACCTGCCCACCGTGGTGCGGGCGGCAACGGAGGCCTCGGTTCGTGCGTTGGACGAAACCACCCGGCAACTTCCCGTATTGCAGGCCGCGGGCGTGGTCGACGCCGGTGGCCGCGGGCTCGTGGTGCTGCTCGACATGCTGCATGCGGTGGTTCGCGATGGTGAGCGACTGGCTGCCGAACAGCGGTTGTCCCTGCAAGGACGGTCCGAGAGCGCCCCGGTGACGTCGCCGGGCCACGAGTCCGCTTACTCCTACGAAGTCATGTACCTGCTCTCGGGCGCGTGCTCGGACGACACCGTGCGGCTGCAGGAGACGCTGTCCCGTCTCGGCGACTGTGTCTCCGTTGTCGGTGATGGCTCGGTGGCCTGTGCCGGTTCGGGCATCGGTGCCGACGGTGAATCCTGGGTCGATGGTGAGTCCTGGGCGGTGCACGTGCACTGTGACGATATCGGTGCCGCCATCGAGTCGGGCATCGAACTCGGACGGGTGCACGGGATCCGGGTGACGCGCTTCGCCGACCAGGTGCCCGGGGCCGTCTCCACCCCGATTCCCACCGATAACCCCACCGATAATCCCGCCGGGACGGCCGGAACCCGGGCCGTCGTACCCCGCCGGGCCGCCGGAACCGGAGCAGTCGTACTCGCGTGTGCGCGCAGCGAGGCGCTCGCGGCCTTGTTTCGCTCCGAGGGGGCCTGCGTGCTCATGATCGACTCTCACCGTGCCCCCGGGACCGACGACATGATCGCGGCGATCATCGCGACGAAGGCGGCACACGTGCTGGTGCTGCCGAACGACGAGATGCTGATGCCGATTGCCGAGGAGGCTGCGGGGCGGGCGGTCGGCGACGGACGTGAGGTCGTGGTCGTGCCGAGTGCTTCTCCGGTGCAGGGGCTGGCTGCGCTGGCCGTACACGACCCGGATCGCAGAACGGCCGAGGATGCGGTGGCTCTGGCCGAGGCAGCGGCTGCGACCCGCCGGGGAGAGTTGATCGTCACGGTACGGCAGGCGCTGACCTGGGTGGGCTACTGCCAGCCGGGTGATGTTCTCGGGCTGGCCGACGGGGAGGTCGTGCTGATCGGCGATAACCTCGTCACGGCGGCGTGCGAGCTGGTGGACCGGATGCTGACGGCGGGCGGGGAACTGGTCACCGCGTTGGTGGATGACCACGCACCGGACTCCCTGGCGGAGGAGTTCGCCCGGCATCTCCACCGTGCCCATCCGGAGGTCGAGTTCCACTGCCACCGTGCCGGAAATCTCGCCGCGGTGCTTCTGCTGGGAGTGGAATAGCGTGTCCGTAACGATCGGTTCGGTGTGCAGCCCGGTTCGTCCGTGCGCGGATACCCGCGGAATCCGAAACGGTTGGACACTGTTCGGCAATCCGGACACGGCGGCGGTTGTCGGTCATGCCCGATAACGTGCCGCGTTGAGAGGGACGAAGCGGAGCTGGTGAAGCGATGACGGCGGGAGACGCGAAACTCGATCGGGTATTGGGAGCGAAGACGGCCAGGGCGCTCGATTCGGCCTTCGGCCTGGCCACGGTGGGTGACCTGCTACGCCACTATCCGCGTCGGTACGCCGAGCGCGGGGAGCTGACCGCTATCGCCGGTCTCGAGATCGGGGAGCATGCCACGGTGCTGGCGCAGGTGGAACGCGTGAGCAAGCGCACCATGCGTTCGCGGCGTGGCACGATCGTCGAAGCTCGGATCACCGATGGGCACCGTTCATTGACCTGTACCTTCTTCAATCAGGCATGGCGGGAACGGGAACTGCTTCCCGGCAGGCAAGGCATGTTCGCAGGCAAAGTGACCGCCTACCGGCATCAGTTACAGCTCGCCCATCCCGAATATCAGCTGTTCGATGCGGGATCGGCTACCGAGGCCGGCGGTGATGAGGTCCATTCGGCGGCCGAGGAATTCGCCGCGGCGTTGATTCCGGTCTATCCCGCCGCGCAGGGGCTGCCATCGTGGTCCATCGCGCGCTGTGTCGGTCAGGTTCTGGATGTCTGGGACGGCACCGAGGATCCGTTGCCCGAGGCATTGCGCGAGCGTGCCGGGGTGATGGGGTTGCAGGAGGCGCTGCACACGATTCACCGGCCGCGCGATCTCTCCGAGGTGGAATCGGCCGGGCAACGCCTGAAATGGGACGAGGCACTGGGCGTGCAGCTCGCGCTGGCTCGGTTGCGGGGTGCTTCGCAGGAACGTTCGGCCCCGGCCTCGCCGCCGGCCGAGGACGGCATCCTGGCTGCTTTCGACCAACGGCTGCCATTCGACCTCACCACCGGGCAGCGGGAAATCGGGGAGCGAATCGCCGCGGACCTGGCCACCGAACATCCGATGAACCGACTCGTGCAGGGCGAGGTGGGCAGCGGCAAGACCGTGGTAGCGCTGCGGGCCATGCTGCAGGTCGTCGACTCCGGACGGCAGGCGGCGATGCTCGCCCCGACCGAGGTGCTGGCCGCCCAGCACGCGCGTTCCCTGACGGGGTTGCTGGGCGATCTCGCCCGGGCGGGCGAACTCGACGGTGCCGAGCAGGCCACCCGTGTCACTCTGCTCACCGGCTCGTTGTCCACGGCACAGCGCAAGCAGGCGATGCTGGATGCCGCATCCGGGAGCGCGGGCATCGTGGTCGGTACCCACGCGCTTCTCCAGGACCGAGTGTCGTTCGCGGATCTCGGGCTCGTGGTGGTCGATGAGCAGCACCGCTTCGGCGTCGAACAGCGGGATGCGTTGCGGGCTCGCGGTGGTGCTGCGGCCGCACCGCACGTGCTGGTCATGACGGCCACCCCCATTCCGCGCACGGTGGCCATGACCGTCTACGGCGACCTGGAAACCTCGTCCTTGCGGGAACTGCCGCATGGTCGTGCGTCGATCAGCACCAGTGTCGTGCCCGTCGCCGAGAAACCGAACTGGCTCGACCGGGTGTGGCAGCGCGTGTGCGAGGAGGTCGCAGCAGGTCACCAGGTCTATGTCGTGTGTCCGAGGGTCGGCGATGACGAGGCCGCGGAGGGCAGTTCGTCCCGCGACGAACCGGCCTCCTTCGCCGAGGACGGTACGGAGGAATCACCCCGGGACGGCGGAAATCGACAGCAACGTCCGCCGCTGGCGGTGATCGACATTGCCGCACGGTTGCGCGAGGGACCACTGGCGGACCTGCGATTGGGCGTGCTGCACGGCAGGCTTCCGGCCGAGGACAAGGATGCCGCGATGCGGGCCTTCGCCGCGGGAGAGCTCGATGTGCTCGTGGCGACCACGGTCGTGGAGGTCGGTGTCGACGTGCCGAACGCAACCGCCATGGTGATCATGGACGCCGAGCGGTTCGGAGTCAGTCAACTGCACCAGCTGCGTGGACGTGTCGGCCGGGGCAGCGCACCGGGGCTGTGCCTGCTGGTCAGTGAGGCGATGGCGGGTACGGCCACGCGGGAGCGGCTCGACGCGGTCGCCGCGACCACCGACGGGTTCGAGCTCGCTCGAGTCGATCTCCAGTTGCGCAGGGAAGGCGACATCCTCGGGGCCACGCAGTCGGGTCGGAAGTCGGGGCTGAAGATGCTGTCGCTGCTGCGCGACGAGGACGTGATCGCCCGGGCACGCGAGGAAGCCGAGCACGTCGTCGGCGATGATCCGCAACTTCGGGAGCACCCGGGGCTGGCACGTATGGTCGCCGAACTGGTCGACGAGGAGCGCGCCGAATTCCTGGAGAAGAGTTAACCTGCTCCGCATGGGAGCGTGTGAAGTGGCAGCATATTCGCTGTGTAAAAAATTTTGAAAAATTTTCCTCCGGTGTCTTCTTGTTTCTGTGCTCGAGCCAGGCTGGTCACAGGGCTATCGGGAAATGCGAATGATTCCCATCACGCGGGAGGCACTCCCGAAAGGGAGAATTTTCGGGGTAGTGTTTGCAGATCGTCCGACACCTGTGCCAGGAGGTAGCCGGCATGTTCCGCAAGGTCCTCGTCGCCAACCGCGGCGAGATCGCAATCCGAGCCTTCCGCGCCGGATATGAGCTTCAAGCGGGCACTGTTGCTGTGTTTCCCTATGAAGACCGCAACTCGCTACATCGGCTGAAGGCCGACGAGTCCTACGAGATCGGCGAGCCCGGCCACCCGGTTCGCGCCTACCTATCCGTCGAGGAGATCATCAAAGCGGCGAGGCGAGCGGGAGCAGACGCCGTCTACCCGGGCTACGGTTTCCTCTCGGAGAATCCGGAGTTGGCCAGAGCCTGCCACGAGGCGGGGATCACGTTCGTCGGCCCGAACCACGATATTCTGCAGCTCACCGGGAACAAGGCCCGAGCGGTCCAAGCCGCTCGCGACGCCGGGGTACCGGTGCTGGATTCCTCGGACCCCTCCAGCGACATCGACGAGCTGATGAGCGTGGCCGAGGGCATGCGGTTTCCGGTGTTCGTCAAAGCCGTATCCGGTGGTGGCGGGCGTGGGATGCGCCGCGTCAACGAACTCGAATCCCTGCGCGAGGCGCTGGAAGCGGCGATGCGCGAGGCCGAGTCGGCCTTCGGGGATCCGACGGTGATTCTCGAACAGGCCGTGGTCGATCCCCGCCACATCGAGGTGCAGATCCTCGCCGACGGCTCGGGCAACATCGTCCACCTCTACGAGCGTGATTGCTCGGTACAGCGCAGGCATCAGAAGGTCGTCGAGATCGCTCCGGCGCCCAATCTCGACCCCGACCTGCGCGAGCGGATCTGCGCCGACGCCGTGGCCTTCGCCGAGCACATCGGCTACGTCAACGCGGGCACCGTGGAGTTCCTCGTCGATGAGCACGGTCGTCACATGTTCATCGAGATGAATCCCCGCATCCAGGTCGAGCACACCGTGACCGAGGAGGTCACCGATGCCGACCTCGTGCAGTCCCAGCTGCGCATCGCCAGCGGGGAAACACTCGAAGACCTCGGCATGACCCAGGACACGATTCGGCTGCGCGGGTCCGCCCTGCAGTGCCGAATCACCACCGAGGACCCGACCAACGGTTTCCGTCCGGACACGGGCATGATCAGCGCCTATCGCTCACCCGGCGGCGCGGGTGTCCGGCTGGACGGTGGCACCGCCTTCGCCGGAACCAGCGTCAGCGCGCACTTCGACTCCATGCTGGTCAAGCTCTCCTGTCGAGGCAGGAACTTCCCTACTGCCGTGGCCCGGGCGCGCCGTGCGGTCGCGGAGTTCCGGATCCGCGGTGTGGCCACCAATATCCCGTTCCTGCAGGCGGTTCTGGACGATCCGGACTTCGCCGAGGGAAGGATCACCACCTCGTTCATCGAGCAGCGCCCGCATCTGCTGACCGCGCGGCATTCCGCGGACCGGGGGACGCGCCTGCTGAGCTACTTGGCCGATGTGACGGTCAACCGACCCAACGGTGAACGCCCGACGGCGCCCGAACCAGCGGCCAAGCTGCCCGATGTGGACCTGTCGGTGGAGCCACCCGCCGGTTCGAAGCAGAAGCTCACCGAACTCGGCCCCGAGGGCTTCGCCCGCTGGTTGCGTGAATCCGATGCGGTGGGTGTCACCGATACGACTTTCCGGGATGCCCACCAGTCGCTGCTGGCCACCCGAGTACGCACCAAGGATCTCGCGGCGGTCGCCCCGCACGTGGCCCGGATGACACCGGAGATGCTGTCGCTGGAGTGCTGGGGCGGGGCAACCTACGACGTGGCGTTGCGCTTCCTGGCCGAGGATCCGTGGGAACGGTTGGCCGCGCTGCGCGAAGCAGCACCGAACATCTGCTTGCAGATGCTGCTGCGCGGGCGCAACACCGTCGGCTACACGCCCTACCCCACCGAAGTGACCGAGCATTTCGTGCAGGAGGCCACCGACACCGGTATCGACATCTTCCGCATCTTCGACGCGCTCAACGATGTCGAGCAGATGCGCCCGGCGATTCAGGCGGTGCGGGGCACCGGGCGGTCGGTCGCCGAGGTCGCGCTGTGCTACACGGCGGACCTGTCCGATCCCTCGGAGAAGCTGTACACGCTGGACTACTACCTGCGGCTGGCCGAGGAGATCGTCGAAGCCGGTGCGCACGTGCTGGCCATCAAGGACATGGCGGGCCTGCTGCGCCCACCGGCAGCGGCCACGCTGGTCTCGGCGCTGCGCCGGGAATTCGATCTCCCGGTGCACCTGCACACCCATGACACGCCGGGCGGCCAGCTCGCGACGTACCTGGCGGCCATTCAGGCCGGAGTGGATGCCGTCGACGGCGCCTCCGCGTCGCTGGCGGGAACGACGTCGCAGCCCGCGCTCTCCTCGGTGGTGGCGGCCACCGACCACACCGATCGAGCCACGGGACTCGACCTGGGTGCGGTCTGTGACCTGGAGCCCTACTGGGAGTCGGTCCGCAAGATCTACAAGCCGTTCGAGGCCGGGCTGGCCTCGCCGACCGGTCGCGTCTACCACCACGAGATCCCCGGTGGGCAGCTGTCCAATCTGCGCACCCAGGCCGTCGCGCTGGGACTCGGTGACAAGTTCGAAGAGATCGAGGCGATGTATGCCGCAGCCGACCGCATGCTCGGCAGGCTGGTGAAGGTCACCCCGTCGTCGAAGGTGGTGGGAGATCTCGCACTGCACCTGGTCGGTGCTGGTGTGGATCCGGGCGATTTCGAGGAGGATCCCGCCAAGTTCGACGTGCCGGAGTCGGTGATCGGCTTCCTCAAGGGAGAACTCGGCGACCCGCCCGGCGGGTGGCCGGAGCCGTTCCGCAGCCGTGCGCTCCAGGGACGCACGCAGGCAAGCGCGGTGGCCGAACTGTCCGCGGAGGATCGAGAGGGGCTGGTCAACGACCGGCGCCATACGCTCAACCGGCTCTTGTTCACCAAGCCCACCAAGGATTTCGCCGAGCATCGCCACAACTACGGCGACACGTCGCTGCTGCGCAGCAAGGACTTCTTCTACGGGCTGAGCCCCGGTGAGGAGTACTCGGTGGACCTCGAACCCGGTGTGCGACTGCTCATCGGGCTGGAGGCGATCAGTGAGGCCGATGAACGCGGTGTCCGGACCGTCATGGCGATCCTCAACGGCCAGATGCGTCCCATCCAGGTACGGGATCGCTCGGTGGCCTCGGATTTGCCGGTCGCGGAGAAGGCCGATCGGTCCAACCTGAGCCACGTTCCTGCGCCGTTCTCCGGCGTCGTGACACTCTCGGCCGCCGAGGGCGACGTGGTGGAGACCGGTCAGACCGTGGCCACGATCGAGGCGATGAAGATGGAGGCCGCGATCACCGCGCAGCAGAGTGGCACGGTCAAGCGGGTCGCGATCGGTTCGGTGCAGCAGGTCGAGGGGGGAGACCTCATCATCGAACTGGGCTGACGGCTCCAGAAGTGAGGGGCGTCCGGGGCCGGAGGGACCGGTTACGGACGCCCCTCGTTCATGCGGAGTACGTCATCTCCACGTGCCGCGCAAGCCGTGCACGGCGGGCTGGGATGATGGCCGGGTGATGCGGATCGTGGCAGGCAGCGCAGGCGGACGGAGAATCGAGGTACCGCCGCGCGGTACCAGACCCACTCGGGAGAGGGTTCGGGAGTCCCTGTTCAGCGCCCTCGAATCGGCGCTGGATCTGTCCGGCCTCCGGGTTCTCGACCTCTACGCGGGTTCCGGTGCTCTCGGGCTCGAGGCGCTCTCCCGCGGGGCGGCGCAGGCCACCTTCGTGGAATCCGACCGGCGTGCGGCGCGGCTGCTGCGTCGCAACGCCGAGAAGCTGGGACTGCGGCACGTGCGCATCGAGCAGACGACGGTGGCGGCCGCACTGGCCGCACGGCCACGCGAGCCGTACGACCTCGTGCTCATCGACCCGCCTTATGCCGTGGACTCCGCCCAGTTGAATCAGGAGTACGGCCTGCTGGTCACCCATGGCTGGACCGCCCCGGAAAGCCTGGTGATCGTGGAGCGGCCCGTACAGAGCGACGAGCCCCGATGGCCGGAACCTCTGGTGGTCTCGCGGCACAAGAACTACGGCGACACGGTGGTGTACTGGGCCGTGCACGCAGGCCCGGATGCGGCACTCGACGATGCAATCGAGTGACCCGCACCACCTCGCCCTGAGCGGTGGGGTTCCGTGCTGCTACCGTCTTCGCTCATGAGGCGTGCCGTCTGTCCAGGCTCTTACGACCCGGTCACCAATGGTCATCTGGACATTATCGAGCGAGCAGCGGGCTTGTTCGACGAAGTCGTCATCGCGGTGTTGATCAACAAGAACAAGAACACCCTGTTCGACGTCGACGAGCGGATCGAGATGCTGCGTGAGGTCACCACGCAGTGGCCGCACGTGCGGATCGACTCCTGGCACGGGTTGCTGGTGGATTACTGCCAGGCGCACGGCATCGGCGCGATCGTCAAGGGGCTCCGGGCCGTCAGCGACTTCGACTACGAGCTGCAGATGGCGCAGATGAATCAGCGCCTGTCCGGCGTGGAGACGTTGTTCATGTCGACCAATCCGGAGTACAGCTTCCTGGCGAGTTCTCTGGTCAAAGAGGTCGCCACGTATGGCGGCGATGTGTCGAACCTGCTGCCGCCCAAGATCGAGCAGCGTCTGCTCGACCGACTCGCCGAGCAGGAAGCCGACCGGAAGTAGGGAATCTCCCGGGTTCGGCGACTCGGGAAGACGCTCGAGCGGCTGCTCGGACACGCGGGTGACGGCGATATTCCGCACGGTGCCGTTCGGTACGGGCAAACTGGATCACAGTGGCCGGGTAACGGGGTGATCACCGCCGGCGCGGTGTGTTCTGAGACGCTTGTGCCTCGGAGAGGCCGCCCCGGAAAGCCGGGGAGGTCTGCCCCTCAGGGTGGAGAAGACGGCAGGGAGATCGACGTGTACCGGGTGTTCGAGGCGCTCGACGAGCTCGTGACGATCGTCGAGGAAGCGCGGAGTGTGCCCATGACCTCGGGGTGCGTGGTGCCTCGTGGTGATGTTCTGGAACTGCTCGATGACGTGCGGGATGCCATTCCGTCGGAGCTCGACGACGCTCAGGATGTGCTCGATCACCGGGACGAGGTCGTGTCCAAGGCCCAGACGCAGGCGGACAAGAACCTCACGGACGCGCGCTCCGAGGCGGACAAGACATCCTCCGAGGCAAGGGCCGAAGCCGAGCAGCTCCTCTCCGACGCGCGGGAACGCGCGGAGCGAATCGTCTCCGAGGCGCAGGCGGAGGCCGAGCAGACCATCACCAACGGTCGCCGGGAGTACGAGGACTATGTCAGCCGTGCCCAGTCGGAGGCCGACCGGATGGTGCAGGCGGGTCGCGCCGCCTACGAACAGTCGATCTACGAGGGGAAGTCGGAACAGGCCCGACTCGTCGCCGAGGCCGAGGTCGTGCAGGAGGCGCACACGGAGTCCAAACGGATCGTCGACGAGGCGAATGAGGACGCGGAGCGGCTGCGTAGCGAGTGTGACGCGTACGTCGACTCCCGGCTGGCCGACTTCGAGGATCTGCTCGGACGTACGCTGCGGACGGTGGGTAAGGGCAGACAGCAGTTGCGTAGCCCGATGGGGGCACCGTTCGACTACGAGGATTGGCAACCGTCCGGCAACGGCTCCTCCGGCCGTGAGCACTGAGGATGGCACCGGGGTGATTTCCTTTTCGTCGACCTCGTCGCGTAGCCTGGAAGGGCTGGCCTGGAGCGATCCGCGCCGGAACGGCTTCCCGAGGACGGTTCCCTGCGAATGGTTCCCCGAGAATGGTTCCCGGGAGCGGCTTTCCGGATGATTTACGCGGGCGTGCGGGGTCGGCTGTGCCCATACTGTCCCGGCTCTCGGTCGGGATCCGACGTGCCTACCCGAAACCTGTGATGTCTCAGAACCACGATGGTGAGCGTGCTGCTCGAACCGGCCCCTGGGTGATCGATACCAGGGACTTCGGTCGCCGAGCGGGTGCCAGTCGCAGATACACACGCCGCCCACCGGCTCCTGCCGGTTTCGGACTTGACATGGTCCGGGTTCCGGAAGGCGAGCCGATCGAACTCGACCTGCTGCTGGAAGCAGTGGTGGAAGGCGTGCTGGTGTCCGGGACCGCCCGGGCCTCGCTGACCGGCGAGTGCGCACGATGCCTGGATCCGGTCTCCGACGAGGTCGAGGTCGAGTTCCGGGAACTGTTCGCATATCCGGAGAGCGCCACCGACACCAGCACCGATGAGGACGAGGTCAGCAGGGTCGAGGACGACTTGATCGACCTCGAACCGTTGGTGCGGGATACGGTGCTGACGTCACTGTCGCCCGCGCCGTTGTGCTCGCCGGACTGTCAGGGGCTGTGCGCCGGATGCGGTGTCAAATGGGCCGAACTCGACCCCCAGCATCATCATGAGACGATGGACCCTCGCTGGGCCGCATTGCGTGAGCGGTTCGGCAGGATCGAGGAGGAGAACTAGTCGTGGCTGTTCCGAAGCGCAAGATGTCGCGGTCCAACACCCGTCACCGCCGCTCGCAGTGGAAGGCTTCGGTGCCGACGTTGGTGAAGTGCTCGAACCGCGCCTGCCGTGAGTCGAAGCTGCCGCACGTCGTGTGCCCGTCCTGCGGACAGTATGACGGCCGCCAGGTCGTCGAGCCCGCCTGATAGACGGTCACAATGGGGGGAAAGCAACCCCGGAACCGCGCCGCGGACCGAACCACTCTGATTGAGGCGCTCGGCGTCGATTTCGACGCCGAGCTACTCACTCTTGCTCTCACCCACCGGTCGTATGCGTACGAGAACGGTGGGCTGGAGCCGAACGAACGGCTGGAGTTCCTGGGCGATGCCGTGCTCGGACTGGTGATCACGGATCACCTGTACGGCGATCACCCGGATTTGCCCGAGGGGCAGCTGGCGAAGCTGCGGGCGAGCGTGGTCAACATGCACGCGCTGGCCGGTGTCGCGCGAGAACTCGGCGAGGGCGGACTGGGTGAGTACCTGCTGCTCGGGCGTGGCGAGGAGTTGACCGGAGGCCGGGACAAGGCGAGCATCCTCGCCGACAGTCTGGAGGCCGTGCTGGGTGCGGTGTACCTGCAGCACGGTATCGATGTGGCTCGGTCGGTGATCCACCGGCTGTTTCAGCCGTTGCTGACCGAAGCACCGCAGCTCGGTGCCGGTTTGGACTGGAAGACGAGCCTGCAGGAACTGACGGCGGCTGCCGAACTGGGTGTTCCGGAATACCGCGTGGAGGAGCAGGGGCCGGATCACCGCAAGGAGTTCAGCGCCTTCGTCACGGTGGGTGGCGACGCCCTGGGGCAGGGTTCGGGCCGGACGAAGAAGGACGCGGAGCAGAAGGCCGCCGAGGCTGCCTGGAAGGTGCTGTCCGAGCACGTCAAGCAGGTTGCCGGAAACGCGGGCGAGCCGCCTTCGGCGTGATCGCCGCAGACACCCGCCGGTGGAATGGTCCCGGCGCATGATCGAGGATTGTCGCCCGTGCCCGAGTTACCCGAAGTCGAGGTCGTCCGTCGCGGTGTCGCCGCGCACGTCGTGGACCGCACCGTGGCGGACGTGGAAGTACTGCATCCGCGCGCGGTACGCAAGCACAGCGCCGGGGCCGGTGACTTCGCGACGCGGTTGACGGGTCGCCGCCTGGTGGCGGCCCGGCGCCGTGGCAAGTATCTGTGGCTGGAACTCGGTGATGCGGCCGAAGCCGCGGCGAGCACCGTGGCGGCTTCTCCGAAGGCAGCCGGTGAGGCACTGCTGACGCATCTGGGCATGAGCGGCCAGTTGCGGGTGCAGCCCGAGCACGTACCGGACGAGAAGCACCTACGGGTGCGGTTGCGGTTCGACGGCGGCGGCGACGAGCTACGGTTCGTCGATCAGCGCACGTTCGGGGGGTTGAGCCTGGCCTCGCTCGTGTCCGTGAATGACGTTCTCGTCCCGGCGCCGATCGCCCATATCGCCCCGGATCCACTGGAGCCGGCCTTCGATCGGGAGGCGATCGCCGAGGCGGTGCGGGCCCGGCGCACCGGTATCAAGCGGGCACTGCTCGATCAGTCGCTGATCTCGGGGATCGGCAACATCTATGCGGACGAGGCATTGTGGAGGGCCGGGCTGCACTGGGCACGTCCCACAGCGACCCTGACGCGGCCCGTGGTGCGCAGGCTGCTCGACGCGGTCATCGACGTCATGCACGATGCCCTGCGGGCCGGGGGGACGTCGTTCGATGCGTTGTACGTCAACGTCAACGGTGAGTCCGGATATTTCGATCGATCCCTGGCGGTGTACGGGCAGAGCGGCAGGGAGTGTCCCACCTGCGCCGCCACGGTCCGCCGGGACACCTTCATGAATCGGTCCGCCTACACCTGTCCCGGCTGTCAGCCGACCCCGCGCAACGCGCACTGGTGAGTGGAGTCGGCAGCCTGGCAATCGTGTGTGAGTTTCCTGGCAACGTGCCCTTGATCCGCTCGCTGGAGCGGGTGAATTCGCCGGTCGGAGGCTCTGTTCGTACTGTCCGGGTGCACTGATGCCCAGGCTCTTCCCAGAAAATGTCCAGCAGGTTCGCACTGTGGCCGGGCCTACTGGACATGGCCGGTCCACCCGGATCGGTTCATGGGAAGAGAGGTGATCGCCGGATGGGTACAGCCGCTGCTGCGAGCCATGCGGTTGACGCGGCACGATGGAGCGGAGCGGACGAGCATGATCCCGTTTCGCCCGCTACGGCCACAGTCGATCTCGTCATCCCGGTATACAACGAGGAACGCTCGTTGCCGGGCTGCGTGCAGGTTCTGCACGAGCATTTGCAGAACTGCTTTCCCTTCGACTGGTCCATCACGATCGTGGACAACGCCAGCACCGACCACACGCTGCGGAAGGCGCACGAGCTGGCTGGGGCGACCGAGAGGGTCCGGGTGCTCAGCCTCGAACACAAGGGGCGGGGTCTGGCACTGCGAACAGCGTGGGAACACAGCGATGCCGATGTGGTCGTATACATGGACGTGGACCTGTCCACCGGGTTGAATGCGCTACTGCCCCTGGTGGCACCCCTGGTCAACGGACACTCGGACCTTGCCGTCGGCTCGCGCCTTGCGCCCGGATCGAGGACGGTGCGTGGTGCCCGGCGCGAGTTCGTCTCCCGGTGCTACAACGCGGCCATCCGATGGAGCCATGGGGCACGGTTCTCGGATGCACAGTGCGGCTTCAAGGCAGTACGCACGGACGTGATTCGCCCACTGCTGCCGCACATCCGGGATGACTCGTGGTTTTTCGACACCGAGTTGCTGTTGCTCGCCGAGCACAATGAGCTCCGGGTGCACGAGGTTCCGGTGGACTGGGTGGAGGATGTCGACAGCCGGGTACAGGTGGTCAAAACCGCGGCCGACGACATCGCCGGTCTGGTCCGAGTGGCGCGTGGCAAGGTCCGCGGCACCACCCGGGTGGAGGGACTGCCGCAACGCCCCGAACCGCGTGCCGCACATCCCCGGGCGGTACTCACCAGCAGGGAGGGCGGATTGCTCTGGCAGCTGCTGTCCTTCGGGGTGATCGGGGCTGTGTCCACGGTGTTCACGTCGGTGCTGTACGCGATCTTGCGAACGTGGTGGCCACCACTGGTGGCGAACATGGGGGCGCTGGTGCTCACGACCCTGTGGAACACCGAGGCGAACCGCAGATACACCTTCACCGGGCAGGCGGGTCCCTCCGGGCGGGTCCACCTGCAGGGACTACTGGTGTTCGCCCTCTACTACTCGGTGACCTCGGGCGCATTGCTCGCCTTGCAGGCGATGACTACCGACCCGTCGCGTTGGCTGGAGGTTGCGGTGCTGATCGTGTCCTCGGTCGTCGGTACGGCGCTCAGATTCGTGCTGTTGCGACTTTGGGTCTTTCGGAACAAGGCCGGAGAGGAAAAGAAATGATCACGGCCGCGTCCGGCCCCGACATGACCGGTACCACGGACGCCGATGAGACCGCCGCATCGGATCGGCCCCGAGGTGGAATCCGGTACCGGCTTGCACTGGCGGCTGTCTGCGCCCTCGCCGCCACCCTCTATGCCTGGGGCATCGGCGACTCGTGGGGCAATGCCTACTACTCGGCGGCGGTCAAGTCGATGTCGCAGAGCTTCGAGAACTTCCTGTTCGGTTCGTTCGACGCGGCCGGGGTGATCACCGTCGACAAGCCTCCGATGGCGCTGTGGACGCAGGTCGTCGCGGTGTGGATCCTCGGATACTCCCCGGTCGCGCTGCTGCTTCCCCAAGTGCTGGAAGGTGTGGCCGCGGTGTTGCTGCTGCACCGCACGGTACGCCGGTGGGCGGGTGAGCACGCGGCTCTGACGGCTGCGCTGGTGCTGGCGCTGACCCCCATCACGGTGGCCATCAATCGGGACAACAACCCGGACACCTTGCTCGTGCTGCTCATGGTGGCTGCCGCCTACGCGCTCACACGAGCGGTGCAGGCATCCGCCGACTCGCCCCACAGCAGAACCTCCCGCAGCGGGGCCACCCGGTGGCTGGTGCTGTCGGCCTTCCTGCTCGGCTGCGGGTTCCTCACGAAGATGCTGCAGGCCTGGATCGTCGTCCCGGTGTTCGTGCTGGTCTACCTCGTCGGCAGCAGGGCCGCATGGCCACGGCGATTGCTCGATCTCGGCGCGGCAGCGGTGACACTGCTCGTCGGCTCGTTCTGGTGGGTGGCGGTCACGGCGCTGTGGCCGTCGCCGAAACCCTACATCGGTGGTAGCACCGACGGTACGGCCTGGAATCTGATCATCGGCTACAACGGCCTCGGCAGAATCTTCGGCCAGGGCGTCGGCGGTCCCGGTGGGGGTGCTCCCGCCCTCCCGGAGGAGCTTCCCGCCGGGATGGCCGCACGGATGCAGGGCGGCCCCGGAGGGGGCGGCGGTTTCGGTGGCCGTCCCGGCCCGCTGCGCCTGTTCAACGAGCAGCTCGGAGGGCAGATCGGCTGGTTGTTGCCGTTGAGTGGGCTCGTGCTGATCTCGATGCTGGTCGCCGCCGTCCGCCGAGGGCGTGGCAGCTTTTCGACGGACCGTACGCAGGCGGCCTGCTGGGTACTCTGGGGAGGCTGGCTGCTGCTGGCCGGCCTGGTGTTCAGCTTCGCGGAAGGCACACTGCACCCGTACTACACGACCATGCTCGCGCCCGCCGTGGCAGCTCTCGTCGGGGCTGGTCTGATCCGGTTCCGGGACTGGTATCGGCAATCGTGTGGCTGGGCTTGGCTGCTGTTGCCGCTGGGAGTGGCGGTGACCGTTGTCTGGGCCGTCGTGCTGGTACGACGCCATCCCGACTGGCACGGGTGGACCGCTTACCTGGTCGGGGGAGCCGGAGCGCTCGCTGTTTTGCTGTCGTGCCTCGGACGGTGGTGGTGGCCCCGTGTGGTGGGCCGCTCTGCGCTGGTGCTGAGTCTGATCGCGATCCTGGCCGTGCCCGCCACCTGGTCGGCGACAACCGCATTCGGTGCGAGCGGCGGCGGCATGGGCGGAGTCAATCCGACAGCGGGGCCTGCCACCGGCGGTCCCGGCGGGAGAACGCCGGGTGGTGGGATACCGGATGGACCGAATGCCTCGGACGTCCCCGGCTCGGCGTCCGGGCGAAGCGGCGATGGGGATACCGAAGGACTCCGCGATCCGGCAGCGCTCGAACCTGCGGGAGGTGGCCCGATGGACGGTGGTGCTGGGCTGTCCCGGCAGCAGCAGCGCATCGTGGATCATGTCTCGGAGCAGGCGGGCGATCGGACCATCCCGCTGGCCACCACCGGCGGAGCCATGCGTGCTTCCGGCTACATCATTCATTCGGACCTGACCGTGGTCGGCATGGGTGGATTCACCGGAGCCGACGATGCCCCGACCGTGGCACAGCTGAACCGGTGGCAACACACGGACCAGCTCGGGTTCGTCCTTCTCGGCGGAGGTCCCGGCGGAGGGATGCCGGGCGGTTTCCCCGGCGGTGCGCGATCCGGGGGTCAGGATGGTTCCGCAAGCCCCGGTTCCGGTGCTGCGGGAGTCCCCTCCGGTCCGGAACGTGGCGGCGAGCGTGCGCAGTGGGTCCGAGAGTCCTGCGATCTTGTCGAACCTGCCGCGTACGGCGGTTCGGAGAACTCCGGTGGGAGTTCGGTTCAGCTCTACGATTGCCGGGAATGAACCTGCCGGTGGCGGGCCGTACCGGGTTGCGATACGGCCCGCCACCGCGTGCACCCGTCCATAACGTCAGGAGAGCAGGCAACAGTGACAGGCACCGCGGACCAGGTACCGGCGCGCGTGTTGGTCGTCGACGACGAGCCCAACATTCTCGAATTGCTCTCGGCATCGCTGCGCCTGAGTGGTTTCGAGGTACATGCGGTGGCCGATGGCGCTGAAGCGCTGCGTGCTGCGGAGGAATTCCTGCCGGAGATCGT
This sequence comes from Haloactinomyces albus, assembly GCF_031458135.1. Taxonomy (NCBI): domain Bacteria; kingdom Bacillati; phylum Actinomycetota; class Actinomycetes; order Actinopolysporales; family Actinopolysporaceae; genus Haloactinomyces; species Haloactinomyces albus. Next base: position 969,887 of record NZ_JAVDXW010000001.1, on the reverse strand, counting down.
GGTGCTGGATGTGATGCTGCCCGATGAGGACGGTTTCACCGTCGCACGTCGACTTCGTGCGGAGGGAAATCGTGTGCCGGTGCTGTTTCTGACGGCCCGGGACACGGTCGAGGACCGGATCGAGGGGCTGACGGCTGGTGGGGACGACTATGTCAGCAAACCGTTCAGCCTGGACGAGGTCGTGCTGCGGTTGCAGGCGATCCTGCGGCGGGTCCGGCCGCAGCAGGGGAAGCAGCCGGACGCGCGGCTGCGATATCACGATCTGGAGCTGGACGAGGACACTTACGAGGTACGCCGGGCGGGTAGGTTGGTGAGCTTGTCCCCGACGGAATTCAAACTGCTGCGGTACTTGCTGATCAATGCCGAGAAAGTGGTCAGCAGGGTACAGATCCTGGACCGGGTGTGGAACTACGACTTCGGCGGGGACAGTCGGGTTGTCGAGTCCTACATCAGCTACCTGCGACGCAAGATCGACTTCATGGGTCCGCCGTTGATCCACACCATCCGCGGTATCGGATACATGCTGCGGCTGCGCCCGGAGGACGTCGGTGGGGACGAGGGCGGAGACAACCGAGGAGACAGGAGGTGAGGCGGTTACTGCGTCCCGGAAGTTGGACACTGCGCACACGTCTTGTGCTCGCCCTGCTGTTGCTGACCACTCTCGGACTGGTCACTGTGGGCGGAAGCAGTGCCCTGCTGCTGCACCACTCGCTGGTGGGCAAAGTGGACGAACGACTCGCCGGCCTGGCTCACCCGTGGCGGGAAGGGCAGCCGCCTCCCGAACCGCCCCGACCTCCGTCCGGTGGTGTGGGGGAGCGCGAGCTGCCGACCGACTTCCGCGTGCTGTTCTTCGATTCCGAATATCGTCTGCAGGGAGTGATCGGTCAAGTTCCCGGTGACTCCTCCGCGCCACGGGTCGCGCCGACGAGGATGCGCGCGCTGTGCGAGCAGGGCGGGGCCATCACCGTTCCCGATACCGCAGGCGGTGCTCCGTGGCGGCTGCGCTGCGAGATCCTGCCCGAGGGCGATGTGATCGGAGTGGCGCTGTCGCTGGTCGGCGTCCAGGCCACCGTCAACCGGCTGGTGATGATCGAGGTGATCGTCGGCACGGCCGTCCTGATCGTCCTGGCGGTCGTGGCCGCGGTGGTGGTGCGCATGGGGCTGCTGCCGCTGAGCCGTATCGAACAGACGGCGGAGACGATCGCCGGAGGCGACTTCGACCGTCGGGTCCCCGAGCATGATTCCCGGACCGAGCCGGGTCGGCTGGCGGCGGCGTTGAACACGATGTTGGAGCGTCTGTCCGAGGCCCGCCACGAACGTGAGCAGTCCGAGCAGCGGTTGCGGCATTTCGTGGCCGACGCCTCGCACGAGCTGCGCACGCCGTTGACCTCGATCCGCGGTTTCGCCGAGCTCTACCGCCAGGGCGGTGCTGATGAACCGGAGGATGTGGCACGGCTGATGTCGCGGATCGAGCAGGAATCCCAACGGATGGGCACTCTGGTCGAGGACCTGTTGCTGCTGGCACGGCTGGACCGGGCTCGTTCGCTGGAGCTCGGTGATCTCGATCTGGTTCCGTTGCTCGACGACGTGGTTCACGATGCGCGCACCCGCGCACCCGAGCGGCGGATTGCGGTTTCGTTGCCGGATCCCCCCGTCCGTATCCCGGCCGACCGGAATCGCCTGCGGCAGGTTCTGGACAACATCCTGACCAACGCCCTCGTGCACACTCCGCCGGAGGCGAGTATCCGGATGAGCGCCGGTTACGGCACGGTCCGGGAGAGGGAGCCGGTGGCTGCCACCGGCTCCGACCTCGTGCCCGGTACGCGGTTGGCCGTGGTGGAGATCGGTGATGACGGTCCCGGCATCGCCACCGAGCACGCAGGCAGGATTTTCGACCGTTTCTATCGGGTGGCCGACGGACGTGGGAGGGCCACCGGTGGTACGGGGTTGGGGCTGGCTATCGCGGCGGCTGTCGTGGGGGCGCACGGCGGCCGGATCGAATTGTTCAGCGCCACCGGAGAGGGCACGGTGTTCCGGGTGCTGTTGCCGTTGACGTGAGACCACCGAAAATCGACACAGCCCCGGTCGGTCGCGTGCACCGCTCGGTATCCTCGAACCGATGCGCGGAGAACCGGTGGTCCATGGTGGCGGGCTCCTCGGTCTGGTCGAGCGTGCCCGCGTGCTGGCTTCCTGCGGACAGCGACGGATCCTCGGAATCGCCGGTGCTCCCGGTGCCGGCAAGGGGACGGTCGCCGGGAAGGTGCTGGACGAACTCGGTGCTTCGGCCGTGCTGGTACCGATGGACGGATTTCATCTCGCGGAGAGGCAACTGCACCGGCTCGGCAGGCAGCACCGCAAGGGAGCGCCGGACACCTTTGACGTGGCGGGCTACCTCGCCTTGCTACGGCGTCTCCGGGAGCCGGACGCCGAGGTGGTGTACGCACCGGAGTTCCACCGCGAGTTCGAGGAGTCGTTCGCGGGGGCGATCGCCGTGCCACCGGAGATACCGCTGGTGATCACCGAAGGAAACTACCTGCTGCTCGACAGCGACCCGTGGTCGCAGGTGCGGGATCTGCTGGACGAGGCGTGGTTCCTCGCGCCGGACGAGGACAGCCGCCTCGACCGGCTCATCGCCCGCCATGTTCACCACGGCAAGTCTCCCGGGCAGGCGCGGGAGTGGGTGCAGCGCAGCGACGAGAGCAACGCCGCGCTCGTCGCCCCCACCCGAGCACGCGCCGACGTTCTCGTCCGTGGCGACCCGGCATAGCGGCACGCCCGCAAAGCCTCACCGCTGATCGAGCTCGGCGCGGACATCGTCGGGAATGCGACCGGTGTGGTCGATCGGAGTCCACGGTTCGGTGCGGATCCACTGTGAGCCGCATCCGCGGCAGGCCAGCAACGGAAGGCCGTCGAGCTCCGCGGGCGTGCGGTGCCAGGAACACAACGACCGGCAGGCATGAGCGGCCGGCTCGCTCATCGGGTAGGCAGATCCTTGGAATCTTTTTTCTCCGATGATGTTTCCGGAGCCGGAGGATCGGTGGTCGTGGTGGTGCCGGTCGTGGTGGTGCCGGTCGTAGTTGTTGTGGTGGTGCCGGTCGTGGTGGTGCCGGTCGTAGTTGTTGTGGTGGTGCCGGTCGTAGTCGTATCCGTGGTGGTTGGAGTTGGTGCAGGAGGCTCAGATCTCGGTGGCTTCGGTGCCCCGGGCGGTTGCGGGTTGCCCGGAGCAGGAGTCGGCGACCTGTGTCCGTCGTGATTCGTTTCCCGCGCGTCCTCGTCACCGGAGCTTCGGGTAATCGAGGAGAACCAGGTCATCCCACGAGTTCGTGCCGAGGTCGGGGACACGGGTGCGAAACGTCCGGTCGAAGCCGGGGCCGAGCTCGTGGTGCTGCGGGCGACCACGTTCGGATCGACCATGATGTTCGGCGTGGCGGTGCTGTGCCGGACAGCGGGCAGGGCCATCGCGGCGATCGTGGCGAATCCGGTGGCGACCACCATGCCTGCGCCTGCGAGGACGACCAGGCGCTTCGGCCGGGCGTCGGGATCTTCGTACTGCATCGCGTCCATCGGTGTCCCACTCGTGTGAGCCTGTGTTGCAGGATCCGGGATTTCGGGCGGGCACCCGCGGTAGGCACGAGGTGCTCGCGACGGCCGTCTTCGGTGTTGGGAGGTGTCGCGTTCGCAATACGGTAGCGATCAGGTGACTCCCGAGTGTGCGGGGGCGGTCCTTCGCAGTGCGGCGGGTTGATTCGCCCCGCCCGATGTCGATCTTGCCTCGATGAACGACATGTGAGCTGACCAGGACAGAGGATCAAGTCGGTTATCCGGCATCATGTCGGATGTGACGGATACGGAATCGATTCGACTGACCGCCTGGGTACACGGCCGCGTACAGGGCGTGGGGTTCCGATGGTGGACCCGTGCGCGGGCACTTGAACTGGGGTTGATCGGCAGCGCCACCAACCTGCCCGCCAACAGGGTCGAGATCGTCGCCGAAGGTCCTCGTGCTGCCTGTGAACAGCTTCTCGATACTCTGCGTTCGGATGCGGCACCGGGCGAAGTGGAGTATGTCGCAGAGCAGTGGTCGCAACCGAAAGGCGACCTGTCCGGGTTCGTGGAGCGGTGAGCAGCGGATACCTTCCGGCGCTCCGTGCGGTTGCGCGAAGATGCGAGCACGGTCACCGGTAGGCTTTGCCGCACGGTGTGCTCACCGTGCGCAGTCCTCGCCTCGCGGGAAGGTCCTTGAGAAGCCGTGCACTTGAAGAGCCTCACCCTCAAAGGGTTCAAGTCCTTCGTCTCGGCCACCACCCTGCGCTTCGAGCCGGGTATCACCTGCGTGGTCGGACCGAACGGTTCGGGCAAGTCCAACGTGCTCGACGCGCTGACCTGGGTGATGGGGGAGCAGGGTGCCAAGGCACTGCGCGGCGGCAAGATGGAGGACGTCATCTTCGCGGGCACCTCCGGGCGGGCACCGCTGGGCCGTGCCGAGGTCACGCTGACCATCGACAACGCCGATGGCGCGCTGCCGATCGACTACACCGAGGTCTCCATCACCCGGCGGATGTTCCGGGACGGTGCCAGCGAGTACGAACTCAACGGAAGTTCGTGCAGGCTGCGGGATGTACAGGAGCTGCTGTCGGACTCCGGTATCGGCCGTGAGATGCACGTCATCGTGGGTCAGGGCCAGCTCGCAGGCATCCTGCAGGCCAAGCCGGAGGAGCACCGCAAGCTCATCGAAGAGGCCGCAGGCGTGCTCAAGCACCGCAAGCGCAAGGAAAAGGCGCTGCGCAAGCTCGATGCGATGCAGGCGAACCTCACCCGCCTGACCGACCTGACCAGCGAACTCCGCAGGCAGCTCAAACCGCTCGGCAAGCAGGCCGAGATCGCGCGGAAGGCCCAGTCGGTGCAGGCCGAGCTTCGGGACGCCCGGCTGCGCCTGATCGCCGATGATCTGGTGACGGCCCGTGCCGAACTTGCCCGCGACGAGGCCGATCAGGAGGCCGCGCGTGCCCGGCGCACCGAGGTCGAGCGTGCTCTGCAGTACGCCCAGTCGGAAGAGAAGACCCTGCAGGAACAGGTGTCCGCCGATGCCCCGAGACTGGCTCGCGCGCAGGACACCTGGTACCGGCTCTCGGCGCTCGAGGAACGCTTGAACGGCACGCTGCGTCTGGCCGCCGAGCGGCACAAGCACCTGACGGCGCAGCACGAGGAACAACGCAGCGGCCGTGATCCCGATGATCTGGAGCGCGAGGCCGAGGAGGTGGCCGAGCGCGAGGCCACGTTCCAGGACGAGGCGCAGCATGCCCGGGACACCCTTGCCGACGTGGTGCAGCGACGTTCCGACCTGGAGTCGGCGTTGCAGGAGGCGGAGCGTGCGCACATGGCGGCGGTCCGGGCCATCGCGGACCGCAGGGAGGGTGTGGCTCGCCTGTCGGGGCAGGTCGAATCCACCCGCAGCAAGGTCGGTGCGACGGCGGACGAGATCGAGCGGCTGTCCGCATCACTGACCGAGGCGAGCGAGCGCGCCGAGGTCGCTCAACGGGCCTATGACGACGCCGAAGCGGAAAACGGCGGCCAGGATTCCGAGGACGCCGGCATCGAGGAGCGTCATACGAATGCGGGACAGGCACGGGACGCGGCGCAGGCGCGGGTGGAAGAACTCGTACGGGCCGAGCGTGCCACCGAACAGGAGATCGCCTCCTGGAAAGCCAGAGTCCAAGCTCTGTCAATGGGTCTGCACCGTAAGGACGGTGCCGGTGCGCTGATGGCGGCCGGTGAGCGGATTCCGGGGTTGCTCGGTTCCGTGGCTTCGCTGCTCACGGTGGAATCGGGTGCCGAGGCGGCGCTGGCGGCTGCTCTCGGAACGGTGGCCGATGCCGTCGCCGTCAGCGGCGTCGACGATGCCGTTTCCGCGCTGGAAGTACTCAAAACCGATGATGCGGGCCGCTCCGGTGTGCTGGTGGGGGAGCCCACTGTGGTGACCGATCGGAAACAGTGGCCGGAACTGGGCGGAAACGCTCGCTGGGCGGTCGACCTCGTGACCGCGCCGGAAGCACTGCGCCCGGCCGTGGCAGGTGCCCTGGACCGGATGGCGGTCGTCGACGGGTTGCCGGACGCTGCCGAGCTGGTGCGGCGTCATCCGGAAGTGCGGGCCGTGACCGCGGACGGAGACGTGCTCGGCGGACACTGGGCCATGGGCGGTTCCGATACCACCGGTGGCGGACAAAGCACCATCGAGGTTCAAGCGGCCGTGGACGAGGCCGAGCAGGAACTTGCTGCCGCCCAGCGGCGTCTGGAGCAGCATTCGGCGGCGCTGGAGGGCGCCCGTGCCGAGGAGCAGGCTCGCGAGGACGAGGTGCGTGCCGCACAGGAGCAGATCAACGAGGCCAAGGTCCGTGCGGCGCGGAGCTCGGAACGCCTGTCCAGCCTCGAGCGGGCAGCCCGTTCGGCTGCGGGTGAGGTCGAGCGCTTGCAGCAGCAGCGTGACAAGGTGGAGCGGTCCCGCGCGGAGGCACTGACCAAGCTCGCCGAACTGGAGGAACGGCTGGAAGTCGTCCAGTCGGAACAGGACGAGCAGGAAGAGCCCGACACGGCCGAGCGCGATCGGCTCGGCGAGGAGCTGACGGCGGTCCGGCAGGAGGAGATGGACGCCCGCCTCGGTGTGCGTACTGCGGAGGAACGGGCCCGCGCCGTGCAGGGCAAAGCCGATCAACTGCGCCGCGCCGCGCACCACGAGCGCGAGGTCCGGGCACGTGCCGAAGCCGCGCGCAAGGCGAGGGAGCACGGTGCACGGGTGGCGAGCACCGTCATCGCCGGCTGTGAGACCGCGCTGGAACGCATCGCGAATTCGCTCCGGGCGGCGACCGAGGAACGCGACACCGCGCAGGCTCAGCAGACCGAGCATGAGCAGTCCCTCAACGCGGTGCGTAACCGAGTGCGGGAGTTGTCGGGCGAGCTGGAAAAACTCACCGACGCGGTGCATCGTGACGAGGTCGTGCGCGCCGAGCAGCGACTCCGCATCGAGCAACTCGAATCCAAGATCATCGAGGATTTCGGGGTCGGGCTCGACGACCTGCTCGAGGAGTACGGGCCGACCGTGCCGGTGCCGCCGAGCCCGGCGGAGATGGCCGAGTACGAGGCCGCCAAGGAGCGCGGTGACCAGGTCGGTGAGCCGCCCTCGGTGCCCTACGATCGCGATACTCAGCAGCGGCGGGCCGAACGTGCGGAGAAGGATCTCGCCTCGCTGGGCAAGGTGAATCCCCTCGCTCTGGAGGAGTACGCCGCTCTCGAGGAGCGCTATAAGTACCTGTCCAACCAGCTCGAGGATCTGAAGGCCACCCGCCGGGACCTGCTTGATGTGGTCAAGGAGGTCGACGAGAAGATCCTGGAGGTTTTCTCCGCTGCCTACGAGGATGTGGCCGCCGAGTTCCAGAAGGTCTTCTCGGTGTTGTTTCCCGGCGGCGAGGGACGCCTCGTGCTCACCGATCCGGACGACATGCTCACCACCGGGGTCGAGGTCGAGGCCCGTCCGCCGGGCAAGAAGGTCAAGCGGTTGTCGCTGCTGTCCGGCGGGGAGAAGTCGCTGACAGCGGTGGCGATGCTGGTGGCGATCTTCCGGGCGCGCCCGTCCCCGTTCTATGTGCTCGACGAGGTCGAGGCCGCGCTGGATGACACCAATCTGCGGCGACTGATCGGTCTGCTCGACCAGCTCCGGCAGACTTCCCAGTTGCTCATCATCACGCACCAGAAGCCCACGATGGAGATCGCCGACGCGCTGTACGGCGTGAGCATGCGTGGCGATGGCATCACCACGGTGATCTCACAGCGTCTCGGTTCGTCCGAGGGGGACGACTCCGGCGCGGAGACGGTCGAGGGGCCGGTGGGCATGGCAGCAGGAACGGAGCAGTCCGATTCCGCGTAGTGCCGGACGGAATGGTTCCCGAAGCCGATGGTGCGATTGCGCGCCCGTTCCGACATCGCTCCCGATCCCGGTGTCCTGCTTTCCGGATATATCGGCCAGGAGGGATTCCGGGCTGCTCTAATATGATCATCGATCTTCAGCGTGAACCCCGATCCGTACTCAGCTCAGGAGGCGCATTCGATGACCAATCCGCACGGGCCACCGGGACCGCAGCAGTATCCGCAGCCCGGGGCACCGGTCCCCGCCCCGCAGGGGCCTCCGCAGGGGCCTCCGCAGGGCGGTTATCCGCCTCAGGGGCCACCCGTTCAGCAGGGCCCCGGCGCGGCAGGAGCGATGGGTCAGCAGATGGCACCGCCGCCACCGGGGATGGGCCGGATCGTGCTGGACACCTCGTATATGCCGCTGGCATTCCTTCTGGCGCTGTTCAAACCCGGGATCACGGTCAACGGGCAGCCATACCCCGTCGCTCGATGGGGACAGAACGTTCTCGACCTCCCGCCGGGTCGGCACCAGATCCAGGTGCACGTGAACTACCTGTGGAAATTCGGCCATGCCCAGGCCTTCGTGCCGGTCGATCCCGGCAGGCAGGTCGACGTTTACTACCGTTCGCCCGCCGTTGCTTTCGGCGAGGGGGCGATCGGGCCTGTCCCGCAGTCCACGCCGAACATGGCGCTCACCATCGTGCTGATGGTCGCGTCGGTGTCCTTCGGATTCCTGTCGGTCATTCTGAGCCTGACGATCTGAGCTCCGAGGTGCAGAGCACCATGCGCGCATCCGCCGTTCGGACCAAGGGCATGCTGTAGGTCATCCGATCGGGTAAACGCGAACATCTCGGTCGTGGTGTTGGTGAATTGTTCCACTGGGGCCGTTCGGTCCGGGACGTACGGGTCCGCTCGGATCGGCACCATTCGAGGTGCGACGATGGATGTGTGTCCACCACAAACGTGATCTTGATCATCGTTGTTGCCTTGGTAGTGCTGGCGATCCTCGTGGTCGCCGGGTTCCTGCTGAACCGCCGCAGACGGATCAGTCTGAGCCGGCGTGACGAGCGAGCCGATCAAGGCGGCGCCGTCCGGGAGGGCGGTTATCGCACCGACAGCGGGATCAGCCTGTCCAGTGGCGGCACCGGTACGGCAGCTCCGCCGGAGCATCCGGCCGGCGACCGAACCGAGCAGGGACAGCCCGGTGTCGGTGATGATGCCGCTGTCCCCCGGGACAGCGAACGACGCGGCATTGTCGATGTTTCGCTTCCGGAGCGGTCCGGGACGGAAACCCCCACAGCGCCGCCCTCCGAAACCGAGGCGGAACCGGGCAAGCCGCCTGAGCAGCCGACGATTCCGACACAGGAGGAGCGGACCTCGGCGGCATCGGCACCGGCGGCTCCCGCCGAGCGGGAGGCGCCCACTGCCGAGCCGGAGGCACCCACTGCCGAGCCGGAGGCGCCCGCCGCCGAACCGCAGGTATTTCCGGCCGAACCGGAAACCCCCGTGGAACTGGAAACGACAGCGCCCGCCGAGCCGGAGGCGCCCACTGCCGAGCCAGCGGCTCCTGCTGTCGAACCCGAGGCTCCTGCTGTCGAACCCAAACCTCCGGAACCTGCGCCACCCACGGAACCCGTGGAGGAGATCGAGCCCACCAGCGGACGGCTCGAACGCCTGCGCGGCCGGCTGTCGCGGTCCCGGTCCACCTTCGGTCAGGGCGTGCTCGGACTGCTGGGCGCGGGCGACCTCGACGAGGACTCCTGGGAGGAGATCGAGGACACGCTGCTCATGGCCGACTTGGGCGCAGCCACTGCCACCGAGATCATCGAGCGGCTGCGTTCGGAGATCGCCTCTCGTGCGGTACGTACGTCCGACCAGGCTCGCGCGCTCCTGCGGGAGGTCCTGGTCGATGCGCTGCGGCCGGACATGGAGCGTTCCGTGCAGGCCCTGCCGCACGGTGACCCGGCCGACGGCGGAAAGCCCGCGGTGGTGCTCGTCGTCGGCGTCAACGGGACCGGCAAAACCACGACGACCGGCAAGCTCGCCCGCGTGCTGGTGGCCGAGGGCCGTACGGTCCTGCTCGGTGCCGCCGACACCTTCCGCGCGGCAGCCGTGGAGCAGCTCGCCACCTGGGGCGAACGCGTTGGTGCCGAGGCTGTACGCGGTAACGAGGGTGCCGACCCTGCCAGCGTGGCCTTCGAGTCGGTGCAGCGCGGCGCCGACACCGGGGTGGACGCGGTGCTGGTCGACACCGCCGGCCGCCTGCACACCAAGACCGGGCTGATGGACGAACTCGGCAAGGTCAAACGTGTGGTCGAAAAGCGGGCCCAGGTGGATGAAGTGCTGTTGGTGCTCGACGCCACCACGGGGCAGAACGGGCTCACGCAGGCGCGGGTGTTCTCCGATGTCGTCGATGTCACCGGCATCGTGCTGACCAAGCTCGACGGCACGGCCAAGGGCGGCATCGTCTTCCAGGTGCAGCGCGAGCTCGGTGTTCCGGTGAAGCTCGTCGGCCTGGGGGAGGGAGCTGATCACCTCGCTCCCTTCGACCCCGGTGCGTTCGTCGACGCCCTGCTGGAATGAACCTGCCGGAATGCGTCCGCACCGCCTCCACGGCGGTCGCTCCGCAGCAGTGACAGATCTTTAACAGCACAACGCCGGAATTCACGTGGGCGAAACACCTGAAGTGCTTCGCTGCAACACCGGTTGCCGACGATACGGACTCGACCTCGAGTGCCCGGACCGTACGGGAGGCAACATGGATTCAGGTGACACCGCATGGGTGCTCATGAGCGCGGCCCTGGTCATGCTCATGACTCCGGGCCTGGCGTTTTTCTACGGCGGCATGGTGCGCTCGCGCGGCGTACTGAACATGCTGATGATGAGCCTGGGCAGTATGGGCGTGGTCGGAGTGCTGTGGGTGCTCTACGGGTACTCGGCGGCATTCGGTTCCGACCTCGGAGGACTCGGTCTGCTCGGGTCGCCGCTGGAGTTCTTCGGCCTGGGAGGGTTGCTCGGTGCGGACCAACTCTCCGGCACCGTTCCGACGCCGGCCTTCGCCGCCTTCCAGGCGATGTTCGCCATCCTGACGGTGGCGTTGATTTCCGGGGCGATCGCTGATCGGGCCCGCTTCGGGCCGTGGCTTCTGTTCGGTGGGTTGTGGGCCACTCTGGTGTACTTCCCGGTCGCACACTGGGTGTTCGCCTTCGACGAGACCGATGCTGCCGGTCATGTCACGGCCCCCGGTGGATGGATCGCCAACCGGCTGGCGGCGATCGACTTCGCCGGGGGCACCGCGGTGCACATCAATGCGGGTGCCGCTGCGCTGGCGCTCGTGCTGGTGCTCGGCAAGCGCACGGGCTGGCCGCGGGACATGGGCAAGCCGCACAGCCTGCCGCTCGTCGTGCTCGGGGCCGGGCTGTTGTGGTTCGGCTGGTTCGGATTCAACGCCGGGTCGGCACTGGCCGCCGGAAGTACCGCTGCCGTCGCGTTCGTCAACACGCTGGTGGCCACCAGCGCTGCGATGCTCGGATGGATGCTGACCGAACGTCTGCGAGACGGCCATGCGACCACCCTCGGTGCCGCCTCGGGCGTCATCGCTGGGCTGGTCGCCATTACGCCGGCGTGCTCCTCGGTGACTCCGCTGGGGGCGATCGTGATCGGCGGTATCGCCGGGATCGTCTGCGCACCGGCGGTGGGCCTGAAATATCGGCTCGGTTACGACGACTCGCTCGACGTGGTCGGCGTGCACCTCGTCGGCGGTCTCGTCGGCACGCTCCTGGTGGGGCTGTTCGCCTCCGGCGCCGCACCGGCAGGAGTCAACGGCCTGTTCTACGGTGGTGGTCTCGACCAGTTGTGGCGGCAGGCGGTCGGGGCAGTGGCCGTGTTCGCCTACTCGTTCGTGCTCAGCTTGATGATCGCCTGGTTGGTGCAGAAGACCATCGGTTTCCGGAGCGGTGTCGAGAACGAGCTCGAAGGCATCGACGAGACCGAACACGCCGAGACGGCATATCACTTCGGAGACGGCCACGCATCGTCGCGTCGTTCGCCCGTGCACACGGCAGGCCTCGGACGCGAGCTGGAGGGGAACAACGCATGAAGCTGGTGACCGCGATCGTGCAACCATCCCGCCTGGAAAGCCTCAAGGAGGCTCTTGGCAAGCTCGGTGTGCTGGGTATGACGGTGAGCCAAGCCCAGGGATACGGGCGCCAGAAGGGACACAAGGAGTTCTACCGGGGCACCGAGTACGAGATCGACTTCCTCGACAAGATCCGGGTGGAGGTCCTCGTCGACGAATCCGGCGTGGACAGGGTGGTCGACGGCATCGTCGAGGCCGGCCGCACCGGCAGGGTGGGCGACGGCAAGGTCTGGGTCACCACGGTGGACACCGTGGTCCGGGTGCGTACCGGGGAGACCGACGTCGAAGCGTTGTGAGCCGGAAGGCGTGACCCGGAAGTCGACCACAGCGCAGGGCGCGGGCAGGAGCGGCAAGCTCCTGCCCGCGCCCTTTTCGCGCCCTGCGTGCTTTCCCCCGGTCTGCTCTCCCGGGGTGTCCTTGGGTGTCGGTTTTCGTTCTTGCGGGGCCTTCCGATCCGACCGGGTTTTGCTGAGGGGACATTCGGTGCGGGACTGCGTAGCACTACGCAGAGTCATTCAGGGGGCTTCACGGTCCTCGCCGGGCGCCCGGAGGCGGCAGACTTGTGGCCGTGACGCGATGAGCGGGACCGGCAGGGGCCCCGCCCGTACTGGGGGTCGGGCGGGGAAAGGGGCCGGGAGTGCGGGGTCGCATCACGGGGGACCGTCGCCGGGGTGGCCCGAACGGGGGGTCGGGCCACCCCGGCGACCCGACGGTGACGGGTATCGGTCGGTGCACCACGGTGGCGATCTCGATGCGTATCCTGGACTCGACGTGGAGACTCCGGACCGACCGATGCCGGCATCAAGCCCGCCCCCGTTACCGCCTCAGGTGCGGATCGGGCGGCGCGATCTTGTTGTTCTGGCCGGTCTGCCCGGCGCGGGCAAAAGCACTTTGCTGGGCAGAATGCAGGCGGCGGCGCCCGTTTCGGTGCTCGACCCCGAACAGATGTACCGGCCGTTGCGTTCCGTATTGCCCGCTCGCTTTCCGTACCGCAGGTACCGCGCGGTGGTACACCTCGCACACCGGACTCGCATCGTCTGGTGCTGTATGAGCGCGTCAGGTCCCGTCATCGCCCATGAACCCTCCACGCGGCCGACGACCCGGGCGATGCTGGTGGTGCTCGGCTGGATCACCCGGCGGCCGCGGGTGCTGGTGTGGATTCATGTGGGGGCCTTCGAAGCGCTCAGCGGTCAACGTGAGCGGGGGCGCATGGTCGGGGAGCGCTCCTTTGTCCGTCACGTCGGGCGTGCCGAGCGTCTCCGCCGCATGTTGCGTGCGGGGCGGCGACCTCGCGGCTGGTATGTGGTGCACGTTTTCACGCGAGCCGAACTGGTGGACGGGCTGAGGCTGACAACACCATCGTGACCTACATCGCGTTACCTCGGGTGGGGGCGGCACGGCCCGTGATCGACGGTTATTGTGGTTGAGCGCGTACCGGAACGATGCCGGTGCGCCTGGCTGAGATCGAGCTGCGAGTGACTGGCAACAGTGTGTGCGTTGCAGGTATGCGCGGCCCGACATGCGCGAGCAGCGAGACGCCCGCAGGGCGGTGCTGCATTCGGACCTGACTGTTGCCGCTCATTCGTTGGTGGACATTGGTACAGGGCCGCTATCCGCATTCCTTAGCCTCTGTGACCACGAGGAGACCACGCACTCAGTATGTCCACTTTTGATGACCTCGGCCTCGACGACCGCGTTCGCAAGGTCCTGACCGACCTCGGATACGAGACCCCTTCGCCGATTCAGGCCGAGACGATTCCGTCCTTGCTCGCCGGGAACGACGTGACGGGGCAGGCGCAGACCGGTACCGGCAAGACCGCCGCGTTCGCGCTGCCCATCCTCTCCCGGATCGATCTCGACACGAAGAAGCCGCAGGCGCTCGTCCTGGCGCCGACCCGGGAGCTGGCCATCCAGGTGGCCGAGGCGTTCCAGCGCTATGCCGCCAACCTGCCCGGCTTTCACGTACTGCCCATCTACGGTGGGCAGAGCTATGGACCCCAGCTCAGCGGACTCCGGCGGGGCGCCCACGTCGTGGTGGGGACTCCCGGACGCCTGATCGACCACCTGGAGCGCGGCTCACTCGACCTGTCGGGGCTGACCAACGTGGTGCTCGACGAGGCCGACGAGATGCTGCGGATGGGCTTCATCGACGACGTCGAGAAGATCCTGCAGGCAGTACCGGAAAGCAGGCAGGTCGCGTTGTTCTCCGCGACCATGCCCAAGGCGATCCGGTCGATCAGCCAGTCCTACCTCAAGGATCCGGTGGAGGTCTCGGTCAAGAACTCCACCGCCACGGCCACCAACATCAACCAGCGCTACTGGCCGGTCCGTGGCGTGCACAAGTTGGACGCGCTGACTCGGATTCTGGAGGTCGAGCCGTTCGACGCGATGATCGTGTTCGTGCGGACCAAGCAGCTCACCGAGGAACTCACCGAGAAGCTGCAGGCCCGAGGTTTCAGTGCGGCGGCCATCAACGGTGATATCGCCCAGGCACAGCGGGAACGCACCATCGGCCAACTGCGGGACGGCAGGATCGACCTGCTGGTGGCCACCGACGTGGCCGCACGCGGATTGGACGTCGAGCGCATCTCCCACGTGCTGAACTACGACATCCCGCACGACAGCGAGTCCTACGTGCACCGCATCGGCCGCACCGGCCGGGCGGGGCGAAGCGGTGAGGCCATCCTGTTCGTGTCCCCGCGTGAGCGGCACATGCTGCGTTCGATCGAGAAGGCCACTCGCCAGTCGATCAGCCAGATGGAACTCCCGAGTGTCGAAGCGGTCAACGACCAGCGACTCGCCCGGTTCTCCCAGAGCATCACCGACACGCTCGAGAGTGGTGAGCTCACCCTCTTCCAGGATTTGGTGCAGCAGTACGAAAGCAACCACAATGTGCCCGCCGCCGAGATCGCGGCCGCGCTCGCGAGCATGGTGCAGGGTGAGCGGCCACTGCTGCTGGAACCCGAACCCGAACCGCCCGCGAAGCAGAAGCGTTCCGGTAAGGCTTCGGCATTCGAGGCTTCCGGTGGCGAGACCGCTGTGTTCCGCGTTGAAGTGGGCCGTCGTAATCGGGTGACGCCGAGTGCCCTTGTCGGGGCGCTGGCCAATGAGGGCGGTGTCCCGAGTAAGCGCATCGGGCACATCGACATCCGTGCCGAGCACACCCTTGTCGAGCTTCCGGCCGAGCTGCCGGAGGACCTGTTGCGCAAGCTGGGCAAGACACAGGTCGCAGGCCGCGGACTGCGCATCAGCCGCGCCGACGACGAGGTGCTGGAACGGTCGGGACGCCCGCGCAGGCCCGGCAGGGACAAGCCCAAGACACAACGCAAGGGCCAGCGCGCGCCCGGCTCCTCGCGCTCGGCTGCGGGGAAGCGCCCCGCACACGAGCACGGCTGAGCCACGATCGAGCCTGCCCGGTGGGGCAGCCTTCGTGACGGTTGCCCCACCTTCACCGCATCGAGGGAAAATGGTGTGGAGACGCGTCCTCGCCGGGTTTCGGCATCGCCCGGTTACCCTCGTATTGGCATATCCACGACTCTGGAGCCCGTGAACCCGTGTTTGACACTCTTTCCGATCGGCTCACATCGGTCCTGAAGAACCTGCGTGGCAAAGGACGGCTGTCCGACGCCGACATCGACGCCACCGCGCGGGAGATCCGTATTGCCCTGCTGGAAGCCGACGTGGCGCTTCCCGTGGTGCGTAGTTTCATCGCGGGTGTCAAGGAACGCGCCAAAGGCGCCGAGGTTTCGCAGGCCCTGAACCCGGCCCAGCAGGTCGTCAAGATCGTCAACGAGGAACTGGTCGGCATCCTCGGTGGTGAGACCCGCAGGCTGGAATACGCCAAGAATCCACCGACGGTCGTCCTGCTCGCGGGCCTGCAGGGCTCCGGCAAGACCACGCTGGCCGGGAAGTTGGCCCGCTGGTTCGCCGGGCAGGGCCACACGCCGATGCTGGTGGCTTGTGACCTGCAGCGTCCCAATGCCGTCACCCAGTTGCAGGTGGTGGGGGAACGTGCCGGGGTATCGGTATTCGCTCCCGAACCCGGCAACGGTGTCGGCGATCCGGTGGATGTGGCCCGTCGCAGTATCGAGGAGGCCCGGCACTCCCAGCACGACATCGTCCTGGTCGACACGGCCGGCCGCCTGGGTGTCGACGAGGAGATGATGCAGCAGGCCTCCGATATCCGGGACGCCGTCACCCCCGACGAAACCTTGTTCGTCGTCGACGCCATGATCGGTCAGGACGCCGTGAGCACGGCGGAGGCCTTCCGGGACGGCGTCGGCTTCAATGGTGTGGTCCTGACCAAGCTCGACGGTGACGCTCGCGGTGGTGCCGCGCTGTCGGTGCGGCACGTCACCGGGCAACCGATCATGTTCGCCTCCAATGGTGAGAAGCTGGAGGACTTCGACGTCTTCCACCCGGACCGGATGGCCAGCCGGATCCTGGGCATGGGCGACATGCTGACCCTGATCGAGCAGGCCGAGCAGGCCTTCGACGCGGATCAGGCGGAACAGGCCGCGGAGAAACTCGGCACGGGTGAGCTGACGCTGGAGGACTTCCTGGAGCAGATGCAGGCGGTGCGGCGGATGGGACCGCTGCAGAACCTGGTCGGCATGCTGCCCGGGGCCAACCAGATGAAAGACCAGCTCGCCAACTTCGACGAGGGGCACCTGGATCGGGTGCAGGCCATCATCCGGGGGATGACCCCGGCCGAACGGGCCGACCCGAAGATCATCAATGCCTCACGGCGCCAGCGTATCGCCAACGGTTCCGGTGTCCGGATCAGTGACATCAACGATCTGGTCAAGCGCTTCTTCGAAGCCCGCAAGATGATGCAGCAGATGGCCGGGCAATTCGGCGGTGGCGGTGGTGGCGGCCGCAAGAAGGACAAGAAGGGTAAGAAGGGCAAGAAGAGCAAGAACAAGGGGCCGACTCCGCCGAAGGGCGCGCGCGGTGGCATGCCGGGCGGAATGCCCGGACTCCCTCCGGGAGGGATGCCCGGTGCCGGCGGGGGTAACGCTCCGGATCCCGCACAGCTGCAGGGAGGGCTCAACGACCTTCCGCCCGGATTCGATCCCTCGAAGCTCAACTTCGGCAAGAACAAGAAGAAGTGAGTGCATCCGGTATGACGGCGCTTCATCTGCGCGGGGTGGTGCTCCCAGACGGAGAGCAACGGGACGTCTGGGTCCGTGACGGGATGGTCAGCCTCGAACCGGTACCGGGTGCCTCGACGGTGTTCGACGGGGGCTACCTGCTGGCGGGCCTGGTCGATGCGCACTGCCATGTCGGCCTCGGCCCGAAGGGACCGGTGGAGCTCGACGAGGCGGTGCGGCAGGCCGAGACCGATCGCGAAGCGGGTACGCTGCTGATCCGCGATTGTGGTTCCCCACTGGACACCCGGTCGCTGCAGGACCGGGAGGACCTGCCACGGATCATCCGAGCCGGCCGTCACCTGGCACGTCCCAAGCGCTACATCCCGCACTTGGCCGACGAGCTCGATGACCAGGAGCAGTTGCCTGCCGCGGTGGCCGAGCAGGCCGCCCATGGGGACGGGTGGATCAAGCTCGTCGGCGACTGGATCGATCGCTCGGTCGGCGATCTGTCTCCGCTGTGGCGTGCGGACGTGCTGACGGAGGCGATCGCGGCCGCGCACGCGCACGGCGCACGGGTGACCGCTCATGTGTTCGGCGAAGATGCACTCCCGGATCTGCTCGCGGCGGGCATCGACTGCATCGAGCACGGCACCGGCCTCACCGATGACACCGTCGAGGAAATGGCACGGCGGGGCACCGTACTGGTGCCCACGCTCGTCAATGTCGAGAACTTCCCGTCGTTCGCGGCGGCGGCGTCGAAGTATCCCGACTACGCGGCACACATGAGACACCTGTACCGGGAAGCCGACCGCACCGTGGCGAAGGCCATCGAGGCGGGCGTGCCCGTGTATGCGGGGACCGATGCGGGTGGCGGTATCGAACACGGGCAACTCGTCGACGAGCTGATGGCCCTGAATCGTGTCGGCATGTCGGCCGAGCAGGCATTGGGCGCGGCATCCTGGTCGGCACGCGAGTGGCTCGGCTGGTCCGGTCTGCATCACGGTGGTGTGGCCGATCTGGTGTGCTACGACTCCGACCCGCGGAAGGATCTGGCCGTGTTGCGCCATCCCCGGCGCATCCTCCTGCGCGGCAGGGTCGTGGCCTGACGAGCACGGTGCCGCTGCGGCCGTTGTGACCTACAGTGGGGTGCTGAGGGGAGGGCGTGTGAGTCAGCAACCGCCGAACGAGGAACCTCACGGCGATTCACCGGAATATCCGGTGGCGTGGTTGCCCGGGGAGACTCCGCCCGGGTCGGAGGACGAGGAGGCCACTCGAACTCCGCAGTCTCCACGAACCGATTCCGAAAACCGGTCGCGTTCCCAGCCGTCGTGGCTGAACTACGGCACTCCCATGCGCAGGGCAGAGGACACCCGGGATCCGGACCTGCATCCCCGCTACTGGGAGGCCCAGGTCGAAGCAGCCCGCCGGGGAAGCCTGGCGTGGGGGTTCGCCGCGTTCTTCATCGGCTACGGCGGTTACTACCTGCTCGCCTTCGTCCTCGGCGGCGTGCTCTCGGCGCACGTATCGGGCTTCGATCCCGCGAACCCGCCGGAACTGGGGCCGTTGCTGTTGCTGGCGTTCGCTCCGAACCTGTTGCTCGGTCTGGTTCCCGCTTTCTACTCCTGGCGGCGCGGCCACGGGCTGCGGTCGGATTTCGGGATCGTGCCGAAACTGCGGGACGTCAAAGTGGGGCTGGCCTGTGGTGGAGTCGCCCTGCTCGCGTCGTGGCTGCTGGGCATGGTGCTGATCAGTGTCTCCGGTCCGCCACCGCCGAACGCGGGGGTCTCCGGGCTGGTGCAGGGCGAGCAGACGGTCTGGCTGTTCCTCTTCGCGTTGTTCGCGTTTCTCGGCGCTCCCTTCACCGAGGAACTCCTCATGCGCGGGGCACTGTGGGGAGCTCTGGAGCATTACCGGATACCGCGCTACGCCATTCTGCTGCTGACCGCGCTGTTCTTTGCTTTCATGCACCAGGAAGCCTGGCGGCTGCCGATCCTGTTCGTCGGGGGCCTCGCGATGGGATTCGCGCGGATGCTGACCGGGCGGGTGAGTGCCAGCATGATCGCCCATGCCACGAACAACTTCCTTCCGGCGTTGCTGCTGCTCGTGACCGCGGGCTGACCGCGTCGGTACAGCAGCGGATGCCTGCCGAGCGAGCCCGCGGGTAGCCTGACGGTTTCCGGCCGGTCGAGGCGGGCAGCCGTATGCCGGAGACGGCCGGAGAGTTGATGCCCGGTTCGACGGAGGCGCCCGTGAATACACCGCAACCGCCCGAATCCTCCGGCGAAGCACGTGAGGCGCGATCGCCGGAAGCCGCCTTCACCGGTTCCCCAGCCGGACAGGCCACGGCCATCACCGCACACACCCACAAGTGGGGGTTCGGTGCCTTCTTCCTCGCCGAGGCCGTGTTCGTACTGGTCTCGGTCGTATTGGCAGCCACCTTCGGTGACCTCGGCGGTGCGGGCAACCGCCTGGGACTCGCGTTGGTCCTGGTACTGATGCTGCCGACTGTGCTGGCCGGGATGGTCGCGGTTATCGCCACCTTCTTACGGGGCCACGGCCCTCGTCGGGATTTCGGTTTGCAGTGGCGGCGTTCCGACGTGACCACGGGGTTGGGAATCGGTGTGGCCGGCCTTGTACTCACGGTGATCGCGTCGACGCTCTGGACCCGGTGGATGGGGGAGAATCAGGCCGAATCCGCGGTCGGAAGCCTGCTGGAAGGGGTTCGGCTACCTCCCGCGCTGGCAGTGGTGATCTTTCTGCACGTGTGGTTGGTGGCTCCGCTCTGTGAGGAGCTGCTGTACCGCGGCCTGCTCTGGGGTGCGATGGAGCGGCTTCGCTGGAGCCAACTGACCATATTCATCCTGACCACCGCGGTCTTCGCGATCGGCCACTTCGAGCCCGCACGAACCGTGCTGCTGCTCGTGATCGCACTCCCGATCGGGTTGGCCCGGTTCCTCACCGGGCGGCTGACCGCCAGCGTCGTGGCACATCAGGTGAACAACTTCCTCCCCGCTCTGGGGTTGCTGCTGATGTCGCTGGGGCTGCTGCCCGCATAACCGGGGCGCCGTTGCTGTGCTTACGTGCGCATCTGGCACAATGAGAAGCTGTTCGCCGTGAGCGGGCCCTCTCACCGTTTCACGGCTTGTCGACGTAAGAGCCTCCATACCGTCGCCCCATGCGGTGTGGCGTGCTCACCCGATCACGAACGAGAGTCTGAGGAGCACCACCACCCGTGGCTGTCAAGATCAAGCTGGCGCGCATCGGAAAGATCCGCGAGCCGCACTACCGCGTTGTCATCGCCGATTCACGCACCCGCCGCAACGGCCGGGTGATCGAGGAGATCGGGCAGTACCACCCGAAGCAGAACCCGAGCCACATCGAGGTCGACTCCGAGCGGGTGCAGTACTGGCTGGGCGTCGGTGCCCAGCCCACCGAGCCCGTGCAGGGCATCCTCGAGGTGACCGGCGACTGGCAGAAGTTCAAGGGCTTGCCCGGAGCGGAGGGGAACAAGAACGTCGCCGCTCCCAAGCCCACCAAGCAGGAACTGTTCGAGGCCGCCCTGGCCGCGGCCGGTGAGGAACCGTCCGTGGCGGCCACCACCCCGAAGAAGAAGGGTGGCGGCAAGAAGACCGAGTCCGCTCAGTCCGAGGGCGAGGCGACCGCTTCCGAGTCCGCAGGCGCCGAAGAAGCCGAGCCGAAGTCCGAGGAAGGACAGGCGTGACAGCTCTCACGGACGCGCTCGAACATCTGGTGCGCGGCATTGTCGACAATCCGGACGAGGTCCGCGTGCAGTCGATCAACACTCGGCGTGGCCGTACGCTGGAGGTGCACGTCAGCCCGGATGATCTGGGCAAGGTCATCGGCCGCGGCGGACGCACCGCGACGGCGCTGCGGACCGTGATCTCGGGAGTCGGCGGCCGGGGCCTCCGGGTGGACGTGATCGACACCGATCGCTGAGTGCGGCCATGAGTGACCAGGAACCCCTGCGTCTCGTCGTCGGCCGGATCGTCAAGCCGCACGGTGTTCGGGGAGAATTCGTCGTCGAGGTTCGTACGGACAGCCCCGAGCGACGTTTCGAGCCCGGGTCCGTGCTCGGCGTCCGGCGCCGGAGAGCGGATCGCTCCCGACAGCCGGAAGAGTTCGTACTTGCAGCCGCCCGGCACCACGCCGGGCGGCTGTTGGTACGTGCGGAAGGCGTGGACACTCGGGAGGCGGCGGAAGAACTTCGCGGCGCGCTGTTGACCGTGGTGGCCGAGGATCTCGAGCCCAGCGATGACCCGGACGAGTTCCATGATCACGAATTGGAAGGTCTGCGAGCCGTTCTGGTCACGGGCGAGGAAGTCGGTGTGGTGCACGAGGTCGTGCACACTCCCGGCGGAGAGCTGTTGCAGGTAACCGGACCGGACGAGCGTGAGTTCCTCGTGCCGTTCGTTTCCGACATCGTGCCCGAGGTCGACGTGGTGGGAGGTCGGGTTCTCCTCGACCCGCCGGAAGGGCTGATCGACGAGGTGTGATCACGCCTCGAGGATGACTCGTCTCCGCCTCCGCGGTGGCTCGGCTCGCCAGGGCTGGCGGACATCTGAAGGGTACCGATGAGAATCGACGTCATCACGATCTTCCCCGAGTACTTGACCCCGCTGCGTGAGGCGTTGCTGGGGAAGGCGATCGAGCGGGAGAAGATTTCCGTCGGCGTCCACGATCTCCGGGAGTGGACGCATGACGTACATCGTGCCGTGGATGACAGTCCATACGGTGGCGGTCCCGGCATGGTGATGAAGCCCCAGGTCTGGGGAGAGGCGCTGGACGAGGTGTGTGCCACCTCCGGCGAGCCGCCTCGGTTGGTGGTGCCCACACCGGCTGGGCAGCCGTTCACTCAGCGCACGGCGGTGCGCTGGTCCCATGAGCCGTGGTTGGTCCTCGCCTGCGGCCGCTACGAGGGAATCGATCAGCGAGTGATCGAGGATGCGTCCAGACGGATGCCGGTGGAGGAGGTCTCGATCGGTGACTACGTGCTGGTCGGTGGCGAGGTTGCCGCCCTGACCATGATCGAGTCGGTGGCCCGGCTGTTACCCGGGGTGCTCGGGAATCCGGCGTCGGCCGAGCAGGACTCGTTCTCCGACGGGCTTCTCGAGGGTCCCTGTTATACGCGTCCTGAGGTCTGGCGGGACCTGTCGGTGCCTCCGGTGCTGCGTTCGGGCGATCATGCGGCTATCGCACGCTGGCGACGGGACCAATCTCTGGAGCGTACTTACGAACGGCGCCATGACCTGCTTGATTCGATGTCCGAGGAGTCGCTGACCGCACGGGATCGTGGGCGGCTCGATCACTTGCGGGCACAGCAGCACCCCGACGGGATGCAGGACGATTCTCCGGGCCAGGCGTGATTCGGACCGTCCGCATGGTCGATGGCGTAGGCCTGATACGCTACTGGCTGAAGGAAAGCGCCTGCGTGGATGCACGCTCATGAATGCAAGCCCATGAGTGCAAATCCGGTGGGCGATGACTTGTCTTCCTGCTTCGGCAGGCGTCTTCCTCGGGTTGCGGGGTGACGTAAAACGGCTTGCTGGCCCCCGGCCGAGTCCATGGCGATCGGTTCGGGTGTTGCTACGAGAAGACCGGTTCGGTACGGGCTGAAAAGACGTACTGTGCAGGTCGATGCCGCACCGCGAGGTCGCGGCTCACCGGAACAGAAGTCGCTGTTCCGAGTGAACGGATCAACGACACGGACGAGGACGGACCACCGATGAACACCCTGGACGCTCTGGACGCCCAGTCGCTGCGTTCCGACATCCCCAGCTTTCGGCCTGGCGACACGCTGAAGGTCCACGTCCGCGTCATCGAGGGTTCGCGTGAGCGCAACCAGGTTTTCCAGGGCGCGGTCATTCGCCGACAGGGCGATGGCGTGCGGGAGACCTTCACCGTGCGCAAGGTGTCCTTCGGTGTCGGCGTGGAGCGTACCTTCCCCGTGCACAGTCCGAACATCGCCAAGATCGAGGTCGCCACTCGCGGTGATGTGCGGCGGGCGAAGCTGTACTACCTGCGTAATCTGCGTGGCAAGGCTGCCAAGATCAAGGAGAAGCGGGAGCCGGCCAAGGCTTCCTGAGCTGAGCAGCTCTCGTACGTACCGGCAGGTACGGGCGGCATGGGTACCATGTGTGCGGACTGCCGCGAACGACCCGGGCATGCCCCGGGTCGTTCGTCTGTCCGGCACCGTGCTACCTCATCGCATTGCACCTTCGGGTGAAGTATGTGGCCGCGTAGGGCCCCTCGGAGCGGTACGAGCGATGCCTGAATCACTGCAGTACTCCGTCCGCTGTGTGGGAACGGTGGGAAAATCGCACGTCACCGATGCCCTATCGGGTTGTTTTCCCGCGGTCGTGCCCCGTTGTGGGCCGTGTGGGCCAGTGCGGGGCAGCCGGTGAGAGTGCTCGAATGTCCAGTAGCCTGGCGGGGTGGCCGACGTCATGCGCTCCCCAGGACCAGAGGAAGAACCACCGGAGGAAGAGCGTCGAGTGGCAGAGTCTCAGGAGGGGGAAGGCGCGGAGTACGACTCCGGTGCGCAGGACGCTTCCGAGGGGTCTTCCGCGCGGTCGGGTTCTCGCCGTGGTGGCAGGAAGAGCAAGAAGGGCTCCTTCTGGCGCGAGCTACCGATTCTGATCGTGACTGCTCTGGTGCTGACGGTCCTGCTTCAGGCTTTCGTGGCCCGCGTGTATGTCATTCCGTCGCAATCGATGGAACAAACGCTGCACGGGTGTCCCGGTTGTTCCAATGACCGAATCCTCGTGGACAAGATCAGCTACCTGTTCGGCGAACCGCAGCCCGGCGACGTGGTGGTGTTCCGCGGGCCGGATACCTGGATGCAGAACGAGTTCGACGCACCGGAGACCACGAACCCGGTCGCGCAGTTCTTCCAGGGTGTGGGGTCGCTGCTGGGTTTCCCGACCCCGAACGAAAAGGACTTCGTCAAGCGGGTCATCGCCACCGAAGGGCAGACCGTGGCTTGTTGTGACCCGCAGAACCGGGTCACGGTGAATGGACAGCCGCTGCACGAGCCCTACGTTTACTGGGAACCCGGTCGCGGGAAGACGCAGCAGGAGTTCGGTCCCGTGACCGTGCCTCGGAACCACCTGTGGGTCATGGGCGACAACCGCAATGACTCCGCCGATTCCCGGGTTCAGGGCGGCGGTGGCGTGCGGGGCGCGGTACCGGTGGACAATGTCATCGGTAAGGCGCAGTTCATCGTGCTGCCGCCCACCAGATGGCAGGCCATTCCGGAACCCGACCCGCAGACCATCGCTCTGGGCGCGCCGACCTGGCGTACCGAACTGCCGGACGGTGTCGGACTCGCAATCGCACTTCCCGGGTTCTGGGTAGGACGACAGCGACTCACTGTTGCTTCCCATCGTGGTGCACAGGAGTATCACTGATCGTGGGAGCGAAGCTCACCGAGTTACGACCGTCGAGATCCGTGGTTCGGCGCAGTTCGGGCAACTGGGCATTGCAGGCAGCGCTGGAACGCCGTGGACTGGGACCTGTTGCCGGAGTGGACGAGGCCGGTCGAGGTGCCTGTGCGGGTCCGCTCGTGATTGCTGTCTGTGCCCTCAGATCCGGTGATGGACGTCGCTTCGGCGGGCTCACGGACTCGAAGCAGCTTTCTGCCGCAGAGCGCGAACGTCTGTTCGACATCATCGTGGCGCGGTCGGTGAGTTGGTCGGCCATCGTCGTTCCTCCCGAGGAGATCGACGCACTGGGGATTCACGTGGCGAACCTCGAGGGGATGCGCCGGGCCGTTGCCGCTCTGACCGTGCATCCCGGTTATGTGCTCACGGACGGTTTTCGGGTGTCCGGTCTGGCGGCACCGAGTGTGGCCGTGGCGAAGGGAGATCGGGTCGCGGCCTGCGTCGCCGCGGCGTCGGTACTCGCGAAGGTCACACGGGACCGGATCATGAGTGACCTGCACGTGACGTTGCCGATGTACCGGTTCGACGAGCACAAGGGGTATTCCACCTCGGTGCACACGCAGAACCTGCGTAGGCATGGTCCGAGTGTGCAGCATCGGTGGTGCTACTCCAATGTTGCGGCTGCGGCTGCCCTGCATGGGATGCGGCCACCACGCAGTGTCAGCAGCAAGCCGGGATTGTTCGATGCCTCCGGGGAGAGTGTGGTGGACAATGGGGGTGGGCTGGACGAGGCCCGGATGACGAGGGGGACGGACAATGCTGAGTCGTAGGCTGACCACCGACGGGGAAAGGCTCGTACGCCGATGAGCGCCGAGGATCTCGAAAAGTACGAAACCGAGATGGAGTTGCAGCTCTACAAGGAGTATCGCGACATCGTCGGCCAGTTCACCTATGTGGTGGAGACGGAGCGACGTTTCTACCTCGCCAACGGGGTGGATGTACAGGTGCGCAACTCCGACACCGAGGTTTACTTCGAGGTGGCCATGTCGGATGCGTGGGTCTGGGACATGTACCGACCGGCTCGGTTCGTCAAGAACGTGCGTGTCATCACGTTCAAGGACGTCAACGTCGAGGAGTTGGACAAGCCGGACCTGCGGTTGCCCGAGAGCGGTCCGTTCGGCGGGTGAATCGGTTCTCGTGGAGGACATCGGCGCCCGGTCGCCTGGAGTGCCCACCGGATGAGGACGCGCGTGTCCTCGGCCGTGCGTAGTGACCGCGCTCGATCGGGGCCGTAGGGCGAGCTGAGTTCACGCCGGAGCCCTTGCCCTGGGGAGTTGTCCACAGGAAAAAGAGTTGTCCACAGGCCCGAAGATCGGGGCTGGCAGGCATGGCCGACTGCGGGGCAGATTGGAGTTGTCCGAACGGTCCGCGGTGGGAGAGACATGGCTGACAAGCCCGTTTTCGGTGCGTTGTCCGATGACGACACCAAAAGCAGGAAGCACGCCCTCGGTAAAGCCGGTGAGCGACTCGCTGCCGAATATTTGGAACAGCACGGATTCGTCGTGCTCTCGCGCAATTGGCGTTGTTCGCAGGGGGAACTCGACATTGTTGCGACCGACGCTCACAAAGTCGTGGTGTGTGAGGTCAAGACCCGCTCCGGCGTGGATTACGGTTCTCCGCTGGAGGCGGTGACCCCGGAGAAAGTGAAGCGGCTCAGGGCTCTGGCTCGAGCATGGTTGCGTGCGCACGCGGTTCGCTCGTGTCAGGTTCGGTTCGACGTGATTTCGGTGCTGTGGCCACCCAGTGGATCGGTGCACATCGAGCATCGTGCGGAGGTGTGTTAGATGGCACTGAGACATACCTGGGCCGTGGCACTGTTCGGCGTGGACGGCGTGCTGGTCGAGATCGAGGCCGATGTGCGCCAGGGCGGGTTACCCAGTGTCCAATTATTGGGTCTTCCCGATGCGGCATTGCAGGAATCGAAGAACCGGGTTCGTTCGGCGATTCAGAATTGCCAGGAGGATTGGCCGCAGAGGTGTGTGACTCTGGCGCTCTCGCCCGCGGCGTTGCCCAAGGTCGGTACCTCCTATGACCTGGCACTGGCCGCAGCCGTCTTGGCGGGTGCCGAGCAGATTCCGTCGAACCGCTTGCACGGAACGGTGTTCTTCGGGGAGTTGGCACTCGACGGGCGTATCCGACCGGTTCGGGGACTTCTTCCGGGATTGATGGCGGCCCGCAGAGAGGGCGTGACTCGCGCGGTCGTTCCCGTGGAGTGCCTGGCCGAAGCGCAGTTGGTCGATGGGATCGAGGTGCTGGGCGCCACGCACCTTCAGGAGGTGATCTCCTGGGCGCGAGAACAGCGCGAGCTCGACCACGAGCCGGTGGGCGAATCGGTTTCCGAGTCGGATCCTGCGCCGGATCTCGCCGACGTGCTCGGACAGCCGGAGGCACGGTGGGCGTTGGAAGTGGGTGCGGCAGGCGGGCATCATCTGTTGATGCTCGGTCCGCCGGGCACCGGCAAAACAATGCTTGCCCGGCGCTTGTGTGGTCTGTTGCCGGATCTGAGCACGCAGGCTGCGTTGGAGATCACGGCCATTCACTCGGTGGCGGGGCAGCTCCCATCGGGGTCACCACTGATCACTGTGCCACCGTTTGTTGCTCCGCACCATTCCACCTCGATTTCCGGCCTGGTGGGCGGTGGTGCCGGGCTGGCAAAGCCGGGGGCGGTCAGCCAGGCGCATCGAGGCATCCTGATGTTGGACGAAGCTTGTGAGTTCGGAGCCAAGCGTCTGGAAGCACTGCGCACGGCCCTGGAAGACGGTGAAATTCGGCTGTCCCGCCGCGACGGTACCTTGCGCTATCCGGCGCAGTTCCAGCTCGTACTCGCCACGAATCCGTGTCCGTGTGCACCGGCGAGGGATATCGACTGCCAGTGCCCGCCGCAGACACGTCGACGTTACCTCGGCAGGTTGTCCGGGCCGCTGCTCGATCGGGTGGATCTGCGCGTGCGGATGCGGCCGGTCACGGCTATGAGTCTGCATGCGGGTGGCGAACCGGAATCCACCGACATGGTGCGTAAGCGTGTCGCCGAGGCGCGAGCGACGGCGATCGAGCGCTGGTCCGACTATGGCTGGCAGACCAATGCCGAGGTGCCCGGACCGGTTCTGCGTCGTGATTTCGCGCTGCCGAGGAAGGCGACGACGTTGCTGGATCGAGGACTGGAGACGGGGGCTGTGACCGCACGTGGTGCGGACCGCTGTCTGCGGGTCGCATGGACGCTGAGCGATCTCGACGGCAGTTTGCAGCCCGAGGCCGACCATGTTGCCGCGGCACTGGAATTCCGGGACCGGAGGTCACCATGAGTACCGCAGGCAGGACCACGGACAGGACCACATGGGACGAGCTCATGGTCGCGCGGGCCTATCTGGCTTCCGTGATCGAACCGCCCGCGCCCGCACTGGTTCGATTCATCGGTCGGCACGGAGCGCAGCGAGCTGCCGAATTGGTTCGGGCGGGAGACACCCCCGAGAAGGTCACCGAGGAAGTGGAGTCCCGCCGGGAGCATGTATCCGGGGAAAAGGCGCTGGAGCAGGCACGGGAGAGCGGGGCGCGACTGATCGTGCCCGAACAGCCGGAATGGCCGCATGAACGCTTCTCCTGCTTTTCCGATGCCACCGAAGTCGGCTTCGCGGATATGGCCGAGCCGATCGCGCTGTGGGCTCGTGGTACCGCCTCGTTGGGGGAGGCACTGGAAAGATCCGTGGCGATCGTGGGAGCTCGCGCGGCCTCCGGTTACGGGGAAACGCTCGCGGCCGAGTTCGGCTACGGGCTCTCCGATGCGGGCTTCACCGTGGCTTCGGGCGCCGCATACGGAATCGACGGTGCGGCGCACCGAGGCGCGCTGGCTACCGGTGAATCGACTGTGGCTTATCTGGCCTGTGGTGTGGATCGGGATTATCCGGCAGGCCACAGTCGATTGCTACGGGCGGTAGCCGAGCGGGGGCTGGTGGTCAGTGAGTACGCTCCGGGCGCATCACCGCGTAGGCATCGTTTTCTTGTACGCAACCGTCTGATCGCGGCCTCGGGGCAGGGTGCTGTGGTGGTGGAGGCCGGGGTCCGCAGCGGGGCGAGTAATACGGCGAGCACGGCGGACACTCTGGGACGGCCGGTAATGGCAGTTCCCGGCCCGGTCACCTCGGCGAGTTCGGTGGGATGCCACATGATGATCCGTTCCGGCAAGGCGATGTTGGTGACCAGAACCGAGGAAGTGATCGAGGTGATCAGTCCGATCGGGGAGGCCCCGGCCGTTGACGCTGCCGGCCCGGCACGGAAAAGTGATGGGCTCGATCGCTACGCCAAGCAGCTTCATGACGCATTGACCGGCTCCGACGGCTCCAGCGCGGAGCAACTCGCCCGTGATTCGGGGCTTTCGTTGCGGAAGGTGCGTTCCCTTCTTCCCGCGCTGGAGATGGCCGGGCTTGCAACACTCGGTGAAGACGGGTGGGTGAAAAACTCTTCGAATAAACCACGATGACGGCGATCCCGAGGCGTGGCGTTACTTGACCGCGGTGCCCGGAACGGTCAGCGTCATGAGGCATGGCCCCAACCCGTTCAGGCGAGTCGCCACGGTCGGACCTGCGTGTGGCTCGCCGGAATTTGCCGGAATCACTTCGCTGGGTTGTTGATCGATTCGAGCACCACTTGTGGTGGGAGCGGGCGCTGTCCGGGCATACTGTTCGGGCTTACGTCGGTGATGCGGTGTCGCTACTGGATCACCTTCGGCATAGTGCCGACGGCGACAACGTGGAGATGAAAGCGTTGGACCTGGTTGCCTTACGCGAGTGGTTGGCTGCGCAGTATAGCGGTGGGCTCAGTAAGACCACATTGGCGAGGCGGACAGCTTCGGTGCGGACTTTCACGGCATGGGCGCTGCGGGAGGAACTGTTGGCCGAGGATCCAGGGCCGCGGCTGTCCGCGCCGCGTAAGCAGCGCACACTGCCCTCGGTGCTCCGGGCGGATCAGGCGGGCTCTGCCATGGAGGCTTCCGCCGCGGGAGCGCAACAGGGCGATCCCGCGGCGCTGCGGGACCATGCCGTTCTCGAACTGCTCTACGCCACGGGTATGCGGGTATCGGAACTGTGCCATCTCGATCTCGACCATGTCGATCACGACCGACGTGTTGTCCATGTTCACGGCAAGGGCGATCGGGAGAGAGTCGTCCCCTTCGGCATCCCCGCCGATCGTGCTCTTGGCCGATGGCTCTCGAGAGGGCGGCCCGCACTGGCCACGTCGGCGTCCACATCGGCGTTGTTCCTGGGAGTCCGTGGCGGGCGCCTCGATCCCCGTGCCGCCCGGAGAGCGGTTCACGACGCGGTGGGGACGGTTGCCGGGGCTGCGGACATGGGTCCCCATGGTCTGCGTCACTCCGCTGCGACCCACCTACTCGAAGGTGGGGCGGACCTCCGTAGCGTTCAGGAGTTGCTTGGTCACGCTACGCTCTCAACGACGCAGCTTTACACGCACGTGACCGTCGAACGGCTGAAGGCGATCCATGACCGAACCCACCCCCGTTCCTGACGATGCTGGGGGCGGTACTCACTCGATGACCACAAGCTCCGAGGCAGGGTGTCACGACGAGGTGGAAACCTCGACCAGGGAAGTCAAGGCAACCAATGGCCGCCATACCAACGGCCGAACTCGGCAACGGGGGGTCGGGGCCGTGGACGGACGTCCTCGTGACATGGGCCCCATACCGGAACACCAGGAAACCGATCAGCGCAGCGCCGACGAAGTCGAAGCAGGCATCGTCGCGTTGTGGCAAGCCTTCGGGCAACGGCGTGACCAGGAGCTACGGGATCGGTTGGTGCTGCACTATGCACCATTGGTGAAGTACGTGGCCGGGCGCGTCGGTACGGGTTTGCCCTCGCACGTCGAGGTCTCCGACCTGATTCAGTCGGGTGTGTTCGGCTTGGTTGACGCGATCGAGAAGTTCGAACCCGAGCGAGGGTTGAAATTCGAGACCTACGCCATGCAGCGAATCCGCGGGGCCATCCTCGATGACCTGCGAGCCCAGGACTGGGTTCCGCGTTCCGTGCGTAGTCGGGCCCGCGACGTGGAACGGGCCCTGGAGCGGCTGGAAGCCAAACTCCAGCGCACCGCGACCGACGCCGAACTGGCGGAGGAACTGGCACTGTCCACCGACGAGTTGCGTGAATTGCTCGCGCAATTGCAGATGACCAGTGTTGTCGCCCTCGATGATCTCATCGGCGTCGGACGGGGGACGGCGTCGTTGGCCGAGACGTTGCCCGACGACCGGGCCGAGGATCCGGTTGCGACATTGGTGGATCGCGACAGTCGGCGGCAGCTCGTGGAGGCTGTCGAACGGCTCAGTGATCGAGACCGCATCGTGGTCACGCTCTACTACTTCGAGAACCTCACGCTTGCCGAGATCGGCAAGGTACTCGGGGTCACCGAGTCGCGGGTGTGTCAGTTGCACACCCGCGCGGTGCTGCGGCTACGGAGCAAACTCACCGAGCACAGCCAGTGAGTGACTACCGGCGTGCCGAAGTGGTGCCGTGCCACGGCAGCAAGCGCACTGCGCCATGACCGAGTAGTCGCAGTGGATTCAGGTACTCGGAGCGCAGGCGCGCGCCCCAGTGCAGACATGATGCCGGGGCCTGCACGGCACATTCGGGATGGCCCCCGGCGAGTGTGCCGATCCGTTGTCCTCGGGTCACCCGTTCTCCGGCCACCACTTCGGGGGTGACGGGCTCGTACGTGGTGCGTATGCCGCCGGGGTGTTCGATGGAGATCACAGGGCGGTCCACGACCCGCCCGGCATACACGACCAGCCCCGTGGCAGCCGCCCGGACCGGCTGTCCCGCTGTGCCTGCGAGGTCGACACCCCGGTGGCCGGAGCCGTAGTCGGTTTCCGGTGCGTCGAAAGCTCGTACGACCTCGCGTGGCCCGGGGAGAGGCGAACCGAAATGATCCGGTTCGGCCGGGACCACGGCTCGGGTCGGTGGCATTGGTGGTGCTGGGCTCGAATGCGGCGCGGAGATGGCCGCGGTGGCGCTGGTCAGACTCGTGACGAGCATCAGGGCGGGGAGCACGGGACGCATGGGTCCACGCTGAGGAGCCCCCGGCACTGTCACCAGCCCGTAGTGACGAGTATGTGGACGAATCCCCTTGTTGTGGACAACTCGCGACCGCGATGAGGAATGGCACCCACATCGAGTACACTGGTCCTGCGGTTCCTGTCAGTGCGCCCTGATCAGTGTATACCGGTCGGCACGTGGCGACCCTGTATACGACGACTCCGTATACGACAGCCCTGTGTACGACAGCTCTGTATACGGCAACCCGGTGCGTGGCAACCCAATACATATCGATCGGTACGTATCGACATGAATCGACTACGCGTGCCCGCGCGTGCCCTGCATCATTGCTGGACAATCGGCCCTGGTGGCTTCCAAGGGATGGTTCCGGGGGCGGCCCTGTGGGGGTTTTGGGCCCGTCCGTCGGGTCCACCCGTGCAGCCATCCTGTGGTTCGCCGTCGGTGGCCGGGCTGTCGGTGCCGGCCGGGCCATACCGGCCTTGCAGCACCGATCGGCAGTGCAGGGATGCGGCGCTCTCGCGGTCCCGGGCTCGGTATGAGCGCGGGTGAGGGCTTCGGCGCGGCACCAGGGCGGTGAGTCACCCGGCTCTCCGCGGCAACCGACATCGCGCGTCGCATCGGCGGCGCGCCCGACACGCGAGGTGCGAATCAGGCCATGGCCGTCGTCACCATGAAGCAGCTGCTCGACAGTGGCGTGCATTTCGGGCACCAGACCCGGCGCTGGAACCCGAAGATGAAGCGCTACATCTTCACCGAGCGCAATGGCATCTACATCATCGACCTGCAGAAGACCCTGTCCTACATCGACGGGGCCTACGACTTCGTCAAGCAGACGGTCGCGCACGGCGGAACGATCCTGTTCGTCGGCACCAAGAAGCAGGCGCAGGAAGCGATCGCCGAGCAGGCCCTGCGGGTCGGTATGCCCTACGTCAACCAGCGTTGGCTGGGGGGCATGCTCACCAACTTCCAGACCGTGCACCGGCGGCTGCAGCGTCTCAAGGAACTGGAGACGATGGAGCAGACCGGTGGTTTCGAGGGTCGCACCAAGAAGGAGATCTTGATGCTGACCCGGGAGAAGGACAAGCTGGAGCGGACCCTGGGCGGGATCCGCGACATGTCCAAGGTGCCCAGCGCCATCTGGATCGTGGACACCAAGAAGGAGCACATCGCCGTCGGCGAGGCTCGTAAGCTGGGTATCCCGATCGTGGCCATCCTGGACACCAACTGCGACCCGGACGAGGTCGACTACCCGATTCCGGGCAACGACGACGCGATCCGCTCTGCGGCCATGCTCACCCGCGTGCTGGCCGACGGTGTTGCCGACGGCCTGATGGCACGCAGTGGCCGGAGCAACGGGAGTGCCGAGGGCGAGGAGAAGCCCGCGGCCGACGTGGCAGGCGAGGAGCCGCTGGCCGAGTGGGAGAAGGAGCTGCTGGCCGGTTCCGCGGAATCCGAGGCCGCAGGCACCGCCCAGGCCGACGAGCAGCCCGCGCAGTCGTGACCGTGCTTGCGCCCGCCCTCTCGTGGGCGGGCGCAAGGCATGTCTTTGACCTTCCCACTGCGTACATATTCCGAAGAAGGACGGACAACGCACGATGGCGAACTACAGTGCGGCCGACGTGAAGCGTCTCCGCGATCTCACCGGCGCCGGCATGATGGATTGCAAGAAGGCGCTGGAAGAGACCGAGGGCGACTTCGACAAGGCTGTTGAGAACCTGCGCATCAAGGGCGCCAAGGATGTCGGCAAGCGGGCCGAGCGCTCCACCGCCGAGGGATTGGTCGCCGGCGACAACGGCGTACTGATCGAACTGAACAGCGAGACCGACTTCGTGGCCAAGAACGAGGAGTTCGTCGCGCTGGCCGATCGAATCGTCGAGGCCGCCAAGGCCACGAACTCCTCGGATGTGGAGACGGTCAAGGGCGCTGCGCTGGATGGCAGCACCATCGGGCAGGCCATCCAGGACCTCGCCGCCAAGATCGGTGAGAAGCTGGAGTTGCGGCGTGTGAGCGTCTTCGACGGTCAGGTCGCCACGTACCTGCATCGCCGTGCCGCCGACCTGCCGCCCGCGGTGGGTGTGCAGGTGGAGTACACCGGCTCCGATGAGGACGCCGCTCGCGGTGCCGCGATGCAGATCGCCGCCCTGAAGCCGCGGTACCTCAGTCGCGATGACGTGCCCGAGGAGATCGTGGCCGACGAGCGCCGCATCGCCGAGGAGACCGCTCGCTCCGAGGGCAAGCCGGAGCAGGCCATGCCGAAGATCATCGAGGGTCGTTTGAACGGCTTTTACAAGGACGCCGTGCTGCTCGAGCAGCCGTCGGTGCAGGACAACAAGAGGACCGTCAAGGACCTGCTCGACGAGGCCGGTGTCACCGTCACTCGGTTCGACCGGTTCGAGGTCGGCCAAGCCTGAGCTTCCTCGTGGTCGCCGTGGGTCCGCATGCTTCGCGTGTGGGCCCACGGGAAGACTGCCAGAAATGGCGTGCGCAGCCCGGTGCGCTGCGAATTGCAGTCGGCACCGCAGCCGGTGAGAATTGATGTCGGCGCCCCGTTTCCGCTTCCGCATCCTTCGAGGGGTGGGGTGGAGCCGGGGCGTTTTCTCAGGAGGAATCCAGTGACCGATGACGGTGTGTTCGCCGGCGGTGACGAGTACAGCGGGTACAGGCGGGTACTGCTCAAGCTGGGCGGTGAGATGTTCGGCGGTGGCAGTGTCGGTGTGGACCCGGATGTGGTGGGCACCGTTGCCAGTCAGATCGCCGACGTCGTCGCCGACGGGGTCGAGGTGGCCGTGGTCATCGGCGGGGGCAACTTCTTCCGCGGCGCCGAACTGCAGCAGCGAGGCATGGAACGTGCCCGCGGGGACTACATGAGCATGCTCGGCACGGTGATGAACTGCCTGGCATTGCAGGACTTCCTGGAACGCGAGCACGAGATCGACACGCGGGTGATGAGTGCGATCACGATGGGCCAGGTCGCCGAGCCCTACATCCCCCGCCGTGCGATGCGGCATCTGGAAAAGGGCCGGGTCGTGATTTTCGGGGCCGGAACCGGGATGCCGTACTTCTCCACGGACACCGCTGCCGCACAACGTGCCCTGGAGATCGGTGCCGAGGTGGTCCTCATGGCCAAGGGAGTGGACGGTGTCTACACCGCCGATCCGAAGACGACCCCGTCGGCGGAGCGCTTCGAAAGCATCACCCACCGTGAGGTTCTGGAGCGTGGTCTGAAGGTTGCCGACTCCACCGCGTTCAGCCTGTGCATGGATAATCACATGCGCATCCTGGTGTTCAATCTTCTGGAGGAGGGCAACATCGCACGAGCCGCCGGCGGTGCGAGGATTGGAACCCTGGTCAGTACCCCGGCCGCACGGTCGGTGTGAACATGCTGGGACCCTGATCGTACCGGCACGGCCGTATGCGTGACGGCCCGCGACCGCAACACCGACACCGGCCGGAGTCCACTTGACCGGCACACCTAAGGAG
Organism: Haloactinomyces albus; assembly: GCF_031458135.1. Taxonomy (NCBI): domain Bacteria; kingdom Bacillati; phylum Actinomycetota; class Actinomycetes; order Actinopolysporales; family Actinopolysporaceae; genus Haloactinomyces; species Haloactinomyces albus. Next base: position 934,759 of record NZ_JAVDXW010000001.1, on the reverse strand, counting down.
CAGCCGTGATCGACGAGACTCTTCTCGAGGGCGAGGAGAAGATGCAGAAGGCGGTGGAGGTCGCCAAGGACGACCTGGCCACCGTCCGTACCGGTCGCGCGAACCCTGCGATGTTCTCCGGCATCGTCGTCGACTACTACGGTTCGCCGACACCGCTGAACCAGCTCGCCAGCATCAACGTGCCCGAGGCACGTCTGGTTGTCATCAAGCCGTACGATGCGAGCCAGCTGGGTGCGATGGAGAAGGCCATTCGCGACTCGGATCTGGGGGTCAATCCGTCCAACGACGGCAATCTGATCCGTGTTCAGATTCCGCAGATGACCGAGGAACGCCGTAAGGAGATGGCCAAGCTCGCCAAGGCCAAGGGTGAGGAAGCCCGCATCACCGTGCGTAGCCTGCGTCGTAAGGCCAAGGAAGAGATCGACCGCATCGTCAAGGCCGGCGAGGACGGCGAGGACGAGGGCGCGCGTGGTGAAAAAGAGCTGGAGAACATCACCCACCGCTATGTGTCCCAGATCGACGAGCTGGTCAAGCACAAGGAAGCCGAACTGCTCGAGGTCTAGCGGGGTGGTCACGGCTGGTCAGTGCGAAGGTGAGTCCGCAATGTCTGCTGACGTGTCGGACGGGCCGTCGCGTCCCTCCAAGGCCGGCCGTGATCTGCGTGCGGCATTGGCCGTGGGGCTGATTCTCGGTGCGGCCATCGTCGGCTCTCTGCTGACGCTGCCGGAGTTGTTCATCGGCATCGTCGCAGTGGCTGCCGCTGTCTCGACCATCGAGCTGGCGGGGGCCTTACGGCGCGGAGCGGGGATTCGTGTCTCGTTGCCGCCGGTGTTCCTCGGTGGTCAGGCGATGATTTGGCTGTCCTGGCCGTTCGGGTTGCCCGGAGCCGTGGTGGCGTTCGCGATCACGACACTGTGCTGCCTGGCTTGGCGGCTGCGACTCGGTGTCGACGGATACCTGCGTGACGTGACGGCTTCGGTGTTCACCAGTGCCTACGTCTCCCTGTTCGCGTGTTTCGGCGCGATGCTGGCGGTGCCGGAGGACGGTGGTTTCCGGGCATTGTGCTTCATGCTGGGCGTGGTGGCCTCCGACACCGGTGGTTATGCGTCCGGCGTCTTCCTGGGCAGACATCCGATGGCACCACGTGTCAGTCCGAACAAGTCCTGGGAGGGCTTCGGCGGTTCGATGCTGACCGGGGTGCTCGTCGGTGCACTCTCGATCCCCCTGCTGCTCGGTGGCCAGTGGTGGGAGGGGATGCTGTTCGGTGCCGCCCTGGTGGCCAGCTCGACCCTCGGGGATCTGATGGAATCGCTGATCAAGCGCGATCTCGACATCAAGGACATGGGCAATCTGCTTCCCGGCCACGGTGGCCTGATGGATCGGATGGATTCCCTCCTGCCCTCGGCCGTGGTGGCCTGGATGGTGCTGTCCTGGCTGGTTCCGAGCTGATGGCGCGGGACCTGTGACCGTCCGTTTCGGGTGTGGTCCTCGCAGGCGACCTGCGATGACCGCTGCGTAGGCGGGAGGAAATCCGCGTGAAACAGGTGCGGCCGAGTCCGAACATCTGGCATTGGCCGGAGATCTACGAGATCGAGAACCGTGCGCAGGATTCCACCGGGGCGCTGTGGCGCGCATTACGCGAGCACTGCGATTGGACGGGACTCGATGTCGTCGATGTGGGGTGCGGCGATGGTTTCCATCTCCCGTTGTTCGCTGCCACCGCCCGTACGGTCGTCGGTGTGGAGCCACACCCACCACTCGCGAGGCGTGCGCGTCGACGGTTGACGGGCTCACGGTCACCGGGAGAGTCCGGTGTCGACGTGCGGGTCGCTCCGGCACAACGGCTGCCGCTGGCCGATGCCAGTGTGGATCTGGTGCATGCGCGCACGGCCTACTTCTTCGGCCCGGGCTGCGAGCCGGGCTTGGCCGAGGCCGAGCGTGTGCTCCGTCCCGGTGGAACACTGGCGATCATCGATCTCGACGCGAGCTACCCGCCTTACGGGGAGTGGATGCGAGCGGACCTGCCGCACTATGACCCCGGAATCGTGGAATCCTTCTTCGAGCGGCACGGTTTTCACAGTACGAGCGTGGAGACGCTGTGGCGGTTCCACGATCGCACGAGTCTGGAAGCGGTACTGGGAATCGAGTTCTCCGCCAAGGTCGCACGCAAGGCCGTGGCGGAGTCGCCCGGTCGCAGCGTCCCGGTCGGTTATCGGCTGCGGCTTCGCACCAAACCGACCGGCCTGTTGCGGCAATAGCAATACGCCCGAATGGCGCCTTGCCCCGACGCACAAGGCATGATCGACTGACCGTAGTCAGGCAATGTGTGCCGGTGCCCATGACCCGAAACCGATGATTGGGGACCCGGCGGCTGGGGACAGCGACCGGTGCAGGCAGCCGGTGGGGCGGTGTGTTGGAAACCGATGCATCCGGCTGCCGTGGCGGACGGCACCCGATCTCGAAGACAGGAGCGTTGATGGCCATGCGCGCGGGAAGATCCGTCACCGCGGGCCTGAGCCAGGTCGCCCAGATGCCCCCGCGCGAGCGTGCCCGCCTCATGCGCGAGCTGCGTCAGCAGCATCCGATGTTTCGCTCGCTGCTGACGCAGGTGACGGTGGCCAGAGCGGTGGCTTTCGGCTCCGGACTGGCTCTGGCCGTGGCGATCATCCTCCTGGTGCAGGGCGCGTCGGTGTGGTGGGTCGCGGCACTCGTGTTCGGCGGCCTGGGAGGATTCGGTTCCGTGACGGTCGCGCTCACCGACAGTCGTTTCGACCTGCTGCTTGCGTTGCTGGGAGCACATCGGATCGACGAGTTGCACGGCAGGCTGGTAACCGAGGACATCTACGGTGATGAGCCGAGCGCGCCTCGCCGGTGAGGCGGTGCGATCACTGCTGCACGGTGATGGACAGTGCAGCGGCGACCTCGCCACCCAGGAAGTGGGTCTCGGCGTGCTGCGGATCGCCGACCAGAACGACCAAGGGGCCACCGAAGGGTTTGCGCTCGATGATCTCGACCCGGTTGCCCAGTGTCAGACCGTGGTCGGTGAGATACCGCAGGAGCTCGGAGTCGGTGTCCCACACGCGGGCGATCGTGCCGATGGTGCCCGGGTCGAGCTGATTCAGCAGCTTCGTGGCGGGCTTTTCGATCTCGCCTTCGGGGGTGGGAATCGGGTCACCGTGCGGATCGCGGGTGGGATTCCCGAGCTTCGCGGCGATGTGTTCGATGAGGTTGTCGGATACCGCGTGTTCCAACGCGTCCGCTTCCTGGTGAACCTCATCCCAGGTGTAGTCGAGTTCCTCCACCAGGAACAGTTCGAGTAGCCGGTGCCTGCGCAGGACATCGTAGGCCAGGCGGCGCCCCGAGGGGGTGAGCTCCACGCTGCGGTACCGGATGTGGGTGACCAGGCCGAGCTGGGCCAGTTTGGTGATCATGCCGGAGACCGAGGAAGGGCTCAGTCCCAGGCGGTTGGTCAGGGTTGCGTTGGTGACTGCCACGCCGCGCTCACTGAGCCCGTAGATCGCCCGCACGTAGTCCTCCACCGAGGCGGAGGGACGCTCGGCCATACTTGTCATAACTTCACGATAAGGCCGGATGACAGGTGCCTGTCCACGACCCGAACGGCGGGAGTCCGCTTCAGGCCAGGGATACGTCCAGGGTGAGCATCACCATCGCACCGACGAGGAGCCCCAGAGTGGCACGGCGCTCCCGACCCCGGGAGTGAGTCTGCGGGATGATCTCGTGGCAGATGACGTAGAGCATTCCGCCTGCGGCGAAGCCCATGGCATACGGCAGTAGCGGCTGAGCGACAACGACGACTGCCGCGCCGAAGACGGCCAACGGGATCTCGACGATTCCGGCACGAACGCCGGTGACCGCCGTGTAGGACAGGCTGCCCAGTCCCGACTTACGTGCGGAGACCGCGACGGCGAACCCTTCGGGGATGTTCTGGACGCCGATGGCCAGCATGAGAGCGACAGCGTTGCCGATGTTGCCGGAGCCGAATCCGACACCCACGGCAAGCCCTTCGGGCATGTTGTGCAGCGTGATGGCGATGATGAAAAACACGGTGCCCGCCACACGCGGATTCGACGGGGTCATCGGATTCACCGAGTGGGGCTCGGTGTCGTGCTGGTACGGGAACCGTGTGCAGGCAGGGACCGCCGTGCCGGAGTCGGCCGTATCCGGGCTCGCCGTGTCGGGGGTTGTCGTGTACTGCCGTGCGGAAGTCGGTCCGTTCTGCGGGATGCGGCCGGTGATCAGTCCGTGCACCCGGGGCACCCACGCATCGGCACGGGACAGCACGAGCGCGCCGAGTGCGACACCGATGAGCACGGGCGGAATCCCGCCTCTTTCGATGCCGGGCAGCAGGAGACTCGTGAAGCTCGCGCTGAGCATGACGCCTGCTGCGAATCCGAGTGCGGCGTTCAGTGCCCGCTGCGACGGGTTGCGCCAGATCAGCACGGTCAACGCGCCGATCAGGTTGAGCAAGGCGATGACCAGGCCGCCGATGAGACCGTGTACGACGGGATCGCTTCCCACCAGGCCGACGAAGACCTCTTCAGCTGCGCTCATGGTGTACGCCTCACCGGCACTGCCGTGCCCGATACATCACACTTCACCCACGGGTACACCGCCTTGCCTTCTCGATTCGTACTGCCGAGCGTCGTGATCACCGGGGTGGTGATCAGCAGGTTTACGGTGCGCCGAAAAAAGATTTTAGCCAGATCAAACTACCGGGGCAAACACGAAGCGCGCATTCGTGTTCCGCAACTTCGGTGAGGCTGCGCACAGCCGCCCCCGTGTGGGCCTCCCTGATTCCCCGTGTCCGCCGTATCCGTGAAATACTGGACCGGTTATGTCATCCACGTCGCTCCCGCTCGTCTTCGACGCGCCTCGTCGCGGTATGCCACCGCGTCACCTCGCCGACCTGTCGGCCGAGCAGCGCCGAGCCGCCGTGAGTGAGCTGGGGGAGAAGCCTTTCCGTGCCCGTCAGCTCGCTCATCACTACTTCGGTCGTCTCACCACCGATGTGGAGGCGATGACCGACATTCCCGCGGCGACCCGGGAACGACTCGTTCAGGAGTTGTTGCCGACACTGTTGACGACGGTGCGCAATCTCGACACCGACGGCGGGACGACACGCAAGACGCTGTGGCAGGCACACGACGGCACGATGCTGGAAAGCGTGCTGATGCGCTATCCGGAGCGAGCCACCGTCTGTATCTCCAGTCAGGCAGGCTGTGGCATGGCCTGCCCGTTCTGTGCGACCGGCCAGGGTGGGCTCCAGCGCAACCTGGCCACTGCCGAGATCGTCGACCAGGTCCGTTCGGCGGCGGCGATGATGCGGGACGGTGAGGTCCCGGGTGGCCCCGGCAGGTTGTCCAACGTCGTGTTCATGGGAATGGGCGAGCCGCTGGCCAACTACCGGCGCGTGATCGATGCCGTGCACCGGATCTGCGACCCCGCACCCGAGGGACTGGGGCTGTCCCAGCGGTCGGTGACCATCTCGACGGTGGGACTTGCACCCGCGATCAGAAAGATGACGGCCGAGGACCTGCACGTCACACTCGCCGTCTCCCTGCACACACCGGACGACGAGCTTCGGGACACCCTGGTGCCGGTGAACAACCGGTGGCGGGTCGAGGAGGTTCTGGAAGCCGCGCGTGGTTATGCCGAGCACACCGGGCGCCGGGTCTCCATCGAATACGCGCTGATCCGCGATATCAACGACCATCCGTGGCGTGCGGATCTGCTCGGCAAACTCCTGCACAAGCACCTCGGCCGGTTCGCCCACGTCAACGTGATCCCGCTGAACCCCACCCCGGGCAGCAAATGGGACGCCAGCCCGAAGCCGGTGGAGCGCGAGTTCGTCCGCAGAGTTCAAGCAGCCGGCGTGCCCTGCACCGTTCGGGACACTCGCGGTCAGGAGATCGCCGCCGCGTGCGGGCAACTCGCCGCCGAAACGTAGTCGCTGCTGTCGGTGCGCACGGCCTGCCGGTGGCGATGGTGGCCGCGAGGGCAGGAACCTCGGTGAGCTTGCCGTCTGCTTCTTCGGCATCGCAGGCCGCGAGCATTTGCCACCATGGTGAGCCGTGAGGAGGCGTCCCCGGCACGATCGTTCCCGGCCCGGCTGCGATCAGCCCGACCGGGATCAGCCCGACCGCGAGCGCGTGCTCGAACGTCGCCTCAACGTTCCTGTGCTGATCGCTTCGGTGGCAGCGGTGCCCGCGGTGTTCCTGACCGCGCTGGAGGGCGCTGCCGAGACCGCGGGCATGGTGGTGAACTGGATGTCGATGGCGGTGCTTGCCACCGAAGCGGCTCTGCTGTTCTGGGTCAGTGGCGACCGTGTGCGCTGGCTGCGTACGCACTGGTGGATGGTCGCGATCGTGGTGCTGACGATTCCGGCGGTGATCTTCACTGTTGGCCCCGCGCAGGTGCTGCGGCTGCTACGCCTGGTCACCACGATTCAGCTCTTCCGGGTGGCCAAGCTGGTCAGAGTGGCTCAGGTGCTGCGCCGGCGCGCGGAACACCTCGGCAGTGTGGGGCGTGCCGTCTGGATGGGGGCGTTGTTCCTGGCGCTGGTGTTTCTGGGAATCGTGCTCGCCGACCCGAGTACGCTCACGCGCAGGACCCTGGAGACGATCATCGAACGATGGGGATGGGTGGTGCTCCTGGGGCTCGTCCTGCTGGGGGTGCTCGTCTCCGGCGCCGTGATCCTCCTGGTGCGCAGGTGGCGCGGGCGGTCACGCCGAGCACGGTCGCTACGTCCCGGGCGGTCGCAGCGGAAGCCCTGAGGCCCGATATCGGCCGTGGCGGCGCTCGTCCGACGAGAGACCGCCACGTTCAACGGTGCCCTTCTTCGCTCAGCGGCGCCAGGCGGTCTTACGGCGGCGCAGGTCGTAAAGAAGACCGATGGCCATGATGGCGGCGATGGTGATCAGCCAGACGTCGGCGCTTTTGAAGCCATTTCCGCCACTGAGGATGCCCTGGTGGTTACCGATGAGCATCATCACCATCCCGAAGGTGGAGAACCAGCCGGCAATCTGGATGCCCTTCGGGAAGCCGCCGTGCCAACCCCACTCGACCGAGGGCTCCTCTTCCGGGTCGACGGCCTGACTGGGGGCCTGCCGACCGGGGCTTTCCTGACCGGGTTTCTTCTCCAGTTCCGTGCTTGCCACGTGTGTCCTCCTGCGCTCGCGGTCACCTTCATCTTCGCACACGGGCATGGGCGGGCGATGTGCCAACCCCGGCAACGAAGGATGCGAGCACCATTCGCGCGCCTCGCGGCGCTCCCCTCCGATCGTTTCGGGGACAATGGCGGCGATGCGCCCTACCGAACCTCCAGTGAGCCCCGTCAGTGACCGTCGCGATGCCCCCGAGGGCGATGTCCCCGAGGCCACAGTGGGCACGGCCGAGCACGGTCCGCCGGGTACCGGTGACGTGCGTACCGTCACCGTGCTCGGGTCGACAGGGTCGATCGGGACGCAGGCCCTGGATGTGATCCGGCGCAATGCCAAGCGCTTCCGTGTCCTGGGGCTGGCTGCGGGTGGTGGTGATCCGGCGGCACTGGCGGCTCAGGCACTCGAATTCGAGGTCGAGGTGATCGCGGTGGCTCGGGACGCCGTGATCGAGGACGTGCGGTCCGCCCTGCATGCCGAGGCGCAGCGCCTCGGCCGTACCACCGGCGACTTCCGGTTGCCCCGATTGCTCGCCGGGTCACAGGCCACGACGGAACTCGTCGAGGCCACCCGGGCGGATGTCGTCCTCAACGGCGTGGACGGGTCGCTGGGACTGCGTCCCACGCTGGCCGCGCTGAAGGTCGGCTCGCAGTTGGCCCTGGCGAACAAGGAGTCCCTGATCGCGGGAGGTCCCCTCGTGCTGCGCGAGGCTCGGCCGGGCCAGATCGTGCCGGTGGATTCCGAACACTCGGCGCTGGCGCAGTGCCTGCTCGGTGGATGCGCCGACGAGGTGGACCGGTTGGTGCTGACCGCCTCCGGAGGGCCGTTCCGTGGTTGGCGGCGTGCCGAACTCGCCGAGGTCACCCTGGAACAGGCACTGGCGCATCCGACGTGGTCGATGGGTACGGTCGTGAGCATCAACTCCGCCACGATGGTGAACAAGAGCCTGGAGTTGATCGAGGCGCATCTGCTGTTCGACGTGGCATACGAGCGCATCGACGTCGTGGTGCATCCGCAGTCGATCGTGCATTCGATGGTCACCTTCGTGGACGGTTCGACACTGGCCCAGGCCAGTCCGCCGGACATGCGGTTGCCCATCGCGCTCGGACTGGACTGGCCGCACCGGCTCGCCGAGGTGGCACCACGGCTGACGTTCGACGCCGCCGCCACGTGGACCTTCGAACCACTCGACGGCGAGGCGTTCCCGGCGGTCGGGCTCGCGCGGAACGCGGGGATGGCAGGTGGTTGTCTGCCCGCGATCTACAACGCGGCCAACGAGGAGGCGGTCGCGGCTTTCGTACAGGGCCGCACCGGCTTTACCTCGATCGTGCACACTGTGGAAGAAGTGCTGGCCGAGGCCGACGGGTGGCGTTCGGAGCCGGACAGCGTGGACGAGGTTTTCGAAGCGGAGGAGTGGGCCCGCGTGAAGTCCCGCGAACTCGTGGGTACGGGGAGAGTTCATTGATACTGGTCGTCCTGGGCATCGCGATCTTCTTCTTCGGGTTGCTGTTCTCCATCGCCTGGCACGAGTTGGGCCACTTGGCGACGGCGAAGATGTTCGGCGTCAAGGTCACCCAGTACATGGTCGGTTTCGGCCGTACGTTGTTCTCCCGCCGTGGCCGCGAGACCGAATACGGGGTCAAGGCCGTTCCGTTCGGTGGCTACATCCGGATGATCGGCATGTTCCCGCCGAAGCGGGACGAGGACTACGGGCGCACGGCGTCGTCGGCGCCCTGGCGAGCCATGGTCGAGGATGCCCGGCAGGCGGTGGCCGAGGAGGTTCGGCCCGAGGATTCCCACCGGCAGTTCTATCAGCGCAGCCCGTGGAAGCGCATCATCGTGATGGCCGCGGGGCCGTTCATGAACCTGATCCTGGCGGTCGGCATCTTCGCGAGCGTGCTGATGGGCTACGGCGTCGCGGAACCGACCACCACGGTGGGGGCGGTCAGCGAGTGCGTGGTACCCGCGAACGCTCCGGACACCCGTGAGTGCCCGCCCGGAGCCCCGAAGTCCCCGGCCGCACAGGCGGGCCTGCGCCCCGGGGACGAGATCGTGGCGTTCGAGGGCCAACCGGTGCGGTCCTGGGAGAGTCTGCGCCGTGACATTCGCGATTCCTCGGGCACGGTGTCGATGGTCGTCGAGCGTGGCGGCGAGCGGATCACGCTGACACCGAACCTGATGCAGAGCACTCAGCCGAAGCTCGGCAACTCGGACGGGTACGTCAAGGTCGGCTTCCTCGGAATCGCGCCGACCAGCGTGCTGGTGCAGCAGAGCGTCGGGGATGTGGTCGATCGGATCGGCGAACTCATCGGCATGACCGCACAGAAGGTCGTGGAACTGCCCAGTGAGGTGCCCGACCTGATCGGGGCGATCGCGGGTCAGGAACGGGAGCAGGACTCGCCGGTCGGTATCGTGGGCGCCAGCCGCCTGGGCGGCCAGGTGTTGTCCTATGACGAGGCGTCGGTCTCGGCGCGGCTGATCATGATGGTTCAGTTGCTGGCGGGCGTGAACCTGTCGCTGTTCCTGATCAACATGCTGCCGCTGCTGCCGTTGGACGGCGGGCACATCGCGGGCGCGTTGTGGGAGTCGATCCGACGCAAGTTCGCCAGGCTGGTGCGCCGACCCGATCCGGGGCCGTTCGACACGGCGAAGTTGATGCCCTTGGCCTACGGGGTCAGCCTCGTGTTCATCGCCTACTCCCTGTTGGTCCTCGTCGCCGACATCGTCAATCCGGTGACCCTCTCCTGAGGGAACCGGCCGGTGAACTGCGTACGCAGCGGAGGTGACCGGGCGTTGCACGGCCGGTGTTGCGACAGGCCGGTGCTTTCCCCGGCTGAGACATCGCTCGGTCCCCGGTATCGTGGATGTCGGCCGTCGCCGTGCTCCGGCCGTACCGGAGCCGCGACCATCCCACAACATCCCGTTTCGTGAGCCGAAGAGTTCGAGTTCCGAAAACTCGAGCCGCAGCAGAACTCAAGCCACAGCGCAGAGGTGGAGAGGAATCGATGACCGTCGATCTGGGCATGCCCGCAGCACCCGACCCGGTGCTCGCCGAACGGCGCAAGACCCGGCAGTTGCAGGTCGGCCCGGTCGGGGTGGGCAGTGACCACCCCATCTCCGTGCAGACGATGACGACCACCAACACCGCCGACATCAACGGCACGCTGCAGCAGATCGCCGAGCTCACGGCTGCGGGATGCGACATCGTGCGGGTGGCCTGTCCCAGCGCCGACGATGCCGAGGCCCTGCCCGCGATCGCACAGAAGTCGCAGATTCCGGTCATCGCCGACATCCACTTCCAGCCGAAGTACGTTTTCGCCGCCATCGAGGCGGGGTGCGCGGGCGTGCGGGTCAACCCCGGCAACATCCGCAAGTTCGACGATCAGGTCAAGGAGATCTCGAAGGCCGCCAAGGACAGCGGCACGCCGATCCGGATCGGCGTCAACGCCGGATCACTGGACCCCCGCATGATGGAGAAGTACGGCAAGGCGGTGCCGGAGGCACTGGCCGAGTCGGCGCTGTGGGAGGCGGGCCTGTTCGCCGAGCACGATTTCCACGATGTCAAGATCTCGGTCAAGCACAACGATCCGGTCGTCATGGTGCGGGCCTACGAGATCCTTGCCGAGCGCTGTGACTATCCGCTGCATCTGGGAGTCACCGAGGCGGGACCGGCATTCCAGGGCACGGTCAAGTCCTCGGTCGCTTTCGGAGCCCTGCTGCGCCAGGGGATCGGCGACACGATCCGGGTGTCGCTGTCCGCGCCGCCGGTCGAGGAGATCAAGGTCGGCACGCAGATCCTGCAGTCGATGAACCTGCGGCCCCGCAAGCTGGAGATCGTTTCCTGCCCGTCCTGTGGCCGGGCACAGGTGGACGTGTACAAGCTCGCCGACGAGGTCACCGCCGGGCTGGAGGGCATGGAGGTGCCGCTGCGGGTCGCTGTGATGGGCTGTGTGGTCAACGGTCCGGGAGAGGCCCGGGAAGCCGACCTCGGGGTGGCTTCGGGCAACGGCAAGGGTCAGATCTTCGTCAGGGGAGAAGTGATCAAGACCGTGCCCGAGCACCAGATCGTCGAAACACTGATCGAAGAGGCCGGTCGTATCGCCGAGGGCATGGAGACCGAGGACCAGGACTCGGGGGACCCGGTGGTCACTGTCGGCTGAGGTCGTCGGGAGTTGGAGCAGGTAGCCCCTGGAGAACCTGCCTGCGCGCCCGCTGGTGCGCCGCAGAGCGATTGCGCATGGCTCGTGGTCCCATACATCCGCTGTGTCTGGCACGCTTGGCGAGTGCTCAAGCTTGCCGGTGCGCGGTTGCTGGAGGAACGCGACCTCTCCAGCGTCCGGTCGCTCTTGGATTCGGATCCGGTCGCGGCCTGCATGGTCGCGTCGCGGGTCGAGGACGCGGGTGTGCATCCACTCCGGTTGGGCGGCGAGCTTTGGGGATACGGCAGCAGGCTCGAGGGCTTGTGCTTTTCCGGGGTGAACCTGATTCCGCTGCGCGGTGATCGTGATGCGATGCGTGCTTTTGCGAGCCGTGCCCTGCGCCGCCGCCGGGTTTGCTCCTCGCTGGTCGGCCCGTCGGCCCAGGTCCTGACACTGTGGGACGAGCTCGCGCCGACCTGGGGACCTGCTCGTGAAGTGCGTGCCGAGCAACCGCTCCTGGTGATGTCCGAGCCGCCGTCGGGGCGTGTCGACGATCTGGTGCGACCTGTGCGCCCGGATGAGCTGGACCGCTACCTGCCCGCGGCGGTGGCGATGTTCACCGAGGAGGTGGGTATCGATCCGCGCAGCGAAGGCGGTGCGGCAGGGTACCGGGCTCGGGTTGCCGAACTGATCGCGGGCGGACGCGCCTTCGCCCGGTTCGAGAACGGCGAGGTCGTGTTCAAGGCGGAGGTCGGTGCCATGTCCCGTTCCGTCGGCCAGATTCAGGGCGTGTGGGTGCATCCGGACCGGCGGGGCAGCGGTTTGGGGACCGCCGGTACGGCGGCCGTTGCGGATCGGTTGGTTCGCGGTATGGGACGAACGGCGAGCCTGTATGTCAATGCCTTCAACGTCGCTGCCAGGGCGGCCTACCGCAGGGTGGGATTCGAGCAGCGGGGTTCCTTCAGCACCGTCCTGTTTTGAGATCGGCTTGGAAGGCCTGCTCGGGCGGTCCATGAACCACCACCGGATCGGTCTTGGCCCGTAGTGACGAGTCCGTGGCGTGACCGTTGTCAGGGACCTTGGGCATACTCTTCGGCGTGCGTATTGTTCGTGCTCTCAGTGTCCTGGCCGGCCTACTGCTGATATTCCCCGTCGCGGGGTGCGGGCTGGTCGATACGGGTCCCTCGGCAAAAGACGTGGCCACGGCGTTTGTGAGCTCCTTCGCGGCCGGCGACAGCGCTGCTGCGGCGCGGCGGACCGACTCGCCCGAAGCGGCGCGACAGTTGCTGGCACAGAGCCGCAAGAACCTCTCGCCGAAGTTCGTCACCGCGAAGATCGGTGACGTCGTGGAAGGTGAGGGGCAGCGACCCACCACGGTCCGAGCCACCCTGTCCTGGAATTTCGGGAAGGGCCGTGTGTGGAGCTATGAAACCACGATGGAGCTCGTCCGGGGCCAGGAAGACTGGGTGGTGCGCTGGGCCCCTTCGGTGATCCATCCCGAGCTCGCAGCGCAACAGACACTCGAATTCCGCACGAAGGAACCGAATCCGGCGCCGATTCTGGGGCGCAACGGAGTCCGGATGATGGGCCCCGAGAAATTGGTCCGGGTCACGGTCGTTCCGCAGGCGGTGGGCCAGGACGCGGCCGGCGTCGCCACATCGTTGGCGGAGGGGCTGAACGAGGTCGCCCCGAGCATCACCAAGCAGGACATCATGCAGGGCATCGCCGACACTCCTGCTGATCAGGCCTACAGCGTCGTGACCCTGCGCTGGGCCGACTATGAGCGCGTCAAGCCGGAGATCTACGAGTTGCCCGGAGTGCGTTTCCCGACACACACGGATCTGGTCACCGCCGAGCGCGACTACGGATCGCAGGTTCTGCCCACCATCGCCGAGCATCTGCAGAAACGGGTCGGCGGTGCGGCAGGTTGGAGTGTGGTCACCCGCAACGCTGCGGGCAAGCGGGTGCAGACCTTGCACCACACCTCGCCGAAGCCTGCGAAGGCGGTGCGCACGACGCTCAGCGACCGGGTGCAGAAGGCTGCCGAGAAGGCGGTGGATCCACTGTCCAAGGCGGCCATGATCGTGGCGATGAAGCCGTCCAGCGGGGAACTGCTCGCCGTTGCCCAGAACGCCGAGGCCGATCGCAACGGCGTTCCGGCTCTGACCGGTCAGTATCCACCGGGATCGACATTCAAGATCGTCACCGCGCTGGCCGCGCTGGAGTCGGGCCGCGTCGACATGAACACCCCTGTGAAGTGTCCGGCGACGACGGTCGTCAACGGTCGGGAAATTCCCAACAGCCACCACTTCGACCTCGGCACCGTGCCGCTGCGGACCGCTTTCGCCAAGTCCTGCAACACGACCTTCGCCCAGATCGCCCTCGACCTGCCGGCCGGGGCCCTGACCACAGCGGCGCGCCAGCTCGGAGTGGGGGCGAATTTCGTGATCCCCGGTATCACGACCATCACCGGAAAGGTGCCTCGAAGCACGGAGCCGGTACAGCGTGCCAGCAACGGCTTCGGCCAGGGCAAGGTGCTGGCCAGTCCGTTCGGGATGGCCATGGTCACGGCGTCGGTGGCCAACGGTGATATGCCCACACCGAAACTGGTCACCGGTAGTAGAACCAAGATCACCGATCCCGCTCCCGAGCCACCGTCGCGGAAGTCGATGAAGCAGCTTCGGGCGATGATGCGCGAAGTCGTCAAGACGGGAACCGCGACGGAGCTGGCAGGAGCGGGTTCGGTGGCGGGCAAGACGGGCACGGCGCAGTACGGCGATGGTACGCACGCGCACGGCTGGTTCGTCGGTTACCGCGGTGACATGGCGTTCGCGGTGCTGCTGACCGATGCGGGCACCTCCGAAAAGGCCGTGGCGGTAGCACGGACCTTCCTCGAGAACACATAGTGCGTTCGCTGTGTTACGTTGTGCCGTGCCGTACGGGGCGGAGCGCATGTCCTCGACGTGATTCGCCCGCCCCTGGCGAGTCTGTCCGACCAGTCGGTCGCCGCGTGGGATTCGTTCCCCGCCGGTGACCTTCCCGAACCATGGCCTGCGACGGAGCCCGTAGCGATGACCGCGGGGCCGCGTGTGTGTGAACAGGAGCGGTAGTGATTTACTTCGATTCCTCGGCCTTGATCAAACTGATCGCCCCCGACCCGGAGAGCAGGGTGCTGAGCGAGTGGGTGCAGCACAACTGGAACCATCCCCGGGTCACCAGCGCGGTCTCGAAGGTGGATGTGCTGCGTTCGTTCCGCGACATGGGTCCGGCGGCGGAGGATCTGGCGTCGATCGTCGTGTCGAAGATCGAGCAGCTTCCGGTGCGCCAGGAGATCCTGGACAACGCGAGTGAACTGGGGTTCCCGCTCGGTTCGGTCGAGGCGATCCATCTCGCTTCTGCCTCCCAGTCGCGGGAGGGCCTGCACGCGTTCGTTTCGTATGATCCCGTGATGCTGGAGGCGGCGCAGAAGGCCGGCTTGGCCACGGCGTCCCCCGGAGCCGAATGAACGGTGTGTGGTACGCCATACCAGGGCAATGTGCCGACCGGCCCTCGTCTCGGCCCGGCCGATACGTTCTAGAGTGAGGGTATGCCGGTACGAAACCCGTTGAAGCCAGGTGAGCAGACCCCCCGTCGGCCGGTCCCGCCGACGATCGAGCGTCCCGAGTACGTCGACAAGCCGGCACCGCAGCGCAACACCGACTCCGACGTGCAACCGCCCGAGGTGATCGACGCGATGCGCACCGCGGGCAAGCTCGCGGCGCAGGCGCTTGCCGAGGCGGGCAAGGCGGTGCGTCCGGGAGTGACCACCGATCACATCGACACGGTCGTGCACGATTTCTTCGTCGAAAACGGTGTCTACCCGTCGACGCTGGGTTATCGCGGGTTCCCGAAGTCCTGCTGCACCTCGCTGAACGAGGTCATCTGCCACGGCATCCCGGACTCGACGGTGATCGAGGACGGTGACATCGTCAACGTCGACGTCACCGGTTACGTGGGGGGCGTGCACGGGGACACCAACGCGACGTTCTATGCGGGCGAGGTCTCCGAAGAGGCACGGCTACTGGTGGAGCGCACCCACGAGGCGACGATGCGGGCGATCCGCGCGGCCAAGCCCGGTCGGCAGTTGAACGTGATCGGCCGGGTCATCGAGTCCTACGCCAAGCGGTTCGACTACGGAGTGGTTCGTGACTTCACCGGCCACGGCATCGGTCGCTCCTTCCACAGCGGGCTGGTCATTCTGCACTACGACGAGCCATCGGTGCAGACCGTCCTGGAACCCGGCATGACCTTCACCATCGAGCCGATGATCACGCTCGGCACCCACGAGTACGACATCTGGGACGACGAGTGGACGGTGACGACCCGGGACAAGAGCTGGACCGCCCAGTTCGAGCACACCATCCTCATCACGCAGGACGGAAACGAGATCCTCACCCAGCTGTGAGCATGGTCGGCATGGGTGGGCTGCCGCAGCGGCCTACCCGATTCGATGCTGTGCGGCGACATGTCCGAGGAGTCCCCGCCCGATTCGGGGCTCCCAGCCGGAATACCACCGTCGTCCGTTACCGCGAGGACCGGGGATGTTGTGGTGCACTGCAGGATCGGCCGGTTCGGGAAGGTGCCGTGCGGTGCTACCTACGGCATGAGGTAGGAAAGCGGGCGTGAGTGGACTGCTGGTTGCCGGGACGACCTCGGATGCGGGCAAGAGCGTGTTGGCTGCCGCGCTGTGCCGCTGGCTGGCTCGGCGGGGTGCCAAGGTCGCGCCGTTCAAGGCGCAGAACATGTCGAACAACTCCGTGGTTACGCCCCGTGGTGGCGAGATCGGCCGCGCACAGGCGGTCCAGGCCGCGGCGTGCGGTGTGGAGCCGGAGGTGCGGTTCAACCCGGTGCTGCTCAAACCCGGCAGCGACCGCAGTTCCCAGGTCGTGCTGCTGGGGGAGGTGGCAGGGGAGGTCACCGCGATGTCCTACCGGGATCGCAAGGCCGCGCTGCTCGACACCGTCGTGGCCACACTCGACGAGCTCCGTGCGGAGTACGATCACGTGATCTGCGAAGGTGCCGGATCACCCGCCGAGATCAACCTGCGGGCGCACGACATCGCCAATATGGGCCTGGCCCGAGCGGCCGGACTGCCGACGCTGGTGGTCGGTGACATCGATCGTGGTGGCGTGTTCGCACAGCTTTTCGGCACGCTGGCCCTGCTGGATCCGGCGGATCAGGCTCTGATCGGTGGCTTTGTGGTCAACAAGTTCCGAGGCGATCCGGAGCTGCTCCGACCCGGACTCGAGCAGTTGCGGGCGATCACCGGACGCCCGGTCCACGGTGTGCTGCCCTGGGCCGAGGAGCTCTGGCTCGATGCGGAGGATTCACTGTCTTACGTGGCCGACGGGGTGATCGGCCGCCCGGCCCCGCCGGTGGGGCAGCAGTGGTTGCGGGTGGCCGTGCCCAGGTTGCCTCGGATCTCCAATGCCACCGATGTCGAGGCACTGGCTGCCGAGCCGGGCGTTTCGGTGCGGTTCGTCACCGAGCCCTCCCGGTTGGCCGACGCCGACCTGGTCGTGCTCCCGGGATCGAAGTCGACCGTCGCGGACCTGCACTGGCTGCGGAGTTCGGGGCTGGCCGAGGCGATCGCACAGCACGCTGCCGCCGATCTGCCCGTGGTCGGGATCTGCGGCGGGTTCCAGATGTTGAGCCGCCGGATCGCCGACGGGGTGGAATCGGGCTCGACGGTCGACGGGCTCGGCCTGCTGGACCTGGAGATCGAGTTCGCGGCCGCGAAAACGCTGACCAGGCCGACCGGAACCGCGTTCGGTGAGCCGGTTGGTGGCTACGAGATTCACCACGGGCGTGTCGTAGGCCGTGGTGACGACCTGCCTTCCCTGGTGTCGCTCACCGATGGCGAGCCCGAAGGCGGCGTCGACGGTTCGGTGGCGGGCACGCACTGGCACGGGCTGTTCGAGAACGACTCGTTCCGCCGGGAGTTTCTGCGGTGGGCGGCCAAGCAGGCGGACCGGAACGGTTTCGTGCCCGCGGACGACACCGCGTTCGCCGCGCTCCGGCAGACTCAACTCGACCTGCTCGGCGACCTCGTCGAGAAGCACCTCGACACCGAGGCGCTCCTGCGCCTGCTCGACGGTGGCGTGCCGAGCGGCCTGCCCGTTCTTCCTCCCGGCGGTGCTGACGAGATGTCGGCGTCGAACGGCGTCGGCCGTTCCTGAGTCTCAGGTGCCGGTGTCCTCGCCGATCCGGGAGAGGAGCTCCTCCAGAAAACCGCCTGCTTCCGCAGCCGCTCGCTCCGGGTTACCGTCGCGGACCGCTTCGAGTAGCTCGGTGTGCGAGATGTGTTGCTCCGGGGATGCCTCCGGATCGAGGGTCGAGGCGACACTGGACAGGACGGCTTCGCTGAGACCCTGGTAGAGCTCGATGAGCACGGGGTTGTGCGAGGCGTCCACGAGCCGCATGTGGAATCGGGTGTCCTGGGCGACGGCCTGCTCGCGGTCACGCTGCTCGTGTACGGCCGAGTCCCGGATCCCGAGAATCGTTTCCAGTTCGCGAATGTCCTCATCGGTGCGGGCGGTGGCTGCCAGCCGTGCGCTTTCGACCTCGAGTGCGCGGCGAACCTCCAGAACCCGACGGAGCTCCGAATCGCAGAGCCTGCGCACGGCCCCGGAGAGCTCACTGGTGGCGCGGACGAAGGTGCCGTCACCCTGGCGGACTTCGAGCAGCCCGGCATGTGCCAGCGCACGGACCGCTTCACGCACGGTGTTGCGCCCGACTCCGAGAGCGGTGACGAGTTCGGCCTCCGGGGGGATACGCCGACCCAGCGGCCATTCTCCCGAGGACACCAGCTCTCGCATCTGGGCGATGACCTGGTCCACCAAACCGGTCCGCGTGGTCGTGACCAAGGGCACAGTAAGGTCCTTTCATCCAAACATCCTACGTTTGCCATACTAATACGCGATGTCCTCCGAGTCGCGCACCCAGCCTGTCCCTGACCGTGTGACCGATCAGGAAGCCGACATGGTGCCGATCGGAAGGCATTCCGAGGCGAGTGCGTCCACGGACGGCAATACCGATGACAGCACCGGTGACAGCGTCGACGACGGTACCGGGCGGACCGCCCCCACTCGCCGGAGCACCGCGACGACCGCCGGTGGCGGATTGCTGCTCGTGGGTGTCGCACTCGCCGCCGCGAACATGCGCCCTGCGGTGACCAGCCTTGCCTCCCTGCTGGGGGGAGTGCAGGAGTCGCTCGGCGCGAGTACCACCTGGGCCAGCGTGATCACCTCGGTACCCACGTTGTGCTTCGGTGTTGCCGGAATCAGTGCACCGCTGCTCGCACGGCGCTGGGGTAACAACCGGGTCGTGGGACTCTCGCTGGCCGTGCTGACCGTGGCGATGCTGCTGCGCGTGGCGGCCGGGCCGTGGACCGTGCTGGGGGGCACGGTGCTGGTGTGCGCGGCGATCGCCATGTGCAACGTGCTGATCCCCGTCGTGGTCAAGGAGTCCTTCCCCGGTCGCGTGGGGCTGGCGACCGGGGTCTATACGACCGCCATGGCGGCGGGGGGATCGGCAGGATCGGCCTTCACCCCGTGGCTGAGGTCCGAGCTGGGCAGTTGGCAGTTCGCCCTCGCTACCTGGTCGGTGCTCGCACTGGCCGCGTTCCTGGTCTGGGCCCCGGCGACCCGCCGTCGAGGACCTGCCGGCCGGGCATCGGTTTCCTCGGACACGCCGCGCCGGTCGCTCAAGCACAGTCCCCTGGCATGGGCCGTCACGGGATACTTCGCGATGCAGTCGCTGGTTGCCTATGTCGTGATGGGCTGGCTACCGGAGGTGTTCAAGGCAGCGGGCATGGCGGCGGGTCAGGCAGGCGCGCTGCTCGGCCTGCTCCTGCTGATCGGGGTACCGGTCAGCATGGTGCTTCCGCCGCTGGTCACCAAGACCCGCAGCCAGTCCTGGTGGGCGCTCGGGCTGGCACTGATCGCGATCGCCGGTTTTCTCGGGCTGCTGCTCGCTCCGATGGCCGCGCCCGTGATGTGGGCACTGCTGATCGGCACCGGTATGAGTGCGTTCCCCTTGGCGCTGACGTTCATCTCGCTGCGCACGAGCAACGCGGCCGATACCGGACAACTTTCCGCGATGGCTCAGAGCATCGGATATCTGATCGCCTCGAGCGGTCCGTTCCTGTTCGGGATGCTGCATACGCTCACGAGCGGCTGGACCGCTTCGCTGACCGTGATCCTGGGCATCCTGGCGCTGCAGGGCACCGTGGGGATCTTCGCGGGTCGGCCACGGACGGTGGGAGAGCAGGCAGCGCGCGAGTAGACGGGCCGAGTCCCTCCGGCGGGCAGTGTGGCGTCGTGACTCCCTGCCCACCGGAGGGAGTCGACTCAGATCAGGCCGAGCTCCAGCATGGCGTCGGCGACGCGGGTGAATCCGGCGATATTGGCTCCGGCGACATAGTTGCCCGGCATACCGTATTCCTCAGCGGTCTCGTAGCACCGGCTGTGCACATCGACCATGATTTCCTGCAGGCGCTTCTCGGTGAACTCGAAACTCCAGCTGTCCCGGGAGGCGTTCTGCTGCATCTCCAGCGCCGAGGTCGCGACACCGCCTGCGTTGGCGGCCTTGCCCGGGCCGTACGCGATACCGGCATCCTGAAAGACCCGAACGCCTTCCGGTGTCGTGGGCATGTTCGCGCCCTCGCCGACGGCGATACATCCGTTGGCCACCAGGGTTTCGGCGTCCTTGCCGGTGATCTCGTTCTGGGTGGCCGAAGGCAGGGCCACCTCGCACGGCACATCCCAGATGCGGCCCTTGTCCAGGAACTTCGCACTGGGACGCCGTTCGGCGTAGGCGCTGATGCGCTCGCGTTCGACTTCCTTGAGCTGCTGGACCAGCTCGGTGTCGATGCCGTTCTCGTCGTAAATGTAGCCGCTGGAGTCCGAGCAGGCGACCACGGTGCCGCCGAGCTGGTGCACTTTCTCCATGGTGTAGATCGCGACATTGCCCGAGCCGGACACGACGACGCGCTTGCCGCCGAAGGACGTGCCGCGCGCGGACAGCATCTCGTTGACGAAGAAGGTGCACCCGTAGCCGGTGGCCTCGGTCCGCACCCGCGCTCCCCCGAAAGCCAGATCCTTGCCGGTGAGCACACCGGACTCGTAGCGGTTGGTGATGCGCTTGTACTGGCCGAACAGGTAGCCGACCTCGCGGCCACCCACGCCGATGTCACCCGCGGGCACGTCGGTGTACTCACCGAGGTGGCGGTGCAGCTCGGTCATGAAGCTCTGGCAGAACCGCATGATCTCGCGGTCGGAGCGTCCCTTCGGGTCGAAGTCCGCGCCACCCTTGCCGCCACCGATCGGCAAGCCGGTCAGGGCGTTTTTGAAGATCTGTTCGAAGCCGAGGAACTTGATGATTCCCTGGTAGACCGAGGGGTGGAAACGCAGGCCGCCCTTGTACGGGCCGAGCGCGCTGTTGAACTCCACCCGGAATCCGCGGTTGATGTGCACTTCCCCGCGGTCGTCTTCCCAGGGAACACGGAAGGTGATCTGGCGCTCCGGCTCGCAGATCCGCTCGATGATCTTGTTCTCGGCGTATTCCGGATGTTTGGCCAGTACCGGACCGATGCTTTCCAGAACCTCGCGGACCGCCTGGTGGAACTCGGTTTCACCTTGGTTGCGATCGACGACGGCGTCGTAGATGGGTTCCAGTCGCTCGTGTAGCAAGCGAGTAATCCTTTCTCACGGGAGGACCTCCTCGCAGCCTCATGCTTCTGCGGCTCGCACGCTACCCGAAGAGGACGTGAGAGTTCTCATGAAATTAAACTTCCGCAATATGGACTATTGGGATGTGGTCAGTCCAGCGGCAGGTTGAGCAGCGCATTCTCGACCAGTTCGGGCATTGCCGGATGGATCCAGTACTGCCCGCGGGCCATCGAGCGGGCATCGAGTCCGAAGTGCATCGCCTGGATCAGCGGCTGGATCAGCGTCGGTGCCTGCGGGCCCATGATATGGGCACCGAGTAGCCGCCCGGTGGCCGGATCGGCCAGCAGCTTGGCGAATCCGGTGGTGTCCTCCATCGCCCAGCCGTAGGCGATGTCCGCATACTCCTGTGTCGCGGTGACGTAGCGAATTCCATGAGCCTGCGCATCCTGCTCGGTCAACCCCACGGAAGCGATCTGCGGACCGGAGAACACCGCGTGCGGCACGAAACGGTGGTCGGCTTCCATCGGAGCGCCCGGGTGCAGCAGGTTGTGCTGTACGACGCGCTCCTCGTGATTGGCGACGTGCTTGAGTTCGTGCTTGCTGCTGATGTCACCCAGCGCCCATACCCCCTCGATGGAGGTGTGCTGCATGGCATCCACTTTGATCTTGCCGTCTTCGGTGGTGGTGAGGCCGCCGTTGGCGGCCCCCAACAGGTCGGAATTCGGGATTCGGCCGGTTGCGATCAACAACACCTCGGCCTCCACGACCTCGGCGCCCGCGGGTCCGTCCAGGTGCAGCCGAGTGATACCGCCGGAACGCTCGACACCCGTCTCTCCGCGATTGAGGCGGAGATCCCACCGGTCCGCCGCGATTCCGGTGAACCGGTGGGAGATGTCGATGTCCTCGGAGCGCAGCACCTGTCCGGAGCGCCCGATGAGAGTGACCTCCACCCCCAGTGAGGAGAACACGTGGGCGAACTCGGCGCCGATGAAGCCGGTCCCCATGATGGCCATCCGCCGGGGCAGTTCGTCGAGGCGCATGATGGTGTCGCTGGTGTGGTGGTCGACAGCATCGAGTCCGGGAACGTCCGGGATCGTGGGGCGACCGCCCGCTGCGACGACGAAACGGTCCGCGGTGATGGTCTCGCTGCCGGACGTGGTCGTCACGGCCAGCTCCTTGACCCCGGTGAACCGGCCGGTGCCCTCGTAGACCGTGACATTCGGGTTGTCCTCGACCCGGTACCGGCGTCCGCCTGCTGCGATCGGGTCGATCCGGCCGAAGATGCGGTCGCGGATCTCGCGCCAGCGCACGTCCTGAAGTTCGAGTCCCACTCCCAGCTTCGGTCCCGAGTCGGGCGCACTTGCGATGTCGGCGGTGTGCACGAACATCTTCGTGGGGATGCAGCCCACGTTCAGGCAAGTGCCGCCGTAGGCCCCGTTGGGGCCGATGCCTTTCTCCACGATGGCGACGTTCCAGTCGTCGAAACGCTCGTCGAGGATCCCATTACCGGAACCGGTGCCGATGATGACCAGGTCGAAGTGTTGCACGGGTCCATCCTGCCTCAGGGCGGGTGGTGCCCGTGATCCCCGCCCGCTGCGCCCGGTGATTTCCGTCCCGGGTGCAGCGGGCGGCGCGGAACGCTCAGTGTGCGTAGGTCGGTGCGATGATCGCCCGGCCGACGGTGTGGAAGGCCAGCATGAAGTTGACCACCGCGGCACTGGCGCTGCTGTCCACCCCGAGGTTTTCGGAGTCCACTCCCTGCACCACGAAGTAGTACCGGTGCGGGCGGTCTCCGGACGGAGGTGCGGCACCACCGAATGCCCGCTCGCCCATGTCGTTGGCCACGTGGAAGGCACCTGCCGGGACACCGCTGCCGCTGCGGTTGCCCGCGTCGCGGGGGAGTTCGGTCACGTTGGCGGGGATGTCGACGAGGGCCCAGTGCCAGAATCCGCCCGGGATCGGTGCATCCGGATCGAAGCATGTGACCACGAAGCTCTTCGCGGTTTCCGGGAAGCCGGCCCAGCTCAACTGTGGTGAGACATTCTCGCCCCCGGCCCCCATGCCGTCGTAGGCGTGGGCCTGGGACATCGGTTTGCCGTCGGTCACATCGCTCGAGGTGACCGTGAAGGTGGGTACCTCGGGAAGCAGGGAATAGGGATCGGGATCGACGGGACGCTCGAGGCTCATCGGGTTCCTCCTCGATGACGGGCTGCGTTGTGCTGACCTGGTGAATGATCACCGTCCGCTCCACCCTAGCCACGAATACCGCCGCGCGCGTGGCGTGGGCGGTGCGGCCCCGGAGCGCCTGCGCGCCGGGACGGGGCGCAGGCGCGACGTCGGCCGGGAATTCCCGTACGGGCTACCGTCCGTGAGAAAGGCAAGTGACGCGCGCACGCGCTGCGGTGAGGAGGCCCTGGTGAAGATCCATGTCGGCCCGGTTCGGGCTCCCGAGCTGGAAGAGGCCGTGCTCGACGCAGGCGGTGAGTTGAGCACGCTGCGGGAGGCTTCGGCGCTGGTGTGGTACGGGGCGGGGCCGGAGCGCTTCGGCGATTTCCATCATTCCGGGATCGAGTGGGTACAGATTCCCTCCGCGGGGATCGAGCCGTGGCTGGCCGCCGGGGCGCTGGGTGGTGACGAAACGCTGTTCACCTCTGCGGCGGGTGCCTATGCCGAGACCGTCGCCGAACACGCCCTTGCGCTGATGCTGGCCGGAACCCGCCAGCTGCACACCATCGCGCGTGCGGGGAGTTGGCAGCGTCCGGAGGGTATCCGCACCCTGCTCGGCGCGACCGTCGGCATCATCGGGGCCGGCGGCATCGGCCGCTCGCTGATCCGGTTGCTCGAACCGTTCGGAGTGCGGGTGCTGGCCGTGAACCGCTCCGGGCGGCAGGTGGCAGGGGCGCAGCGCACGATCCGCGCCGACGACTCCGAGGGAATCGGTGAGCTGCTGGGGGCTTGCGACCATGTCGTCATCGCCGCGCCCGCCACCACATCGACGGACAAGCTGATCGCAGCGACCGAACTGGAGCGGATGCAGCCGCACGCCTGGCTGGTCAACATCGCGCGCGGCTCCCTCGTGGACACCGAGGCGCTGGTTGCCGCGCTGGCCGAGGGACGGATCGCCGGGGCGGCGCTGGATGTCACCGATCCGGAGCCGCTGCCGGACGGACACCCGCTGTTCGGCGAGCCGCGCGCGCTGATCTCTCCGCATTCGGCGAACCCGCAGCACCTGCTGTTGCCTGCACTGGCCCGCCGGGTCCACACGAATGTGGCGCGCTACCTCGCGGGTGAACCCCTCGAAGGAGTGGTCGACCTCTCGGCGGGTTACTGACAGCGGAAAGGCAGCCGGTGAACGCGTCGTTGTGGCATCCCTGCCGCCACAACGACGCGTTCACCGCATCATCGGGTGCCGGGTTAGGATGGCCGGGCCAGACGGCGGTGACGCGGAGGAACCCGGTGCGAGTCCGGGGTGGTCGCGCCACTGTGACCGGGTAGCGGTCCCCACGTGCCACGGCCTCACGGGCCGGAAGGCGGGTGCACTGCGGTGACCCGGGAGCCAGGACACTCTGCTGATCGGGAGAACCCGGCCGGTGCCGAAAGCCGGTCGGTGACCGTGGCCGCCGTACACCTCGACGCCGGGGCGCGTATCCCGGAGAGAGGACGACCGTCATGAGTGAGTCCGGTCTGCCCCCCACCCGTTCCGAATCGGGGTTCGCACCGCAGGAGTCCACAGCGGATGAGCCGGGAGCATCCCGATCGCGTGTCCTCCTGGTTTCCACCGCCGACACCGATCTCCTCGCGGCGAGGTCGTCCGATGGTGACTATCGCGTCGCCAACCCGAACCGGGTCGACGCGGCCGACGTGCCCGCACTGATCGAGGATGTCGATGTCGCCGTCGTCCGGCTGTTGGGAGGCCGCCGCGCCTGGGAAGCCGGACTGGATGCGCTGCTGGCCTCGGATGTGCCCACGGTTGCGCTCGGCGGCGAGGCCACTCCGGATGCCGAGTTGATGGCTCTGTCCACAGTGCCCGCCGGGGTGACGACCCAGGCGCTGTCGTATCTGGTCGAGGGCGGCCCGAACAATTTGGGGGAGCTCGCCCGCTTCCTGTCCGACACCGTGCTGCTGACCGGTGAAGGCTTCGAACCGCCGGAGCGGACACCGGAATACGGCAGGCACGGCTCCCGTGCGCACGATCCCGCCAAGCCGACCGTCGGTATCGTTTTCTACCGGGCGCACGCTTTGGCGGGCAACAGTGCTTTCGTGGACACCCTCGCCGATCAGGTCGAGCAGGCGGGTGCCAATGCGCTGCCGGTGTTCTGCGGCTCGCTGCGGGGATTATCCGACGCCGACGGACTGCGCGGGCTGCTCGGCGAGTGCGATGCGCTGGTCGCCACGGTGCTGGCTGCCGGTGGTGCCGTGGCCGCCGATGCCAGCGCCGGTGGCGATGAGGACTCCTGGGACGCCGGTGCGCTGGCCGCGCTGGACGTGCCCGTGCTGCAGGGCATGTGCCTGACCACGAGCAGGGCGGCCTGGGCCGACAGCGATGCGGCCCTGTCGCCGATGGATGCCGCGATGCAGGTCGCGGTACCGGAGTTCGACGGCCGCCTGATCAGTGTGCCGTTCTCGTTCAAGGAAAGCGGCGAGGACGGTATTCCGGTGTATGTCGCCGATCCGGAACGTGCGCGGCGAGTGGCGGGTACCGCCGTGTCGCTGGCCAAGCTGCGCCACGTCGACAGCGCCGACAAGCGCTTGGGCATCGTGCTGTCGTCCTACCCGACGAAGCACTCCCGCATCGGCAACGCGGTCGGTCTGGACACTCCCGCCTCGGCGGTCGACCTGCTGCGTGCGCTGGAAAGCGCCGGATACGACCTGGGCGGGCTCGATCTGCCCACCATGGATGGTGATCAGCTCATTCATCGGCTGATCGCAGCGGGCGGCCACGACGTCGAGTGGCTCAGCGAGGAACAGATGGCCGATGCCGCCATTCGTGTTCCGACCACTCGCTACCGGGAATGGTTCGACGCACTGCCCGAGGCGCTGCGCGAGGCGATGACGGAACAATGGGGTCCCCCGCCGGGCAGTCTCTACGTCGACGACGAGGGCGCGATCTACGTGGCCGCGCTGCGCTTCGGCAACGTGGTGCTGTTGATTCAGCCCCCACGCGGATTCGGGGAGAATCCGATCGCGATCTACCACGATCCCGACCTGCCGCCCTCACACCAGTACCTCGCCGCCTACCGCTGGCTGGCCGAGGACTTCGGCGCCGATGCGGTGGTGCATCTCGGCAAGCACGGAACACTGGAGTGGCTGCCCGGCAAGGGGCTCGGTCTGGCGGCCGACTGCGCCCCCGATGCGGTCCTGGGGGACCTGCCGCTGATCTACCCGTTCATCGTCAACGACCCGGGTGAGGGCACGCAGGCCAAGCGGCGCGGCCATTCGGTCGTGGTCGACCACATGATCCCCCCGATGGACCGGGCCGACACCTACGGCGACATCGCCAAACTGGAACAGCTCCTCGACGAGTACGCCACCGTCGCCGATCTGGATCCGGAGAAGAAACCGACCCTGCGCAACCAGATCTGGGAGCTGATCACCTCCGCCGACCTGCACCACGATCTGCACCAGCCGGAACAACCCGATGCCGAGTCGTTCGACGACTTCGTGATGCACGTCGATGGATACCTGTGCGAGATCAAGGACGTGCAGATCCGCGACGGTCTGCACGTCCTCGGCCGACCTCCCGAGGGAGCGGAACTCGTCAACGACGTGTTGGCGATCCTGCGCGCGCGGCAGGTCTTCGGTGGTGAGGTGGGTGCCCTTCCCGGGCTGCGTTCGGCTCTGGCCGAGCACTTCGGTCTCGACGAGCAGGCGCTGCTGGCCGAACCCGGCGCTGCCGCCGAGATCCCGGAGGCATTGACCCGCCTGGTCGAGGGGCCGTCGGCCTCGGCATCGGATGCCGTGGACCTGCTGGAAGGGCTGGCGCGCAAGCTCGTCACCGGGCTCGCCGATCTGGGGTGGCAGGTCGAGAAGGCCTCTTCGGTGGCCGCCGACATCCTCGGCGGGCAGCAGGACTCGGTGGAGAAGGTGCTGCGCTTCGCCTGTGCCGAGCTCGCACCGAGGCTGGCCCGTACCACCGACGAGATCGACAACGTGGTGCGGGCGCTCGACGGCGGTTTCGTGCAGTCGGGGCCGTCCGGATCGCCGACCAGGGGACTGGTGTCGGTGCTACCGACCGGACGGAACTTCTACTCGGTCGACCCCAAGGCGATTCCCTCCCGCAACGCCTTCGACGTGGGTGCTGCGCTGGCGGATTCGCTGATTGCGCGGCACCGCCAGGACACCGGGGAGTACCCCCGCTCGGTGGGGCTGACGGTGTGGGGCACCTCGGCGATGCGTACCCAGGGCGATGACATCGCCGAGGTGCTGTGGCTGCTCGGCTGCCGCCCGACCTGGGACGACGCCTCCCGCCGGGTGACCGGCTTCGAGGTTGTCCCCGTCGAGGAGCTCGGCCGCCCCCGCATCGATGTCGTGGTACGGATTTCGGGTTTCTTCCGCGATGCCTTCCCGCACGTGGTCTCGCTGATCGACGACGCGGTGCAAGCGGTGGCACATCTCGACGAGTCCGACGCCGACAACCACGTCGCCGAGCATTACCGCGCGGACCTGGCGGAGCACGGTGACACGCGTCGTGCGTCGACACGCATTTTCGGGTCCAAGCCCGGTGCCTATGGCGCGGGCCTGCTGCCGCTGATCGACGCGCGCAACTGGCGCACCGACGCCGATCTCGCCGAGGTTTACGCCACCTGGGGTGGTTTCGCCTATGGCCGCGGCCTCGACGGCCGCCAGGCGCGTACGGACATGGAATCGGCGTTCCGCCGTATCCAGGTCGCGGCGAAGAACGTGGACACGCGCGAGCACGACATCGCCGACTCCGACGACTACTTCCAGTACCACGGCGGCATGGTTGCCATGGTGCGCTCCCTGTCCGGCAACAATCCGGCGGCCTATGTCGGGGACTCCGCGGTGCCGCACGCGGTCAAGACCAGGACGCTGGGCGAGGAAACCAAGCGGGTTTTCCGCGCCAGGGTCGTCAACCCGAAGTGGATCGCGGCGATGCAGCGCCACGGCTACAAGGGAGCCTTCGAACTCGCGGCCACGGTGGACTACCTGTTCGGCTTCGACGCGACCGCGGGAGTCGTCGACGACTGGATGTACACCAAGCTCGCCGAATCCTACGTGTTCGACGACGAGGTGCAGGACTTCCTGCGCCAGGCCAATCCGTGGGCCCTGCGTGGCATGACCGAACGCCTGCTGGAGGCCGCCGACCGCGGTCTGTGGTCCGAGCCCGACCAGCGAACCCTCGACGACCTCCGCGAGGTGTACCTCGAGCTGGAAGGAGAACTCGAGGACTGATTGTCCGGTTGTCCGGACCTGCCCGGATTCCTCCCCCCGAGGTTCTCCCCCGAGAGTCTCCCGGGTGAGGAATCCCTCCTCCGGCGACACGATCGTGTGTTCGCACCCGCTTGTGAGGTGTCGCAAGCACACCGCGTTCGGCCTCTCGCGGACACTGTTCCCGGTCTTTCGGCAAGCCGGTCGAAGTCGATGATCGGCCGCCGAGGTCGACCACGCTGATTCCGGGAGGGGAGCGACGACATGCGAGGCGGTCTGCGTCGGATGCGGTCTCTGTGGGGGTTGCTCGCTGCGCTGACCCTGTGGTCGGTATGGGCGCTGACCTCCTCGGCAGCGCTCGCGGATTCGGGGGTACTTCCGCCGGACGCCCTGGATCGGGAGCCGATCGTCGGTGGGCAACCTGCCGATATCACCGAGTACCCGTGGGTGGTGTACCTCACGAACGTGCAAGGAGTCCAGTTCTGCGGCGGCACGATCGTGCGGGCGACCAAGATCGTCACCGCCGCGCACTGCGTTGCGGGAAAGATGCCCGCGGCGGTGCGCGTGGTCGCGGGCAGACAGGACAAGCAGACTGCAGCCGGAACCGTCGCGAGAGTCGGCGGGATCTGGATCCATCCCGATTACCGGAGTCCCCTCGAAGGGGCCGATGTCGCCGTGCTGACTCTGGTCGAGCGGATACCGCGGCAGTCCTTGCCGCCGGCATCACCGCAGGACGGTGAGCTGTACCGGGCGGGAACTCGGGCCACGGTGCTGGGCTGGGGAGCCACCAGCGAGGATGGGAGCACCTCGAGAGTTCTGCGTAAGGTCACGGTCCCGGTGGTCGGCGACGCGGAGTGTTCGGAGGCCTATCCCTCCCGGTACTCGTCCCGGGTGATGATGTGTGCGGGGCTGCCACAAGGAGGGGTGGACGGTTGCCAGGGTGATTCCGGTGGTCCG
Organism: Haloactinomyces albus; assembly: GCF_031458135.1. Classification (NCBI taxonomy): domain Bacteria; kingdom Bacillati; phylum Actinomycetota; class Actinomycetes; order Actinopolysporales; family Actinopolysporaceae; genus Haloactinomyces; species Haloactinomyces albus. The sequence goes on along the minus strand of NZ_JAVDXW010000001.1, from coordinate 905,386 downwards.
CTCGTGGCGGGCGGCAGGCTGATCGGCATCGTGTCCTGGGGCCGAGGATGCGCTCGGCCGGGAAGCCCCGGCGTGTACACGCGTGTGCTGACCTACCACCAGGACATCCGGCAACAACTCGAGTAGGGGCCGGAGGCCCCGGGTGGGTGCCTCGTGGGCCGTCGAGTCAGGTTGCGACGAGGCCGACGGAGATGCTGACGAACGCCGCGGCGCTGACCATGTCCAGCGATTTCTGGAACCGCGGGTGGCGCAGCCGGGTGGCGATGCGGGAGGCAGCCAGCACGATGGTCACCTCCCAGATCGCCGCCAGGACCAAAAAGACCACACCGAGCATCACCAGTTGTAGTGCGGGCTGCGTGGAGCTGCCGACGAACTGCGGCAGGAACGCCAGGCTGAACAGCAGCATCTTCGGGTTCGTGATGTTGCTCAGCAGGCCCCGCAGGTAGGGGTTTCCGTCATCGTGCGGGAGCTCATCGGGGACGACGAGACCGTCCTTGGCTGTTTCCTGCCGGGCCAGCCACAGACCACGCAGGATCATCGCGGCGAGGTAGAGCAGATAGGCCGCTCCGACCCATTTCAGAATCGACAGCACGGCCGGATTCCTACTGACCAGCGCCCCGAGGCCGGAGATCACCACGGCTACCTGGAGAAAGCTCGCGGTGTGGATCCCCGCCAGCGCGTACATGCCGGGCCGAGTGCCGAAACGCAGCGAGGTACGCAGGAGCAGGAACGCATCGACACCGGGAGTGAGAATCACCACCACGCTGGCAAGCAGGAAGGCAGGCAGTGCGGTGAAGTCCAGGAGCATGACGTTCCTTTCGCCGTGAGTCGTCGGTGTCGTGCCGTTGGTCTCGCTGATGCGGCGGCCGGGAGCAGGCAGCCAAGAGCGCTCGGCAGGGTGCCCCGCCCGATTGCTCTCCCCGGATCGAGCGCAATGTGTCACTCGATCGGGCAAGATCGTTGTTCACCGGCGGCTGCGAAGTCGGATCGGTGCGACGCCGGATCAGGATGAGCAATGGATCAGGTTTGATTTTGCCGCAATATTTCCTGCTGAATTACATGGTAACGAAAATTTTTACTGATGCGCTGTGAGTTGCGCCTCGCACTGTTTTCGTGTTCCTGCGACTACGGTGTGCCGTCGTCGAGATCGGCGTTGCGAGACGAGGAGATACGGCGTGTGGCACGGCATGGATCGGGGCCGATGGTCGGGACGACGGCGCAGGCAGGGCCCGCTGCGAGTCCTCGCTCTGGCTGCCGTGGTGGCTGTGGTGTGGGCGCCTGCGGGCAGTGCCTTCGCCGAGACCGATGTGAACTCGGGAGGCCTTCTTGCGTGGCCACGGCCGGGACAGGCACGGGCGGGCCAAGCAGGAGACGTGCAGGCACGGATCGTCGGCGGCACCCGAACCTCCACGGCACGGGCGCCGTGGATGGTGGCCCTGACCACCGATACCGGCAGGCACTTCTGCGGTGGAACCCTGGTGGCTGCCACCAAGGTCGTGACCGCGGCACACTGCACGGTCCGCCCCGGAACGGGCCGACCGCACCCTCCGGAAACCCTACGGGCGGTGTTGGGACGGACCGACCTGCGTACGGAACGGGGAGTCGTCGCCGAAGTCGAGAAGGTGTGGCGCTCCCCGGACTACTCCGGCTTCGCGCAGGGCGCGGATGTGGCCGTGCTCACGCTGAGTGCGCCGGTGCCGCAGCAGCCCCTGCCGATGGTCGCTGCCGAGGACACCGAACCTTACCGGGCGGGCACTTCCGGCAGGGCCTTCGGCTGGGGACGCACGAGTGAATCGGGCCGACCTGCGCATGTGCTGCACTCCGTGGCGGTCCCGGTGGTCGCCAATGCCGAGTGTGCCGAGTCCTACTCCCGGTTCGACGGTTCGGCGATGTTCTGTGCCGGAGTACCCGAGGGCGGCCGAGATGCCTGCGGCGGGGATTCCGGCGGCCCGTTCGTCGTCGACGGTCGTCTGGTCGGTGTGATTTCGTTCGGTGCGGGCTGTGCCCGGCCGGGGTTCCCGGGCGTCTACACCCGCCTGTCCACCTACGCCGACGAAGTGACCGCCCGGCTGTGAGCCGGTACGGTCATCGTGCAAACACTCCTCAGGTGGTTGCCGTGAGCTCGGCGAGCAGTTGCTCCCGCTCGTCCTGCCCGAGGAACGAGGCCCGGATCGAGTTCGCGGCGAACTCGCGCAGTGCGGTGTCACCGAAACCGAGTTCCCGTTGCACGGCGCTGTAGTTGTCGGCGACGTAGCCGCCGAAGTAGGCGGGATCGTCGGAGTTGAGAGTGGCCGACACCCCCGTGTCGACGAGATGGGGCAGGCAGTGCTGATCCAGCGTGGAGACGCAGCGCAGCCGCACATTGGACAGCGGGCACACCGTCAGCGGTACCTGATCGCGAGCGATGCGCCTCAGTAGCGTGGCATCCTCGACCGCTCGGATGCCGTGGTCCACGCGATCGACCCCGAGCACGTCCAGGGCCTGCCAGACGTATTCGGGTGGGCCTTCCTCTCCGGCATGTGCCACCAGGGACAACCCGGCCTCTCGAGCCCGGGAGAACACCGCGGCGAAGGCATCCGGCGGATACCCGGACTCCGCGGAGTCCAGCCCGACACCGGTGATCCGATCGGCATGGGGCAGCAGCGCGTCGAAGGTGGCCATGGCTTCCTCGGGACCGCGGTCGCGGAGAAAGCACGCGATCAACCGGGTGGAGATCCCGAAGCGCTCCCGGCTCGTCGCCAGGGAGGCCTCCAGCCCGTCGAGCACGGTCGACAGTTCCACGCCGCGAAGGGTGTGGGCCTGCGGATCGAAGAAGATCTCGGCATGGCGCACGCCCTGCTCCCGTGCCCGCGCCAGGTAGCTGTCCGCCAGCTCGGTGAAGTCCCGTGTTGTGCGCAGCACGTTCATGCCCGTGTAGTACAGGTCGAGGAACGACTGCAGGTTGCTGAAGTCGTAACGCCGCCGTAGGTCATCGACATCGGCATACGGCAGGAGGATCCCGTTGCGGCGAGCACACTCGAACGCCAACTCCGGCTCCAGCGCGCCCTCGATGTGTATGTGCAGTTCAGCCTTCGGCAACGACAGCGCCATACCGGCCGGATCAGGACTCAATGTGCCTTCCTCTCGTCGTCGCCGCTCGTCCATGCTTCCGCCGCCCCGCGTCGCGGGCCGTGCGATGAACATCAGTACATCAAGTACACCGGTCGCGCCGCCAGCACGAAACCCCCAAGAAGCCGTCCCCGGCGCCGCTGTGGATTCGTGGATTCCTCCAACACCGGCGGCGATGGGCGTCCGGGGCACTGTGGTAAGCAGGAAAGGTGGACCTGCAGCCCCTCGCTACCTCGGTACACCGCGCCTATACGGCCGATCTCGATGCGGCCGACCTGTATCGCATGCTGCGACTGCGGGTCGATGTCTTCGTGGTCGAGCAGCAGTGCGCTTATGCCGAACTCGACGGTCGGGATCTCGAATCGAGCACCCGGCACTTGTGGATCGACTCCCCCGACGGCCGGGTCCTGGGTTATCTGCGGCTGCTGGAGGATACCGAGGGCACCGTCCGCATCGGTCGGGTCTGCACCGCGCAGGGCGCTCGAGGGATGGGCTTGGGTGCCAAGCTCATGCGTGCGGCCGTCGCGGAAATCCGCAGGGCACCGGCGGTGTTGTCGGCCCAGGTCGACACGGTCGACTTCTATCGCTCCTTCGGTTTCGTCGAGTCGGGTGAGGCCTACGAGGAGGACGGTATCCCGCACATCGACATGTGCCGTAATCCCGGAGCGCGCCCGTAAAAATGCAGTTTCGCGCGAAACTGCAGAAATCCGCCGCGACGAACCTCCGGCCGTGGCGTCGGACGAGTCCCCGAACAGCTGTCGGACGTGGTGCGAGTTACAACACGGTGCCGTGGCGTTGGCCGGGCTCGGGAATTCTGAGACGATGCACAGCGGTCCCAGCAAGGAGTGGCCAGGAAGCCGGTGCGAATCCGGCACGGTCGGCGCCACTGTGACCGGGGAGCGTTCCTCCCGCGAGAGCCACCGGGGCAATCCCTGGGAAGGCCGGAGGAACGCGTGGATCCGGGAGTCAGGACACTGCCGCTTCTTGCCGCACAACCCGGGGCGTCCGTGACCCGAGGAAGGAATGCCAGGCATGACCGCTGCTGTGTCGGTTCCCGCGACCGTGCGGTATCCGTTCTCCGCCGTCGTCGGACATGACGATCTGCAACTCGCCCTGTTGCTCAATGCCGTACACCCGCGTATCGGCGGTGTGCTCGTGCGAGGTGAGAAGGGCACCGCCAAGTCCACCATCGTGCGCGCACTGGCGGCATTGTTGCCTGCGCTGGATGTCGTGGCCGACTGCCGTTTCGGCTGTGATCCGCACGAGCCCGACTCCGCGTGCCCGGATGGACCGCACGATGGCGCGGAGATGGCCCAGCGGGCCGCGCAGCTCGTCGAGCTTCCGGTCGGTGCCACGGAGGACCGGTTGGTCGGTTCGCTCGACGTCGAGCGGGCGCTCACCGAAGGTGTCCGTGCTTACCAGCCGGGACTGCTCGCCTCGGCGCACCGTGGCGTGCTCTATGTCGACGAGGTGAACCTGCTGCACGACCACTTGGTGGATCTGCTGCTGGATGCCGCGGCCATGGGGCGTGCCCACGTCGAGCGCGAGGGAATGTCGATGTCCCACGCGGCCTCGTTCCTGCTGGTGGGCACGATGAACCCCGAAGAGGGGGAGTTGCGCCCGCAGTTGCTGGACCGTTTCGGACTCACCGTGCACGTGTCGGCCTCGCGCGAGGTCGAGACCCGCACCGAGGTGGTGCGGCGCCGGTTGGCTTTCGAGTCCGATCCGGTCGGGTTCGCTCGGCGCTGGGCCGAGGAGGATGCCGACCTCGCCGCCCGGATCTCGGCGGCTCGGCGGCGCGTCGGCTCCGTCGTCCTGCCGGACTCGGAGGTCCGCCGCATCGCGGCACTGTGCGCTGCGTTCGAAGTGGACGGAATGCGTGCGGACCTGGTGCTCGCGCGTACTGCGGTGGCGCACGCGGCGTGGCGTGGTGCGGATGCGGTGGGGCAGACCGATGTGGAGGCGGCGGCGCGACTGGCGCTGCCGCACCGCAGGCGGCGAGATCCCTTCGACGAGCCGGGGGTCGAGGAGGAGCAGTTGCAGCAGGCACTGTCCGATGCGGCCGAATCCGCGGGCAGCGGCGAGGAGAGTGGCGCCGCGGAGGAGGACGGCACCGACGATGGGGACGAGCCGCCGGACGGACCGGATGGCGGAGGTCCCGACGGCGGAGGTCCCGACGATGACGGACCCGATGACCCGGACGGTGGCCCCGGGGGCGGCCCACCGCAGGACACACCGCAGGACACCGATCAGTCACCCTCGAACGGCCGATCCGGCGGAAACGGGGCTCGCCCCGATGACACGCAGTCCGACGAATCGGGCAAGGCACCCCGGGAACGCGAGCCGACCACCCCGAGCCCGGCCTTTCGTGCGCGGCTGCTGGAGGTCCCCGGCCTGGGTGAGGGTGCTCCGGGTCGACGTTCCCGCTCGCGATCACGCACCGGGCAGGTGATTCGGTCCTCCGCTGTGGACGGGAGCGGAATCCACCTGCAGGCGACTTTGTCGGCGGCGGCACCGCATCAGCTCCCGCGGGGACGGCAAGGCTCCGGGCTGTTGCTTCGCTCCGAGGACCTGCGGTATGGCGTGCGTGAGGGCCGGGAAAGCAACCTCGTGTTGTTCGCGGTGGATGCCTCGGGATCGATGGCCGCGCGGGAGCGGATGTCGGCGGTCAGCGGCGCCGTGCTGTCCTTGCTCCGCGATGCCTACCAGCGCCGGGACAAGGTCGGTGTGGTGACGTTCCGAGGGGATTCCGGGGAGGTGGTGCTGCCCCCGACTTCCTCTGTGGAGACTGCCGCCGCGCGGATGCGCCGTTTGCGCACGGGCGGCCGGACTCCGCTGGCGGGCGGACTGTTGACCGCGCGCTCGGTGGTGGCCACCGAGCGGATCCGCGATCCGCAGCGTCGTCCGCTGCTGGTGCTGCTGACCGACGGCAAGGCCACTGTCGGTGCGAACACCGGTTCCGGGCAGGAGAAAGACACCGGCAAGGGGAAAGGCACCGGTCAGGCGTTGGATGACGCGCTGGGGGCGGCGAAACTGGTGGCCGAACTCGGAGTTGCCGCAGTGGTCGTCGACTGCGAGAACGGGCCGGTACGACTCGGGCTGGCCAACCGCGTCGCCACGGTCCTGGGGGCTGCGTGTCTGCGGCTGGATGAACTGTCGGCGGATAACGTCGCCGGAGTGGTCCGGGCCGCACGGGAGGGCAGTCCTCAGGCCGCTTGATTTCATTTTGATGACAACGCCGGGAAGAGACGACAAAGGCGCGGTGTGCTGTTAGGCTTTTCGGTGTCCACCTGACCCCCAGGGGTGGACCCAAAACGCCCCCGCACTCCCGGCGACCCCCAGGCTGGTTGAGTGCGGGGGCGTCTTCTTGGCTGCGTACAGATTTCTGTGAATGTGTCTCGTGAATTGCGCGCGCCGTGTCCGGTACCCGGTACTCACCGCAGGTGCACCGGACAGGCAGCTCGCCCGATCTCGTGAGGGGTTTTCAGCATGCCGCAGGGAAAACCGGAGACCGTGCCCGACGATGGACTGACCACGCGGCAGCGTCGTAATCGGCCGTTGGTGATTGTGCACACCGGTGAGATGAAGGGTAAGTCCACGGCCGCATTCGGACTTGCGCTGCGCGGATGGAATCAGGGCTGGTCGATCGGTGTGTTCCAATTCGTCAAATCCGCCAAATGGCGCGTCGGCGAGGAATCCGCCTTCCGTGCGCTCGGCAGGATGCACGAGGAGACCGGCGAAGGCGGCTCCGTCGAATGGCACAAGATGGGAGAGGGCTGGTCGTGGACCCGCAAGAAGTCCACGGAATCCGACCATGCCACCGCCGCTCTGGAGGGCTGGCAGGAGATCGCCCGGCGACTGTCCGAGGAGCACCACGGCCTCTACGTACTGGACGAGTTCACCTATCCGCTGCACTGGGGCTGGGTGGATGTCGACGAGGTCGTCGCCACGCTGCGCGACCGGCCCGGACACCAGCATGTGATCATCACCGGGCGGTATGCGCCGCAAGCACTGGTGGACGCCGCTGATCTGGTCATGCAGACCACCAAGGTCGCGCACCCCATGGATTCCGGCCAAAAGGGCCAGAAGGGCATCGAGTGGTGAGCGCCTCCGTACGATCGTCGGGCCGTGCGGGCACCTCGCACAGCCCACGGGTCGTCATTGCCGCGCCCGCCTCCGGCCACGGTAAGACGACCGTGGCCACCGGCCTGCTCGCCGCGTTGCGCAGGCGTTCGACCCGAGTGGCGCCGTTCAAAGTGGGCCCGGACTACATCGACCCCGGCTACCACCGGGTCGCCGCCGGTCGGGAAGGCCGCAACCTGGATCCTGTGCTCGTCGGCGAGGAACGGATCGCACCCCTGTTCTTCCACGGTCGTGCAGGCGCCGAGCTCTCGGTGATCGAGGGCGTGATGGGCTTGTTCGATGGCCGTATTGGCGGCAGTGGCGTCGGCAGCAGCGGCACCGGCGGCGGCCGTATCGGCGACACCGGGGACGATCCGGCGTTCGGTTCCACCGCACACGTCGCCACCGTGCTGGACGCGCCGGTGGTGCTGGTTGTCGACGTCCGGGGGCAGGGACACAGTCTTGCCGCGGTGCTGCACGGCTTCCGCAGCTATCACCCCCGCGTACGGCTGGGTGGCGTGATCCTCAACCGGGTCGGCTCTGCGCGTCATGCGGAGGTGCTGCGGGAAGCAGCCGAGGTGGCGGGGCTACCGGTACTCGGCGCGCTCCCCCGCACGGAGGATCTGAGGGTGCCCTCGCGGCATCTGGGACTGGTCACGGCAGCCGAGCACGGTGACGACGCACGAGAGGCCGTTGTGGCGATGGCCGACGTGGTCGAGGCGAATGTCTCCCTCGACGCGGTCGTGTCCCTGGCGGAGTCCGCGCCGGAGCCTGCGGGCGGGGCCTGGAGTGCGCGGGAGGCAGGCGGTGGGTCCGTCTGCGAGGGGCCTCGACCCACGGTGGCCGTGGCGGGCGGGCGTGCGTTCACCTTCGGTTACACCGAGCATGTCGAACTGCTGGAAGCCGCCGGTGCCGACGTCGCCGTGCTCGATCCGCTTCGCGATGAGCGGCTGCCGCCCGGCACGGCCGGGTTGGTGTTACCGGGTGGCTTCCCCGAACAGCACGTCACCGAGCTGTCGGCGAATCTCGCACTGCGCAGGCAGATCGCGGCATTCGCCGCGAGCGGGGGACCGATCCACGCCGAGTGCGGTGGGCTGCTGTACCTGGCCGAGAGCCTGGACGGTCATCCGCTGTGCGGTGTTCTCGGAGCACGGGCCGAGATGTCACCGCGGTTGACCCTGGGATACCGCGAGGCCGTCGCCGCGACGGATTCCGCCCTGTTTCCCGAGGGATCCCGGGTGAGTGGCCACGAGTTCCACCGCACGGTCCTCACACCGGGGCACGGAGCGAATCCGGCCTGGCGGTGGCGGGCCGGCGAGCCCGTGGCGGAAGGATTCGTGGATCGCAACCTGCATGCGTCGTATCTGCACACACATCCTGCAGGACATCCCGAAGCCGTGACGCGATTCGTACGGAGGTGTGTGTGATGAGGCTGGTCGGTCTCGGTGTCGGTCCGGGAGATCCGGAGATGCTGACGCTGGCCGCGCTCCGCGAGCTTCGGGAGGCGAACACCGTGTTCGTTCCCGTGTTGTCCGTGGAAGAGCAAGGTCGTGCCGAAGCCGTCGTGCGGGCACATCTGGATTCCGAGGATCCGCGCGTGCAACGACTGGTGTTCGCGCTGTCCGACCCGGTCGGCGGCCCGCAGGAGCGCAGGCGCAGGCATTGGGACTCCGCAGCGGAAGTCGTCGCCGAGCGCCTCCGGGAGGAGGGCGGCACGGTGGTGTTCGCCACTCTGGGAGACCCCTCGCTGTATTCGACGTTCACCTACCTCGCCGAAGGGGTCCGGGAGCGGCTTTCGGACATCGAGGTGGCGACGGTGCCGGGGATCACCGCGATGCAGGCCACCGCGTCGGCATCCGGAATCGCACTGACCGAAGGTGCGGAACCGCTCACGGTGCTTCCGGTGACGCGGGATGTCACGGCGTTGCGAGAGGCATTGCAATCGACGGGTACGGTCGTTGCCTACAAGGGCGGCCGAAGGCTCGGCGATCTGACAACGGCGATTGCCGATAGCGGCGCACTGGAGCGCACGCTCTACGCCGAGCATCTGGGCACTCCGGATGCTCGGGTGCTGCCGCTGTCCGAGCTTACTGTGTCCGATGTGGACGGCGAAGTGGTCGATGCCGCGCCCTATCTGTCCACCGTGGTAGTACTTCCTCCGCGAGGCGGGAGAGGAGAGCAACTCTGATGACTCCGGAGACACGTCTGGGGCGGGTTTCGTTCATTGGTGCAGGCCCGGGAGCGGCCGACCTGATCACTGTGCGTGGTGCCCGGCACATCGCCGAGGCCGACATCGTGGTCTGGGCCGCGAGCCTGGTGACGCCCGAATGCGTCCAGGAGCATGCCCGTGCCGATGCCGAACTGGTCGACTCGTCGCGGTTGACGCACGAGGACGCGGTGGAGATCTACCGTCGCGCCGAGCGCGACCGGCTCAATGTCGCGCGTGTGCATTCCGGCGATCCCGCACTGTGGGGGGCCGTGCAGGAGCAGCACGATGTGTGTGCGCGCATGGAACTGGAAGTGGAGATCGTGCCGGGAGTGGCCGCGTTCTCCGCGGCCGCCGCTGCGGTGGGGCGGGAACTGACGGTGCCGGAGGTGGCACAGTCGGTGGTCCTGACCCGACTGGAAGGCGGCAAAACGCCGATGCCCTCCGGGGAGCGGGTACGTGAATTCGCCAAGCACGGTACGACGATGGCGTTGTTCCTGTCCGCCGCCCGTACCGGCCAGCTCGTCGAGGAGCTCCGCGCGGGCGGATACGGCGAGGACGTTCCCGTCGTGATCGCCTACAAGACGACCTGGCCCGACGAGCTGCTGCTGCGAACCACGCTCGGCGAGCTGGAGACGACGGTCAAGCAGCACAAACTGTGGCGGCATACGCTGTTCCTGGTCGGCTGGGCGTTGACCGAGGGCGGGACCCGCTCTCACCTGTACAACCCCGGTCATTTCCACACCTTCCGGCGAGCCGATCCGGCCGCACGCCGGGCGCTGCGTGCCCAGCGTGGTGATTCCCAGCGCGGCGAATCTCAGCGCGGCGAATCTCAGCGTGGTGATTCCCAGCGTACGAGGCGTTCGAGCTCGTCGGGTGCGGATCGTCCCCGGTCGGAGGGCAGGGGTGGAACGAGTCCGGTGACCGAGGGCGCCGCTTCCTGGGGCAGGACCTCCCGGACCGCGGAATCCCGGAACGTGGGTTCCGCGATCACAGGTACCACCTCGGGGGGTGCCGATCCGGTTCCGGAGCCACGCGTGGACAACGCACGCAGCCCGGGGCAGCCGGATCCGGACGTGGCCTGGTGGGCCGTGCGCGAATGGCAGCAGAGCGCGCAGGGCACCGCCCGGATCGCGGCGACTCGGACCACCGCTCGGCAATCGGGTCACGACTCCGCGCAGTCCGATCTGTTCGAGCATGCCGAGGAGGAGACTTCCGGCATGCCCGGCGACGCACAGGCGGTGACCACCGACGCGGTGACCACCGACGCGGTGACCACCGACGCGGCGGAGAACGGCGCGGCGGAGAACGGCGCGGCGGAGAACGGCGAAGCGGTCGAGTCCGGTGCTGCCACCACTGCCGGGGCGAGCGGGACGCTAGTTTCCGAGCAACCCGAGGACGAGCAGACCGCTCGGACTCCGGCCACGGACGAATCCGTGGCCGAGGTGCCGGATACGGATTCGCTCGGCAACGGCTCGACGGTGGAAACGCAGGCCGGTATGCAGGATACGGCACAGGACGAGGTGAAATCCGAGTCGAAGTCGCGTACCAAGGCCAAGTCGACCGGCAAGTCGGGTTCCGCGGCGAAGTCCTCGACGAAAGCGGGATCGAACTCCGGTCATCGCAAGAAGGGCACGGAAAAGCAGGCATCCGGGAAGGCGGGCCGGGCCCGTACCGAGTCGGAGCAAGACTGACCGTTGTCGGAACCGCCCCTGAAAGAGCCGGATCTTCCGCGTACGGCCAAAGTCCGGCCCAAAGCACTGCGCACCGGCTTCACCACCGGTGCCTGCTCGGCTGCTGCCGCCAAGGCCGCCGCGGCTTTGCTCGTCGACGGCTACCTTCCCGCCACGGTGGACATTCCTTTTCCGGATGACCGCTACCGGCGGTTCGAGGTGGACGCCGCCGTCGTCGAGGAGTCGGGCAGGGCCACGGCCGTGGTCGTCAAGGATGCCGGTGACGATCCGGATGTGACCCATGGTGCCCGGATGACCGTGACGATCGCTCCTCGCGAGGATGATGCGCTCGTCTTGCACGGCGGCGAGGGAGTCGGCACGGTGACCCAGCCCGGCCTCGGTCTCGAGGTCGGTGGTCCCGCGATCAACCCCGTCCCGCGCGAGATGATCACCCGGGCCGTGCGTGAGGTGCTCGGAGGTCGGGGTGCGGAGGTCACGATCACCGTTCCCGGGGGCGAGAGGATGTCCCGCAAGACCACCAATCGGCGGTTGGGTATCCACGGCGGTATCTCGATTCTGGGAACCACCGGCATCGTGCGTCCGTTTTCCACCGCGTCGTGGCGCTCCAGTGTCGAGCAGGCGGTGTCGGTGCTGGCTGCGCAGGGCGGGACCACGGCGGTGCTCTCGACCGGCGGACGGACCGAGAAGGCCGCGATGCGACTGCTGCCGGATGAGCCGGACGTGGCCTTCATCGAGGTCGGTGACTTCACCGGTGCGGCCCTGCGCCGGGCCGTCGAGCACGGCCTCGACGAGGTCGTGTTCGTGGGCATGATCGGCAAGCTGACCAAGCTGGCCTCCGGCGTGGTGATGACCCACTACACGCGGTCCAAAGTGGATACGGAACTGCTGGGCAGGCTCACGGCCGAGTTCGGCGGCGATGCCGAGCAGGTGGCCGAGGTCGAGCAGGCGAAGACTGCCCGCCGGGCTTTCGAGGTGTGGGAGCACAACGGCTCCTTGTCCGGATGTGCGCATCGGTTGTGCGTGCTGGTGGCAGGCGTGCTGGAGCGGTTCACCGAGGAGTGCGGTCGCCGGTTGCGTGCCTCGATCGCGATGGTGGATTTCACCGGTGAGCAGGTCGTGGCCTCGACCGAGGCGAGGTGGGTGACGTGACGGTCACGGTGATCGGCATCGACGGCGGGCCGCTGCCCGACGGGGCCGAGGAGGCACTGCGGTCGGCGAAACTCGTGGTCGGAGCGCGCCGCCATCTGCGGGCACACGCGCCCGCAGACGCCCGCACGCTCGAACTCGGATCCCTCGATTCCGCACTCGGTGCCCTGTCCTCGCTCACCGCCGAGGAGAACGGAGTCGTCCTCGCTTCGGGCGATCCCGGCTTCTTCGGAATGTTGCGAGTACTGCGGGAAAAGGGGATTCGCTGCTCGGTGCTGGCCGCGACCTCCAGCGTCCAGCGGTTGATGGCCCGCGTCGGTCGCCCGTGGGACGACGTGTCGGTGGTCAGTGCGCACGGGCGTGACCTCACTCCGGCCATCAACGTCTGCCGGGCCCGATCGGCGGTGGTGGTGCTGACCGCACCCGGTGCCGGACCGGCACAGCTCGGCTCGGGGCTGACGGGCTGGCGGCGCACCATGATCGTCGGTGAGGATCTCGGCGGGGCGAACGAGACGGTGACCACTCTCGCGCCCGCCGAGGCCGCCGAGAGGACTTGGCGGGAGCCCAACATCGTGCTCTGCCTGAGTGACCCCGATGGCGTCCCCGCGCGCGGCTGGCGTGCCGGGGGTGAACCGGTCCCGCCGGCCGGATGGGCGCTGCACGAGGACGAGTTCGCCCACCGCAACGGCATGATCACCAAGGCGGAGGTGCGGGCGGTGGCAGTGTCCAAGTTGGCGCCCCGGCCCGGCACGCTCGTTTGGGACGTCGGTGCCGGATCCGGTTCGATCGCGGTCGAGTGCGCACGTCTGGGCGCGGCGACCATCGCGGTGGAGTCCGACGAGGCCCAGGTGGTCCGGCTCGTCACCAACGCAGCAGGCCACGGCGTGGACGTGCGCGTGGAGGAGGGCGCGGCACCGAAAGCGCTGCGGGAGTTGCCCAAGCCCGACTCGGTTTTCGTCGGAGGTGGTGGTTCGGAAGTGGTCACCGCGTGCGCGCACGTCGGTGCCTCCCGTGTGGTGGTGGCGCTGGCCGCGCTCGACCGGGTGACCTCCACTCGAGCTGCTCTCAGCAGCGCCGGTTACGAGGTCGAGGGCGTTCAGCTCTCGGCCAACCGCCTGGCCGAGTTGCCCGGTGGTCTGTCCCGTCTGGAAGCGGCCAACCCGGTGATGCTGATCTCCGGAGTTCGCAAGGAAGGAAAGTCATGATCGGTTTGTTCGCGGTAACCGACGCGGGCAGGCGGGCGGCCGCCGAGCTGGCCGCACGGTTGGGGCCGGATGCGGTGGTCGCGGAGGGACCGATCGAGCCCGCCCTGCGACGCCTGTGGCCGCAGTTGGACTCCGTCGTGTTCTTTCTGGCCACCGGCGCGACCGTGCGGCTGGTCGGGCCCATGTTGCGGGACAAGCACACCGATCCGGGCGTGGTCTGCGTCGACGAGGCGCGCCGCTTTGCCGTGGCGCTGGCAGGCGGGCATGCAGGTGGGGCAAACGCGCTGGCCGAGCAGGTCGCCGATGTTCTCGGATGCCTACCGGTGGTGACCACGGCCACCGACAGCACCGGCAGCACACCGCTGGACGAGGTCGTCGACCAGCTCGACGCCACCGTGGAAGGCGATCTCGCATCCTGTGGCGTCGCGATTCTGGACGGGGAACCGGTCCGGTTGGTCAATCCCCACGGTTTTCCGCTACCCGCCCTGCCCGAGAATGTCTCGGCCGACGTGGCGGCACCGCAGTGGACGGTGCGCATCGATGATCGCCGCCCGAGTGCTGCCGAGTCCGGCAACATCCTGCACGTGATCCCGCGCACGCTCGTCGTGGGCATCGGCTCGGCCAGCGGTATCCCGCGCACCACGGTCACGGAGACGCTCGCGCGGCTGGACAGTGAACACGGACTCGACCCGAGGGCCATCCGGGCCTTCGCCACCGTCGATCTCAAAGCCGAGGAGCGCGGCATCCTGGACGCGGTCCAGGACATGGGGTTCTGGAACTCGCCGGACGGTGCTGAGCTGCCGCTGATGCCGTACCCCGCGCAGGATCTGGCCGATGTGTGGGTGCCCCATCCCAGCGAGGTCGTGCGGGCCGAAGTCGGTACCCCCAGCGTGGCAGAAGCCGCCGCGTTGCACGCCGCGGCGGAACTGGCCGAGGGAGCGGACACCGAACTCGTCGCCGACAAGATCAAGGGCGACAATGTGACGGTCGCCGCCGCACGGATCCGTCCGCGGGGGCGCTTGGCGATCATCGGTATCGGTCCCGGCGCGCAGGACGAGCGCACCCCCCGCGCCGATGCCGAGTTGCGGCGTGCCTCGGTCGTCGTCGGTCTCGACCAGTACCTCGAGCAGGTACGTCACCTGCTGCGGCCGGGTACCGAGATCCGCGCGAGCGGACTCGGCTCGGAGGAGGCACGGGCGGCGGATGCGGTGTCGCTGGCCCGCTCCGGTCGTGCCGTGGCGCTGATCGGTTCCGGTGATGCCGGGGTGTATGCCATGGCCAGCCCCGCTCTGGAGCAGGCCGGAAACGACATCGAGTTCGTGGGCGTGCCCGGTGTGACCTCCGCGCTGGCGACCTCGTCGCTGCTGGGGGCACCGTTGGGGCACGACCATGTCCTGATCAGCCTGTCCGACCTGCACACGCCGTGGGAGATGATCGAGCGGCGCGTGCGTGCTGCCGCCGAGGGTGACCTGGTGGTGTGTTTCTACAATCCACGTTCGGCCGAACGGCACTGGCAGTTGGGCTGGGCACTGGACACGCTCGCCCGGCACCGGCCGGCACGCACACCGGTCGGTGCGGTGCGCCAGGCCAGTCGGGACGGTCAGCGTGTGTGGTGTGCCCGGATCGACGAGTTCGATCCGGGCGAGGTGGACATGTTCACCACGGTCGTCGTGGGATCCTCCCGGACGACCATGGCCGGTGGTCGGATGGTGACTCCGCGCGGATACCGGTGGATGACGACGGATGCCGGATGAGCTCCCGCCGTCCGGCGTACCGCTGACGATCTCCTCGGACTGCACGGCCTGCGGGGCGTGCCTGCTGACCTGCCCGGAGCATGCCCTGCGACCTGCGGCGGGGCGTCCGCGCGTCGTGGCCGAGCAGTGCACCGCCTGTGGCGAGTGCGTCGAGATCTGCCCCGCCGACGCCATCGACCTGCTTGCGTAGGTGGCCGGTCAGCCGGGCAGGTGAACCCGGCTGTGCTGCCGCTCGCCGATCTCCTGGGCCGCGGTGTCCAGGAGCTTGTGGGACAGCTCCGACAGAGCGCGGGCTGCCGCGATTTCGTCGCCGATCTGTGGGATGTCCGGGTCGTCCGGATGGCGTCGTGCCGTGCCGTGGCCGTGCACGATCCGGCCCGAGCCGGTGGCCATGGTGGCATCCGCCGTGGTTTTCATTTCGGACTCGACGACCTCCATGTTCAGAGTGAGGGTCCGTGTGTCGTGCATACGGGGCTGATTCATGGTCGCCTCCCCGGCCGTTCGTGACGGGACCGTCCCGACGTGGCCGTGACAGTTCCAGCATGCGCTGATCGCGCCCCGGATGCACGCCCTTTCGAAATGGAGCTGTGGACTTACTCACAAGTACTGGCATCGCCGGTATGAAAACTCGATTCCGCCTATCGGAATACTATGTGCCCAGCGAAAATGGGGTCAAACAGGGCATGGCCTGCGAGGAACGGCGATGTGCTTAGGCTGGCCGTATGGCACTGGTTGAACGCTCACTACTCGGTCCGGGGCCCTCCAACGCGTATCCGGAGGCGACGGCGGGGCTGGCTGCCCCGATGCTGGGCCACCTGGATCCCGAGTTCCTCGCAATGTTGGACGAGACCGGACGACGCCTCCGGACGGTGTGGGGCACCGAAAACCTACGAACACTTCCGCTGTCCGGCACCGGATCGATCGGAATGGAAGCCGCTTTCGTCAACTTCGTGCATCCCGGCGATGCCGTCGTGGTCGCCGTCAACGGTTTGTTCGGCGAGCGGATGTGCGATGTCGCCTCCCGATACGGTGCCGAGGTCGTACGGGTCGACCACGACTGGGGTCAGCCCGTGGACATCGAGCGCGTGCTGGCCGCGCATCCGGCGCCTGCGATGGTCGCGGCCGTGCACGCCGAGACCTCCACCGGTGTGCGCAGCGACATCAAGCAGCTCGGCGCCGCACTGCGCGAGCGTGACGAGCGCACCCTGCTGATCGCCGACTGTGT
The DNA here is from genome assembly GCF_031458135.1 of Haloactinomyces albus. Classification (NCBI taxonomy): domain Bacteria; kingdom Bacillati; phylum Actinomycetota; class Actinomycetes; order Actinopolysporales; family Actinopolysporaceae; genus Haloactinomyces; species Haloactinomyces albus. The sequence continues at coordinate 888,926 of NZ_JAVDXW010000001.1, read as the reverse complement.
CACCTCCATCGCGGGTGAGCAGATCGATCTCGATGCGTGGAACGTCGACATCGCCTATGCGGGCACGCAGAAGTGCCTCGGCGTACCTCCCGGACTCGCCCCGTTCACCGTCTCCGAGCGGGCCTGGCAGTCTCGGGTGGAGAAGCCGACGACCTGGTATCTGGACCTCGGACTGATCGGCAACTACGTCACCGGTGGAGCTTCCGGTGGCCGCGCATACCACCACACCGCACCCACCGCGATGGTGGCATCGCTGCATGACGCACTCGGACGGATCGTCGACGAGGGCATGCCCGCCGTGGCCGCCCGCCACCGCGAAGCGGGGGAGGCTCTGCAGGCCGGCCTGCAGGAGATGGGGCTGAAGCTGTTCGCCGCCGAGGGACATCGGCTGCACCAGCTCACCAGCGTGGTCGTCCCCGAAGGAGTGAACTCCGCGGACGTGCGCAAGCAATTGCTGAACGACTACGGCATCGAGATCGGCGGCGGCGCAGGCCAGTACGCCAACAGCGTGTGGCGCATCGGCCTGATGGGCAACAACGCGCGTCTCGACCGCGTCGAGATGCTGCTGGGGGCCCTCAAACGGGTCCTCGCCCGCTGAGATAGTCGAATCCGAAGACCTCGAACGGCCCGGCCGCTGCCCGGCAGCGGCCGGGCCGTTCGTGTCGAGCAGCGCCGTGTTGCTGCAGATCGCTATCCGAACAAGCGGTCAAGATGGTTGTCCACGGCGCTCAGTGCCTCCTCGCCGGTGTAATGACCGACCATGAGATGTGACACCAGCCCGTCCGTGAGAGCCACCAGGGCGACCGCCTCCTGCTTCGGGTCCACCCCGGCCGGGATGTCGCCGTTTTCCTGCCCACGGCGGATTTGCCCGGCGACGAGGTCGAGGGTGCCTGCCCAGGCCCGGCGAATGAAGGCCGCGAGATCGTGATCCCCGGTGGCTCTGGTGAGGAACGCGAACCAGACGCCGGTTCCGATGCGTTGCTGCTCATCCAACGGCAGTGTCCGAGCAAGTGCGCCGCGGATGATCGACCGTGGTGCCTCCGGATCAGCGGAGGCCGTGCTGAGTTCCCGCGCGCCTTGCTCGGCGAGTTCGACCATGTATTCGCACGCGAAGAGAATCATCCGGTCTTTGCTCGCGAAGTAGTGCTGAATCCTGCCCATCGAGACGCCGGCTTCCGTGCCGACCTCGCGGAGACTCGCCGCCTCCAGACCACGGTCGGCTGCGATCCGCCACACGGCCTCCGCGATCTTCTGTCTTCTCTTCTCGTGATCCACCCGCTTCGGCATGCGCCCTCCAGCGCCCTCGATTTTTTCAATGCAGGTGCATTGCAATCTTGCTGCCCGATTTATGCGATGCAGTTGCATTGTAAAACGGCGTCGGAGAGGCGCGATGATCCAGGTCAAAGAGCTGTCGAAGCACTACGGGGACACGGTGGCGGTGGATGCGCTGTCCTTCGATGTCGCCCCCGGTGTGGTGACCGGCTTCCTCGGTCCGAACGGGGCGGGGAAGTCGACGACGATGCGCATGATTCTGGGGTTGGACCACCCGAACGCGGGCTCGGCGACCATAGGCGGGCGGAACCATCGGAACCTACCGGCTCCGATGCGCGAGGTCGGGTCGCTCCTGAATCCGAAAGCCGTCCATCCGGCAAGGGCGGCGCGAGCGCATCTGCGCTGGTTGGCCAGGGCCGGTGGACTCCCGCGAAGCCGCATCGACGAGGTGCTCGAGCTCGTGGGGCTGGCCGAGGTCGCGAATAAGCGGGTGAGCGGCTTTTCCCTGGGGATGTACCAGCGGCTCGGGATCGCTGCGGCGCTGCTCGGCCAGCCCGCGACACTACTGCTCGACGAACCGGTGAACGGCTTGGATCCCGAGGGAGTCCGGTGGATGAGAAACCTCATGAGAGGTCTGGCCGCCGAAGGACGGACCGTCTTCGTCTCCAGCCACCTGATGGCCGAGATGCAGCAGACCGCGGACAGGGTGGTGGTGATCGGTCGTGGCCGACTCATCGCGGACGTGGATGTCGCCGAACTCATCCGCTGCAGTGCCGACGACCAGGTGAAGGTGGTCTCTCCGGATCCGACGGTACTGACCACTCTGCTCACCGGTGAGGGAGCGACCGTCCGCAGTGATTCGGACGGTGGGCTGCTGGTGAGCGGTATGGATTCCGCGCGTGTCGGCGACATCGCCACAGTACTTCTCTCGCCTTTCTCCTCAGGAACGCGGGAGGCGCCATCGCGGCGGTACTGGCCATCATGTCCGTACCGGCGCTCGTCGGGGCGCTACCGCCGGGATGGCAACGGTTTCTCCTGCCCTGGTGGCCCGCCTCGGCGCTGCACAGCCTCTCCGGTGCGGCCTCCCCGCATTCCCTCGAATATCTCGCACCGGGCTGGGCCGCTGCCGTACTCGCCGGGTGGGCAGCGGTGCTTCTTCTGGTCGCTGACACCGCGTTCGCCAAGCGAGACGCCTGAGCGAACGCGAGTTGGTGGTCAATTTCTCGAGAAATTGACCACGCATCCATTCAGTCGAACGGCCACTGCGCGGCTGGTCGGAAACCCACCGTGTGTCGCACCGGACGCTCCCGAAAGACCTCACAGCCGAGCAGTGGGCATCCCTGTGGGATGTGATCCGCGCGAATCGGCGAGCGGCCGGACGCTGAGGTGCTCGAACGGACCCGTGCTGACCCTCGGCTCTGCCGCCTGGTCGCGGTTCCTGCGCAGCCTCGGCCGAGGCGTATCGAGGTGAACGGACCGTTCGTACCGTATGGCGGGGCGAACGGTCCGTTCACCACTCGGCCGATCGCGTGAGCAAGTTCACCGGAATTGACCTTCTGCCCTCCGACGGGTGAGGATGCCGGGTGCCGGTAGCGGAGGAACTCGGTGTGAATCCGAGACGGTCCCGCCACTGTGACCGGGGAGCGGCCCCCAACCACGCGAAGCCACGGCTCGGCGACGAGCTGGAAGGCCTGGGGAGCCCGCTGTGATCCGGGAGTCAGGACACTCGCTGACGGCCCCGCGTCGCGCCGCGACGTGCGGATCGACGATCCCTCGGGCGGGAGAACCCAGGAGGTCCACGACGTGACGTCGCCGGACGAACGGCCGGAGCAGCAGTCTCCGCGACAGCAGGTCCCGCAACAGCAGCTCACGGAACGGCCTGCCGCGGGATGGGGTAGGCCCGAGCGCCGGAAAGTGACGATCGTGGTGGCCGCCGTCGGTCTGCTGCACCTACTCGGTTGGGGCACCTATCTGCTGTCGCAGGATTCGTTCACCGCGGCCGGAGGGTTGGCCGCTGTCGGAACCGCTGCTTATCTGCTCGGTATCCGGCACGGTTTCGACGCCGACCACGTGGCGGTCATCGACGATGCGACCCGGCTGCTCATGCAGCGGGGACGGCGGCCGGTGTCCACGGGTATGTGGTTCGCCCTCGGGCACGCCAGTGTCGTGATGTTCCTCGCGTTGGCGGTCGCCTTCGTCGCCGGAGCCGCCGCGCAGGGCTGGGCGGAGCAGGTCGGGGCACACACCGCGGTGATCGTCGATATGGCCGTGGTCCTCGTGGTCGGCGTGCTGGCCGTCCTCAATGCCCTGGTGCTGCGCGACACGATCCGGTTGCTGCGCCGGGCGCGCCGGGGCGAGGTCGACGAGGCCGAAGTGGAGCAGGTGCTCGGCAGGCGCGGGTTGCTCGCGCGGGTGCTGCGGGGACGGATGCGTCGGTTCGTGAGCCGGTCGTGGCATCTGTTCGGTATCGGCCTGTTGTTCGGTCTGGGCATGCAGACCGCCACCGAGGTCACCGTGCTCGCCTTGGTCGCTCCGAAAGGCGATCTGCCGACGCTGGCCGTGCTGAGCCTGCCGCTGCTGTTCGCGGCGGGAATGTGCACCGTGGACAGTGTGGACGGAATGCTCATGTCCCGCGCGTACACCTGGTCGCTGGCCAAGCCGCTGCGCAGGATCCGGGTGAATGTGGCCACCACGGCGCTGACCGTGGCGCTGGCCGGGATCATCGCGGTGGTGGTGTTGTCCGGGCTGCTCTCGCGGTTCGGGGGTTCGGTGGCGGACGGTGTCGCGGCGCTCGGTGACCACTTCGAACTGCTCGGCTACCTGACGCTCGCGGTGTTCATGGCGATCTGGGGTGGTGCGGCGCTCTGGTGGCGGCTGTCGGCAACGGAATACGAGTACGGATCGGAAACCACGTGAATCGACGAGAACGGCATCCGATCGAAGTCGAGTCCTACCGCATCATGCGATCGAGGGCGGATTTCGCGCACTACCCGCCCGTGACCCGTGCGGTCGTGGAACGGGTCGTCCACACCACCGCGGACCCGAGCTGGACCGGTGAGGTCGTCGCCGACGAGGCCGCATTGTGGGCCGGGCGGCAGGCGCTGCTCGACGGCGCCGATCTGGTTACCGACGTGCGCATGGTCGCAGCCGGGGTTACCGCCAGGAGCGCGCAGGTGGGGCTGGAACAGCCCGGAACGGCCGAGCTGGCCGCGCGCGAGGGAGTGACCCGGTCGGCGGCCGGTATCCGCATCGCCGCGGGCCGGTATCCCGAGGGCGCCGTATGGGCGATCGGCAACGCACCGACAGCGCTGGAGGAACTCCTCCGGCTCTGCGCCGAGGGCGCGGTGCGTCCGGAGCTGGTGATCGGTGTGCCGGTCGGCTTCGTGGGGGCGGTGGATTCCAAGGCCGCGCTGCGCCGCAGCGGGCTTCCGGCAGTGAGCACGCTGACCGAGCGGGGCGGTGCCGCCATCGCCTCGGCGGCGGTCAACGCCCTGCTGTATTTCGAACAAGACCAGGAACGGGGAGGTATCCGGTGACCGAACAGCAGCCACTGCTGGTTGTGGGCCACGGGACGGTGGATGACGGCGGGGTGTCGGAGTTCCGCTCCTTCATCGAACGATTGCGCGGGCGGATGTCGGCATCCGGAGTCGAGGTTTCGGGCGGATTCATCGAACTGTCCGCGCCCGCGGTCACCGACGTGTGGTCGGAGCTGGGCGAGCGGCACCGGCGAATGGTCGCCGTGCCACTGGTGCTGGTCGCCGCAGGTCATGGCAAGGGCGACATTCCCGCAGCGCTGGAGCGCGAGGTCCGGCGGAACCCCGGCACGTCCTACACCTTCGGGCGCCCTCTCGGGCCGCATCCGATCCTGCTGGAACTGCTCGCCGAACGCATCGGTGCCCGGGTACCGAAGGACGAGTGGGCCGACACGGCGGTGGTCCTCGTGGGGCGTGGCTCCACCGATCCGGACGCGAACTCCGAGGTGTCCAAGGTCTCAAGGCTGTTGCAGGAGACCGGTGGGTTCGCCACGGTGGAGACCGCGTTCATCTCGCTGGCACCGCCGGACGTTCCCACCGGGATCGAGCGGGCGCGTCGTCTCGGCGCCAAGAAGGTCGTGGTCGCTCCGTACTTCCTGTTCGACGGGGTACTGCCGCAGCGGGTGGTCACCCAGTCCCTGGAGTACGCCGAGACCGCACCGGAGTTCGATGTGCACGTGGCCGGTTATCTCGGCGACTGCGATGCGCTCGTGGACCTGGTGGTGGAGCGTTACCACGAGGCGATGCACGGTGACATCAGGATGAACTGCGACACCTGCGCATATCGGGTACTGCTGCCCGGTTTCGAGGACAAGCTGGGGGCACCGCAGACGCCCCACCATCACCCCGACGACCCGACCGGACACGGTCACGGACATGGGCACGCACATGGCCACACGAACTGACCAGCACCATCAGGACCAGTACGAGCAAGCACAGCACACCCCGGACCAGCACTACCTCGCCGGACTCGACCTCGCCGGTCGCCGCGTCGTCGTGGTCGGTGCGGGCACCGTCGCGCAGCGACGCCTGCCCCGTCTGGTCGGCGCCGGTGCCGTGGTCGAGGTCGTCGCTCCCGAGGCGACCCCCGGCGTCGAGGCGATGGCCGACGCGGGTGATGTCACCTGGACCGGGCGCGGCTATGCCGACGGTGACCTCGCCGGGGCGTGGTACGCGGTGGCAGCGACCTCGGACGAGCAGGTCAATGCCGCGGTCGGTGCCGAGGCCGAACGCGAGCGCGTCTTCTGCGTGCGTTCCGACGATGCCGCTCAGGGCAGCGCGGTCACTCCTGCCGTGGCCGAGCACGAAGGCCTGCTGCTGGGAGTTCTGGCGGGCGGGCGGCCACGACGGTCGGTCGCCGTGCGGGACGCGATCCTCGAGGCCCTGCACTCCGGAATCGTCGACGAGCATGCCGAACCGCCCGCTCCGGGTGTGGCGCTCGTCGGGGGCGGACCCGGCGCTCTCGATCTGATCACGGTGCGGGGGCGACGGTTGCTGGCCAAGGCCGATGTCGTGGTGACCGACCATCTCGCGCCACGCGAACTGCTCGACGAGCTCGGGCCGCACGCGCAGGTCATCGACGCCTCCAAGATCCCCTACGGCCGGGCCGCCAATCAGGAGGTCATCAACAGCACCCTGATCGAACACGTGCGGGCGGGTCGTTTCGTGGTGCGGCTCAAGGGCGGTGATCCCTATGTCTTCGGGCGGGGCTTCGAGGAGTTGCTCGCCTGTTCCGAAGCCGGGGTGCCTGTGACCGTGGTTCCCGGTGTGACCAGTGCTTTCGCCGCGCCTGCCGTGGCCGAGGTGCCGGTGACGCATCGAGGAGTGGCCCACGAGGTCGTCGTCGTATCCGGACACGTCGCTCCCGACGATGAACGGTCCCTGGTGGACTGGCCCGCACTGGCTCGGTTGCGCGGGACGTTGGTGCTGCTCATGGCCGTGCAGCGGATGGAGGCCATCGCCGAGGTGCTGATGAAGCACGGTCGCCCGGCCGACACACCGGTCGCCGTGGTGCAGGAGGGCACGACCGCCGGACAGCGGGCGGTGCGCAGCACTCTCGCCTCGGTCGGCGAAGCGATCCGCACCGAGGACGTCAAACCGCCCGCCGTGATCGTCGTCGGCCCCGTGGCAGGTCTCGCACCGTGATCCATGCGCGTGCGTCCTGTGTGCTCGGCACAGCGGCACGGGACGCACGCGCGATGCTCACGCGCCGTGCGCTCACGCCCGGCGTGCGCCGCGCTTGGCCTCACCGCGCTTGGCCTCACCGCGTGGCCCACCGCCGTTGCGCGGCGCACCCGTGCGTCCGCGCGGATTGCCGCGGCGTGTACCACCGGAGCCGGGATTGCGGTTGGTCTCCGCCTTCGGCTCGACCACGGCGACTCCGCTGGGCTCACGCGCACCGGTCAGGCGGGCGAGATTCGCACCCTGCGGGCTCACCTTCGTGGCGGTGGGCTTGACTCCGGCCTTGCCCGCCATGGCACGGAATGCACGGCGTTGGTCGTCGGTGACGAGTGTGACGACGGTCCCGGTCGCCCCCGCTCGTGCGGTCCGGCCCGCACGGTGCAGGTAGTCCTTCGGGTCCGCGGGTGGTTCGACGTGCACGACGAGACTGACATCGTCGACGTGGATGCCCCGCGCGGCCACGTTGGTTGCCACCAGTGCCGTGGTGCTGCCTCGGCGGAACTCCTCGAGGATGCGGGTTCGCGCGTTCTGCGCCTTGCCGCCGTGCAGCGCACCGGCGTGCACCCCGACCGAGCGCAGTTTCCTGGTCAGCCGGTCGGCGTTGTGCTTGGTGCGCACGAACAGGATCGTGCGGCCGTCCCGAGCGGCGATGCGGGCGAGCACGTCGTGTTTGTCCTCGGCCGCGATATCCAGCTGGTGGTGGTCCATACTGTCCACACTGGCCGCCGAGGGCGTGAGGGAGTGCACGACCGGGTCCGACATGTACTCACGCACGAGCCTGTCCACGTCACCGTCCAGGGTGGCCGAGAACAGCAACCGCTGGCCACCGGCGGGAACGTGGTTCAGCAGTTCGCGGATCTGCGGCAGAAAACCCATGTCGGCCATCTGGTCGGCCTCGTCCAGGGCGGTGCGCTCCACTGCGGAGAGCACGCAGGTGCCCTGGCGCACGTGGTCGTTGAGGCGGCCGGGGGTGGCCACGACGAGGTCGACTCCGCGCCGCAGCATGTCCGCCTGCCGCGCGAACGACATCCCGCCGACGATCTCACGGACATACAGGCCCAGGGCCTTGGCCATCGGTTTGAGCGAGTCCGTGACTTGGGTGGCGAGTTCCCGGGTCGGGACCAGTACCAGGGCACGCGGATGCAGCGGCCGGGCACTCGTCCCGTGCAGGTCGGCCAGCATCGGCAGTCCGAAGGCCAGTGTCTTGCCCGATCCGGTCCGAGCACGTCCCAGCACGTCGGAACCGGCCAGTGCGTCGGGGATCGTGGCGGCCTGGATCGGGAACGCCTCGGTCAGGCCGGCCTTGGTGAGCTCGCCTACCAGGGCTTTCGGCAAGCCGAGCTGATCGAACGGGGCGGGATCGACGGCGGTGACCCCGACCTGGTCGAACAGGCTCGGTTTCGGGGCGCTCGGGGACTGGGGCGCACGGTTCCGGGAACGCGGTGTGCGGCGCCGGGCGCTGCCACCCTTGGAAGCGGGCGAAGAGGATTGGCGAGTGTTCGGGGAACCTGCTTGCACGAAGAACCTCCGGGGGAGTGGCACGTCTCGGGGAGGCTTCGCGGGGACCGCGCGCTGATCGCAAGGACGAGCCCGGCGCGTCGGGGCGCCGCTGGTCGGATACGTAAGGCACCGGCGCGAAGGGAGACAGCCCGGAGTCGGAAAAAGAACCGGGCGGAGCAGCCACCCGGTCGAATTGCGGGCCGATGCGGCTGGCAGCCTACCCGAATCCCGATCCGTACCGGTGTGCGGGATTCGGGGAATGGTTCGAACGCCCGATCACGCGTCGACGACCACGCAGAGCCCGCGGTCGCCTTCGCGCTCCACGCGGAGACCGGCGTCCTTGGCGACGGTGAGCACGTCCTCGATCGTCCGGGGTTCCTCGACAACCCGGGCCAGCGCGCGGGCGAGTTTGCCCTTGTGGGCTTTGTTGTGGTGGCTGACCACCTTGCGCGTGCCGTCGGCGCTTTCGGAGAGCACACGCACCGCTATCGCACCGGGAATCTTCGCCAGCGCCGCGTACGCCCCCGAGCGCAGATCCACCACCGGGGCCTCCACCGCGCCGAGCACGGGTTCCAGCACCGGTCGCCACATGCCGCGAAGTGTTCCGAGCCCCGGCAGGCTGCTGCTGGCCGACAGCCGGTAGGCGGGGATGGCATCCGTGCCGCGCACCACCCCGAACAGTGCCGAGGCCACCGCCAGGCGAGTGTCCGCGCGGGCACGCTCGGCAGCGGACAACGAGCCGACGTCCAGCGCGTCATAGAGCACACCCGTGTAGCGCTGCAGCGCCGGCGTGGTCGGTGCCTCCCACAGTTCGGCGTTGCGGTGCACTTCCTCGGCCTGCCGCTCGGACAGGCCCAACGCGTTCAGACTCGCCGGGAGATCATCGGCCAGCGTCGACAGCGCCTCGATCAGCCGATGGCGGATCGGATTCAGTTCCGGTGTCGCGAGATTGTCCAGATCCAGCGGCGCACCATCGCCACCGGTGGCCTTGGTTTCCGAAGGGGGAAGCAGAACCAGCACGGTCGCCCAGGTTAGGCCGTCCTCGATCGGCCCTTGTCGGTACCCACCGGCAGGGCGGACAGGCCGTGGATGATCGTGGTCGGTCGCCGCGAGACCGTGCCCGCGCGGTGGAGCCCCGGCAGCCGGGTGGCCAGGGCTCGGAACGCGACCTCGGCCTCCAGCCGTGCCAGCGGTGCACCGAGGCAATAGTGGATACCGCTGGAAAACGCCAGGTGTTCGGTGTCGCCGCGGGTGATGTCGAAATGCTCCGGCGCCGAGTGCGTGGCCGGATCACGGCCCGCCGCGGCCAGCAGCACCAGGACGAGACTGTCCCTGGACAGAGTCCTCCCTGCGACCTCCACCGGTTCATGGGCAATCCGCACGGTGGCCTGCACCGGTGGATCCCACCGCAGGGTTTCCTCCACCACCGCCTCGGCGAGGTCGGGATTCTCGCGCAGCCGGTCCCACTGCTCGGGGTGTTCCAGCAGTGCCAGCGTGCCGTTGCCGATCAGGTTGACCGTCGTCTCGAAACCGGCGACCAGCAGCAAGGTGCACAGCTGTACGAGTTCACCACTGCTCAGGCGTTCGCCGTCCAGCCCGGCGACCAGGTCGCTGACGATGTCGGTGCCCGGATCCGCCCTGCGCTGCTCGATCAGCTCGGCGAACATCGTTTCGAGGTCGGCCGCCGAGCGGCGCATCCGGTGCAGTTGCCGTGCCGATCGGATGCCGTCCAGGGAACCGCCCAGAACCGCACCGTGGTGGGCGAGTTGTTCGGCACCGACCGCGGGAAGGCCGAGTAGCTCGCTGATCACCCGTACCGGCAGTGGTGTCGCGAGATCGTGGATGAGGTCGAAGGAGCCTCGTTCGACGGCCGCATCGAGCAGCTCGTGGGTGATCTTTTCGATGTGTTCCCGGTACTGCGCCAGCTTGCGCGGGCGGAAGGCGGGAGCGGCGAGGCGACGTAGCCGGGTGTGGTCCGGAGGGTCGAGTTCCAGCAGGGACAGCTGCAGGCCGGCCGCGGCCGCCTGCGGATCCCCTTGTCGGCCGTCGCTGGTGCGCACGCCGAACCTGTGGTCACGCAGGATCGCATCGCAGGTTTCCCGGCCGGGGACCGTCCACAGGCCGAGCTTGCTGCGGACGAGAGGGCCCTGTGCCCGGATCCGCTCGTAGATCGGGTAGGGGTTGTCGCGCCATGGTGCCCGCAGCAGCCGCGCGACCGGGTCGCCGAACCGCGCGAGCGTCCAGGCCGTGGTAGCGGTCGCGGCCGTGCGCAGGCGCAGCCCCCACTCGGTGAGCGCGGGAAGCTCCGGAAGATCCGGTTGTTCCCGGGCGACTCCTGCGGCCATGATCGCTCCCTCGCGTCCTCATCGCATCAGCCGGGCGGTTGCGTGCTGCCACCGTGAGCACACCGTACGAAGTCATCGGCCGCAAGGACCGGTCGTGTGAGCGCAGCGAGCGAAAGGAGAATCCGCTGGCAGTATGCCCGGGCGGGATCGCTACGCTTTTGTTGCGTCGAAGCACCAACGTTGATTGACGCAACCAGCATCGACGCGACCAGGCGAGGCGGCAGACAAGGAGCGAGCAGCCGTGATCACGAGGATGTCGACGTTGTTCCTGCGTACCCTGCGTGAGGATCCGGCCGACGCCGAGGTGCCGAGTCACAAGCTCCTCGTGCGTGCCGGATACGTGCGCCGCGTCGCTCCGGGGATCTACTCCTGGCTGCCGCTGGGGCTTCGGGTGCTGCGCAACATCGAGCGCATCGTGCGCGAGGAGATGGACGCCATCGGTGCGCAGGAGATTCACCTGCCCGCCTTGCTGCCCAAGGAGCCCTACGAGCAGACCAACCGCTGGACCGAGTACGGCCCGAACATGTTCCGACTCAAGGATCGCAAGGGCGGTGACTACCTGCTCGGGCCGACGCACGAGGAGCTGTTCGCCCAGACGGTCAAGAGCGAGTACAGCTCCTACCGGGACTTCCCGGTGATCCTCTACCAGATCCAGACCAAATACCGCGACGAGGAGCGCCCCCGCGCCGGGATCCTGCGCGGACGCGAGTTCGTCATGAAGGACTCGTACTCCTTCGATCTCGACGACGGGGGACTCGGCGAGTCCTACCGGCTGCACCGCGACGCCTATATCCGCCTCTTCGATCGGGTGGGACTGCGCTACGTCATCGTCGCGGCGACCTCCGGTGCGATGGGCGGCTCGGCTTCCGAGGAGTTCCTCGCCGAGAGCGACACCGGTGAGGACACCTTCGTGCGCAGCACCGACTCGGATTTCGCGGCCAACGTCGAGGCCGTCGTCACTCCGGCGCCGGAGCCGAAGTCGATCGAGGGGATGCCCGCGGCCGAGGTGCACCACACCCCGGACACGCCCACCATCGAGACGCTGGTCGACTTCCTCAACGACGCCGGGCTCGGGCGCACCTTCACCGCTGCCGACACGCTCAAGAACGTGCTGGTCAAGACCCGCCAACCGGGAACGCAGGAATGGGAGCTGCTCGGCGTGGGTGTTCCGGGCGATCGCGAGGTCGACATGAAGCGGCTGGAGGCGGCGCTGGAGCCGGCCGAGGTCGCTCTGCTGGAGGAGGCCGACTTCGCGGCCAACCCGTTCCTGGTGAAGGGCTACGTCGGCCCGAAGTCGGTGCAGGACAACGGGGTGCGCTACCTCGTCGATCCGCGGATCGTCACCGGCACCGCCTGGGTCACCGGTGCCGACAAGGCCGATCACCACGTCGTCGACCTCGTCTGCGGGCGGGATTTCGCCCCGGACGGCACCGTCGAAGCAGCCGACGTGCGTGAGGGAGACCCGTCGCCGGACGGCGAGGGCACGCTGACGGCCGCGCGGGGTGTCGAGATCGGTCACATCTTCCAGCTCGGGCGCAAGTACACCGATGCGATCTCGCTGGACGCGCTCGGTCAGGACGGCAAGCCCCAGCGGGTCACCATGGGCTCCTACGGCGTCGGGGTGTCGCGGATGATCGCGGCGATCGCCGAGCAGAGTCACGACGAGCTGGGGCTGTGCTGGCCGCGTGAGATCGCTCCTGCCGATGTGTACGTGGTCATCGCGGGCAAGGACGACAGCGTCCGGGACGGGGCCGAGCGGATCGCCGCCGAACTGGACGAGGCCGGGGTGCGGGTGATCCTCGATGATCGGGTCGTTTCGCCCGGCGTGAAGTTCGCCGATGCGGAGCTCGTGGGCGTGCCGACGATCCTGGTGGTCGGCAAGGGGCTGGCCAACGGTGTCGTGGAGGTCAAGGACCGTGCCACCGGGGACCGCACCGAGGTCGCCGTCGACTCCGCCGCGGGCCACCTCGTCGGTCTCGTGCGAGGCTGAACTGCCGGGATCGTGCGAGGTGTCGGGTTGACGTCTTCCCGAAGACTTCAACCCTCACCCGGGCACCGGGGCGCGCAGTTGCCGAAAACCGACACAGCTCACTCCACGGCCCCTGGTGGAGCGAAGCGAGTCATGCGCGGCCAGCTCGAACGCCTGATCGAAGCAACGCGAGAGTTGGATGTCACAATCCGGATTCTTCCCCTGGACTCTGGGCCTCACCCGGGGATGGAGGGCGCCTTCACGATCCTGACCTTGCCGGAACTCGCTTCGGATGTGGGGTACATCGAGGGAATCATGGGGGGCGCTCTACCTGGAAAGCCAGGACGATGTACGTCGCTGCACCATGCGCTTCGCGTCGTTGACCTCGATGGCGTTGTCACAGGCTGATTCAGTGGAATTGATTGCCACTACTCTGAAGGAGTACGAGTGAATTGCTGTTGAGGAGGCCCGCGATGGTTCAGTCGGAGCTTTTCGATGTCACATGGCCTAAGAGCAGCTTCAGTGGCGGTGCCAATGGTGGAGGCCAGTGCGTCGAGGTCGCGGTTCTGGATGACGGTCGGGTGGCGGTTCGCAACAGCAACGACCGCGGTGCCGGTGCCGTGCTGTTCACCCGCGCCGAGATGGCGGCTTGGATGCAGGGCGTCGAGGCCGGAGAGTTCGACGACCTCGCCTGAGATCCGTGTCGGTGCTCCCCGGCATACTGCGGCGCGTGAACGAGTCGATGAAGATCCGGCAGTACCTGTCCGATACCGAGGTCACCGAGAATGTTCGCCGTGCCCTGGCCGACTGCTGGGTGGCCGTGACGAATGCCGGAGGTGCTGCGGGGTTCCCGTTCCCGCCTGTCGATGGCGGTGATGTGGCTCCGGTCCTGGAACGCCTCGTCGGCGAACTTCATGCCGACCGCTGCCGCCTTCTGACCGCTGTGGACGATCGAGGGCTGCTCGGCTGGCTGGTGCTCCGGCGCAGCCTCGATCCGCTGATCGCGCACCGGGGTTCGCTGCATCATGTGCAGAGCCACCCGAACTGCCGGGGCGAGGGTGTCGGATCGTTCCTGATGCACCATGCCCGCGAGATCGCACGCGACGAGGTGAAGGTGGAACAACTGCACCTGGCCGCACGGGCGGGTGTGGGATTGGAGACCTTTTACGGACGCCTCGGCTGGCGCGAGATCGGTCGCCGGCCGGGAGCGCTTCGGTTGGCCCCGGAGGACGACCGCGACGAGATCCTCATGCACCTCGGGCCGTTGTGATCCGCACGTTCGAGCGCTCCCTCGTCGTATCGGCTCGTGCGAGGCTGAATGTGGCCGTGAGCAGGAATGCCGTCGCAAGGAAGCTCAACCGCGAACGGACGAAAAAGTTACTCTGGTGAGGTTCCCAGACATCCCGGCGAGGACCATACTCGAGATGTAGTCCACATTGACGCACATCGGGGGAGGGAGCGTCATGACTACTTCCACGATCCCGAAATGGCACCTCGAAGGCACCTGGTTCGACGCATGCAAGTGCGCGATCCCGTGCCCCTGCTCGTTCGCCCAACCACCGACCTACGGTGACTGCGAGGGGGTCCTCCTGTGGCATGTCCGTGAGGGCACCTATGGGGAGACCCGGCTGGACGGCCTCAACGTCGTGATGCTCGGTTCCTTCGTCGGGAATGTGTGGAGCGGTGAGCACACCGACGCCTACGCCGCCGTCTTCCTCGACGAGCGTGCCGACGACGATCAGCGCGCGGCGTTGCAGGCCGTCTTCGGCGGCTCGGCGGGCGGCTGGCCCGCACAGTTCGGCGAGATGTTCCATCCGGAAATGCGAGGTATGGAATATGCTCCTGTCGAAGTGTCGATCGACGAGGACCTCGCCAAGTGGAGCGTGCGGGTTCCGGGGAAGGCGGAGGCCGCTGTCGAGGCACTGACCGGCCCGACCGTGGCGGAGGGCTCACGGGTGCAGGTGCACAACCTGCCGGGCGCCGAAGTGGGGCCCGGGCAGGGAGCCTCGACGTGGGGCAAGGCCACCACCAACCGGGCCGACTCCTTCGGCTTCCACTGGGATCGCTCCGGCTATTCCAGCAAGCTCATCCCGTTCGACTGGACCGGACCGGACGAGTCATGACCCATTCGGCAGAGGGCCACGGCGTCCCTTCGCCGCGCACTTGGTCGAGAGCGGAACTGTTTCTGGCCGGGACTCTGCTCGCACTGGCTGCGGCGGCCTGGCTGTTCACCAACAGTCTGGCCGTGGCCATGCCCGACATGCGATTGGGAATTCTCACCGGAATGCGTCCCATGGAACCGCGGATGCAGACGATCCCGATCGCACTCGGCATGTTCCTGGTCACCTGGGTCGTGATGATGGCGGCGATGATGCTGCCCGGTCTCGCCCCGTTCGCGGTGGGTATCAGCCGACTCCTCGGGGAACGCACCGGTCCCGGCACCATGTCCGCGTTGACGGTCGGTTACCTGCTCGTGTGGGGCGTGGTGGGGGTGTTCGGTTACCTCCTCGTGCGTGGCTTCGAAGTTCTCGCCGCGGACGGAAGTGCGACCGCCGTGCGGGCCGGATCCGGTGTGCTGCTCATGGCGGGTGCTTACCAGTTCACGCCGTTCAAGCGATGGTGCCTGGTTCGCTGCCGGTCGCCGCTGGCACTGGTGATCCGGTACGCGGACCTGATCAGGGGGAGCCGGAGAGGAGCACTGCGGGTCGGTATCAGCCACGGTGGGTACTGCCTCGGCTGCTGCTGGGCGCTGATGGTGGTCCTGTTGGCTGCAGGAGCGATGAGCTTGGTGTGGATGGCCGTCACCGCCGCGGTGATCGCGGTGGAGAAGGTCGTCCCTCGTGGCGTGGTGCTCGGGTCCGTACTCGGAGTGCTGCTGATCGGCCTCGGTGTGGTCCTGCTGACCGCTCCCGGTCTGGTGACCACGATGACTTAGCCCGGCAGGAAACTCAGCCGGACACGGCGGCCGGTGTTGTCGGTGTTGGTGTCCACCAGGCACACCGACTGCCAGGTACCCAGGGCCATCCGGCCACCGAGCACCGGGATCGAGGCGTACGGCGGTACCACGGCAGGCAGGACGTGGTCGCGCCCGTGGCCGGGTGAGCCGTGCCGGTGCCGCCACCGGTTGTCCGCGGGAAGCAGGTCCCGCAGAGCATTGAGCAGGTCCTCGTCGCTGCCTGCCCCGGTCTCGATGATGGCCAGTCCGGCCGTGGCATGAGGGACCCATACGTGCAGCAGGCCGTCCTCGGAGCCGGTGAGGAAGCGCTCGCATTCGGCGCTGAGGTCGCGGACGACCTCGCTCGAGCCCGTCCGGATCTCGATTTCTTCACTCTTCATGCCCCCACGCTAATGGGCGTACCGATAGGTTGACCGATATGCGCGAGGCGTAAGGAAAGGCCCGGCTGGCTTTTCACGTCCACAGCACCGAGGAGGACGTCGAGCTGGTCGTGAAAGCGCTTCGGGCGAGGTAGGGCCGTATGTCCGGATGTGGTGTTCTGTCGATGCGCAGTACCCGCTACCGTAGGTGCCCGTGTCTGATCGCCAAGGCCACCCGAACAGATGACAGGACCGCAGGGAGACTTCGAGCGCGGTGACACCGCGCCACTAAATGCTGTCCGCAACACAGCGGGAGGCCACGATCGGGAGCCGGTATCCGGCGCCTCCGTGCCGTCGAACTCCCAGGAGCGAACCCGTCCGACATTCTCGCCACCTCAGCAGGGGAGCCGGACGAATGTCGCCGGAAATCCGCCTCCGGTGCCCCAGCACCCCAGCAATCCGCCGACTGCTCACGCGCAGGCGGGAGGTGGTCCGGCCGGTTCGCCGCCGCCTGCCGAGCCGCAGCAGCGAGCGGATCGGAGCGGTTCGCGGAGCGGAGTCACGCCGACGGGATGGCTCCTGCGTGGTCTGGTCCTGTGTGCCGTGTCGGTGGTCTCCGGTCTGCTCTGGCTCCTGATCAAACCGGACACATCCGGTACCGATGCTCCGCAGGCAGGCGGGAATTCCTCGCAGAAGGGACTGTATCGGTTCGACCAGCACTCGCGGGAAGAGATGCCGGGCTGCAGGCAGTTCTCGACCGACGAGATCGCCGATTACTTCTCCGAGCATCCGTGTGAACACCTCACTCGTGCGCTCTACACCACCACGCTGCCCGGTGGAGAGCGAGTGCTGACCTCGGTGGTCACCGCGCGGATGCCGAACGCGCCCAGTGCGAAGGAGTTGGAGAAGCTGACCACCAGGAGTGGCACGGGCAATATCGAAGACCTCGTCTCGGCCGGACGGCCGGTGCCCGATAATTTCCCGGATCTCAATGGTGACCTCGGATACGCCTCGCAGCAGCAGGGCCGGTTGGTCGTCATCGGTGAATCCGCCTACTTCGCGAACCCGAACCGCGACGACGCGAGATTGAAGAAGGTCACCACCGACGCCCTGCGCCTCGGTTGGCCCCAGGACAAAGCGCCGGAGTGACCACTCCGGGTGCGTGATGGAGCAACCTGGTCGGGAACAACCACCCGAGCAAGGCATCCGAAGACTTCCTACGGCCGGCCGGGGAAGGCCAGGACGGCAGGCTGATCTCCGATGGTGATGCGCCAGCGCGTGGCGCGGGCGGATGCCGTGGTGAGTGCGTCGAGGGCGTGGCGCCGGAGCCGAGAGACCTCGGTGGTCTCCAGAACCGAGCGCCACCCGATCGTACAGTCGTGTTCAGCGGTGATCAGTAGACGAATCGCCGAGGTCTGGTCGGTGGGCTGCTGTGGGACCGAATAGGCCGGTTCCGCCGGTGCGGGCTTGATTCCCGCCTCCTGGAGAAGCTGCTCCGTGGTCTCCCTGAATTGCCGGTGTTTGCGCACGGCTTCCGCAACCGCGGAATCGACTCGCTGCTCGCTCGCGAAGGCCCCGGCCAGACCGTGGATCCAGATGGCGGCGTGCTCCGCGCGCAATGCCCGTTGCAGTGCGCTCACGGCTTGCTCGGAAAGCTGCGGTTTGCTCATGCCAGTATCTCCTGCAGGCTTGCACAGCTCGCCGATATCGAACCGGTCAGCCCGGCGCGGTACGGAGGCAACCGGGGCACCATGTCGGCTGCCTGACGCTGTGCCTCGCGGAGTGTCCGCTTCAGTGTCGCCGTGGCCTCTTCCGCGGTCTGCGGTGCGGGCGACGCAGGGGGCGGTAGTGGTGCCGAGGTGGTCGCTTCCGGGTCCGGTGGGTTCACCCGATCGATTTCCTGTTGAAGAGCACGCGCGTGCTCGGTGCGGATCGAGGCGACTGCTGTCGCTTCGTCGGCGAGGTCGGGATGAGCCTGCTCGACGGCACGTGCCAGTTCCGCGTCGGAGCGCGCACGTGTGACGACCGCCTCGAGCGGGTCCGGTTCCTCGGTCTGCGAGGAGGCGGTGCAGCCGATGGTGAGTGTGGCCGTCACGGGCAGAAGTGCGGCCACACGCAGTATGGCCCGGCGTCCGAAAGGGGCACCGGCCTGCGGGGGAGATTCCACGGGATGCCATCCTGCCAGTTGTTCATGTGCCATCGTCCCGGCCCACCGCGCGTGCCCGATTCGGGAGAATCACCGGGTGCAGTGTGCCCCTACGGTCGCCGCTGCGGCTGCTGCAGCTGCAAGCTTGGTCCGTGGCGCGCTGACGTGCAGGTGGACGCGATACGCTGGAGAGCCCACGATCGGCATGGTGCAGCGCCGGCCGTGGGGTAGGTCTGCCCTGCCGATCCGCTGCACCTGAACTGACGACCGGACGAACCTTGGGGAGTGCCATCGTGTCCAGCCCGCCGCGTGACGAGGTTGTCGCGCGCCTGGAGCCCGTCGTCGCCGAGCCCGTGGCGGCCCTGGGCTTTGATCTCGAAGAGTTCGATGTGCAGCAGGCCGGGCGTCGCCGCCTGGTTAAGGTGGTCATAGACGCCGATGATGGGGTCGGCCTCGACGACATCACCGACGTGAGTCATGCCGTCTCCGAGGTGCTGGACACGCACGAACACGTGCTCGCCGGTTCCTACACCCTGGAGGTGACTTCACCAGGGGTGGACCGTCCGCTGACCAAGGTGCGCCACTGGCGCCGCGCGCGCAACCGCCTGGTCAAGGTCCGTCTGACCGACGGGAGTGAACTGGCGGCCCGCGTCGGGGCGGCCGATGATGCCGCGGTGGTGGTTCTCACCAGGGGTGAAATCCGGCAACTGGCCTACCGTGACATCGAGCGCGCGGTGGTCGAGGTGGAGTTCCAGCAGCCACCGGCGAAAGAACTGACCAAGCTCGATCGGGCTGCGGGCGTCGTTGGCGGACACGGCAACGACGGGGAAGACACGGAGGACTCGAGGTGAACGTCGACATCGCCGCGCTGCGGGCGATCGAACGAGACAAGGACATTCCATTCGAAACCGTCCTACAGGCGATCGAGTCAGCGCTGCTCACCGCGTACCGACACACCGAGGGGCACCAGCCGCACGCCCGGGTGGAAGTCGATCGCAAGACCGGCGTCGTGCGTGTGATCGCACACACGCTGGACACCGAGGGCGAGGTCGCCGAGGAATGGGACGACACGCCGGAGGGATTCGGTCGCATCGCGGCGACGACCGCACGACAGGTGATCGTGCAGCGCCTGCGTGACGCCGAGCACGAGAAGAACTTCGGGGAGTTCTCCACGAAGGAAGGTGAAATCCTCGGTGGTGTGATCCAGCGCGATGCCAAGGCCAACTCGCGTGGCATGGTCGTCGTGCAGGTCGGCGAGAGCGAGGGTGTGATCCCGGCGGCCGAGCAGGTGCCGGGGGAGAAGTACGAGCACGGTAGCCGGATCAAGTGCTACGTCGTGGGTGTTTCGCGTAGCGCGCACGGGCCCCAGATCACCTTCTCGCGGACCCATCCCAACCTGGTGCGTCGACTGTTCGCGCTGGAGGTACCGGAGATCGCCGACGGGACGGTGGAGATCCCCGCTGTGGCGCGCGAGGCCGGTCACCGGTCCAAGATCGCAGTGCGGTGTGCGATCAGTGGGGTCAATGCCAAGGGCGCGTGTATCGGCCCGATGGGTGCGCGAGTGCGCAATGTGATGCGTGAACTGGGCGACGAGAAGATCGACATCATCGACTTCTCCGAGGATCCCGGTACATTCGTGGGTAACGCCCTGTCACCGGCCAAGGTGGTCTCGGTGGAGGTGGTCGACGAGCGAGCGAAGACGGCCCGGGTGATCGTGCCGGATTTTCAGCTCTCCCTCGCGATCGGCAAGGAAGGTCAGAATGCCCGCCTCGCGGCCAGGCTGACCGGCTGGCGGATCGACATCCGCAGCGATGCCGACCCCAGCTCGCCGACCACGACAGCCGGGCACCCCGGTGCTCAGCCGCCCACTGTGGCAGGAGTGGATCCCGCCATCGACGAACTACCTGCCATGGGATCGGCGGAATAACGGTTCGGGGTTCGGGCGTTGTCCGGTTGGTTCGTGCACCCCGCTCGAAGCCGATGATCACCACGCTGATCGGAAGGTGCGGAGCGGAAGGTCCGGACACGGTTGTATCCCGCCACCAACAAGACGACCTGATTCGGCCCGTTGGCAACGACGGGTTAGAATCACGGGTGGCTCGACGCGAGGGGGCGAGAATCCACACACGATCCACTGGTGCCCGTGGTGCACATCACGAGCCCATCCGCACGTGTGTCGGATGCCGGACCCGGACGTGGGCCTCCGAGCTGCTACGCGTGGTGGCCGAGGATGGTCATGCGGCCGTCCCCGATCCTCGACGCAGGCGATCGGGCCGGGGTGCTTGGTTGCATCCCGATCCCGCGTGTCTGCGTCTGGCCGAGCGGCGTCGGGCGTTTCCCCGGGCACTTCGTGTTCCCGGGCGGCTCGAGCTCTCGGCAGTGCAGGCCCATGTGGAGCATGTGGCTCACGATGTGACCGGTGCGGGATCCCCCCGCACCCGGCAGTTGAAGGAAGCAGGTCGACCCGTCATGAATCAGCCGTGAAGCTGAAGCCATGAACGCGCACCGGCAGTAGGACGAGGTCGAGCGGGTCTGCCGCCCGGCCTCACCAGATGAGGAGAGCAGTGGCAGGCAAGGCCCGCGTACACGAGCTCGCCAAAGAGCTCGGCGTGACAAGCAAGGATGTACTCAACAAACTCGCCGATCAGGGCGAGTACGTGAAGTCCGCGTCGTCGACCGTGGAAGCACCGGTGGCGCGCAGGCTTCGGGACGCGTTCACGAAGGCGGGCGCGTCGCAGAAGGGTTCGGCCAACGGCCAGGGTGATGGTGGCGCGCCGCCGGCATCGCCCGCCGCGGAGGCGCCCGAGTCGGCCGGGGATGCCGTACCGAAGCCCGGCCCGAAGCAGCCCGATTCCGAGCGCCCGAAGCCGGGTCCTCGGCCGGTTCCGAAGCCGGGCCCCAGGCCCGCGGCGAAGCCGGAACCGAAGACACCCGAGCCGGAGACACGGCCGTCCGAGCAGGAGACCCCTGCGGCGCAGGAGACCCCTGCGACTCCGGCGGCAGAGCAAACTCCGGCGGCAGAGCAAACCCCGGCGGCAGAGGCGTCACCGACCGAATCGGCGTCGAGCGGACGTTCGGCGGTGCCGAAGCCGGGTCCGAAACCCGGTCCCAAGCCGGGTCCGAAACCGGGCCCCGCGCAGGGGTCGCAGTCCGGTACGGACAGTGATGGCGCCGTGGTGCCGCCGAAGCCGCAAGCGCCCAAGCCCGGCCCGCGTTCACCGCGTGCGGGCAATAACCCGTTCGGTGTCGGCAGCGGTGCGCCACCGCAGCGTCCCTCCGGCGGTAAGCAGGGCGGCCCCGGTGGCAAGCAGGGTGGTCCCGGCGGTAAGCAGGGCGGTCCCGGTGGCAAGCAGGGTTCGGGCCCCGGTCGCGGTCAGGGCCAGCGTCCGGATCGCCAGAGCACCCAGACCGGCCAAGGCGGTCAGGGTGGCCAAGGCGGCCAGCAGGGTGCCGGAACCGCTCCGGCAGCGGACTCCACGTCGGGTGGTGGCGGCGGCAACCGTCCGAACCCCGGCATGATGCCCCCGCGCCCGAACCCCGGCATGATGCCGTCGAAGCCCGCGGGGCCCGGTGGCGGTAAGCCCGGTGGCGGTAAGCCCGGTGGCGGTAAGCCCGGTGGCGGTAAGCCCGGCGGTGGTAAGCCCGGCGGCGGCACCGGTGGACCCGGTGGTGGCCGTGGCGGCCCCGGCGGCGGTGGCCCCGGTGGCGGTGGCGGTGCCCCGGGCGGTGCTCCTCCGGGAGGTGGTTTCCGTGGCCGTCCCGGTGGCGGTGGTCGTCCCGGTGGTGGCCGTGGCGGTACGGCAGGTGCCTTCGGTCGTCCCGGTGGTCCGGCGCGTCGAGGCCGCAAGTCGAAGCGGCAGAAGCGTCAGGAGTACATGGACAACATGCAGGCACCGTCGGTGGGCGGTGTCCGCCTGCCGCGCGGTAATGGTGAGCCTCTTCGCCTGCGCCGTGGTGCCTCGCTGACCGACTTCGCCGAGAAGATCAACGCCAACCCGGCCTCGCTGGTACAGGCGATGTTCCATCTCGGTGAGATGGTCACCGCGACCCAGTCCGTCTCCGACGAGGTCCTGGAACTGCTCGGCCAGGAGATGAACTACAAGGTCGAGATGGTCAGCCCCGAGGACGAGGACCGGGAGCTGCTGGAGTCCTTCGACCTCAGCTTCGGCGACCGGGACAGCTCCGAGGAGCAGTTGTTCTCGCGTCCGCCGGTGGTGACCGTGATGGGTCACGTCGATCACGGTAAGACGCGGCTGCTGGACACGATCCGCAAGGCCAACGTCCAGGAGGGCGAGGCAGGCGGCATCACCCAGCACATCGGTGCCTACCAGGTCGAGACCGAGCTGGAGGGCAAGCAGCGGCCGGTGACCTTCATCGACACTCCCGGCCACGAGGCGTTCACCGCCATGCGTGCCCGTGGTGCGAAGTCGACCGACATCGCGGTGTTGGTCGTGGCCGCCGACGATGGCGTGATGCCGCAGACGGTGGAGGCGATCAACCACGCCCAGGCTGCGGAAGTGCCGATCGTGGTCGCGATCAACAAGATCGATGTCGAGGGTGCGAACCCGGACAAGATCCGCCAGCAGCTCACCGAATACAGCCTGGTCGCCGAGGAGTTCGGTGGCGAGACCATGTTCGTGGAGATCTCCGCGAAGCAGGGTGTCAACATCGATGGCGTGCTGGAAGCGATCCTGTTGACGGCCGACGCCACTCTCGATCTCCGGGCGAACCCGAAGATGGAGGCCCAGGGCGTGGCCATCGAGGCACACCTCGATCGCGGTCGCGGTCCGGTGGCCACCGTGCTGGTGCAGCGCGGCACGTTGCGGGTCGGTGATTCGGTGGTCGCAGGTGGTGCACATGGCCGTGTGCGTCGGATGATCAATGAGCACGACCAGGATGTCACCGAAGCCAGTCCGTCCCGCCCGGTTCAGGTCATCGGGTTCACGTCGGTACCGGGTGCCGGGGACACGTTCCTCGTGGTCAACGAGGACCGGACTGCGCGGCAGATCGCCGACCGGCGTGCCGCTCGGATCCGGGAGGCGCAGAACGCGGCCAAGCGCAAGCGCGTCAGCCTCGAGGACCTGGACAAGGTGCTCAAGGAGACCAACCAGCTCAACCTGATCATCAAGGGTGACAACTCGGGTACCGTCGAGGCGCTCGAGGAATCGCTGAACAAGATCGAGGTCGGTGAGGAGGTCGAGCTCCGCGTCATCCATCGCGGTGTCGGTGGCATCAACGAGAGCGACATCAATCTCGCCACCGCCGAGAACACCATCGTGCTGGGCTTCAACGTCCGGGCCGAGGGCAAGGCGGCCGAAGTCGCCAACCGCGAAGCGGTGGAGATCCGGTACTACTCGGTGATCTACCGGGCGATCGAGGACATCGAGCAGGCCCTCAAGGGCATGCTCAAGCCCGAGTACGAGGAAGTCTCGCTCGGCCGGGCGGAGATCCGCGACGTCTTCAAGTCCTCGAAGGTCGGCACGATCGCCGGTTGCATGGTCAGTACCGGTATCGTGCGCCGCAACAGCAAGGCGCGGTTGCTGCGGGACAATGTCGTGGTCGCCGAGAACCTGACGGTCAACTCGCTGAAGCGGTTCAAGGACGACGCGACCGAGGTCCGCGACGGTTTCGAGTGCGGTCTGACTCTGGGGTCGTATTCCGACCTCAAGGTCGACGACATCATCGAGACCTACGAGATGCGGGAGAAGCCGCGCATCTGAGTCGCGTCTCTCGTGCAGGCCCGGCCCGATCAACGGGCCGGGCCTGCCACGAGGCGGATTCGCCTCCCGCGGTGAGGTGAGGTGACGTCATGTATGTCGGTGCGCTGGAACTGGATGTGCTGCTCGGTGATGTCCATTCCCTGAAACAGAAGCGCGGAGTCGTGCGGCCGCTGGTGGCCGAACTGCGGCGACGGTTCGAGGTCGCTGCTGCGGAAGCCGGCGATCCGGAGCTCTACCGCAGGGCACTCATCGGAGTGTCCGTGGTTTCCGGTGATGTCTCGCACGTGCGCGAGGTGCTCGACTCGTGTGAGCGCACGGTCGCCGCGCACCCGGAACTGGAGTTGCTCTCGGCCCGGCAACGGATGTTGGGCCCGGAAGACTGACTCGTGCCCGCCAGCGGGCAACTGATCAATGGAGGAGGTGCGCCGTGGGTGATACGGCGCGCGCCCGCAGGCTCGCCAAGCGGATCGCTCAGATCGTGGCCTCCGGGCTGGAGTATGAGGTCAAGGATCCCAGGCTGGCGATGGTGACCATCACCGACGCCCGCCTCACGTCCGATCTGCGGGACGCCACGGTGTACTACACCGTATTCGGTGACGATGCCGACTACGCCTCCACGGCCGCCGCGTTGGCCAGCGCCGCCGGCGTGTTGCGGACGAGGGTCGGACAGCAGACGGGAGTGCGGTTCACGCCGACGCTGACCTTCGTCGCGGATACCGTTCCCGGTGATGTGCGGCGGCTCGACGAGGCACTGGCGCAGGCCAAGGAAGCCGATGCGGAGGTGGCTCGGCTGGCTTCCACCGCAGCACCCGCCGGTGACGCCGATCCGTATCGCACGTCCGAGGCGAACACCGGCAACGAGGACGAATCCGCGGACGGTACCGACGTGGACACACGTACTGACAATGATGCCCGGCGTGGCCCGTCCGGCGGTTGAACCCCGCCGGATCCCTCGGGGCACGATGAGGTGCTGCCGGGAGCCGGGCAGCCGGGTGTGCTGGAGGTGAACGAGTGAGCGGCCGGATCGGAACCGCGCCGGTCGACGGTGCGGAAGGGCGCGAGGAGACCGACGGGACCGACAGCCTCGGACCCGCACTGCACGATGCCGCCGACCTGCTGGCTCGGGCCGATGATGTGACGCTGTTAGCGCATGTGAACCCGGATGCCGATGCCTTGGGAAGTGCTCTGGCACTCGGGATGGCGCTACGGCACCGTGGTGCCACGGTCCGGGTCTCCTTCGGCACACCTGCCGAGCCGCCGTTTTCGCTGCGTGAGCTCGATGCCGAGGGGATCGTGGTCCCCGCGGACGAGGTGCCCGCCACACCGCCGACGCTGGTGGTGTTGGACACGGGCAGTCTGCAGCGGGTGGGTGCCCTCGCCGATCGGGTCGAGGCGACGGTCGCCGCGGGCGGAGATGTGGTCGTCATCGACCATCACGTGGCGAATACCCGTTTCGGCACGCACCACGTCATCGACGAAAGCGCCGAAGCAACCGTGGTGATCGTGTTGCGGTTGCTCGACCTCCTCGGCGTGGAAATGGATTTGCCGATCGCTCATTGCCTGTATGCCGGGCTGGTCACCGATACTCGTTCGTTCCGCCGAGCCGGTACCGCGACTCACCGGATGGCGATGCGGTTGCTGGAGGCCGGTGTCGATCCGGAAACGACCACCCGGCAGCTGATGGACACCCATCCCTTCGGTTGGCTGGGCATGCTCTCGGAAGTACTGAGTGAGGCACGGCTGGAGCCGGAGTCGGCTCGTGGCCTCGGTCTGGTGCATGCCACGGTGCGCCTCGCGCACTCGGAGGGACTCCGCGGCGAGGAACTGGACAGTGTCATCGACGTGGTGCGTACGACCGCCGAGGCCGACGTGGCTGCTGTGCTGAAGGAGACGGCGCCGGACCGCTGGTCGGTGTCGCTGCGTTCCGACGGCCGGATCGACGTCGGCTGGGCGGCGTCCGCGTGTGGTGGCGGTGGGCATCACCTCGCTTCCGGTTTCACCACCGAGGGTTCGGCCGAGGATCTCCTCGCCGCCCTGCGCAATGCCCTGACCGAGGCGCCGCTGCTCGACTGAGGGCGCCGCTGCTCGACCGAGGGGACGCAGCTCACCCGAGCTGCGGTGCCGGTGATTTTTGCAGTTTCGCGCGAAACTGCATTTTTGTGGGTGGGCGCGAGACCGCGGCTGTGCGCCGAAGTACGCACGAACTTACAGGGAGATGTCGTGACCGATACGGCCGAACGGGTGCCGGCACGGCGCCTGCTGGCGCTGGCGGTGCCTGCGCTCGGAGTCCTGGCCGCGGAGCCGTTGTACGTGCTCGTCGACACCGCCGTGGTCGGCCACCTCGGTGCGGTGCCGTTGGCCGGGCTGGCACTCGGCGGCACCCTGTTCACGATCGTCTCGCGCCAGTTGACCTTCCTGTCCTACGGGACCACGGCGCGGACCGCCCGGTTGCACGGCGCGGGCCGCAGAGCCGATGCCGTCTCCGAGGGGGTGCAGGCCACCTGGCTGGCCGTGGCCGTCGGTGTCGTCGTACTGGCGCTGGCCCAACTGTTGGCGGCCCCGGTGGCGCAACTGCTGGCAGGCCCGGGACCCATCGCCGAGGCAGCGTCGAACTGGCTGCGTATCGCCCTGCTCGGCGCGCCGATGGTGTTGGTGGCTCTCGCGGGCCACGGTTGGATGCGCGGTGTGCAGGACACGGTCCGTCCGCTGCGCTACGTGCTGGCGGGAAACGGCGTGTCGGCCGTGCTGTGTCCGCTGCTGGTGTATCCCCTCGGATGGGGGCTGGAAGGCTCGGCTCTGGCCAACGTGGTCGGCCAGACGGTCGCGGCGGGGCTGTTCCTGCGCGCGTTGGCCGTGGAACGAGTGTCGCTGAAACCCGATCTCGCAAAAATGCGTGCACAACTGGGCATGGGAAGCGACCTGATGCTGCGTACGCTGGCGTTTCAGGCGTGCTTTCTGTCGGCGACCGCGGTCGCGGCACGGACGGGTGCGGAGACGGCGGCGGCGCACCAGATCGTCTGGGAACTGTGGATGTTCCTGTCGCTCGTGCTCGATTCCCTGGCGATTGCCGCACAGTCCCTGGTCGGCGCGGCTCTCGGCCGCGAGTCGGCGCGACAGGCCAAGGGCATCGCGCGGCAGGTCACCTGGTACGGCCTGGGTTTCGGGGCCCTGCTCGGGGTGCTGTTCGCCGCGCTGTCCGGGGTATTGCCGCTCGCGTTCACCCTGGACCCCGGTGTGCTCGCAACGATCCCGCACGCATGGTGGTTCTTCGTCGCGTTGCAGCCGATCGCCGGCATCGTGTTCGCACTGGACGGTGTTTTCCTCGGCGCCGGGGATGCGGCTTACCTCAGGACCGCGACGATGCTCAGTGCCGCGATCGGCTACCTGCCGATGATCTGGCTCTCGCTGGCCTTCGGTTGGGGACTGGTGGGGATCTGGTCGGGCCTGAGTCTGTTCATGCTCGGCAGGATGCTGACGCTGCTGCTGCGAGCGCGCTCCGGCCGTTGGGTCGTCGTCGGTGTTACCCGCACCGGCACCGAGGCCGCAGTCACCTGATCGCGGGCATCGGTGTTGCCGATGCCCGCTGCCTCACCCTTCCCAGAACCAGTCGGTGGCACGGATCCGTTTCAGCGCGTCGCGGCGTTTGTCTGCCTCGAGACGCTGGACGTAGACGATTCCGTCGAGGTGGTCGGTCTCGTGCTGTAAGCAGCGCGCCATCAGGCCGGAACCCGACACGGTGACCGGTTCGTTGCGCAGGTCCACCCCACGGACGACCGCATGATCGGCACGCGGGGTGGGAAAGCTCAATCCCGGCACCGACAGGCAGCCCTCTTCGCCGTCTTGCTCCCCGGAAAGTTCGATGATTTCCGGGTTGAGCACGTAGCCGATCTCGCCATCGACGTTGTAGCTGAACGCCCGGACGCTCACTCCGATCTGCGGCGCGGCCACCCCGGCGTGCCCGGGGGCGTCAACCGTGTCCAGCAGGTCGGTGACCACTGCCGCGATCTTGTCGTCGAACACGGTCACCGGATCGGCGACCGTGCGCAGAACGGGGTCGCCGAAACGCCGGATCGGTCTGAAAGCCACTGCACATCCTCCCATCGGTTGGCCGAAACTCTAACCGCCGTGGTGCGCCCCATCGCCGGGAGGTGCTCGCCGTGTTGGAGGATGGACAGCCGTGTCACAACGGTCTCGAAGCTCGCGTTCCACTGTCTCGCCCGGCCTGCTGGTGATGGACAAGCCCGCCGGTATGACCTCGCACGATGTCGTTGCGCGCGTGCGCCGGATCATGGGGACACGCAGGGTCGGCCATGCGGGCACACTCGATCCGATGGCCACCGGAGTCCTCGTGCTGGGGCTGGAACGTGCCACGAAGCTGCTCGGTCATCTCGCGATGGACACGAAGGCCTACCTGGCGACCATCCGTCTGGGTTCGGCGACGACGACCGACGATGCCGAGGGCGAAGTGCTGTCCTCGGCGGACGCCTCCGGTGTGGCCGAGGAGGCGGTCCACGCGGGGGTCTCCGCATTGACCGGTGACCTCCGGCAGGTTCCCAGCGCCGTCAGTGCGGTGAAGATCAACGGGCGTCGTGCCTACGAACTGGCACGGGCGGGCGAGAGCGTGGAGTTGGAGGCCCGGCCGGTGACCGTCTCGCGGTTCGATCTGCTGGCGCTTCGCCGAACGGAGACCACCACGGAGTTGGATGTACTCGTGGAATGCTCCTCGGGCACCTATGTGCGTGCGCTGGCCAGGGACCTCGGTGAACAGCTCGGTGTCGGTGGGCATCTCGGTGAGCTGCGCCGGACCCGGGTCGGCCCGTTCGGGCTGGCGACGGTGCGCACGTTGGAGCAGTTGGAGGCGGAGCCCGGCCTGTCGATGGACATGGATCATGCCGTGGCCACGGCTTTCCCCCGGATCGACGTGAACGGGGACACCGCACGTGGTCTCGCACACGGCCAGGCGGTGCCGAGTGCGGGTGTGGGCGGTACCTACGGCATGTTCGGACCCGACGGTCATGCCGTTGCGCTGGTTCGTGACCAGGGGCGGGTGGCCAAACCGGTGCTGGTGATCAGCCCGGCCGGGTGAGGACGCGAGTGCCTGCCGGTGGTCTTTGCGGACATGCTCGCGAGTAGCGGATAGGGTGATGAGCCGTGCAGCGTTGGCGTGGCTTGGAGCAGCTTCCCGGTGGCTGGGGCCGGTGTGTGGTCACCATCGGTGTGTTCGATGGAGTTCACCGTGGACACCAGAAACTGATCGAGCATGCCGTTCGGCGGGCGCGCCAACGGGATCTGCCGTGTGTGCTGGTCACTTTCGATCCACACCCGGCCGAAGTGGTGCGTCCGGGCAGCCATCCGGCCCAGTTGACGACACTGCGGCGACGCGCCGAGCTGGTGGAGCAGCTCGGCGTGGACGTGTTCTGCGTCCTGCCGTTCACCATGGAGCTGTCGCGGATGCCACCCGATGAGTTCGTCCACGAGATCCTGGTGGAAAAGCTGCATGCCGCCGTGGTCGTGGTGGGGGAGAACTTCACCTTCGGACACAAGGCCGCCGGAAACATCGAGCTGCTGGACAGGCTCGGGGAGCGGTTCGGTTTCGAGGCGGAACCGGCCGGTCTGCTGGCGGGCCCCACGGACGGCTCCGACGTGGCCGAACAGGCCGTCACCTTCTCCTCGACCTACATCCGATCCTGTATCGACGCCGGGGACGTCGAGGCGGCGGCGGTCGCTTTGGGGCGCAGGCACCGTCTGGAGGGCATCGTGGTGCGCGGCGCCGGCCGTGGGGGCAGCGAGCTGGGCTTTCCGACCGCGAACCTGTCCACTCCGCAATACGCGGCGATTCCCGCCGACGGTGTTTATGCATGCTGGTTCACGCATCGCCGCCGTGGCTCGACCGAGTCGCCACGAACGCTGCCCGCGGCGGTTTCGGTGGGTAGCAATCCGACCTTTTCCGGGCGGGAGCGCACGGTGGAGGCATTCGTGCTCGATGTCGACGCCGACTTCTACGGCGAGTACGCGGAGCTGGACTTCGTGCGGCGGTTGCGGGGGATGATTCGGTTCGACTCCCCGGAGGAGCTTGTCGATCAGATGCAGCAGGATGTCGTCGATACCCGTGCCTGCCTGCGTATGGACGTGTGAAACCGCACTGCCGGAGAGGGCGGTGTGCGGGAATTCGCGCGATCACCGCCGGAATGGTTGCGGGAGTTTTGTCATTTGCGCCCCACTGACTGTGGTGCCCTGGCAGTATTCGGTCTTTGGGAGACTTCGGGATCAACGCCGGCACCGGGGGAGTGAAGGTGGAGGAACGCAAGATCGTCCAGCGGAATCTGGCGTTGCAGCGTCAGTGGTATGGGGAACCTCTGGGCGACCGGGTGCGGCGACTGGTCGTGGCTTTTCGGACTTCGCAGGCTCAACTTGCCGATGTTCTGGGGATCAGCGCCCCCATGCTCAGCCAGGTGATGAG
Source organism: Haloactinomyces albus (assembly GCF_031458135.1). NCBI lineage: Bacteria > Bacillati > Actinomycetota > Actinomycetes > Actinopolysporales > Actinopolysporaceae > Haloactinomyces > Haloactinomyces albus. Next base: position 858,485 of record NZ_JAVDXW010000001.1, on the reverse strand, counting down.
CGGGCGCCGGGCGAAGATCGGAAACCCGTCGGTGCTGGCACGGTTGGTCATGCTGGAGCGCAAGGTTCTCACCCCCGGTGTGGCCGCCGGTGAGTCCGAGGCGATCCAGCAGGCACTGGAGGATGTGCGCGACTCGGAGCCGTCGGTGGTGCGGGACAATCTCCCGGTCGGGCACCGAGCCCACCGGGAGGAATCGGCGTGGCCGGTGCTGCGGGAGATGGCCCGGCCCAGTGAACTCGAATCCGCAGCGGAGCTGATCGGCGGCTCCCATCCGGCACTGGCGGAGCTGTTGCGCAGGGCAGCTTCCGGGAACCGCTGAGTTCCGCCGGGTCTGGTGGTTCGTGTCCGGGGAGGGGCTGACGTCTCCGGGAAAACGTCGACCTTGTCGTGCGATGTGCCTTCCGGAACCGGTAGCTTCATGGGTCCATGCGTCTGTTCACCGCGCTCTGGCCCTCGCAGGAAGCCGTCCGGCACCTCGCCGCGGCGGTGGAAACCGTGCGGTCGACACAGCCGAAGCGGTTGGCGCAGGCCACCGAGGGACTGCGCAAGTTCCGGTTCCTCCCGCCGGAGCGCTGGCACCTGACACTGTGCTTCCACGGCGACGACGCCGAGCCCGATCGGGTGGGCGATCGGCTGGCCCGCCGGGTCGGGCGAGTGGGCCGCACGCAACCGGGGTTCGGCCCTCCGCGGTTGCGGATGACCGGGGCGGGTGTGTTTCGCGGGGTCCTGTGGGTCGGCGTGCAACCGGGTGGGCAGGAGGATGCCGCCGTGTTGAGCACAGTGGCGGGCATGGCCGGGGCCGATGCTCGTTCCTTCCGGGCGCACGTGACCGTGGCGCGCTGGGCAGCGGGGCGGGCCGACCGTGCCCTGCCCGATCTCCTCACGGCGTACGAAGGGCCGTGGTGGAGTGCGGACGAGGTTTCGGTGGTGTCCAGTGAGCAGCAGTCGAGTGCGCCCGTTTACCGGACGATCCGCCGTGTCGCCCTGACAGCGGTCGACTGACAACGGCCGACTGACAGCGGCCGGCTGACTGGGGGAGGGGTGTGGTCGGACACGCGGCTTGCCGGGGGCGAGACCGAGTCGAGTTGCTGGTATCCTCGCGGTGAGTCCGGCTGCAGTCCGTGGCGGCCGGTTACCAACCATGCTGGTTACCGACCATGCTGGTGAAATCCACAAGGTGAACGAGTCACCGTTGAATGGATGACGTGGTAATGGCCGGATGGTGCCGAACCCGGCGGTGGTGAATCCGGCGGGGAGAACCGGACGGCGATGACTCGAGCCCCCGATGCGGTTGTGTGCCGCATCCCTTCGGTGGGGTCCACGGGACACGTAACAAGGAGAGTCAACTCGTGGCTTTGTCCACTACCGAGAAAAAGCAGATCCTGTCCGACTATGGGCTGCACGAGACCGACACCGGTTCGGCGGAGGCACAGGTGGCCCTGCTGACCCACCGGATCTCGGGTCTGACCGAGCACCTGAAGGTGCACAAGCACGACCACCACTCGCGCCGTGGTCTGCTGCTGATGGTCGGTCGTCGGCGCAGGATGCTCAACTACCTGACGAAGGTGGACATCGGGCGTTACCGTTCGCTGATTCAGCGACTCGGTCTGCGCCGTTGACAGGTTCCGAGGGGAGTGGCCACGCGGCCACTCCCCTCGGTGCATCATCGGCGGACAACCGCGAGTGCGACAGCGAGACAACGAAACATGAGGGCGAGGGGCTTACGCTGCTGCGGGCAGGCGTCCGCCGGTCCTCGGTAGTGGTTGCCGGGAGCGTGACGGCAATATCGCGCCCCCGGGAACTTCGATCGATGACCGGCCTCGTCGGACCACACCCCGTGCGGCTGCTGTGGGCCCTGAGAACCCACCAAGACGAGGAGTTTCACTTGACTGAGGAACAGTCATACGACGATGGCGTGTACGAGAGCACCGCGGTTCTGGACAACGGTGCGTTCGGTACCCGTACGGTTCGTTTCGAGACCGGTCGGCTGGCCAAGCAGGCCGCGGGCAGTGTTGCCGCGTACCTCGACGACGACACCATGCTGCTGTCGGCCACCACGGCCTCCAAGCAGCCCAAGGAGAACCTCGACTTCTTCCCGTTGACGGTGGATGTCGAGGAGCGGATGTACGCGGCAGGCCGGATTCCCGGGTCGTTCTTCCGGCGGGAGGGCCGCCCCTCCACCGACGCGGTCCTGACCTGCCGGCTGATCGACCGCCCGCTGCGGCCGTCGTTCGCCGACGGCCTGCGCAACGAGGTGCAGGTCGTCATCACGGTGACGAGCATGAATCCCCAGGACGCCTATGACGTGCTGGCGATCAATGCCGCCTCCAGCTCGACCCAGATCTCCGGACTGCCTTTCTCCGGCCCGGTCGGCGGCACCCGGATGGCGCTGATCGACGGGCAGTGGGTCGCGTTCCCGACGCACGAACAGCTCGAGCGGGCCGTGTTCAACATGGTCGTCGCGGGCCGGATCGTGGGCGACGACGTGGCCATCATGATGGTCGAGGCCGAGGGCACCGAGCACACCACCGACCTGGTGGCCCAGGGCGCACAAGCCCCCACCGAGGAGGTCGTGGCCGGTGGTTTGGAGGCCGCGAAGCCGTTCATCCGCAGCCTGTGCGAGGCGCAGCAGCAGCTGGCGCAGGCGGCGGGCAAGAGCTCCGCGGAATACCCGGTCTTCCCGGCCTATGCCGAGGACGCCTACACCGCCGTCGAGCAGGCCGTCTCCGGTGAGCTGGCCGAGGCGCTGGCCATCGGTGGCAAGCAGGAGCGGGAGAACCGCCTCGACGAGATCAAGCAGGCGGCTCTGGACCGGGCAGGCGTCGAGGAGGGACAGCCCTTCGCAGGACGCGAGAAGGAGCTCGGCGCGGCGCTGAAGGAGCTGACCAAGAAGCTGGTGCGGCAGCGGATCATCCGCGAGAAGGTTCGCATCGACGGTCGCGGTCTCAGCGACATCCGCAGCCTCTCCGCCGAGGTCGGCGTCATTCCCCGCGCGCACGGTTCGGCACTGTTCGAGCGTGGTGAAACCCAGATCATGGGTGTGTCGACGCTGAACATGCTGCGCATGGAGCAGACGATCGACAGCCTGGGGCCGGAGACGTCCAAGCGGTACATGCACCACTACAACTTCCCGCCGTACTCGACCGGTGAGACCGGCCGGGTCGGTACTCCGAAGCGGCGCGAGATCGGCCACGGTGCCCTGGCCGAGCGGGCCCTGGTTCCGGTGCTGCCGAGCCGGGAGGAGTTCCCGTACGCGCTGCGGCAGGTTTCGGAGGCCCTGGGATCGAACGGTTCGACCTCGATGGGTTCGGTCTGTGCCTCGACGCTGTCCCTGTTCAACGCGGGTGTCCCGCTGAAGGCACCGGTGGCCGGTATCGCGATGGGGCTGGTTTCCGCCGAGGTCGACGAGCAGACCCAGTACGTGGCGCTGACCGACATTCTCGGCGCCGAGGACGCCTACGGCGACATGGACTTCAAGGTCGCCGGTACCAAGGAGTTCATCACGGCCCTGCAGCTCGACACCAAGCTGGACGGCATCCCGTCCGAGGTGCTCGCGCAGGCGTTGGGCCAGGCCAAGGACGCGCGGTTCACCATTCTCGAGGTGATGGCCGAGGCGATCGGTTCGCCCGACGAGATGAGCCCGCACGCTCCTCGGGTCACGTCGGTGAACATCCCGGTCGACAAGATCGGTGAGGTCATCGGCCCCAAGGGCAAGATGATCAACACGATCACCGAGGAGACCGGTGCCGAGGTCACGATCGAGGACGACGGCACGATCTACGTCGGTGCCGCCGACGGCCCGTCCGCCGAGGCCGCGATCGACCGGATCAACTCGATCGCGAATCCGCAGCTTCCCAAGGTCGGTGAGCGGTTCCTCGGGACCGTGGTCAAGACCGCCGCATTCGGTGCGTTCGTGTCGTTGCTGCCGGGCAAGGACGGCCTGGTGCACATCTCGAAGCTGGGCAACGGCAAGCGCATCGGCAAGGTCGAGGATGTGGTCAACGTCGGCGACAAGCTGCAGGTCGAGATCGCCGATATCGACAGTCGCGGCAAGATCAGCCTGATTCCCGTCGATGAGGAGTCCGAGTCCGCGGGCGAGGGCGAGTCGGAGGCCCAGGGCGAGGTCGAGATGTCCGAGTCGGCAGCCCCGGAGGCGCCCACCGAGTGATCTCGGTGATTCGAGGATTCGGCGTGCGGCCCGTACCGGATACCGTGGTCCGGTACGGGCCGCACGTATGTGGTGCCGTGAGCACCCGGTGTTCGAGAAGCGGGTCGGCAGCAGACGTCCACGGAAGGGAGAGGATCACGTGAGCCAGGCCGAGGAGGCGCCGATCAGGGTCGGCATCCTGGGTGCCCGGGGACGGATGGGCTCGGAAGCGGTGCGGGCGGTCGGTGAAGCACCGGACACCGAGTTGGTCGCCGAGGTCAACCGGGGTGACTCGCTGCGCACGTTGACCGATGCCGGGGTGCAGGTTGCCGTGGACCTGACCCATCCCGACTCGGTCCTGGACAACGTCGCTTTCTGCGTCGACAACGGTATTCACGTGGTGGTCGGCACCAGCGGGCTCGGTGAGACGGAGCTGGAGACCGTCCGTGCGTCGTTGGGAGACACGCCGAACACGGGTGTGCTGGTCGTGCCGAACTTCGCGATCGGAGCCGTGCTGTCCATGCGTTTCGCGGAGATCGCGGCGAAGTTCTTCGAGTCCGCGGAGATCGTTGAACTGCATCATCCCCGCAAGGCCGACGCGCCCTCCGGGACGGCGGCGCGCACGGCACAGATCGTCTCGCGTGCGCGTGAACAGGCCGGGGTGGCCGAGGCCCCGGATGCGACGACCAAGGAATTCGACGGGGCCAGGGGAGCCAGCGTCGACGGTGTGCCGGTGCATTCGGTGCGCATGGCGGGGCTGGTGGCGCATCAGGAGGTACTGTTCGGTACCGAAGGAGAAACCCTGACGGTCCGGCACGACTCCTACGATCGCAGGTCGTTCATGCCCGGTGTCCTGCTGGCGGTACGCGAGGTGGGGACCCGGCCGGGGATCACGGTCGGGCTGGATGCATTGCTGGGGCTGTAGTGTCCGGACAGGAGTCTGTGGAGCCTGTGGTGCCCGAACGGAAGCGGCGGCCCATGATGGGACCGCGTGCCTCGGCGTTCGTGCTGGCCGCCGTGCTGGCTGTGTACCTGGTTCTGATGGGCAGCCGGGCGGTCACGATGATCGTCACCGGCGAGCCCGTGTTCGTGGCCCTGGGCGTGGCCGTCCTGGTGCTGCCTCTGCTGGGGGCGGTGCTGGTGTTCGATCAGATCCGGTTCGGTGCCCGGACCGAGCGACTGGCCCGCCGACTCGACGAGGAGGGTGCCCTGCCGGATGTGTCGCATCTGCCGCGCAGGCCCTCGGGACGCGTCCGGCGTGCTGCTGCGGACGCGTGGTTCGACGAGAAGCAGGCCGAACTGGAGGCGGCGCCGCAGGACTGGCGGATGTGGTTCGCGCTGGCGCAGGCCTATGACCTCGCGGGCGATCGCAACCGGGGACGTAAGACCATGCGCCGGGCGATCGAGTTGGAACGGGCGGATTCGCCGGGACCCGGCTCCGCCTAGGTTGAAGTTTTGCCGAAAGCTTCCGCCCTCCCGAGCACACTGAGTGCGCTCAGTCCTGCCTGAAGTGCAGATCGAGCCCGCCCGACAGGCGTAGTTCCCGGACCGGGCGTCCCCCCGCGTCCAGGGTGCGCACGGTGCCGTCCGGGGGCCAGCCGACGCTGTGGAAGAACGCCAGGGATGCCTCGTCGGCTTCGGGGATCCAGGCGATACCGCGAGTTGCCCCGCCCGCGGCGAGTCGCTGTGCCATCACTCCGAGGAGCCGACCGCCGTGCCCTCGTCGTCCCCAGCGTGGTTCGACGAGCAGGGTGCTGATCAGCGCGGTCGTGCGCACATCGGGCGGTATCGTGCCGTCCGCCGCAGCGGCTTCCTGCTCGGGTGTCCGCCCGGCGGCGCAGAAACCCACGGTCCAGTCGCTCTCGGTGGCCACCATTACCGAGACCGGCCCGTGGGACACGGCATCCTGCCACTGCTGTTCGGTTTCGGCGGCGTCGAGATTGTCGAGCACCTCGGTGGGAAGGATCTCGGCGTAGGCGGTGCGCCAGGTCGTCAATTGAATTCGTGCGATTTCGGCGGCATCGGACGGCTCGGCGACTCGTACATCGGCATCGGCCATGGCCGACAACCTAACGCGTTCACACCGTTCCGCTGTGCCGTGGTGAGCACGAAGCCGATGCGGCAGCGAACATCGCAGGTCAGCATCGAACGTGGCATCGCAGGGACCGTGACGTCTGCCGTGCCCTTCCTGACAGGATCACCGCCTCGTTCGGTTCCGAGAGGCTCCGAGAGACGCAGCCGGTGTCGGCGATGTCGGGGATCACTGGCACGATCCGATCCGTGCAGACGATGAGTGCCGCCGCAGCGCGGCGAACCGTGCTGGCCGCACAAGGATTCGCCGATTCCCGCCCGGGTGGCGAGGTGAATCGCAGGCATCTGCAACGTGCCCTCGCGCGCACCAAGCTGTTGCAGCTCGACTCGGTCAATGTGGCGGTTCGTGCCCACTACATGCCGCTGTACAGCCGGCTCGGGTCCTACTCGCCCGAACTGGTCGACGCGGCGGCCTGGCCACCGGCAACACAGCACGCGCGGAGACGGCAGTCGCGCCTGCTGGTGGAGTACTGGGCGCATGAGGCCTCGCTGATCCCGGTGCGGGACTGGCCGCTGCTGCGCTGGCGGATGCGCGAGTACGGCAGCGCATCCCGGCGGCGCTACCGTGACCTGCTGGAACGAGCACCGGGCCTGCTCGAGGACGTGTTCGCCGCAGTCAAGGAGATCGGCCCGGTCGGGGCGGGGCGGTTGGAGCGGGAACTCGGTGGTGACCAGCGTCAGGGCCGTGGTCCTTGGTGGAATCGCACGGACACCAAGCGGGCCTGTGAGTTGCTGTTCGCCACCGGTGAGCTGACCACCGGAACGCGCCGGGGCTTCGAGCGGTTGTATGACCTGCCCGAACGTGTGTTGCCTCCGGAGGTCCTGTCCTCCGATCCCGAAGAGGGCGATGCGGTGCGTACGCTGGTCGAGCGGTCGGCACAGGCACTGGGAGTGGCCACGGAGGGGGATCTGCGTGACTACTATCGCCTGAGCCCGGCGCAGTCCCGGCAGGCGGTGGCCGAACTGGTCGAGGACGGTGCGCTGGAACCGGTCGCGGTACGTGGTTGGCGGCATCAGGCGTATCGCCATCGGGCGGCCCGCACACCGCGCACCATCGCCGGGCGGGCCTTGCTGTGCCCGTTCGATCCGCTGATCTGGGAGCGTTCCCGCACCGAGCGGATCTTCGACTTCCGCTACCGCATCGAGATCTACGTCCCGCAGCGGCAACGGGTGTACGGATATTACGTGTTTCCGTTTCTGCTCGATGGGCGGTTGGTGGCCCGGGTGGATCTCAAGGCCGACCGTGCTGCTCGGGTGCTGCGGGTGTTCGGGGCGTTTTCCGAGCCGGGCGGCGATGTCGTCAGGATCGCCGCCGAACTCGCGGCGGCGCTGCGGGACATGGCGGCATGGCTGGACCTCGGCGAAGTCGCCGTTGGTGAGCACGGTGACCTCGTCGAGGCCCTGCGGCAGGCTGTGTGATCACGTCGGTCGGCTCGGCCTGCTACCGACCTGCTGATCGGTCGGCTACTTGGAGTTTTTCTGGCGGTAGCAGGTGACGAATCCTCCCTGCTCGAAGCCGCCACCGTTGATGCTCTCCGAATTCGGCGGTTCGGGGATACCGTAGCGGAGTTTGACACGTGCCTCGATGCTCGACACCAAACTCTCGCCCAGGTCCATGGCCTTGGCGGCCTGTGTGTGGCTGTATTCGGTGAGGTAGCGCTGGGCGAGGTCGCGCTGATCGGCCTCGAGGAGTGTCCGGGCGGTTTCTTCGACCTCCGGTTGCTCCTGACGCATGTTCTCCTCGAATGCTGTCAGTGCCGTGTGAACCTCAGGGTAGAACTCCTTCGGGCGCGTGCATGTGTGGTACATGAGTCGTTTGAACAGACGGCCTGCGAATTTGGTCGCTTCCTGGGGTGCGTAGGCGGGATTGATGTAGGTCTGGGCTGCGTTTTTGGTGAGATAGCGATGCTGGCGATACTCGGCGGGTTCGTCCTGGACCCCGATGTGGTAGGGAATGAACGGACTCGTGACCGATCCGGTGGGCGAAATCCAGAGTTGGGCGAGTGCGCTGGGGATACCGTTGCGAAGGTGAGCCACCTGGCCGTAGCCGTTCTGGTCGCTGGATATCCTGCGGTCGCGGACCGTGCTCATGAACTCCTGGAGCGTCACCGGCGCCTCGTTCTCGAGTTCCTTCTCGATGGTGGCAGGGGCGACGAACTTCCCCTCCGCCGGTGTGGTCCGGTAGTTCCATCCCTGCTCACCGTAGACCTCGTTGACGTTGAACGGCTCTCCGGAGTCGGGCTGCCACCAGCCCTGCTCCACTGCGAAATCGATGAAGTTGTCCGAGCACATGTAGTCGGGGTGTTCCTGGCAGTTGCGCGGAATCTCCTTGATGTATCCCGGATAGGACATCCGTACTTCGTTCGGACCGAGCCGTTCGGCGACCCACAGGCCTTGCCCGCCCGCGAGTTCGATCATCACCCATGCTTCCTTGGTGTCGGCGATGAGATGGGAGTTCCCGCCGTACGTCGAGTATCCGTACTTGTCGATGGTGTTGCCGATGATGGTGACCGCCTGCTCCGCGGTCTTGGAGCGCTGGAGTGCGATCCGGGCGAGGTCGCTGTACTGCGGTCCCTCCTGCGGAGTCGGTGTCATTTCCACGAGTTCTTGGCGGGAGGGCGACCAGATGTCGCGAATGGCGACCTGGTGCTCGTTCATTCCGCCGTTCGTCAGCGGGGGCGGAAATCCTGCCCATTCGCTGTAGTTCATCGTCATGTATTTGTACGTGTGGCTCACTTGTGGAATCTCGGTGAGGTTTCCCGGAATGGTCGCCTCGTCGGTGACGCCGACGGTGATGGTGGCGTCCTCGGGATGATCCTTGGCCGGGACGACCTCCAACCAGTGACTGGACACTTCGTCGCCGGTTCCGCCGAGCATGACGCTTCCGTCGTCGGTGAGGTTACGGCCGACGTAGATTCCGTAGCTCTTTTGGACGAGGCTTTTGCTCCGGGACTTCGACCGCTTGTCGGAGGGGCTCGCGCGACGATGGTCGGCCGCCCTTTTGACGACCGATTTCCCGGCGGCTGCCTTCTTGACGGTGGCCTCGGAGGCCTGAGCGGCACCGTCGTGGGACTGTCCGGGTGATAAATGCAGACCTGCCACGGTGATGAGCACGGCCGTGACGAGCGCGGCGGGATACGAGAGGACCCGTCGGTGCATGAAAAACCTCATTCAGGCAGGGTCGCAGGATTCGGACTGCGACGTTCTCGACAATCCTGTCACCGTGGAACAATTTTCGTGGTCCCACGGTGACGTTGCGGACCGTCGTATCACGAGCCATCGCGGGACGCACGGTGAGAACGATTCGAGAAATGCCCGAAAAAGAGGATTTTCGGTATCCGGGACGAGGTGCCGTGGAAGGAAGTCCGACGGGATTCGAACGGAATTCGATGATCGGCGATATGGAGCTCACATTGCCGAGGTCACCAGTGCCTCACCACTGCCGGTACGCCCGAAGACCCGCAGTGCGGGTTCCCCGGACGGCCGCTCGGTGGATACCTCCAACTCGCTGTCCGCACTACCCGTCGAGGAGGTGAGGTCGACCTCCGCGTGGACGCCCTTGCGCACACCGATGCGCAAGCCACCGGAGCCGGTGATGAGTTCCACCTGCCCCGCCACGGCTTCGGCGACGGTCGTGCTCCCGCTGCCGGAACGCACCAGTACGTCGGCATGGACGGTGCCGATCCACACGCCGCCACTGCCGGTGACCACAGAGGACGGCGCATCCAACGAGGCGATCTCCACGTCGCCGCTGCCGCTGCGTGCCTCCACTCCGGACGGCATCGCACCGAGACGGAGCTGGCCCGAACCGGTTCGGACCGTGGCGTGCCCTGCCGTTCGATCCGTCGACACGGAACCGGAACCGGTCTGGATGCGCATCCTCGAGGCCGTGCCGGTGACCGAAACCGCACCGGCTCCCGTGCGGACACCCACCTGCGAGTCCGCGGGGGCCTGCACCGTGATCGACAGTGGCACGGTCCGCAGCGGCACGGTGCTGGGTGGATGCACGGCGAGCCGAGTGCCGGTCATGTCGATGCGAGTCTGGCGCACCGCCTCGGCACTGGGTTCGTCGAGCGACCGGTCCCTGCCGCGGCCGTTGTCACGGTCGCCGGTGCCCGGCTTGATCCCGCTCTCGCCGATCTGCTCGCTGACCCAGTTCAGCAGCCCGCTGAGCCCGCTGCGCCAGTCCGGATGGCCGGATGCGGGATCGTGCCGGACCTCCACGTGGACGCGGGAGGTCTCGATCAGTTCGATGTTGACCGGACCGATGCTGTTGCTCACGTCCAGCTCGATCGGTCCTCGGGGGTCGAAATCCTGTGTGCGCACCACGTCGTTCGGTGCGGAACCCATGTCGCCGGTCATTCGCGCATCGCCTCCTCGCTCGCGGGGCCCTGTCGAACTCGTCCGATCGGTTTCACCCCTGGACCCACCCGCGGATACGTCCGCCGGGACCCTCCGGTCCCCGGCCGCCGCCCCGGGGACCGCGATTCCCGGACATCCCCCAGGTGCGCTGCCGCTGTGTGGAGCCCTGTCGTGGCTGCTCCCACGGTCCGCGCGAGCGGTTGCCGTGCAGGGCGCCCTGTACGGCCTGCGCCACCCAGGTGTTCAGGGACACGCCCTGGGAGGAGGCGGCGTGTTCGGCCTGACCCTTGATCTCGTCGAGCAGTCGGAGCGTGATCCTGCTGATGTCACCGCCGTCGCCGGACGGTGGTGGAGGTGCTGGTTCCTCCTCGGAGTCCTCGGGTTCGGTGCCGGTGGGAGAACCGGTGACCACCACCCGGATGTCCCGTCCGTCCAGTCGCACGTCGACGACTTGGCCGTCCAGTTGGGTGGTGACTTCCGCGGCCAGGTCGGACAGCGCATTCATGAACGCCAGTCGGGTGGCGGGCTCGACGGCAGCGGACAGTGTGGCCGCTGCTTGCCGGGTCTGCTCGTCCCCGGCGGAGGCCGCGGCGGTGAGGTCCTCGCGAAGCTGGTTGATGTAGGGGCTCAGATCCATGACACCAATATGACGTCAAATGCGATGTCTGGCAACCACTCGGTGGTGTCACCCGCACGGTGCGGGTGGGGTCGGCCAATTTCTCGAGAAATTGACCAACCGGTGAGGTGGGCACTCTCCGGTCGCCGCGATGGTCCTGCAGGTCCGATCGGTACCCTGCGATGCGAAAGAGCAGGGAGTCGCCGCCGGTCGTGCACCGGCGTGAAGCAGGAAGGGGTTTCCCCGTGACCGAGATCGTGCCGCCGAAGGTGCAGCTGATCGGTAAGACCGAGTTCTTCCCACCGGAGGATGTGGACTGGTCGACCGATGCCGACGGCGGCCAGGCGCTGGCGGAGTTCGCCGGCCGGGCCTGCTACCAGTCCTGGAGCAAGCCGAACCCGGCGACTGCGACCAATGCCGGATACCTGAGCCACATCATGGAGGTGGGCCACCTGTCGGTGCTCGAGCACGGCTCGGTCACCTTCTACCTGACCGGCATGTCCCGGTCGCTGACACACGAGCTCATCCGGCACCGCCACTTCTCGTTCTCCCAGCTCTCGCAGCGCTATGTCCCGGAGAAGGACGCGGCGATGGTCGAGCCGGATGTGATCGCCGAGGACCCGGAGCTACACGAGAAATTCGTGGCGGCGACCGAGGCCAGCATCGAGGCCTACACGCAGCTTCAGCAGGCTCTGCAGGAGAAGTTCGCCGAGGAGCCGAAGGCGACGTTGCGACGGAAGCAGGCACGGCAGGCAGCGCGTGCCGTGCTGCCGAATGCCACCGAGACCCGGATCGTGGTCACCGGGAACTACCGCGCGTGGCGGCATTTCATCGCGATGCGCGCGAGCGAGCATGCCGACGTCGAGATCAGGTCTCTTGCCGTGGAGTGCCTGCGTCAGTTGCAGAAGGCGGCGTCGAACGTGTTCGGCGACTTCGAGATCACGACACTGCGAGACGGGAGCGAGGTCGCTTCGAGTCCGTTCGTGGCAGAGGGCTGATCGCGCGAGGGGTCGACTGCGGGAGAGGGCTGCCCGGCGGTCACAGTGCGGAGATAACAGCTCGGAATCGGTTCACCTCTTCTGGGCAACCTCACCGCTTTCCGCGGAGTCCTCAAGGCCGACAATGTCCCCTCGAACCAGGGTGCGGCTACGCGGTGAGCCGAAGCCCGGTTCGGGGAGTACGTCGTTCGCGGACCGTCCGCGCTCGGGTGGTCGAATGTGGTGGAGGACAACGCAGTGGTCGATCAAGTCGGTGTCGGCCGACAGGAACGGACGATCGGGGGCCGCTATGCGGTGACCGATGAGCTCGGACGCGGTGGGATGGGCATCGTGTGGCGGGCGTGGGATCAGGTGATCGGCCGTGCGGTGGCGATCAAGGAACTGCATCTGCCGGAGGGGGTCCCGCCACAGGAGCGCCAGGTTTACGAGGAACGGGTCCTGCGGGAGGCACGGACGGCCGGGCGACTCAACGATCCCGCCGTGGTCACGGTGTACGACGTGCTCGCGGAATCGGGCACGACCTACATCGTCATGGAGCTGGTCCACGCGGTCACCCTCAGTGAGCTGGTGGCGCAACGTGGTCCGTTGCCTGCGGACTACGTTGCCTCGATCGCGCGTCAGGTGGTCTCGGCACTGGAGAACGCGCATGCTGCCGGGATCGTGCACCGTGACATCAAGCCGGGCAACATCATGGTGGCCGAAGATCGGGTGAAGCTGACCGACTTCGGCATCGCGCAGACCCTGGACGATCCGAAGCTGACCACCAGCGGCACCATCGTCGGCTCTCCGGCGTTCATGGCTCCCGAACGGCTCCAGGGCGCCGATGCCACCGCCGCCAGTGACCTGTGGTCGCTCGGGGCGACACTGTTCTTCGCGCTGGAAGGATGGGTGCCTTTCGACCGGCAGACGACGGCGGCCACGTTGCACGCCGTCCTCAACGAGGTTCCGCGGTTGAGCGGAGCCCACGGTGCCCTGGGGTCGGTGGTCACCGGTTTGTTGATCGGTGACCCACGTGCCCGCCTGAGTACGGTGCAGTTGCGCGCTCTGCTCGACAGCACGGCAGCGGGCTCGCAGCAGACCGGATCGACCGGCCCCGCCACCGTCGTCCACGGCGGTCCCTCGACCCGGCCCGCGCCCGCCCGGCGAATCACGAAGCCCTGGTTCATCGCCACCGCGATGGTCGCGGCTGTCGTGCTGTTCGCGGGAGGTGTTCTCGTCGGGCGGTTCGCACTGGCCCCCTCGAAGCCGCAGGCAATGGCGCCGACTCTGACCTTCGGCGAGAGCGGGGACATCCGTTTCACCGGAATCGGCTCCGGGGACTGCGCCAACGGCACGCTCACTCCGGGAGCCCGAATCACCTCCGAGGACGGCGTGCCGTGCAGCGACCCGCACGATATCGAGGTCTACACCTACGGCACCTTTTTCGACAACAGCACCTCGGCTGTCTCCTATCCCGGCGACAAGGCGCTGAACCGATTCGCGGAGGGGCTGTGCGCCTCGTACTTCGCCTCCGACGAGATCGTCACCCCCGGTAAGCGGACCGTGTTGCGGTTTGCCGCGCTGGTTCCCGCACGGGGCGTGTGGGAGTTGCGCAACCAGGTACTGGCCGACGAGAACAGCGACAACGACGATCGGGGACACCGAACCGTCTACTGCGCCCTGTACAGCGCGAACGGGAGCCATCTGAGGAGCTCGGCGAAGGCCTCGTAGCGCTCGGAGGTGTGGTCCCCGGAGGTGTTCCCCGGAACTTCCGAGCACCGGCCCACTCCCGTGATCCACTGTTCGGCGCCATCGGCAAGATCCGGATAGGGTGACCCCATGAGTGTGGCCGGTGATGAACGCCAGCAGTTGTGTGATCTGTTCGATCAGCTCGGTCCGGAGGCGCCGACGCTGTGCCACGGGTGGTGGACTCGCGATCTCGCGGTCCACCTCGTCATGCGGGAACAGCGGCCGGACGCGCTGGCGGGGCGCCTGGTGAAGGCGCTGTCCGAACGCAGCGACCGGATTCAGGGCGAGCTGCGCGAGCAGCCGTGGCCGGAACTGGTCAACCGGGTGCGCCGGGGAGCTCCCAAGTGGAACCCGCTCAGCATGGGTGCGGTGGATGAGGCCGTCAACAGTGCCGAGTTCTACGTCCACCACGAGGATGTGCGGCGTGCGCAGCCCGGATGGCAGGCGCGACCCTCCGACCCGGCGCGTGAAGAGGCGCTGTGGAAGGCGCTGTCACGGTCGGCCAAGGTCTTCTACGGGCGCAGCCCGGTAGGGGTGACCCTGCGGCGACCCGACGGCCACGAGATCGCAGCCAAGAGCGGCCCACGTACGGTGCGTGTGGTGGGTGAGCCCAGTGAGTTGATCCTGCATGCGTTCAGCCGCCGGGAGAATCGGGCCACGGTCGAGGGCAACGAGGCCGACGTGCTGGCGATGGAGGATCTCCGCCGCACCATGTGATGTCGACGATCACACCCCTCGGCCGCTGAAAAACTCTTGCGTGCAACGGTGGCGGCGACGGAAGAACAGCCGAGGCAAAACTTCTGCCGCGGGAGGTTTCCGTGTGCCGTTTCGGCGGCGTCGATTCCGGTTGTCCAAGACCGGTGCGGGCGCGCTGAGCAGTGGGCTTACCAGGTAGCGTCGTGGACTATGACCGTCTGTCCCACTGCCACCGAAGGCCGTCCGTTCGGCCGAGTCCTGACCGCCATGGTGACCCCGTTCGACGCGGACGGGAAACTGGATCTGGACCTGGCCCAGGATCTGGCCGCCTACCTGGTCGACACCGTCGGCAATGACGGGTTGGTCGTCAACGGCACGACAGGGGAGAGCCCCACGACCAGCGACGACGAGAAGGAGCAGTTGCTGCGCGCGGTCGTCGAAGCGGTCGGGGACCGCGCGACCGTGGTCGCGGGCGCGGGCACGAACAACACCGCGCACTCGGTGGAGCTCGCGCGCGGCGCCGAGAAAGCGGGCGCGCACGGGCTGCTGGTGGTTACGCCGTACTACTCCAAGCCCCCGCAGGAGGGCCTGTACACGCACTTCACCACGGTGGCCGACGCGACCGAGTTGCCGGTGATGCTCTACGACATCCCGCCGCGCACGGTCGTGCCGATCCAGACCGAGACACTCAAGCGCCTCGCCGAGCACCCGCGGATCAAGGCGGTCAAGGATTCCAAGCACGACCTGCTGGCGGGCAGTGACGTGCTGGCCAATTCCGATCTTGCCTACTACAGCGGGGAGGATCCGCTGAACCTGCCGTGGCTGTCGGTCGGTGCCGTGGGCTTCGTCAGCGTGGTGGGGCATGTGGTCGGTGATCGGCTCCGGCAGATGCTCGATGCCTACGAGTCCGGGGATGTCGCCGGTGCTCAGGAGATCCACCATGGCCTCCTGCCGGTCTACCGCTCGATGAACTTCGTGGGTGGGGTGATCTTCTCCAAGACCGCGATGCGATTGTGTGGCTACGAAACGGGGCAGCCCCGGCTGCCGTTGCCCGCAGCCACGGACGAGCAGGTGCGCATCATCACCAGTGACCTGTGGGATGCTGGGCTCGTCCTGGTCAATCCCGATGCAGCCGAGGTGACATCGCGTTGAGCGCTCGCGCCACGTCGACCGAGAACCATCCCGTGACTCCGACTTCCGCGACACCCCCACCGCCCCTGGCGGAGGGGGCGCTGCGTGTGGTCGCGCTCGGCGGTATCGGAGAGGTCGGCCGCAACATGGCCGTGTTCGAATATGCCGGCCGATTGCTGATCGTCGACTGTGGCGTGCTGTTCCCGGAGGACGACGCGCCCGGGGTGGATCTGATCCTGCCCGATTTCGCAGCGATCGAGAACCGCCTCGACGAGGTCGAGGCGATCGTGGTCACCCATGGGCACGAGGACCACATCGGTGCCGTGCCGTTCCTGCTGCGGCTGCGCCCGGACATCCCGGTGGTGGGCTCGAAGTTCACCCTGGCGCTGCTGGCCGCGAAGTGCAAGGAACACCGCCTGAACCCCACGCTCATCGAGGTGGCCGAGGGGCAGCGCAGCGACCACGGCGTGTTCGACCTGGAGTTCTTCGCGGTCAATCATTCGATCCCGGACGCGCTGGCCGTTGCCATCCGCACTCCGGCCGGTGCGGTCCTGCACACCGGGGACATCAAGCTCGACCAGCTTCCCCTCGACGGGAGGCTGACCGACCTGGCCGGGTTTTCGCGGCTCGGCGATGAAGGGGTCGACCTGTTCCTGGTCGACTCGACCAATGCCGAGGTTCCGGGAGTGGTCACCCCGGAACGCGAGATCGGTCCGGTGCTGGACTCGGTGGTCGGTGAGGCGACACAGCGACTGATCGTGGCGTGTTTCGCCAGCCACGTCCACCGCGTGCAGCAGGTCCTCGACGTCGCCGCCAAGCGTGGCCGCCAGGTGTGCTTCGTCGGCCGCTCGATGGTGCGCAACATGGGCATCGCGGCCGAGCAGGGCATCCTGCGGGTGCCGGACGGGCTGCTGGTGGATCTCGACGACGCCCTGGCGATGCCCCCGGAGATGGTGCTGTTCGTCTCGACCGGTTCCCAGGGGGAGCCGCTGTCGGCGCTGTCGCGGATGGCGCGCGGGGAGCACAAGCAGATCAAGATCCAGTCCGGGGACACCGTCGTGCTGGCCAGCTCGCTGATTCCCGGCAACGAGACCGCCGTGTTCGGGGTCGTCAACGGTCTGGTGCGCCTGGGTGCCGAGGTGGTGCACCAGGGCGGGGCGAAGGTGCACGTGTCCGGGCACGCCTCGGCCGGTGAACTGCTGTACCTGTACAACGCGGTCCGGCCGAGCAATGTCATGCCCGTGCACGGCGAGTGGCGGCATCTGCGCGCGAACGCGGACCTGGCCACGCTGACGGGGGTGCCGCCGGATCGGGTGGTGATCGCCGAGGACGGGGTCGTGGTGGATCTCGTGGATGGCATCGCCAGCATCGCCGGGCGTTACGAGATCGGCCACGTGTATGTCGACGGCCTGTCGGTCGGCGACGTCGGCGAGTCGACCCTGTCGGATCGGTTGGTCCTCGGTGAAGGTGGGTTCATTTCGATCACGGTGGCGGTGGATGCCACCACCGGCAGGGCGATATCGCCTCCGACGATCTCCGGGCGCGGGTTCTCCGATGATCCGAAGGCGCTCGACGAGGTGGTGCCGCTGGTGGAGATGGAGCTCTCGCGTACCGAGACGGAGGGCATCGTCGATACTCACCGGATCGCCCAGGCTGTGCGCCGCACGGTCGGCAAGTGGGTGGCCGATACCTATCGCAGGCGCCCGATGATCGTGCCGAACGTTCTTCCGGTCGATTCGTGAGATTTTCGCTTTTTCGGTCCGTGCGTTTTCATCGGGAATGACTCGGCCCGAAAAAGGTGACTTTCATTCGGAGATGGTGCTCGGTACTCCTGCTGTCCTGTGCGATCTGCTGTTCTCTTTGGTGTGACAGAACGAGCAGGATCACCGGCAGGATGCCACGGTGAATCCACCGGTCGGCAATGCGGGTTCCCGGGGTATGGGGAGTGAGTCCGTGTCGGCCCGGTGTATCCGGATTCATCAGGAATGGAGTATTTGATGCGTACATCTGCTCGTTTGGTCGGGGTCGCTGCCGTGGCTGCAGGCATGATGGCCATGGGCGCGCCCGCCTTCGCCAGCGCCCCGCCTTCCTTCGAGGACATTTACAGCCAGGTCGCCGAGAACGAGGGCGGCGAGGGCGGCGACGGCGGCATCGGCGTGAACGCCTGCGGCCTCATCCCGATCGCGCTGCTCGGCAGCAACGAGGTGGCGTGCTCGGCCGCCAACGGTGGCGACGGCGGCGATGCCGACTCGGACCAGAAGCAGGGTGAGTGACCTTGTCCTGATAGGGACGGGCAAACGCCCACGGCCCTGACTCCGTGCTTCTACGGTGCGGAAATGTGCCGGTCTCCTCCGGGAGGTCGGCACATTTCTTGTGCGGGGCGACGATACTCCGGTTGCGCTGCGTAAATATGGTCGGCGCTCGGGTGGGTGCGCGTTTTCTTTGGTGTGACAGAGCGGGCGGGGCGCGGGCACCGGTGTCAGGGTGAAGTTCGCCGGTCGGCGATGCGGGTTCCCGGGGTATGGGGAGTGAATCCACGTCGGTTCGGTTTTGAGGACGGAATTCATCCAGATTGGAGTCTCCAGTGCGTACATCTGCTCGTTTGGTCGGGGTCGCTGCCGTGGCTGCAGGCATGATGGCCATGGGCGCGCCCGCCTTCGCCAGTGTTCCCTCCTTCGAGGACATTCACAGCCAGGTTGATTCAGGTGAGGGCGGTGACGGCGGCATCGGTGTGAACGTGTGCGGTGTCCTCCCGATCGCGGTTCTCGGTGAGAACGAGGTGGCGTGCTCGGCCGGTAACGGTGGCGGCAGTGGTAACGGCGACTCGGACGGGCAGGAGCGCGACTGACATGCCCGCAGTGGATCGTGCACGACTTCCACGGTCCTGAAAGTGTTTCTGCGCTCATGAGTGTGCCGGTCCTCTTCGAGGGGGTCGGCACACTCATGTGTGCTTTGTGTCAATGATGTTATTACTCTGTGTAAATATGGTCAGCGCTCGGGTGAGTGTGCGTTTTCTTTGGTGTGACAGAGCGGGCGGGGCGCGGGCACCGGTGTCAGGGTGAAGTTCGCCGGTCGGCGATATGGGTTCCCGGGGTATGGGGAGTGAATCCACGTCGGTTCGGTTTTGAGGACGGAATTCATCCAGATTGGAGCCTTTCAGTGCGTACATCTGCTCGCTTGGTCGGAGTCGCTGCCGTGACCGCAGGCATGATGGCCATGGGCGCGCCCGCCTTCGCCAGTGTTCCCTCCTTCGAGGACATTCGTAGCCAGGTTGCCGAGAACGAGGGCGGTGACGGCGGTGACGGCGGCATCGGCGTGAACCTGTGCGGCCTCGTTCCGATCTCGGTTCTCGGCGAGAACAAGGTGGCGTGCTCGGCCGGTAACGGTGGCGACGGCGGCGACGCCGACTCGGACCAGAAGCAGGTCGAAGACAACGGCAACGGTTACGGCAAGGACAAGCACTACCAGGACTACGAGAACAACAAGGGCAAGAACGGTGACAATGGCAAGGGACACGCCCTGGGTGGCCTGGGTGGCCTGCTGGGCTGATACCGCTGCTTCCTGAGAAGCGCGTGTGCCGGTCTCCTTCGGGAGGCCGGCACACATCTGTGCGGACACAACCGGCGGAATGTCCTTCTTCGTCGCTCTTTGGAGTGATTGGGCGAGCCGGTGAGCAGGGTGGGTGCCACCGTGGGAGAGCCGGTCGACGAGGGCGCCGAGGATGTTCGCGAGTTGGCGTCTCGTCCGATCGATGGAATCGAATTCACACGAGAGAGGGGTCTTTCGGTGCGTACTTCCGTTCGACTTATCGGGGCTGCGGCCGCCACCGCCGGACTGATGGCGTTGGGTTCGCCCGCCTTCGCCTCCGGCCATGGCGACTACGGCCACAATGGCGGTTACTACGACGACGGCAACGACGGCATCAACATCCTCAACGACAACAACGTCAGCGTGGCGCCGATCCAGGCCTGTGGGAACAACGTGGCCGTACTCGGCATCGCGGCGCCCATCGCCTCACCGCAGTACACCCAGTGCGTCAACGCTCCCGTCGTCGACGCCGACTGAGATTCTTCCGCTCGTTTCGCACAGCAGTGTGCCGGTCTCCTCCGGGGAGACCGGCACACCTGTGTTGGCTGACCGGAAGCTCCCAGCCGGTCGAAACCGGGCGTGGGTCAGAACGTGCCGTGGTAGTAGACGGTGTTCTCGGCGAAGACGTTAGGGGCCACCGAGACCTGCAGCTCGGCGGATTCGGTACCGACCTTGAACGCCCGGGTGATGGTCAGTTCGCCGCCCGCCGGAATCGCCGCATCGGCGAAGGTATCGTCACCCAGAATCGTCTCGGCGGGTCTACCACCGTGTGTGGCGGTGATGTCCCAGCTTATCGGGTTGATCTCATCGCCGGTGTTGTTGGTGATCGTGATGTCCACGGCGGCGCCACGTTCGTTCTCGCCGAGGATGAGCGGATTGGTTTCCGTGTACTTGGTGGGTGCGGAGATCACGACCGCCTCACCACCGGGCCATTCGTGCTTCTCGCCGAAAGCGAGCTTCGTCGGCGCGTTCGTGGCCTGCTTGTCGACCTGGGTGGGCGGAATCGACTGATTTATTTCCTGCTCGATGCGGTTCAGTTCACTCTCGGCTTCGTTGGCGGCGCTGTTGATGGCGGCACCGGTGAGAGCGGTCCAGAGAATGCAGGTCACCAGCCCGATCGCGGCCAGTACGGTGCCTGCGATCGACAGTCCCTTGTTGGTGGCCGCTCCCTTCCGGGCACGCAGAATGCCGAGGATGCCGAAGATGAGCCCGAGGATCGACAGTGGCCAGGCGATCATCCCGATGATGGGCATCAGCGAAAAGAGGGCGGCAAGGAGCCCGAGGACGAAACCGGCGGTGCCGAGCCCGTTGCGCGGCTGAACGGCTTGTCCGGGCGGAGGGGGTGGGGGGATGCTCATCGAATGTCCTTCATCGTGGAGATGCGTTCGTAGCGCCACGGACTTCGCTGTTTTTCGTGGCGTGGCAGGACGTGCTCCTGTGTCGTGCGGGGACGGCTCTATGTCCGGTAATGCTGGGGGCCTGTTGTGCTTGGGCCGGGGGTTCGTGATCTCCCCGCGTCGACTGCTCCGGATCGCCGAGCCGAGCGAGGGGGCTGAGCAGGCATACTGCCGCCGGTAACGTGGGGTTGATTCCCGTAAGCGCGAGCGCTACAACGGGCTCACCTCGACGCACCGGATTCGCCGCTGCGGTGGGTGCCACCGGGACGGCTCGAAAGCTGCTGCTGACGACATCACCGGAACAGTGTCCACCTGGTATGTCACAGGAGCGATACGTTCCGACGCTGCGCCGGTCACGAGTGGGCAAGGATTCGATGACGGAGGCAACGGGGACGCCCGGCACGTCGGCACCGGTCGATCCGCGCGTGGCCGCACTCGCCCGCAACTCACCGAACTTCGGCCTGCTCGTCGAGCACGACCTGCTGCTGGCCTCGCTGGGGGCGGGTGCCGAGTCCTATGTGTTCACCGATCCGTCCTCGGCGGCCGAGCGCCACGAGTTCGACCGGCTCCACACGGACCTGGATGCGCACCGCGCCAAACTGATCGAGACCCGCACGGAACTCGCCGATGCGCACGACTCGCTGGAACGCGAGCAACGTGGCCGCCAGGAGGTCGAGCAACAGCTCGCGCAGGCGAGCGCGGAGCAGCAACCGCTGGCGCGAGATCGCCGAGCAGCACCGCATCGTCGCCGTTCTCGAGGACTACCTATCGCGGTCGGAGGTTGCTGCTGGAGAAGTAACTCGTGCTCAGCGTTCCTTGGGGCTGTGGGAGAGGTCGGCGTTGCAGACCAACGTGCTTGGAGGCGGGCTGGCCCCCTCGGAGATGCCGGAGAGTTGGTGTCTAGGAATCCTCGACGAGGTGCTTGATCGTATCGAAGCAGGTAAATCTTTTGCTTGCGAAGCGAGACCTGCCCGCGATGATGAGTGGGGCGTCATCAAGGTCAGCGCAATGACTTGGGGCGAATTTCAGGAAAGTGAAGATGAAGCTGCCCCCCAAAGGAACGTTTGATCCCTGTTCTTTCGTCGCCTTACGCGCGTAAGCAGATATCGAATGCTGCGACGGGAACCAAGGACTCGATGAGAAGCATATCGCAGAAGTCTCTCCGTGCTATCCGTGTACCTATCCCGCCATATCGAGAGCAGGAAGCCATTGCGCAGCGCAACAGGGAGTTGCGTACCGCTGAAGAACAACTGGGTGAAGCTGTGACAGAGGCCCGGACCCGCAGAACACCGGCGCCGCTCCCTCCCGCGGGAGGCGTTCGCGGGGCGGTTGGTGGAGCAGGACCCGGATGACGAACCGGCCTCGGTGCTGCTGGAACGTATCCGCGTCGAGCGGGCGAGTGCGTCGAAGGCCGGACGCACTCGTAAGCCCCGCACGGCCAAGGCTCAATTCGCGAAAACTCAACCCGCCGAAGCCGACGCGGAACCGGAACCTGCCGAGAAGCAGCCCGCTGCACCTGCCACGAAGATCGACCCCGACCGGCCGCTGCCGCCACCGCCGGGCAATGGCCCCCGAGAATCACTGGATCTGAACCTGTGATCAGTGGGAATCTTCGATAGTGATTCGCAAGTGAGGCAGGGAGGGCGGCAGGTGCAGGCACGCTCGGCGCGCAGCTCCTGTCGAGCCTGAGCTATCAGATGGCCAATATCGGCACTCCTGCCGATGCTGCGCTGTTGGCGCGTACGGCTGTCCAAGGAGCGTCGGAGACCACTCCGGTGGTTCGTGCTCTGTTTCCGGAACGGGTTGCCTGGGCCTCGGCGAAAGCGGGAGATGCCGAGGCCACCTGGAGAGCACTGGACCGGGGCGACGATTCGTACGAGCGCCGAGGACCGGATGGCCGGAGTGGGTTTACTGGCTCAACAGAGCCGAAATCGATGTCATGGCGGGGCGCTGCATGATCGAGCTGGGTCGGCCACGCGAAGCCGAGCCCCTGCTGTGAGCCCTGGACGGTGCCAGGCGGTACGGCTCCGAGATGCACTTCCGTGCGCAGCGATACCTGCTTCGAGCCGCAGTAGCGCGGTGTTCGCGAGGTGGCCACGCTCGTTGCCTGCCGCCCGCAAGCGGTGCCGTCGGCTGCTCGGTGCTCGGGGCTCGTTCGGGGGATGGTGGGGCTGCGTTGCGACCGAGCCGCTGGTACGTCGGAGGAAGGGAATGTGTGGTGGTCACCCGCCGCCGCGCCCGCCCCCTGGAAGCCTTGCGAGGGCAAGCTCGACAGTGCGGAAGAGGAAGCGGCAGCCATGGCCATCGATGACACGCCCCTGGAGGTCTTCGCCGACCTCGCTCGGGACCTGACTGTGCAATCCTCGAAGCAGGCCGTGCTGGACCGGGTCGTGGAGTTGGCCGTGCAGCACCTCGACGGCTGCGACGACGCAGGCGTCCTGCTGCTGTACCGCAAGCGGGGAGTCGAGACGGCAGCGGCTACCAGCAGGCGCATCCACGATTCCGACCAGGCGCAGGGTCGGCTACGCCAGGGCCCGTGCTTCGATGCCGCCATGCAAGTCGGTGCCTGGCACAACGGGGTCTACCGCAGCGACGACCTCGCCACCGAGACCCGCTGGCCGTCCTACATACCGCAGGCCCGCGCATTGGGAGTCGGCAGCATGATGGGTTTCCAGCTCTACCGGGACGAGGAATTCTTCGCGGCCCTGGACCTGTACTCCAACCAGCGGCACGCTCTCGATGAGCGTGCCGAACAGATGGGCTGGGTGTTCGCCTCGTACGCGGCGATGATCCTGATCAGCGCGCGCACCGGCGGGCTGCCCGGAATCACCCCGCCGGCAGGCGGCTGAATCCGCTCTCGAGTGTGTCGGCGATCCGCTGCTCCCCGCGCATACCGTGCAGCAACGCTCACCGCCTTGAACAAGCCCGCCCCGCCGCACACCAGCGGCCCCGCTACCACAGCGCCGGGTTCTAGCGGTCCCCGCAACACCCTGGGATTCAGGGAGTTGCGGGGATCGTGGTTTCTGGGGAGTTGAAGGCTCGGTTCTTCGAGGCGCTGGATCGGGAGTCGGGCAACGTTCTGGCGGCTGCCCGTGTGGTGGGAGTGAACCGGAACACGGCCTACGGGTGGGCGCGTAAGGCTGGCATCCAAGGGCGGGGGGAAGGCCGGTCCTGTCAGGCATCCGGGGCGTCTGGAGTACGAGCGCCTTCGTGCGGCGGGCGTGCCGCGGGCGGGCTGCTGCCGACCTCATCAGGCCGATGATCCGGCTTCTCTGTTGTATGCCCGATCCAGCAATTCGGTGACAGCTTGAGCCGCGGACTGATTATGATGCAGGGCCAGGCGAGAGCGGGCGAGCTCGTAGGCTTCACCATCGGTGCGTTTACCGATCACGTAACCGACGACGACAGTGCCATCGGTTTCTACGCGATACACGATACCGTAGTCACGGTCGCCGATGACAAGTTTCCGGAACGTGGCCAAAACGCCCACGAGCGAGGCGCCACGCTGTTCCGGGGCTTGTTTCAGCTTGGTGAGAGCCTTCAGGACCAGTTTGCGCGCTGATCCATCCAGTTCCCGCAGATCCTCCTTGGCATCATCGGTGAGAACGACTTCACTGGTCATGCCTGGGACTCGTCGTCCTCGGTGTCGAGGTCGACGCCGAACTCGGCAGCCACATCCTCCAAGCGGTGATGCCGACCGTTGTCGGTGAGGACCCGTGTCCATGCAAGAGTCAGGAGTCGCAGGTCGGACTCGACCTCATCGAGGTGCTGCATCCGGGCGAGTTTGTCGATGCTCACCACGCCTGCGACGGGTTGGCTGTTGCTGGTCAGCACAATATCCCGGCCAGCGTGGGCTTCCTGAGCCAGCCGTGACACGCCGGTCCTGGTGGCTTCGCTCATCGTCCGCATATCGTTCGTTTCGAGTCTCATCCGGCCCTCCTCTACTGTTCCGGACATCACCCACTCTACACAGAATTCTTTGTAGAGTCGATTTGTGGCAAGCACAGCAAGGAGAGTCTCCGAGGCCCATCGAGCACGAGGCCAAGATCCTCGTCATCGAGCTCGCCGGACCACCGGCCTACACCACGGGCTTTGTTCGACGGAGGTCGGTGGTGGTATGCGATAGTGGGCGCCGTGACTTCTTTCGATTCGTCCGTGCATACCGAAACCACTGAACCCGCCGAGGGGCAGATCGTGATCGCGGCCGTGGAGTGGTATGGCCGGGAGGCGGTGCTGCCGGTCTCGGGAGACGTCGACATGGTGACCGCGCCCACATTCGAGGAAGCGCTGACGTCGGCATTGGAGGGCAGGCCGGAGAAGCTGGTGGTGGACCTGACCGGCGTGGACTTCTTCGCTTCGGCGGGATTGTCGGCGCTGGTTACCGCCTACCAGCAGGCCGAGGGCCACACAGCGCTGTGCGTGGTGGCCCCGAACACGGCCACGGCACGGCCGCTGCAGGTGACCGCTCTGGACCGCAGGATCCCCGTCCACGCTTCCCGGCAGGAGGCCCTGTCCGAAAGTTGATGGCCGCAGCCCTCGATCGGAGCCCGGCCGTAGCGGGCCCGTAGCAGGACGATCATTTCGGCGATGTGTGCATACGTGGACCGGCCGAGTGGGTACGCCGGAGCCCGATCCAGCAGTCGAAGCAGGAAGAGCACATGGACACCGACGGTGCGGCGGCCGACGAACACGATGGTGATGACAGAGCAGGGCCGGTCGCCGATCTGCATTGCCCTGCGGTGCCTGCCGAGCCGGAACGGCTGGCGGGACTGCGGCGCGCGTTGACCGAGTGGGCCGAGCGCATCGGGATGGCCGTCGAACAGGTCGAAGTAGTGGCGCTGGCCGGGTACGAGGCGCTGGCCAACGTCGCCGCCCACGCCTATCCCGATGGTGGCGGCGTGCTGGACATGCATGCGGTTTACCGGCCCGACACGGCACAGGTGGAAGTCACCGTGTCCGATCACGGAAGCTGGCGTCGCCCGCCTGCCGAGCGCGCGGACATGGGTGGCCGGGGCCTGGTGCTGATTCGGAGCCTGGCCGAGCAGGCCGAGGTCACCGCAGGCACCTCCGGCACCACGGTGCGCATGGCCTGGACCGTGGTGCCGCAGGCCGAAGCGGTGCGCCCGTCCCCGCCCTGACGCGTCCGCGCGTACTCGCGGTGCTTGCCGGTTCGGCCGTGGATCAGTGTGCGTCCGGTGAAGCAGTGGGCACGCGCAGGGCAAGCAGGGCGATATCGTCGTCGGGGGCGGGATCGAACCTGCCGATCAGCGTGGTCAGCTCCCCGATCAACGTCTCGGCACCTGCGCTGATGTTGTCGGCCAGAAACGTCCTCAGTCGCTCTTCCCCGAAGAACTCGCCACCGGGGCGGGCTTCGACGAGCCCGTCGGTGTAGAGCAGCAGCGTCTGCCCCTCCGCCAGATGTAGGCGGGAGGTGGCGAACGAGGCATCCGGCAGCGCCCCGACGAGCATCCCCCCGTCGGGATGAATCTCCTCCACCACACCGTGTTCCGGACGCATCCACAGTGCAGGCGGATGCCCGCCGCCTGCGAGGACGATGTCGAAGCCACCGGTGGACACGGGCTGCAGGATCCCGAACAGGACGGTGCAGCACTGCGGAACGTGCGGATCCCGCAGCAGGGCAGCGTTCAATTCCATCAGCGCGGCGGCAGGATCGGGGCTGTGCAGCGCCGCGGCTCGCAGCGTGTAGCGGGTCAGCGAGGTCACCGTCGCCGCAGGCGCGCCGTGACCGGAGACATCGCCGAGGAAAAACGCCCACCGGCCGTCGCCGAGAGAGAACACATCGTAGAAGTCGCCGGTCACATCGCTCGCGGACGCGGCGTGGTAGTGACACGCCAGCTCCAGCCCGGGCACCCGGGGTAGGGACGGGGGCAGCAGTGTGCGCTGCAGCGTGGAAGCGAACCCCTCCATGCGTTCCCGCAGCCTGCGCTCGTGTCGCAGGGTCGTCAGTGCCGACAGCCGCAGCTCCAGCTCATCCATCACCACGGCCGCCAGATCCTGCAAGGTGGTCAGCTCGGTATCTCCGACCTCGCGAGGGCGGGTGTCGAGCACGTCGACCGTGCCCAGCCGGTGGCCCTCGGAGTTGCGGATCGGTGCGGCGGCGTAGAACCGGATGCCCAACTCCCCGCGCACCAGCGCATTCCCGGCTGCGCGGGGATCGGCCAGAGTGTCCGGAACCACATACGGTGCGTCCTGGGAGATCGCCGAGTCGCACAGTCCCGGCTCCCGCGCGGTCCGGGTGATCTCGCTCATGCCATGTGTGGCTTTGAACCAGATCCAATCGCTGTCCACGATGGACACTGTCGCAATCGGTGTGTCGAGCCACCGCGCGGCCAGCGCGGCAATCCGGTCGAATGCCTCGTCCCGAGGGGTGTCCACGATGTCGTAGCGGGCCACCGCCGCCAACCGTGCCGCTTCGATCGCCTCGGCATCACCATTCCGGCGGTGTGGAGCCGGCGTGATCCCCGGTATTGTTTGCTCGGCCGCCAAAGGTCGTCCTTCCTGCCGAGAAAGTGCGCAGCCACCGCCGCTCGGCGACCGCTCCCGTCGTGGCCGTTACTGCCGGGATGTCGTCGAGCGTGCGGAACAGCGGCCCCTCGTCGGCACGGTGCATGATCCAGTGGCTGACTGCTCAACCAACCGTACTGTAACCGAAACGTTAGTGAGCATCAGTACACGGATTGCCGGAATGATGCTGCGCTGCGTGTCCACCGCCGGAGCGACGCCGGTGACTTCGTTCGGTAGCCGGGGAAGCGGGCCGCACGCCGTCGGAGCTCGGCTGCAAGCTGTGCCCGGTGTGGCGGCCGATCACGTGATCATCCGATCGGCCGACGCGCACGAGGCTTTCTCCTGAATACCTTCGATGATCGGGAAGTGCCCCGAGGCAGCCGGTGACCGGAGGTCGACAGTGGGGGAGCATGCGGCGGGTCGGGACTTCGAAACGCTGGTCGCGGTGAAGGCCAAGCCGGGAGAGCTCGAAGCGCTCCTGCACATGAGCTCCGACGAAGTGCGCCGGGTCCAGCCCGTCGTGGAGTTGCTGTCCGGCGTCGCCGGAAACAGCCGAATGCTTTCCAGGCTGGCCGAGATCGCGATGATGCTCGGAACGTGTGGCCGCCGTCTGATGCTCGACGTCTCCCAGCTGCACCCGTCCTCATCGCTGTGGCGGCAACCGCACGGCCCATTCGGCTACATGGCTCGCGTGCTGGAGGAACATCTCGGGCTGCACGCCTCCGAAGTCCCCGCGTTCGTTCCCGTCGTGTGCCTGAACGGCACCGAACGGCACATGGCGCGGGTGGCCCTGGTGCTCGAAGAGCTCGGACGCGGTGTGGCGCTGCGGGTGCCGCATGCGTCGACATCCGCCCCCGACCTGCCCGGCAGACTCGAACGGTGCCTGCGGCGACTGCGTGTCGACCCCGCCGATGTCGACCTGTTGCTCGATGTGGGTTTCCTGGCCCGGCCACCGCTCGAACCGGACACGAAGTCGGTCGCCGCCACGCTCACCCGACTGCCGTGGCAGCGCTTCCGTTCGGTGACGCTGTTGAGCGGCTCGGTGCCCGAAAGCAGAGGAGCGTTCGACAGGGATCGGTCCCGGCCCGAGCACGCACTCTGGCACCAGTTGCTCACTCGGGCTCCGGCGCTCCGATACGGCGATTACGGAGTGGTGCACCCGCGTGCCCGTGACGGTCCCGGTGCGCGCGGGTGGACACCACGGCATCCTTACCTGCATTACACCCGGTGTCAGCGTTCGCACTACTTCACCAGGCGCCTGCCGCCCGAGGGAGTGGCCGCCGAAGAGAACCGGGAGTTGAAGAGAAGATACTTCGGTGAGCTCGCCCAACGGGTGACCGAGCTGTATCCCGACGCATCGCGGTCGTGGGGAGATCGGGTGCTCGACGACTACGCACGGCACGGTGGTACCGCGGATGCCTCCCGCTGGGTCGCGATCGGTACCTCGCACCACATCGCCCACCTGGCGGCAGGCGGTGATCTGGTGCGGGAGGAATCTCCGGTGGAGGAGTGAACGGATGTTCGTCCGCGCTATGCGGTCAACCGGGACATTCACTCCGGTGGTGCGGTGGTCCTCGGCGAGCTCCTACCGGGACCGCGGTGGGAATGTGGCCCTGGCGCATCGGAGTCGAGCGGCGCAGACTGGAAGTGCTTTCGAGTCACGCCCGCGTAGCGGGCTTATCCGAGGGGGACGATCATGCTCGAAGCCAAGAGTCTCGACCGGCCGGACGAGACGAGGAATTTCAACAACGGCGAATTGGCCATGGTGAAGCTGGCCGGTGTCTCGGTCGGCCGGGCGACCATGCAGCCGGGCTGGAAATGGTCCGAGGACGTCAAGCCGCTCGCCGGAACCGACAGTTGCCAGGAGAGCCATCAGCTCTACGTTCTCGCGGGACGAATGCACGTCGCGATGGACGACGGCACGGAAGGAGAGGCCGGAGCCGGTGACTCGGTGGTGATCTCGCCGGGCCACGATGCCTGGGTCGTGGGCGACGAGCCGTTCGTGGCGATCGACTGGGC
The DNA here is from genome assembly GCF_031458135.1 of Haloactinomyces albus. Taxonomy (NCBI): domain Bacteria; kingdom Bacillati; phylum Actinomycetota; class Actinomycetes; order Actinopolysporales; family Actinopolysporaceae; genus Haloactinomyces; species Haloactinomyces albus. Next base: position 829,187 of record NZ_JAVDXW010000001.1, on the reverse strand, counting down.
CGCCGCGGACACCTACGCCAAACCTGCGGGCTGATCCGCTCCAGCAGCCGAGACCGCGTGTAAGGCGCCCCGGACCGGCTCGGCTCGGGGCGTCCGCGCTTTCCCGCACGGGTGGTGTGGCAATTGTGACGCCGGAGGCGGGCAGGCGATACCGTGTTGACCATGGCGAGCGGTACGGCGAGTAGCGGGCGGGGCCCGGCACGCGCCACGAGTGCGGCCAGCAGCGGTGCGAGCACCTCGAAGGGCGCTTCGGCGTCGAAGTCCTCCTCGACATCGAAGTCCTCCTCGGCGTCGAAAGCGAACTCGACCACGAAAAAGGGTTCGGCAGCGCGCAAGGGGTCGACGGCGCGCAAGGGGTCGACGGCAGGCAGGGGTTCGACGGCAGGCAGGGGATCGGCGGCGAAGAAGACCTCGTCCGGCGCCGCGAGCAAGGGCGGCACGGCGAAGCGGACGACCACGCCCCGCTCCGGTGCCGCCCGTGCCCCCGCACGGCGCGGTACCACCCGTCGTTCCGGTGGTTCCGACCTGGGGCAGAGCCTGACGCGCGGGCTGGGGGGCGCACTCCGCGCGCTGGGCAGAACCCGCGAGATCGATCCCGCTCACCGTCGGGACGCACTCGCCCTGACCTTCCTCGCCGTCGCCGTCGTGGCCGCTGCAGGCGTCTGGTGGCATGCGGGCGGTCCGGTGGGGCAGTGGCTGGATTGGGGGCTGCGCTTCGTGATCGGCTCGGCCGCCCTGGTCCTGCCGGTGGTGCTGCTCGGCGTCGCGATCCTGTTGATGCGAACGGAAACGAATCCCGAGGCACGGCCGAGGATGGTGATCGGCACGCTGCTGATGCTGTCGGCCGTGCTCGGGGTGCTGCACATCGCCGCCGGTGCCCCGCAAACCGGCTCGGGATGGCCACAAGCCGGGGGCGTTCTCGGTTTCGCCGCCGGGGGGCCACTGTCGCGAGGACTCACCGGTGGGGTGGCGATCGCCGTGCTCGTGCTGGTGGTCGTGTTCGCGATCCTGTTGCTGACCGGAACGGCCGTCCGGGACGTGCCCGAACGGCTGCGGGCTCTTGCCCAGCAGGGCGCTCCCGAGCCCGGTACCGGTGCGGAGAGTCTGGAACCGTCCGATCCCTCCGCCGCCACGCTGCGACGTCCGTCGAGACGCCGCCAGGGGTCGATGAGCGGTGGCCGGGCAGCCGATGACGATGGGCAACTGACTCTCGACGACGCCGCCACCGAGTCGCGATCCTCCGGAGCGGAATCGACCAAGAAGACCCCCTCCTCGGCATCCTCGGGCTCCTCGGGCAGGAAAACATCCGAGACGAAGCCCGCGGCGGCCGAGGTGCCCGTCGCCTCGGCCGAGAAGCCCGGGGACGAGCAGGAGGGCAAGCTCACGATCAGCCGCACCGTCGAGGGCGACTACCAGCTTCCGCCGCTGGACGCGTTGCAGGAGGGCGACCCGCCGAAGAGCCGCAGCAAGGTCAACGACTCCATGATCGAGGCGATCACCGGGGTCCTGGATGAGTTCAAGATCGACGCGCAGGTCACCGGCTTCGTGCGTGGGCCGACGGTGACGCGCTACGAGGTCGAACTCGGCCCCGGTGTGAAGGTCGAGAAGATCACCGCGCTGACCAAGAACATCGCCTATGCGGTGGCCAACGACAACGTGCGCCTGCTGGCGCCCATCCCCGGCAAGTCGGCGGTGGGAATCGAGGTGCCCAACAGCGACCGCGAGATGGTGCGCCTCGGCGACGTGCTGCGCTCGTCGAAGGCAGCGGGCGACACGCACCCGCTGGTCATGGGCTTGGGCAAGGACATCGAAGGGCACATGGTCACGGCGAACCTGTCGAAGATGCCGCACCTGTTGTGTGCGGGCTCGACCGGTTCCGGTAAGTCCAGCTTCGTCAACTCGTTGCTGGCCTCACTGTTGGCCAGGGCCACCCCGGACGAGGTCCGGATGATCCTGATCGACCCGAAGATGGTGGAGCTGACTCCCTACGAGGGCATTCCGCATCTGATCACCCCGATCATCACCCAGCCCAAGAAAGCCGCCTCCGCGCTGGGCTGGTTGGTCGAGGAGATGGAGCAGCGCTACCAGGACATGCAAGCCAACCGGGTGCGCCACATCGACGACTTCAATGCCAAGGTCCGCTCCGGCGAGATCACCGCTCCGCCCGGCAGTGAACGCGAGTACCGGCCTTATCCTTACATCCTGGCGATCGTCGACGAGCTCGCGGATCTGATGATGACCGCGCCCCGCGATGTGGAGGACGCGGTCGTGCGGATCACGCAGAAAGCGCGGGCCGCGGGGATCCACCTGGTGCTGGCCACCCAGCGTCCCTCGGTGGACGTGGTCACCGGCCTGATCAAGACGAACGTGCCCTCGCGGCTGGCGTTCGCGACCTCGTCACTGACCGATTCGCGCGTCATTCTGGATCAGCAGGGCGCGGAGAAGCTGATCGGCATGGGGGACGCGCTCTACCTGCCGATGGGCGGTGCCCGGCCGTCGCGGGTGCAGGGCTCGTTCGTCAGCGACGAGGAGATCCACCGGCTCGTGGCCTACACCAAGGAGCAGGCCGAGCCCGACTACACCGAGGGCGTCACCGCCGCCAAGGCGGGCGAGAAGAAGGAAGTCGACTCCGACATCGGGGACGACCTCGACGTGTTGCTGCAGGCCGCCGAGCTGGTCGTGACCAGCCAGTTCGGGTCGACCTCGATGCTGCAACGCAAGCTGCGCGTCGGATTCGCCAAGGCGGGCAGGCTCATGGACCTGCTGGAGTCACGCGGCGTGGTCGCAGCCTCGGAAGGCTCGAAGGCACGGGAAGTGCTGGTCAAGCCCGATGAGCTCGATGGTGCACTGCAGTCGATCCGAGGTGGGCCGCCGCCGGAGGACAGCGAGGAACGGTGAATGCGTCGCTGTGGCGGTGTGTCTGCCGGTGTGCCTGCCACAACGACGCGTTCATCCGGTTACGTGGCCGTGCGTAGTGTCGCGTGACTGCTGTCGAGCTGGTCGACGGAGGAGACGCCGAGTAGCTGCAGGGTCCGGACGATCTCGCTGCGCAGGATCTCCACGGCACGCTCCGCCCCTTGCTGCCCTCCGGCCATCAGCCCGTAGAGGTAGGCCCGGCCGACGAGGCAGGAGTCGGCACCACGCGCCAGCGCGGCCACGATGTCGGCACCGCTGAGGATGCCGGTATCGACCAGGACCTGAGCGCGGTCGCCGATGTTGTCGCGGACTTGCGGCAACAGCTCCAGCATGGTCGGGGCCCGGTCGAGCTGGCGCCCGCCGTGGTTGGACAGGATGACCGCATCGGCACCCAGGTCGACGACCTTACCGGCGTCCTCGGCGTTCTGAATGCCCTTGATGATCAGCGGCCCGTCCCAGAGCTCGCGCAACCATTCCACGTCGGCGAAGCTCAGGGTCGGGTCGAACATCTCGTTGATGAGTTCGGCGACCGTGCCCTCCCAGCGCTTGAAGGACGCGAAGGTCAGTGGCTCGGTCGTGAGCAGGTTGAACCACCAAGCGGGGTGCATCGCACCGTCGGCGAGGGTCTTCAGCGTCAGCGATGGGGGAATGGTCAGGCCGTTGCGCACATCGCGCATGCGTGCGCCTGCGACGGGCGTGTCCACCGTGAGGATCAACGCCTCATAGCCGGACTCGCGAGCGCGCTGGACCAGGTCCTTGCCCGCCGAGCGGTCCCGCCAGACGTAGAGCTGGAACCACTTGCGCGCATCGGGCCCGGCGGCTGCGGTGTCCTCGATGGAGGTGGTGCCCATCGTCGACAGCGCGTAGGGGACGCCGGACTGCTCGGCGACCCGAACGACCGCCCGCTCGCCCTCGTGATTCATCATCCTGGTGAATCCGGTGGGGGCGAGGCTGAACGGCAGTGCCGCTCGCGTGCCCAGGATGTCACGGCTGGTATCCACCTCGGACACGTCTCGCAGGACGTTGGGGTGGAACTCGATGCGCTGGAATGCCTGCCGCGCACGCCGCAGGCTCGTCTCCCCTTCGGCCGCCCCGTCGGTGTAGTCGAAGACGGCGCGCGGCGTCCTCCGCCGTGCTATGGAGCGAAGATCGCCGATCGTGTGTGCCCGGGACAGCCGCCGCCGGGTCGGGTCGAGCACCGGCGGTTGGATCCGAAGCAGCGGACGTAGTTCGGACCAGCGGGGAAACTGCCGCTGTACCATGGCACACCGTCCCTTCTCTCATCGCACGAGCCGCATCACCGTGAACGGATGGCGCGGATTGCCTGTGTGACGCACCGTACCTATGTGCCGTGCCGCACGGATACCGAGCAGGGCTTGCGACATCGAGCAGGTGACAGGGGCGTGACCGAACGCGGTCACGCCCTCGGCACTGCAGCTGTGCATCGGACCTACCCGGCCACGGGGAACTCCACGACCTCGCCGTCGTCGTTGGTGGCGTGCAGTGCCACGACCTCACCGGACGGAGCCCTTTCGGTGGTGATGTGTGCCCGTGTGACGGCTTCGGGAGTGCCGATCGCCGCGTCACCGAATTGCCGGACCGCGAAATAGTAGACGTTGGCCACGCTCTGGCAGGTCACATCACCAGCGCACTCGGAGTACATATCGGCGCGGAACGTGTTGTCGATCCGGAGCCGGTTGGATTCGGTGAATCGCTCCTGGCGCTGATAGTTGCGATAGCCGAAGTCGTGACGGTGACAACTCGACGTGAACTCGTAGCCCAGCGGCTCATCCGGTGACCAGGAGCAGCCGTCGGTCGACCAGTCGAGCTGCTCGTCGAACGGTCTGTCGGAGCGGATCGAGACGAACTCGTCCAATGAGGCCTCGAACAGATACAGGTCGGTGACCGCCCGCAGTTCCTCGTCGGTGAGGTCGGCGTGGGCGGTTCCGGCGGTGAGCACCATGGCGAAGGCGGCAGCGGCGGTGGCCAGCGCTCCGCGACCCGGACGGCGGGCAAGCATGGACGGCACGAAGAACTCCTTCGGTCGAAAATGATCACCCTTAGTGTCATCTCGATCACCGTCCGCCCGCATCGTGCGACAGGCTGATCATCACCCCCTCTTCGGGTGATCTTGCCGAAGAGGCAAACGGTTCATGCGCCCATGGCCAGGACCTCCGATGGGGCAGTACGGCAGCCAGAGTGCCTTTTCGGTTTCCCTTCGGCCGTCTTTGTACGGTTTACTTGCACATAGGCCGATGAAGGAACGAGTGAAAGGGGTGCATCGTGCTGTGAAGCTTCCGGTTGGGCAACCACCGGTCCTTCCGGCAGGAGCAAGAGCTCCTGCTCATGCCGAGTTATGACCGGGATCGGATGGCGGTGCCCGTCGCGGCGATATACGGGGCGAATGCCTCCGGTAAGTCGAACCTGCTCGACGGCTTCCACTTCATGCGGGAGGCGGTCCTGAGATCGCTCGGGGACTGGGATGCCGAGGGAGGGGTCCCTCGGCATCCGTACCGACTCGATGCGGGTGCGCAGGCTGAGCTCTCGACATATGTGATCGAGATGGTGATCGAATCGGTGCCGTACATGTACGGTTTCACCGTGGATGACGAGCGAGTGCGAGAAGAGTGGCTGTACTCGTATCCCGAGAAGCGCAGGCGCCTGCTTTTCGAGCGAGAAAATGATGATTTCAAGTTCGGAACGAAGCTTGGCGAGTCCAAGGGGAAGCTGCAGTCCTTGCAGGAATTGACCCGGGGTAACTGTCTTTTTCTGTCTGCTGCCGTCCAGTTCGGAATCGATTCTTTTATGCCGGTCTATCATTGGTTTCGAATTTCCTTTGTTGTAGGCCGGAAGAGTAATTTTCTGCGGCGGTCGACGGGGAGGCTGGCACGAAGAATAGCGTCTTACCTGGAAGCCGGTGACGCGTCCCGACGAATGCTGGTTGGTCTCGTTTCCGCGGCTGATTCCGGAATCACCGATATTTATGTCGAGGAAACGGAGGATCCCAAGCATGTTCCGCGCCTCGAGCGGCTCTTGAGGGATGCGAATGAACGTCAGGATGCTGATGAAGTTTCGCGTATATCCCAGCAAATCGAACAGGTACGTGCGGATGGTCCGCGAACCATGACCGAAGTAAAGATGGTGCATGGGAACTACAGCCGACCGTTCGACATACACGACGAGTCGGCGGGAACTCAGGCGTGGTTCGAACTGCTTCCGGACGTGCTCGATGCGCTGGATCGTGGAAGAGTTCTCCTGGTGGATGAGATCGACACCAGCTTGCATCCTCTGCTGACGTCACGGCTGGTGGGGTTGTTCCAGGATGAGCAGACCAAACCCGTACGGTGCGCAGTTGATCTTCACCACGCACGACACGAGCCTACTGGGCACGATGATGGGTGAAGAGGTGCTCAAGCGTGACCAGGTGTGGTTCGTGGAGAAGGACACCAGCGGTGCGAGCGAGTTGTACCCACTCAGTGATTTCAAGCCACGCAAGGGGGAGAACGCCGAACGACGCTACCTTCGCGGCAGCTACGGAGCTGTCCCGTTCCTCGATGTGGACGACTTCGTCTCCGCGGCGAAGGGGGAGCAGTGACCAAACGGGAAAACAGTCGGCGGCGCAGAGCCCCACGAGCCGAGTCTCGCTCGCTGATTCTTGTGGTATGCGGAGGAGTAAAGACCGAAAAACAATACCTCGAAGGGCTTCGCAAGTATTACCGGAACCTGGCGGATGCGTCCGATGTCGATCGGCAACTGCGTCGCCACCTGCCGAGCTATGACAAGACCCGGCTTGTTTTCGGAGAGTTCGCCGAAGGCATCGAGGTGGCGGTAGCTCGTGCAGCAGCACGGTGCGAATACGGGCGAGAGCACCGATGCAACCCGTCGACCGGGGTGTGGAAGCTGGTGGCGGCAATGGTCCCCACGCAGCATAATCAGCCCTCGCCACGTGGGTGATCGAGTTCGAGCAGCATGCGGGTGTTGCCGAGGATGTTCGGCTTGACGTAGGGCAGTTCCAGGAATTCGGCGACGCCCTCGTCGGCGGAACGGCGCATCTCCGCGTACACCTCGGGGTCCACCGGCGCTCCGGAGATCGGCTGGAAGCCGTGCCCGGCGAAGAATCCGGTCTCGAAGGTGAGTACGAACAGGCGTAGCAAGCCGAGCTCGCGTGCCAGGGCGACCAATCGCCCGACGATGTGGTGCCCGACTCCGAACCCCCGGGCACTGGGATCGACCGCCACGGTGCGGATCTCGGCCAAGTCCTCCCACAGCACGTGCAGCGCGCCGCAGCCCACGATCCGGGCAGGACCGTCCTGCTCGCCGAGTTCGGCCACCCAGAACTCCTGGACGCTCTCGTAGAGCGTGACCAGGTCCTTGGCGAGCAGCACTCGGCCCGCATAGGTGTCGACCAGCGTTTTGATGGTTCGGACGTCCGAGATCCGCGCTCGGCGAATCGTTATCGCGCTGGCCGTATAATCATGCATTGGCGTATTCTATCGTGCTCCCCGCGACGGCGGTGACTCCGGCGAGGGCGAACACGGTGCCTGCGGGCACGATGCCCGTGGACGCGGTGCCTGCGGGCACGATCGGGAGGCGGACACGGCGTGGCGCGCAGAAGGCGGCTTCCAGGGTGTTCCGAGTACAGCAGCTAAGCTCGGAAGCATGATGACCGAGCATGCCCACCTCGGATCACACTCGGTGGTGACCGTGTCGGCGGGGTGGTGGTATCGCGATCCGCGGTGGGTGCCGTGTGCTGCGGCGCCCGTCCTGAGTAGGTGAGCAGTGGACGACATGCCGGACTTTGCGCAAGGTGGTGACTCACGGGCACGTTTTCACCGACCAGTGGATGGAGAGGCCATGACGGCGGAGAGCGCGGCGCCGGGGCCTGCCGCGGAAACGGGGGAGGAGCACGTGAGCACGGCACGACCGGTGCCCCTGTTCAACATCGCCAATGTGCTCACCATGTCGCGACTGGTGCTCGTTCCGCTCTTTCTGATCGCCCTGTTCTCCGCGGGTGGGCACGATCCGGTGTGGCGCTGGGTGGCCACCGCGGTGTTCGTCCTGGCTTCGGTGACCGACCGCATCGATGGTGATCTCGCCCGGCGGCATGGTCTGATCACCGACTTCGGTAAGATCGCCGATCCAATCGCGGACAAGGCCCTGACGGGTGCCGCGCTGGTGGGGCTCAGCGTGCTCGGCGACCTGCCCTGGTGGGTGACACTGGTCATCGTGGCGCGTGAGCTGATCGTCACCCTGCTGCGCTTCTGGGTGATCCGGCACGGGGTGATTCCGGCCAGCCGTGGCGGCAAGCTCAAGACGATGCTGCAGGCGATCGCCATCGGCCTGTACCTGTTGCCGCTGGGGGAGTCCGGTGAGCTGCTCCAGTGGACGGTCATGGGGACAGCGGTGGTGGCCACGGTGGCGACCGGGCTGGATTACATGGTGCGGGCACTGCGTCTTCGTGCGGTTGGCAACCGGGCACGCAACCGACAGGAATGAGCGGTGTGATCGAAGCGCTGAACGTGCCGCACGAGCGGGTGACCGCGGTTCTGGAGGCACTGCGCAGGCACGGCGCAACGGTGGCCACGGCCGAATCGTTGACGGCGGGCCTGGTCGGTGCGGCACTGACCGACGTGGCAGGTGCCAGCGAGGTGGTACGAGGCGGCCTGGTGGTCTACGCGACCGATCTGAAAGCGAGGTTGGCAGGTGTCGACGGTGACCTGCTCGCCGAGCACGGTCCCGTGCATCCGCGGATTGCCGAGGAATTGGCCGTGGGAGCCCGGCAGCGCTGCGCCTCGGACTGGGGAATCGGTGTCACCGGGGTGGCAGGACCCGACTCGCAAGGTGGTGTGGCGCCGGGAACGGTACACCTCGGGTTCGCAGGTCACCGGAGGACGTCGGTGCACTCGGTATCCTTGGACGGTGACCGGCACGCTGTGCGTGCTGCGGCCGTTCGGGTGGCACTGGAACATTTCGAGAGCCTGCTGCGTTGAACCGAGTATGTCGGCCGCATTGCGCGGGAACCCACCAATCATCCGTCCCAACGACCATCCCCGGCGATTATCCCCGGCGACGAGCACCAGCAATCATCCCCGGCCGGTTCGCCGCCCTACGATTCCCGATCCCGATATTCGTTCCCCTGGGAATGCAAGTACCACGATGGAAAAACCCGGTGCGTCAGGAGGGGGGGGCGGATGCCGCCATGCGAGTGAGCGACGTTCGCCCTCGGCGGACTTGTTACCCATCGGTCCCACCGGGCGCATTGCGGTGAGTAACGTGGAGGGCCCTGAGTCACGTGGGGCCGTTGACGCGTAGCGCAGGATGTAGGCGACGATGAAGGGAGGCGCGCGATGACCGTATTATTGCGGGAGGCGGTCGGAGAACGACTGCGCCGCGCCCGGGCTGCTCAGTCTCGCACTCTGCGAGAGGTCTCGCGCGCGGCCCGAGTCAGCCTCGGCTATCTCTCCGAGGTGGAACGTGGTCGCAAGGAGGCCTCCAGCGAGCTGCTCGGCTCGATTTGTGAGGCGCTGGACCTGCCACTACCCGAGCTACTGGTCACGGTGGCCGGCGATCTCGACGGATCCGAATCCCTGGTGGCCCCTTCCGTGGTCGAGCAGGCCTCGCCTGCCGAGATCGAGGGCGGTCGGTTGGTTCCCAGCCTGATCGGCGGCGAACTCGCCGACACCGAGTTGACGGAAGGCGAACCGGTCGGAGCGGAAGCACACGCGGGTGCCGATGCCGAGGGCCGCGACGAGGAATCCCAGGGGCAGGATCGGCGGTTGCAGCCGATGCTCAGCCAGCGGATCAGTGCGCCTGCTCGGACCTCCGGAGGCGTGGTCGTCGCTGCCTGATTCGGATGGGCCCGATTCGAGTTGCCGGTCAGGACGGTTTCCGCTCGGGCCGCAGAATCGACCGTGGTGACCGGCCAGGACGACGGTGCGAGCACAGGCCTGCGCAGGAGATCATCACCTCGGTGGTCTCCTGCGCAGCATGGCCGGGACTGTCCGGCAGGGGACGAAACCGGCGGCCCCGGGAGCGGCCCGGAAAATTCCCCGAGATCCTCCGGGCGTGGTGGAAGCCGCCCGATTCACCTGACACGATGGGGAGGACACGGACCGTGGGCAGTAGGCTCCTCGAGGAGCCTTTCGGTGGAGCCATCGCAAGGATGGACCCGTCGAGAGCAATGCCCTGTGGTTCTCCGGGGGCTGTCGGTGTGAGCCAGTCCAGCACGACGGAGACCAGCATGAGAGAAAGCAGGCGGAGGAGATGGCCAATCCGTTCGTGAAGTTCTGGAAGTACCTCATGGCGTCGTTCTCGTCGAAGGTGGACGAGCACGCCGACCCGAAGGTGCAGATCCAGCAGGCCATCGAGGAAGCCCAGCGGCAGCATCAAGCCTTGTCTCAACAGGCCGCCTCGGTCATCGGGAACCAGCGGCAGCTGGAGATGAAACTCAACCGGCAACTGGGTGAAGTCGAGAAGCTGCAGTCCTCGGCTCGGCAGGCGCTGACCATGGCCGATCAGTCGCGCGCCGAGGGGGACGAGGCCAAGGCGCAGCAGTACGAGGAAACCGCGCAGCAGCTCGCCAGTCAGCTGGTGACCGCCGAACAGGGCGTTGAGGACCTCAAGAACCTGCACGACCAGTCATTGCAGGCCGCCGACCAGGCCAAGGAGGCGGTCCAGCGCAACGCCCAGGTGCTCCAGCAGAAGATCGCCGAGCGCACCAAGCTGCTCAGCCAGCTCGAACAGGCCAAGATGCAGGAGCAGGTGTCGAGTTCACTGCGGCAGATGACCGAGGTCTCCGCCCCCGGCAACACACCGTCGTTGGACGAGGTGCGGGACAAGATCGAAAAGCGCTACACCACGGCGCTCGGCGAGGCGGACCTGGCCCAGAACAGCGTGCAGGGCCGCATGATGGAGGTCCAGCAGGCGGCGGTCGATGCCGCGGGTACCAACCGGCTCAACCAGTTGCGAGCCTCGATGGGAGGCAGTGATCAGCAGCAGGTGACCGAGAGCGAGCAGCAGACACAGCAGGCGGCCCCGGCTCCCCGGCCGCAGCAGCAGAACCCGCAGTCCGGCCAGGCGTGACCATCGGTGAGCAAGCGCTGGAATCAGCTCGGCGAATGGAACGAGTTCGCTCTTGATCAGTTGCGCGGCCCGGTACTGACCGGTTTCCGCAGGAAGCTCGCGGCGTGGCGCGATCCTCGGGCCCGACTGATCCGGCGACGGCGGAGGGCCAAGCACAGCACGGTCGCGGGCGCCACCACCACGGGAGTGCTCGGCGGCAGCGCCTACTTCTCCTACGCTGCGGATCATTTCTGGTCGGCCATCGAGCCCGCGACGGAAACCATGCTGGACATGACCTCGTTCGGGATCGGCGGTCTCGCACTCGCGATGGGAGCCGGCACCATCGGTGCCGGCCTGAAGTACCGACGACTGAAGCGCACACCGCTTCCGGAACCGGATCCCGAACCGGTGCAGCTGCCACCACACGATTCCCGGGCACGTGAGCCCATGCGGCAGCTGCGGGACGCGGAACAGAGCCTGCACCACGCGCTGACCCAGTTGACAGCTGCGGAGGCCGGGGTGGCGGGCGAGTCCGCCGCGGACGCGCGGAGCACGGCTGCCCGCGCCGCTTCGGCGTTGCGTGCCGTCGCGGATCGGTTGGTCGCCGTGGAGGGGGCGATTCCGCATGCACCCACGGCGGACCGCGAGGCGCTGCAATCCGATGTGCGGCGTCTGCGCGCGGAACTCGACGAGGGAGTCGAAAGCTACGGTGGTCTCGTGGCCGCAGCCGGGCGTGCGGTGGCCGCCAGCGGTGCTTCGGAGCAGAAACACGTGATGCAGGACGCCACCGATCGGCTCGCCGGACTGGCGTCGGCACTGCAGGAGCTCTCCGGCGGAACACCGGGTACCGGCCGAAGTGCCTCCGACGTGCCGTTCGGGGCCGCCGGAGAGATCCGGACACGATTCGAGGGCGCCGAGTCAGCCAGTGCCTCCGAGCCGCCCCGTACCGCCGGACCACAGGACTCGGATGCCTCGGGCGAACAACCGGGCGAGGAGGTGCGCCCGCCTCGTGACAGTGGCCGCTCCGGCCGGGGTGACCCGGCCTGAAGAGTCCTCGGGGCTGCTGTGTGGGTTGAAAGGATGCCGGAAGAGCCCGGTGCCCCAAGCTCTCAGGCTTCCTGCTCGAACTCCTCGTCATCGATGTCGTCGTCGGCGTCGTCGATTGCCTCGGCCGGGATGTCGCCCTCTGCGGCAGTGCGGCGGGAACGGCCCGCGCGCAACGCCCGGGCCAGCAGGAGGTTGAACGCCAATGCGACCTCGCGGGCACCCGGCGTCCCCCACTGGTGGATCGGCAGGCACGCACCTTGGGCCTGCTGCACGGCCAGCCGGTCCGGAAGTGTGACCGGCATGACCAGAGGACCGAAGATATCGCGGAGCTCCTCGATGCGGAACTGATGCTCATGAGAGCGGGGACGGACACGATTGACGACCACGCCGAGGGGCTGTAACTGTGGATTGTTCTCGGCTCGCTCGGCCTGAACGGCTTCGAAGGCTCGTTGGACCCCGGAAACCGCGAAGATCGTCGGCTCGGTGACCAACAGCGCCCGATCCGCTGCCACCAGCGCCGACCGTGTGAGCCTGCCCAGCGAGGGCGGGCAGTCCAGCAGGACGAGCTGATAGGGCAGTTCGCCATCGGAGACCATGCTGTCCAGCTGGGACAGTGCGTCGGTGAGCCGGGCGAGATGCCTGTCGTCGGAATCGTGGCCGTTGTGGATTTCCGCGTCCTCGGAACCGACGAGGACATCGACTTCCTCCCCCCAGGAACTGGGGACAACCGCGGCCCGCAACACGTCGGCGTGCGGGGTCGCGAGGACGTCGCTCAAGCCCTTGCCGGTTTCCTCCGGTTCCAGAGACGCGGTCGCGTTGCACTGCGGGTCCAGATCGACCACGAGTGTCCGCACACCGCGACGCATGGCCGCCGAAGCGAGACCGAGCACCACGGTCGTCTTGCCGACGCCGCCTTTGAGACTCAGTACTGCCACCGTATGCACGCCCGTAGCCTACGGAATCCGCGTCCGTCGTAGTGGGCACTGGGTATTTCCACATGCCCCGCCGGATGACGGGACCACGTGAGCCGCGATTACGCTTTCGTCCCATGAGATCCGACGCTGTGTACCGCGTTCTCGAATCCGAACTCGCCGAGGCGCGCAGGCGGCGTGGCGGCACGCCGGAGGTACTCGACGTCGGCGGCGGAAGCGGAGTCTGGGCGGTGCCACTGGCCTCCGCGGAATGTGCCGTCACCGTCGTGGATCCCAGCCCCAACGCGCTGGCCACCTTGCAACGAAGGTCTGCCGAGGCGGGTGTGGCCGAGCGGATTACGGCATTGCAAGGTGATACGGACGCCCTGGACGCGGTGAGCCCGCCCGGAGGGGCGGATCTCGTACTCGGGCACGGGCTTCTGGAGTACGTCGACGACGTGTCCGCCTCGCTGCGTGCGCTGACGGCGGCAGCGGCTCCCGGTGGGGCCGTGTCGGTGCTCGTGGTCAACCGATACGCGGCGGTGCTGCAACGGGCGCTGGCGGGACGTGTGTCCGAAGCGCTCCGGCTGTTCCGGGATGCCGACGGCAGGCTGGACGGGCCTGCGGGGGACACGTTGCAGCGCCGGTTCGACAGTGACGTGCTGGAGCGGATGCTTCGGGAAGCCGGGCTTGCCGTCGAGACCGTGCAGGGCCAGGGAGTGCTCAGTGATCTCGTGCCCGGCTCGGTGCTGGAGTCCGGTACCGGGGCGGCCGACATGCTTGCGGAGTTGGAACTCGCCGCCGCCGCTCGGTCGCCGCTGCGCGATATCGCCACTCGTCTCCATGCCCTGGGGAGGGTTCCGAGTCGATCTCGATAATGCCCCAACCGGATGATGCCGACCACTTCGTTCATGCCCGGTGGCAGGATCGGGTAGTCGTCTCGTCTTTGGAACCGTATCCTCAGAAGTGACGCCCCCAAGCGTTCGCCGGATCCCCAGTCCGGAGGGGTATCCCTCAGGGACTCCGGCGCCACTACACCCTGTGCCGGAGGAGGAGCCATGCCACTCTCCGAGCACGAGCAGCGACTGCTCGATCAGATCGAGCGCGCGCTCTACGCCGAGGATCCGAAGTTCGCCTCCAATGTGCGCGGAGGGCGGTTGCACCGTCCTTCTCGGCGGCGGCGCCTGCAAGGCATCGCCGTTTTCGTATTGGGGTTGATCCTGCTGGTGGTCGGCGTGGTGATACCGGTGACAGCGGCCGGTATCCCCGTGGTGAGCGTAGTCGGCTTCCTCGTGATGTTCGGCGGAGCAGTGATCGTCCTGTTCGCGATGCGTGGTGGCGGGGAGGATTCCGAGTCGCAAGCGGAGGGCGGTGGTGGCGCTTCCGGCGGGGGCCGGAAGAAAGCCGAGGACCGCAGTTCCTTCGCTCAGCGCATGGAAGAGCGTTTCCGCAAACGCTTCGAGCAGTGACGCACTCGTGATGCGGCAGTCGGTGCCCGGGTCGCCTCGGCGACCCGGGCAGTGACTCTGTCCGCAGACCTTGTCGTCAAGGCCTCTGCCGTGGCATGCCCTGCCGTGGAGATTCCCGGAGCGAGGTGAACTCTCGCCGCGGAGTCATGCCGCGGGAGTGGTCTCCTCGGACCTGCCGGGCTGGAGCACGGACCGGGGTAGTAGCCGCTGACGCCAGCTCAGCGGTGCGCTTCGCCGGAGACTGTCCCGCACTCGCCGGAGCACGTCCGCAAGCGCGGGATCGGCGGAGTGGTCCGTGGGCATCCCCGCGGGTGCGTACCAGTCCCGTTCCACGACCGTGACGAGAGCACGCATGGCGTCGGCCCCGTCCTCATCGAGACCGTGCCGTTCGATCAGAGCGTGCGCGACCCCGCGCGCCGTATCGGTGGCCGCAGCTCGACTGCCGCGATCCCGGAACTCGTCGAGCACTTCACGCCAGGCCGTGGTCGGCGCACCCTGCGCTCCTGCGGCGACCGTGGCCACGCGACGGCGCCGTCGAACCGAGCGCGTCGCGGCAGGAGCCGCCAGCACGGCCACGGCCAGGGCACAAACACCCACGATGACCCACACATTGTCGTCGGCATCGGAGAGAGGCGGATCCGGTAGTGCTGCGGCGGGGTTCTCGCCGGTGTCACCGTCCTCCGCTCGGCTCGGACCGGTGGAGGAGGAAGTGCGGCCGGATTCCTCCGACGCTTGTCCTCCCTCGGGATTCAGCTCGTCCTGCAGGTAGGAGGGCAGGGAGGTGCGGCCGTCGTCCAGCGGTGTCGGATCGAACGTGGCCCACCCGACCCCGGGAAAGTACGCCTCGACCCACGCATGCGCGTCTTCTGTGGTGATGACGCGGCTGTCGCCCTCCTGGTGCCCCGAGGTGAATCCGACGGCCACCCGGGAGGGAATGCCGACGGCACGCAGCAACACCGCCATGGAGGAGGCGAACTGCTCGCAATAGCCACGTTTGCCTCGGAGCAGGAAGTCGGCCAGTGCGCTGCTCGAGGACGCCGGGGCGGTTTGCTCGTCGTAGGTGAATCCGTTGTCGGGATCGGTGAAGTACCGGTTCAGCGCGACCGCCTTGTCGAACGCGGTGTCGGCTTCCGCGGTGATCCGTTCGGCCAGGTCGATGATGCGCGGTCCGACACCGCGGAGGTTGAGGTAGGCCGGGTCCACCCGGAGCGGCCCGGAGGCGCGGCGCAGCTCCGCAGGGCTGTGGTCGGGCAGGAACGCCGTTTCGACATAGGGCCGGGCCTCGTGCGGGGCCTGGGTGAACAGCACCCCCGCTGCCGGATCGTAGCGCCAGTTCGGTCCCATTCCGGCGACCTTCAGCGGGATGCCGAAAACCGGCAGCCAAGCGTCCCGATAGCCGATCGGATCGATCTCGATTCGTACCGGGGGACCCGACATGGAATCCGCACTGGGAGGCAACGGCAGTGACCCCCGAGCCGGAACACCCCGGGTGAGCCCGGCGAGTTTCCAGCCACTTGCCGGATCGAATTTCCGCAGCGTCATGGCCCGCAGATACGCGTCCTCGGGGAGTCCTCGAACTCGGAACAACTCGACGACGCTGTCCCGGTTGAGCTGACCCCGCAGAGACGTGAAGGGTCGGATCCCGATACCGCCGGCCGCCTTGCTGTCGACGGTGGGCGAGGAACCGGGCAGCCGCCCTTCGGTCCCCACGCCGGTAAAGGCCGAGCCCACCAGCAGTGCCACCACGGCCGCCGAAGCGGCGAGGGTGAGCGCTTGCCGTCCGAAGCCGAGGAACCCGCGCCCGTCCTGGTTGCCTGCTGCGGTGTGGTTCCGTGCTTTCTCGGCCGTCAGCAGCAGCGCGAAGCCGGCTGCGCCCGCCAGGAAGGTCCACCACGGCAGCATGTCGTCGGCCAGCGAGGCCGGGATCGCGAACACGCACAGCAGGAACAGGCCCGCCACAGCGGGCGCTCTCGCCGACACCGCGACCGCGTCGAGCAGGAGCACGACGAGACCGATGCCCAGACACACCAGGCACTGCAGCGCGGTGTCCGAGGGAACCGGCGGTACCGCGGTGCGGACCGTGCCCAATGCCTGTCCGAGAATCGTCCCCAGTTCGGTGAGCGTGCCCGGGCCGGGAAACACACCCAGGATCGCCCTGTCCGAGAACATGGTGCTCAGCAGCACCAGGAGAGTCACCACCTGGGCGAGGACCACCCACGGTGGCCGCCCTCGCAGGGCGCGAACGGCCATCCCGGACAGGGACACCGTGCCGACCGTCATGCTCAGCGGCAGGATCCAGCGTGTATCGGTGAAGACCCCGGAGAACGCGCTCGAAGTGAGCAGAACAGCCAGTGCCGCGGCCAGGGGCGGTATGACATTGCGGCCGGATTCGGTGGCGGCCGATCCGCGCGCGGTGGTCATGTCGTCACCGCCGTGTCCCGTGCCGAACTATCCTGCCCGCACAGGCGTTCCCATACTGTGGCCAGTGCGGAGTTCGGTCCGTCGACCGTGGCCACGGCCCACCCGGAGGCACGTAATCGGCTCGCGGTCTCGCCCGCGTCGAAGCCGCCGTCGGTGTCGGCATCGTTCCAGCCGCGTACGTTGAGCAGCACAGCCAGACTCTGTGCACCGTGCGGACGGAGTTTCGTCAACTCCGTGATCCCCGCTGTCGTCGTCGCTCCCAGGACCGCGATCAACTCCCGGCCGGCGCCGGGGTCGGCACCGCACATCAGATCCCGCTGTGGGGAGGGCTGCAATGCTGCCAGCGCATCGAGCACGACGGTGCCGTCATCGCCGCCGTGCCGACCGGACCCGTTCGCCAAGGGGCGGCCGTCCGCAGTGACCAGCCGTACTCGTTGGCCGCGTGCGTGCAGGTGCAGGCAGATACTGGCGGCAGCGGAGACCGCCCATTCGAGACTCGATTGCGCCCCGGTTCCCCGGTGTGCTGCCGCGCGATTGTCGAGCAGGACGGTGACACCGCCGTGCCGCGGATTCTCCTCGAGGCGGACCATCAACTCGTCCCGGTGCGCGGTCGCCTTCCAGTGCACTCGCCGCATGTCGTCGCCGTGGCGGTATTCGCGCACCATCGTGTCGTCCTCGCTGTGGCCTGCCCGCAGGCTTCTCGTCCCGTCTTCACCCACGCCGATACCGGAGCCGGTGGGCGTGCCGGCCAGCGGTACCACCCGGGGCACCGCTATCAGGCGACTGTGCTCGCCGAGTTCACGTTCGAACTCGGCCAGCCCGAAGGGATCGCGCACCCGGCTGCGCAGGGGACCGATCCGGTGGATGCCGCGCAGTGCGGGACGCACCCGGTACTCCACGATCGTGCCCCGGTCCCGGGGTGGTCGTTCGAGCAGGAAACGTGGTCGCCCTCCCAGTGCGTAGGGCACCCCGTCCTCCAGATGCAGCCCGCCCGCCGAGACTCGGCCCCGGCCGTTGAGGTGCAGGCGCACCGTGGTCTCCGAGTCCACCGCGATCCGGTTCGCCACGAGTTCCCGCCGGGCGCTCAGGCCGAGCCGAACTCGTCCGGACAGCCACACCGCCAGCAACGGCAGTGCCGTGACGAAGGCAGCGACCCGCAACAGGTCCCGTTCATCGAGGACGAGCGCGCACAGCGCGGCAGCCAGGCCTGCCGCCAGCAAGCATCGTCCACGGATGGTGAGGCCGCGCAGCACGGTTACCGTCGTCCGTCCTCGATGCCGTCACCCCGCGGCACCGGCACCTTGTGCAGCAGCCGCCGAACGAGGTCGGCCGGGGTGTGCCTGGTGGCGTGCGCCTCGCCGGTCAACACCAGCCGGTGGGCGAGAACCGGGACGGCCACGGCCTGCACATCGTCGGGAATCACGAACTCGCGGCCGGAAAGCGCGGCCTGGGCGCGAGCGGCGCGCATGAGTTGCAAGGTCGACCGGGGGGAGGCACCCAGCCGCAGTTCCGCCAGACTCCGGGTGGCGGTGACCAGTTCGACGGCGTATTGGCGGACTTCGCTCGTGGCGTGCACTCCGCGTACGGCTCGCAGCAGCGTATCGATCTCGGCGCCGTCGGCGACCGGATGCAGGTCTTGCAGCGGTTCGTTGCCGGAGTGCTCGTCGAGCATGGCCAGCTCCGCCTGCTGATCGGGATAGCCGATCGAGACCCGTGCGGTGAACCGGTCCCGCTGCGCCTCGGGAAGTGCGTAGGTGCCCTCCATCTCGACCGGATTCTGTGTCGCGATCACCATGAACGGGCTTTCCAGGGAGTACGTGTGGCCGTCGACGGTAACCTGGTTCTCCTCCATGCATTCCAGCAGCGCCGACTGGGTTTTGGGGGAAGCCCGGTTGATCTCGTCGCCGACCACGATGTTGGCGAATACCGGTCCCGCGCGGAATTCGAAGCTTTCGGCCTGGCGGTTGTAGACGGACACGCCGGTGATGTCGCTGGGCAGCAGGTCCGGGGTGAACTGGATGCGGCTGGCGGTGCAATCGATGGAGCGTGCCAATGCTTTGGCCAGCGAGGTCTTACCCACCCCCGGCACATCCTCGAGCAGCAGATGTCCCTCGGCCAGCAGGGTCATGAGCGCGATGCGCACCACATCGGACTTGCCCACCAGGACCTGCTCCATGTTCGCCGCGATGCGTTGCAGGGTGGAGTGCAGGTGACCGATCGAGACCCCTCCGGGCAATGTCGAGTCCCGGTTCTCGCTCGATTGCCGATCCGAATCGCTGCCGAGAAACGTGGTACCGGATGTGGGCATCATGGGAGTCACGCAACCTCCAGGTGCTGTCTCGGGTGCCCCGTGGTGAGGCGGTTACCCGCGCCTGACGCTACTGCGGCGCAGGATTGTTCCCCGCCGGTCTTTCCCGCCGAGTTGTGCCACCCGGCCACGACATGCGATCGACACATCAGCGTGCCATGCAGTGTCTCAAACCATGGCTGCCTGGCGAAGCGGGAGTCCGGCAACCGGTGCTCACCCGGCACGCAGGCTCTCTCGGATGGCTGCCGCGGTGTCACCGGCCCCTCTTTCGAGTGCTGTTGTGAGACTCGGGTGGATCTTCCGGTATTCGCGCAGCCTGTGGCCGTGCCCAGGGGCGAGGTGCTCGCGCGAGCACTGTGGAGCTCGCCTCCCCCACCGCGCCCCACCATCCTGAAAAGCTCTGTCACCAGGAAAAACGAGGTCGGTGTTCATGGCCGTTCCAGGGTGTTTCGTGTTGACGGTGGGGCGAAGTGGGGTACTGTGGCACGCGGTGGGGCGGATGGGGTCCTGCCGACGGCTGATCGCCGAGGGCTGACCAACCGCAGCGAGACGGGGCGGGTAAGCAGCACACGGGCCAGGGAGGGGGATCCGGGATGTTTCTCGGTACCCACAGTCCCAAGCTCGATGACAAGGGGCGATTGACGCTGCCGGCGAAGTTCCGGGAAGCACTGGCAGGGGGGTTGATGATCACCAAGGGGCAGGATCACTGCTTGTACGTCTTCCCTCGCGCCGAGTTCGAACAGATGGCCCGTAAGGTCGCCGAAGCCCCGTTCACCAACGAATCCGTCCGTGCCTACCAGCGCTACCTGTTCGCCGGGACCGACGAGCAGGAACCGGACGGCCAAGGGCGAATTTCGATCGCACCGGAGCTGCGGCGCTATGCCGGGCTGGCCAAGGATTGCGTGGTCATCGGTGCGATCACCCGGCTGGAGATTTGGAACGCCGAGCGGTGGCAGACCTACCTCGACGAACACGAGGAGGGCTACGCGCAGGCGCAGGAGGAGGTGCTGCCCGGCGTCTTCTAGCGGTGGGGTTTTCGGCAACAACGGGGGTGAGGCTCGGCGTGGGTGTCGTGAGGCCTCGGTCCGCCCGGTGTGCGTCGTCCTGGTGCAACTTCCCCGGCACCAGGACGCCACGGGCGGGCGGGGACCTGGCGGTATCCGCACGGAGCCGTTCGGTACCGGCTCGGCGCACGTGTGTGGCCTGTCCAGTGAGGACGGTTCCGTGGCTGCGGGCACGGTGCTCAATGACGCGAGGCACGCGGGAGGGAGGGTCCGCTGTGGCTGCTGGTGAGAAACAGGACAGTGCGCAGTACGGCAGGGCTTCCGAACCCGTGCCGGTTTCCGGTGAGTCGGCGCGGGATCGGCATGTTCCGGTCCTGCTGGAACGCACGCTCGAACTGTTGGCACCGGCGTTGGCCGTATCGCCGGTGGGGCGATCCGCTGTTGTCGTGGACGCGACTCTGGGCATGGGCGGGCATGCCGAGGCACTCCTGGAAGCGCACCCCGAACTGACACTCATCGGTCTGGACCGCGATCGGGAAGCGCTGCGGTTGGCGGGTGAGCGGCTGGCGCCCTACTCCACACGCACGCATCTGGTGCACGCCGTCTACGACGAACTGGACGAGGTCCTCGCGAGTCTTGGGGTCTCCGAAGTGGATGGTGTGTTGTTCGACCTCGGTGTCTCGTCTCTGCAGCTCGACCAGGCCGGACGCGGATTCGCCTACGCTCAGGACGCTGCACTGGATATGCGGATGGACTCCGAATCGGAGCGTACGGCCGCGGATGTACTCAACAGTTACCCGGCGCGAGATCTGGCCCGGGTCCTGCGGAAGTACGGGGATGAGAAGTTCGCCTCGAAGATCGCCAACGCGGTCGTGCGGGAGCGCGAGCGTGCGCCGTTCACCACCAGTGCACGCCTGGTGCAGTTGCTCTACGACACGGTTCCGGCGGCCAGCAGGCGAACGGGCGGCCATCCGGCCAAGCGCACGTTTCAGGCGCTGCGCATCGAGGTCAACGGCGAGCTGGATGCGCTCTCGCACGCGCTGCCCGCAGCGCTGGACTCCCTGGCCGTCGGCGGGCGTGCCGTGATCCTGTCCTACCACTCGCTGGAGGACCGCATGGTCAAGCGTGCACTGGCCGAACGGGCGAAATCGCGCACTCCGCCCGACCTGCCGGTGGAGTTGCCGGGCCACGGGCCGCAACTGCGGCTGCTCACGCGTGGGGCCGAGCTCGCGGGAGAAGGGGAGACGGAGACCAATCCCAGGGCCGCGCCTGCGCGACTCCGGGCCGCGGAGCGGATCGAGGAGGGTGCATGACAGCACCGGCACGCACGAGAACATCCGCGGCGCGCAAGGAGTCGAGCGAGCGAGCACAGGCTCCGGAACGGACCCGTGCGCGTGCCGATCCCCGCGAGCAGCGGGCTCGTCGGACGCGGCAGCCCGGCAAGTCCGGCAGGTCGGGCAACCAGCGGCAGCCCTCCGGTCGGCGACAATCCTCCGGACGAGGGCAGTCATCACGTCAGCAGGAAGCCAAGACGAAGGCCGAGACACGGGCCAAGGCGAAGACCGGGACGAAGACCGAGGCGCGGACCAAGGCGCCATCCCGGCCGCGGCAGTCGTCGCAGCCATCGCGGGCGAGCAAGGCCAAACAGCTGCAGACGAAGGTCGTATCCGCGCGGGCGCCGTTCGTGGTGGCGGTGATGACGGTGCTCGCCGCGGGGATCGTGGGCACGCTGTGGTTGTCCATCTCCGCGGTCAGCAACTCGTACGAGCTGCGGAAGGCCGAGGATCGGGTCAATGCGCTGAGCGAACGCAAGGAAACGTTGCAGGCCCAGGTCAGCAGAATGAGTTCGATACCGGCAGTGCAGCGGCGTGCGCGCGAGCTCGGTCTGGTACCCGGCCCCGAGCCGGCCTACCTGCGGGTGCATCCCGATGGTTCGGTGACCCTGATCGGTGAACCGGAACCCGCGAAGGCCGCCGCTCCCGATTCGGCACCGCAGCAGCCCTCCCAGCAGACCTCATCGGCTCCGGAGGAGAGTCGCCCCTGATGGCCCGGCGCAGGAACACTCGGGTTGTCCGGGGGAATCGAACGGCTCGTACGGACGTCGCGGGCAGCCTCCGGCGCCTGCGGGTGGGGCGACTGCTGCTGGTGGCCGCGCTGGTGGTGGCCGGGGCCAAACTGGTCATCGTACAGGGTTTCGAGGCCAGCGCTCTGTCCGAACGGGCGAGAGAACAGCTCGCCACTCCGGAGGTGATCCCGGCCGAACGTGGGTCCATCGTGGACAGCAATGGTCGCGTCCTCGCTTTCAGTACCGAGGCTCGCCAGCTCTACGCCAGCCTGGTGACGCTGGAGGAAAAAGTGAGCCGGGCACATGCGAAAAACCCGGACAAGCCCACGGTCGAGGAGTACAAGCGGGATGCCGCCGCCTACATCGGCCGCGTGACCCACGGCAAGGTCTCCGAACAGCAGGTACTCGACGCGCTGTTCTCGGACAACGGCTTCCTGTATTTCGGTCCGCTGATCGATCCCGGAACGGCGCACAGGATCACCGAGGAATACACGCATATCGGCGCCGAGTATCGCGCCGTGCGGCAGTATCCGGCGGGCAGCGTGGCCGCGAACATCCTCGGGGCGGCGACGTGGCGCAAGGAGGAGCGCAAGATCCGTGGTCTGCTCGGCCTGGAGAACACACTCGACCCCGTCCTCGCGGGGGAGGACGGGACGAAGATCTCCAGCACCGCGCAGGGCAGCAGCAGTCTCGTGATCCCGGGCAGCAAGAAGATCCTCAAGCCCGTGCAGCCGGGCTCCGATGTACGCCTGACGATCGACTCCGATCTGCAGTACGTGCTGCAGCAGAAGCTGGCCGACTACGTCGCCGAGATGGGGGCCGAAGGCGGCAGTGCCGTCGTGCTCGACGCGCAGACCGGTCAGGTTCGTGCGCTGGCCAACGACAAGACCTTCGATCCGGGCGACCAGGACACCTGGACCGACGAGAAACTCGGGAATCCGGCCGTGACCACTCCGTTCGAGCCGGGGTCGGTGAACAAGGTGATCACGGCCGCCGGAGCCATCGAGCACGGCATCGTCGAGCCCGATACCGTACTGCAGGTTCCCGGGCAGATCGCCATGGGCGGCAGCACCATCGATGATGCCTGGTCGCACGGGACGATCCCGCTGACCTTCACCGGTGTCCTGGCCAAATCGTCCAACGTGGGCACTCTGATGACCGCGCAGAAACTGGGCAAGGACCGCTTCAGCGCGTTGATGGAACGCTTCGGCCTCGGCCGGAAAACCGGGATAGCGCTGCCGGGGGAAAGCTCCGGACGCGTCCCGCCGCGCAAACAGTGGTCGGGCACGACATTTGCCAACCTGCCCATCGGACAGGGTCTGTCGATGACGGTGTTGCAGATGGCCGGGATGTATCAGGCCATCGCCAATGACGGCGTGCGGATCCCCCCGCGCATCATCGCCGGAAAGGTCAAGCCGGACGGGACCCGAGTGCCGCACCCCAGGCCCGAGGGAGTGCGAGTGGTCAGTGAACAAACCGCCGACACCGTCAAGGACATGCTGCGGGCGACGGTGCAGGACGTGCCGGGCCAGGAGGGAACCGCGCCGGAGGCCGATCTGAAGGGGTACCGGATCGCGGGTAAGACGGGGACGGCACAGCAGGTCGATCCGTCCTGCGGGTGCTACAGCAATTCGAAGTACTGGACCACTTTCGCCGGAATCGTGCCGGCGGACGATCCTCGCTATGTCGTGGGCATCATGCTGGACAATCCGACGAAGACGCGCTCGGCGGCGCCGCTGTTCCACGACATCGCCTCCTACCTGACCCAGCGCTACGGCATTCCGTTGTCGAAGAAACCCGCCCCCGAGGTGACACTGCGTGTTCGGTGACCACGGCCTGCGGCCGTGGCGGCGAGCAGAGCAACCGGTGTGCGGCGAAACCGCGTGGTTGCCGTGCACCGTGTGGAATCCGCTTGGCGCCGGGGATGGGCGGGTGTCGGCGAGTGCGTCTGAAACGGGCGACCATGAAGAGAACCCGATAGGCGGTACCGGTAACCTTCGCGTCGTGCCTTCCGCGGTTGCGACAGTCCCGCCTCGCCCTGCTCACGTCGAGCCGGTGGACGCCGAACAGCTTGCCGAATCCCTCGGCGCCCGACTCGTTCGTGCCGCTGCTCACGGGCCGACAGCGGTGTCCGGGGCGACCCTGCGCGCGCAGCATGTCCGTGCCGGTGACCTGTTCGCCGCGCTGCCCGGCGCACGAGCACACGGTGCCGACTTCGCCGGAGAGGCGCTGGATGCGGGCGCCGGCGCCGTGCTCACCGACGAGACGGGCGCCGAACGTGCGGCCCTGACAGGTCATCCGCGGGTACAGGACGGTTCGGTGCCGCTGCTGGTGCACGAGGCTCCCCGGGGGGCACTCGGTGTGGCCGCCGCCCACATTTACGGCAAACCCTCGCAACGGTTGTCGATCCTGGGCATCACCGGCACTTCGGGCAAAACCACCACCACCTACCTGCTGGAGTCCGCCCTGCGCGCGGCAGGGTTCACCACCGGGTTGGTCGGCACGGTGGAAACCCGCATCGCCGGACAACGGCTGGACAGCGCTTTCACCACACCGGAAGCTCCCGATCTACAGGCATTGCTGGCGGTCATGGTCGAGCACGGTGTGACCCACGTTCCGATGGAAGTCTCCAGCCATGCGCTGGCGCTGGGCCGGGTTTCCGGCACCCGGTTCGCGGTGGGAGCCTTCACCAACCTGTCCCAGGATCACCTCGACTTCCACCGCGATCTCGACGACTACTTCGCGGCGAAGGCGATGCTGTTCGACGGCCGCTCCGAACACGAGGTCGTGTGCACCGACACCGAGTGGGGTAACCGCTTGGTCGGCCCCACGACAGTCACCGTGTCCACAGTGGGCGAAGCCGTGTGGACGGCCTCGGACATCGTTGCCACCCCCACGGGTGAGCAGCGATTCCGCGCCTCGGGCCCGGATGATGTGCGGCTCGACATCCGACTGCGCTTGCCCGGCCCCTTCAACGTCGCCAATGGGCTGCTCGCCGCCGCGGTTCTGCACGCGGCGGGTGTCCCCGCTGCGGCGATCGAACGGGGCCTGGCGGAAGTCGACGTGCCGGGACGCATGGAGCGTGTCGCACTCGGGCAGGACTTCGCCGCTGTGGTGGACTATTCCCACAAGCCCGGCGCGGTCTCCGCGGTGCTCGACGCAGCTCGAGCCCAGGTGACCGGGAAGGTGATCGTGGTCCTCGGGTGCGGAGGCGACCGGGATGCCGCCAAACGTCCCGTGATGGGTGAGGCGGCGGCACGCCGATCCGATCTGCTGATCGTCACCGACGACAACCCCCGCAGTGAGAATCCGGGCACGATCCGGGAAGCCATGCTCACCGGAGCCCGGAACGTGCCCGGCGGGCAGCGTGGTGAACTGATCGAGATCGGCGATCGGCGTGCGGCCATCGCCGAGGCGGTCCGTCGTGCCGAGGACGGCGACGTGGTGGTCGTGGCGGGCAAGGGACACGAGACCGGGCAGGAAGTGGCAGGAGTCGTGCACTCCTTTTCCGACCGCGACGAACTCGCGGTCGCGTTGCGCACACGACTCGAAGGCTCGCAGGGGGCGGGCATCGGACTGGGGCACAACGCCCCGACCGGCGGTCGGGGATGCGACGAGGAGGAAAGGTGATCCGGCTCAGCCTCGACGAGATCTCGGCGGCGGTTGGCGGCAGGCTCCACCGTGCGGACGGTTCCGAGACCGTCTCGGGGACCGTGGAGTTCGATTCGCGGAAGCTGCGTTCCGGCGACCTGTTCGTGGCCGTTCCCGGCGAGCGGGTGGACGGGCACGACTTCGCCGGTCGGGCGGTCGCCGACGGTGCGGTGGGCGTACTCGCCGCGCGGGAGGTCGACGCCCCCGCGGTGATCGTCCCTCCGGTGGAGGACGAGGACCGCTCCGGCGTGATGGCGCTGGCCGCCGATACCGACGGCTCCGGCGCGGCGGTGTTGGCGGCCCTGGCCCGACTCTCCCGGTACGTGGTGGATCGGCTGTTGCGGCTCACCGTGGTCGGGGTGACCGGTTCGTCCGGCAAGACCTCGACCAAGGACCTGATCGCCCAGATGCTCGAACCGCTCGGGCCGACGGTGGCACCGCCGGGATCGTTCAACAACGAACTCGGTCACCCGTGGACCGCTCTGCGTGCCGACGAGGACACGCGTCACCTGGTGCTGGAGTTGTCCGCGCGCGGGGTCGGACACATCGCCGCACTGTGCGCGGCGGCACCGCCCCGCATCGGAGCGGTGCTCAACGTCGGCAGCGCCCATCTCGGCGAGTTCGGCTCGCAGGAAGCGGTGGCCCGGGCCAAGGGTGAACTCGTCGAGGCACTGCCCGGAGCGGAAGAAGGCGGGCTGGCGGTCCTCAATGCCGACGACCCGTTGGTCGCCGCGATGGCTGAGCGGACGAGGGCCCGTGTCGTGCTGGTCGGGCAGAGTCCGCAGGCACACGTCCGTGCCGAGGGCATCGAACTCGATGAGCAGGCCCGGCCGAGCTTCACGCTGGTCACCGCCGCGGGCAGCGTCGCAGGAGAAAACCGGGCCGCGGTGACCTTGCCACTGCACGGGGAGCACCACATCGGCAATGCGCTCACCGCCGCCGCGATCGCGCTCGAATCGGGGGCCTCGTTCGAGGAGGTCGCCGAACGCCTCGGCGGCGTGCATCGGGTTTCGGCACGGCGCATGGAGGTCACCGAGACCGCCGACGGGGTCACGGTGGTCAACGACTCCTACAACGCCAACCCCGAGTCGGTCCGCGCGGCACTGAAGACGTTGGCATCGATGACCCGCGACAAGCCCGGTCGAGCGTGGGCGGTGCTCGGGGTGATGGGCGAGCTGGGCGATTCCGGTGCGGACGCGCACGACGAGATCGGACGGTTGGCCGTCCGGTTGAACATCGACCACCTGGTGGTCGTCGGCGAGGAGGCTCGCCCGATGCACCGAGGTGCTTGGCTGGAAGGATCGTGGGGAGAGGAGTCGGTTCTGGTGCCCGACGTCGAGGCCGCTGTCGCGTTGCTGCGCGACGAGCTGCGCCCCGGTGATGTCGTGCTGACCAAGGCGTCGAAGGTGGCAGCGCTGTGGCGCGTCGCCGAGGCTCTGCTGAGCCCGTCGGGGGCTGCCGGTCAGGATGGTGGTCCTGCGTGAAGAGCATTCTGGTCGCCGCTGCGGTGGCGCTGGTGGTCTCCATCCTGTTCACGCCGTATCTGATCCGGATCTTTTCCAAGCAGGGCTTCGGCCAGGAAATTCGGGAAGAGGTACAGAAGTCGCACTCGGCCAAGCGCGGCACACCCACGATGGGCGGGATGGCGATCCTCGTCGCCATGTGGGCCGGCTACCTGGTCACCCACCTCACGGTGTCCGACGGTTGGCCGACCGTGACCGGGTTGCTCGTGCTCGGCCTGACCACGGTGCTCGGCATCGTCGGGTTCCTCGACGACTTCATCAAGATCCGCAGACGGCGCAATCTCGGGCTGAACAAGACGGCGAAGCTGGTCGGCCAACTGCTCGCCTCGGTGATCTTCGCGATCCTGGCGCTGCGGTTCCCCGACCAAAACGGCATCACTCCGGCCTCCGAACAACTGTCGTTCATCCGCGACATCACCGTGGTCTCGTTCGGCACGATCGGGTTCATCATCTTCGCCTACATCGCGATCAGCGGCTGGTCGAACGCGGTGAACTTCACCGACGGCATGGACGGTCTCGCGGGCGGTACGGCCGCCATGGTCCTGGCCAGCTACGTGCTGATCTCGTTCTGGCAGTTCCGCTACTCCTGTGGTCTGGAGCAGAACATCGGCCCCGCCTGTTACCAGGTGCGTGACCCACTCGATGTGGCGGTGGTCGCCGCATCGGCGATGGCGGCGTGCGTGGGCTTTTTGTGGTGGAACGCGGCTCCCGCGAAGATTTTCATGGGCGACACCGGTTCCCTGGCCATCGGAGGGTTGCTCGCGGGCCTGTCGATGACCACCCGCACCGAGTTGCTGATGATCGTCGTGGGCGGTCTGTTCGTGGTCGAGGCGTTGTCGGTGGTGCTGCAGATCGCGGTGTTCCGCACCTCGCGGCGTCGGCTGTTCCGGATGGCACCGTTTCACCACCACTTCGAGCTCGCCGGATGGGCGGAGACCACGGTGATCATCCGGTTCTGGATCCTGGCCGGGATCAGCTGCCTGTTCGGAATCGGCCTGTTCTATGCCGACTGGTTGTCGCTGGCGGGCGGCAACGGTCTGTAGGCACTCGGAGGAGACATGCGTCGACGGGTTCTGGTGGCCGGAGCCGGTGTGTCCGGCCGTTCGGCGGCCGAGGCATTGCTTGCCGAGGGTGCTGTGGTCACGGTCACCGATGCCTCCGCGGATCGGCTGGCCACCCTGGAGCCGTTGCGGTCGCGGGGAGCCGAGCTGGTCGCCGGACTGACGGAGCCACCGCACGGGACGGACCTGGTGGTGACGAGCCCGGGCTGGCGCCCCGATGCACCGCTGCTGGCTGCGGCCGCGCAGGACGGTATCGAGGTGATCGGTGAGATCGAACTGGCCTGGCGTTTCGACCGGGACAGCCCCGAACCGGCCACCTGGCTCGCGGTGACCGGCACCAACGGCAAAACGACCACGGTCGGGATGCTCGAGTCGATCCTACGATCGGCAGGCTTGGACGCGGTGGCATGCGGCAATGTCGGCCTGCCCGCCATCGATGCCGTGCGGGCCGGGCACCGGGTGCTGGCGGTCGAGCTGTCGAGTTTTCAACTGCACTGGTCGAACACGCTGGCCCCCCATGCCGCCGTGGTGCTCAATCTCGCCGACGACCATCTCGACTGGCACGGATCGCTGGCCGCCTACGGTGCGGCCAAAGGCAGGATCTACGACCGCGCTGCCGTGGTCGTGTTCAACGCCGACGACGCCTGGTCGACACATCTCGCCAACGCCCGAGGGGACCACCGGATCGCCTGCACCACCGCGCCACCGGAATCCGGGCAGATCGGCATCGCCGACGGCCGCTTGTTGGACCGCACCGACTGCTCCGACGGCACCGATGACGGGGCCGTGCTGGCTTCGCTCGCCGATGTGCACCCGCCGGGCCCGCACAATGTGACCAACGCGCTCGCCGCCACGGCACTCGCCCGTGCGCTGGGTGTGCGGGCCGAAGCCGTGGCCCGTGGGTTGCACGCCTTCGAACCCGGTGCACACCGCTCCGTGGTGGTGGCCGAGTCGGCAGGAGTCGTCTATGTCGATGACTCCAAGGCGACCAATCCGCACGCGGCCGCGGCGGCGCTGGGAGCTCATCCGCGCGTGGTGTGGATCGCAGGTGGGCTACTCAAGGGAGCCGATGTCGACGCTCTCGTGTCCGCCCAGGTCGACCGGCTGGACGCGGCGGTACTGATCGGGCAGGACCGGGACCGGTTCGCGGCGGCGCTGGCCCGGCACGCGCCGGAGGTGCCCGTGCGTGAGGTCGATCCGGGGGAGGCCGGGGCAACAGGAGAAGCGGCCATGGTGAGTGCTGTTGGTCTCGCAGCCGAATTCGCACGGCCGGGTACGGCCGTTGTGCTCGCGCCTGCCGCCGCGTCGATGGACATGTTCACCGACTACGCGCACCGGGGCCGAGCATTCGCCGATGCGGTCCGCACCGTGGTCGTCCGTGACCAGGTTGCCGAGGCCGCGGGCGGGCAGGGTGGGTGATGGCGGTGGCCACCGGAACCGGCACCGAAACCGCGAGCAGGAGCACACGGACGAACAGGCCTGTGGGCCTGCGGAACCTGGGCACGGCGCTGACCGCATGGTTGACCCGGCCGTTGGCCTCCTTCCATCTGCTGCTGGCCGTGTTCGGGCTGCTGACGGTGTTCGGCCTGGTGATGGTGCTGTCGGCATCGAGTGTCGACTCGTTCAACCAAGCGGGCTCGTCCTACAGCGTGTTCGTGCACCAGCTCATGTACTGCGCGATCGGCGCCACCGTGTTCTACGCGGCCCTGCGGACGCCGGTGTGGCTGCTGCGTCGGTTCAGCCACGTGCTGCTGGCGCTGTGCCTGCTGCTGCTGGCGCTCGTGCTGACCCCGCTGGGGTTCTACGCCAACGGTGCGCAGAGCTGGTTCGTGGTGGCGGGCGTGTCGTTCCAGCCGGTGGAGCCCGCAAAGGTGGCTCTGGCGCTGTGGGGCGCGCACGTGCTGGTGACCAAGCGGGCGCTGCTGGGCCAGTACCGCCACCTGCTGGTGCCGGTGCTTCCGGCGGCGTTGCTGATGTTCACCCTGGTGATGCTGCAGCCGGATCTGGGCTCGACGGCGATACTGGGCATCGTGCTGCTGGCGCTGCTGTGGTTCGCCGGGGCGCCGCTGCGGCTGTTCGCGGTCATGGCGCTGGGGGCGGTGACCGGAGGTGTGCTCCTGGCGGTCGCCGCCGGTTACCGCATGGCCCGGCTGGTGTCCTTCCTCAACCCGGGGGCCGACCCGCTCGGCAACGGCTACCACGCCCTGCAGGCCCTGTACGCCCTGGCCGACGGGGGATTGTTCGGCAAGGGCCTCGGCCAGGGCTGGTCGAAGTGGGAGTACCTGCCCAACGCGCACAACGACTTCATCTTCGCCGTGATCGGGGAGGAACTGGGATTCATCGGCTGCGCGATGGTGCTGATGCTGTACGGCACCACGGCGTATGTGGGGATGCGCATCGCCGCCCGTAACACCGATCCGTGGATCCGGCTGGTGGCCGCCACGTTGACGACCTGGTTGGTCGCCCAGGCTGCGATCAACATCGGCTACGTCGTGGGACTGTTGCCGGTGACCGGCCTACCACTGCCGTTGATCTCCTCGGGAGGCAGTTCGGTGGTGACCACGATGGTGGTGTTCGGGCTGCTGGCGAATTTCGCCCGTCACGAACCGGAGGCGATCGCCGCGCTGCGCTCGCTCGGGCCCGGACGGATCGGCAGGTTGCTGCGGCTGCCCACACCCGCCCCGTACCGCCCACCGGTCAGGAAACGTCCGGCGAAAACCTCGGGGCCCACCACACGCCCGGGCAGTGGCCCGTCCCGAAGCAAGAGCCCCCGCTCGGGGCCGGCCCAGAACAACGCGGCACAAGCCGGCCGCCAGAGCAGCCGCCGCAGCGGTGATACCCGTGGTGCACGCGGAACTTCCCGGAAGCAGCCATCCCGGAGACAGGCGTTTCGGACACAATGACGAGGAGGACATAGTTGAGCGGGCAACAACCGCCCCCGGGCACCTTCGGAGCTCCCGGTTTCGGGCAGGCAGCACACCCCGGCGGCCGGCCCCTGGCGCAGCGGGCGCCTTCGGTGGTGGTCGCAGGCGGCGGCACCGCAGGCCACATCGAACCTGCGATGGCCCTCGCCGACGCCGTACGCAGACTGCGGCCGGACGCTCGGGTGCTCGCCCTCGGCACCGAGCGTGGCCTGGAGAACGAGATCGTGCCCGCGCGCGGCTATCCGCTGGAGCTGGTTCCGCCGGTGCCGATGCCGCGCAAAGCCAGTGCGGAACTGCTGCGGATGCCGTCGAAGGTGCGGGAGTCGGTCCGGCGCACCCGTGCGGTCCTGGAGCGTGCCGAGGCCGATGTGGTGGTCGGTTTCGGTGGATACGTGTCGCTGTCGGCCTACCTGGCCGCGCGGGGGCGGGTCCCGATCGTCGTGCACGAGGCCAATGCCAGTGCCGGCCTGGCCAACAAGGTCGGTGCGCGACTGGCCAAGCGGGTGCTCTCGGCGGTGCCCGACACCGGCCTTGCCGGTGCGCAGGCGATCGGCATCCCACTGCGGGAGTCGATCACCTCGCTGGACCGCGCGGCGCTGCGTGCCCGGGCGCGGGCCCACTTCGGTCTGCATCCGCAGGCCCCCACGATTCTGGTGTTCGGGGGGTCGCAGGGTGCTCAAACACTGAACACGGCCTTCTCGGGCGCGGCGGAAGCATTGGGGCGCGCCGGTGTCGGGGTGCTGCACGCGCACGGCCCCAAGAACACCGTGGCCGTGCAGGCGGTCCCCGGTGCGCCGCGCTACGTGACGGTGCCGTACCTGGAGCGGATGGACCTGGCCTACGCGGCCGCCGACCTGGTGGTGTGCCGCTCGGGTGCGATGACCGTCGCCGAGGTGTCGGCCGTCGGGTTACCCGCCGTGTTCGTCCCGCTCGCCCACGGCAACGGTGAGCAGGCACTCAACGCGCAGCCGGTGGTCACCGCGGGAGGTGCGAGACTGGTAGCCGACGCGGAGATGACTCCGCAACGGGTCGTCGACGAGGTACTGCCACTGGTGAGCGACCCGCGCCGGTTGCACGAGATGAGTCGCGCGACACTGGGTACCGGGCATCGCGAGGCGGACCGTGTCCTGGCACAGATAGCACTGGAGGTGGCCGCGCAGTGAGAACCGACTCCGTGAGTGGATCCTTCGACTCCGCCCCGTCGACGCAGGAGGGCGCGGGTTCCGGCACGCTGCTGTCCCGGGTCCATCTCGTGGGGATCGGTGGCGCGGGAATGAGTGGTATCGCGCGGATCCTGCTCGCGCGGGGTCACGAGGTCTCGGGATCGGATGCCCGGGACTCGCCTACCGTGCTCGCCCTGCGTGCGCAGGGAGCCAAGGTGGCCTTCGGGCACGAGGAAAGCAACCTCGACCAGTTCGACGGCGACCCGACCGCCGTGGTGGTTTCCACGGCGATCAGGCAGGACAACCCGGAGCTCGTCGAGGCGCAGCGCCGCGGTGTGGCCGTGCTGCGCCGTGCGGAGGCCCTGGCAGCGCTGATGGCCGATCACCGGGTCGCGTGCGTCACCGGTACCCACGGCAAGACGACGACCACGTCGATGCTGACGGTCGCGCTCCAGCACTGTCGGCTCGATCCGTCGTTCGCCATCGGCGGTGACCTCAACGAGTCGGGAGCCAATGCCCACCATGGTGAGGGCGGCCTGTTCGTGGCCGAGGCCGATGAAAGTGACGGCTCGTTCCTGGTGTTCGCACCTTCGGTGGCGGTGGTGACCAATGTCGAGCCCGACCACCTCGATCATCACGGCACTCCTGCCGCCTACACCGGCGTGTTCGAGGAATTTCTGCACCGGATCGAACCGGACGGGGTGCTGATCGCGGGTGCCGACGACCCGGGTGCGGCGGTATTGGCCGACCGCGCCGAGTCGGTGGGTATCCGGGTGCGCCGATACGGAAAGTCGGTGACCGGTTCGGGAGATGCCCGGATCGTCGGCTACCGGGCCGAACACGGAGCCGGGGTCGGCACCGTGGAACTGATGGCCGGGGGCGGCCCTGCCGGTGGTGAGTCGGCCGGTGCTGGTCCGGGTGGGCATGTCGATGTGTTCGTGTCGGTACCCGGGGAGCACATGGCGGACAATGCCGTCGCGGCGCTGCTGGCCGGGCTCGAACTGGGGGCTTCACTGGAGGAGATGCTGGAGGGCCTGGCTGCTTTCGGTGGCGTGCGGCGCCGTTTCGAGTTCAAGGGCCGCGCGGATGGCGTACGTGTCTACGACGACTACGCGCACCATCCGACCGAAGTGGAGGCACAGTTGCGTGCCGCACGGCCGGTCGTGGGTGATGGTCGCCTGATCGTGGTGTTCCAGCCGCACCTGTACTCCCGTACTGCGGCATTCGCCGGAGAGTTCGCCACCGCGCTCGGCTTGGCCGATGAGGTGGTCCTGCTCGATGTCTACGGCGCGCGGGAGGACCCGGAGCCGGGTGTCAACGGTGCGCTGATTGCCGAGTCGGTGCCGTTGCCGGAAGGACGCGTGCACTACGAGCCCTCGATCACCGCTGCGGCTCCGTTGGTGGCGGGTTTGGCACGACCCGGGGATCTGGTCGTGACCATGGGAGCCGGTGATGTGACGATGCTCGGCCCGGAGATCCTGAACGAGGTCGACCGTGTGGCCGGTGGTTCCGACTCGGCGGGACAGGCGTGAGCGAGTCGCAGCGGCGTGGTGGCGCGGATCGGCAACGGTCCGCGCCGCGGCGCTCACGGAGCCGTCCGGGAAGTGACCGCTCCGGTGACCGTCCCAGCGGTGGCCGTGCCAACACTGCCCGCACGGGCAGGGGGAGCGCGGTACGCGGTGGTGCGGTACGTGGCGGTGCGTCGAGGAGGCCCAGGGCACGTGCTTCTCGGCGGATACGGCGCTGGGCTCTACCCCTGGTGTTGACCGGTGCCACCGTGCTGGCCGTCGTCGTGTTCTTCACGCCGCTGCTGGGAGTGCGCTCGGTCGAGGTCGTCGGTGCCGCGACGTTGAGTGAGGACAAGGTCGCCGACACCGCGAGTATCCGGATGGGGACGCCGATGGCGCGCCTCGACGAGGCGGCGATCCGAAATCGGCTGCAGCGCATTTCCAAGATCGAGTCGGTGCGTGTGGAGCTGTCCTGGCCCTCCACCGTCACGCTGCGGATCTCCGAGCGCGTTCCCGTGGTTTTCGCGGCGACCGATGCCGGGATCCGGCTCGTGGACGCCGAGGGGGTTGCCTTCGAGACCGTGCCCCGGCCACCGGGGGGAATGCCGGAACTGCGGGTCGGGCGCGTGGCACCCGACGATCCCGCCACGCAGGCGGCGATGACCGTGCTCATGTCGCTGTCCGAACCGGTTCGTGACCAGGTCACGACCGTGGTCGCCGAAACGCCGGACAATGTGGTGCTGCTGCTGACCGAGGGACGCAAGGTGGAGTGGGGCAGTACCCGGCTCTCGCAGCGCAAGGCGGCGATCCTGCCGCCGCTGCTGACTCGCCCCGGCGAGGTCTACGACGTCACCAGTCCCGCACTGCCCACCGTTTCCTGAGAGCGGTCAGGAGTGAGCGGAACTCTCGTCCCTTCTGTGCGAGCGAAAGTTCCGCTCACCCATTGCTGCCGGTGCCGGTGGCTAGGGCAGTGGGCCGTGTGCGGGACGCAGCCACATCATGGCACCGAACGCGAGGAAGTAGACGAACTCCACCACGACGGAGGCGATCCCGAAGGCGTTCCACTCCTCTGTGTGGCCCATCGGCAGACCGGTCGTGCGACTGGCGAGATATCCCCCGAACATCCCGAGGAGGACGAGTCCGGCCAGCCACCAACTCAGCACGCTGGTACGGCTCTGTAGCAGACCGGCGAAGGCGACGAGGAGTCCGGCCGTGCCGATGGCGAACAGAACTCCCAGATAGAACAGTTCACGCAGGTGAGGCTGGACAAGGGCAGCATGAATGACTGCGACCGTCAGGACGCAACTGGCCGCGACTGTGCGGACACGGTCCACTGTGGCAGTCGTGTCGAAAGATGTCACCGGTCCTCCTCGGTCGGCGCGGAGCTCGTTGGCGGGGCCAGTGTCGAGTCCGGACTACCCGAGACCGCCGTCTTCGAACCACCGATCCGATGCCGGCGAGAAGTGAGCGGAACTCTCGTCTCTTCTGTGCGAGCGAAAGTTCCGTTCACGCTGAGACTCACGCCCAGAGAAGGTGGATGGCGTGGCAGCAGCAGCGGCTCGACTGTGCGGACCCACTGCAATTGACGGCGGTTATCGAGGAAGCAGTGCTGGATCGTCCAGTGGGAACTGTGGACACCATGCGGGCACAGCTTGAACACCTTCTCGAACTGGAAGCTTGTGACAACATCGACCTGAGGGTGCTGCCCACGGCGATCGGTCCGCACGCGGGCTTGAGCGGTCATCCGATCCAGTGAGCGGCTACTGTCGGTAGCGCTGTCGCCGACGGAGTCGGTCGAGGCAATCAAGGATCGTCTCGGGGTATGGCCGGAAGGCCATCGTGAAGATGTGGGAGTACGCGGACTGGCGCAAATCCAGCTACAGCGACAATGGCGCCGACTGTGTGGAGGTGGCGTTCGTGGCTGGTGGGGTTGCGGCGCGGGATTCGAAGGACCCGCAGGGTGCGGTGTTGGTGTTCGATCGGTGGCGATGGTCGGCGTTCGTGCGACGGCTGAGTGGGTGAGACGGGGGTCACATCACGGGTGTGTTGTTTTCCCGGACGGGGCGTGTGGCTTCTCGGTAGGGTGATCTTGCTGACTGGCGGTGGCCGGTCGGTGCGGGATCGTCAGTCGAGTGCGGGGGCGCGTGGTGACCAGTCCGGAATCCGGCTTCATGCAGGCCAGTTCGGCCATGGGCAGTATCGCCGCCGAGAATGCTTGGTTGCAGGAACAGATCTCGGCGGGCCATCTCAAGATGGACTCGGATGCGGCCGAGGCCGGAGCCAAGGTCTACGAGGACAAGGCGTTCAAGGTCGAAGAGCTCGCAAGGCAAGCAAACCAACTTCAGCAGGTTTCGGGGCTGGGTGACTATGCCTCGGGGGTGCAGTTGGCGCGCAAGTTCGGCCTGAAGGCCAGCAACGGGCAGACGGGTGCGGCGGACCTGCTCAGCCAGTGTGCTGATGAGCTGCGGCGGAAGGCGGATCTCTATCGGCAGGCGGTCAAGGATTATCGTGCTACCGACGATCAGATCTCCCAGGGCTTGCAGAGGGGTGTGCAGTGAGCGTGTGGTCGCGATCTTTGATGGTGCTGGCCGCCGGTGTGGCGCTGGTGGGCGCGAGCGGCTGCAGTGCCGGGGGCGCGGTTGAGGGGCCATCCACTGAAACGAGCGCTCCGTCCGCCTCGCAAAGTCTGCAAAAAGTGGACCCCTGCAAGATGCTGGCGCCTCAGGATCTGAAGGATTTCGGTCTGGAAGGGCCTGGATCTCCTAATACAACATTGCCGTGGGAACCAGGTTGCGACTACAGCAGGGGCGATCCGATTACCGCGACTGTCTACAAGAACATGCGACAAACTGTCGAATCGGCTGCGAAGAAGCCCAGTTGGGCTATGTTCAAGCGCATCGAGGTCAATGGACGCAGCGGAGCGCAGGCGATCACTAAAGGGGCGACTCAGGCACGTATCTGTTCTACTATGTTCAACGCGGGTAAGGGCTTGATCGAGGTGTCTGTTTCCGAGAGTGAGCTACCTGACGACTTGGACGAGTGCGCGAAATCGACGGAGATCGCGAAGCGGATCGAGCCGGAGATGCCGGAACCGGCGTGATCAGGGGAAGCCATGGGATTTTTACAGTGGGCGGATAACGCTCTGGGGGGCGTGGACGAGGCCATTGGTTCGGCGGTTCAGGAGGGCGTCGGGGACGTCCGTGACGTCGTGGTCACTTCCTTCGGTGGCGATTCGATGGCCGAGAACGCGGCCCAGGAGCAGGCTGCCGCCGCGCAAAAGGAAGGGCAGCAGCAACGCCGGGAACTCGCCGCGGAAAATCGGTCCTTGCAGTCGGGAAACGGCTACGATCCGCCCTCGATCTCGCAGCACGAGAACTGGAAGTCGCTGAGTCACCGGCACATTTACGACACCAATCAGCGCTCGCTCAGTGAGAGCGATGCGAACGCGATCGGGACGGGCTGGGAGAACATCGGCAAGGAACTCGGCACCATCGGTGACGAGCTCGCCAAGGAAGTTCCGGCCGCCATACAGGGTGGCTGGGAAGGTCAAGCCGCCGAGGCGGCCAACCGCTCGGTCACACCCCAGGCCGAGTGGATGCGCACCAGCGGTGAGGTGTTCCATCTGACCGGCAACAAAATCAAGCAGGCCGGTTCGGCGGCGGGGCAGGTCAAGGCCGCGGTCCCCCAGCCGGACGATCACGACCTCAGCCAGAGCTTCGTCGCCTCGGTCCTGGGCGGCCCGGCCGGTGCCACGATGGACGCCACCAACCAGATGCGGGCGCGGCAGGAGGCCGAGCGCAACGCGCAGGAGACGATGGAGCGCGTGTTCACCGGCACGTACGCCGAAGTGGACAGAACCGTCCCGGCCTACCAGCAGATGGACGGCAAGGAGGCACCGCCGCAGCAGCCGCCCCCGGCCGATGTGCCGCCGGTTCCGCCGACGGCGGGTCCCGGCGGCTCCGGTGCCGGCTCCGGCTCTGGTGGTGGTTTCGGTGCAGGCTCGGGAGGGGTGAGCCCGGCGGGGTATCCGGGTGGCTCCTCCTCGCCGGGCACGCCGGGATATCCGGGGTCGGGCGGTGGACCGGGATCGCCGGGGTATCCGGGAGCACCCGGTGGTCCGGAGGATCCGGCCGGGTCCGGGTCGGCGTGGGCTCCCGAGCCGACGACCCCAGGAGATGGTGCGCCCGGCGCTGCGGGGTCCGGAACCCCGGGCGGGGCCGGTGCGGGCCGGGTTGCCGGGGGCGCTGCCGGGGGCGGCGCTGTCACCGGTGGCTATGCCCCGGCCGGTGGTACGGGCCGGGCCGGTGGCGGAATGAGTCCGGGCGGACGCGCCGGAAGCGGTGCCGTCGGCGGCGGCAAGGGTGCCGCTCCTGCTCCGAGCAGTTCGAGCGCCAGCTCCTCCGGCCGCGGTGCCGGTCGGATGCCGATGGGCGCCATGGGAGGCGGGCGGAACCAGGGTGGCGAGGACGAGGAGCACGAGCGTCCCGGCTGGCTCGAGGAGTGGGACGACGTCTGGTTCAACGACATGCCGAGGACCGCGCCCCCGGTCCTCGGCGAATAGCCGCCGATCCCGACACAGGAGCACACCGAGACAAGGGAGGGGTATCTCCGTTGGCCGTCGTGGGCCGCTGGCAGCTGCATCCGCTGCATCTGTATCTCGTCCACAGTTACCTGGAACTGGACGATCCGGCACTGCCTCTGGAGGTCGAACATTTCGGCCACACCACGCAGCAGGTCGGTGAACTCGCGCGCCGCGAGGCGGCGACCATGCAGGCGGCGGGAATCCTCGTCGGTGACGAGATCGCGCCTCCACTCGCCGAGGCGCTGACGGTACTCAGCACGCCCTATCTGTGGGTGGACTCGCTGTGGTTCCCCGAAGCAGGCGACCAAGCCATGTGGCGCACGGTCGCGGTGGTCACCGAGGGCAACCGTGTGGTGCTGGGTGTGCAAGCGCCCGGTGAGTCGGAGCGCTTCGGCGGCATGCTGACCGTCGAGGTTCACGAGAAAGTCACGCTCTCGCAAGCACTCCTGCCGACGCTGCCGCCCGCGCCGCCCGGCAATCGCGGGGCGGCCACGGTTCCGGCGAGTTCGTTCCGCGACGAAGGGCGGGAGCAGGCATCCGAGCAGGGGGGATTCCTGCGGCCCGCGCAGACCTCGCCGGCCACGCGGAGCAGCAGCGGGGATCGGCAGCTGGCGTTGTACCGGGCCATCGGCGAGGCACAGCACGTGCGGGTCGGCCAGTTCGCCGCGAACATGCGCGACCGCGGCGGACGCATCAGGCGATCCCGGGTCGTGAAGTGGTTCGACAACGCCGAGCCGGACGGGCGCTACCTCGACCACCATGCACGTGGCGACACCGGTGAGTGGATGTACAGCGCGACCCCCGCCGACGCGCGCCGGATCGGCAACACGATCGAGGAACTCGTCGCCTCCGTTCGGTGATCGAGCAGCGAACGAAAACGTTCGTCCCTGCCATGCGAGCGAAAGTTCCGTCCACCTCGGAAACTTTGCGTGCGAGGAGATCGGCGAGTGGTCCGATCACGAGTATGGCCGGCGCGGTACGGTGTTGATGGTGATCACGTCAGGTACGTGAGCATCGCACGTGAGCATCGGACAGGGGAGGAGCGAGCTCGTGCTTGTGCCGTGCCGCCGGAGTGTCACCGGAGTGCCGCACGGCGCGATGCGGTGCACGGTCCGTCCGGAACGAGGAGAACAGCGATCGAGGCGGAATCCAGTGCGGCCGCGCGACACGCCGGGGTGGCAACCGGCGTGGCTGCTGGACTACGGGCTGCGTGCGTGCCTACCGTCCGTTTCGGATGCGGAGTCGAGACTGTTTCGGTCCTGTAACCGCTTCCGGGGGGCATGCCGGTCGTCGACCGGTGTTCGCCGAACGGAAGCCGTACCGGCGGTCCAGCACCAGCGAGCACAGAGCCACGACCAGGAAGGCGGATGACGATGACGCCCCCGCACAACTATCTCGCGGTGATCAAAGTCGTCGGCATCGGTGGCGGCGGGGTCAACGCCGTGAATCGCATGATCGAGGTCGGGCTCAAGGGTGTCGAGTTCATCGCGGTGAACACCGATGCGCAGGCCCTGCTGATGTCGGATGCCGACGTCAAGCTCGACATCGGTCGTGAGCTGACCCGGGGACTCGGCGCGGGCGCTGCTCCCGACGTCGGTTACCAGGCCGCCGACGACCACAAGGACGAGATCGAAGAGGTCCTCAAGGGCGCCGACATGGTGTTCGTCACCGCCGGTGAGGGCGGTGGTACGGGTACCGGTGGTGCCCCGGTGATCGCCTCGGTCGCTCGAAAACTGGGCGCATTGACCATCGGCGTGGTCACCCGCCCCTTCTCCTTCGAGGGCAAGCGTCGAGCGAACCAGGCCGAACAGGGCATCAAGGATCTGCGCGACGAGTGCGACACGCTCATCGTGATCCCCAACGACCGGTTGCTGCAGCTCGGCGACATCGGCGTGAGCCTGATGGACGCGTTCCGCTCGGCCGACGAGGTCCTGCTCTCGGGTGTTCAGGGCATCACGGATCTGATCACCACACCCGGCCTGATCAACCTCGACTTCGCCGACGTCAAGAGCGTCATGTCCGGGGCGGGCAGTGCCTTGATGGGCATCGGCTCCGCCTGCGGGGAGGGCAGGGCCGTGCAGGCCGCCCAGAAGGCGATCAACTCGCCGTTGCTGGAGGCCTCGATGGAAGGCGCGCACGGGGTGTTGCTGGCCATCGCGGGTGGTTCCGATCTCGGCCTGTTCGAGATCAACGAGTCGGCGTCGCTGGTTCAGGAATCCGCGCATCCCGAGGCCAACATCATCTTCGGTACCGTGATCGACGACTCACTCGGTGACGAGGTACGAGTCACCGTCATCGCGGCCGGGTTCGATGCCGGAGCACCCACGCACAAGAAACTGGATCCCACGAAGGTGGGGGCGCGGGACGACGAGGATACCCAGATCGCCGACGGGCAGGTTCTGGACAGCCGCTTCGAGTACGACGAGTCTCCGGCGAACTCCGAGCAGGCCGGGCAGTCGCCCACCCAGCAGCCGAGCTCGGCACGGGAGCAGGCACCGTCGCAGGCTGCCGTGACCGCGCAGGCGGAGACGGGTACGGCGCAGCACCGGCCACAGCAGACCCAGGATCAGGCAGCGGCCGAGCAGGTCCCCACTTCCCAGGGGCAGGCCTCCCCCGGGGCGGCATCCTCGGTTCCGCCGAGTCAGGGTCCGATGGCCCAGCGGATGCGACCGCAGTCCGCGACCACCGAGTACACCGAGGATTCCCAGCAGGGACAGGAAGGTGTGGATCCACGCGGGCCCCAGCGCCCGCAGCAGCCGTCCGGCGGTGCCGCGTCGGGTGACCAGCAGGGTGCTCCCCCCATGTCCGGTCGTACGGGCAGTGGTTACCCGGGCCCTACCGGGAGCGGTTTCGGTGGTTCGCTGCCGAATCGGAATACGCCGGACTCCGGTGACGACAACGACGACGAGGTCGATATCCCACCCTTCATGCGGCGCTGAGGCGTTGAGCACCGCCCGGGCCGGTGAGTCGGTGGTCCGCCGGGCATGGGGGAGAATCACGGGGAGGCGAAGGCCGCCGTCGCCGAGAAGGTGGCGCGGTTTTCGGCGATGCGTTTCTCGGGTGCCTGCGGGAGGGCTTGTAGTGCGGATTCGTCGCGTGATCACCACACGGGAGGGTGGCCACTCCCGGCCACCGTTCGACTCGTTCAATCTGGGCGGCACGGTCGGAGACGATCCGGCCGCGCTGGCAGCGAACCAGCGCAAGCTGGCCGAGGGGATCGGCTTCGGTCCGGACCGCCTGGTGTGGATGGAGCAGATCCACGGTCGAACGGCCACTCTCGTCGACGGCCCGACCACGACTCCGGTCGAAGCGACCGACGCGCTCGTGACGACAGTGCCGAGTCTCCCCTTGGCCGCACTCGTGGCCGACTGCGTCCCCGTGCTTCTCGGCGACCCGGACAGCGGCGTGGTTTCCGCCGTGCATGCCGGACGTGTCGGTGCACGAATCGGTGTCCTCGTGAACGCGTTGAAAACCATGCAGGAAGCCGGAGCGCGGATCGAGCGGATCGAGGCACTGCTCGGCCCGGCTGCGTGCGGGGAGTGCTATGAGGTGCCGCCCGAGATGCAGGCCGATGTCGAGCGGCACCTTCCGGGAAGCGCCTG
Source organism: Haloactinomyces albus (assembly GCF_031458135.1). Taxonomy (NCBI): domain Bacteria; kingdom Bacillati; phylum Actinomycetota; class Actinomycetes; order Actinopolysporales; family Actinopolysporaceae; genus Haloactinomyces; species Haloactinomyces albus. The sequence continues at coordinate 786,971 of NZ_JAVDXW010000001.1, read as the reverse complement.
CAAGACCCGCAGCGGCACCAGCGGACTCGACGTTCGCGCAGGGCTCTGGGAACAGCTCGCCGCCGCCGGAGTATCGCGGATCGGGGTTGATCCACGATGCACGGTGGAGTCGCCCGAGCTGTTCAGCCATCGGCGGGACGGGCCGCGTACCGGTCGGCTCGCGGCGGTGATCTGGGCCGAACCGGAGGAACAGCAGTGACGAGCCCATCCGATACGGACACGAACGGGCAGCGGCGTGCCGAGATCGCGGAATCATTGCGGGAGGTCCGGCAACGTATCGACGCGGCCTGCCGTGCTGCCGGGCGACAGGCCGAGGAAGTCGAGCTGCTGGCCGTGACCAAGACCTTCCCGGCAGGCGATGCGGCCCTGTTGGCCGATCTGGGAGTCACCGCGCTCGCCGAGAACCGTGAGCAGGAAGCACGGACGAAAGTGGCCGAATTCGACACGCTCCGTCCGCGCGCGGGCGTACGCTGGCACATGATCGGGCAGTTGCAGCGAAACAAGGCGAGGTCGGTGGTTCGCTGGGCCGACGTGGTCGAGTCCGTGGACAGTCCGCGGCTCGCCGAAGCGCTGCAACGGGCAGCGGGGCAGGCTTTGGAGGTGGGAGAGCGACAGGATCCGCTCGACGCACTCGTGCAGGTGAACCTGGACGAGCGCACCGGCAGGGGTGGGTGCGCACCCGAAGAGGTGCCACGACTTGCCGAAATGATCAATCGAATGTATGAGATTCGACTCCGTGGCGTGATGGCTGTCGCCCCCCTGGAGGGTGATCCTGATGTGGCATTCGCCACTCTTTCTCGAATTGCCGAGCGAGTGCGCCACGACTTTCCCGAAGCTGAACACATCTCGGCGGGAATGAGTGGCGATCTGGAGAGTGCCGTAGCACACGGTTCGACCCGCGTGCGTGTCGGAACAGGATTGCTGGGTGGGCGCCGGTTAGTCTCACCGTAGCCGTCAACGGGGGTCGAGAGTCGGCCGTCGCTGGTACCTGGCGCGAAGGAGTCGCGAAGGAAGGGGCTTGCCGATGAGCGCGCTGCACAAGCTGAAAGCCTATTTCGGCATGGTCCCGGCCGAGGAAGTCGACGGGTACGACGACTCCGAATACGACGGATACGGTGCGGACGTCGAGGACTACGACGCGGCGCCGGACCGGATCGGTGGCAGACGCCGTTTCGGGGACGGGGTTCGTGGTGGTCAGCAGGGATCCCATCAGAGCCAGCACGGTGATGATTCGATCGGTAACCAGGGGGACGGCGGTCAGGGACGTTCCCGTCGCCAGTGGTCGTCGGAAACACCGGTCCGAGGCTCGCTGGCTGTGGACCCGCATCGGGAGCAGGCATCGCGGTTGCGCGCGGTGAGTGACACCGGAAGCCACTACAACTTGAGCAAGATCACAACCTTGCATCCTCGTAGCTACAGCGAGGCACGGACCATCGGGGAGCAGTACCGCGAAGGCACACCGGTGATCATGAACCTGACCGAGATGAACGAGGCCGATGCCAAGCGACTGGTTGACTTCGCCGCAGGTCTGGCCTTTGCCATGCGGGGTTCGATCGAGAAGGTGACCAACCGCGTGTTCTTGCTCTCACCGCCCAATGTCGACGTCGCTGCCGAGGACAAACGTCGCCTCGCGGAGGGCGCCTTTTTCAACTACGGGTGAGTGGTGCAGAGTTGAGTCGTGGAAGCGGTCCGGATCGTCTTGTATTACCTGCTGTTCTTCTTCTGGTTGCTACTCATAGCGCGTATCGTGGTGGAGCTTGTCCGCGCGTTCGCCCGCGACTGGAGACCCGGTGGTGGGGTTGCAATCGCGTTGGAGAGCATCTACACAGTGACCGACCCACCCGTTCGCTTATTGCGGCGGGTGATCCCGACCGTCCGGATTGGCGGCGTCGGGCTAGACCTATCGATTATGGTGCTGCTGCTGGTCCTGTACATCTTGATGGGACTGGTTCGGCCCGGGTAGCGGGGAACCCGGACGACTCGCAGCCGAGGAGTGCGTGAGGTGATCTTGTGGGCTTGACCCCCGCCGACGTTCATAACGTGGCGTTCAGCAAACCCCCGATTGGCAAGCGGGGCTACAACGAGGACGAGGTGGACGCGTTCCTCGACCTGGTCGAGGCCGAGCTTGCCCGACTGGTGGAGGAAAACGGCGACCTGAGGAACCAGGTGGAGCAGCTGGAGTCGCAGCTGCAGTCCGCGCAGGTCGACCTCGATGATGCCCGCAGCCAGGCACCTTCGACCTCGTCCGCCACGACGTCGACCCCGGCCCCCGCGCCGGCTGCCGAGGCTTCGACCGAGGAGCCGCGCAGGCTCGCGCCGGTGCCTCCTCCGACCTCGGCTGAGCAGACCTCTCCCGGCGGCGACCAGCATGTGCAGGCAGCCAAGGTGCTCGGTCTCGCGCAGGAGATGGCCGACCGGCTGACCGGGGAGGCCAAGTCCGAGTCCGACGGGATGCTCTCGGAAGCCCGCACCAAGTCCGAGCAGCTGCTCTCCGATGCCCGCACCAAGTCCGACAGCATGGTCAACGATGCCCGCACCCGGGCCGAGACGATGCTCAATGACGCGCGGACCAGGGCCGAGACCTTGGAGCGGCAGGCCAAGGAGAAGGCCGCGGGGCTGGAGCGTGACGCTCAGCGCAAGCATGCCGAGGTGATGGGAAACATCACACAGGAGAAGAACGCGCTCGAAAAGAAGATCGAGACACTGCGTACCTTCGAGCGGGAATACCGCACACGCCTGCAGACCTATCTCGAATCGCAACTGCGCGAGTTGCAGGATCGGGGTTCGGCCGCACCCAGTGAGAACGGGAACGGCAGCCGATCCTCCGGGCAGCAAAGCGGCAGTGGGTACAGCTTCGGGGCACGGGCCGCGGAAGCAGGCTGACATCGCCGATGTTGCGGCAGGGCGGTGGTGACTGTGTTCTCCCCGCCCTGCACGCCGTTCACCGGCTCTCGTGATGTATGCGGGTGGCGATATCGCCCGGATGGCACCTCGGACGACCGGCTGGAAGGCGTGACCGGGAAGGCGTGAGCAGACGTGTTGTTCGTGGTCCTGCTGTTGGTGGTCGCGGCCGGTGGCGTCCTTGTCGGTGCGGTGGTCACCGGGCATCCACAGTGGGCGTGGGGCTCGGTGGTGCTCAGTACCCTCGCTGCCGTGGTGCTGGTCGTGGCGAGCGCCCGTGGCCGTGTCCGTCATCCCGGGCGCCGTGGGCGTCACTCCCGCGATGCGCTGGGGAGCGCGGCCACCGGGACGGGCGGAGAGCCCGGACCGGCGGAGGTGCCGGAGAGGGAAACGCAGCGGCCTGGCGTCGACGAGTGGCGGGAAACCGCCGATACGCCGGAATCGGCTCAGGTGGGCGACGTTGCGGCAAGAGACAGTGCGGTGGGAATCGACGTGGGCGGTGAGCCCGCGGAGGAGGACACCGACGCGGCCGATGTGCTCGTGGTCTCGGAGTTGGAAACGCCGGTGGCCGTGATCGACGAACGGCCGCGCTATCACCTCGAGGATTGTGGCTGGGCGAGTCGGTACGACACGATTCCGCTTCCCGTCCGCGAAGCGCGCGAGCTCGGCTTCACCCCCTGTGGATACTGCGAACCCGACGCGACACTGGCGGCGCACCGGCGCACTCCCGGATGATCCCCACGTCAGGGTGATTTTTGCAGTTTCGCGCGAAACTGCAAAAATCACCCTGGGCAGGTTCGTGCCGGGCAGGCTGGGTGGTAGAAGCCGCCCTTCGAGGTTCGGCGGCTCACCCCGGCGGGAAAAGCAGTGGCGGAGACGGGTTATTCTGGTGTCAGCACGGTGTTGATCCGGCTATCACCGGGGAGCCTCCGGAAGAACGGGCGAGCTGTTCTCGCCTCAGTAGAACCGGACGGGTGGGCCCGTCACAGCCCGTAACGAGCGGCTGTACGACAGGTGCCGGCTCGAGGTGTATCGCCCCGGGCTCCGGTCCTCGTGCGGCAAACGGGGTGGTACCGCGAGACGTGGGCGATCGATCGTTTGACGGTCGAGCGCGAGCGTGGCGTCCCCGTGTGGGCATCGAGCGTTGATCGTCGATGTTCGTGCGGCGTAGCAGACGACACACCCACGAGGAGCGCATCCGCGATGGCTTACCCGAAGGTTCCCTTCAGTGGCGCGACCACGAACGATGATTCCGCGGCGGAGAACCCGGAGAACCCCGCGGGCGGCGGAGTCGCCGCACAGCCGTCGTTTCCCGGCATCGAACGCGAGGTTCTCGACTTCTGGGCCAGGGACAGGACGTTTCAGGCCAGTGTCGAGGCGCGGGAACCGGGGCCGCACGGCTCGAACGAGTTCGTCTTCTACGACGGGCCCCCGTTCGCCAATGGCCTGCCGCACTACGGACACCTGCTGACCGGTTACGTCAAGGACGCGGTGCCGCGCTACCAGACCATGCGTGGGCATCGGGTGGAGCGTCGTTTCGGGTGGGACTGCCACGGTCTGCCCGCCGAGGTCGAGGCGGAAAAGCAACTCGGGATCTCGGCGAAGTCCGAGATCGAGTCGATGGGCATCGCCGAGTTCAACGAGGCGTGCCGGTCCTCGGTGCTGCGCTACACCGACGAGTGGCAGGAGTACGTTACCCGCCAGGCACGCTGGGTGGACTTCGACAACGACTACAAGACGCTCGACCTGGATTACATGGAAAGCGTCATGTGGGCGTTCAAGACCCTCTGGGACAAGGGGTTGGTCTACGAGGGTTTTCGGGTGGTCTGGTACTGCTGGCGCTGCGAAACGCCACTGTCCAACACCGAGACACGCATGGACGACGTCTACCGTCAGCGGCAGGATCCTGCTGTGACCGTGGGCCTGCGGCTGCAGGCACCGGGCAAACCTTTCGACGGTGCGCTGGCCCTGGTGTGGACGACGACGCCGTGGACCCTGCCGTCCAACCTCGCGGCCGCCGTGCATCCGGATGTGGATTACGTGCTCGTGGAATCGGAGCACGACGGTGAGCGCTATGTCGTGGCCGAAGCGCGGCTCGGTGCCTATGCGCGGGAGCTGGGCGAGGACATCACCGACCGGGTCGTCGCACGGTTCCCGGGAACCGAGCTGCTCGGCAGCCGGTACACGCCGCCGTTCGACTTCTTCACCGGCCGCGCCAATGCCCATCAAATCCTCGCCGCGGACTACGTCACCACCGACGACGGTACGGGGCTCGTGCACATCGCCCCCGCTTTCGGTGAGGACGACAAGGTCGTCACCGACGCGGCCGACATCGAGCCCGTGGTCCCGGTGGACTCCCACGGCCAGTTCACCGACGAGGTGCCACCCTATGCGGGCATGCAGGTGTTCGAGGCGAACAAGCAGATCATCCGCGACCTGAAGGGTGCGGGCCTGCTGCTGCGGCACGAAACCTACGACCACCCGTACCCGCACTGCTGGCGTTGCGACAACGCACTGATCCAGCGCGCGGTGTCCTCCTGGTTCGTGGCGGTCAGCCAGTTCCGTGATCGCATGGTCGAGCTCAACCAGCGGATCGACTGGGTGCCCGCCCACATCCGGGACGGCCAGTTCGGCAAGTGGCTGGAAAACGCCCGCGACTGGAATATCTCGCGCAACCGCTACTGGGGATCGCCGATCCCGGTGTGGGTCTCCGACGACCCGACCCATCCCCGGGTGGACGTCTACGGCTCCCTGGACGAGCTGGCGGCCGACTTCGGAGTGCGCCCGAGCGATCTGCACCGGCCGAACATCGACGAGTTGACCCGGCCCAACCCGGACGACCCGACGGGGGCTGCCACGATGCGGCGGGTTCCCGAGGTGCTGGACTGCTGGTTCGAGTCCGGGTCGATGCCTTTCGCGCAGGTGCACTACCCGTTCGCCAACGCCGAGTGGTTCGAGCATCACTATCCGGGCGACTTCATCGTCGAGTACAACGGCCAGACCCGCGGCTGGTTCTACACGCTGCATGTGCTGGCCACGGCGCTGTTCGACCGTCCGGCCTTCTCCCACGTCGTCGCGCACGGCATCGTGCTCGGTCACGACGGGCTGAAGATGTCGAAGTCCAAGGGCAACTACCCGGACGTCAACGAGGTCTTCGACCGTGACGGATCGGATGCAATGCGCTGGTTTTTGATGTCCAGCCCGATCCTGCGCGGTGGCGACCTGGTGGTGACCGAGAAGGGCATCCGGGACGCGGTGCGCCAGGCGGTACTGCCGCTGTGGAACTCGTGGTACTTCCTCGCGCTGTACGCCAATGCCGAGGGGCTGGAGGGTCGTTCCCGTGCGGACAGTCAGCACGTGCTCGACCGGTACATCCTGGCCAAGACCCATGAGCTGGTCAGCGACGTGCAGGATGCGATGGATCACTTCGACCTCGCGGGTGCGTGCGCGGCGGTGCGCGAATTCCTGGAGGTGCTCACCAACTGGTACGTGCGGCGGTCGCGGGATCGCTTCTGGTCCGGTGACCGGGATGCGATCGACACGCTGCACACCGTTCTGGAAGTGACCAGTCGCGTGGTGGCCCCGCTGCTGCCGCTGACTGCCGAGGCCGTGTGGCGCGGCTTGACGGGCGGCCGTTCGGTGCACCTGGCGGACTGGCCGCTGGTCGACGAGCTGCCCGCCGATGCGGCTCTGGTGCAGGCCATGGACCAGGTACGTCAGGTCTGCTCGTCCGCGCTGGCACTGCGCAAGTCCAACAAGCTGCGTGTGCGATTGCCGCTGGCGAAGCTGGTGGTGGCCGCACCGGAGGCGGAGTCGCTGCAACCGTTCACCGACCTGATCCGCAACGAGGTCAACGTCCGGGACGTGGAGCTCACCACGGATGTGGCCGCACACGGCCACTTCGAGGTCTCGGTCAATGCTCGTGCGGCAGGTCCCCGGCTCGGTGGTGACGTGCAGAAGGTCATCAAGTCGGTCAAGTCGGGTGAGTGGAGCCGTACCCCGGGTGGCAACGTTCTCGCCGCGGGAATCGAGTTGCACGAAGGCGAGTTCACCGAGCGGCTGGTCTCTACCGATCCCGGTGCCGCCGCGGCCCTACCCGGTGGTGGCGGCATGGTGGTGCTGGATACCGAGGTCACCGAGGAGTTGGCCGCCGAAGGCGTGGCCCGCGATGTGGTCCGAGTGGTGCAGCAGGCCAGGCGCGAGGCCGGTCTGGAGGTCTCGGACCGGATCACCACCACGCTGTACGCGCCGCAGGACGTGCTCGACGCGGTCAGCGCGCACCGCGAATTCCTCGCCGGGGAGACACTGGCCGACGCCGTGGAGCTGTCCATGGCGCAACGGCCCGATTCCGCCTTCGCGGGCAGTGTCGGCGACGGCACCGACATCGCGGTCTCGGTGGCGAAGGTCTGAGCCGGCTACGAAGTGAGTGAACGGAGCTTTCGTCCCGTCGATGCGGGGGAAAGTTCCGTTCACTCCCGCCTCAGGCTTCGTGTTCGGTGCGGTCGGCAGCCCACTCGGTGTGGAACACCCCTTCGCTGTCGGTGCGCCGGTAGGTGTGCGCGCCGAAGAAATCTCGCTGACCCTGCACCAGCGCTGCGGGAAGCCGGGAAGCGCGCAACGCGTCGTAATAGGCCAGAGCGGTCGAGAAACCGGGGACCGGGATGCCCAGACTCGTGGCGGTGGCCACGACACGGCGCCACGAGTCCTGCGCCTCGTCCAGAGCCTGCTGGAAGCCGGTGTCGGTGAGCAAGGTCGGCAGTGTCGGGTTCGCCTCGTAGGCGGCACGGATCCGGTCCAGGAATTCGGCTCGGATGATGCAACCACCGCGCCAGATGGCGGCGACCGCGCCGAGATCGATGTTCCAGCCGTATTCGGCGCTGCCCGCCTGGATCTGATTGAAGCCCTGGGCGTAGGCGACGATTTTCGATGCGTACAGCGCCTGCTCGACGTCGGCGACGAACCGGTCGGCCTCGTCCTCGGGAACGCCGGAGCCGCTCGGACCCGGCAACCCCTGGGCGGCCTCGCGCAATTCGGCGTGGCCGGACAGCGAACGCGCGAATACCGCCTCGGCGATCCCGCTGACCGGGGTACCCAGCTCCAGGGCGGACTGCACCGTCCACCTGCCGGTACCTTTCTGCTCCGCCTGATCGAGTACGACATCGACGAACGGCTTGCCGGTTCGTGAGTCGGTGTGTCCCAGGACTTCCGCGGTGATCTCGATGAGGTAGGAGTCCAGCCGCCCGGTGTTCCAGTGCAGGAAGGTCTCGGCGATGGCACCGGGCTCCCGGCCGAGGCCGTGCCGGAGCAGATCGTAGGCCTCGGCGATCAGTTGCATGTCGGAATACTCGATGCCGTTGTGCACCATCTTGACGAAGTGGCCTGCTCCGTCCGGGCCGACGTGGGTCACGCACGGGGTGCCGTCGACGTTCGCGGCGATGTCACCCAGCAGCGGCGCCAGTTCGCTGTACGCGGTTTCCGAACCTCCGGGCATGATGCTGGGACCGTGCAGGGCACCTTCCTCACCGCCGGAGACACCCGAGCCGACGAAGTGCAGGCCGCGCTCGGCCAGGGCCGCTTCCCGGCGCCGCGTGTCCTCGAAGTTGGCGTTGCCCGCGTCGACCAGGATGTCGCCGGAGTCGAGCAGTGGGGCCAGTTCGTCGAGGACGTCATCGGTGGGCTGTCCTGCCTTGACCATCACGACCAGGCGGCGCGGACGTTCGAGTGCATCGACGAGCTCCCGGTGCGAGTAGGTCGGCACGAAGGTGCCCTCGCTGCCGAACTGCTCGATGAGGTCGTCGGTTCGTTCGCGTCTGCGGTTGTGCAGCGCGACCGTGTACCCGCGCCGGGCGAAGTTACGGGCGAGATTGCGTCCCATCACGGCGAGACCGGTCACACCGATGTGTGCCTGATCGGTCATTACGTCCCCTCGTTTCGGGTCGGCAAGCGGATACCTGGCCAGGTTATCGGTGCGGCAGCATGTCGCGCTTGGCCGTGCGGGCCGACGCCGAATCGGTTTGTCCCGGATTCCTGCTGTGTGACCGTGCCGCTGCACCCAGTGTGGCCGATGCGAACGGCGTGTGCGGGTTCGGGGACAATGGCCGCTGTGAGCACCGAACAGTCCGAACCCGAGCAGCCCGAGCGCGCCATGTCCGAGCATGGCTCCGCGCCGGAGGAGACGCAGGAATCGCCATCCCGCCCCGGACCCCACCGCCGACGCGTGCTGGGCCTGCTGTTCGGCATCGCCGGCGTCCTGCTGGCACTCGACATCGTCACCAAGAGCCTGGCGGTGGCGCATCTGGAAGGTGAGCCGCCGGTCAAGCTGCTGGGTGGTGCTTTATACCTGGTGCTTTTCCGTAATCCTGGTGCCGCGTTCAGCCTGGCCACCGGCTTGACCTGGCTGCTGGCCCTGCTGGCGATCGTGGTTGTCGGTGTCATCATCTGGCTGGCGCCGAAGATGCGCTCGACCGGTTGGGCGGTCGGAATCGGCCTGGTGCTCGGCGGGGCGTCCGGCAACCTGGTCGACCGAATCTTCCGGGAACCCGCGCCACTGCGGGGCCACGTCATCGACTTCCTGTCGGTGTTCGCCCCGGACGGCAGCGTGTGGCCGGTTTTCAACCTCGCGGACTCGGGGATCGTGTGCGGCGGCATTCTGGTCGTGCTGCTGTCGCTGCTGGGATACGACTACGACGGCACGGTGCACCACCGCAGGAGCAAGCAGCGGCCTGCCGAGCAGAGCGGCAAGAACGATGGCCACAGCGACGCGGATAACGACGCGGATGAGGACAAGCAGTGAGCGAATCGCGGACGCTGCCCGTGCCCGACGGACTGGACGGAATGCGCGTCGATGCGGGGTTGGCCAAGTTGCTCGGGATGTCCCGCAGCGCTGTCGTCTCGCTGGCCGAATCCGGCGACGTGCGCGTCGATGGGGCGCCGGCCGGAAAATCCGACCGGTTGCTGGCCGGGGCCTGGCTGGAAGTGGACCTGCCTTCGGCCGAGAAACCGGCCGAGGTGACCCCTGAGCCGGTCGAGGGGATGACGGTCGTGCACGAGGACGAGGACCTCGTCGTGGTGAACAAACCGATCGGTGTCGCCGTGCACCCCAGTCCCGGCTGGGAGGGGCCGACCGTGCTCGGCGGTCTGGCGGCAGCCGGAATCCGGGTCGCCACTTCCGGCGCGGCGGAACGCCAGGGAGTCGTGCACCGTCTCGATGCGGGAACGACCGGTGTCATGGTCGTGGCCAAGAGCGAGTACGCCTACTCGGCACTCAAAGGCGCCTTCAAGGAACGGACGGTGGACAAGCACTACCACGCGTTGGTGCAGGGCCATCCGGACCCGAGCAAGGGCACGATCGACGCGCCGATCGACCGGCATCCGCGCCACGACTACAAGTTCGCCGTGGTCACCGGCGGCAGGGAAAGCGTCACGCACTACGAGATGGTCGAGGCCTTCCGCGCGGCCTCCCTGGTCGACGTCAAGCTGGAAACGGGGCGTACCCACCAGATTCGGGTGCACTTCTCGGCCATGAAGCATCCCTGCGTCGGTGACCTCACCTACGGTGGCGATCCGGCGCTGGCCCGCAAGCTCGGCATCACCAGGCAGTGGCTGCACGCGTACTCGCTCGGATTCGAACACCCCGGCCACGGACGCCGGGTCACTTTCGACAGCGACTATCCGCCCGATCTGCAGCACGCACTGGACCTGCTGCGCGAACAGGACCACTAGAGGCTCCGGCAGTAGGAACTGCCGGAGCCTCTACCAAGTCGGTCCGCCGCACGGGGAAATCCGTCGGAACTCAGTCCCGCACGGCCGTGGTGGAGGTTTCCTCCGAGGAGTCCGGATTTTCCGACAGGTCCGCCGATAAGCGTCTACTGCGGAGGTGGCGGACACCTTCGATCACTCCGGCGACCACCATCGCCATGCCGATGCCGAGCAGCACGCCCAGGAGCGGTTGGCGCTGGAAAGTGATTCCGCCGACGTAGCCGACCAGGGTGAAGTAGGTGGCCCAGCACGTGACTCCGATGCCGGTGAACAGGGCGAACGAGGCGCGTGGGAAGCGGACCGATCCTGTCGTCAGGGTGGCGGCCGTACGGCATCCGGGAATGAACCGGCAGATGACCAGCACGCCGCCGCCGCGTTCGTGCAGCGCCCTGCTTGCCCAGTCGAAGGGCTTACGTTTGCGGGATCCGGGCCGCATCCGGTCGATCAGCCGGCCACCGGCGGTATAGCCGATCGCGTACGACACGTGGTCTCCCACGAAGCCCCCCAGGGCACCCACTGCGATGACCGCCGGCAGGTTCGGGTTGCCGGACGCGGCGAACACCCCGGAGGTGACGACCAGTGTTTCGCCGGGGATGGTGGGAAAGAACCCGTCGATGGCCACGAACACGAAGACCGCGAGATAGAGCCACGGCGATCCCATGGCGCCGTTCAGCAGGCCGACGACATCGATCGTGATCACATCCCAGGGTCGGTCTCCGATACGTTGCGCCCCGACGTCAGGCGACGCGGGCGGGCGGATCCTCGGTGCGCGCCCTCGACATCACCGCACGACAGTCGGGAAAACCCCTAGAGGTCGGTGATGTCCCAGGTGAGGGTGCGTGGTCCGTCGCCGGGCCGCAGCATCCACCGTACTGCGGAGAGCGTGGTGCTTTCCGACAATACGTAGACGGTGTGCCCGCCTGCCGTCTCACCGGGGGAAACCCCGATTTGGTGGGGTGGACGGGACGACAACGACATCGGAGCCTTGGCGATCGCCGAACCGTCCTCTGCCACCAATACCAGATACAGGTCCGGCAGCGAGGTGAACGGCATCACCCCGCCATTGGTCAGTTCGGTGTGCACGACCACGGCCCGTTGCCCTTCCTGCAGCTCATGACCGGCGGCGCTGAACAGGAAGTCGGCGGGATCGACCACCTCCACCAGTTTGATGCCGATCCGCTCACCCTCGAGTCCCTCGATCTCGAGCGTGCTGCCGACGGTACCGCTGCGAGGTGGAGGCGGCGGAGGAGATGGTGTCTGCTGGGCCGCCGGGGCACCTGCGGCCGCCTGACTGTTCCCGCGGACCCATGAGGCCGAACCGGGTGGCCCCCAGGTGCTCCCCGCTTGGTGCGGCCCCGCTTGCGGGGGAGCAGGATTCGGTCCGGGAGCCTGCTGCGGGACCGGACCGCTACCGGGTGGAAAGCCACCGGGGCCGAGCGGTTGGGGCGGGGACTGCGGAGCGGCGGGTTGTTGGGCGGCGGGCTGTTTGCCCGGATGCGGGCCGCTCTGACTGGGGTAGGGACCGCTCGGGTAGGGGCCGCTGGGATGGGGACCGCTCGGCCCGCTGTGGACGGGATGTCCACCGCTGAAGCCACCGGACTGCGGGTCGGCGGGGCGGGAACCCCCGGGGCCCACCGGGTACGGGCCGCTGGATTGATGCCCCCATGCACCGGCGGTGGCCAAGGCGTGGCGAATGCCCTGGGGATCACACTCCACCCCGACAAGAAGGGGGAGCCCGCTGGTGGACAGTGCCGCGAATCGCGCGGCGACGTCGCGGACGTCCATGCCGAGGTGACCTGCGATCTCGTGCACTGCTGCGCGGCCCGTCTCGGCGATGAAGGTCAGCAGACGTATGTCCACGGGGTCAGGTGCGGTCACGTCCGGCCACGCTACCTGCCGAGCGGGGGCACGATGCCGGGCGGGCGGTCTCCGCGGACCGGTCCGTGTGTCGGCGTGTGAGCCCGGATCCGCTACCGCATCCGGCACGCGCGACACGCTCGGGGAGGTCTCTCCGCGTGGGTCGGTCCTCGGGGTTAGTCTGGCTCAAGCCGCCGCCGGAATCCACGTTGCCGGAACCGCGCTGCCGGAACTCACGTTGTCCGGTATGCACTCCCGAGAGCATGTGTCGATCCGCGTCGGCTGCCACATCGTGAATGCGAGCGCTGCCCCGCTCTCGGAAGGGAGACCTCAATCGTGCCTGCTGATTCCTTCGTTCACCTGCACGTGCACACCGAGTACTCGATGTTGGACGGTGCGGCGAAGGTCGGTGCCCTGTTCACCGAGGCCCAGCGACTCGAGATGCCCGCCGTGGGCATGACCGACCACGGCAACATGTTCGGTGCCGACGAGTTCTACCAGCAGGCTAAGAAGACGGGCATCAAACCGATCATCGGCATCGAGGCATATGTCGCGCCGTACAGCCGCTACCACAAGAAGCCGGTGTTCTGGGGGGAGTCGAAGCAGCGCACCACCGACGAGTACGGCGAGGGCGGTGACGTCTCGGGTGCGGGCGCCTACACCCACATGACGATGCTGGCTCGTAACGGCACCGGTCTGCGCAATCTGTTCACCCTGTCCAGCCGTGCCAGCTTCGAAGGTACTTACCGCAAACCGAGGCTGGACCGGGAGCTGATCTCCGAGTACGCCGAGGGCATCATCGCCACCACCGGGTGTCCTTCCGGTGAGGTGCAGACCCGGCTGCGTCTGCGGCAGTACCGCGAGGCGTTGCAGGCCGCGTCGGACTACCGTGACATCTTCGGGCAGGAGAACTTCTTCCTGGAGCTGATGGACCACGGTCTGCGGATCGAGCAGTTCGTCCGCGAGGACCTGCTCAAGATCGGCAAGGAACTCGGCCTCAAGCCGCTGGCCACCAACGACAGCCACTACGTCACCGCCGATCAGGCCGAGTCCCACGACGCGCTGCTGTGCGTGCAGTCCGGTAAGACCCTCAACGACGAGGACCGCTTCCAGCTCAACGGCAGTGGCTATTACCTCAAGTCCGCCCAGGAGATGCGCGACTACTGGGATGCCGAGGTCCCCGGTGCGGCCGACAACACGCTGCTGGTGGCCGACATGATCGAGCCCTACGAGGACGTGTGGTCGTTTCAGGACCGGATGCCGCGTGTGACGGTCGAGCACGGCAAGACCGAGCGTGACGCGCTGGAAGAGGAGGTTGAGCACTACCTGCCCAGTCGCTTCCCGGACGGCGTCACCGAGGAGTACCAGGAGCGGATCAAGCTCGAGATCGACGTGCTGGACACCAAGGGCTACTGCGCGTACTTCCTCGTCGTCGGCGACGTCACCCGGTGGGCGAAGTCGCAGGGCATTCACGTCGGCCCCGGTCGTGGCTCGGCGGCGGGATCGCTGCTGGCCTACGTCCTGCACATCACCAACCTCGACCCGATCGCGCACGGGTTGATCTTCGAGCGCTTCCTCAATCCCGAGCGCGACTCGCCGCCGGACATCGACCTCGACTTCGACGACCGCCGCCGCGACGAGGTGCTGCAATACGCCATCGACAAGTACGGCAAGGACAAGGTCGCTCAGGTCATCACCTTCGGCAAGATCAAGACCAAGGCCGCGATCAAGGACGCCGCGCGCGTGCACCACGGCCAGCCCGGTTTCGCCATCGCCGACAAGATCTCCAAGGCTCTGCCCGCACCGGTCGCGGCCAAGGACATTCCGCTGTCCGGCATCACCGACCCCGAGCACGAGCGCTACGCAGAGGCCGCCGAGGTGCGTGGCCTCATCGAGTCCGACCAGTCCGTCTCGCAGATCTTCGACACCGCCCGGGGATTGGAAGGCCTGATCCGCAACGCGGGCGTGCATGCGTGTGCGGTCATCCTGTCCTCCCAACCGCTGATGGGGACGGTGCCGCTGTGGATGCGTGACGACGGTTCGGTGATCACCGGTTGGGATTACCCGAGCTGTGAGGCCATCGGTCTGCTCAAGATGGATTTCCTGGGATTGTCGAACCTGACGATTCTCGGTGACGCCCTGCAGTCGGTCCGCACCAACCACGACCTCGAGATCGACCTGTCCACCCTCGCGCTGGACGACCCCAACACCTACTCACTGCTGGCGCGCGGGGAGAGCCTGGGCGTGTTCCAGCTCGAGGGTGGCGGCATGCGCGAGCTGCTCAAACGCCTGCGGCCGACCGAGTTCACCGACATCGTGGCCGCCAATGCCCTCTACCGGCCGGGTCCGATGGAGGTCAACGCGCACCTCGACTACGCCGACCGCAAGAACGGCCGCAAGCCCGTCGAGCCGATCCATCCGGAGCTGGAGGAGCCGCTGCGCGACATCCTCGCCGAGACCTACGGCCTGATCGTCTACCAGGAGCAGATCATGGCCATCGCGCAGAAGGTGGCCGACTACAGCATGGGGCAGGCCGACATGCTGCGCCGTGCGATGGGCAAGAAGAAGAAGGAAGTTCTCGACGAGGAGTTCGAGAGGTTCCACCGGGGGATGGTCAACAACGGCTACACCGAGGAGGCCATCAACGCGCTGTGGACCACGGTGCTGCCCTTCGCCGGGTACGCGTTCAACAAGTCCCACGCCGCCGGTTACGCGCTGGTGGCCTACTGGACCGCCTATCTCAAGGCGAACTACCCGGCCGAGTACATGGCCGCACTGCTGACCGCCAACGGCGACAACAAGGACAAGATGGCGGTCTACCTCAGCGAATGCCGCCGGATGGGCATCCGGGTCCTGTCTCCGGATGTCAACGACTCGCGGGACACCTTCACCCCGGTCGGTTCCGACGTCCGCTTCGGTTTGACTGCCGTGCGCAATGTCGGTTCGAACGTGGTGTCCTCGATCTGCAAGGTGCGCGAGGAGAAGGGTCGATACGCCTCGTTCACGGACTTTCTGGACAAGTCCGAGACGACCGCCTGCAACAAGCGGGTCATCGAGTCGCTGATCAAGGCCGGTGCCTTCGACTCGCTCGGGCATACCCGGATGGCGCTGACCCAGCACCACGAGGCGGCGGTGGACGCGGTCATCGGACTCAAGCGGCAGGAGGCGCTCGGTCAGTTCGACCTGTTCGGATCGGACCCGTCCGAACAGAGCAGCGCGGAAGCCTCGCCGTTGGCGCACCTGACGTTCACCTCGCAGGAATGGCCGCGTAAGCAGCTGCTGTCCTACGAACGCGAGATGCTGGGCCTCTACGTCTCGGCGCACCCGCTGGACGGTGCCGAGCGGCTGCTGGCGCCGTACCAGGACACCGGGATCGCGGAACTGGTCGGTGGGGACCGTTCCGACGGTGGCGGTAAGGACGGCAAGGATCCGCAGGTCAAGATCGCGGGCATGATCTCCGGTATCCAGCGGCGGATCAACAAGAACGGCCACCCGTGGGCGATCGTGAGTCTGGAGGACCTCGATGCCAGTGTCGAGGTGCTGTTCTTCCCGAAGTCCTACGAGATGTTCTCCGACTGCCTGGTCGAGGACACCGCGATCGCCGTCAAGGGCCGCATCAACGAGCGGGAGGGGGCGATCAGCGTGTTCGCCTCGGATGCGGTGCCGGTGGACATCTCCACGGCGGAGACCGATCCCGGGGCCAGCCCGGCGTTCGTCATCAAGGTTCCGGTCAGCAAGGTGGACCGGCCCTTGGTGACCGAGCTCAAGCGCACCCTGCAGGCGCATTCCGGGACCGTGCCCGTGCACGTCAAGGTGCAGGGTCCCCGGGGCATCACCCGCCTGGCGTTGTCCAGCGACTACTTCGTCTCCACCGACAACGGCCTGCAAGGAGAACTGAAGGGGCTGCTCGGCGCGGGCTGCTTCGACGCAGTGTGACCCTCGCGAGGTGATCGCCGGTGTTGTTGCTCGGACGAGGGTTCTTTCAGCGTCGGGATGACAGTTGGCGATAAACGGTGTTCACTGGAGATGGCAGCTTGTTTGGCGATCCCGAAAGGCCGGCATGTCCATCACCGAGCATCACTCGCACGCCGAAGTCCCCGTCCTCGACAACGATTTCGTGCAGGATCCGCACGTGCGGTATGCGCAAATGCGCGCCGACGCTCCCGCGCAGCGGGTCGTCACCGTGGCCGGAATGCCGGTATGGGTGGTGACCCGCTACGCCGAGGCCAAGATGGCACTGGCGGATCCCAGGTTCAGCAAGGATTTCCAGCGGATGCGGGGCTTGCTGGACAGCCAAGTCCAGCCGGGCCAGTCACGGCCGGAGTTCGCCGACTCGATTCAGGCACACATGCTCAATATGGATCCGCCGGACCACACCCGCCTGCGCAAGTTGGTGATGAAGGCGTTCACCCCTCGCCGGGTGGAGGCATTGCGACCTCGGATCGAGGAGATCACCGCGGAGCTGCTCGACGACATGGCCGATCGTTCCGAGGTGGATCTGCTCGATGCGTTCGCGTTCCCACTGCCGATCCGGGTCATCTGTGAGCTGCTGGGAATCCCCGAAGATCGCAGAGACGAGTTCCGTACGTGGTCGAACACGCTGGTGGGCAGCGACCCCGATGCGGCCCAGCAGGCAGCGGGAGCAATGGCCGCCTACCTCATCGAACTGATCGAGCAGAAACGCAGGCAACCGGCGGAGGACCTGATCACGGGTCTGATCGAGGCAAGCGAGGACGCCGACCGGCTCAGTGAGCAAGAGCTGATCAGTATGGTGTTCGTCCTCCTGGTCGCCGGGCACGAGACGACGGTGAACCTGATCGGCAACGGCGTGCTCGCGCTGCTGCGCAACCCCGAGCAGTTCGCGGCGGTGCGGGCCGACCTCGAGCAGGTGCCCGCCGTGATCGAGGAAACCCTGCGCTACGACGGGCCGGTCAACCTGGCCACACTGCGCTTCACCGCCGAAACCGTGAGGCTGGGGGACGTGGAGATTCCGGAGGGTGAACTCGTCCTCGTATCGCTGAGTTCGGCCAACCGGGACGAGGACAAGTATCCCCGAGCGCAGGAGTTCGACCCGGACCGTTCCACCACCGGACACCTGGCTTTCGGGCACGGTATCCACTTCTGCGTCGGTGCGCCGCTGGCCCGGCTGGAGGGGCAGATCGCCATGCGCCGATTGATCGAGCGGTTCCCGAACCTGTCCTCGGCTGTCGCCGCCGACGACGTCCAGTGGCGCTTCAGCACTCTGATGCGGGGGCTGGAGACCCTGCCGGTGCGGCTGGGGTGAGCCGGCCGGGTGGCCGGTACATTTCGCGAGAAATGTACCGGCCACCCGGCCCCTACACCGTCACCGCAGGGCGATGACGGTGTAGGGGCCGACCTCGCGCTGTACGAAGGCAGGGGAGTCGAACACCTCCGCGTCGAAGTACACGGTGTAGTTGCGCACGTTCGGCTGCTGCGGGAACGCGTCGGCGTTCAGCGTCAGAGCGAGTGTGTCCTCGCCGAGAGGCGGTTTCGAGGACTCGCTTCCCGACGTCGTGTCCCGGCTCTCCTGCTTCCTCTCGTGCCGGAGGACGAACACGTTCGGCGGTGGAAATTCGCTGCGGTCGAGCCGCCGTAGCAGTTCCCGGGAGCTGTCGGCTTCGGCCCACTTCCGGATCGTGGCTGCTCGCTGCCGGTAATGGGCCAGTGGGTTGGCATAGTGCGGTGTCTCCTGCTGGAAGCTCCAGTACGGCTTGAAGGACAGCACCGTGTAATTCGTGGTGAGCAGGATGTTTTCCTGTGGCTTGCGTCCGGTCAGAGTCCCGATCGTGGTGATGAGTTCGTCCAGATGGGCGTTCGGCGCGCTGGGGTCCTGTCGGCCCTTCGCATTGGTGCCTGTGGGGTAGTAGTCCTCGTAGGCGTTCGTGAGGGGGGTCTTCAGTGAGTCGCCGATCGCCGACTGGGTGATCGTGATGGCTCCGAGAAGTCCGAGTGTGCATGCCACGCCGGTGATCCGGAAGGCATGGCGGGTGTCGAGGGTGCGTCGTAGGTAGCCGATCAGTCCCCACAGGCCGAGCACCCCGCTCGTGGCCAGAACCACATCGAGGATCACGTTGAGCCGGAATGCCAGCAGGGTCGTCTCGGCGATGAGGGCGAGCGTGGACAGGGCGAACCAGCAGTAGACGGACACCACCACCGTGAGCAGTGCGGCAGCGATGTGGTTGCTGCGGCAACGCAGCAACAGCCAGACGAGACCTGCCAAGCACAGCACGCCGAACGCGTTCGCCTCGGTCATCGGCAGGGGGAGGAAAGCACTGTTCTCGGGCAGGTAGTGCTGGGCGGCACTGCGGTGGAACAGGCCGCCCGAAAGAAGAAACGGCAGCCATACGATCAGTGAGATCGCACCACTGAGCACGCCGATCGGCAGCAGTCGCAGGAGCAGCCGTTTGATGGTCGAGCCGACGGAACTGCCCTCGCGAACCCGGAGGATCCCGATGAGCACCGCCATGGTGACGATCAGCAGGACGCTGAAGCCGAAGTGCAGGGTGTACGTGATCGAGGCGAACCCGACGAAACAGCCGATACCGAGCAGCGTCCGAGGCGCGGCTTGCTCACGGCGCAACGCGCGCCAGGCGAGTACGGCAACGGGAGGCAACCACGCCGCCGACGGCCATGCGTAGGGTTCCATGATGCCGTGCAACATGCCCGCCAGGCTGGTGGCCAGCGCCACCAGTACGGCGATCCTGCGCCGCAGGACCACACTCCACAGCGTGAAGGCGACCACGCCGGTCACCGCAATCCAGGCCAACGCATACGGTTTGTAGGCGGCCCAGCCTTCCCAGCCGATCAGGTCGGCGAAGCGCCCACCGAGCCAGAACCAGCCACTGGGGTAGTACGGCGCGATGTCGGCGTAGTTCATGTCGGCCAGCGCCGGCGAGGAAGCCATCCGGGTCATGTATTGCATCCGGAAGGCGTTGTCGGCTTCGGAGCCGCCGAAGTAGAAGCGGGTGGACTGCAAGGGCAGTGCCAGAGCCAGTGTGCTGAACGCCGTCAGCGCCATCCAGGTTCCCACCAGGCGCAGCGTTCGTGGCACTCGGTGGTGGGGCTGTTCGAAGGCCGCCAGGAGGAACAGCAGCGTGAGAACGAGTGCGCTGCCGACCGCCGCGAGGGCTTCGGGGGCGTAACTGGGCTCGCCGATACCGATCCGTGTGATCGCGGACTGCAGAGCCAGCCCGAGCACGGCTGCGAAGACGGAGCCCAGCAGCAGTTCGATCACCGTATGGCGCAGCGACAGTCTGGTGGGTGACTCGTGGTCCGGCTCATCGGTCCTGTCCGGTCCGGTCAGTGTGGGGAGGGGCAAGATTCCCGCCACTGTGCTCGTCCTTCGGCGATGGGAAACAACTCCGGTCGGCGCAGCATAGTCCACGCGGATCGGGGCGCCTCGTACGACGAGAGGATCGCCGCCGTCTGCGCTGCTCGGCGAGTGTGGGCGTACACACTCGCCGATGGCCGCCGTGGCCGATGCCGGGAGCGCTAGGGTACTCGTGCGGAAGCCAGCCGAGTGTGTGAGGAGGCCACGGGTGCCGCAAGGACCGGTCGAGGCGCAGGGTACGCGTGCGATGCCGATGCGAGTACCACCCGCAGAGCCGCAGGATGACTCCCCTGCGGTTCGGCCGCCGCGGGTCCAGACTTCCCGGGTGGTGGTCAAGGCCGCTCTGTTGCCCGCGCTCGGCGTGTTGTTGCTGGTGTCCCTGCTCGGCGTGCCGCTGGGCGGGCTGTGGTCGCTGCTGGCTCCACCCCAGGAGAGCGTGGTGGCCGGCGGCGGCGAGTTGGTGCCGGTTCTGGTGGAGAGCTATCACCGTTTCGACGCCTTGGCGATCTTTCTGCTGCTGAGTTCGGCGACCGGAGTGTTGACCGGTGCCGCGCTGTGGATGTTGCGTGGGCGGCGAGGGCCATTGGCGCTCATCGGGGCGGTGCTCGGGTCGTTGCTCGCGGCGTGGCTGGGTATGCGGCTGGGCGTGGTGCTCGCGGCCGGTGCCTACCCGATGCCCGAGAATCCGCAGGCCGGAGATGTTGTCGTGGTGGCACCGAAGCTGAGCAACCTCACGGCGGTGGTGTGTCAACCGCTGGCGGTGGCCTTGGTCTACGGTCTGGCCGCCTCCTGGAACAGCCTCGACGACCTCGGCCGCAGAAGCTGACAGTGGTGAGCCCGCTGCCCAACGGCGATGTGTACCGACCGCGGGAATACATCACCTCCACGGCGTACAAGCTTGCCGTGGAGGTGAACGAGCTCTCGGAACTCCGGGAATCAGTGTGGCTCGGTTGTCTCAGTCCAGCCAGCGCACGGACGTGAGGCTGCGGTTGATATCGGCGGGCGGGACGGCACCGGGCACGCCCTGATCGGCGATACCGATCATCAGTGCGGCATCGCTGCCGTCGTTACCGCCGATGGCCAGGATGCTGACGAACACGCTGGGCGGGCTACACGGTCCGGGCTCGGCGGGAATGATGGTCCCGGAGAAGATCGTCGCGTCGACCCGGCCGCCGTCGAGAGTGACCGACTTGGCGGGGTTCCTCGTGAGCCGGGGAAGCTCTCCCGCCGCGGTACCCCAGCCCATCCGGGCCCACTTCCGGAAGGCATTGTTGGCTGCTGTGGCGGGGTCCGGGCTGTCCGAACCGGTCAACCCCACGCGAGCCCGGAACGATAGATCCTCCTCGGGACAGAAGTCCCGCTTGTAGGAGGAGTAGCCACTCATCGTCACCTTCTCGGAGCCGTCCTCGAAGCCACTGAGCGAGCCGGTTTCCGGCTCCCAGCCCGGTGGGATGTCGTAGGCGATCCCGAATTCGAGCAGGGCCATGCCCTGCCAGCCGTCCACCACCGGGGCCACCGGTTTGCGCACGTTCTCGGTCTTGGAAGCGGGGGCGGTGGCCGAGAGCGGCGCCGACGGTGTCGGTGCCGTGGGTGGGAGGGCTTCGCGGGTCGTGGTGGTGGAGGTTGCCGGGGCCGCCATATTCCCGGAGCCATCGCCATCGCCTGCTACGACGATGGTGGTGGTGACGACGATGGCGACCACCATGACCGCCGCGGCGACGATCCCCGCGATCAGCGGGGCGCGGTTTTTGTGTGCGGGCTCGGGCTGTGGGTAGCCGGTGACGATGCTGGGGCGGGGCTGCTGTGGACGGGTCTGTTCGAACACCCCGAAACCCTGGTACTGCGTGCCGGACGAACCCGGAGGGTGGGGCTGTTCCTCGGGGTGCTTCTGCCCCGTGGGGTACCCGGTGTAGCCCGCCGGGGTGTTCGGGTTGATGGGCTGCCCGGTGATCGGGTCGTAGTACTGCTCGGATCCGTGGTGGTACTGACCCCAGTTGCCGGGCCCTCCGGGTGACGACATGACCATGATCGTAACCAGTGACGCTGCGATCACGGTCTCGGTCGTGGGGAGAGGGTTGGAGTTTCGGGGAAAACTTCAACCCACCAAGGAATCGGATACGCGCTAGTTCTCGCTGGCGTGCTGGGCGAACTCGGCCAGCGGAGCCGGGACCGCCCGCAGTTCCCGCAGGAGCTCGGCTTCGCGGAGAAGGAGCTTGCGCACCATTCGCAACCGGGCCACAGGGTCGGTTTCGGCGAGCAGGTTCTGCCGGTCCTCGCTGCTGAGCACGCAGTCCTCGGCCAGGACGTAGGCCAGCTCGTCGGCCCCGACATCCGGCGGAGCCTCGTGTCCTTCGCTGCGCAGGCCGGTGCTGTGGTAGCGCTCGTGTGCCGCGCGGGCGGACGCGGCGAGCCGATCCCGGAGACGTTCGGAGTCCTGTTCGGGCTCGGTGTCGGCGAGCCATTCGACGCGGGCCATCAGATACGGGGCGGCTTCGGTGTCGATTTGCAGCAACCGGAAGCGGTGCTCTCCCGTCCCGGAGATGTCGTAGCGTCCTTCGGGGAGCTGGTGTATGTCATCCAGCACCACCGAGCAGCCGATGTCGTGCATCGACTCGACGTTGTCCGGGCCGACCTCCCAGCCCTGCTTGATGCCGATCACGCCGAACCGGTGGTCGGGTACCACTTCTTTGGCGAGATCGACCACGAGCTGGCGGTACCGCGCCTCGAAGATGTGCAGCGACAGTGCGCTGCCGGGAAGCAGGACCGTACCCAGCGGGAACAACGGGATCGTCTCAATCACGCGTCCAAGTTACGTGCGGTTGCCGTGTCCTGGCCAACGGGTCGATCAATGCAGCGGTGGCCGCAGTACCGCGAACGGGTCGGTGATCTGCAGATCACGGGAGGTGAACCGGAACAGCGCTGGCGGCCTGCCTCCGCTGGGGCCCGCGGACACCGTCCGGCCGGTGGCCTGGAGGGCGCCACGCCGGGAGAGCACCCGTTGCAGGTTGGTAGCGGCCACTCGGTAGTCCAGGGCCGCGGAGTAGATACCGCGAAGTTCGGAGAGGGTGAACTCGGCAGGAGCCAGGGCGAAACCGATGTTGGTGTAGGACAGCTTGGCGCGCAGGCGATCCCGGGCGGCGAGCACGATCGACTCGTGGTCGAAAGCTGTCGCCGGTAAGTGCCCGACCGGCTGCCACTGGGTGTCCGCCGGAATTTCGGGGTCGGTGTTGGAGGGAACGAGGCCGAGGAACGCGGTGGCCACGATCCGGCGGCCGGGAACGCGCTCGGGAGCGCTGAACACGGAGAGCTGTTCGACGTGGGTCAGTTCCTGGACATCGACCTTCTCGGCGAGTTGGCGCCGGATCGATGCCTCGACATCCTCGGTGGCGGCGAGTCTTCCTCCGGGCAGTGCCCAGCGATACCGGTGCGGCCCCTGCGCTCGCTGCCACAGCAGCACCTGAAGCCGCTCGTTGCGGATCTGCAGTACGCCCGCGAGGACTTCGTGACCGGCGTCGCCGTGGTCGGTGCCGGGCTGCGTGTTAGGATGAACCACGTTTTCGATTCTAAGGCGAAAACCGGCGAACGAAAAACCGGAGAACGACAACCACGAGGTGAACCCTCCCGGAGGAAGCGACCCGGTCGCGGCAGGCGGGAGTGAATCGGAACTCGCCGGCACCCGGTCGGCGACTTTCGGTGAGGAGGACGAGATGGCCGCCAGAGCTGCCGCTACCACGGAGAACCTGTCCGCAGGGGCGGGTATCGGCACCGTGGAGCGGACCGAAGCGGGCTATGTCGGGGTCCAGGCGGATGCCGAGTGGAGCAGGGAGATCCGGCGTCTGGCCGAGGAGCGCGACGCCGTACTGCTCGCACACAACTATCAGCTTCCCGAAATCCAGGATGTCGCCGACCACACCGGCGACTCGCTGGCGTTGAGCCGGATCGCCGCGAGCAGTGCGGCGAGCACGATCGTGTTCTGCGGCGTGCACTTCATGGCCGAAACCGCCAAGATCCTCAGTCCGGACAAGACCGTGCTCATCCCCGACGAGCGTGCCGGGTGCTCGCTGGCCGATTCCATCACCGCCGAGCAGCTGCGCGAGTGGAAGGCTACCTTCACCGAGGCGGGCAGGCCCGCGCCCACGGTCGTGTCCTATGTGAACACGACCGCCGAGGTCAAAGCGGAAACGGACATCTGCTGCACCTCTTCCAACGCGGTGGACGTGGTGCGCTCGATCCCGGCCGAGCAGGACGTGCTGTTTTGCCCGGACCAATTTCTCGGTGCGCATGTCAAGCGTGAGACCGGCCGCGAGAACCTGCACATCTGGGCCGGAGAGTGCCATGTGCACGCCGGGATCAACGGCCCCGAACTGGCCGACAGGGCCGCGGCGAACCCCGAGGCGGATCTGTTCATCCACCCGGAATGCGGATGTGCGACATCGGCGCTGTACCTGGCCGGGGATGGCAACCTGCCGGAGGATCGGGTCAAGATCCTGTCCACCGGCGGGATGCTCGACGCGGCACGGGAAAGCGCAGCGCAGCAGAACGGTCCGCATTCCGTGCTGGTGGCCACCGAGGTCGGCATGCTGCACCAACTTCGCAATGCCGCCCCGGAGATCGACTTCCAAGCGGTCAACGACCGCGCTTCCTGCCGGTACATGAAGATGATCACTCCGGCAGCGCTGCTGCGCTGCCTGCGTGAGGGTGCCGACGAGGTCGACGTGCCCGCCGAGGTCGCCGAACGCGGGCGCGGAGCGGTCGAGCGGATGGTGACCATCGGCAGGCCGGGGGGCGGCGAATGAGCTGGGAGGCCGCGGCGGACCTGGTCGTCGTCGGCACCGGAGTCGCCGGGCTCACGGCCGCGCTCCGGGCGCGCGAACGGGGACTGCGGGTTCTGGTCGTGACCAAGGACGTGGCGCCTGCGGGCAGCACCGGCTGGGCACAGGGCGGTGTCGCCGTGGTGCGCCCGGACGAGCACGACGAGGGCGACAGTGTGCACCGGCATGTGCGGGACACGCTCGAGGCGGGCGCGGGACTGTGCTCGCGAGCGGCCGTGCGCGCGATCCTCGGCGACGGTGCCGACGCCGTCAGCCGCCTGCGCGCTGCCGGGGCGCGCTTCGACACTGCAACCGACGGCGTGCTCGCCCGCACCAGGGAGGGTGGCCACAGTGCCTTCCGGGTGATCCACGCGGGCGGGGATGCGACCGGATCCGAGGTGCAGCGCGCGCTCGGGACCGCCGCTGCCGACGGTGGCGTGCCGGTGCTGGAGCAGCACTGCGTGGTGGAGCTGGTGCACGGCGACAGCGGTGCCCTGGCCGGTGCGCTGGTGCTCGACGCGGACGGGCGGCCCGGTGTGGTGCACGCCCCGGCCGTGCTGCTGGCCACCGGTGGGCTCGGACAGCTCTACGGTGCGACCACCAACCCCGAGGTGGCCACGGCCGACGGTGTCGCACTGGCACTGCGGGCGGGGGCGTCGGTCGCCGATCTGGAGTTCGTCCAGTTCCATCCCACAGCGCTGTACACGCCGGATGGCGCGCGAGGAAGACGCCCGCTGATCACCGAGGCGGTGCGCGGCGAGGGTGCCGTGCTGATCGACGCCGAGGGGCGGCGTGTGATGGCCGGGCAGCATCCGCTGGAGGATCTCGCGCCCAGGGACGTCGTCTCGGCTGCCATCAACCGGCAGCTCACCGAGACCGGGGCCACCGGAACGGGTGGCGACTGTGTCTACCTGGATGCCACCGTACTCGGCGCCGGCTTCGCGGATCGATTCCCGACCGTGTATGCGGCGTGCCGTGCCGCCGGAGTGGATCCGGTCCGGGAACCGATCCCGGTGACGACCGCGGCGCACTACTCCTGCGGTGGCGTGGTGTCCACTGTAGAAGGTCGGACGACGGTTTCCGGGCTGTATGCGGCGGGTGAGACGGCCTGCACCGGTTTGCACGGTGCCAACCGGCTCGCCTCGAACAGCTTGCTGGAGGGGCTGGTCGTCGGTGCGCGAGCGGCGGAGGCCGTGGCGCGAGACCTGCGCAGTGGCACCCTCCCGCGTTCAGCGGCCGGTGCGGGGGCAGCCGTCGTTCCCGCTGCCGCGGTCACCGATCGTGACCTGCTGCAGCGCACGATGAGCCGGTACGCGGGCATCGGACGCACGGCCGCGGGCATGGCGACCGCCTCGGCGGAACTGGACCGCGCGAGCGTGGTTCGTCCGCTTGAGACTCGCCAGGCCGTGGAGGATTCGGCGCTGACGTTGACGGCACAGGCAGTACTGGCTGCGGCGGATATCCGTACCGAATCGCGGGGATGTCACCGCCGTCCCGATTTCCCGGACACCGACGATGCGCACTGGCAACGCAGTATCGTGCTGCGCCTGGACGTGTCCGGGTGGCTGATCCGCACCGACGCCGAGGAGTGGGGGAGAGCAGCGTGACACTGTCCGAGGCCACGGTGAGCAACCTGGTCGCGGCGGATCTGGATCCGGCCGAAACGCAGGCGCTGGTGCGTGCCGCGCTCGCCGAGGACCTGCGGTACGGCGCGGATGCCACCACGGAGGCGACCGTGCCCGCCGACTCCGTCGCCGATGCCGCTTTCAACACCCGCCATGCGGGCGTTCTCGCCGGGTTGCCGCTGGTGCTGCTCGTGCTGGACGAGGTGCTCGGTGTCGACGGCTACGAGATCGTCTCCGTGCGGGCCGACGGTGACGGAGTGGAGCCCGATACGGAGGTGCTGCGCCTGCGTGCGCCCGTGCGCGGGTTGCTCACCGCCGAGCGCACGGCGCTGAACCTGCTGTGCCACCTGTCCGGTATCGCCACGGCGACCGCTGCGTGGGTGACGGCAGTGGACGGTACCGGATGCCGAATCCGGGACAGCCGCAAGACGTTGCCGGGACTGCGCCTGCTGCAGAAGTACGCGGTGCGCTGCGGCGGTGGGGTCAACCACCGCCTGGGACTCGGCGACGCGGTGCTCATCAAGGACAACCACGTGGTCGCTGCCGGTTCGGTGGCAGCGGCACTACGTGCCTGCCGGAAGCATGCTCCGGACCTGCCACTGGAAGTCGAAGTGTCCACCCTGGACGAACTGGCGGAAGTGCTCGCCGAGGGCGCGGAATCGGTACTGCTGGACAACTTCACCCCGGAAGGGTGTGCGGCGGCTGTTCGGCGCACGACCGAGACCTCGCCGCGAACCGAGCTCGAGGCATCGGGCGGACTGTCCCTCGAGGTGGCGCGCGCCTACGCCGAAACCGGAGTGCACTATCTCGCCGTCGGCGGCCTGACCCATTCCGCACCCGGCCTCGATATCGGTTTGGACATGTAGCACCTGTCCGGTTGACCTCGGTGGGGATTGAAGTTTTCCTCTTGGACTTTAACTCCCTCCCCAGGGGACAGGGCGCGCAATTTTGTCGAGAACCGACGCGACATGCAAGCAGTGGGGTCGCTTCAGAACCGTCGGTTGGCCAGGACGGGCAGGGTGCGGCGGGCCTGCTCGGCTTCCGCCGGGTCGAGGTCGACGACGAGAACGTCGGGTGAGTCGGCCAACTGCTCGTGGAGCACACCGAGCGGGGTGGCCACGGTGCTGTAACCGATGCCGGTCGGCGCCTTGCTGCTCGGCTCCCGGTCCACGCTGCGCGGGTCGGCCTGGCCACAGGCCACGATCCAGGATGTCGAGTCCAGCGCGCGAGCCCGCACCAGCAGTTCCCACTGCTCGCGCTTGCCCTCGCCCGCGCCCCACGAGGCCGGAATGACGATGATCGAGGCGCCCTGCTCGGCCAGGGTCGTGTACAACCCGGGAAAGCGGATGTCATAGCAGGTGGTGACGCCGATCGTGGTGCCACCCAGCTCGGCGGTCAGCGGCTGCTCGCCCGCGGCGACGGTCCGGGATTCGGTGAATCCGAAGGCGTCGTAAAGGTGGATCTTGTCATAGTGCGTGTCGAGTGCCGGTCCGGTGACCAGCATCGTGTTCGTGACGCGCCCGTCGGAGGTGGGGGTGAACATGCCCGCGATGACGGTGATCCCCGCATCCGCGGCCAATCGCCGCACTTCGCCTGCCCAGGGACCGTCCAGTGGCTGGGCGAGCGGGCCGAGCGGCACGCCGAAGCAGGCCATCGTGGCTTCCGGAAACACCGCGAGTTCGGCACCGGCTTCGGCAGCCCGGCGCACACCGCCTGCGACCAGCTCCAGATTCGCCTCCGGGTCCGGGGTCGACACGATCTGACACAGCGCGATCCGCACGCGAAACCTCCATTCCGGCCGGAGCCGCTGCCTGATCCACGGCTCTCCGGCCACGCCGCCATCCTGCCCGAGACCGTACACGCGGGCGAGCAACACCGGAGTCGGGAAAATCTCACAGTCGAATGGTTGTTGCCAGTAAATTGCATCAGTGTTTAAGCTCGGTCCGTGATCAATCGTCGTACGCTGATGACCACGTCCCTGGCCACGCTGGCGCTGGCCGGTTGCTCGACGCCGACCCGGGACCGCGGCAACGATCCCGGATCGATGCTGCTCGCCGACGGCTACGAACCGGACAGCCTCAACCCGCTGCTGGGTTATGCCCACGCGGGGGCGGCGAAGTTCTACGACGGGCTGATGTCCTTCGACGGCAACGGATCACTGCTGCCCGCGCTGGCCGCCGAGCCACCGCAGTCCACACCGGATGCACGGAGCTGGACGGTCAAACTCCGGCGCGGAGTCACTTTCCACGACGGGACTCCCTTCGATGCCGAAGACGTGGTGGCCACCTACCGGGCGGCCATCGATCCGGCGTACGCTTCCACGGTCAGCTCCGACTACGCCATGCTCGCCGACGTCACGGCCGTTGACGCGCACACCGTGCGCTTCGACCTCAACATCCCCTACGCGCCGTGGCCCGCCAGGATGGTGCTCGGCATCGTGCCGAAGGAAAAGCTGGCCGAACCCGCTCCCCTGACGGACTCCGAGCTCAATACCGCACCGGTCGGCACCGGCCCGTATCGGCTCGTCGAGTGGCGCCAGGGTGAGCGGATGGTCTGGGAAGGCAACCCGGACCACTGGGACGGAAAGCCCCGTATCGGCAGGATCACGGTGGTCTTCGCCACCGACGACAACACCCGTGCTCAACGGGTGCAGGCGGGCGAGTTCGACGGCACCGTGCTGCCGCCGCTGCTGGCCGACCGCCTCGGTGGGAACGGATACCGCACCGTGCATCACCGGACCGCCGACTACCGCAGCATCACCCTGCCCAGCGAGCATCCGGTCACCGGAGATCCCGCGATCAGGATGGCGCTGAACCATGCGGCCAACCGCGAGGGCATGCTCCAGGCGTTGCTGGGTGGCCACGGCAAACCCGCCTATACGCCGATGCCGCCGTCGATGGAGCGGTTCCACGAGCCCACCGCGCGATTCGATTTCGACCGGCAACGGGCCGAGCGGATCCTGGACGATGCGGGATGGCGCCCCGGCTCCGACGGGGTTCGCCGACGCGGTGGTCAGCGAGCACGGTTCACGCTCATGTACTTCGCCGACGACAGCCTGCGCAAGCAGCTCGCTCGCGCCTTCGCCTCGGACGCGGCGGCCGTCGGTGTGGAGGTACGGATAGCCGGAGTGGACCGCACGGCGGCAGCGGAGCGCATCGGCACCGACGCCATCGTGCTCGGGAGTGGCAATCCGCTGGATCCCGACCTGCAGATGTATTCCGGCCTGCACTCCTCGGTGATCGGCACCGGTACGTACAACAATCCGGCCCGATACCGCAACGCGCGGGTGGACGAGGCACTCGACGGCGGACGGCGGGCCCTCGATCCCGCCGAGCGCGCCCGGTTCTACAAACAGGCCCAGAAGGCCTTCGTGGCCGATCCGGGGCTGGTCTACCTGGCCTTCATCGACCACAGCTATGTGCTGCGCACCGGCGTCTGGACCGGCTACGAGCCGGTCGTGGAACCGCACACGCACGGCACCACCTGGGGACCGTGGTGGAACGTCGAGGACTGGAAACCGGCGCGGTGAGCGTGGCAGCGAAGACGGTCGCCCGCACCCCCTCGCGCGCATCGGCGGTGGGGCGTCTGGTCGGGCGCAGGCTCGCTTTCGCCGTTCCCGTCCTGGGAATCGTCTCGTTCGGCGTGTTCCTGCTCGCGGCGGCTTCGCCGTTCGACCCGATCCACCAGTACTACGGCGTGCAGATCTTCAACGCTTCCGCCGAGGACGTGGCGCGTGTCCGCGAGCAACTCGGTCTGGACGATCCGGTGCTGGTGCAGTTCCGGGACTGGCTGTTCGGAGTGCTCTCCGGCGATCTGGGGGTATCCCGGTCCATGCGGCAACCCGTCGCGCAGGTGGTGGCCGAGCGGTTGCCGTGGACACTGCTGCTGGCGGTGACGGGGCTGGCCCTCGCGGTGGTGATCGCGTTGGCCGCGGGCACGGTCGCCGCCTGGCGGCAGGGCGGCTGGTTCGACCGGTTCATCACCGCCATCGGACACGCGCTGGAGGGGGTTCCTCCGTTCGTCCTGGCACTGTTGTCGATTGCGGTGTTCTCCCTGGGGTTGGGGTGGCTGCCGGTGGCCGGGCTCACCGACGCGGGCAGCGCGCTGAGCTTCGGTCAGGTCGCCGAGCATCTGGCCCTGCCCGCGTTGGTCCTCGGTGTGTCGCAGTCCCCGTGGCTGGTCCTGCACGTGCGGCAGTCGATGTTGAGTTCGCTGGCCGAAGACCACGTCACCGGGGCGAGATCGCGGGGACTGAGTGAGCGGGTCGTCGTGCTGCGGCACGCGTTGCCGACGGCGTTGCTGCCGTTCGTGACGCTGATCGGCGCGCGCATTCCGGAACTGGTCACCGGTACCGTCCTTGTGGAGGAGATCTTCTCCTGGCCGGGGCTGGCCGCTGCCGTGGTCACGGCTGCCAAGTCGGTGGACTACCCGTTGCTGGCGGTGCTGACGCTGATGGCCACTGTCGCCGTGTTGCTGGGCTCGTTGTTGGCCGATGTCGCCGCCGTGCTCCTCGACCCGAGGGTGAGTGCCGATGGTTGACCGGGGCGAGACCGTACCGACCACACCGAGTCGGGCTTCCGAGCAATGGCGTGATGCCGCACGCAGTCGGGCCGGGACCCCGCGCGGTCGTGCGGCCGACGTGCGCGCGCGAGCGCGCCTGTGGGGATCGCTCGGCACGCTGACGGTACTGGCGCTGGCGGCACTGATCGTGCCCGCGCTGTTCGACGGCGAGGGCCTGGTGCGCTACGCGGCGATCCGGTTGCCGCCGAGCCCGGCCCACCCGTTCGGCACCGACACGGCCGGGCGGGACCTGCTCGTGCGCTCCCTGGCCGGACTGCGGGTTTCCCTGCTGGTGGCCGCGGTCAGCGCGCTCGTGTCCACGGTGCTCGGTTCCGCCGTGGGGGCGGTCGCAGGCGCGTTGGGCGGGTGGGGCGACCGGCTGCTGATGCGTGCGGTCGACACCATCAACGCCGTGCCGCACCTGCTGCTGGGCATCGTCATCGTGGCGCTGTACCGGGGCAGTCTGCTTGCCGTGATGCTCTCGATCGCCCTGACGCACTGGGCCACCGTCGCCCGCATCGTGCGCTCCGAGGTGCTCTCGCTGCGGCAGCGTCCGTACATCGACGCGGCGATCTCCGGTGGTGCGAGCAGATGGCGTGTACTGCGCCGACACCTGCTCCCTGCGATCGTGCCGCAGGCGGCGCTGTCGGCGGTGCTGCTCATCCCGCACGCGGTGTTCCACGAGACGACGTTGAGCTTCCTCGGTCTCGGGCTGCCTCCGCACATGGCCAGCATCGGCACCATTCTCGGCGACGGACGCGCGGCCGTCCTGCTCGGTGCGTGGTGGATCATCCTGTTTCCGTCACTGCTGCTGGTGGCCACGACACTGGCTGTCTCGGGCATCGCCGCGAGCTGGCGCGACAGAGTCGTACCCCGACGACGATCGGAGTTGGCGCTGTGAGTGAGACCGTGAACGCAACCGTGAGCGAAACCGTGTCGACGGCAAGCTCCCCGCGCACGGAACCGCTGCTGGAGTTGGATCGCCTCTCGGTGCGTTTCCTGCTGGGGCGTCGACGAGGAAGGGCCGAGGTGCGTGCCGTCACCGACGCCTCGCTGACTCTGCGGCCCGGGCGGATCCTGGCCCTGGTGGGCGAGTCCGGATGCGGTAAGTCCGTACTGGCCTCGGCACTGCTCGGCCTGCTGCCCGCCAATGCACAGGTGCGTGGGCGCGCACTGCTGCATCGGGATCGAACCGTGGGAGCGGAGGACTCGGTGGAGCTGCTTTCGGCCCCCGAGTCCGTTCTCGCCCGGCGAGTACGCGGGCGACTCGTCGGCCTGGTGCCGCAATCGGCGGGCACGCACATGACGCCGGTACGCACCGCGCGCGCTCAACTCGCCGAGACGATCCGGGCGCTGCGGTCGAGTACCGACGCAGGAACGAGCGACGAGCTGGCGGAATGGGTCGGGCTGCGGCCCGAGCAGCTCGATCGGTACCCGCACGAACTCTCCGGCGGCATGGCACAGCGTGTCGCGATGGCGCTCGCCCTCGCCGGTGATCCGCCGCTGCTCCTCGCCGACGAGCCCACCACCGGGCTGGATCGCCCCCTGGTCGACCGGACCATGGACCTGCTCGGTGACGCCGCTGCTCAGGGCAGGACGGTGTTGCTGATCACCCACGATCTGGCAGCGGCCCGGCGGGTGGCCACCGATGTGGCGGTGATGTACGCGAGCCGGATCGTGGAGACCGGGCCGGCCGCGGACATCTTCGACGATCCGTGGCACCCCTACACCGCCGGATTGCTGAAAGCCCTGCCGGAAGGTGGGTTCGAGCCGATCCCCGGCCATCCGCCCGCCTTGACCGATCTGGAACGACTCGAACGGAAGTGGGGTTGCGTGTTCTGCCAACGCTGCCCGGATGTGCCGGGCTTCGCCGCCTGCACGGGTGATCCGGAACCGGTCCACCACGGCGACCGCTGGATCGCCGCGCACGCGCCATGCTGAGCGGTAGCGGCCTGGTGGCCGGGTACCGCAAGAACGCCCCGGTACTCGACGGCGTGGATGTGGAAGTGCCGCCGGGAGGTGTCGTGGGACTTGCCGGCCCCAGCGGGTGCGGGAAATCGACACTGGCTCGGGTGCTGAGCCTGCTGCAGCAGCCGTGGGCCGGACGGGTGAGCGTGGACGGTGTCGCCGTCACCGGATTCCGGCATGCTGCTCCACGCGAGCAGCGCACGAAGATCGGTCTCGTGTTCCAGCAGCCACGTCAGGCGGTCGATCCGCGCTTCACGCTGTGGCAGATCATCGCCGAGCCACTGTATGCCCTCGGCCGCTCCGGCGAGGCCACCGATCGTGTCGCCGAGTTGGCCGAGCGGATCGGGGTGAGCGACGAGCTGTTGCATCGCCGGCCGCACGAGGTCAGCGATGGCCAGTTGCAGCGTGCCTGCCTGGGTAGAGCTCTGGTCGTGCGGCCTCGCTACCTCATCTGCGACGAGATGACCGCGATGCTGGACGCCTCCACGACCGCCGCGCTCGTACGGGTTGTCGACGAGCAGGTCCGCGACGGAGACACGGGTGTCCTTGCGATCAGCCACGACGAGATGCTTCTCGAACGGTGGGCAAGCCGTGTCATTCGTTTGTGTCAGGAGCACGTATGGGACGCTGACCCGCGTCCGTCCGTGCCCGGTCACGCCCCGACCGAGGTGATCGGGCACGCATGATCGGCAATGGAGAATCCTCATGAGCGAAAACACCACCTTTGTGCAGTGGCGTGAGCGGGCTCGATCGGAGATCCGGGAAGAAAGTCCCCATGTGCGGTGGTTTTTGCTGACCGCCGCGATCGTGGTCGTGGTCGGCATCCTGGTCGGAGTGATCGTGTTCCTGCTCGGCTGAGCGAGCGGGGTGGGGCAATTTCATGGGATTCATGAAATTGCCCCACCCCGACCGAAACGATCCTTCAGGCGCCTGCTTCCCGGAGCAGGATGGACACGGCCTCGTCGTTGCGTGCGGTCTCGCGATCGATGACCTCGTCCGGAGGATAGAAGCCCTCGATGCCGCCGCTGCCCGGGTACATCTCGAACGTGAACGACAGGATGCCGTGCTCGGCCCACATCCAGTCGTTGATGCTGCCGTCGGTGACGTAGAGATCACTGGACTGCTGTGGTGTGTAGCCGTTCGACGCGGCCATTGCCCGGCCGATGCGGGCGAACCGGTCGTACTGCTGCTGCGTCATGCCCGGTGCGGTGTTGTTCTCGGTGTAGCCGTACGGCCAGAGCACCAGCTCCGAGAAGGTGTGGAAGTCGATGTGTGCTTCGATCTGCTGCTCGCCGCCGATGACGCGGGAGTCGGTGAAGTCCCGGATCGCCGAGGTCTCCGGAGCCGAGAAGGGCGCGGGACCACGGTAGGTCGATGCGTTCGGGTCACCGCTGGAGCCACCGCAGCAGCCCCACTGGTAACCCCAGTTGCGGTTGAGGTCGGTGGGCGTGGACTCGCGGTTGCGCCGCCATCCCCGGTAGCCGAAGCCCGCGACGTCGTAGACGGAGCCGTCCGGATTCACCATGGGCACGACCCAGATCTCGCGGGTGTCGACCATCTCCGCGATCGCGGGGTCGGTGGAGTACCCGTCGGTGTAGCGCTGCACGATGTGCAGGCACATCTCGGTGGTGAGGTGCTCCCGGGCGTGCTGGTTGCAGGTGAACAGAACCTCGGGCTCGTTCTCGTCCTCGGTGACGTTGTCGCTGATCTTGAGGACGGGGATGTCCCTGCCCTCGGCGGAACTGCCCACGCTGGACTTCCGGGCGAGATCGGCGTGCTCGGCGGCTGCCTTGTCGAGTTCGGCGACCGTCTCGGTGTAGGTGTGGTAATCGCGGTCCTGCGGCGGGAAGCCCGAAGCGAACCCGTTTTTGCCCACCCGCGGGAGCATGTCGGCCACGTTCCGCTTGTCGCGTAGCTCGAAACCGGCCCTGCGCAGTCGTTCGGCCTGCTGCGGGGTCGCCTCGACGGTGGCGGTGCCGCTGTGCACCGACAGGATCAGAGCGCCGCTGCGGATGATGTCGGTGCGCGAGTGGTTGTCGGTGTTCGGCACCGCGTAGACCGCTTTGCCCTGTTCGCTCTGGTTTCCCTGAGTCATGACCGGCCCGGATGGGACCGGAGCTTCGGCTGCCGAGACGGTGGACTGGACCGCCGGTGTGAGCAGGAGCCCCGCGGCGGCCGTGATCGCCGCGATTCTGCGCCGTGAGGTGAACATCACGTCTCCGATCGATCACTGGTGTGACCGATGGATGATCATCGACTTCGGCGTGATCGGCAACCGACTTTCGTGTGATCGGTGCCTTCCGTACCGGGGGTGGAATTTGCCGTTTTCCCGGACGGTGCGCCGCAACACCGCCACCAACCGTCCAGGAGGTGTGTGGAACTGTTCCGGTAGCCGATCCCCGGTCGTACGACTGAGTGCCTGTCTTTGATCTGGCTCTTTCGCTCGGATGATCAGCCTGAGCAGGGACCACCTGACCAAGTTCCAAGACGGGCTCTGAGGCTTTCTGCGGTGTTCGCGGGGGCTGCACCTCAGGTGCCGACGTAGGCCGCGAGGTGCTCGCCGGTGAGGGTGGAGCGGGCGGCGACGAGGTCGGCGGGTGTGCCCTCGAAGACGATCCGGCCGCCGTCGTGGCCTGCGCCGGGGCCGAGGTCGATGATTCGGTCGGCGTGTGCCATGACCGCTTGGTGGTGCTCGATGACGATGACCGACTTGCCGGAGTCGACGAGTCGGTCGAGCAGGCCGAGCAGCTGCTCGATGTCGGCGAGGTGCAGGCCGGTGGTCGGCTCGTCGAGCACGTGGACGCCGCCTTTCTCGCCCAGGTGCGTGGCCAGCTTGAGCCGCTGGCGCTCGCCGCCGGACAGCGTGGTCAGCGGCTGGCCGAGGCGGAGGTAGCCGAGCCCGACGTCGGCGAGCCGGTCGAGGATGGCGTGCGCGGCCGGTGTACGCGCTTCGCCGGAGCCGAAGAACTCCTCGGCCTCGGTCACCGACATCGCGAGCACCTCGCTGATGTCCTTGCCGGTGTCCTTGCCGCCGAGTCGATATTTCAATACCGATTCCTGGAACCGCTTCCCCTCGCACTCCTCGCAGGTGGTGGCGACGCCTGCCATCATCGCCAGGTCGGTGTAGATGACACCGGCGCCGTTGCAGCCGGGGCAGGCGCCGGCGGAATTGGCGCTGAACAGCCCCGGTTTGACGCCGTTGGCCTTCGCGAACGCCTTGCGGATCGGGTCGAGCAGTCCGGTGTAGGTCGCCGGGTTGCTGCGTCGTGACCCGCGGATCGCCGCCTGGTCCACCGAGACCACACCGGCGTCGGTGGCCCCCGACTGTTGACACAGCGAGCCCTGGATGAGCGAGCTCTTGCCGGAGCCGGCCACGCCGGTGACCACGCACAGCACGCCGAGCGGGACGTCGACGTCGACGTCGGCCAGGTTGTGCGCCGTCGCACCGCGGATCTCCAGCGTGCCGGTGGGCGTCCGCACCGTCTCCTTGAGGGCGGCCCGGTCGTCGAGATGGCGGCCGGTGATGGTGCCGCCTGCCCGCAGCCCCTCGGCGGTGCCCTCGAAGCAGACGGTGCCGCCCGCCGTACCGGCGCCGGGGCCGAGGTCGACGACGTGGTCGGCGATCGCGATCGTCTCCGGCTTGTGCTCCACGACCAGCACCGTGTTGCCCTTGTCCCGCAGCCGCAGCAGCAGGTTGTTCATCCGCTGGATGTCATGGGGGTGCAGGCCGATGGTGGGCTCGTCGAAGACGTAGGTCACGTCGGTCAGCGACGAACCGAGGTGGC
Organism: Haloactinomyces albus; assembly: GCF_031458135.1. NCBI lineage: Bacteria > Bacillati > Actinomycetota > Actinomycetes > Actinopolysporales > Actinopolysporaceae > Haloactinomyces > Haloactinomyces albus. The sequence continues at coordinate 750,355 of NZ_JAVDXW010000001.1, read as the reverse complement.
GGATCATCTTGGTGCGCTGCGCCTCGCCGCCGGAGAGCGTGCCCGAGGGCCGGTCGAGGCTGAGGTAGCCCAGCCCGATCTCGACGAACGAGTCGAGGGTCTGCCCCAGCGCCGCCAGCAGCGGTGCCACCGACGGCTCGTCGACGCCGCGGACCCATTCGGCGAGGTCGCTGATCTGCATCGCGCAGGCCTCGGCGATGTTGACCCCGTTGATCTTCGACGACCGTGCCGCTTCGGACAGCCGGGTACCGCCGCACTCGGGGCACGCGGTGAAGGTGATCGCCCGGTCCACGAACGCCCGGATGTGCGGCTGCATCGCCTCCCGGTCCTTGGACAGGAACGACTTCCGGATCTTGGGGATCAGACCCTCGTACGTCACGTTGACGTTATCGACCTTGATCCTGGTCGGTTCCTTGTGGAGCAGGTCGTCGAGCTCGGTCTCGGTGTAGTCGCGGATCGGCTTGTCCGGGTCGAGGAAGCCGCAGCCGCGGAAGATGCGGCCGTACCAGCCGTCCATGCTGTAGCCGGGGATGGTGAGCGCGCCCTCGGCGAGCGACTTGGAGTCGTCGTACAGCTGCGACGGATCGAAGTCGGTCACGCTGCCCATGCCCTCGCAGCGTGGACACATGCCGCCGGTGATGTCGAAGCTGCGCCGCTCCTTCACGGTCTTCCCGCCGCGCTCGAGCGTGACCGCACCCGCTCCGCTGATCGAGGCGACGTTGAAGGAAAAGGCCTGCGGCGAGCCGATGTGCGGCTGCCCGAGCCGACTGAACAGGATGCGCAGCATCGTACCTGTGTCGGTGGCGGTACCGACCGTGGAACGGGCGTCGGCGCCCATCCGCTCCTGGTCGACGATGATCGCGGTCGTCAGCCCGTCCAGTACGTCGACCTCGGGCCGCGCCAGCGTCGGCATGAAGCCCTGTACGAAGGCGCTGTAGGTCTCGTTGATCATTCGCTGCGACTCCGCCGCGATCGTGCCGAACACCAGCGACGACTTGCCCGAGCCGGAGACGCCGGTGAACACCGTCAGCCGACGCTTCGGGATCTCGACGCTGACGTCGGTGAGGTTGTTCTCGCGCGCGCCGTGCACGCGGATCACATCGTGGCTGTCGGCAACGTGCAGTGCAGATGGCTGCGTGCTCGTCCTCGTGGCCGTGCTCATCGTGTCTCCATGGTCCGCTGTCCAACCTGATCGGCGGTGTCGGCCGAGGTGGGCGGGCAAAGCTGAGGTAGCCCGGCCCGATCTCGACGAACGAGTCGAGAGTCTCCCGAAGATCTATGCCTGAAATCATAGGCCCAGGGGCGGGTCTCTGATGGCGTACCGCGGAAAATCGACACACAACCATCAACAGCCACCGACCCCCGGCGGCCCGGTGTGGGCGGCGACTATCCTGGAAGCGAAAGCCAGCACGGAAGGACGCCCATGCTCACCCGTACTGACCTGCGCGGTCGTGTCCCCTCGCCCGGTGAACTGCGCGCCACGCTGCCGCGTGCCGGAACCGATGTGGAGCAGGTGATGCATCAGGTCCGTCCGGTGGTCGAGGCCGTACGGGACCGGGGCGCGGAGGCCGTCCGGGAGTACACCGAGCGGTTCGACTCGGTGCGGCCGGAGCAGGTGCGGGTCCCGGACATCGAGCTGCGGCGCGCACTCGACGAGCTCGATCCGTCGGTGCGCACCGCGCTGGAGGAGTCCATCGCACGCGCCCGCAGGGTGCACGCGGATCAGCGCCGCAGCGACGTGACGACGGAGGTCGCGCCCGGTGGCACCGTGACCGAGCGGTGGGTGCCGGTGGCCAGGGTCGGGCTGTACGCGCCGGGCGGGCTCGCCGTCTACCCGTCGAGTGTCGTGATGAACGTCGTCCCCGCCCAGGCCGCCGGGGTCGAGTCCCTCGTGGTCTGCTCCCCGCCGCAGCAGGAATTCGGCGGGCGCCCGCACCCGACCATCCTCGCCGCTGCGCAGCTGCTCGGTGTCGACGAGGTGTGGGCCGTCGGCGGTGCGCAGGCCGTGGCGCTGCTGGCCTACGGAGGGACCGACACCGAGGGTGGTGACTTGCTGCCGGTGGACATGGTCACCGGGCCGGGCAACCTCTACGTGACCGCCGCCAAACGCCACCTGCGCAGTGTGATCGGCATCGACTCGGAGGCCGGTCCGACCGAGATCGCGGTGCTGGCCGATGCGAGTGCCGACCCGGCCCACGTGGCCGCCGACCTGATCAGCCAGGCCGAGCACGACACGCTCGCGGCGAGCGTGCTGGTCACGACCTCCGAGGAACTCGCAGGTGCCGTCGATGTCGAACTGGAGCGCCAGGTTGCGCAGACCAAGCACATCGAGCGGATCCGGACCGCGCTGACCGGCGCGCAGTCCGGTTGCGTGCTGGTGTCCACCGTCGATGACGGGGTCCGGGTGGTCGATGCCTATGCCGCCGAGCATCTGGAAATTCAGACGCAGCAGGCATCGGAGGTGGCTGCGCGCGTACGCAATGCGGGCGCGATCTTCGTGGGGGCGTTCAGCCCGGTGTCACTGGGTGACTACTGCGCGGGCTCCAATCACGTGCTGCCCACCGGTGGGTGTGCGCGGCATTCCTCCGGGTTGAGCGTGCAGAGTTTCCTCCGGGGCATCCATGTGGTCGACTACACCGAGCAGGCCCTGCGCGAGGTCTCCGATCAGGTGATCGCGCTCGCCGACGCCGAGGACCTGCCCGCGCACGGGCAGGCACTGACCACCCGCTTCCCGGTGTAGAACAACGAGAGAAGCGGCATTCCGCTCGGGCCGAGCACCGAGGCGAAAATCCGTACGCGAAGCAGTTTTGCAACCACACCGCCCGGCGGTGGAGGACGAGGTAGCACGCCCATGAACGATGTGATCGGTGCAGGCACGGCGCTGAGCGACCTGCCGTTGCGGGAGGATCTGCGCGGTCGCAGCCCCTATGGTGCGCCCCAGTTGGACGTATCGGTCCGCCTGAACACCAACGAGAACCCATTTCCCCCACCGGAGGGTCTGGTCGCCGACGTGACCGCCTCCGTGGAGGAGCTCGCCACGTCGCTGAACCGTTACCCGGATCGGGACGCCGTGAACCTTCGCGAGGATCTCGCTGCCTACCTCACCGGTGCGACCGGTGTCACGGTGTCGGCGGCGAACGTGTGGGCGGCCAATGGATCCAACGAGGTGCTGCAGCAGATCCTGCAGGCTTTCGGGGGTCCGGGGCGCAGCGCACTCGGGTTCGAGCCGTCGTACTCGATGCATCCGATTCTGGCGGCGGGCACGCGCACCGAATGGTCGCCCGCGCCGCGCCGCGCCGACTTCGGTCTCGACGGTGCCGAGGCAGCTCGCGTGGTGGCCGAGCGGCGGCCGGATGTCGTGCTGGTGACCAGCCCCAATAACCCGACCGGCCAGTCGGCCACGCTGGAGGACTTGCGAGCGGTACTCGACGCCGCGCCCGGCATCGTCGTGGTGGACGAGGCATACGTGGAGTTTTCCGCACGGCCCAGCGCGGTCGGCCTGATCGAGCAGTATCCGGACAAACTGATCGTCAGCCGCACCATGAGCAAGGCCTTTGCGTTCGCCGGGGGACGACTGGGCTACCTTGCGGCGGCGCCTGCCGTGATCGAGGCGTTGCTGCTGGTGCGGTTGCCGTACCACCTGTCGATGGTCACTCAGGCCGCAGCACGTGCGGCGCTGCGGCATGCCAGGGGCACCCTCGAGTCGGTCCAGGCACTGGTCGACGAGCGCGAGCGCGTCATGCGGAGTCTGCGGGAGCTGGGTTTCGCCCCGGTGCCCAGCGATGCCAACTTCGTCCTGTTCGGACCGTTCGCCGATGCCCACCGCGCATGGGAGCGGTACCTGGATTCCGATGTACTCATCCGCGATGTCGGCATTCCGGGGCACCTGCGCGTGACCATCGGGACCCCGGAGGAAAACGATGCCTTCCTGGCGGCGAGCAAAACGGTGAGCGAGGAGATCTCCCAGTGAGCGAGACGGTGGATTCCGGACAGGGGGCGGGAGCCCGCACCGGTCGGATCGAGCGGATTACCAAGGAGTCCTCGGTGCTGGTCGAGCTCGATCTCGACGGCACCGGACAGGTCGAGGTCGATACGACCGTGCCGTTCTACGACCACATGCTGCACTCGCTGGGCACGCACGCGGGCTTCGACCTGACGGTGCGGGCGAGCGGGGATGTTCACATCGACGCCCACCACACCGTCGAGGACACCGCGATCGTGCTCGGCCAGGCATTCCGGCAGGCGTTGGGCGACAAGAAGGGCATCCGCCGGTTCGGGGACGCCTGGATCCCGATGGACGAGACACTCGCGCACGCGGCCGTGGACGTCTCGGGGCGCTCGTACTGTGTGCTCACCGGGGAGCCGGAGCAGTACAACACGTTCACGATCGGCAACAACTATCCGTTCGTGCTCAATCGCCACGTGTTCGAGTCGCTGGCCTTCCACGCGCAGATCAACCTGCACGTTCGGGTCGTGCACGGTCGCGATCCGCACCACATCACCGAGGCCCAGTACAAGGCGATCGCCCGGGCGCTGCGCGCGGCCACCGAGCCCGATCCGCGTTTCGCCGGGGTCGTTCCCTCCACCAAGGGTGCTTTGTAGGGCCGGGCGGCCCATCACACCCACAATGTCTCTCATTAAGCAACATGGTGGGTTATGCGCAACAATTGGGTCATAGGGGAGTCCTCCCGTCACGTCGGCGGAAAGGAGTAGGACCGATGACCAGGACGTTGCCTGTCACCACCGGCACCGGCGGCACTGAGCGCCGCGATCAGGGATCGATACTCGATGCGATCGGCGATACGCCGCTGATGCTCCTGGAAGGCATCTGGGTCAAGCTCGAGTATCTCAATCCCTCCGGGTCGATCAAGGCTCGAATCGCGAAGTACATGCTCGAGCGTGCCGAGCACGAGGGGGCGCTGCATGCCGGGGACACCATCGTCGAGGCCAGCAGCGGCAACACCGGCAACGCGATGAGCATGGTCGCCGCGGCCAAGGGATATCGGATGCTGGTGGTGATGCCCGCGAACGTGAGCACGGAACGCGCGGCAATCTCCCGGGCCTTCGGCGCCGAGGTACTCACCGTCGGCGACTTCCACGTCAACGAAGCCTTGGACAAAGCGGTCGAACTCGGCCGCCGACCGGGCTTCTTCGCGCCGCAGCAATTCGACAGCGACTGGAACGTCGAGGAGAACCGGACCTGGCTGGGGCCGGAAGTGCTGAATCAGCTACCGCCCGGCGTGGTGCCCGACGCCGTGGTCAGCGGTGTCGGCACCGGTGGCACGATCGTCGGGGTGGGACAGGCGTTCCGACAGGTCAACCCCGCCTGCCACATCGCGGCGATGGAACCGGACGAATCCTGCACACTGCGCTGCGGCGACATCGCCAAGCACCACATCGAGGGAATTGCCGACGGGTTCGTGCCCGGCGTCTTCGCCCGCCACCGTGACATCGTCGACGAGCTGATCGCCGTGCACAGTGCGGACGCACTCGCCGAAATGCGCAGGCTGGTCACTGATTACGGTCTGTTCGTCGGCCCGTCCTCCGGGGCACATCTGCTGGCCGCCAAACGCCTGCGCGAACGCCACCCGGAGCTGGCCGACGTGGTGACCTTCTTCTGCGACGAGGGGGAGAAGTACCTCACCGAGCACTACGTCTGATGGCTCACTCCGGTGCGGATGGTGGGCGGGCCGCCGATGCGGTCCGACGGTGAGCTGGGACTTTCGGAACGGACGGAGGTCCGGAGTGGTGATCGCGGAACTGGCCCTGCTACCGGATCGCCGCGAGCTGCGTCGACTCGATGCGCTGGTGGCTGTGTGGACCCTGGTATTTCTCGCCCTGGGGATCGTCGCCGGAATCGAATTGTGGCAGCTGTCGGGCTTGAGTCACACTCTCCGGCAGACGAGCAGTGCGATCCAGGCCGCGGGTCGCGGTATCGCCCTGTTCGAGCGCGTACCGCTGATCGGTACGGAGGCGGGATCGCTCGCACAGACCATCCGGGACACCGCGGTGAGTCTGCGGGTGGGCGCTGCTCAGGCGGGTTCGACCGCTCGGGTGCTGTCGGTGGTGATCGGTCTCGCGCTGGTGCTGATGGGTGTCGCGCCGCTGGTTGTGGTGTACCTGCCGCTGCGGCTGATCCGGCTGCGTGAGACGCGCTCGCTCGCTCGGTCGCTGGGTACGCAGGCCGATCCCCTGCTGATCGAGCACCTCGCCCGCACCGCTGTCTTCCGCCTGCCCTACAGTCGGCTGCGGCGAATCACCCCCACCCCGTGGCGGGACCTCGAGCAGGGTATCCATCATCGGCTGGCCGCTGCCGAGCTGCGGCGGCTCGGGGTGTCGGTGCCGTCCGACTGGCCACGCCACCAGGAGTGAGCGGCCTCGGTGCGGAAAACCGGCAGCAGGCAACCGTCGCCGGTTGTCGGCCCAGGATGTACCGGATGTACCACGAGCGTGGTCGGTGCGGCTCCGCGGTTGCTCGGTTCCCGCACCGGCGGGATAGTTTCTGCGATGGGCGTTCAACATGCCCCGGTCTCGCGGCGACGCCCGCCACGTCCGGTGCTCGCGTTTCTACTGATCACCGCGCTGACACTGGCGGGTTGTACGAATGCCCCGCCGCCGGATTCCGGCACGCAGGCACCCGGCACCGGCACGTCGAGCCCCGCTCCCGGCTCCTCGCTCGACGGTCCGGTGTTCGGCCGCATTCCCGAGATCGTCGACAGGGTGCGGCCCTCGATCGTCACCGTGCGGACTCCGAAAGGGGTCGGCAGCGGCGTGGTCTATCGCTCGGGGGGTGTCATCGTCACCAACCGGCACGTCGTGGCCCGCAGTCAGCAGCAGCAGGCTCCCGTATTCGATCGGGTCACCATCGTGTTCGCCACGGGTAAGCAGGCACAGGGCCGAGTGGTCGGAGCCGACTATCCGACCGATCTCGCCGTGATCAGAGTGAACCGGACGGGCCTGAATGCGGCGGAATTCCGGACGGAGTTGCCCGAGGTCGGCGAGCTCGCCGTGGCCATCGGCAGCCCGCTCGGTTTCCGGGAGTCCTCGACCGCGGGCATCATCTCCGGGCTCAACCGCAGTTTCCCGGCAGCGCAGACCCAGCGACCACTGATCAATCTCATCCAGACCGACGCGGCGATCTCGCCCGGCAGCTCGGGTGGTGCGCTGGTAAGCGGGAACGCGAAGGTCGTGGGGATCAACGAACTCTACCTGCCCCCCGGGCAGACCGGTGCGGTCTCGATCGGCTTCGCCATCCCGTCGGCGACGGTTGTCGACGTGGTCGAACAGATCCTGCGTACGGGCAGCGCGGAGCACGCTGTCCTCGGTGTCGCCGTGGTCGAGGTCACTCCCGCTCTGGCCGATCAGCTGGGACTCCAGCGGGCACGGGGCGTGCTCGTGCAGCGCGTCGTCGAGGGCAGTGGCGCCGCCGAAGCGGGCATTCGACCCGGTGACGTCATCGTCCGCCTCGCCGGTCGGCGGATCGATACGGTCAACACCGTCTACTCGGTGCTCCGCAGGCACGATCCCGGCGACACGGTGCCGGTCACGATCGTCCGCAACGGGCAGGAAAGGCAATTGCGAATCACCCTGACACAACGGTGACGAATCCCGAGACGGGATCATCAGGGAGGGGACATGGCCGCAGCGCCCGACTCACCATCGACAACTACGGCGACCACAGCCGCGTTCTGCGCCGAACTCGTCGGCACGTTCATGCTCACCTTCTCCGGCACCGCGACCGTGCTGGCGGTACACGAGCTCTCTCCGCACGAGGGATTCACCGTGCTCGACGACATCGCGATCAGCCTGGCATTCGCCATGGGCATCGTCGCCGCGGTGTACACGGTCGCAGCGGTTTCCGGCGCGCACATCAATCCGGCGGTCACCGTGGCGCTGGCCGTGGTGCGGCGCTTCCCGTGGCGGCAGGTTCCGGTGTACCTGGCGGCTCAGTTGGCCGGGGCGATCCTGGCCGCATTGGTGAACCGGTTTCTGTTCGCCGGTCAGGTCTCCCCGCAGCTGATCCTGGGATCCACCAGTCCGGGGCCACAGGTCGCGTTCACGACCGCGCTGCTGGCCGAGTTCGTCATCACGCTGGTGCTGATGCTGGTGGTGATGGCCACCGCAGTGTTCGAACGCGCTCCCGGTGGTGCCAGCACGGCCGGGTTGGCGATCGGACTGTGGGTCGGCGCGGCCGTTTTCCTGTCCCTGCCGATATCCGGTGGCTCGTTGAATCCCGCACGCACCCTGGGACCGGACATCGTCGCCCTGCAATTCCCGTACTGGTGGATCTACATCGTCGGTCCGACCGCAGGCGCCATCGTCGGTGCCGCACTGTGGACGTTCGTACTGGGCAGGGGCAGCAAGGAAACAGTGGAACACGCAGGCTGACAAGGACGGACCCGCCCATGACCGACAGAGCACAGGAACACGTCCGGCGGGGGCGATGCTCAAGGGGTGACCCATGCTGATCGTCAGTGTCATCGCCGCGCTGGCGGCCGGCGCGTGTTTCGCGGCCGGCGGGGTGCTGCAGCAGCGGGAGGCCAGCACCGCACCCGAGGGCGAATCCCTGTCGCCGCGGCTGCTGCTGGATCTGGCTCGGGACAAGGTGTGGCTCGGCGGTATCGCCGCCACCGCAGGCTCGTTCCTGTTCAAGGCGATCGCGCTGGCCTTCGGTCCCCTGACGCTGGTACAGCCGCTGGTCGTGTCCGAGCTGCTGTTCGCCGTCCCGGTCTCGGTGCGTAGGCACCGGTTGCGGATGGGGCCGCGGGAATGGAGCGGGATCATCGCCGTGGGCGGCGGCCTGATACTGGGCATCATCGCCGCCTCGCCCAGCCAGGGCGATGTGCTTCCGCCGCTGTCGTCGTGGGCCGCGATGCTCGGCGCCATCGTGCTGCTGATGGCAGTGTCGTTGCTGATCGGGCGCCGACTGTCCGGACCGCCGCGGGCCTCGATGTTCGCCTTGGCCGCCGTCGCACTGCTGGCGACCCAGTCCGCACTGCTCGCCGCCACCGTCGCCCTGTTCAAGCAGGGCATCGTCACCGCGTTCACCGCATGGCAGCCCTACGCGATGGCGGTGACCAGCATCGCCGGGCTCATGCTCGTACAAAGCGCCTACCAGGCCGGTCCGCTCGCGGCGAGCATGCCGGTCATGGACACCGCGAATCCGATCATCTCCATCGCCATCGGTGTGGTCGTCTTCGGCGAGTCGATCAATACCGGAGCCTGGCACCTTGCCGGAGCGGCGGCGGGCCTGGCACTGCTGCTGATCGGGATCATCGTGGTCGATACTTCCCCGCTGGTGCGCCGGGTGCAGCAAGTCGAGCAACGGCAGCAGGCAGCCGAAGCGGACGAGCAGGAATCGTAGCCCTGTCCGGAGAACGACTGCCGGGCCTGCAAATCCGGGGCGACAAGCTCGGAACCGTTACTTGCTTTCCTCGTCCCGCTGATGCGCAGGATGCGCTCGCAGCCGCCCGCCGGGCCATCCCCCGATCCGGCCGACCAGGGTGATCAGCGCCGGGACCAGCAGGGGACGCACCACGAAGGAGTCGATCAGTACGCCGACAGCCATGGCAAAGGCCAATTCCCGGAAGGAGACCACCGGCACCAGAGCCACGACGCCGAAGCTTGCCGCCAGGGTGATGCCCGCGGCACTGATCGCGCGGGTCGAGCGCGGTACCGCGACGGCCAGCGCCTCGGACAGCGACCGGGTGCCTGCGGCGTCCCGGACATCACCGACGAGGAAGATGAGGTAGTCAGCGCCCAACGAGACCAGCAGCACCCCGACCGCGAACGGGATGAAGAAGATCAGACCGGTCTGCCCGAGGAACTGCTGGAAAAGCAGGACGGTCAGACCCAGCGACGCGGCCAGGGCCAGGAAACTTGCGGCCAACAGGTACAGCGGTGCCACGAGGGCACGCAGGAACAGCACGAGCAGCAGCAGGTCGACCAGAGCGATGGCCAGGGCCACCCGGATGTAGTCGCCCCTGGCCGAGTTCACCAGCTCCAGCGCGAGGGCGGTGTCTCCGGTGTAGGACACACTCGTCCGGCTCAAACCGGCAGCGGCCAGCAGGCCCGGCATGCGCCGCTTCAGCGTGTCGAGATGGTTGATGGCCAGTGCGCCGAGCGGGTCGGCGTCGAAGATGACGAGGAAGCGGGCGGCATCGCCGCCGGGAGCAAGGAACAGCCCGGTCCGTTCGCGCAGTGGCTCCGGCAGCCCCGGATCGATCGGTCCGGGCACCGCGGCCACCTCCGGCCGCTCGGGCAACTCCCCGGTCGGTCCGAACACCGCGGCCACCCCCGGTCGAGCGGCCAGCTCGCGGCGCAGCCGGGCCAACTCGTCGGTCCGGTCGGCCACACCGGACCCGGTCACGATCACCTCGGTGGGTGAGAGGATACCGGGAGCGAACCCCGCAGCCGCGCCCCGCCAGGCCTCCCGTACCGAGTTGTCCGCGGGTATCGAGGACATGGGCAGCACCGACTCGCGAAGCCGTTGTAGCGGCAGGGTGGCAGGCACCAGCATCCCGACCACGACCACGGCCACCACCGCGGCCGGACCACGTCGAGTCAGCAGCCGTATCCACCACCCTCCGCCGGGAGCACTCGGTGGCCGGGACGGTTCCTCCTCCGGCGAGGTGCCACGGGACAACCGACTCGGCCAGAACACCCATCGACCCAGCACGGCCAGCAGCGCGGGCACCAGCAGCACCGATACCACCAGTGTGGTCGCCACCGTGACCGCCAGTCCGGGGCCGAAGGCCCGGAACAGCCCGGTCTGCGCGACGAGCAGCACGAGCACGCCCGCGGTGACGGTCAACCCGGCCACGAGAACGATCGGTAGGTACTCCACGATCGTGCCCCTGGTGGCGGCACGGCTGCCGTGGCCCTGGCGTAGCCGTCGTCGGAGGCCGGACAGGAAAAAGATCGAGTAGTCGGTGGTCACCCCGAGCACCAGCGCCACCAGGATCGGCTCCAGGATCGCAGGCACGGTGCTGTTGAGCAGCATCGCACCGAAGGCAACCATCCGCACCGCGAGGAAGTAGGCGATCCCCGCCGTCAGCAGGGTGATCAGTGGGGCCACCACGGACCGGAAGTTCACCCCCACGATGAGGGCGATCACCGATACGGTGGCGATCTCCACCCACAGCAGGTTGCGCTGGATGAGCCGGACCTGCTCCAACCGCAGCGGAATCGTTCCCGAGACTCCGAGCAGAGGGTCGTCGGGATGGTCGATCCGCGCGGCGTAGTCCTGCGCCGCGCGGTACTGCACGGTGGGAGTGGCCGTGGGGTCGACGAAGAGGTAGGTCACCAGCGTGGTGATCCGCTCGTTGGGGCCCGGAAACACCTTCGGCGAGTTGGGCACCGGCGCGGCGAACAGCAACGTACCGGAGGAATTGCCGTGCAGGGTGCTCTCGTTGACGGTTCGTGCGCGTTGCACGGCCCGGGCCAGCACTCGGGGATCCAGGCCCTGCGGGTCGCGCTGCACGACGGCGGTGTGGGCCAGCAGCGGAAGCCCGAATCGCCGTATCACCTGGGCCTGCGTGGCCAGAGCCGACCGATTCGCCCCGATCACCGCGGAGAGCCCATGGCCGGTGCTGGCCAGGGCGGGCAGGAAGCTCAGCGCGGCCCAGACCATCGCGCCCACGAGCGCCAGCAGTAGCCAGCGCCCCCGCACCACGAGGCTCGCATAGGCCTCGGTGAGTACCCCGCGGCGGTTCGGCCTCGACGACACGCCCACCCCCGGCCGCTCTACGAATGCCGGTAGGCCCCGGCGAGTACACGCCCTCGGCACCGTCGCACCACGGGCACCACCGCGATCCCACTTTGCCACGTCACCGGAGCACCGGCGACCGGAGCTCGCGGCGGTCGTGAGGCCGGTGGGGGTTGAAGTTTTCCCCAAGACTTCAACCCCCACCAAGGCCAACCGGACACGCACCGGGCAGGGAAGGGGCGGGGGGAGCGCATCGGCGATCAGGGATCGTGGGTGAGAATGCCGGTTCCGACCGGTACCACTCACGACCCTACGGAGAGCATGCAGTGCAGGAATACCTTCCGATCATCCTGCTCGCGGTGGCGGGCTTCCTCGTCGGTGGTGTCTACGCGATCTGGAAAACCGCCAAACTCTTCGCCCTGCTCCTGGCCGTCCTGGCCGTGCTCGCAGCGGCAGGTGGCCTGCTGTGGCTGTGGTGATGTTCCGGGCTGGAACCAGCGGTCAGACGACCAGGCTCAGCGCCAGCACCAAGCCCAGGGATACGACCGAAGCCAGCATGGTCACCAGGGTGCACGTCTTGAGCGTGCCCCGGGTGGACAGATTCAGCAGCCGCTGGAACATCCAGAAGAAATTGCTGTTCACGTGGACGGCGAACAGCGCCCCGGAGCCCGCGGCGAGCGCGATCAACAGGGGAGCGGTGTCGATACTGCCGACCACCGGTGCCAGGATGCTCCCCGCCGTGATGGCAGCCACCGAGGTCGAGCCGATGCACACGTGCAGCACCGCCGCGATGATCCATGTCAGGATCAGCGGTGACAGGGCGTTCGAGGAGAAGTATCCGGCGAGAATGTCCTCCAGACCGGTCTCGGTGATGACCGCACCCAGCGAGCCGCCGACACCCGTGATGATCAGGATCCCGCCGCACTCACGCAGGCCGCTCCCCAGTGCGTTGCCCGCCTGCTCCCGGGACAGGCTGCGCCACGCCAGCAGATAGGCACCGACCACACCGATGAACAGGGCGATGAGCGGGTTCCCGAAGAAGGCGAGAGGACCGGATGTCACGCCTGCGACCTTGGCGATTCCTCCGATGGCGATCAGCACGATCGCAACCACGAGAGGGAGAAGGGAGACGCCGAGGGAGGGAAGTTTGGCGGGCTGTTTCACGGCGGCATCGGAATCGTCCGTGGAGGTCTCCGCCGCTGCCAGTTCGTCCTTGTCCGCGCTCCACAGTCCTGCCTTGAGGGCCTGCTTGTACAGGAAGGTCGTGACCAAGGCGGTGGGCACGGTCACCAGCAGTCCGAAAAGCAGCATTTGGCCCAGCGGCACGTTCAGCAGTCCCGCGACTGCCAGGGCTCCCGCACCGGGAACGACCAGCACCAGCCCCAGCTCCGACCCCAGAATCAACGCGGCCCCCATCGCGGCGGTTCCGTCCCGCCGGATACGCGGTGCGATGGAACGCCCGAGAGGAGCCGTGAGCACGAGCAGCACATCCGTGTAGATGGCCGGAAAAACACTGCTCATGGCGGTGCTGAACACATAAGGGGAGCGTTCGGCGCCGAAGACGCGTAAGAGCGCTTCGGTCAGTTTCCGAAGTGCACCGGTGGCCGACAGCAGCGAGCCCAGCAGGACGCCGAAGACGATCAGGAGGCCGATACTGCTCATGATGTCGCCGAAGCCACTCGCAATGGCTTCCGTCGTGCCCTGGAAACCGAGCCCCGTGGCGAGACCGAGGTAGATCGACCCCGCCAGCAGGGCGATGAGTGGTTCGATACGCACGACCAGGATCAACAGTACTGTTGCCACAATGGCAACAGCCGTATGCAGCAAGATCAAAAAGTCACTCAACCGGGCCTCCTTGCCCTCATCGGCACTTCTGCGCACAGGGCGGCGGTGTGGCTCTTCCTGAGGCGGTGCAGCCGGGCCGGTTTCCGCGATCCCGGCTGTTCGTGCTTCAGGTCACGCCGCATGTCGCAGGGACTATCGGGGGTTGCCGGTGGTGCCGTCACGCTTGTGTTCATTACGTTCATGTCCTGGTGACCTCGGAGACCGTGTTCGTTCGTGAGGAGGACTGTGACTCGGAACTGGTTCAGCCGGGGCGGCGGTTGGAGCCTGGCGCGGCAACTGTTCGCGCTGCAGGTCGTGATTGTGGTCACCGTTGTCCTGGCCGGAGCGGGGTTGGCCTGGTACGACGCACAGCGGCGGAACCAGCAGGCCGCACGGCAGGAGGTGATCGCGGTGGCCGAGACGTTGGCGGCGACCCCGCAGTTGCGGCGCGCGCTGCGCCTGCCCGACCCGAGCACGATCCTGCAGCCCTGGTCGCAGGAGGTGCAGGCCGACACCGGCGTCGACTTCATCACGATCATGGACCCCCGTGGCATCCGCTACACCCATCCCGAACCACGCCGGATCGGGGAACGGTTCTGGGGACACATCGGCCCGGCCGTGCGGGGGCGGACGTTCACCGAGACCTACACCGGCACGCTCGGTCCTTCGGTACGTGCCGTAGCGCCGGTGTTCGGCAAGGCAGGCGAGGTGCGTGCCCTGGTCAGTGTCGGAATCAAGGTCCGGGTGCTCGCTCGGGAGTTTCGCGAGCAGTTGATCGGCTTGATTCTGGTCGCAGCGATGGCCCTGCTGCTCGGAGGATTGGGGACCTACTGGGTCAGCACCCGGCTACGCAGGCATACCCACGGCCTTCGCCCGGCGGAGCTGAGCAGGATGTACGAGTACCACGACGCGGTCCTGCACGGAGTGTGGGAAGGAATCCTGTTGCTCTCGCCGTCCGGATCGGTGACGTTGTGCAATGACGGCGCGGCCACACTGCTGTCCCTGGACCCGTCCGCGGCCGAGGGGACGGCGATGGACGACATCGGTTTGCCCGAATCCCTGGTCGATACGCTTCGGAGTGGCTATTCCGCGCACGATGAGCTGCATCTGACTGCCGATCGGGTGCTGCTGGTCAACGTCTCGCTCGTTCGTAGCGGAAACCGCGATCTCGGCAGGGTGGTCACGTTGCGTGATCATACGGAGCTGCAAGCGTTGAACCGGGAGCTCGACTCCATGCGGGGGTTCTCGGAATCGCTGCGCTCGCAGGCACACGAGTCAGCGAAACGGCTGCACACGGTGGTATCGCTGATCGAGCTCGGGCGTACCGAGCAGGCCGTGGAGTTCGCCACCGCCGAGCTCGAACTTGCCCAGCAGCTCACCGACCGTGTCATGGGCGCGGTGACCGAACCCGTACTCGCGGCCGTTCTGCTCGGCAAGAGCGCGGAGGCACACGAGCGCGGCGTCGACGTCGTACTCACCGAGGACACGGAAGTCGACGAAGCGGCGATCGAGCACATCGAGCGCCGCGACCTCGTCACGATTCTGGGCAACCTGTTGGACAATGCGATCGAGGCGGTTCTGGAAGGCACGGGCGGGCAGCGACCGACCGTGACGGTCACCGCCCGCACGGACCACGATGACCTGCTTGTTCGGGTCGCCGACAACGGAACCGGGCTCGATCCCGAGTCGGCGGAGAAGGTCTTCGAACGGAATTTCTCGACCCGGCAGAACGGACGCGGCCTCGGACTGGCGCTGGTGGGGCAAAGTTTCCGCCGGTACGGCGGTCGAGTCGAGGTGGCCGACCACGACGGTGCCGTCTTTACCGTGCACCTGCCGTTGAGTCCCGCTCCTGTGGCAGCTCCCTCGGCGGAGGTACGCTCGTGATTTCGGTGCTGGTGGTGGAGGACGATCCGGTCGCGGGAGAAGCCCACGAGTCGTATGTGCAACGCGTCCCCGGATTCGACGTGGCAGGTCGGGTGCGGACCGGGCAGGCTGCCCTGCGCTTCCTGGAGGAGACCGCCGTCGACCTGGTGTTGCTGGACCTGCGGCTGCCGGACATGGATGGTCTCCAGGTCAGCCGCGCGTTGCGGATGATCGGCAGTGGTACGGATGTGATCGCGGTGACCTCGGCGCGCGATCTCAAGGTCGTCCGTGATTCGGTGGCCAGTGGGGTGGTGCAGTACCTGCTCAAGCCGTTCACGTTCGCGGCGATGCGGGACAAGCTGGAGCACTACGCGCGGTTTCGTTCGACTCTCGGCCACGATCGGGAAGCCAGCGGCCAGGGGGAGATCGACCGTGCCTTCTCCGCGTTGCGGGAGGGGAACCGCAGCTCACTGCCCAAGGGGATGGGCGAGGAAACCCTCGCCGCCGTGGTCTCGGCGGTGCGCGCGAACCCGGGCGCCTCGGCGGAGGCGATCGGTCGGGCCAGCGGTGTGTCGAGAGTGACCGCACGCCGCTACCTCGAGTACCTCGTGGACAGCGGGATGGTCCTGCGCAGGCCCCAGTACGGTGGTGTCGGCCGCCCGGAAATGACCTACCTCTGGCATGCCGAGACGTGAGCCACCGGGCGGTCAGCTGCTCACCGCGCACTGGCCGCGGTCCACCCGTTGCGGAGTACCCGCCGTGGGACGGATGTCGTCGTCGAAGATCGCCGTCGGCAGGTAGAGGGTGGCGCAGGCGTTCGGGATGTCGACCACGCCGGACAGCCGCCCCTCGATCGGCGCGGCACCGAGGATCAAGTATGCCTGCTCGGGTGTGTAGCCGAACTTGGTCAGGTACTCGATCGCGTGCAGACACGCGCGGCGGTAGGCCAGGGTCGTGTCGAGATAGCGCTGTTCACCGGACTCGGTGACCGACAGGCCGGCGAAGGTGAGAAACTCGGTGTAGCGCGGCTCGATCCTGCCGGGCATGAACACCGGCGCGGAGACGCCGAAAGTCTCCATCCCACCCTTGATCACATCGACGTGCAGGTCGATGAATCCGCCCATCTCGATCGCGCCGCAGAAGGTGATCTCCCCGTCGCCTTGGCTGAAGTGCAGATCGCCGACCGAGAACTTCGCCCCGGGCACGAACACCGGGTAGAACACCCGGGAGCCGCGGGAGAGGTTCTTGATGTCCTGGTTCCCGCCGTTTTCCCGGGGTGGAGCGGTGCGGGCGGCTTCGCCTGCGACACGATCGAACTCCTCGCCGCCCAGTCCGCCCAGGCGGGCGTGGTGTGGTTCCGGCGGCAGCGCCAACGGCGGCACGCGCGCCGGGTCGGTGTCGCGCAGCGCGCCTTCCCGCCCGTTCCACGAGGCCAGCATGTCCGCCGATGGTGCGGTGCCCATCAGCCCAGGATGGGCGATGCCGGTGAAACCCACGCCCGGCAGGTGGCGTGAGGTCGCGGTGTGGCCGTGGAAGTCCCAGACCGCCTTGTACGCGTCGGGGAAGTGGTCGGTGAGGAAACCGCCGCCGTTGTCGCGGGCGAAGATTCCCGTATAGCCCCAGCCCTGTCCAGCTACCGGACCGGTCTCCTGCGGGACCGGACCGAGGTCGAGCACGTCGACGACGAGCAGGTCACCGGGTTCGGCGCCCTCGATCGTGATCGGTCCGGACAGCTGGTGCACCAGCGACAGATCCGCGTCACGCACATCGTTGGCCGAGTCGTCGTTGTGAATCGTGCCGTCGAACCACTCCCGGCACTCGATGCGGAATTCCGAGTCCGGACGCACCGTCGCCGCGGCGGGAACGTCGGGATGCCAGCGGTTGTGTCCGAGCACGTTCTGCTCGGTGAAGCTCTTGGACTGGTCGACGCTGAACAGGACCTCGGGCATGGGAATGCTTCCCTTCGGTGCGGTCAGGGGCGGGGCAGGCGGGCGTGGCGCGGATCGCGAGTGGTACGAGCCGGGGTCGCCGGGGGAGGTGCTGCCACGATGTCGGGCTCGTCGGCGCTGCGCAGGGTCTGCTCGTGGGCACGGGTGAGTGGCCCTGCCGCGTGTGCCAGCCGGGGTGCGGTGAACGCCCGTCGGGCCGAGTGTGCACACTCCGGACACGTTTCGCTGGTCCTCGCGGTGCCGAGCGGCCGGGTGACGTCGAAGGGGCCGCAGTCCCGGCACCGGTAGAGATACGTGGGCATCCGCGGCGACCTCCGAGAAAAGCTGTGGCGGCGATGTCCGGTGACTTCCCCGCCGCACGGATGGCCACACGTCGCGACCGCGAAATCACGAAATCGGGTGGTGTCCGCAGACGGCAGTGTGCGGGCGCGAACTCGCCCGGCCGCGGTAACGCCGCGAGTGAACTCCGCCGCTGCCCTTACAGGCCGCCGTCGCTGTGTGGGCGCAGCCGGGGAGCGCCGGGGCCGTGCTCGGCCATCTGATCGTCGGTGTTCTGCAACGTGCAGGTGCGCAGGGACAGGCAACCGCAGCCGATGCAGCCGGTGAGCCGGTCGCGCAGGCGCTGCAGTCCGTCGATGCGCGTGTCGAGTTCATCGCGCCAGCGTCGGGACAGCCGGGACCAGTCGGCCTTGGTGGGCGCATGGTCCTGCGGCAGTGTCGCCAGTGCCTCGCCGACCTGCTCCAGACTGAGTCCGACCCGCTGGGCGGCGCGAATGAAGGCCAATCGGCGCAGGACGGCGCGATCGTAACGACGCTGGTTTCCACCGGTCCGGGTGGACGAGATCAGGCCGCGGTCCTCGTAGAACCGCAGCGCGGTCTGGGCGACGCCACTGCGGTGGGCGACTTCGCCGATGGTCAGTAGCTTCGGCAGTTTCGACACGCGTACAGCCTACATCTTGACTTCGAGTTAACTCGAAGTACGAGGCTATTGCCATGACGATGTCCACGAGATCGGATACGGGACCGGGCCACGCCGACCTGCCCGCACTGCTGAACCGCCTGTCCGGCGACGAGAAGCACTCGTTCGCCGCGCACTCCACACTGGACGTGCTGTGGGTGCTCTACGACCGGGTGCTGTCGGTGACCCCGCAGAACACGGGCGATCCGAAGCGGGATCGCTTCCTGCTGTCCAAGGGACACGGTCCGATGGCCCACTACGCCGTGCTCGCCGCGAAGGGTTTCTTCGACACCGACCTGCTGGACGGCTGGGGAGGATTCGACTCCCCGCTGGGGTTTCACCCGGACCGGGTTCTGGTGCCGGGGGTGGAGATCGGCAGCGGCTCGCTCGGCCACGGTTTGCCGCTTGCTGTGGGCACCGCCCTCGGTCTGCGTGCACAGGGATACACGCGCTCCCGTGTCGTGGTTCTCATCGGCGACGCCGAATTGGAAGAAGGAAGCAATCACGAGGCGATCGCGCTGGCAGGGAGGTTGGGACTGGACCGGCTGACCACCGTCGTCGTCGACAACATGTCGTCGACCCACGGCTGGCCGGGTGGCATCGGCGAACGATTCGCGCGTGAGGGATGGGCCCAGCACACCGTCGATGGCCATGATCACGACCTCCTGCGCGAGGCACTGACCGATACCCGCGCCGACCAGCCACTCGCTGTGGTCGCGCGGGTGGCAGAACGAGGAGCCGACGTATGACCCCGCTCGCGAGAATACCGCGCCCGACCGCCATGGTCCCGACGAAGAGCATGCGCGAGACGTTCGTGGATACGGTGGCCGGAGAACTCGACGGCGATCCGAGACTCGCCGTGGTGCTCGCCGAGATCTCCGCCGACCGGTTCACCGAGGTCGCCGAGCGATATCCGGAGCGAGTGATCAACGTCGGTATTCGCGAACAGGCGCTGATCGGCGTGGCCGGAGGGCTGTCGCTGACGGGAATGCGTCCGGTGGTGCACACGATCACGCCGTTCCTGGTAGAACGACCCTTCGAACAGATCAAACTCGACCTCAACCACCAGAGTGCCGGTGCGGTACTGGTCAGTACCGGTGCCTCCTACGACTACCCGGCGGCCGGGCGAACGCACATGGCTCCCGGGGATGTCGCGCTGCTGGATACCTTGCCGGACTGGACCGTCCACGTCCCCGGGCATCCGGCCGAGGTCCCGGCGATGCTGCGGACGGCCTTCGCCGCCGACGGCCTCGTCTACATCAGACTGTCCGAACGGGGCAATGCCGAAGCGCTCGCCGAGGGGCCGGAGTTCCGAACGATCCGGCACGGACGCGAGGGCGTCGTCCTCGCCGTCGGGCCGATGCTGCGTCCTGTGCTCGCCGCGACGGCGATGCTGGACGTGACCGTCCTGTACGCGGCGACGGTCCGGCCGTTCGATGCTGCGGGCTTGCGTGCCGCTGCGCTGTCGGCGAGCCCGGACGTCGTGCTGGTCGAGCCGTATCTGCGTGGAACCTCCAGCCACCTCGTCGAGGACGCGCTGTCCGCCCTGCCGCATCGCGTGCACGCCTTGGGGGTGTCCCGCGACGCGGAGCTGCGTGCTTACGGCACCGCCGAGCAGCACGAGGCCGCGCACGGACTGGGACCGACCGAGATCGCCGCGAGCGTGCGGCGGTTTCTGGGCGCCCGGAGCGCCTGAGGCACGGGAACCCACCGGCTACTCCCCGCGACCACTTTCTGCGGCGGCCATGCCGCCGGCAGCCCTCGAAGACCCATCGTTGCGGAATGAGGAACCATCATGACTTTCACCGAGGACGAGATCGAATACTTGAAGAGTCAGCCCCTGGGCAGGCTGTGCACTCTGGGGCCGACCGGGGCACCGCAGGCCAAGGCGGTCGGCGTGCACCTCGGTCCGCACGGCACTCTCGACGTCGTCGGATACGCCAATGCCGACAGCCGGAAATGGCGCAACGTGCAGACGGACCCGCGTGTCACGTTCATCGTCGACGACCTTGCTTCCCGGAATCCGTGGACGGTGCGCGGCCTCGAGATCCGCGGACACGCCGAGACCGTGCTCGGTGCCGACGCCGCGGCGGGAGGCATGAGCGGCGATGTCATCCGGATTCATCCACGGCGCATCCTGTCGTGGGGGATCAATGAGGCCGGCCGGATGACCGCACGCAACGTGGCTTGAGGCTGTTTGGAAAACCCGTGCAGGCGGCTGCTGATGCCGCGTTGCTCGGCGAGGCCGGTAGTCTGGAGACCGTGGCACGAGTCGTCGTACTGGATTACGGGTCGGGAAACCTGCGTTCCGCCGAGCGCGCGCTGGAACGCGCGGGCGCTGATGTCGAGGTGACCTCGGACCATCGGGCCGCACTGGAGGCCGATGGCCTGGTCGTTCCGGGCGTCGGCGCATTCTCGGCCTGCATGGACGGTCTGCTCGCCGTCGGGGGTGAGAAGGTCATCGATCGCCGCTTGGCCGGTGACCGACCGGTGCTCGGAATCTGTGTGGGCATGCAGATCCTGTTCGAGCGTGGGGTGGAACACGAGGTCAAGGCCGAGGGAGTCGG
This sequence comes from Haloactinomyces albus, assembly GCF_031458135.1. NCBI lineage: Bacteria > Bacillati > Actinomycetota > Actinomycetes > Actinopolysporales > Actinopolysporaceae > Haloactinomyces > Haloactinomyces albus. Next base: position 729,487 of record NZ_JAVDXW010000001.1, on the reverse strand, counting down.
ACAGTGGCCCGGGACCGTCGAACGGCTGCACGCCGATGTGCTGCCGCACATGGGATGGAACGAGGTCGCGCCACCGGAGGACACCACGCTGTTCGCGGGCATGGCCGCGGACACGCGCTTCTACTTCGTGCACTCCTTCGCCGTGCGCACGTGGGAGATGGAACCACCGGAGACGCTTCCGCCGCCGCAGGTGACCTGGACCGAGCATGGTGAGCCGTTCGTGGCCGCGGTGGAGAACGGAGCCCTGTCGGCGACCCAGTTCCACCCGGAGAAATCGGGCGAGGCGGGCACACGGTTGCTGCGGAACTGGCTGGCCGCGCTGTGAGCGCTCGGCGTTACGGACTCATGCGCCCGGGTGGTGCCGCCCGGGTGATCGCTCTCGTGCTGTGCCTGGGCATGGTCGTCGGTTTCTCGTCCACCTACCTGCTGTCGGCAGGGGTGCCCGTGTGGATCGTGCTGTTTCTCGCGCTGCTCGTGGTGGGCATTCCCGTGCTCGTCGCCGTGCGATCGGGCTCGGGCACCGGGCGGGGCCGTCGCTGAAAGCGCCTCGTCGTAGGGTTGATGCGTGACATTTACTCTGCTCCCCGCTGTGGACGTGGCCGAAGGCCAGGCAGTCCGGCTCGTACAAGGCGAGGCCGGAACCGAGACCTCGTACGGTGACCCGCTGGAGGCCGCGCTGGCGTGGCAGCGCGCGGGCGCGGAGTGGATCCATCTCGTCGATCTCGATGCGGCCTTCGGCCGTGGTTCGAACCGGCAGTTGCTGGCGAGTGTGGTGCAGCAGCTCGATGTGCAGGTCGAACTCTCCGGCGGCATCCGCGACGACGCCTCCCTGAAAGCCGCCCTGGACACGGGCTGTACGCGGGTGAATCTCGGTACCGCTGCGCTGGAGGATCCCGAGTGGGCCGACAGCGTCGTGCGCGAGCACGGCGAGCGTGTCGCTGTCGGCCTGGACGTGCGGATCACCGAGCAGGGCCACCGCCTGGCCGCGCGGGGCTGGACCCGTGACGGCGGGGACCTCTGGGAAGTCCTGCAGCGGCTGGACAGTGCCGGGTGCCGCCGCTACGTGGTCACCGACGTCAGCAAGGACGGCACCTTGCAGGGGCCGAATACGGCTCTGCTGAGCGAGGTCTGCTCCCATACCGACGCTGCCGTGATCGCCTCCGGCGGTGTGTCCACCGTGGACGACCTCGTCGAGTTGGCGAAGCTGGCACCGCTCGGCGTGGAGGGCTCGATCGTGGGCAAGGCCCTCTACGCGGGCAACTTCACCCTCGAGGAAGCCCTCGCCGCCGTGCGCTGACTGCCTCACTGCCTCGCGGTCGTGGCGGTCAGTGCCGAGATCTCGTCGATGAACGATGGCCAGAGTTCCCCGACGAGCACGTCGTGGCCCATGCCGGGGTAGCTGACGAACCTGGCGCCGGGGATGGCGTTCGCGATCGCACGTCCCGCCCGCGGTCGGATCATGGGGTCCGCCTCGCCGTGAATCACCAGCGTAGGAACGCGGATGTCGTGGAGGCTGCCGCCCGGCCACCCGGCTCCGGACTGCCGCTGGTACAGAGTCGGATCCACCGGACGACGAGCCTGGCATTCGGCTGCGATCCACCTTGCTCGCCCCTCGTCGAACGGGTAGCCGGGGGAACCGAGGATGCGGAAGATCTCGACCTTCTGCTCGATCGCCTCCTCGTCCGTGCGTGGAGGGCGCAGCCGGGAGAGCCGGGCGAGTGTGCGGAAGTTCGCGTAGGCCGCGACGTTGCGCAGCCGGTCACCGCGTGGTGCTCCGATCGACGTCAGCGTGCGAACGCGGCCGGGGTGCCGCAGGGCTGTCGCCTGCCCGATGGTTCCGCCCATCGAGCCCCCGACGACATGGGCGGAACTCCAGCCGATCGCGTCCACGACCGCGACGGCGTCGTCGCTGAGGTCGGCCCCCGTGTACGGCCGTGTCCCTCTGCCGAGGAGTTTCTTGAGCGGGTGCTCCTTTCTCGCTGAGGTGAAATGTGTCGACAGGCCGGAGTCGCGGTTGTCGAACCGCACGACGTGGAAGCCCCGTTCGGCGAAGAGACCGCAGAATTCGTCGGTCCACGCCACCATCTGCGCCCCCTGGCCCGTGATCAGCAGCAGTGGTTCCCCGCCGGGCGATCCGAAGGTCTCGTAAGCGAGATCGACGTCCCCGTTGCGTGCCCATTGGACGGTCATCGTGCTCCTCCTTTGTGCGTACGCTGTACTCGCCAAGAACGTACTCATCCAAGTACGGTGTACGCAACTGATGTCCACCACCCTCGAGGTGGCTGGTGCGCGGGACGAGAATGGAGCACGTGCCAGACGACGACGCACCCGAACTGATCTGGGCCCGCCCACAGCGCCCGGGACGCGGCCCCCAGCCGACACGGAGCCGGAGCGAGATCGTGGCCGCGGCCGTCGAGATCGCCGACAGCGACGGACTGGAGTCGGTGTCCATCCGCAGGGTCGCCTCCGCGGTCGGACTCGGGACCATGTCCCTGTACCGGTACCTGTCGAGCAAGGACGATCTGGTCGAGCTCATGTTCGACGAGATCTGTGGGGAGTATGTCCTGCCGCGCGCCCCTTCCAGCGACTGGAAGGAAGACCTGCACGATCTTGTGCGCCAGGGTCGTCTGATCATGCACCGCCACCCGTGGACACCACGCCTGGTCCTCGAACGCCGCGGGTACGGTCCGAACGTCCTGCGGGTCCTGGAATCGTTCCTGACCGCTCTCGACGCCGCCGGCGTCGACCCGGCGGCGATGCTGGAGATCTACGCGTTGATCAACGGGTTCATCGCGTCCTATGTCGCCTCCGAGCTGGCCGACGAGCAGGAGCGTCGGCGGAGGAGTGGAACCGCCGAGCAGCACCGTGCCTACCTTGAGCCCTACCTGCGCAGCGTCGTCGAAAGTGGCGAGTACCCGGTGTTCGCACGGGCCGTGTCCGCGTCCGGAAAAACCGCGGATCCCGATGAGCAGTTCGAACGGTCGATCGGCAGGTTGCTTCACGGGCTCGTCGAGGCAGGCGGCTGAGGAGGTCACCCCGGCGGCTCCGTATCCTGAGAGTATGGCCGTTGCGGTGCGTGTGATCCCCTGTCTGGACGTCGACCAGGGGCGGGTTGTCAAGGGTGTGAACTTCACCGACCTCGTCGACGCGGGAAATCCTGTCGAGTTGGCCGAGGCCTATGATGCCGAGGGAGCCGACGAACTGACGTTCCTCGACGTCACGGCCTCCTCGTCCGAGCGGGAGACCACCTACGACGTGGTCCGCCGTACCGCGGAGCAGGTGTTCATTCCGCTGACCGTCGGCGGCGGTGTCCGCAGTCCCGCCGACATCGACCGGCTCCTGCGCGCGGGTGCGGACAAGGTCAGTCTGAACACGGCCGCGATCGCCCGCCCCGAACTGCTCCGCGAGTCCTCCCAGCGGTTCGGTGCGCAGTGCGTCGTGCTGTCGGTGGATGCCCGCCGGGTGCCGGAAGGCGGGGCACCGACGCCCTCGGGGTTCGAGGTGACCACGCACGGCGGTCGTCGGGGTACGGGAATCTGTGCCGTGGAGTGGGCCCAGCGAGGCGAGGAGCTCGGCGTCGGCGAGATCCTGCTGAACTCGATGGACGCCGACGGTACGAAGGCCGGATTCGACCTGGAGATGATTCGCGCGGCCCGATCCGCGGTGAAGGTTCCGCTGATCGCCAGTGGTGGCGCGGGGGCGGTCGAGCACTTCGCGCCCGCCGTGCACGCCGGTGCCGATGCGGTCCTGGCCGCCAGTGTGTTCCACTTCGGACAGCTGCGGATCGGTGAGGTCAAGGAAGCGATGCGGGCGGAAGGGATCACGGTCCGATGAGCGACCAGGACGCGGCGGCCACCGAACTGGACCCGGCGATCGCCTCCCGGCTCAAGCGCAATGCGGACGGGCTCGTCGCCGCCATCGCCCAGCAGCGCGGTACCGGTGAGGTGCTGATGATGGCGTGGATGGACGATGCGGCGCTGCACCGGACGTTGACGACCCGCCGGGGCACTTACTACTCGCGCAGCCGCGCACAGCGCTGGGTCAAGGGTGAGACCTCCGGGCACGTCCAGTACGTGCACGAAGTGCGTCTGGACTGCGACGGGGACACCGTGCTGCTCGTGGTCGACCAGACCGGTGAGGCCTGCCACACCGGCGAGGCCACCTGCTTCGACGCCGATGTGCTGCTGACGCCGGAAGCGGGCCACACGCACGGCTGATCGTGGGACGATTGTCGTGGAAATCTCCCCATTCGAGCGGTGCGTTATCCTCGCTCGGTCTCGGTGGCGAGGCTCTCCCCGAGATCGCCGGTGAGGTAGCGCTGCAGATTGGGTGCCACGGCGGCGACGACGGTGTCGTGGTCGGCCGAGGCCAGCGGTTCCAGTTCGACGACATAGCGCATCATGCCCAGGCCGACGATCTGCGTGCCGCACAGCGCCGCCCGGAGTTCGGGCCGATCGACCCCCAGCGTCCGGGTCAGCCTCCCGAAGAGCACGGTCGCCACGAACTCGCGGAGCATCCGCACCGCCGTCTCGTGCGTGGCGATACTGCGCACCAGCGCCATGAAATCCCCGCCTCCGGTGGTATCCCACACCGTCAGGAACGAGCGCACCATGCGGTCCGCGGCTCCTTCCGGCCCGGCCTCCAGGAACTGGGGGATCAGCTCGGCCGGATTGATCGGGATGGACACCGAGGCGGTGAACAGGCCTTCCTTGCCGCCGAACCAGTGGTTGACCATGGCCGGATCGACACCTGCCCGGGTGGCGATCATGCGTACCGTGGCGCCGTTGTAACCCTGTTCGATGAAGACCTCGCGGGCCGCTTCCAACAGCGCCGCACGAGTGTCGGTACCACCGGGCCGTCGCCCTCGGCGACGGGATGCGCGCGGGTGGTCCTCCCGGCCGGTGTCACTGCTCACTCGGTCATCCTCGCCGTCCCGGCCCGCGAAGGGCAAAACCGGGCGCACCCGAGGTGGCGAGCAGCAGCGCGGGAGCGCCCGGCACAATGGCGGGCATGGTCGGCGACGGTGACATCGGCAGCATCAGCCCCTCTCGTGCCGAGTTCCGGGAACTCGCGGTCGGACGCCGGGTGATTCCGGTCGTACGGCGGTTGCTCGCGGACGACGAGACCCCGCTCGGTGTATACCGCAAACTTGCGGGAGATCGTACGGGGACCTTCCTGTTCGAATCCGCCGAGAACGGCCGTTCGTGGTCACGCTGGTCGTTCATCGGTGCGCGGAGTGCGGCGGCACTGACCGTGCGGGACGGCGAGGCGCACTGGATGGGCACTCCGCCGGTCGGCCTGCCCGAAGGCGGCGATCCGCTGGAAGCACTCCGGGAGACCGTCCGGCTCCTGCACACGGATCCGCTGCCGGGGCTTCCACCGCTGACCGGGGGGATGGTCGGCTACCTCGGCTACGACGCCGTGCGCCGGTTGGAGCGGTTGCCCGAGTTGACCGAGGACGACCTGCGGATTCCCGAGACGGTGATGCTGCTGGCCACCGATCTGGCCGCACTGGACCACCACGAGGGCACCATCACGCTGATCGCCAATGCCGTCAACTGGGACGACAGCCCCGAGCGCGTCGATCTCGCCTACGACGACGCGGTGCGCCGCCTCGACGAGATGACCGAGCAGCTCTGTACGCCCGCGGAACCCACCGTGGCGGCGTTCTCCCGGCCGGAGGCGCAGTTCACCCGCAAGCGTGCGCCCGAGGAGCACCACGAGGCCGTGGAGCGAGCCAAGGAGGCCATTCATGCGGGCGAGGCCTTCCAGGTCGTGGTCTCCCAGCGGTTCGAGATGCCGACCGGTGCCGACTCGCTCGACGTGTACCGGGTGCTGCGCACCACGAATCCCAGTCCTTACATGTACTTGCTCCGGCTGCAGGACCCCGACGGTGGACCCGACTTCGATATCGTCGGCTCCAGCCCGGAGTCGCTGGTCACCGTCCGCGACGGGCAGGCCACCACGCATCCCATCGCGGGGACACGCTGGCGCGGTGCCGACGAGGACGAGGATGCGCTGCTGGAGAAGGAACTCATCAGCGACGACAAGGAGCGCGCCGAGCACCTGATGCTCGTCGATCTCGGACGCAACGACCTGGGGCGGGTCTGCCGTGCGGGCTCGGTGCGGCCGGTGGAGTTCTTCCGGGTCGAGCGCTACAGCCATGTCATGCACATCGTGTCCACGGTGTCCGGGCGGCTGGCGGAGGGCTACACCGCGTTCGACGCCGTCGCGGCGTGCTTTCCCGCGGGAACGCTGTCCGGAGCACCGAAGCCGCGGGCGCTGGAACTGATCGAGGAACTCGAGCCCACCCGGCGCGCGCAGTACGGGGGTGTGGTGGGCTACCTCGACTTCGCGGGCGATGCCGACACCGCCATCGCGATCCGCACGGCGCTGGTCCGTGACGGTATGGCCTATGTCCAGGCGGGAGGAGGCATCGTCGCCGATTCCGACCCGGTCGCCGAGGATCGGGAATGCCTGAACAAGGCCAGGGCGGTGCTCAATGCGGTGGCCACCGCGCAGACCTTGCAGCAGCCGAGTGGGCAGCAGCCGAGTGGGCAGCAGGAGAAGGAGGCTCAGCCTGAGGGGGCGCCGACCGATTCGAGTCGTGCGCATACGCAACCCGTGAAGGGTGGCGGAGTAGCGTGACCACCGAGCAGGAACCCGGTTCGGTGCCACACCGGAGTCGCCGGAGTCTGGTGTGGAGCATCGTGCTCATGCTGGCGGCCTCCGGGCTGCTGTGGGCCGCCAGTTCCCTGGTCTGGTTTCAGCAGCGGTATCGCACGCCCTTCTCCGGGGACCAGGCTGCCGGGATTCCCGGCGGGATGGTGCGGCCGGAACTCGTGCCGCTGGCCCTGGCCACACTTGCCGCCATCGCGGCCGTGCTCGCCACCGGCGGATGGATGCGGCGCCTCATCGGGCTCCTCGTGGCGCTGGAAGGGGGGCTGCTGGCATGGCGGGTGACCGACTGGCTCATCGGATCCGTGCCGATCGACGACATTCCACAGGCTCCACCGGGCAGTGAGCCACTCGCTCGATCGGCGATGAATCCGCTCGGGCCGATGCTCATGTCACTCGGCGCGCTGTTGCTGCTCGCCGTCGGCCTGCTGGTGGTGCTGCGTGCCGGTCGGATGCCTGCCATGGGGGCCAAGTACTCCACGCCGGCGACGGCCAAGCAGGAATCCCGGGATCCGGACCGGCAATGGTGGGACGCGCTCGACGAGGGAGACGACCCTACCGACCCGGCAGGGGGACACGATCACCATTCCTGAGGAAAACCCGGCCCGATGGGCTTCGAAAACGATTCACCACCATATCCCCGAGGTGTGCGCCAGGGACGAAGGTCCTTACTGTGCTGGGACATTCTTCCGACCCCTTGGCCGGGCAGCGCATCACACGGGTTTAGCATCGATGACGCGACCGGCACGGCGGGGAAGGGGAGTGTCGTGATCGAGCGCAAGGAATGCATCTGCGCATACAACGGCGCGCGAACGAGTGCCCGAGCGGCCCGAGGCGAGGTGCTCGCGTGAGCGTGCTGGACACCATCATCGAAAACGTCCGTGAGGACATGGCAGCCCGGGAGACCGCGGTCCCGTTCGAGGAGATCAAGCAGCGGTCCGCGTCCGCGCCGCCGCCCCGGGATGTCTGGGCCGCTCTGCACGAGCCCGGCGTCGGGGTGATCGCCGAGGTCAAGCGGCGCAGCCCGTCGAAGGGCGAGCTGGCGGGAATCGGCGAGCCCGCAGACCTGGCTGCCGACTATGCCGAGGCGGGTGCCCGGGTGATCAGCGTACTCACCGAGCAACGCCGGTTCGGCGGTTCGCTGGCCGACTTCGACCGCGTTCGAGCCAGGGTGAGCACTCCGCTGCTGCGCAAGGACTTCATCGTCAGCCCGTACCAGGTGCACGAAGCGCGTGCCCACGGTGCGGACATGGTGCTGTTGATCGTGGCCGCGCTCGAGCAGAATGCCCTGGAAGCTCTGCTCGACCGGGTCGAGTCCCTCGGCATGATGGCGTTGGTGGAAGTGCACACCGCCGAGGAGGCCGACCGGGCGTTGGAGGCAGGTGGCAAGATCATTGGCATCAACGCGCGCAACCTGCATACCCTGGAAGTGGACCGAGAGGTATTCGGCCGGATCGCTCCCGGACTGCCCGCGGACGTGCTCAAGGTCGCCGAGTCCGGCGTGCGCGGCCCGAGCGACCTGATGGCCTACGCGGGTTCGGGAGCCGATGCCGTACTCGTCGGTGAAGGGCTTGTCACCAGCGATAATCCGCGTTCTGCGCTGACCCAGTTGGTGACGGCCGGTTCCCATCCGGCATGCCCACGGTCGAGCCGTGGATAGGAGACGTGTGATGGCACCCGTGCGCGATGTCAGTGGCTTCGAGGACGCGCGAGCGCACCGGCCCGGCAAGGCCGTTCCCGAGGGGCACGATCCCGATGAGCGCGGTCACTTCGGCCCCTACGGCGGACGGTTCATGCCGGAAGCGCTGATCGCCGCGCAGGACGAGCTCGCAGCCGAGTACGAGAAGGCACAACTCGATCCGGAATTCGTCGAGGAGCTGGGGCGCCTGCTGCGGGATTACGCGGGTCGCCCATCCCTGCTGACGGAGGCGAAGCGGTTCGCCGAGCATGCCGGTGGCGCGCGGATTCTGCTCAAGCGCGAGGACCTCAACCACACCGGCTCGCACAAGATCAACAATGTGCTCGGTCAGGCGCTGCTGGTCAAGCGCATGGGCAAAAGTCGGGTGATCGCCGAGACCGGCGCCGGGCAGCACGGCGTGGCCACCGCGACGGCCTGCGCGCTGCTCGATCTGGACTGTGTCATCTACATGGGCGAGGTCGACACCAAACGGCAGGCCCTCAACGTGGCACGGATGCGCCTGCTGGGCGCCGAGGTCCGGCCGGTGAACACCGGATCGGCGACGCTGAAGGACGCCATCAACGAAGCCCTGCGCGACTGGGTCACCCATGTCGACGACACGCATTACCTGCTCGGCACGGCGGCAGGCGGACACCCGTTTCCGGTCCTGGTGCGCAATCTGCACAAGGTGATCGGCGAGGAGGCTCGGGAGCAGACACTGGCACTCGCCGGGCGGCTGCCCGATGCCGTGGCGGCCTGTGTCGGCGGTGGTTCCAACGCCATCGGCATCTTCCACGGCTTCCTCGACGACCCCGTCCGGCTCGTCGGTTTCGAGGCCGAGGGGCACGGGGTCGACAGCGGTGAGCACTGCGCGACCCTGACGCAGGGATCACCGGGAACCCTGCACGGTGCGCGGTCGTACCTGCTGCAGGACGAGGACGGTCAGATCACCGAGGCGTACTCGATCTCGGCCGGGCTGGACTATCCGGGGGTCGGGCCGGAGCACTCCTGGCTCAAGGATTCCGGCCGCGCCGAATACCAGGCGGTCACCGACGACGAGGCGATGCAGGCGTTCAGGCTCCTGTCGCGCACCGAGGGCATCATCCCGGCCATCGAATCCGCCCACGCTCTGGCCGGGGCCCTGCGGTTGGGCCGCGAACTGGGGCCGGACGGGCTCATCGTGGTCAATCTGTCGGGCCGCGGGGACAAGGACATGGATACCGCGGCGAACTACTTCGGTTTGGTTCCCGAGGCCGACACGGCACAGGAGGAGTCCCGGTGAGTCTGCACGAGGTGTTCGGGGACTGCTCCGCGGCCGACCGCGCCGCCCTGATCGGTTACCTGCCTGCGGGGTACCCGACCGTGCAGCGCTCACGGGAGTTGTTCGCCGCGATGGTCCGCGGGACCGACGAGGGACCCGGCTGTGACATCGTCGAGGTGGGTCTCCCGTATTCGGACCCGGTCATGGACGGTCCCACGATCCAGGCAGCCAGTGGCGAGGCGCTGCGCAACGGTTTTCGCGTCCGGGACCTGTTCGACGTGGTGTCCTCGGTCGCCGAGGCCGGTGGCCACGCGGTGGTCATGACCTACTGGAATCCCGTGCACCGCTACGGGGTGGAGGCGTTCGCGCGGGATCTGCGTGCCGCAGGCGGACTCGGTGTGATCACGCCGGATCTCATTCCGGATGAGGCCGAGGAGTGGTTGGCCGCTGCCCAGGAACACGATCTCGACCGGATTTTCCTGGTCGCACCTTCCTCCACCGAGCAACGTCTCGCCCTGACCGCCAAGGCGAGTTCCGGCTTCGTCTATGCCACCTCGGTGATGGGTGTGACCGGTGCGCGTGACTCCGTCGGCGCGGCGGCGTCCGGGTTGGTGGAGCGCACCCGGGCCCACACCGACCTGCCGATCGGTGTGGGGCTGGGAGTGCGCTCGGCCGAGCAGGCTGCCGAGGTCGCCTCTTTCGCCGATGGAGTCATCGTCGGATCCGCGTTCGTCACGCGCGCCGAGCAGCAAGGCCCGGAAGGCGTGGCCGAGTTGGCTGCCGACCTCGGACGTGGCGTCCGCGCACGCTGAGCACCTCGTGTGTCCCGAGGCGGCGCTCGGAGCGTCCGGGACGCCAGATACCGTGGAGGTCGTGACTGCCCCGGTGTCCGCCTCGACGACGTTCCTGGCCAACATTCCCAGTCCCGACCGTGGAGTCTGGTTCCTCGGGCCGGTTCCGATCCGCGCGTACGCGCTGTGCATCATCGCCGGGATCGTGGTGGCGATCTTCTGGGGTGAGCGCCGGTGGCGTGCTCGCGGTGGTCACCAGGGCACCGTCACCGACATCGCCGTGTTCGCCGTGCCCTTCGGCCTCGTCGGCGGGCGGCTGTATCACGTGGCCACCGACTGGTACCGCTATTTCGGACCGGGCGAGAATCCACTGGACATTTTCAAGGTCTGGGAAGGTGGCCTGGGCATCTGGGGTGCGGTCGCGCTGGGCGCGCTCGGTGCCTGGATCGGATGCCGCAGGCACGGTGTCCCGCTTCCGGCTTTCGCCGATGCCATCGCCCCCGGCCTCATCACGGCTCAGGCGATCGGCCGACTCGGAAATTGGTTCAACCAGGAACTCTACGGTGGTCCGACCAACCTGCCGTGGGGGCTGGAGATATATGCGCGGGTGAATCCCGCGACCGGCGCCCCTGCCCCGGTCACCGGGGTCGCGGTGGATCACACCCCCATCGCGGTCGTGCATCCGACGTTTCTCTACGAGTTGCTGTGGAACCTGCTGATCGCGGTGCTGCTGGTATGGGCCGACCGCAGGTTCCGCATGGGGCACGGGCGGCTGTTCGCGCTCTACGTTGCCGGCTACACCGCGGGCCGGGTGTGGATCGAGATGGTGCGCACGGATCCGGCCACGGAGATTTTCGGCGTGCGCATCAACGTCTACACCTCGGTTCTCCTCTTCCTGCTCGCGGTGCTCTACCTCGTTCTCGTGCGGGGCAAGCGGGAGGATCCCGCCGTGTTGCGCGGGAACTCCCAGCCCGATGACGAGGACGAGTCGGCCGCAACCGCAGCGACGCAGGAGGACGGGGCATTGCGTTCCGGAGCCGACAGTGCGCCGGACGAGGACACCGAAGAACGGGAGCATCCGGACTCGGACTCCCAGCGGGGTTCCCGGCCGGATACCGAGTCCCGAGAGAAGGGCTGATCCAGCCTTCTTCCGCTCCGGACCCGCCGACCGTGGGGCTGCCGCGACAAGGCTGGATAAGGAGTCCGTTCGCAAGGTCGTCAGCGACCTCCTGCACGGTCGTCTCCTTGCGCGCTGCGCGAAGAGCGATCTCGAACTTGGCTTTTCAGCTCGTAATGCAGCTGAATGGGATCATCTGCAGTGGGCGATCGGAGTGGTGCGGCAGGTCGAGATCGAACAGGCCGATTTTGTGCGTGCCCGAGGTGTGCAGCGTGCATTGGCAGCACAGGGCCTCAAGGGGCGAAAGGTGCCCGACCTGGTGATCGCGGCAGCGGCTGAGCGCCATGCATTGATCCTCGTGCACTATGACCAGGATTTCGAATCGATTGCTCAGGTCACCGGCCAAGCAACCGAGTGGATCGTCGAACGTGGCTCCGTGGACTGAGAGCGGGTTGAAGTTCTCCCGAAAACTTCAGCCCCGGCCCCGCACCGGGGCGACGACGGGGGAGCCATCCGGAGCGTGCAGGATCGACACACGTGCGGCGTAGCGCTCGGCGAGTAGCGGTGCGGTCAGCACGTCGGCCGGACTTCCTTCGGCCGCCACCCGACCGTTTTCGAGCAGCACGAGCCGGTCGGCGTACTGGCCGGCCAGGGTCAGGTCATGCAGGGTGGAGACCACCGTGGTCCCCAGCTCTGCCCGCAACTCGTCGACCAGATCCAGCAGCGCCTGCGCGTGGCCGACATCCAGACCCGTCGTCGGCTCGTCGAGCAGCAGCACTCCCGCACGTTGTGCGATCGCCCGCGCGAGGACGGTGCGCTGGCGCTCTCCGCCGGACAGCGTGCTCAGTGCCCGTCCCGCGAGATCCGAGAGGTCGAGTCGCTCCAGCACTTGGCCGATCACATCGAGATCGGCGCTCCCCTCCCGCCCGAGCGGGCCCAGATGCGGGGTGCGTCCCAGCAGCACGTAGTCGGTGACCGTGAGACCGACCGGCAGTTGCGGGATCTGCGGTGCGTAGCCGATCATGCGGGCGCGGTCGCGGTGGCGCAGTCCGGTGACCGCACGACCGTCGACCAGGACCCGGCCTTCATGGCGTACCAGCCCCAGCATGGCCTTGAGCAGGGTGGACTTGCCGGAGCCGTTCGGCCCGATGATGCCCAGCCAACTGCCGGAATCCACTCGGGTCGAGACTCCGGACACGACGGTGCGCCGCCGGTACCCGGCTGAGAGCTCGTCGAGTTCCAGGGTGCTCATATGCCTCTCCGTGTCGGGTGCGCCGCTGTTGTCAGGCCCGTCGTTGGGCGCGAAGGAGCACGGCGAAAAACGGCGCTCCGGTGAATGCGGTGATCACGCCGATCGGGAGTTCGGCCGGTGCCATCACGGTCCGAGCGAGCATGTCGGCGCCGACGAGGAAGGACGCCCCGAACAGCAGGGACAGCGGGACGATGATCCGGAAACTGCCGCCCACACCCAGGCGAACCAGATGCGGCACCACGAGCCCGACGAAACCGATGAGCCCGGCGACCGAGACGGCAGCGGCGGTGGCCAGAGATGCCGCGAGCAACACCAGTATCCGTACCCGTCCCGGTCGCACCCCGAGTGCGGCGGCTTCCTCGTCACCGGTACCCAGCAGATCCAGCAGCCGGGCGCACGACCACAGCACGATCGTGGCCACCACGAGGTAGGGCAGTACGATCAGAACTTCCCGCCAGCCCGTGGTCGTCAACCGGCCGAGGATCCACATGTAGACCTGCTGCAGCGATTCGAGCCGCAGTTGCTGTGCGAATGTCTGCCCGGCGGTGAGGAAAGAACCGACCGCGACACCGGCGAGGACCAGTGTCGCCGTGTCGGAACCGGCCGAGCGGCCGACCAGCCACGTCAACCCGACACCGCCGAGCGCACCGATGAATGCCGCCAGTTGGGTTGTCGTGGACGCTCCCAGATTCGCCTGCGGCATGGTCATCACCACGAGCGTCACCGCGAGGCCCGCGCCGGACGCAGCTCCGAGCAGGTACGGATCGGCCAGTGGGTTACGGAAGACGCCTTGGAACGCCGCCCCGGAGATCGCCAGTGCGGCACCGACCAAAGCGCCCAGCACGACCCGGGGCACCCGGAGCTGCCACAGAATCGCAGCTTCCCGCTCGGACAGCGGCGAGGCACCACCGGTCAGCTGTGCGCCGAACTCGGCGAGCACTCGTTGCCATCCCAGGTCGGCGGCACCCAGCAGCACCGACACGAGGCTGATCAGCAGCAGCGCCGCGAAACCGATGAGCAGGTGAGCGGTACGCAGCTTCGTACGCCGCAGTGTCGGACCGGAAACAGCACCGGCCCGATCCGGCGGGGACTGTCCCGAACGGGACGAGCGGGACGAGGTTGCTGCCGGGGCCGAACCACGCATGCGATCGAATCAGTTCTTCTGGACGCGGGTGACGGCGTCACTGATGACCCGGACGAACTCGACCACGCGGGGTCCCCATCGGCTGGCGATGTCGTCGTTGAGTTCGAAGACGTGCTCTTCACGCACCGCGGTGAGGGAGTCCCAACCGGGCCGTGCCGCCACCGACTTCGCGGTGACCTGGCCGCCCTTGACGTCTGCCAGAAAGATCAGGTCCGGATTGGCCTGGATGATGTGCTCCTCGGACAGCTGCGGGAATGTGCCACCCGCCGAGTCGGCGATATTGGTCAGGCCGAAGAGTCCGTACACATCACCGACGAAACTGCGTGAGGTCGCCGTGTAGAAGTTGGGGCTCACCTCGTGGTAGTAGGACAGCGAAGATTGCGGCTCGGGGGTGTTGGCCACGATCTCCTTGATCTCCGAACGCATCCGGCCGGTCAGTTCCTTCGCCTGCTCGTGGTGGCCGGTGGCGCGGCCGAGCAGCTCGATCTGGCGGTAGGCGGCGTCGAGGCCCGACGCAGCGGGGACGAGCAGGACGGAAATGTCGATGGCCCGCAACCCCTTGGCCAACTCGGCCGAGCTGTCCGGCGCCACCACGAGATCGGGCCTGTACCCGGCGATCGTGTCGGCACTGACGTTCAACCCGGACATCCGGGTCTGCGGAGCTCGCTCGGGGTAGTTGGAGTACTTGTCCACCGCGACCACCTGCTTACCCGCTCCGATCGCGTACAGCGTCTCGGTGACGGTGGGGCTCAGCGACACGATTCGCTTCGGCTGCTCCGGCAGTGTCACGGGTTCCTGGCCGGGAATGGTGACCCGAGCGGGAAACGCCGAGGCCGGATCGTTCACCGGCGTTGGGGGCTCGCCGGACTGTGGCCGGGTGGCGCAGGCAGTGGTGCCGATGAGTAGAGCCAGGACGGAGAGCAGTAGCGCCGCGAGGCGGCGGAACCCGATCATGCCGGTCATCATGTCCTCGATGTCGGCCGGTGCGAGGGGCGCCTGTCGCCGCTGCCCGCGCGCTGACCGACGCCGCACTCCTGCACCGGAAGTGGCGGTCATCGACGCCGCGCGCAAGGCGACCTGGCTCACCACCACCGACCCGGCGGGGCATCACAGTTGCGGCACAGCACCGGATTCGCACCGGATTTCGCTTTCGCGGGCGTCCTCGGACACCGCCAAGCGCCGACGTGCTCGGCCCGGGGTGTCCTGAGCTGGAAAGATATCAGTCGCCGGGCAAGTCTCGGAATTCCCGCCCACGAGTGCTTTCGTTTCCGCGGGCGGAGAACCCGTGTTGATTCCGGTACGTGTTGAAACGGCGTCGTACCGCGATGGTGGGAATGTTGCCTTTCTTGCCGGGAGTGTCCGCGCTCGCGATGTCGGCAAGGTGATCCGATGGCCCTCGCGCTTGGCCCGCAACCGAGGATCGTGGTGACCTGCCGTGGTGCTGTCCGCTTGGAGGCTCCGGCAGTGGGGCGCCGCGAGCCCGACAGTTCCTGCTTCCGGAGCCTCTTATGGAAAACCGAAGTGAGTGCCACCGTGTGGGCAGCATCATCGCCGATTTTCGGTCCGGATACCCGCCGGGAGTTGAATCGGTGAACTCCCGGCGAATACGATGCGCGTCGCGAACGCGGATACGCGAAAGCGCGGTACCGCGATTGCTTCTTACCGGTCCGGGATGTGTGGGCATCGCTACCGCACTGCGGGCACAGGCCTGTGCCCGCTTCCATGTGTTCCATCCGGTAGGAGCGGCCCGACCTTCATCCTTCGAGCTCCACGGAGCAGTGCATGAACGCGCATGCAGCCGGAACCGATCCAGGCAGTACACAGCACGCGAGTCAGCAACCCACGGGGAAACTGGATCGATATTTCGAGATCACCGCGCGCGGATCCACGCTGACCCGGGAGCTTCGCGGTGGATTGGTCACTTTCTTCACGATGGCCTACATCGTGGTGCTCAACCCGCTGATCGTCGGCACGGCTGCGGATGTCACCGGTACGAAGCTGGGGATACCGGAGGTCGCGGCTGCGACGGCTCTGGTCGCGGGTGTCATGACGATCCTGATGGGGCTCATCGGCAAGTACCCGTTCGCGCTCGCCACCGGCCTGGGGTTGAACGCTTTCGTCGCCACGACCGTGGTCACCGAAATGACCTGGGCCGATGCCATGGGACTGATCGTGCTCGAGGGCATCATCATCCTGATCGTGGTGCTCACGGGCTTCCGCACCGCGGTGTTCAACGCCGTTCCCGGTCAGTTGAAAACGGCGATAGGTGTGGGACTCGGCCTGTTCATCGCGCTCGTCGGATTCGTCGATGCCGGTTTCGTGCAGCGGGTTCCGGATGCTGCCGGAACGACCGTGCCGGTCCAGCTCGGCAGCACGGGGCAGCTCTTCGGGTGGCCGTCACTCGTGTTCGCCGTGGGGGTGCTCCTGCTGGCGGTGCTGGTGACCCGCAACGTGAAGGGGGCCATCCTGATCGGGATCGCCTCGACGACCGTGCTGGCCCTGATCGTCGAGGCGATCGGCGGGCTCGGACAAGCAGGCGCTACGAATCCGGGCGGCTGGAGTCTGGTTGTACCGCAGATATCCGGTGACCTCATCGGACTGCCGGATCTGTCCCTGGTGGGCAACTTCTCCTTGTTCGGCTCGTTCCAGGAGGTTGGCGCCGTCGCGGCGGTGCTGTTCGTCTTCACGCTGATGCTCGCCGACTTCTTCGACACGATGGGCACGGTCGTCGGCGTCGGCGAGGAAGCCGGGCTGCTGGACAAGCAGGGGAAACTCCCCGGAATCGGCAGGGTCTTCTTCGTCGACTCGCTGGCCGCCATCGCAGGCGGTGTCGCCTCGACCTCGTCGAACACCACCTATGTCGAATCGGCCGCCGGTGTCGGTGAGGGCGCGCGGACCGGCCTGGCCAGTGTCGTGACCGGTGCTCTCTTCCTGGTGGCGATGTTTTTCACACCGCTGGTGTCGATGGTGCCGTTCGAGGCGGCGAGTCCGGCACTGGTGGTGGTCGGGTTCCTGATGCTGACCCAGATCCGGAGAATCAACTTCGGTGACTTCGGTCTCGCGATCCCGGCTTTTCTGACCATGGTGCTCATGCCGTTCACCTACTCGATCACCAACGGGATCGGTGCGGGTTTCGTCAGCTACGTGGTGATCCGTGCCTGCCAGGGGCGTGCGCGCGAGATCCATCCGCTCATGTGGGTGGTTTCGGCACTGTTCGTGGTGTACTTCGCGATCGGGCCGCTGGAGGCACTGTTCGGTATCGGCTGAGAGCCGAGCGGAAGCGGGTGAACGGAACTTTCTCTCCCGGAGACGGGACGAAAGTTCCGTTCAATCTTCCAGCTCGCCCAGCACATCCGGGAGCTCACCGGTGTGCACGACACCGAGGCGCTGCGTGGCACGGGTGAGAGCGACGTAGAGGTCGTTGAGACCGCGCTCGGACTCGGTGAGAACACCGTCCGGGTCGACCACGAGCACCGAGTCGAACTCCAGCCCCTTGACCTGCTCGACGGTGAGCAACACCACCGGCGAATCGAGTCCCTCGGGTTGTGTGCCGATGACCGCACCCGGCACCGCCTCCGCGATGAGCGCGCCGATCGCCTCGAGCCGCTCGGGGGGCAGCAGCACCGCCAGCCGGCCGTCCTCGACGGCCTCCAGCTCCCCGGCCACCAGCGCGGGCAGCCGCTCGCCCAGTTCATCGCCGGATACATGGCGTTTCCACGGCTGGACACCGGACGTGCGCACGGAGGTGGGCACCTCGAGGTCGGTGTCCATTTCGGAGAGTACGGGAGCGGCGACCGACATGATCTCGGCCGGAGTGCGGTAGTTGATGGTCAGTTGCTCGAGCCGCCAGCGATCGGCGACATAGGGGTGCAGGATCTCGTGCCACGACTGCGCCCCACCGGGCGCCCCCGTCTGGGCGACGTCCCCGACCAGCGTCATCGACCGGCTCGGGCAGCGCCGCATCAGCACGCGCCAGGCCATCGCCGAGAGTTCCTGGGCCTCGTCGACGATGACGTGGCCGAACGTCCAGGTGCGGTCCCCGGCGGCTCGCTCGGCGGCGGTCAGATCGCTGTGCGTACGGTGCCGCTCCGCCAGGAGTTCGGCATCGAGCACGTCCGAGACCCGGAGTCGTTCCGGGTCGATGATCTCGTCGTCCTGTTCCATGATGTGCAGCACGCCCTGCGCGTAGGCGAGCTCTTCGCGTTCCTGCTGCGCCTGCGCTTCGCGTGTCTGCGCATCGTCCTCGCCCAGAAGTTCGGCGAGTTCGTCGAGCAGCGGTGCATCGGAAGGGGTCCACTCGGCGCCCGGTTCCCGAAGCAGCGCCGCCCGCTCGTCGGCGTCGAGCTGCTTGCGCGCCGCCGTGTTCAGGCGTGTCGACGAGGACAACAGCTCGTCGAGCAGTTGTGGCGCGGTCAGTTCCGGCCACAGGCCGTCCAGTACCTTGCAGACGCCCGGGTCCTGGCGCAGTTCGGACTCGATGTCGTCGATGTCGCGCTGATCGAGCAGGTCACGACCCAGCCGGTCGGCGACCTGCAGAGCCAGCGCCGAAAACACCTCGCGGAGGAAGACCTTCCGTGCCTCGTTGTGCGGCTTGCGAGACCGGCGCGCCTTCGTACGTGCCTGGGTGCACGTGCGGCGATCCACTCGCAGTGCTTCGCGATCGAAGGTGACCTCGATGTAGTCCTTGGGCACCTGCTGACGATCCCGCACCGCGGCGGTGAGCACCTTGACCATGCTCGACCGCCCCTTGATCTCGGCTGCCTCGGCGGACTCGGTGCCGGTGGCGGTAACCCCGGGATAGAGCTCGCCGACGGTCGACAGCAGTACCCCGGTCTCACCGAGCGAGGGCAGCACCTGACCGATGTAGCGCAGGAAGGTCGCATTGGGGCCCACCACGAGGACCCCGCGTTTGGTGAGCTGCTGGCGATAGGTGTAGAGGAGGTAGGCGGCCCGATGCAGTGCGACTGCGGTCTTGCCGGTGCCCGGTCCGCCCTGCACCACGAGCACGCCGTTCATCCCGCTGCGGATGATGCGGTCCTGCTCGGCCTGGATGGTTGCCACGATGTCGGTCATCTGACCGGTGCGGCGCGCATCGAGCGCGGCCAGCAGCGTGGCCTCACCGGCGAGCCCGAGATGGCTGCCCTGCTCGGCGGAGTCGAGATCGAGGATCTCGTCTTCGAAACCGGTCACGGTGCGCCGCCGGGTGCGGATGTGCCTGCGGCGCACAACGCCGTCGCGGGACGCGGCTGTGGCCAGGTAGAACGGTCGGGCGGCCGGGGCGCGCCAGTCCATCAGCAACGGCTCGTACTCGTTGTCCTCGTCGAACAATCCGAGCCTGCCGATGTGGAACCGCTCCTGGCTGTCGAGATCCAGCCTGCCGAAGCACAGACCGTTCTCCACCGCACTGAGCTGGGTGAGCTTCTCGGTGTGCATCTTGGTGGAGATGTCGCGCTCGGTGCGCGCCTGAGGAGTGCCGCCGGTCTGGGCCAGCGTCTCGGCGAGCCGCTCGCTCGTGTACCGGCGCAGCTCGTCGAGCTTGTCGTACAGCATCGACACGTACTGCTGCTCGGCGGCGATGCCATCGGTGCGGTCGGATTCCCGATCACCTCGGGAGTTGGACAATGCTCCACCTCGTGCTGTTACACGCGTACGGGAAGGGCTGCGCGGGTGTGGGAATCCGGCGCCGATGCAGTGCTTTCACCTGCCGGGTTTTCACCTGGTGAAAGCCGCCTGGCGGGCGGTTCCCGCAGTGAGCCCGACCCACCACTATACCGTTTTCCCGCGGGGACGTATCCACACGTGCTCGAGCACCGAGCCGGGCCGGGTCGGGTGGGCGCTCATTCGAGTGGGAAAAGCCGGTTCACCGAGCAGGCTCTCAGTGCGACGAGTCGGGCGGTTTCCGTCCGGCTATCCATCCGGCGATCTGGGCGCGCGAGGTGAAGTCGAGCTTGGTCAGGATGTGCTGGACGTGTCCCTCGACGGTGCGCTGTGCGATCACGAGCTTCTCGGCGATCTCCTTGTTGGTACGGCCCTGGGCGACCAGGTCGGCGATCTCCCGCTCGCGGCGGGTCAGCGGCATCGGATGCACGTTCTCCCGAGGAGCCGCGCGAGTGTGCTGCTTGACCTCGAGTGCGTAGTCGATCGCGGCACCGGTGGTGAGCTGGTAGCCACGGTCGAAGTGCTTGCGGTACTCCTCCTCGCCGAGGGCTGCGCGGGTGCGGGACTCGTGCCTGCCGTGGTCGGTGGCGAAGGGAGCGTAGAAGGCGGGAGCGGTTCTGGTGACTTCCCACATGCTTGCCGCGGCTCCGAAGAGTTCGGCTGCCCGCTTGTTGCGCTCCTGCCGGTGGGCGATCCAGGCGAGCGTGTCGACACTGAAGGTGGTGGCGAGTCTGTTGTCCATCCGACGCTGGAGCCGCAGCGCATCCTTGGCTGCCGTCTCGGCGTGCCCGAGCGCATCGCGGGAGAACTCGATGTGGGAAACCGCCCAGAGCGCGTAGGAACGCCAGAACACCTCGCCGAGTCGTGTGGTGGTGTCGAGACACTCACCGAGCAACGCAAGACCTGCCTCCGAACGGCCGTCGAGTCCCCGAACCAGCCCCAGTCCGAACAGCGCGAACAGTTCGCCGTGCGGGGCAGCATGGTGCCGGAAACTCGCCAGCGCGGTTTCGATCAGGTCGTCGGCCGTGGCCAGGTGCCCCTGGAACAGCGCTGCCATGCCCCGAGTGTGCGTCACGTAGGCGTGCTCGATCTCGTCGTCTTCCCGTTCCGTCAACGAGGTCGCCTCGTTCAGCAGGGGGGTGGCCGTGATGATGTCCCCCTGTAGCAGCGTGAACCAGCCGTTGGCGCGCAGTGCCGCGGCACGCTCCAACGGGGAGGCCGCAGCCACCACCAGCGCCTGGTCGAGCCAGTGGCGGGCCTCCCCGTGCAGGCTGCGGATACCCCAGTACTGGCCCAGCCGAGTTGCCATCCGCAATGCCACGGTCGCTTGATGTGGGTCGGCATCGGCCAGCGCCGAGTGCAGGGCCGCTCGCAGGTTCGCCTGTTCCTTCCTGAGTCGGTTCACCCACGCGACCTGATCGGGTCCGATCCATTCGGTGGCGAAGCGTTCGACCAGAGCCCCGTACCAGTCTCGATGCCTGCACTCGATGCTCTCCCGCTCCCCGGCCGCATCGAGTTTCTCCTGCCCGTACTCGCGCAGGGCGTGCGGCAGCCGGTAACGGCCCTCACCGTCTTCCTGCTCGTACATCAGGACCGACTTGTCCACCAGGGAATGCACGATGCCGACTGCTCCCGCGTGTCCCACGGAGTCGTCGATCACGTGTTCGGCGGCGTCCAGGTCGAAACTTCCGGAGAAGACGGAGACATAGGCCCAGGCTCGCCGATCCTGTTCGGAGCACAGGTCCCAGCTCCAGTCGATCAACGCACGCAGGCTCTGCTGTCGTGCCGGTGCTCCTCGGCGCCCCTCGGTCAGGAGCTCGTACCGTTCGGTGAGGCGCTCCTCGAGCTGATGCAGGGTCAGCGACCGCAGGCGTACGACAGCCAGTTCGATCGCCAGCGGATTACCATCCAGGTGATGGCACAGCCGCATCAGCACTGCGCCGTTGTCCGCGCTCGGCTCGAATTCCGGGAGAACGGCCTTGGCGCGTTCCACGAACAGCCGGACGGAGGCGTACTGCTCGTACGCCTCCGCCGGGGGGAGATGCTCGGGGTCGGGCACCTGGAGCGGAGGTACGACCATGGTGCTTTCCCCGGCGACACCGAGCGACTGCCTGCTGGTGGCCAGGACGCGCACCCCCGGGCACGCTTGCACCAGGGCATCGACGAGCAGGGCGCACGCCTCCACGAGGTGCTCACAGTTGTCCAGCACCAGCAGCATCTCCCGGTGCCGGAGATATTCGATCAGGGTGTGCACGTCGTTGCCGGACGTGGTGTTGCCGAGAGACAACTGTTCGCTGATCGTGTCGGCGAGCAACGCGGCATCCGTGAGTTCGCCCAGCTCCACGCGCCACGACTTGTCGCGGAAGACGCGGCGCATGCTGGTCGCCACGCGCAGCGCGAGTCTGCTCTTGCCGATCCCGCCGGGACCGGTGAGGGTGACCACGCGTGACTCCGCGAGCAGCCGCTTGGTCAGCGTGATCTCGCGGCGCCTGCCGACGAAACTCGTGACATCGACCGGAAGGTTGCCCCCGGTCTCCCGGGCACGGGTTCGCGCGGTGGATTCCACGACACGATGCTAAACCGTATTCGGGGTGACCTGCGGTTTCGCGATCACTGAAACGATGTTTTCGGGTCAGGTGCCGAGCGCGCCGAGTTGTGTCATGAGGTTCAGGTTGTCGCCGAAGGGCCAGTATTCGACGAACCGTCCCCCGGAGGCCCGCAGGAGATCCATACCGCGGTACCGGACGGGAGTTCCCGGGGCGGCGGGCACGTCTTCCCATCCGGGCTTGACCCGGCCCCGGAAGGTCCACTGGGCCGCCACGAGCTCACCGTCGACGATGGGGCCGTGGTCCAGGGTGACGACGACGTCGTCGAACAGGAGTACGCCCTGGCGGACCTGCGCCGCTATTTCGGCGGGTCCGTGATGATCGTCACCCTCGCGCCAGTGCGCCACGGCATCCGGAGCGAAGATGTCCGCGGCCAGCCCGCTCATCGAGTCCGGCTCGGCGTTCCACAGGTCCGGGAGCCACTTGCGGTAGAGCGTGCGTAGCTCGTCGTCGGGCATGAGCACTCCTCCTTTCGTGTTCGTGCCACCGTCGCGGCGGGCGGATCGCATGGATCGGGGGCGTATGGGACGGACCGCTGCGGCGACTGACGATGCGGCTCCCGGCCGGATTATCGCCGATATCTCCGCAGTCCGGCGGTGATCAGCACGCCCACCCCGATTCCGACCAGATCCACCGCCGCATCGGCGAGATCACCGGTGCGTCCCAGCGGCAGCACCGCCTGCAGCAGTTCCGAGGCAGCCGCGTAGCACGAAAGCCCGATCAGTAGTGCCGTGCAGCGGACCCGTGCCAGGTGGCCGGTGATCGCCAAGGTCGCGAACAGCACGAGATGCACGATCTTGTCCGTGCCGGGTGGTGCCGTGGGGACGCCGGAAGCAGGCGTGAAAAGGATCACGGCGCTCGCCGTGATCGTGAGGGCGAACGGAAGGCGTGTCAGGTGAGCTCTGTAAGGATCCAGCAACAATGTTCTCCGAACGTCCGCCGTGTGGACGGCTGAGTACTGCGTGGGTGGGGTGAGCGACTAGGCTGATACACCGTGAGTCGACGAGCCAAGATCGTTTGTACTATGGGCCCTGCCACCGACACGCCGGAGAAGGTGGCCGAGCTCGTCAACGGTGGAATGAACGTGGCCCGGATGAACTTCAGTCACGGTAGCCACGCCGATCACCAGCAGGTTTACGACATGGTCCGAGCGGCTGCCAAGGAGTCCGGCCGCGCCATCGGCATCCTTGCCGATCTACAGGGACCGAAGATCCGGCTCAGTACGTTCGCTTCCGGGCCGGTGGAGTGGCATACCGGGGATGTCGTGCGCATCACGGTCGATGATGTCGAGGGCGACCATGACCGAGTGTCCACCACCTATGCCGGCCTTGTCGCCGATGCCAAGGTCGGTGATCGACTGCTGGTCGATGACGGCAAGGTGGTCATGATCGTCACCGCCATCGAGGGCAATGACGTGGTGTGCGAGGTGACCGAAGGCGGACCGGTCTCCGATCACAAGGGATTGTCCATGCCGGGGATGGACCTGTCCGTTCCCGCGTTGTCGGACAAGGACGTGCAGGACCTGGAGTTCGCACTGCAGTTGGGTGTGGACTTCATCGCGTTGTCGTTCGTGCGTACCCCTGCCGACATCGACCTCGTGCATCAGGTCATGGACCGGGTCGGTAAGCGTCTTCCGGTCATCGCCAAGCTGGAAAAGCCCGAAGCGGTGGACAATCTGGAGGCCATCGTGCTGGCCTTCGACGGCATCATGGTCGCTCGTGGCGACCTGGGGGTCGAACTACCGCTGGAGCACGTTCCGTTGGTCCAGAAGAGGGCGATTCGGATCGCACGGGAAAATGCCAAGCCGGTCATCGTCGCCACCCAGATGCTCGACTCGATGATCAGCAACTCGAGTCCGACCAGGGCCGAGACCTCCGATGTGGCCAATGCGGTGCTCGATGGCACCGATGCGGTGATGCTTTCCGGGGAGACCAGTATCGGGCGGTACCCGATCAACACCGTGCAGACCATGTCGCGCATCGTCGAAGCGGTCGAGTCCGGGGCGGCGGCTCCGCAGGAACTCAGCCATGTGCCGCGAACCAAGCGTGGTGTGATCTCCTACGCAGCTCGCGACATCGGCGAGCGGCTGAACGCCAAGGCCCTGGTGGCGTTCACCCAGTCCGGTGATACGGTGCGCCGCCTGGCGCGCCTGCACACGCGGCTGCCCTTGCTGGCATTCACCCCCGAGGAGTCGGTGCGGAGTCAGCTTGCTCTCACTTGGGGGACGGAGACCTTCCTGGTATCTAGTGTGGATACCACCGATCAGATGGTTCGCCAGGTGGATCATGCGATGCTGTCGATCGGGCGTTCGCAAAGTGGGGACATGGTCGTGATCGTCGCCGGTTCACCCCCGGGGACCGTCGGGTCGACCAACCTGATCCGTGTGCATCGACTGGGCGAGGAAGATCACGTCTGAGCTTGTGTGGTGCCGGTCGGGTTCCGGCGCATACGGTCACTACCGGGAGTGTCCTCCCGCGAGTGGTCCCCTCTCGAATGGTCCCTTGCGAGGGGCCATGGTGAAAGACACGAGGAGTCAGCAGTGACCGAAGCGGCACGAGCCGCGGCCGCCGATCCGGCCGGTACCGACAGTTCCGCCCCGGTGGACGAGCACGGAGTGCCGCACGGGCAACCCGTGCTCGACCGCCTGGTGGCGCTGCTCGATCTGGAGCCGATCGAGGAGAACATCTTCCGGGGTGTCAGCCCCGCCGAGTCGCCGGTGCGGGTGTTCGGAGGTCAGGTCGCGGGCCAGGCGCTGGTGGCTGCAGGCCGCACCGTGCCCACCGACCGCCGGGTGCACTCGCTGCACGCCTACTTCCTCCGGCCCGGCGACCCGAGCGTTCCCATCGTCTACGAGGTGGATCGCACCCGTGACGGCCGGTCGTTCACGACTCGCAGGGTCGTTGCCGTGCAGCACGGCAAAACCATCTTCACGTTGTCGGCGTCGTTCCAGATCGACGAGGGCGGGATGGACCACGCCGAGGCAATGCCCGAGGTCGCCGCTCCCGAATCGTTGCCGACCTACAACGAACGGCTCGGCGAACTGCGCGAACAGTTCGGTTCGGTCGTCAGCGTGTCGCAACCGATCGATATCCGGTATGTCACCGAACCGCCGTGGGTGCGCCGGTACAGCGGTCCGCAGGATGCGCACAATCAGGTCTGGATGCGCGCGGATGGCACGCTGCCCGATGACGACCTGCTGCACGTGTGCCTGTTGGCCTATGCCTCCGATCTCACGCTGCTGGATGCGGTGCTGGCGCGCCACGGCCTGTACTGGGGTCTGGACAATGTGAACGGCGCGAGCCTGGATCACGCGATGTGGTTCCATCGCCCGTTCCGGGCCGATGACTGGTTTCTCTACGACTGTTCCTCACCGAGCGCTTCGGGGGCGCGCGGACTGGCCACCGGGCGGTTCTTCAGCCGCGACGGCAGCCTCGTCGCCACCGTTGTCCAGGAGGGACTGCTCCGCGTCCTGGACTGAGGCGGTGTTCGGCTGACCTTGCCGCTGGGTGGGTTTGGTCAATTTCTCGAGAAATTGACCAAACCCACCCGCGCCACCGCACTGATCAACCAGGCAGCCCTTATTGGCCCCGGCGCCGGGTGGGGCGCAGGTGCTGCGGGGGTGTCAGCGCTCGGGTGTGCACCTGTTCGAGCACGATCGAACTCGTGAAGTGCCGGACCTCGGTGCGTGCGGACAGCTTGTCCACCAGAAAGCTCTGCAGGTGCGCGCTGTCGGAGACCGCCACGTGCAGGAGGAAGTCCGCCTGACCGCTTACGTGCAACAGCGAACGTGTCTCCGGTTCGGCCATGACGAACTCGCGGAACGAGTCGACCACGGCACGAGTGTGGGGTCGGACGTTGACCGACACGACGGCTTCCAGGGTGAGTCCCGTAGCGGCCGGGTCGACATCGATGTGTGACCCCGTGATGACGCCGTGTTCCCGCAACCGCCGCACTCGCTGCAGGCAACTCGACGCGGCGAGTCCCACTCGTTCGGCCAGTGTCCGGTTCGCCAACGTCGCATCGTTCTGCAGCTCCTCCAGGATCCGCCAGTCAACCGAATCAAGTTCTGCATAGTCGGCCATAGTCGAACATTCTATGCTCGAACTGGAACGAAGACGAATATCCGAAGGATGATATCGGCGATCAACGAACCCGATATGCCGAATCACGGAGGATGTCGTCATGCACATCGCGTGGGGGCCGTTTCTGCTCGCTCTGATGGTGATCGTTCTGGTGCCGGGTCCGGACTTCGTCGTTGTGACCCGCAATGCCGCGAGCAGTGCCCGCTGGGGTTGGCTCGCCGCCGCGGGCGTGACGTGCGGGCTGCTGCTGCATGCCACGGCGGCGACACTGGGGCTGTCGGCGTTGCTCATGACGGTGCCGACAGCATTGACCGTGGTCAAGGTGGTCGGCGTGGGCTACCTCGTGTTCATGGGGGTGCAGATACTGCGCCGAGCGGGTTCCACGGGCACCGGGCAGCAGGACGCCGAGACTCCGCACTCGGCGGGGTCGGTATTTCTGCGCGGCCTGCTCACCGATGTGCTCAACCCCAAGGTTCTGCTGACGTTTTTGACGTTGCTGCCGCAGGCGATGGACCCGTCCGCAAACCCGGTGACGCAGGCACTGCTGCTCAGTGCGGTGGCGGTCGGCTCCTTCGGTGCGTGGTGGCTGCTTGTCGTGCCCTCGGTGCGGTGGTTGTCGGCATTCCTGGCAGCGCCCCGCAGGCGCCGCGTGTTCGAGCGGTGCTGCGGTGGTGCACTGCTGACGATGGCCGGTTCGATCGCATTGTCCTGATATGGGTTTTCCCACCATCGGGGTTCACTCGATCGGTAAGGTAGCGAGCGTTCTTTCCGAGTCGAGAGTGTCAGCCGGTGGGGGTTTTCGAGTGTCCGTGATCAGCGAAATACTGGCGGCGATCGCGAGCCTGCCACGGCCGCTTCTGATTCTGGTGGTCGGTGCGCTGGTGCTGGGGGAGTGCACGGTTGGCCTGGGGTTCCTGGTGCCCGGAGAAAGCGGCTTGCTGATCGCTTCGGCCTCGGTGACCGACATCGGCTTCTTCCTCGGGTTGTCGCTGTGCGTGGCCGCTGCCGCCGCTGTCGGTGACACGATCGGCTTCTGGTTCGGCCGCCGCTACGGGTGGCGGATGCGGGAGAGCGCGATGATTCGGAAGGTGGGGCACACGCACTGGGATCGAGCCTGCCTGCTGCTGCGTCGATACGGGATCGGTGCGGTCCTCGTCGCCCGCTTCCTGCCTGTCGTACGCACTCTCACGCCCGCCGCCGCAGGGGCCAGCGGCCTCGGCTATTCGCGCTTCCTGCCTGCCTCGCTGCTCGGCGCCACGCTCTGGTCGACCCTGCACGTGGGGGTCGGCTGGCTCGCCGGTGCCTCGGCGAAATACGTCGAGGACATGCTCGGCAGAGTGGGATGGCTCCTGACGGCCGTCCTGGTCCTCATCGGAGCCGCGATCTGGCTCCGGCGGCACCTGCGGGAGAAGCGCGCGGCGGATCGGCAGTTGGTGCTCGATGCCGCCGAGACCGACGGCGACATCGAGCGCGCGGCGTAGAGCGGGGCTCAGGAGCCGGTTACTCGGCGGGTTCCGTTGCTGAGCACGTGGATGGCGTGGGCGACCTGGTTCGCGTCGATGCCGGTGCCCGTCAGATGGATCGTCAGGCGATCGAACATGATGAACCTGCCGACCGGCCCACCCCAGTTGGGAACATGCACGGTCAGACGCGGCGTGAAGGCTCCGAAGCCGTTCGGACGGCCGCCGACCTTGACCTTCTTCACGGCGGACCAGGGTGCGGAGAACGTTCCCGCCGCGGAGGTGTAGGTGACGCCCTGCGGTGTCATGACGAGTCGGAGCCCTCGCATGGTGCGGAGGACGCTGCGTGTCCAGAGTTGAGTAGCGATCGCCGTGGCCGCGCACACGACGACGATGAACTGCAGTCCTGCGATCCAGTTGCTGAAGGACCCGTCCGACGTCGCGAGCGTGTAGCTCGCGAGCGTGGCGAAAAGCAGCGCATTGACGCCTTGCGTGGTGCAGAGCGTGATCGTTCCCCGCCGGGATTGCCGCTCTTGTATCGGACTTCTGTCGATGACGAACGCCGTGGCCGGTTGCATGCATGGATCATCTCGCACGCTCCCGATCGGCCTGCTCCGGCGAGACCACGATGTGCCTGCCTGGCCGAGTCGGTGACGGTCACCTCCGGCACGCGCAGCGAGATGGTGACGGTGCCTTTGTCGGCGTGCGCCGGAACCTGCCAGGATTTTTCCACGGGTGCTTCGGTCATGAATCGACGCTCGAATTCCGCACGCCCACGCTCGATCTCCGCACTCATGTTCAGCCCATGCAGCAGAGCTGGGACTCCACAAGGTCTCCTCGAGCAAGCGTCAGGAGTCGCTCGTCCTGCTCGAGCGTGCCGATGAGAAGGGCTGGTGGCAGCGTCGGGCCGGGTTGCCGCGAGCTGGCGCGAGAGCAGCCGCAGTAGTGACACGGCGGCCTGTGTCGAGGTCGCCTTCAGCGGCCCGGCCGTGGAGTGCGCGACACCAAGAACCGCGAGTGCCGCGCGCTGATCTTTCCCGCCCCGCAGCTGGTCGGAGTTCCTGCGCTCGCTGCGCTGATTCCCTCGATCCTTCGGAGTGAACGGAACTTTCGCCCGCGTGGACGGGACGAACATTCCGTTCACTCCCAACGCCCACGCACCCGCCCGCGTGCTCAGGCGTTGGCGGGGAGTTCCGTACCCGTACCGCGTCGCCGGATGGTGACCAGATCGCGGCGGGACTCGGGCAGTGTCCGCTCGTCGGCGCCCTCGATGGTGAAACCGGCATCGGCGATCATCCGCCGGTCCTGCTCGCCGTCCTCACCCTCGCTGGTGAGGTAGTCGCCGAGGAAGATCGAGTTTGCCAGGTGCAGCGCCATCGGCTGCATGCCGCGCAGGTGGATCTCCCGCCCTCCGGCCAGGCGCACTTCGACATCGGGGAAGCAGAAGCGAAACAGCGCCACGATCCGCAAGCACCGCTGCGGCGTGAGATCCCACCGCTCGCTCAGCGGCGTGCCCTCGAACGGGATGAGGAAGTTGATCGGGACCGAGTCCGGATCCAGCGCACGCAACTCGAAAGCGAGGTCGACGATGTCCTCGTCGGACTCACCCATCCCGAACAGGGCGCCCGAACAGGGTGACAGGCCCGCACCGGTTGCCTGCCGCACCGTGTCGACGCGGTCGGTGAAGGTGTGCGTGGAACAGATGTCGGCGTAGCGGGCCTCGTTGGTGTTGAGATTGTGGTTGTAGGCGTATGTCCCGGCCTCGGCGAGCTGTTCACCCTGTCCTTCGGAGAGCAGTCCGAGACAGGCGCAGATTTCCACTCCGGGTTGCTTCTGCTTGATCGCAGCGATGGTTTCGGCGATGCGTCCGATGTCGCGCTGACCCGGCCCGCGGCCGCTGGCCACCAGACAGATCCGCTTCGCCCCTGCCTCGGCGGCCCTGTCGGCGGTTTCGGCGGCCTCTTCCGGCTTGATCCACGAGTACTTCAGGATGTCCGAGCTCGCCCCCAGTCGCTGCGAGCAGTACCCGCAGTCTTCCGGGCACAGGCCGCTTTTCATGTTGATGATCGTGTTGAGCTTGACCCGGCGGCCGAAGAAGTGGCGGCGCACCCGGCTGCCTGCCGCGACCACGTCGAGGACATCGGGACTGTGGGGATCTTCGTCCAGCAGCGCCAGTGCCTCGTCCCGGGTCGGTGCCCGTCCGTCCAATGCCTTGGTGACCAGTTCTTCCAGCAGGTTCGCCATGTGGATCAGCCTGGTCTAGCGGGCAGGCGGAGAACAAGATCAACGATCTACAGAATCCCCGCCGCCATTTTGTCGTACTGCTCGACAGCGATAAGAGTGAACGGAACTTTCGCCCGCATGGACGGGACGAAAGTTCCGTTCACTCACTTCACCGATGTCAGAGGTTGGGGTAGAGGGGGTGTTTGGTGGCCAGGGTTTCCACGCGGGAGCGCAGGCGGGTGCTGGTGGTTTCGTCGAAGTTGGGTTGCAGGGCTTCGGCGATGATGTCGGCGACTTCGGTGAATTCCTCGGCGCCGAAGCCGCGGGTGGCCAACGCGGGCGTGCCGATGCGCAACCCCGAGGTCACCATCGGCGGGCGCGGGTCGTTGGGCACCGCGTTGCGGTTGACGGTGATGCCGACCTCGTGCAGCCGGTCCTCGGCCTGCTGCCCGTCCAGCTGCGAGTGGCGCAGATCGACCAGCACCAGATGCACATCGGTGCCCCCGGAGACCAGCTGCACCCCGGCATTGGTCATCTCGGGCGTCTGCAGCCGCTGGGCCAGGATCCGGGCGCCCTCCAGGGTGCGGCGCTGCCGGTCGGCGAACTCCGCCGAGGCGGCGATTTTGAACGCGGTGGCCTTACCGGCGATGACGTGTTCCAGCGGCCCGCCCTGCTGACCCGGAAACACCGCCGAGTTGAACTTCTTGCCCAGGGCCTCGTCACCGGAGAGGATCACCCCGCCGCGCGGGCCCCCGAGGGTCTTGTGCGTGGTGGTGGTGACCACGTGGGCGTGCTCGATCGGGTTGGGGTGCAGCCCGGCGGCCACCAGCCCGGCGAAGTGGGCCATATCGACCATCAAATACGCCCCGACCTCGTCGGCGATGGCCCGGAACCGGGCGAAGTCCAGCTGGCGCGGATAGGCCGACCAGCCGGCCACGATCATCTGCGGCCGGTTCTCCCGGGCCAGGCGGGCGACCTCGTCCATGTCGACGAGGTGGTTGTCGTCGCGGACCTGGTACGGCACGACGTTGTAGAGCTTGCCGGAGAAGTTGATCCGCATCCCGTGGGTGAGATGCCCACCGTGGGCCAGGTCCAGGCCCATGATGGTGTCTCCCGGCTTGAGCAGCGCGAACATCGCCGCCGCGTTGGCCTGCGCGCCCGAGTGCGGCTGCACGTTGGCATAGGCCGCCCCGAAGACCTGCTTGATGCGATCCAGCGCCAACCGCTCGATCACGTCGACGTGCTCACAGCCGCCGTAGTAGCGCTTGCCCGGATAGCCCTCGGCATACTTGTTCGTCAGCACCGTGCCCTGAGCCTCGATCACCGACTGCGGCGCGAAGTTCTCCGACGCGATCATCTCCAACGTGGACTGCTGCCGATGCAACTCGGCCCCCACCGCATCAGCCACCTCCGGATCCACCTCGGCAAGACGGCTGTTGAACAGATCGTGTGTCGACATGATGATGTGCCTTTCCTCGGGATCTCTTGACGCGTACTCGCGTCGCCTCAGCGATTGCGGTTGTAGAAGGGCAGCTCGACGACCTCGACGTCGGCGGCTTTACCGCGGATGTCGACCTGCAGTGCGGTCCCCGGCTCGCTGACCGACCGATCGACGTAGGCCATCGCGATCGGATGTCCGAGGGTGGGGGAGGGTGCACCGCTGGTCACGACGCCGACTTCGGTGCCGTCGGCATCCAGTACACGATAGTCGTGCCGGGGAGCGCGACGCCCCTCGCTGCGCAGGCCGACCAGAGTGCGCTCCGTCGGCTTCTCGGCCACGGGGGCCAGCGCTTCCTTCCCGACGAAGTCGACCGACTTGTCCAGCCGCACGACCCGGCCCAGGTTCGCGTGGAAGGGGGTCAACTCCGCGGACAGCTCGTTGCCGTACAGCGGCATCCCGGCTTCCAGCCGCAGCGTGTCGCGGCAGGCCAGTCCGGCGGGTTTGAGGTCGTACTCGGCGCCGGAGTCGCTCAGCGCCCGCCATACGGTCGGAGCGTCCTCGGGGGCGGTGAACAGTTCGAAGCCGTCCTCGCCGGTGTAGCCGGTGCGCGCGAGAAGCACCTCACAGCCCGCGACCTTGCCTTCGTAGCCGGCGAAGTAACGCACCTCGGTCAGATCCATGCTGGTCAACGGGGCCAGGATGGCCGCAGCCTGCGGTCCTTGCACCGCGATGAGCGCGTACGAGTCCGAGACGTCGTTGTGCATCGCATCGAAACCGCGGACGCGCTCGGCGAGCTCGGTGGAGACCACTGCGGCGTTCGCGGCGTTGGCGACGATCATGAACTCGTGCTCGGCGGTGCGGTAGACGATGAGATCGTCCAGCACTCCGCCCTGGGCGTTGCAGATCATCGTGTAGCGGGCACGACCCACCTTGATCGCGGACGCGTTGGCGAGCAGCGCGTAATCGAGCGCCTCGGCAGCCTGCCTGCCGCTGATGCGGATCTCGCCCATGTGGGTGAGGTCGAACAGGGCCGCAGCATTGCGGACGGCGTTGTGCTCGGCGGTCTCCCCGGTGTAGCGCAGCGGCATGTTCCAGCCCGCGAAGTCGGTGAAGCTCGCTCCGAGCTCTTCGTGGATCTCGTGCAAGGGAGTCCGGCGGATTGGCGGCATCGGGTGAAACTCCTCTGGATCGGGGTGTGAGCGCTGGTCCAAGCGTCTCCCCGGAGTCATTGGCCTGAGAGTTTCACCGCGCGGGGCGGCTTGCACCGTGGGCGAGAGACGCGAACGTCCCTGCTTTTCTCCGTGATCGCCTGGTGCCGTGCGGTGACTGGGCCTGAGAGTTTGACGGGGAGTATTGCTCCTTCGGCGCTCCGTGCCTGCTGGTCGGCCTGTTGGCCGGCATGGAGTCTCTCCCGCGCAGCGTCATCGGCGCGGTATTCCGTTGTTCTGTTGGACGCTACGTAGGCCGGTTGGCGGAGTCAACCGCACGCGGGAGTGATCCATGCCCGAATGGGTCGCGGTGATACCGGTAGGAGCGGTACCCACCGGTTCAGAAGAGACCCGGAGCGCGTCGCAGCGCTTCCGCGAGTTCGTCTTCTTCCTGGGGGGACAAGCGTCCCACTCGTGGGCCGAAGCGCTTTTCCGGATCGACCGCCTGGACCTGCTCCACGAGTACACGGGTTCGCTGCTTGCCGATGCGAATCTCGGGGCGATGCGCTGCCTGCTGCGCACTCGCCGAAGTCGGTACCGCGATGAGTGTCGAGGTCAGCAGTGCGTCCGATTGCACTACTACCGAGTATCGATGTCCCTGCTGCTCGTGTCCGCGAGCTTGTGTTCCGCCTCGTCGTCGAGACGGACAGTGAAACTGGTGGACATGCAGTCATTCTAACTGATGACGGTTTGATCGACGAACCGAATTCGGTTACTGATCCGGTGCGCTCGTTGCCCCGAATGCGGGTAGCTCACTGTAGAGCTGCCGCAGGCCTTCGACGAGGGCGGCCAGTGCCAGCTCGAAGCTGTCGTTGTCGATCTCGGACGCGTACTGCCGCAGCAAGTGGGCCTGCGTGAGGTTGGGGAAGCGTTCCCCGTAGAGCTCCGCCTCGTCGACGAACCCCTGGGAAAACGACCCCATCGCCCCGCCGACCACGAGGTACTTGGTGGAGGCTCCGATCATGGTGGCGTAGCGCTGTGGCCAGCCTGCGCGCGTGAGACCGCCGTGGACGGCGTCGGCGCGCCGCAGCGCGGCCTCGCGGCGTGCCGGGCCGTAGGCGATGAACGGAACCAGATTGGGATGTGCGGCGAGGGCGGCGCGGTAGGAACGAGCCCACGTCACCAGACCGGTGGCCCAGTCGTGATCGAAACCGGAGATGTCGACCTGGTCCATCACGGCGTTGGAGATCTCGTGGAGCAGTTCCTCCTTGGTGCTCACGTGGTTGTAGAGCGACGCGGCACGCACGCCGAGATGCTCGGCGAGGCGACGCATGGACAGTGCCTCGAGCCCGTGGGCGTCGATGATCTCCAGTGCGCTCCGGTGAATCCGGTCGGGTGACAGCAGGGGACTGCTCGGTCTCGGCACCGCAGGCCTCCTCCCGTGGTGGCTCCGGCGGACCGGAGCCGCACTCGTTGCCGCCGTGGGTCGGTCTTGTCAATGCCGCCGTGGCAGCCTTAGGGTCGCACAAAACTAACGTCGTTAGTTACCGGCGTCCTGCTCTCCTGCCAGGATCCCGGTGCACAGCCACGGAGGTCGATGATGTCTCGAGGAGAGCAGCACCACGGGCAGAGCACCCCGCAGCGCTCGACACTGTCGCTGGCATCCGTGCTCGCCGAACCCGCCCGTCGTCATCCCGACGGGATTGCGGTGATCGAGCAGGAGCACCAGGTGACCTACCGTGCTCTCTGGGAGCAGGTGCGCAGATACGCCGCGGTTCTGGCCGAGCGCGGGGTGGGCCCGGGGGACACCGTCGCGATCGTCGCCCCGAACGTCATCGACTTCGTGCGTTCCTACTACGCCGTGCAAACCCTGGGAGCGGTCGTCGTGCCGGTCCCCCTGCTCCTGGTGCCCGAGGAAGCGGCGTATCTGGTCACCAACTCCGCGGCGAAACTGGTGATCTCGCACACCAGCAGACTTGAGCTGGGACGTGGCTGCGCACATCGCGCCGAGGTCCCGGTGATCACGGTGGGGGAAACCGCCGAGGGCGAGGAACCGTCCCTGACGGAACTCGCCACGTCGGTCGAGCCGGTGTCGAGCTTTGCTGCCCGCAGTGCCGACGACCCGGCGGTGATCTTCTACACCAGCGGTACCACGGGACAGCCGAAGGGGGCCATTCTCACCCACCTCAACATGGTGATGAACGCGACGGTGAACGCGTTCGACGCCAACGACACCCGTGCCGAGGACCGGATTCTGGGGTGCCTGCCGCTGTTTCACGTGTTCGGGCAGACGGTGTCGCTGAACACGACGTTTCGCGCCGCGGCGACCCTGGTGCTGCAACCGGAGTTCGATCCGGTCGAGGCATTGGAATTGATCCGCAAGCACGAGATCACCCAGTTCAACGGTGTTCCCACGATGTACATCCGGATGCTGGAAGCCGCGCCGGACGATCTCGAAGTGCCGAGCCTGCGGCTGTGCATCTCCGGCGGTGCGGCCCTGCCGGTGGCCGTGCTGGAACGCTTCAACGAGCGATTCGGTACGCAGATTCTGGAGGGCTACGGATTGTCCGAGACCTCGCCGACGGCGACGGTGAACCAGCCGGTGCACGGTGCGCGTGCGGGGACCGTGGGGCATCCGCTGTGGGGAATCGAGGTCGAGATCGCCGATTCCGCCATCGACGACCGTGTCGAGTTGCTCGGTCCGGGTGAGGACGGCGAGGTGGTCGTGCGTGGCCACAACGTCTTCGCCGGTTACCTCGGCGCTCCGGAGGCGACCGCGGCTGCCCTGGTCGACGGCTGGTTCCGTACCGGAGACATCGGACGAAAGGACGCCGAAGGTTTCCTGTCGATCGTGGACCGCAAGAAGGACCTGATCATCCGCAACGGCTACAACATCTATCCGCGCGAGGTGGAGGAGTTGCTGGTTCGCCATCCCTCCGTCGCTCAGGCCGCCGTCATCGGAATCCCGGACAGCCATCGGGGAGAGGAGGTCTGCGCCGTCGTGGTGCCGGGGAAAGGCGGAGCCGACGAGACCGACGACGGCTTGGCCGATGCGCTCATCGGATGGGCTGCCGAGCGGACCGCGCAGCACAAGTATCCGCGCCGGGTGGTGTTCGTGGACGAGTTGCCGCTGGGACCGAGCCACAAGGTACTCAAGCGGGAACTGCGCGTCCGCATCAGCGCGCAGCAATGGCAATAGGACACCCGACATGCCGGTGGGCATGCGAGCACGGAGGGTTCGGTCGCTTTTCGACAGTGCGGCCGAGGAAGATCCGGAGAGGAAAGCGAGGCAACGACAGTGCATGAGGAATCGAACGGCCGGGTGGCAGTGGTGACCGGTGCCGCCAGAGGAATCGGTGCGGGGATCGCCGAGAGCCTGGCCTCGTCCGGTGCCGCGGTGGCCGTGGTCGACCTCGACGAGGAGGCCTGCGCTTCCACCGTCGAGCGGATTACCACCGAGGGCGGCACGGCGATCGCGGTGGGTGCCGACGTGACCGACGCCGACTCGGTCGAGCAGGCGTTCGCACGGGTGGCCGCCGAGCTCGGTCCGGTCGGAGTGCTGGTCAACAACGCCGGTGTCACCAGGGACAACACCCTGCACAAGATGTCCGAACAGGACTGGGACATGGTGATGGGCGTGCACCTGCGTGGCGCCTTCCTGTGCAGTCGGGCGGCGCAGAAGCAGATGGTGCAGCAGCGTTGGGGCAAGATCGTCAACCTGTCCAGCGTTTCCGCGCTCGGCAACAAGGGACAGGCGAACTACTCCACCGCCAAGGCGGGCATCCAGGGATTCACCAGGACGCTGGCGCTCGAACTGGGACCGTTCGGAGTGAACGTCAACGCCATCGCTCCCGGATTCATCGTTTCCGACATGACGGCGGCCACCGCCGAGCGGATCGGCATGGATTTCGAGGACCTACAGGCCCGGACGGCCGAGGTGACGCCCGTACGGAGAGTCGGTACGCCGGACGATATCGCGAACACGGTGGCATTCCTGACCAGCGAGAAGTCCTCGTTCATCACCGGTCAGACCTTCTACGTCGACGGCGGACGCAAGCTCGGCTGACCTGCTTCGACGTCCCAACAACCGTAAGGAACTCTTCACCATGGTGGACTTTTCGCTGTCGGACACCGAGCGCGATATCCGCGACTGGGTGCGCAACTTCGTCCAGCGCGAGCTGACGCCGCTGGAGCCCGAGGTGTTGCGCAGGGAACGCGCGGGAGAGCGTGGCCTCGGCAAGGACGAGCTCGCCGAGTTGCGCAACAAGGCACGCCAAGCCGGATTCTGGGGGGTGCAGACCCCCGAGGAGTACGGCGGGATGGATCTGTCCGCGGTCATGACCGCGCTGATCGAGGTGGAACTCGGGCGCACCTTCGTGCCGTTCAGCTTCGGCGGCTACGCCGACAACATCCTCTACCACGCCAACGAGGAGCAGAAGCAGCGCTACCTGCTTCCGACCATCGAAGGGCAGCGCAAGTCGTGCTTCGCGATCACCGAGCCCGGCGCCGGATCGGATGCCAAGAACATCCGGACCACGGCCCGCAAGGAGGGCTCCGAGTGGGTCATCGACGGTGAGAAGACGTTCATCACCGGCGGCATCGATGCCGACTTCGCGATGGTGTTCGCGGTGACCGACAAGGACAAGGGCGCCGATGGCGGCGTCACCTGCTTCCTGGCCGACCGCGACATGGGTTGGAAGTCGGAGCCGATCGACATCATGGGCGAGTGGGACCGGATGCCCGCCTCCCTGGTGTTCGACGGGGTCCGGGTGCCCGAGGAGAACGTGCTCGGCGAGGTGGGCCAGGGCTTCGCGCTGGCGATGCAGTGGATCGGCCGGGGGCGCTACCTGCTGCCCGCGCGGGCACTGGGGGGCTGCGAGCACCTGCTCGAGATGGCGGTGCAGTACTCCAAGGAGCGGGAGACCTTCGGTGAGCCCATCGCCGACCGTCAGGCGATCCAGTGGATGATCGCGGACTCCGCAGTGGAGATCGAAGCACTGCGGTGGCTGGTCCTGCAGGCTGCCTGGCAGGTCGACTCCGGTATGGACTCGCGGCACGCACAGTCGATGGCCAAGCTTCACGGCGGGGTGCGGGCCAACGAGATCGTCGACCGGGTGATGCAGATCCACGGCGGCATGGGCTACACCAGGGAACTGCCCATCGAGCGCTGGTACCGCGACCTGCGACTGCTGCGCATCTTCGAAGGCACCGACGAGATCCAGCGACGGACCATCGCACGGAACCTGATCAAGGGCCATGCTTCCGTCGGCGGTGTACTCGGTTGAGCGACCGGTAGGTGCTGACCTTGCCCATTGCTCCCGAGTTGTCGGTAGGCTGGAAGTGACTCGACCATGAGGATTCCGGCCAGCGGGTTCCCCCGGCGGATTCCGGTAGGCAGGTCCCGGCCGGCCGGTTTCAGCAGGCAGACCCTCACCGAGCAGAACCAAGGAGCTGCCATGTCCCTGTTCAAGAAGGTCTCCGACTTCGCGAAGAGCCCGCAGGGCAAACGCGCGATGGAGCAGGCCAAGAAGTACGCCCAGGACCCGAAGAACAAGGAAAAGATCGACCGGGTCAAGAACAGGATCACCGGCAAGGGCAAGGGGCACTGACAGTCGCCTCGCCCACCGGCGGGCCCCGGGTGACGTGCTCGGGGCCCACCGGCGTTCCGGATTCCGGCGGCTTGCTCAGCCGGCGGGTACCTGCGCCACGCCGAGGATCGACTGGCCGAACGGTGCGGGAACGACCTTCTCGGTCGCCTCGGTCACAGGCACCACGAACCGGTCGTAGATCCGGACCAGCCGCTTGTTCGGAGCATTGCTGCCCCCCTTGCGAACGGCTGCCCACCAGGCGAGAGCACCGAGGAAGTTGACCGGTTTGGCCACCCGCACGGTCAGGCCCGCGCGGCGGATGGCCGAACGCATGGTTTCCGGCGTGTAGCGGCGGACGTGCCCGACGAGCCGGTCGAACTCCCCGTACAGCTGCTGGTATCCGGGAACCCACAGCACGATGGTCCCGCCCGGAGCCACGAGCCGGGACAGCGAGCGCAATGCGGTGGCGTCGTCGTCGATGTGCTCCAGCACGTTGATGGCCATGGCGGTCTCGACCGGCTGCTCGAGCTCCGGCTGTTCGGCCAGGTCCAGGGTGCGCACTTCGACTTCGGGGCGGTCGGCGAAGCGCTGTTTCATGTATTGCGCGGCATCCGGGTCCACATCGGTGAGCACATGCCGTTGCAGCCCCGTCACGTGTGCGGCGAACTCACCCGTGCCCGCACCCACTTCGAGCACGCTGCTCCCGCAGTGCGGAAGCATCAGATTGCGCTGGTAGCGCAGGTAGCGGGGTTTGCCGCTGTCGTCCTCCAAACCCCGTCCGGTCGCGCGCTCGAATGCGCCCTGGTCCGCCACTCGTCTCTCCTCTGAGAATGGACGTGAAAAGAGTGATTTTTTCGGAAATGACTCGGAGGCTATCACCACTTGCTCTTTCGGCGTGCTCGGTGCCCTGCCGAAGTGTGACGGTCACAGCCCACGGCCGAACGGGCACCGACGTGATACGCCGAATGCCGTAGTGGCCGAAGGATGTGCGTGCGCGACATCGGCGGTAGGCTCCGGTGGTACGAGACGATCATGGCGGAACCGGCCGTGGAGATGCGATGGGCAGTGCGTACGTCGTCGGAACCTTCGACACCAAGGGCACGGAACTGCGCCATGTCGCGGAGCTCGTCCGTTCCACCGGGCACTCCGTCGTGGCCGTGGACCTCAGTACCGGGGAGAATCCCGACGCCCCGGACAGCCCCGCCACCACGGGTACGTCCACCGACCCGAGCATCACGGCCGCCGAGGTAGCGACCCACCATCCGGAAGGTGTGGCGGCGGTGTTCACCGGCGAGCGTGGCTCGGCCGTCACCGCGATGACCGAAGCTTTCGAACGATTCCTGGCCTCCCGTACCGACGTGGACGGCATCCTCGGACTCGGCGGTTCGGGCGGCACGGCACTGGTCGCACCCGCCATGCGGGCACTGCCCGTCGGAATCCCCAAGTTCCTCGTGTCCACGGTGGCTTCCGGTGACGTATCGACCTACGTCGACGCCGCCGACATCGCGATGTTCCCGTCGGTCACCGATGTCGCCGGACTGAACCGGATCTCTCGCCGCGTGCTGGCCAATGCCGCACACGCGCTCGCGGGGGCAATGGCGCACCCGGTCCCGGAGGACGAGAGCAAGCCCGCGGTCACGCTGTCCATGTTCGGCGTGACGACACCGTGTGTGACGTCCGTGGCCGAGCAGCTCGCGGCGGACTACGATCCCTTGGTGTTCCACGCGACCGGGACCGGCGGCCGAGCGATGGACAAGCTCGTCGACGATGGGCTCGTTACCGCCGTCCTGGACATCACCACCACCGAGGTATGCGATCTCATCGCAGGCGGTGTGATGAGCGCGGGTCCGCAACGACTCGATGCGATCGCCTGGAGCGGGGTTCCCTATGTCGGTTCGTGCGGTGCTTTGGACATGGTGAACTTCGGAAGCCGGGAGACCGTGCCGGACCGGTACCGCGAACGGAACCTGTACGTGCACAACCCCCAGGTCACACTGATGCGTACGACCCCGGAGGAGTGCAGGCGTATCGGCGAGTTCCTCGCGGCGAAACTCAACGCGTGTGCAGGGCCCGTGCGGTTCCTGCTTCCCGAAGGCGGCGTGTCCCTGCTGGACGCCCCCGGGCAGCCGTTTCACGATCCCGAAGCCGACGCGGCACTGTTCGAGACATTGGAGCGTGAGGTGCAGCAGAACGGTAACCGGCTGATCAGCCGGTCACGGTACAACGTCAACGATCCCGAATTCGTCGCGGAACTACTGGCGGCCTTCCACGAGGTGGTGGGGCCATGAGTACCGACGGCGGTTTTGGGCGTGGCGGCCACGCAACCCCGGACAGAGCCGAACTCGTGGAGCGCCTCCAGGACAAGGTGGCCCGTGGCGAGCCGATAGTCGGCGGGGGTGCGGGCACCGGATTGTCGGCCAAGTGCGAGGAAGCCGGTGGTATCGACCTGATCGTCCTCTACAACTCGGGCCGGTATCGGATGGCCGGGCGTGGCTCGCTGGCGGGGTTGTTGGCTTACGGCAACGCCAACGACATCGTCGTCGACATGGCCGGGGAAGTACTGCCCGTGGTGGAGCACACCCCGGTCCTGGCCGGAGTCAACGGTACCGACCCGTTCATGATGCGCGAGCGCTTTCTCGTCGAACTCCGCGACCTCGGGTTTGTCGGGGTGCAGAACTTTCCGACCGTCGGGCTCATCGACGGGACCTTCCGGGCCAACCTGGAAGAGACGGGCATGAGCTACGACCTCGAAGTGGAGATGATCGCCGCCGCGCGACAGGCGGACCTGCTCACCACGCCGTACGTGTTCTCCAGCGAGAACGCACGCGCGATGACCGAGGCCGGAGCCGACATCATCGTCTGCCACATGGGGCTGACCACCGGCGGCGCGATCGGCGCGGATACCGCCAAGAGCCTGGATGACTGTGTTGCTCTGATCGACGAGTGGGCGCAGGCCGCGGCACGCGTCCGCGACGACATCATCGTGCTCTGCCACGGTGGTCCGATATCGAGTCCCGAGGATGCGGCCCACGTGCTGTCCCGAACCCGGCGCTGTCACGGTTTCTACGGAGCGAGCAGCATGGAACGCCTGCCCACGGAACAGGCCATGACCGAGCAGACCAGAGCTTTCACGAAACTCCGGCCGGGGAGCGGCTGAGGACCTGCTCGACCGCCTGCGAGAGGAACGGAAGGCATCTTTCGCTGAGGAGGAACCATGGCGAAGTCGTATGCGAGTGCGGTGGTAGCGGCCACGGCCGAGCGAGTGTGGCAGG
Organism: Haloactinomyces albus; assembly: GCF_031458135.1. Taxonomy (NCBI): domain Bacteria; kingdom Bacillati; phylum Actinomycetota; class Actinomycetes; order Actinopolysporales; family Actinopolysporaceae; genus Haloactinomyces; species Haloactinomyces albus. The sequence continues at coordinate 688,088 of NZ_JAVDXW010000001.1, read as the reverse complement.
TCGTGCGGGACTTCAACGGGTTGCCGGGATGGCACCCCGCGATCGCATCGAGCGTGATCGAGGACAACAGGCCGAGCGCCGAGGTCGGCTGTGTGCGTTACCTGACGATGCGCGACGGTGGATCGGTGCGCGAGCGACTGACCGTGCTCGATGACCTGGACAAGAGCTATACCTACGAGATGCTCGAAGGCCCCTTTCCGGTGCGTGGCTACCTCGCCACGGTCCGGGTCTTCGCGATCACCGAGACCGACCAGGCCTTCGTGGAGTGGTATGCGCACTACGACGCCGAGGGCGCCGACGAGCCGGATTTGGACAAGACCTTCTCCGCCGGTGTGTTCGCCACCGGTTTGACGGGTTTGAGCCGCTCGATGAACGGATGAGGCGGTATGGCGGTCCGGTAAGGGTGGTCTTGACGCAGACCAGACAACACGGTCGATAGAGTCACGCGTGTGCCAACCAGCAATACACCGTCCGTGACAGATGTCGCCCAGCATTCCACTGTTCGGTCGAGCACTGATCGTGTTGTCGTCACCGGCGGCTCCGGATTCGTCGGCCGTGCCGTCGTTCGCTCGTTCGCCGAGCGTGGAACGCCGGTGACCGTGGTCGATCACCGCCCCCCTCGAATCGACCCCGACCATGCGGGACTGGTGACCCACGTCGCCGGCGATCTGGTCGATCCCGCCGTGCGCGATGCCGCCGTCCCGGAGGACACCGCAGGCATCATTCACCTGGCGGCGATCACGTCGGTTCTGCGCTCGGTCGACAATCCCGTCGAGACCTACACGGCCAATGTCGAGGTCACCCAGGGGCTGTTGGAACTGGCGCGCAGGCGGAGTGTGGGCCGGTTCGTCCTGGCTTCGACCAATGCGGTGGTCGGCGACATCGGCCACGGCACGATCTCCGAGGCGCTGCCGTTGCGCCCGCTGACGCCGTACGGATCGACCAAGGCGGCCTGCGAGATGCTGCTGTCCGGCTATGCGGGGGCTTACGGGATGGCCACGTCCGCGCTGCGATTCACCAACATCTATGGCCCGGGCATGGGACACAAGGACAGCTTCATCCCACGGCTGATGCGGGCGGCGTTGTCCGGTGAGGGTGTCGAGGTCTACGGCGACGGTGCACAAAGCCGCGATTTCGTCCACGTCGACGACGTGGTGCAGGCGATCGTGGCCGCCTTCGACAAGCAGCACAGCGGTAATGTGATCATCGGGTCCGGCCGTTCGATCTCGGTACTGGAACTGATCGACGCGGTCCGTGCCGCGACGGGAGAGCCCCTGCCGATCACGCATGTGCCCGCCAAGAACGGTGAGATGCCCGCGGTGATCGTCGATGTCGACAAGGCCCGCGCCGAACTCGACTACACCCCGACGGTGGAATTGACCGACGGTTTGCACACGGTATGGCAGGACTTTCGTGCGGCGGCGGCACTTGCGCCCGCTGGAGCGACATGACCCCCACGCTGACACGAGGGCTGCGCCATCACTGGCTGATGGTGGTGCTGGTACTCGGCGGGATCGGGTTGCGTGTGGTCGTCGAGCTGGCTTACCAGCCGGCTTTGCTCTACATCGACTCCTACCGGTACCTGCAGAATCTGGGTGCCTTCTTCCCCGGCGGGCTCAACCCGATCGGCTACGAACTCCTGCTTCTGGGACCGTTGCTGCTCATCGGGGACCTGGGATTCGTGGTGCTCGTGCAGCACCTGCTGGGGTTGGCGCTGGCCATCGCGATCTACGTACTGCTGCTGCGGCTGGGATGCCGCCGCTGGATCGCGGCACTGGCCGCCGCGCCGGTGCTGCTCGACGCGTATCAGTTGCAGATCGAACACCTGATCATGTCGGATCTGTTGTTCCAGATTCTGCTGCTGGTCGCGGTGATCCTGCTGACCTGGCGCGGCACTCCCGGACCACGGCTGGCGGCGGTGGCCGGGGTGGTGCTGGCGACCTCGGTGATCGTGCGGCTGGTGGGAGTGGCACTGGTGGTGCCCGCGGCGGTGTTCGTGCTGCTGGCCGCCGGGCTGCGTCCGAGAGACGGGTGGAAGCGGCGGCTGCTGTCCGCAGGCGCTCTGGCGGCCGGATTCGTCGCCGTCCTGTTCGGTTATGCGATGTACCACATGATCTGGACCGGGGTGCCCGCCCTGAGCACGTCGACCGGCAGCGTTCTCTACGGCCGGACGGCGGTGGTGGCCGAGTGCGAGAAACTCGATCTCACTCCCGAGGAACGGCGGGTGTGTCCCGATGAACCCATCCCGCAGCGCAAGCTCAACGGTATCGACTACTACGTCCACTACTTCCACAATGAGGACAACGTCGAAGCGCTGCCGGAGGGATTCGACTACTCGGCCGTGCAGCATTCCTTTGCGGTGCAGGTCATCCTCAATCAGCCGTTCGATGTCCTCGGTGGCGTGCTGCAGGATTTCCTGAAGGGCTTCGCGCCGACGCGTACCCAGTCGCCGGGCGATGTTCCGCTGTCCCGCTGGCAGTTCCAGACCAGCTACCCGATGTACGGCCAGCAGCCGGAGTATGTCGCCAAGTGGCTGGAGCGCTATGACGACGGCACCTACTCGGTGAACGAGGACCTGGCCGGTTTCCTGCGCACCTACCAGTTGGGCGGCGGCTATGCCCCGGGCACGGTGCTTGGCGCCGCGTTGCTGATCGCCGGTGCCGCCGTGCTGGGACTGGGGCGGGCGCGGCGTTCCGGGTTGCGCGCCGTATGCCTGCTGCCTGCGGGCATGGCTGTCACCGTGCTGATGACGGCGGCGGCGCTGGAATTCTCCTGGCGCTATCAGCTGCCCGGCTTGGTGCTGCTTCCCGTTGCCGGTGCGCTGGGCATCACCGCCATCACGGGACGCAGACCCCCCGATTCCCCAGGCCCCGTGACGAATACGACTGCCACCACGGCATCACCGAAGGAGAACACCATGGCCCCGAACTCCCCCGACGAGGTGGACCGGGCGGCACTGGACGACTATGCCGAGCGCTACGGCGGGCGCCGTTTCGCTCCGGTGGTCGTGCTCATCGCCGCCTACAACGAGGAAGAGGCCCTCGGCGGAGTCCTCGACGGGATGCCCGCCACCAGCTGCGGGTTCGACGTGGACACCCTGGTCGTGGTGGACGGGGCCACGGACAACACCGGTGAGGTGGCGCTGCGCCACGGGGCGCAGACCTGCACGGTCCCTGCCAACCGTGGTCAGGGCGCTGCACTGCGACTGGGCTACCGACTGGCGGCCGAGCGTGGTGCTCGCTACGTGGTGACCACCGACGCCGATGGGCAGTACGACATCGCCGAACTGCCCAAGCTGCTGCAGCCACTGATCGAGGACGAGGCCGACTTCGTCACCGGGTCCCGGCGGCTCGGTAGCAGCGAGACCACCGACTCGCTGCGCCGTGCCGGAACCTACGTGTTCGCCTGGTTGGTCAGTGCTCTGACCGGGCAACGTGTCACCGATACGTCGTTCGGCTTCCGGGCCATGAAGGTCGAAGTTGCCGCCGCGGTACGCCTGGAGCAGCCGCAGTACCAGTCCTCCGAACTGCTTGTGGGCATCCTCGCCCACAAGTACCGGGTCCTGGAGCAGCCGATGACGATGCATGCTCGTACAGCCGGGCACAGCAAGAAGGGCAACAATCTCTTCTACGGCTACCGGTACGCCAAGGTCGTGTTCACCACGTGGCTGCGGGAGCGCCGCACCCGCAGCCACACCTCGGGTGCGACTGCGGTCGGTACGGTCACCGAGTCGGCCCCCGCCATCGGTGAGCGGTGAACACGATGCGGTCCATCAGGACGAACTTCACCACGAACATCACCGCGTAAGTAGCGACGAAGACCGCCGAGACCAGAGCGATTCGGGCACCGGGGGACTCGCTGAACAACCGCAGTGCCAGCGGCTCCACACTGCTCGTCGCGAAGGCGGCGAGCAGTGCGGTGCTCACCGAGATGGTGACGAAGCGCAGGATCTCGCCACGCAGCGCCGTGCGCCCACCGCTGCCCCAGGTGCGTCGATTGAGCAGGAAGTTCGGTACGGCTCCTGCCAGCCATGCGAGCACGGTTGCCAGCACGGGGGACGCCCCGGCGGCATAGGCGGTCACGAACACGACCTGGTTCGACACGGTCGCCACCGCCGAGGCGGCGGCGAATCTCTTGATCAGCCGCCTGTACCGGCCACGGTGTGAAGCCGTCCGGCCGGCGTTTGCGGTGGCATGCTGCACGATTGCTCCTCGACCGTTTCCGCTCGCACCGTCCGGGGACGGGGCGAGCCGTGCCAGGCAACGATACTCCGGTCGGCTGTGTGGCTCCGGGTGCTCGGCGGTACTCGGCGATATGGAGATCTCCTGCCATGGGGACCACTGTCCCCGGGGGCCGGGAGGTGAGACGATTCTTCCAGGAGTCCGTCGGGGCGAGGCGATACCGGTTGTTCCCATCGCTACGATCAAGCAGTACCTTTCCGGCAGGTCGGACTATCGGTGTGTCGGGGAGTGCCGACGGTAGGTGGCCGACCAGCTTGGTCGTGTTGCCGATGAACAGGCAGCGTCAATATCACGAAGGGGAGAAGAAGGCGTGCGAATCCTCGTCCTCGGGGGGGACGGCTACCTCGGTTGGCCGACCGCTCTGCACCTGTCCGACTGCGGCCACGAGGTGGCGGTGGCCGACAATTTCGCCCGGCGGGGCTATGACCACGAGATGGGTGTGCAGAGTCTGGTGCCCATCGAGCCGTTGCAGCAGCGGGTCGATGCCTGGCGTGAGGTGTCCGGCAAGGACATCGCGGTCTACTGTGGTGATCTGGTGGACGGCGAGTTCACGGTGCATATGATCCGGGAGTTCCAGCCGGATACGATCGTGCATTTCGCCGAGCAGCGTGCCGCCCCGTATTCCATGATCGACCGCAAGCACGCGGTGTACACGCAGCACAACAATGTGGTCGGCAACCTCAACGTGCTGTTTGCGATCGAGGAAGTCAACCCGGATATCCACCTGGTCAAGCTCGGCACGATGGGCGAGTACGGCACGCCGAACATCGATATCGAGGAAGGCTGGCTGGAGGTGACCCACAAGGGTCGCACCGACCGGGTGTTGTATCCGAAGAAGCCGGGCTCGTTCTATCACCTGAGCAAGGTCCACGACAGTCACAACATCGAGTTCGCCTGCCGCATCTGGGGGTTGCGGGCCACCGACCTCAACCAGGGGGTGGTCTACGGGCAGGAGACCCCGCAGACCGAGCGGGACCCGCGGTTGGCCACGCGGTTCGACTACGACGCCATTTTCGGCACGGTGCTGAACCGCTTCGTCATCCAGGCCGTGCTGGGGCATCCGCTGACGGTGTACGGGTCCGGTAGTCAGACCCGGGGATTGATCGACATCCGGGACACCGTCGAGTGCATCCGGCTGGCTGCGGAGAACCCGGCCGAGTCCGGCGAGTTCCGGGTGTTCAACCAGATGACCGAGAGTTTCTCGGTCGGCGAGATCGCCAAGGTCGTGGCCAACGGCTATGACGGCGCCGTCGATGTGGAGCACCTGGACAACCCGCGGGTGGAGCAGGCCGAGCATTACTACAACGTGGTCCACACCGGGCTGGTGGAACTGGGGCTGCAGCCACACCTGCTGTCCAACACCCTCATCGACTCGCTGTTCCAGGTGGCCGAAGCCCACAAGCACCGCGTGGACCTGGCCGCCATGCGCCCCACGGTGCAATGGCGCACCGCCTCCAGCCCCATGCGCGACCAGGGCTGAACGAGGACGGCCGGGTCATCGTGCATGGCCGGGTCACGGATGGTCACGATCACCGGTGCTGTGCCGACCTGCTGCTGCGCGCTCGTGGCCATCGCTTGCGCGAAGAGTCATGGTGCGGCTCTGGAATATGCCAAATGCGACGTGCACACTGGGACGCATCGCCTGCTGAAGGACGGATACGGGCCCCGGCCCCGGAGAGACCCTCCCAAGGCGGTGTGTGTATCCGCGAGGCGGGTGCCATGCGTGTGCGGTCGCGCCTGAAGGACCGCGGTACGGGGAGCGGTGCCCCGGGCGCGTGCGGAAACCCCACCGCACCCGGGGCACCTACCGTCGGATGATGCCTGCTGCTGAGCTCCCGCTGATTTCTTGTGGCCCTCTCTCGAAGGGCGCCTCGCCGAGGCGGATCGTTCGTCCGATACACGGGTTGACGTGAAGGCTTCTCGTGATATGTGCTCAAGGTCACTTTTCGGTCTTCCATCGCCGATACCCGGCGACTGCGCAGGAAGATCGGCATTCGCAAGCAAGGACGACATACCGGTGAGTCGGCGACTGCTCTCTGCTGTGCGATTGTCGAGAATCATCGGCGCGGGAGATCGTCAACGCTTTTTCGATCAAGGAGCGCTGGTGGGCACACCAGCGAAAACGTGCGCATCGGCCGACATGTTGCCGATGATCGTCCCGGAGAGCCGAGATCGGTTTGATGGGCCCCGGAAGCGTCGCTGTGCCAAGTAACCGTTTGGTTTTTTTCGTAACCTGAAGGTCATCTTTGGCAAATACACTTCGTGATTGGTCGGGCCAGAAGAGTGCGCTAGACCTGCACACGAATGGGTGAACGCTTGATGCAGCAATAACTCTCCGCTACCTTCTCGGCTGTACGTCACGGTTCGGTTACGAATCACCTCACCCCCGAGAGGTGGCCCCCTCCCCGACGGGAAGTAACCGGACCGTCCCCGAGACGGAAAGGCCAACATGGGCAAGAACCGCGACGAGGGTGGTCCCGGCAAGATTTCCTCCCTCATGGGATACCTGCCGACTTCCCTCCGATACGGCACGCCACACAGCGATTCCCGCACCCCCGTCCGCAACAAGGTCATCGCTGCAGTCGTTGCCACCGGTGCGTTCGCCGCGGTGGGTCAGTCGTTCATCGACGACGGATCGGACTCCCCCGAGAACAACGTGAAGTCGATGGCCGCGCAGCAGCCGATGCAGGCATCGGTGAACAAGGCCCAGGAGGCTCCGGCTTCGATCGAGCTGCGCGGAGCCCAGCCCGCTGAGGCTCCGGCGCCGGCACCTCAGTCACCCGAATCCGACGAGGGTGGGGCTTCTGCCGCGGACCAGGACTCCGGCAAGACCCAGGCCGAGAAGGCTCAGGCTGCGAAAGACGCCCAGCGCAAGAAGGAAGCCCAGCGCAAGGCTGTCCAGGAGCAGATCCGCCTGAAGAAGGCGTTCGCGCAGAAGGCTGCCGAGCAGGCCGCCGAGAGAAAGGCCGCAGCGCAGAAGGCCGCGGAGCAGGCCGCCAAGCAGGCCGCCGAGAAGAAGGCCGCAGCTGCCGCACCCAAGCCCAAGGCCGCGTCGGCCGAATCCGGCGGCAAGCTGGTCGACAGCGGCAGGCTCACGTCCGGCTACCACACCCGTGGTGGTTCGCATGCCGGTATCGACATCGGTGCCGACATGGGGACCCCGATCCACGCGCCGTCCGGAGGCGAGGTCATCAGCTCCGGGCCGGCCAGTGGATTCGGTCTGTGGGTACGGATCAAGCACGATGACGGCAAGGTGACCGTCTACGGCCACATCAATCAGTCGCAGGTCAGCGTCGGTGAGCATGTCGAGGCCGGCCAGCAGATCGCCACTGTGGGAAGCCGCGGCCAGTCCACCGGTCCGCACCTGCACTTCGAGGTGCGCCACGGCGCCGGTGGTCAGGAAACCAACCCGATTCCGTGGCTCAAGAACCAGGGCTTCTCCCTCGCCTGAGGCGAAAAGTCCCTCGAGACTGTTGCCCGGGGCCCGATTCTCCCCCGACCGGGTCCCGGGCAACTCTGCTTCGGGCGTCTCTGCTCAGGCGGTACCGGTACGGCAACCGCCTGAGCACGCTCGTGGCAGATCCTCTACTCGTTGGCCACCGGTTCCCGGGGAGCCTCGGTTTCGAGTCGTTCCCGCAACCAGGCCAGTGTGCGCGACAGCAGCCGGGACACATGCATCTGGGAGATACCGACCTGCTCGGCGATCTGCGTTTGGGTCATCGACCGGAAAAAGCGCAGGATGAGGATGCGCCGCTCGCGCTCGCCGAGTTCGTCCAGCAGTGGCCGGATCACCTCGCGATTTTCCACCTCGCCGAGCTCGGCATCCTCCGTACCGATGGCATCCCCGAGAGGAATCTCGTCGGTATTGGTCAGGAGTTCGTCCAGTGAGCTGCTCCGGTAGGCATTACCGGCTTCCAGCCCCTGATACACCTCGTCCTTGCTGATCCCGATGTGCGTGGCCAGTTCACTCGGTGTCGGTGCCCTCCCCAATTCCTGGGACAGGGTGGCGATGGCCGAGGATACCGAGAGATGCCGCTCCTGCAGCCGTCGCGGAACTCGCACTGCCCAGCCGGTGTCGCGGAAGTGTCTGCGCACTTCCCCCATGATCGTGGGCACCGCGTAGGAGAGGAAGTCCACTCCGCGCTGCGGGTCGAACCGGTCGATCGCGTTGATGAGACCCAAAGTCGCCACCTGGGTGAGGTCCTCCTGCGACTCTCCCCGGTGGCTGAAACGACGCGCGATGTGCTGGGCCACCGGCAGATGCTCGGTAACCAGCTTGTCGCGTATTTCCTCATAACGCGGGTCCTGCTTGCTCACGCCCGAGAGTTCGACGAACAGCGGAGCGAGCTCGTCGTAACGTTGACTTCGGGAGTGAGCAGCGGATTCAGAGTCCCCTGGCGTCACTCGTGTCCGTCCGTCCCTTGCGTAGCTCGATACGCACCACGTGCCTTCCGGCGCCGTCACCGGCAGCCTCCACCGAGGATGCCACGGTATCGGTGAGCGCGCTGAGCACGCGCCAGCTGAACGTGTCCGTACGGGGTGCGGAAGACTCGTCGCTGGTCACCTCTGCCGTGAGGGACAGGCCGTCGGCTCCGCAGCGGAATCGGCACAGCAGCCAGGCGTCGCCGGCCGCTCTGCGGATCAACGAGGAGCATGCTTCATCAACGGCCAGTCGCAGATCCGCGATCGAGTCGACGTCGAAGTCGGCACGCATCGCCAGGTCACCGACGACGGCACGCATCACGGACAGCTGTGTGGCCTCAGCGGAGACGCGAACTTCCACGGGAGGTTCCGCACCGGGGTCCGGGGCTGCCGCGGACGGTTCGGGCTCCCCGGTAGGGACTTGGGGCAAATCGGGATCGGACGCTGACACGCGGACACCTCGCTCCAACCTCATTCGAGACCACCGCACATCGAATCAGAGGAATATCGGGACTCCCCACCCTGGGGGGTCGCTCCAGATTGCCACCCGTCGAGGAGAGCGCTCCACGGCCGATCGGATGTCAAAGTGACACCATTCATGGCCGTGTGGTACCCGGACCCGGCAAGGGACAAACGAGTGTTCCCGGCAAACCGGAAGATCCCTGTGCCGGGCCGGGCCAGCTTCTAGAGCAGGGTGGTCCAGTAGCTCCAGAAGGCCTGCAGGATCAGCGCGACGATCACGAGATACCAGAGCACGACCACGAGCGTGTGGAAGCGGATCAGGCCGAGTACCGCGGGACGGGCACCACCCGCAGGCAGGTGCCCCTGTTCGAGGTTGTGCAGGGTGGTGTAGGCGAAAATCGCGATGGTGACCACCCAGACGACCATGCAGTACGGGCACAGCGCCCCGATCTCGTAGAGGCTCTGCACGATCAGCCAGTGCACGAGGATCACGCCGAGCGTGGTGCCGAGCTGCATCCCGAGCCAGAACCAACGCGGTGCTCGCAGGCCGGTCAGCAGCGCCACTCCCACGGTCACCACGACGGCGAAGGCGGCCACACCGATCAGCGGGTTGGGGAACCCGAACAGGGTGGCCTGGTCGCTTTCCATGACCGAACCGCAGGACACGATCGGGTTCAGGCTGCAGCTGGCCACGTAGTCGGGATTGAGCAGGCTGAGGTATTCCTCGACGCTCAGTACGAACGAGGCGAGAAAACCGATGGCGCCGCCGACCACGTAGAGCCAGTGCAGTCCGCTGCCGAACGGGGTGGCGGTGGATGCGGCAGCATCGTCCGTGGCGCGCTCGGCATCACGTGTGGCGGTCATTTGGCGAGCGCTCCGTCCAGCTTCTGCCGCAGGTTGTCGAGATCCTGAGCGGTATTACCGGTAAGCTCGAAATTCCGGCCGTTGAGGTAGAAGGTCGGAGTGCCCTGAACCCCGGCCTTGCTGCCGTCGGCGCGGTCCTGCTCGACGCGCTGGGCAACTTCCTGCGAGTTCATATCCGCACGGAACTTGGCGACATCGAGCCCGATCTGCTTGGCGAAGGTCTCGAACTGCCGGACGGCGGCCTGCTTGTTCGTGCTGAGCTGCTGGCCACTCGGTGCCGCGGCCCATGAGTTGTAGTTGTCGAACATCTTGTGATACATCTGTTCGAACTTGCCCTGCATCGCGGCTGCCTCGACGGCCTTCGCAGCGGGAACGGCCAACTGGTGCATGTCCAGCGGGTAGTTGCGGACCACGAAGTTGATTTTGCCCTCGTACTCCTGCTCGATCTTGCTGGTCATATTCTGGTAGTAGCTATAGCAGGAGGGGCACTGGTAATCGACGAACTCGACGAGAGTGGGGGCGCCCTTCGGGCCCTGGGAGACCATGTTGCTGCCCTTCGGGTGCAGCACCGAAGCCGGAACCGCCTCTCCCGGTCCCGCCTGACTTTCCCCACCACGATTGAAAAGCAGTACTCCACCGATGACCACCACCGCGACGATCAGCACGATCGCCGTCAGGATGATATTGGTCGACGTGCCGCTTCGTTGCGCCACCGGGTTGGTTTTCTTCGGCATCTGCCTGTGCACCTTCAGCGTCGGTTCGCGCGAGTGCCACTCACGCACGGGCGTTGTCGTCAGTATCCCGCATTCACCGATTCGTGGAATCAGCTGGGGTGGTCGATATCACCCCGGTGTCGATTGACTGGTGTGGATGGCGGGTACCCGCCATCCATGGTGCAGCCGGATCCGCCGCTCTCTTACCGGGTCGGGCGTGACTTTGACAACTTTCGAATGCCCGAGCTGCGGTGAACGGGAGAGGCACGGTGAGCGCGAGCAGCGAGCGATTCGAGGTCGATGGCGGGCACATCGAGGTGTCCCGCCCGGACAAGGTCCTGTATCCGGACGATTCCTACGGCAAACGCGATGTGGTGGCCTACTACCGATCGGTGGCCGGGGTCATGGTCCCGCACCTGCGGGCCAGGCCGCTCACGTTGCGTCGTTTTCCGGATGGTCTGGCAGGGGAGGGGTTCTTCCAGAAGGAGGCTTCCGGCCATCTGCCGGACTGGATCCGGATCGAGGAGGTGCCCCAGCGCGGTAGCGGAGGGCCGGTGCATCACGTGATCGCCGATGATGCGGCGACGCTGCTGTATCTGGCCAACCAGGCGTGTCTGGAATTCCACATGATGCTGTCCACTGCGGGTTCCTTGGAGCGGCCGGATCTGATCGTGCTCGACATCGATCCGCCCCAGGGGGTTCGTACCACCGAACTGCGGTCGGTGGTACGGGACCTGTGTCACCGCTTCGGGCGGGCAGGGCTCGCACCGCATGTGCAGGCTACCGGAGGTAAGGGATTCCACGTCGTGGCTCCGCTGGCTGCGGAGGCGGACTTCGACCGGGTTCGTGGCTGGGCCGATGACATCGCCGAGGAGGCAGTCCGGGAGGACCCGGAGCGGCTCACCACCGAACAACGCAAGAACAAGCGCGGCGACCGGATATTCCTGGATATCAACCGCAACGCCTATGCCCAGACGATGATCGCGCCGTACTCCCTGCGTGCCCGCTCCGGCGCGCCCGCCGCGACACCGCTCGAACCCGGCGAACTCACGCGGGTAACCCCCGGCGGTTACGGACTCGCGAACATGGCGCGCAGGCTTCGGCGCAAGCACGATCCGTGGGCGGAGATCCACGAAGCCGCCGTGCCACGGTGAACCGCTGTCCGGTGAGCCGTCTCCCGGTGCCCGTGTCCCCGATCCGTGGCTCGTGAGCCGTCAGCGAGCAGGGGTCACGGCAATGATCGCGTCCCCGGGAGGCGGACCGGGTTGGGCAGGAAACCATGCTGCCAGCAGGACGGTCATGACGACCATCGTGACCGTTGCTACCACCGACACAAGTGTGTGGCGGCTGCTGCTGTGCATGGCTGTACCTCCGCGTGTTCCGGGTGGGTGGGAATGCCGGTCGCACGACGTGCCCGGCATCCTGTGCTTCGCGGTGGGAGCGGGAAACGTTACAACGCCGATCGTTGCGTCGCCGGTTGCGGATCAGCACAGCGCCGTAGGCGCGGATTCGTGGGATGGCAGCGCACTGACACGCCGTTGCTGCCTGCGTCATCGGTATCGTCGGAGGACGTGGCAGCAGATCCGTCCGAGCCGGCCCCCGGCAACCTCTTCGGCGTCGCTCCCGGCAGCGACGCCGAGGAAATCACGCACTCGCTGGCCAGCGCACGGCTCGGCGATGTCCCGATGCTGGCGCAGCGGCTGATGGCGGCCATTTTCACCGACAACCCGGAATGGACGGACTACAGTCCGGTGCCGCGTGAGGACCTCTGGAAGGGATGTGAGCACTACCTCGGCCGGATTCTGCAGATCCTGAGCGGAACCGTGGCCGGACCGGACGGTGACAGCGTGGCGGCGTCCATCGGCAGGCGCCGCGCCGAGCAGGGTGTGCCGCTGGAAGTGATGCTGCGAACCTTCCGTCTCGGTGGCCGCATCGTCTGGGAAGCGCTGGTCGAGCAGGCCCATGCCGACGGGGTCGATCCGGATGCCGTACTGGGAGTGGCCACCTCGATGTGGACGGTGATCGACGGTCTGTCCTCGACACTGTCGACCTCCTACCGCAACACCGAGTTGGAACAGTTGCGCCGCGATGACCAGCGGCGTCATGCACTGGTGGAGGATCTGCTGAGTGGACGTGCCAGGGATACCGCCTTCGCTCAGCGCACCGCCAAGGAACTCGACCTGCCCACCGGTGGCCGGTATCTCGCCGTCGTGGCGGAAATGAAATCCGACGGCAGTTTCGCGCTGCGCGGTCAGCAGGCGGCGTTGAGCGCTCTGCACATCCGTTCGGTGTGGCAGGTCCGGGCCGACACCCTGGTCGGTCTGGTTGCGCTGGAACAGCACGACGAGGAGACGGCTCTCGGCACGCTCCGGCAGCTCGCGCGGGGCCGGGTGGCCTCCTCGCCCGCCGTGCGGGGGCTGGCCGAAATCGGCCTGGCCCACCAGCTCGCATTGACGACCTTGGGTACGGCGCCGCACGGAGCGACGGAGCTGGTGTCGTTGGAGCAGCGCTATCCGGAGGCGCTGCTGGTGCAGTCGCCTGATCTGGCGCAGCGGCTGCTGGATTCCCAGCTCGGTGCGGTGCTCGCGCTTCCGGCCAAGGAGCGCGACATGCTGCTGGACACCCTCACCGCCTGGCTGGAGGAGAACTGCTCGACTGCCAACGCTGCGGTTCGCCTGCACTGCCACCGCAATACGGTGCTCAACCGTCTGCATCGGATCACTACCCTGATCGGGCGCCCGTTGTACGGGCGAGATGCTTACGTTGCGTTGTCACTTGCCTTGTCGGCGCTTCGACTCCGCGGCGACGAGCCGAAGTGATTCCGGCTACCTTGCTGGTGTAAGTTTGTCAACTACCTGGCGAGCGAAAATGTCAAGAAATTGATGCTCCTGCCGGTCCTTCGTGATTTCTCCTGTGTTGTGCGTTGCGCGCACGTCTGTTGTGACCAAATGTGTTTCACTGTGCGCGGTGAGTGTTCGATATGGCTCTCGCTGTGCGGGATGCACAGTAGTCGGCCCTCAAGTCTGGGCGGCCGAGCATGGCGCGAAAGTGTCCGTGGTCACGACACTCTCGGTGAGATTGTTCGACGGTCACGACCGACGCGTGCAGACAAAGGAGCACAGCGAAGTGCAGGAATTCGATCTTCTCGTGGTGGGTGGCGGTCCCGGCGGCTACGTTGCCGCGATCCGGGCCGCCCAGCGTGGCCTGTCGGTGGGTCTGGTGGAAAAGGAGAAGGCAGGCGGGGTCTGCCTGAACTGGGGTTGTATCCCCACCAAGGCGATGCTGCGTTCGGCCGAGGTCTACGAGACCGTGCTGCACGCCGCCGACTTCGGTGTTCACGCCGAGAACGTGACGCTGGACTACGATGCGGTTTCGCGCCGCAAGGACGGCATCGTCAAGAACCTCACCGACGGGGTCGCGGGACTTCTCAAGGCCAACGGTGTGACCGTCGTCGACGGCCACGCACGGTTCACGAGCCCGACCACGGTGGACGTCTACGCGACCGGTGAGTCCGAACTCGGCACGGGAGGACCCCGCTACGCCGCCGCTCCGGCCGGGTCCGAACCGATCGAACAGGTCCGTGCCCGCGATGTGCTCATCGCCACCGGCTCTGTCCCGGTGCAGTTGCCCCTGCCCGGCGCTGACCTGCCCGGCGTGATCACCTCGGACGGTGCTTTCGGCCTCACCGAGGTACCCGACCGCATCGCCGTCGTCGGTGGGAGCGCGGTCGGCGCGGAATGGGCGAGCCTGTTCGCCACTCTCGGCAGTGAGGTCACGATCGTCGAGATGATGCCGAGCCTGGTGCCCGCCGAGGACGCCGAGATCGGCAAGGAACTGGGCAAGTCACTGCGCAAGAGCGGTATCTCGGTACTCACCGAATCCACCGTGTCCAAGATCGAAAGCGGCACGTCGACCGGGCTCCGGGTCACCGTCGAGGGGGCCAAGGCACAGGAAGTCGACGTGGACGTGGTGCTCGTCGGCGTCGGTCGCAAGCCCAACACGGCCGCACTGGATCTCGACACCGCCGGTGTCGCCACCGACGACCGCGGTTTCGTGCAGGTCGACGATCAGTTGCGCACCAATGTCGAGCACGTGTACGCGATCGGCGACGTCACCGGCAAGGCGCTGCTGGCGCATGTGGCCTCGCATCAGGGCATCACGGCCGCCGAGGTGATCGCGGGCAACGAGCACACCCGCATCGACTACACCGCCGTGCCCGCCGCGACGTTCACCCATCCGGAAGTCGCCAGTGTCGGGCTCACCGAAGCCCAGGCCGTCGAACTCGGCCACGAGATCGTCACCGCGAAGTTCCCGTTCGCCGCGCTCGGTCGCTCGAAGACCTACGGCGACACCGAGGGCTTCATGAAGATCGTGGCAGGCAAGCAGTACGGCGAGGTACTCGGTGTGCACATCATCGGTCCCTCGGCCAGCGATCTGATCACCGAAGGCGCACTGGCGATCACGCTGGAGGCGACCCTCGACGAACTCGCCGAGACCATCCATGCCCATCCGACCCTCGGCGAGGTCGGCATGGAGGCGGCGATGTCCGCCCTGGGGCTACCCGTCCACACCGCGCCGCCACGGCGGCGGTAAACCGACGCCGCCGTGGCGGCGCCGACCACGCCCGAGCAAGTGCTCGCACTTCACCGATATCAAGCTTCGGAAAAGAGGGATCCGTGATGGCTGAGACGGCTACCCGCAACAAGCCCGCCTCCGGTGGGACCAAGTCTCGTCGTAACGGCACGCGCACGAGCGGAAAGCGCGTGCAGCATGACGCGCAGAACGTGTTCAGCGACGAGTCGCCCGAGACGCTGCGCGACTACTTCCGCCAGATGACGCTCATTCGCCGCTTCGAGGAGCGTGCCGCTCAGGGCTACACGCAGGCCAAGATCGGTGGCTACTGCCACCTCAACCTCGGTGAGGAAGCCACCGTGGTCGGCCTGATGAGTGCCCTGCGCCGAAACGACTACCTGTTCACCAACTACCGTGAACACGGGTACGCGATCGCCAAGGGGATCGAACCCGGCCGGGTGATGGCCGAGCTGTACGGGCGTACCACCGGCACCTCCAAGGGGTGGGGCGGCTCGATGCACATGTTCGACGTGGAGTCCGGGCTGCTCGGCGGCTACGGCATCGTCGGCGGGCAGGTCCCGCTGGCCACCGGTGCTGCGCTGGCCATCGACTACCGGGGTGGCGATCAGGTCGTCATGTGCCAGATGGGCGACGGCACCACCAACATCGGTGCGTTCCACGAGTCGCTGAACATCGCGGCGCTGTGGAACCTGCCCGTGGTCTTCGTCGTGGTCAACAACTACCTCGGGATGGGCACCACGGTGGACAAGTCCTCGGCGGAGTCCGAGCTGTACAAGCGCGCGGTGGGCTATCGCATGCACGGTGAGCGGGTGGACGGCAACGATGTCGTGGCCGTGAACGAGGCCGCTTGCCGCCTGGTCGAGCACGCGCGCGAGACCGGAGAGCCCGCGATGCTGGAGACCGTCAGCCACCGGCTCAAGGGGCACTCGGTCGTGGACCCGGGCAAGTACCGCAGCCAGGAATCCGTGGAGGCCGCCCGTGCCGCCGATCCGGTGGTGGCCTTCCGCGCTCAGCTGATCGACTCCGGCGTGCTCGACGAGGACGGTGCCGCGGAGATCGAGCGCCAGGCGCAGGCGGACGCGGACGCGGCGGTGGCCTTCGCCGACGACAGCCCGCACCCGGACGTGTCGACGCTGTTCGACTACACCTATGCCACTCCTGTGGCCAACGACTCCCGACGGTTGCCCGCCGACCCGGTGTTCTGAGTCCGCAGGCGACCACCCACCACGGTTCGTGAGCGGCCACGGCCGTCGAACGGCCACGCCGCTCACGATGTACTTCCAGGAGAAACACCCTTGGCCGTCATCACCTACCGGCAAGCGCTGCACGACACACTGCGCGAGGAAATGCTCGCCGACGAGGATGTTTTCCTCATCGGCGAGGAGATCGGGGTCTTCGAGGGCTCCTACAAGATCACCGCGGGATTGCTCGACGAGTTCGGGGAGAAGCGAGTACGCGATACTCCCATCGCCGAAGAGGGCTTCATCGGCGCGGCGGTCGGCGCGGCGATGCAGGGCCTGCGCCCGGTCGCCGAGCTCATGACGATCAACTTCTCGCTGATCGCACTGGATCAGATCGTCAACCACGCGGCCAAGATCTACGGCATGTTCGGCGGTCAGTGCAGCGTGCCGATGGTCATGCGCACTCCCGGCGGTGGCGGTCAGCAGCTCGGCGCCACCCATTCGCAGAACATCGAGCTGTATTACGCGTTCGTTCCGGGGTTGAAGGTGGTGGCACCGAGCACACCCGCCGATGCCAAGGCATTGCTGCGGGCCTCGATCGCCGACAACGACCCGGTGCTGTTTCTGGAGAATCTCGCCCTCTACAACACCAAGGGCGAGGTGCCCGACACTGCCGAACCGGCCGAGATCGGCAAGGCAGCGGTGACCAGGCCGGGCAGTGACATCACCATCATCGGCTACTCCCGCATGGCCACGGTTGCTCACCAGGTGGCCGAGAAGCTGCAGGAGGAAGAGGGCATTTCCGCCGAGGTGGTGGATCTGCGGAGTCTGCGCCCACTGGATCGTGAGACCCTCGTGGAGTCCGTACGCAGGACGAACTGTGCCGTCATCGCCGAGGACGACTGGCTGACCTACGGTATCGGTGCCGAGATCGCGGCGTCCATTTCGGATGGTGCTTTCGACTCCCTCGACGCTCCGGTGCGCCGCGTGGCCGCGGCCGAGGTGCCGTTGCCCTACGCCAAGCCGTTGGAGCGAGCCGCACTGCCCTCGGCCGAATCCCTGACCACTGCCGTGCACGAAACCTTGGACGCCGTCGGCCGCCGCCGGTGAGCTGAGATTCCCGAAGGAAGACCATGACCGAGATCCACATGCCGCGCCTGTCCGACACGATGGAGGAAGGCGTGATCGCGAGCTGGCGCAAGCAGGTCGGCGAGCACATCAACCGCGGTGACGTGGTGGCCGAGATCGAGACCGACAAGGCCATCATGGAAATGGAAGCCTACGACGAGGGCGTTCTGGAGAAGATCCTCATCGGCGAGGGGCAGACGGCGCCGATCGGCACCCCCATCGGCCTGATGGGGGACGGGTCCGGTTCGGCAGCCGCCGCCGAGCCCGCCGGGAACGGCTCCGCTCAGCAGGCCCAGCCGGCTCAGCCGGAAAGCGGGCAGCAGGAGCAAGCCGCTGCCCCGGCTGCGCCATCCGCCGGACAAGAGGCCGCCGCGCAGAAGGCCGCCGGGACGAACTCCGGCGACACCGCGAGGCCGAAGGCGTCGCCGCTGGCCAAGGCGGTCGCCAAGGATCGGGGCGTCGATCTCACGAATGTGACGGGCAGCGGTCCGAACGGCCGGATCATCCGCGCCGACATCGATGCCGCCGCGGTCGAACAGCCCGCGGCACCGGCTGCGCAGGCCTCCGCCCCGAGCGCGGAATCCCCCGCCTCCGGAGCCCCCGCCGCGTCGTCGGCAGCCACCGGCGACGACGTCGAGGAGATCCCGCTGGGCAACATCCGCAAGGTGACCGCCCGGCGCCTGACCGAGAGCAAGCAGCAGGCCCCGCACTTCTATCTCACCAGTGCGGTCGACGTGACCGACCTCGTGGCGTTCCGGGCCGACCTCAACGAGCGTCTGCAGGCCGCGGGTGGCCCGAAGGTCAGCCTCAATGACCTGGTGGTCAAGGCGGTGGCGACCGCGTTGCGGGCCAATCCCTCGCTCAACGTCTCCTTCGCCGGGGACAAGTTGCTGCAGCACAAGCGGGTCCATCTCGGGGTCGCGGTGGCGATCGACTCGGGACTCGTGGTGCCGGTGATTCCCGACACCGACCGCAAGAGCGTCTCGGAGATCGCCGCCGAGGGCCGCGAGAAAGCCGAGCGGGCTCGTGCGGGCAAGCTCAAGCCGGACGAGATGACGGGCAGCACGTTCAGCGTGTCGAACCTGGGCATGTTCGGCATCGAGGAGTTCACCGCGGTCATCAACCCGCCGGAAGCAGGCATCCTCGCGGTCGGCGAGACGAAGGACGAGGTGCAGGTGCGTGA
The DNA here is from genome assembly GCF_031458135.1 of Haloactinomyces albus. Lineage (NCBI taxonomy): Bacteria > Bacillati > Actinomycetota > Actinomycetes > Actinopolysporales > Actinopolysporaceae > Haloactinomyces > Haloactinomyces albus. The sequence goes on along the minus strand of NZ_JAVDXW010000001.1, from coordinate 669,301 downwards.
CGGCGAGTTCGTCGCCCGCAAGATGCTGCGGGTGACGCTGTCGGCCGACCACCGCGCCGTCGACGGTGCCGTCGGTGCGGTGTTCCTCCAGCAGCTCACCGGGCTGCTGGAAGATCCCATCCGCATCATCGCCTGAGACGGCCGGTTCCCGGGGCTCGAGTGAAAAACCCACTCGGGAACCACTCGCCTGAAGTCAGGGGGAGGGATGGGCGGGTCCGCGGTGTCCCCCGACCGCCGCGGACCCGCCCGCTGATGTGTCGGCGGCTCGCGTATCACGCTCGGTAGTTGTGATGTGGGGTATTCTGGGGTAGGCAGGCACCGAGTGAGCCTGCGAGCGTGCACCGACTTGCTCGGGGGTGACGGCAATGAGTCACGAGGATCGGTCCGGCGGTGACTGGGTCTTCGACCGTCGCTGGGTGCTCACCGAGGACGAGTTGCTCACCATGCTCTGGCGCTGCTACGGCGGCGAGAACCCCGATGTGGCGCTTGTCGAGCTGTATGCCCTCCAGGAGCAACGCCGACCCCGGCGCACGTATCCGTTGAAGGGACGTGCGCCTCGCACCAGCCGCCACATCCGGCGGGAGAATCATCTCAAGCGGTGACGCCCGCCTGTCGACTCGACGGTGGGTATGATCATGGTACCCACCGGTACGAGGCCCTGCTCTCGGACTCCTTGCCGCTCGGGCGCTCCGCCGCCGGGACCCCTGCGGCCCAGGACCTTGGAGACGAACCATCTTGCGCAACTTCACCGCCGGTGTCCGGACCCTGGGCACCGGCTTCGGGACCATTCTGCGCTCACCGAAGCTGCTGCTGATCGGGGCGGTCCCTGCGCTGCTGAGCACGGTTCTGCTCGTGGGTGCCCTCGGTGTACTGATCTATTTCAGTGGGGACCTGATCGGCTGGATGACGCCCTTCGCCGAGGACTGGGCACAGGCCTGGCAACGTACGGTTCGGATCGTTGTGGGCATCGCCCTCATCGGCGCCGCCGCACTGGTGGGGTCACTGTCGTTCATCGCTCTGACACTGCTGATCGGCGGACCCTTCTACGAGCACATCGCCGAGGTTGCCGAGAAGCGCTGGGGGCTGAACAGTACCGGGGACGGTGCCGGGTGGCTGCGTCAGACCGGCCGTGGTGTCCGGGACTCGGCCAAGCTCGTGCTGATCACGCTCGCCGGCGGGCTCGTCCTGTTCGCTCTCGGGTTCGTGCCCGTTGCCGGGCAGGTCGTCACGCCGATCCTGGCAGCGTTGTTCGGTGCCTGGGTGATCAGCCTGGAGATGGTGGGCCTGGTCTTCCAGCGTGGCGGCCTTCGGCTTCGTGAACGGCATCGGGTGCTGCGGCGCCACCGTGCCCGAGTACTCGGTTTCGGGTTGTCGACCTATTTCCTGTGTCTCGTTCCGGTGGTGCAGCTCGTGGTGATTCCTTCCGCGGTCGTCGGTGGCACCTTGCTGGCGCACCGGTTGCTCGATCCGGCCGCGGCCGGATCGCAGGATGTACAGCTCAGGGCATGAGCCCGGTCGGTTCCGTCGGAAGCTTCGCCGAGGAGTCCGCTGATGAGTTCGTCGCGGACTTCCGCTGCCGTGATCGCCGCCGTGGCATCCTGTCAGGAGAGCCCCGATCCCCGGACGGTGAGTGTCTCCTGTGGATGAATTATCGCGGCGGTTCGCGCTGTGGCTGCCCGACTTCGGCGATCTGACCGCGTTGGCCGTGGCTGCGGTGGCCCTCGTCCTGGTCGGTTCCCACACGTCCTGGCCGCTGCTGCGCAACGTGGTGACCATCGCGCACGAGGGCGGCCACGCCGCGATGGCCCTGCTCAGCGGTCGCAAACTCAACGGGATCCGGCTGCACTCGGATACCTCCGGACTCACGGTCTCGACAGGCCGGGCCACCGGCCTCGGCATGGTCGTCACCCTGTTCGCCGGTTACCCGGCCGTGTCGTTGCTGGGTCTGGCAGGAGCGTGGCTGGTCGTCATCGACCGGACCCAGACGATGCTGTGGATCACCGTCGGCTTGCTCGTCGCGATGCTGCTCGCGCTGCGCAATGTCCATGGCGTGCTGTCGGTGCTCGTGACCGCGGCGTTGGTGTTCGTGGTGTCCTGGTGGGCTGCTCCTGCGGTGCAGGCATTGTGTTGTGCACTGCTGAGCTGGTTCCTGCTCTTCGGCGGGATTCGCCCGCTCGCCGAGCTGGGCGGCAAGCGCAGGAGAGGCGGAGCTGTGCACTCCGACGCCGATCAGCTTGCACACCTGACTCGTGTCCCCGCAGTGGTGTGGCTCGCATTGTGGTTCGTGATCGGCCTTGCGGCCGTGGGAATCGGCGGGCGGTGGCTGCTGCTCCTGCCGCAGGTGTGATCCCATTCGGTGGGAGTGCTCGAGTGGCAATCTGCGACTTCCTCCACTGCCCGGTTGCCGATACGCCCCGATTGGAACAACATCACCCCCGTGACGACGACATCAACCATCCTCGGTGGTGCTCGGGAACTGGGTACGGGCTTGACCGTCAACCGACTCGGATTCGGTGCGATGCAGCTTGCCGGCCCCGGTGTGTTCGGGCCACCCACGGACTACGACCGTGCGATGCGCATCCTGCGGCGTGCTGTCGAACTGGGCATCAACCACATCGACACCAGCGACTTCTACGGCCCATGGGTGGTCAACGAGCTGATCGCCGAGGCGCTGCGTCCCTACGACGAGGACTTGGTGCTGGCCACCAAGATCGGCGCTTACCGGGATCAGCAGGGCGGCTGGCTGCCGCTGAACCACCCGGATGCGTTGCGCGCGCAGGTACACGACAACCTGCGGCGCCTTCGCAAGGACTCGCTGGATCTGGTTTATCTGCGTTTCATGGATGGTGAGTCCGGTACCGCGCTGGACGACCGTGTCGGTGCCCTGGCCGAGCTCCGGGAGGCTGGGCTCATTCGCGCCATCGGGCTTTCGCACGTCTCGGTGGATCAGTTCGAACAGGCCCGTGCGATCGCGCCGATCGCGGCGGTGCAGAATCTCTACAATCTCGTGAATCGCTCGGCAGCCGAGCTCCTGCGCCGGACCGCCGAGACCGGGACGGCCTTCGTTCCCTTCTTCCCGCTGGGCTCGGGTTTCACCAGTAGCAGGGCTCGTGACGACGAGGCTCTTCGGGGAGCGGCCGAGCGGCATGGTGCCACGCAGGCGCAGGTGTCGTTGGCGTGGCTGCTGCAGCGGTCGCCGAACATCCTGCTGATCCCCGGCACGTCATCGCCACGGCACCTGGAGGAGAACACCGCCGCGGCCCGGATAGAGCTCACGGACGCCGAGGTGGCGGGGCTGGACGCGCTCGTGGCCGACGGCGAAACCCTGGAGGCCGTGGAGTGATGCGGGGCCTGTCGAGCGTGGGCGCGGTCCGCGGATGCGCACGCGTCGATGCCGCCCCGACGGTCGATCACGGGACTGTTCGGCTTGGTGGGTGACACGTTGTTGATCATCGACCGCCATGTCGATCGCTCTGGCGTCACCCAGTAGCCTGGCGCACACACAGAGGAACCACGCAGGGATGTACCGTGACGGAACAGGCGACCTGGAGCCCGGATGAGATCGACGAGGAAGTGCCCAGTGCGGCCCGAATCTACGACTACCTGCTCGGTGGTGCGCACAATTTCGCCGTCGACCGTTGCCTGGGGGAGAAGTTCCTGACCGCGTTGCCCAGTGCCCGCAACGTCGCCCGGCTCAACCGGGCATTCCTGCGACGCGCTGTGGTGGCACTGGCAGAGTCGGGGGTGCGTCAGTTCCTCGACCTCGGTTCCGGAATCCCGACTGTGGGCAATGTGCACGAGATCGCCCACGGCCTGGATCCGCAGGCAGGTGTGGTGTACGTGGACAGTGAGTCCATCGCCGTCGCGCACAGCGAGTTGCTGCTCGACGGTGATCACCGCACTGCCGTGATTCAGGCGAATCTGCGGGAACCGGGCAGTATCCTGCGGCATCCCGAAACTCGGCGGCTGCTGGACTTCTCGCAGCCCATCGGGCTGCTCATGGTCGGTGTTCTCCACTTCGTCCCGACCCGAGCCGATGCGGCCGGGATCGTTCGGCAGTATCGCGACGAACTACCGTCCGGGAGCTTTCTGGCCCTGTCGCATTTCACCGCCGATGTCGAGCCGGACGAGATGGCCGAAGTGGTCGAGGTGATGCGCCACAGTGCCGACCCCGTCCATCCTCGTACTCGGGACGAGATCACGAAGCTGTTCGACGGTTTCGAACTGCTCGATCCCGGTGTGGTCGGTACCGCGCACTGGCGACCGAACGAGCCGGACGCCTCGGCGGAACAGCCCGGGGGTACTCGGATCTACGCGGGAGTCGGACGCAAGCTCTAGAAGCGCATGCGGTGCGCCTTGGGTGACTCGGAGGCACCGAGGAGGATGAATGCAGAACGAGGATCGAGGGAGCGGATCGGCGGACGTGCTCGTGAAGGCGATCGGCATGGGACGAGCGTCATGAAGATCGGCGGTTCGGACGGCGGCTCCTCGGAGTATGCCTCGGACGAGGTCCCTCGGCAGTGGCGCAGCGGACACTGGCGTGCGGAGCTTGCCCGCCAGTGGGCCAGGAGACTCGATGATGCCTCCTACATCCCGATGTCGCGCGCATCGATCGATCAACGTCTGCTGGAGTTGGTGGACCGCCTCATCGATGCGTTGGAAGAACCTTCGGAGATCGACGAAGTGGGCCGCGAGGTGGGCAGCAGCCTGGTGCGGATGCACGCCACCGGCGAGGAAAGCCTGACCCGCACGCTGGAACTGCTGAGCGATGGCCTCCTCACCGGGCCCGGCAACGAGCCGGCACGTCGAATTCTGGCACTGCTGGCAGCGGTGACTGCCGGCTATGCCGGTGCCGACCGGGAGAGCACGTTTCAGCAGCAGGAGACGCTGAAGCGGGCACTGCTGCGTTCCAAGGTGCACACCGAACGGGAGCTGCAGGTCAGCGAGGCACGCTTCCGGGAAATATTCACCACCACCCCCATCGGTGTCGCGATCTGTGAGTTGGACGGCACGTTCATCGAGACGAACTCGGCGCTGCGGGACACGCTCGGTTACTCCGATGAGGAGCTGCGGTCCAAGACGATCCATGATCTGTTCGCCCCGGAGGAAGCCGGGAGCATCGCGGCCTCCTACGCCGAATTGGCCGGGGGAACCCGCCACGGCCTGCGCGAACGGCGCAACCTCGTGCGCGCCGACGGAGACAGGGCCTGGACCTACCTGGCCGTGTCGGTGCTGCGGGACGCCGACGGCGCGCCGCGGCACTTCGTCACCATGGTCGAGGATCTCCGTGAGCTGAGCTCACTGCAGGACCGCTTCCATCATCAGGCGCTGCACGACGCCATGACCGGATTGCCGAACCGCCAACACTTCCGTAGTCGACTGCAGACGGCGTTGGCCAGTCAACCCGGGGACGTGACACTGACGCTCTATCACCTCGGTCTCGACGGGTTCGAGCTCATCAATGACGGGTTGGGCTACGAGATCGGTGACAGCATCGTCAAGGCTGTGGCCAAACGTCTGGATCAGCTCATCGCCGACGAGGCGGGTTTGGTCGCCAGGCTCGGTGGTACCGAGTTCGCGATCCTGCTCAAGCAGTCAGCGGACACGCCGGACATTGCCTCGTTCGCCGCCCGGATCAACGAGGAGCTGTCCGAGCCGATCTACGTCGGCGAGCACGGCATCGCGACCTCGGCCTGCATTGGCGTGACGCAGCGCACCGTGGCCGAGGCGGAAACCGACGCGTTGATGTGGAGTGCCGATGTGACGCTGCGCCGTGCGGAGTCGGCGGGAAAGCGGCAGTGGGCGCTGTTCGACCCGCAGCGAGCCCCCAATGAGCAGGTCGAGGCGAAGCTGGCGGCCATCATGCCGGGCGCACTCGAACTCGGCGAGTTCGACGTGCTCTATCAGCCCTTGGTGTCCATACCGGACCGGAAGCTGATGGGGGTGGCGGCACAGTTGAGTTGGCAGCCGAAGGGGCACGATCGGCTGGACCACGACGAGTGCCTGCGCCTGGCCGAACGTTCCGGCATCACGCTGTCCTTGCGAGACTGGATGCTGAGCACGGCATGGCAGCAGGTAAGTGCGTGGCATCGCGAGGGGCACCGGCCACGGCTGGTCACCGGGCTCAGCCCGAACCAGTCGCGCGACCCCGACCTGGTTGCCAGGGTGCGTGAGGTACTCGATGGGAGCGAGCTCGACGCGCAGTGGTTGCGGGTGGTCATGCCGATCACGGCCATGATGGACGATGGCGACGAGGCACGGGACAACGGGACCACGCTCGATGCGATGGGTGTGCAGACCGCCCTCCGCGATTTCCGTGCTTCCCCGGAGGAACTGCGTTGTCTGCGCGAGCTTCCCGTGTGCGCGGTTCAACTCGCCGACGACCTGGTGCGACTCGTCCACGAACGGGAGGCCGATGAATCCCCCGAAATCCGTGCGATCGAGAGCCTGCTGCCCTGGACCCGTGCCTGCGGGGTGCCGATCACCGTGGTCGGGGTGGAAGCCGAGGAACAAGCCGCATGGTGGCACTCGAGGGGCTGCGAAATCGCTGCGGGACCGGTCTACAGTGATCCGATCCCCGCCGAGGCGGTGAACCGGCTGCTTCGTGCGGTGTGAGCAGGTGCGGACCGGCCCACTGCTGTCGGCTGTCCGGCCAAAGCGGGACCGGTCCAGGATCGATCCGGTGGAATCAGTCCAGATGGGTGTGCAGGAATTCGAGTGTGCGTGCCCATGCGAGCCGGGCCGAATCCTCGTGGTACGTGGACGGGCTCCGATCGTTGAAGAAGGCGTGGCCTGCCGGATAGAAGTGCATCTGAGGTGGAACCTCGGAGGCGGCCGGGATCCTGGCCCTGATGTCCTCCACGGCTTCGGGGGTGATGGTCCGATCGTGCTCGCCGTAGTGCCCGAGTACCGGGGCGGTCAGGTGGGAGAAGTCGGTTTCCTCGGCTGACGGCAGACCGTAGAAGGGGACGGCGGCACCGACCCGGTCGCCCTGCTGGGCGGCCATGACCAGAACGAATTTGCCTCCCATGCAGAATCCGACCACGCCCACGGAGTCACCGGTCACGGCGTGCTGGGCGAGCAGGTGGTCGATCGCTCCGGACAGATCACGGGTGGCCTGCTCGACGGGCAGGTTCTGCATCATCGTCGAGGCTTCTCGGGAGTCGTGTGTGGTTCGCCCGCCGTAGAGGTCGGGGGCGAGAGCGACGAACCCTTCGGCGGCGAACCGCTCGGTGACGTCGGCGATGTGGTCGGTCAGGCCCCACCACTCCTGGATCACGAGAACGCCCGGCCCGCGACCGGAAGGCGGAAGGGTGAGGTATCCGTGTGCGCTTCCGCCGTTGCTGGCGAACGTCACGTTCTGGTGCGGGTTGGCGAACTCGGTCACGCGGTACCTCCGGAGTCGGGGATGGGCCACCGGGCATGGTCTGTCACGACTGTGCTGATGTATACCCGCTTTGATCCATCCCGAAACATCCGGAAGTCGGTTCCGGGGGCCGACCGGGCCAGTAGCCGGACTCAGTAGCCGGGCCCAACAGCCGGGCCCTGCCGAATGTGGACGGTCCCCCGTGGGAGTCCCGACTCCCACGAGGGACCGCTGCTTACCTGCTCTCGCATACCGGCCGATGTGCGTCAGTACACCGGCTGCGTCTGCGGATTGAACTGCTTGAACCGCACCTTGTCCGCATCACCCGTCCTGGGATCGTGCAGTTTCAGGACATCGAGTCCCTCCTGGATCCCGCTGGAGTAGATGTAGCCGTTGTAGTAGTACGCCGACCACGATCCGGCGATCTGCATCCGCTCCGTGTTGAACGGAGTGCGGTCGAAGTAGGCGATCTCGCTCGGGTTGGCCGAGTCGGTGAAGTCCCACACCGAGACGCCGCCCTGGTACCACGCTTGCACCATGATGTCGCGGCCCTCGACGGGGATCAGGGAACCGTTGTGGGCCACGCAGTTCTCCGTGTCGGCCTGGTGACGCGGGATCTTGAAATAACTGCGGAACTTCAGCGTCCGGTCTTCGCCCTTACCCACGATGTCGTAGATGCCGTCGGCGCCCCGCTTCGGCCCGACCGCCTTGTTGCAGGTCGCGGCGCCACCACCGCCGAGTTCATCGGTGAAGACGACCTTCGTTCCGTCGTTGTTGAACGTCGCCGAGTGCCAGAACGCGAAGTTCTCGTCATCGCGGACCCGTTCGATGACGCGCGGTGCTTCCCGGTCGGAGATATCCATCAGGATGCCGTCACCCATGCAGGCGCCTGCGGCCAGATCCTTCGAGGGAAAGACGGTCAGGTCGTGGCAACCGGTGGTGGCGCTGGTGCTGTCGTTACCGGGATTACCACCTTCCGGGAACAGCACCGGAGCGTCCACGAGAACCGGAGAATCCGGATTCGCGTAGGGCACTTTGGCGATCGAGATCTTGTCGTGCGGCGGCTGGCACTTCGGGAACTCCTCCGAAGGACCGTAGGAGGAGATGTAGAGGTATGCGGCCTTGCCCGCCTTGTCCGGTACCAGCGTGTGGGTGTGCGAACCGCAGGACGTGGCGATCGCCGAGACATAGCGCGGCTTGCGCGGGTTGCTCACGTCGAAGACCTTCATGCCCTGCCAGCCCTGCGGGTCGGCACTGTCGGTCGGCTCGCTCGTGCACGTGTTGTTCGTCCGAGGGTAATCGGTCGAGACGAACAGCAGATCGCCGGAGATCGAGACGTCACCCTGTCCACCGGGGCAGACCACCTGGCTGATCACCCGCGGCTTGCGCGGGTTGGCGATGTTGTAGACCGTGAACCCGCTGTAATTGCCCACGAAAGCGTAGTGCTTCTTGAAGGCGATGTCGGTGCCGAAGGCGCCCGCCGCGTCGAACGGGGCCTGTTTGGGCACGTGGGCGACATGCTCCATGTTCTCGCTCATGAGAGTCTTGCGGTCGCTCTGAGCGGCAGTCGTCGCCGGAGAGCTCTCCTCCGGTTGGTTCGCCGGTGGCGTCGCAGCAGAGGGAGCTGCGAATAGTAGTCCTGCCAGCAGGGACAGCACACCGACGAGGACTCCTGGTCCGCGTCTGCGTGACGCCGTGCCGACGGGGCGGGATCGTGGGCTCAAGACCACCACACTCCATGTTTCCGGATTCGGCCGGCCGACACCTGTCCGGTGGGGATGACCGGTACGGGTGTGTTGCCGCGAGCCAGTATGTTGCCGTGAGATCTTGGATCCAATCCCCTCAATGGAGGTATTTCACGTCTGCGGTTCGTGTTCTACTGCGGGATGCTTCGTCCGGGGTGAGGAAGGAGGGCCGATGCGTCGGGCCAGTGCGGGTACGGCCAGGGCGGGCACAGCCGGGGCTGCGGTCGCAGGAGTGGCCGTGGTGAGCCTGATGATCCTGGGCGGCTGTACGAGTGCGGACCCGGCGGGCAACCCGGAGCGGACCACCTCCTCGGCGCCGGTGGTACTGCCGGGCGCTCCTGGTGACATACCCGAGGTGGCCGGTCCCGCAGAGGTGGCGGAGCTCGATGCCGAGCAAGCCGAGCCGTCCGAGGCCGGTATTCGCTATATCCGGATGATGATCCCGCACCATCAGCAGGCCCTGACCATGACGGCCCTGGCGCCGACGCGAGCGAAGAATGCGCAGGTGCGAGCCCTGGCCGAACGCATCGGGGGAGCTCAAGAAGCCGAGATCGGCATGATGCAGGCATGGCTCGAACGCAACGAGCTTCCGCGGGTTTCCGATCCGCACGTCGATGCACAGCACAAACGCAGGATGGGGATGGCGACGCCGGAGCAGCTGGACCGACTGGAGGCGTCCTCGGGCACACGGTTCGATCGACTGTTCCTGACCCTGATGAGCAGGCATCACGAGGGTGCGGTGTCGATGGCGGAGAACGTCCTCGAGGAGGGGACCGATCCGCAGGTGCGCTCCATGGCCAAGGACGTGATCGCCTCCCAGCGCGATGAGATCGCCGTGATGCGCGAACTGGCCGAGAACCTCGGCCGGTAGCCGGCGAGGTGAACGCGTCATGCTGGCAGTCAGACTGTCACGACGACGCATTCACCCCGGGGGTGGATCAAGCTCCGCGGAAGGCGCCGAGGATACGTTGCGCGGCCAGGCTCGCGGTGAGCTCGCCGTCGCGCACCTGTTGTTCCACCTCGCCGAGGACGCTCTGGACGCCCGAGTGCCCGGTCAGTTCGGACATGAGCTGATCGCGCACCAGTGACCAGGTCCAGTCGACCTGCTGACGGCTGCGCTTCTCGGCGAGCTCGCCGGTTTCGGTCAGCGTGGCGCGGTGCTGCTCGATGTGCTCCCACAGCGTGTCGAGGCCGGTGCCGTTCAGTCCGCTACAGGTCAGCACGGGTGGCCTCCACGAAGCCCCGGCGGGGGTGAGCAGCCGCAGTGCTCCACGCAACTCACGGGCGGCTTTGCGAGCGTCGGCCTCGTGGGGACCGTCGGCCTTGTTCACCGCGACCAGATCCGCCAGCTCCAGCACCCCCTTCTTGATGCCCTGCAGTTGGTCCCCGGTGCGGGCGAGGGTCAGCATCAAAAAGCAGTCGACCATGCCCGCCACGGTGATCTCGGACTGCCCCACTCCGACGGTTTCCACGAGCACCACGTCGAATCCGGCCGCCTCCATCAGCACGATGGTCTCGCGGGTGGCGCGGGCGACCCCACCGAGTGTTCCTGCCGTGGGGGAAGGGCGCACGAAAGCCGACGGGTCGGTGGCCAACGTGGGCATCCGAGTCTTGTCCCCGAGGATGCTGCCGCCGCTGCGGCTGGAGGAGGGGTCGACGGCCAGCACCGCCACCCGATGCCCGGCGGCGGTGAGCATCGTGCCCAGTGATTCGATGAAGGTCGACTTGCCGACTCCGGGCACGCCGGTGATTCCGACGCGGTGGGCGTGCCCGGAATGCGGCAACAACTCGACGAGGAGTTCCTGGGCCCGCGCGCGGTGATCGGAGCGGCTGGACTCGACCAGCGTGATCGCCTGGGCGAGTTTGGTGCGGGAACCGGCCAGTACGCCCTTGGCGTAGTCGTGGACGTCGATGATGCGCGGCATGATCTCTCGATGGTTTGCCTGTCAGCCCTGCTCGGCGTCGTGACCGGCTTGGGAGTGGAGCCGACGCAGGAGGCCGTGTGCGGCGTCGGCGATGACGGTACCGGGCCCGAACACGGCGGAGGCTCCCGCTGCGTACAGCGCGTCGTGATCGGCAGGGGGGATGACACCACCGACGACGATCGTGATGTCCTCCCGGCCTACCTCGCGCAGCTGCTCACGCAGCGCGGGCACCAGAGTGAGGTGCCCGGCAGCCAGGCTGGACACACCGACGATGTGGACATCGGATTCCGCTGCCTGCTGGGCGACCTCGGCCGGAGTCTGGAACAGCGGACCGACGTCGACGTCGAATCCGAGATCGGCGAAGGCGGTGGCGATGACTTTCTGTCCCCGGTCGTGACCGTCCTGGCCCATCTTGGCCACGAGGATGCGCGGACGGCGACCTTCGGCCTCGGCGAACCCGTCCACCAGGGCGCGGGCACCCTCGATGTTGTCCGAGGGGCCCGCTTCGTCGGTGTACACCCCGGAAATCGTACGGATCTGGCCGGAGTGACGCCCGAAGACCTTCTCCAGCGCATCGGAGATCTCCCCGACGGTGGCCTTGGCGCGCGCGGCGTCGACGGCCAGCGTCAGAAGGTTGTGGTCCAGATCGTCGGGGCGGTTTCCGTCCACACTGGCCTCGGCTGCGGCGGTGAGCCGGGCCAGCGCGGCCGTGCAGGCCTCGTCATTGCGTTCTTCCCGCAGTCGCCGCAGCTTGTCGAGTTGCTCCTCGCGCACGGCGGTGTTGTCGACCTTGCGCACATCGGGCGCCCCGTCGGCCTCTTCGGCGTCGGGCTGGTACTTGTTGACGCCGATCAGTGGCTGCCGCCCGGAGTCGATGCGGGCCTGCGTGCGCGCGGCGGCCTCCTCGATCCGCAGTTTGGGGATACCCGCGTCGATGGCCTGGGCCATCCCGCCGGCCTCTTCGACCTCGGTGATGTGGGTCCAGGCGCGTTCGGCGAGGTCCTGGGTGAGCCGCTCGATGTAGTGGCTGCCTCCCCACGGGTCGATGACCCGCGTGGTACCGGACTCCTGTTGCAGCACGAGTTGCGTGTTGCGGGCGATCCGGGCGGAGAAGTCGGTCGGCAGCGCCAGTGCCTCGTCGAGGGCGTTGGTGTGCAGCGACTGGGTGTGCCCCTGGGTGGCGGCCATCGCCTCCACGCAGGTACGGGCGACGTTGTTGAAGGCGTCCTGTGCGGTCAACGACCAACCGGAGGTCTGCGAGTGGGTGCGCAGCGACAGCGACTTCGGGTCCTGTGGCTCGAATCGGCCGACGAGCTCGGCCCACAGCAGCCGGGCGGCACGGAGTTTGGCGACCTCCATGCCGAAGTGCATCCCGATGCCCCAGAAGAACGAGAGTCGGGGAGCGAAGGAATCGATGTCCAGACCCGCCTGCCGACCGGCGCGGATGTAGTCGAGGCCGTCGGCCAGGGTGTAGGCGAGTTCGAGATCGGCGGTGGCCCCGGCTTCCTGGATGTGGTAGCCGGAGATCGAGATGGAGTTGAACTTCGGCATCTTCTGCGAGGTGTAGGAGAAGATGTCGGAGATGATCCGCATCGACGGCTGCGGAGGGTAAATATAGGTGTTGCGGACCATGAACTCCTTGAGGATGTCGTTCTGGATGGTCCCGGCGAGTTTCTCCGGTGGTACGCCCTGTTCCTCGGCGGCGACGATGAACAGCGCCAGCACCGGCAGGACGGCGCCGTTCATGGTCATCGACACGCTCATGCGGTCCAGCGGGATACCGTCGAACAGCTGGCGCATGTCGTAGAGGGAGTCGATGGCCACCCCGGCCATGCCGACGTCACCGCCGACACGCGGGTGGTCGGAGTCGTAGCCGCGGTGGGTGGCCAGATCGAAGGCCACCGACAGCCCCTTCTGGCCGGCGGCGAGGTTGCGGCGGTAGAAGGCGTTGGATTCGCTCGCTGTGGAGAACCCGGCGTACTGACGCACCGTCCACGGTTGGTTGACGTACATCGTCGAGTACGGCCCCCGCAGGTAGGGCGCGATACCCGGATACGTGCGCGGGAAGTCCAGCTCTTCGGTGTCGGCGGCGGTGTACAGCGGCTTGAGGTCGATGCCCTCCGGAGTTTCCCAGGTGAGCGCGTCGGATTCCGTGCCGGTAGCCGCTTGCACGGCGCTGTCCCACTGCTCGCGGTCACCCGAGCCGATCGGATCGTCGAGGGGGATTTCGGCGAAACCGGGGACCTGGTCGTTGCGTGTCATTGCTTCGCTCCGTTCGCTGATCCCCACCTGTGGTGGATATCGGCCAAAATTTCCAGCGCGTTGCCACCCTTGTGGACGAAGCCGTCCACACCGGCAGGCGGCGGGTCCTGGGGAGCGCCCGCGAGCAGCACCACGCTCGCACCGGCCTGTTTGAGGGTTTCGGCGGCGGCTTCCGCGCGTTCGGCGTAGACCTTGTCCGAGGAGCACAGACACACCAGCGAGGTCTCCGCCTCGGTGAAGGCGTCCACCAGGTCCCGGGTGGATTCGGTGACTCCGGCTTCCGGTGTTTCGATACCGCCTGCTGCGAACAGGTTCCGTGCGAAGGAGGCACGGGCGTTGTAGGCGGCCAGCGAGCCGAGCGTGGCCAGGAAAACCCGGGGGCGTCTGCCGGAATCGGCCAGGTGCCTATCGGCGGCGTCGCGCAGGCGCTCGTAGTCCTCGGCGTAGCGGTGGCGGGGCAGCGCAGTCCGCGCCGTCGGCTCGTCACCGGATTCCGGTGCGGGTTCGCGGCGCAGTGGTGTCTCGTCGAGGTCCGGGAACTCGCTGACCCCGGTGATCGGATCGCTGCGGTCGGCGATCGATTCCTGCCGTTGCGACCAGGTCGCCGCGAGTTTGTCGGCGACCAGACCCGAATCCAGCGCGGCCGACATGCCGCCTGCCGCCTCGATGCGCTGGAACCACTCCCACCCGGTTCGGGCGAGGTCGTCGGTGAGCTGCTCGACGTAGTAGGAGCCACCGGCCGGGTCGATGACCTGCGCCAGATGCGATTCCTCCAGCAGCAGTGACTGGGTGTTGCGGGCCATCCGCCGGGAGAAACCGTCCGGCAGCCCGATCGCGGCATCGAAGGGCTGCACCGTCACTGCCTGAGCGCCACCGGCTCCGGCCGCGAAGGCGGCGATCGTCGTGCGCAGCATGTTCACCCAGGGATCGCGTTGCGTGAGCATCGCCGAGGAGGTAACCGCGTGCTGGGCCTGGGCGCGGGCGTGCTCGGAGGCGCCGCAGGCGCGCAGCACTCGTTCCCACATCCGGCGTGCCGCGCGGAGCTTGGCGATCGTGAGGAACTGGTCGACGGTGGCCGCGTAGCGGAACTCCAGCAGTCCGGCAGCCGTGTCGATGTCCAACCCGGCCCCGGCCGGGGCGGGTGCCGTCAGCAGACGCAGGTAGGTGACTCCGGCCGCCATCGTGCAGCCGAGTTCCTCGGTGTCGGAACCGCCCGCGTCGTGGTAGGGCAGACCGTCCACGGTGATCGCGTGCACCCCGGTGTAGGACTCGGCGCAGCGACGTGCCAGATCGATGGCGGGAGCGTTGTCCGGAGCTTGCCCGGTGCGCGCGTGCACACTGATCGGGTCCGCGCCGAGGTTCCCGCGCAGCGAACTCGGTTGCACACCGTTCTCGGCGGCCAGCTTCAGCAGGGTCTCGGCCGCTTCGCCGAAGCGCTCACCGGCCTCCAGGACGACGCCGGCCATGTCCAGATGCACGCCGTGCAAGGCATCGGCGAGGTCGTTCACGGCCACGCCGGATGGCCCCAGACGCAACCACACCGAGGCCGCGCCCCCCGAGAGGTCCGCCAGGATTTCCCGGTTCGTCACCGTCGCGTCCGGGTCGGTGTGGCGCTGCCGTATGTCCCAGCCCTCGGTGACGCGGCCGTCCGGTCGGCTGCCCCGGACGAAGGGAGCCGATCCGGGATATCCGGCTTCCGGGGAGTCGTGGCCCGCCGTGTACAGCGGTTGCACGGTGATTCCGTCGTGCGTGGTGGCGGCCAGGAGGGTTTCCGGCGCAGCGGGTGTCGGTGTTCCTTCGGCGAGCAGGCCGGACTTGCGTAGGACCTTCTCCACCTGCTGCTGCCACTGCTCGTGAGTCGGCACCTCGAACCCCTCCATGAGGGCGAGTTCGGATCGGCCACTGCTCGACGCTGAGTGCTGGGACGCCGTCATGGAGCAGATGGTAGGCCCAGCGATCGCTCAGCGAGACAGCTCAGGGGTGTGACGCAGGTCGCACAGGCGCTCATGCTTTGCCAAGCAGTGTCTCATGCCTGGTCAGGAGGTGATTTGGTCGGATCGGCCGTGTTCGGTAGCTCCAGCGGTGTGCAGGGAGGGCAAGGGACCCGGTCGTTTCCCCGAAGCGTCAACGGGACTGAGCGTGCTGATCCCGGTGTGTGTCGGCACCGCCGTTGCCTACGTGATGTCGGAGGCCGACCGGGCTGCCTTGCCGGCCTGGCGTGCGCTGACGAACACCCAGAAGAGCACCCACATAGCCCCCGACAGTGTCGTGATCAGGAAGGGCCACGGGTCTCGCAGTCCAAGAACGATCACACCGGTAAGGCCCATGCCTCCAGCCCCGAGATCGGTCGCCCGGCGTGCCGCCCGGTGGCCGGCGATCCAGGCCGACTCGTTCGCCATCGTGGACGGAGTTCGGATACCGGCGAAGTCATTACGGCGGAGGCGACCGTCCGAAGCGCGCCGAACCACCTGGTGTACGAGCAGTGCACCGCCGACCATCGTTACCGCCACGATGATCACACCCGCCCAGGGCACCTGCTCGTGCATCTCATCTCCATCCAGCGTTCCTCGACAACCAACCGGCGATTCATCAAAGGCGGAGCATTCCACGGTACGGCGGCACGGTCCGGACCGTGCGTGGACGGGCCGAGCAGGACCTCGAACTCTATTCGGCCTGGGGAGGAAGCGCTGATGGAGGCCGTGTTCGCCGGTCGATTCGTACCGGCAGCGGGACTTCGTTGATCAGGCTTGGAAACGGCCCGAGCGCAGTTCGTGGTACGGCTTGCCGGTGGGGTTTTCGGTGGGGTGGTAGAGGTCGTGGCGTTGGTCGGTGGAGATGCCGTGTTCGGTGTACCAGCGGTCGAGTTCGGCGAGACAGCCCTCGGTGATGGTGATGAAGTCCCGGTGGGAGATGGTGGTCAGGGCGCGCTCGTCGATAACGTCGAGTACGGGTACGTGGCTTTCGGGAACGTGCACGCTGATGTGGTCGCGTTCGTTGCGCCCGAAGCGGACGAGGGGCTCGGCTTCAATGGTCATTCCGGTCCTTCCGACAGGTTGTCGAGGATGGGGTGGGCGGTGCCGACGTCGTCGAGGGTCGTGGAGGCAGGCGGACCAGCGGGTCGTGGGAACGACGAGCATCCCGTCTTCGGGGGCCTTGCTGTACCGCCCGGGCATCGAGGTCGGGCGGCGCGCGAGTGTGTTCACCGAGGACGGTCGGTCACTGGCGCACTGCTCGTCCGCCGTCGATGCGCAGGAGATGTTCTCGCTGATCCGCCGGGTGCGACTCGTATGGATCTCGGCAGCACCGGCAGCACCGGCAGCACCGGCGGAGATGGTTCCGCGATCTTGCTCAGAGGAGCATGTGCAGGAGCACGAAGCCGAGTAACCCGACGAACAGGGTCGTGGTGGCCCAGGGCGTTTCCTCGACCTGGTGCGCCTCGCGCATCAGTTCCTCCAGGACGAGGAACAGCAGTGCCACGGCACCGAACGCCAGCACGACGTGGTAGCCGAACCGGGAGAGCACCGGGGCCAGCATTGCTCCGAGGACAACCCCGAGGACCATCCCCGCCGCGATGCCTCCCGCGATCAGGGTGATCTTCCTTCTTCCGGTGTTCTCCAACAGGCTGATCGTCAGCGACAGCGTGGTGAAGAAGTCCTCCAGGACGAGGCCGATCGCCAGCAACCACCCCAGCCGGAGGTCCTGCGAAGCCGCCACGCCGAGGAGGATCCCGTCGATGGCGAGGTCGGCCGTGACCACAGCGGCCAAGCCCATACCGCCGGACTGCTGCCCCCGCTTGCGCAATCGTTCGGAGAGCGCGTTGAGCAGCAGCACCGCACCCAGTCCCGCGCCCACCCCGAGCACGGCGGCCCAGGGAGACCCGCGCGAAACGGGGGCGAGCAACTCCAGGGCGACGGCCCCGATGAGCAGTCCGGCGGCCAGGTGCTGGACCGCGCTGGCCTGCCACGGACGCGGGGGGCGCCACATGGCCAGTCCGGCACCGGCCGGGATGGCCAGGACCGGACCGGCGGCTACCGCGGTGATCATCAATGCCGACACCGGCCGTATTATCCGGGGGAAGGGCCGGTGTCGCACAGCTCGAGAAACTCCTGTGGGGTGCTGTCGGGCACCCCGCCTACCGCCGGTGGGAGATGAGCAGGGACGATAGGAGTGCGATGACGCTTACCGACCAGCTCCCGGACACCCCCGATCCCGCCCCCGACGCCCTGCTCGACACCTTCATGACGTGGACGAGCGAGCAGGACATCGAGCTTTATCCGGCGCAGGAAGAAGCGCTGATGGAGGCCGTGTCCGGGGCCAACGTGATCGTGAGCACGCCGACCGGTTCCGGCAAGAGCCTCGTCGCCGTCGGTGCGCACTTCACGGCGCTGGCCACCAAGCAGCGCAGCTTCTACACCGCCCCGATCAAGGCGCTCGTCTCGGAGAAGTTCTTCGCGCTGGTCGACGTGTTCGGCGCCGACAACGTCGGAATGCTGACCGGCGACAGCAGCGTCAACGCCGAGGCCCCCATCATCTGCTGCACCGCCGAAATCCTGGCCAACATCGCACTGCGCGACGGTGCGCGAGCCGAGGTCGGCCAGGTCATCATGGACGAGTTCCACTTCTACGCCGAACCGGAACGCGGCTGGGCCTGGCAAGTGCCGATGCTGGAACTGCCCCAGGCCCAGTTCGTGCTCATGTCGGCCACCCTCGGCGATGTCAGCCACTTCGAGAAGGACCTGACGCGGCGCACGGGTAGGGAGACGGCCGTGGTCAGCTCCGCCGAGCGGCCGGTCCCGCTGACGTTCCGCTACGCCATGACTCCGCTGCACGAGACGATCGAGGAACTGCTCGGCGGGAACCAGGCACCGATCTACGTCGTGTACTTCAACCAGGCCTCGGCCCTGGAGCAGGCGCAGGCACTGGTGAGCATGAACGTCGCGAGCCGGGAGCAGCGTGGCCGGATCGCCGAGGCCATCGGGGACTTCCGCTTCACCGCCGGTTTCGGTAAGACTCTCTCGCGGCTGATCCGGCACGGCATCGGAGTGCACCACGCCGGGATGCTGCCGAAGTACCGACGCCTGGTCGAACAGCTCGCCCAGGCAGGGCTGCTCAAGGTCATCTGCGGCACCGACACTCTCGGCGTCGGCATCAACGTGCCCATCCGGACGGTGCTGCTGACCGGATTGACGAAGTTCGACGGCACGCGCACCCGGCATCTCAAGGCTCGGGAGTTCCATCAGGTCGCAGGTCGCGCGGGCCGTGCAGGCTACGACACGGCGGGCTACGTCGTGG
Organism: Haloactinomyces albus; assembly: GCF_031458135.1. Lineage (NCBI taxonomy): Bacteria > Bacillati > Actinomycetota > Actinomycetes > Actinopolysporales > Actinopolysporaceae > Haloactinomyces > Haloactinomyces albus. Next base: position 650,711 of record NZ_JAVDXW010000001.1, on the reverse strand, counting down.
TACAGGCGCCCGAGCACGTGATCGAGAACGAGAAGGCGCTGGCCAAGGCGGGCGACGACGCGAAGAAACGCCGCAAGGTGGTGCGCAAGAAACCTCCCGAGGGTTTCGTGTCCTGGAGCGAGAAAACCTTCGACAAGCTCGTCGAGGCACAGCCCGAACCGTTGACATCGAGCTTTCACGTCACGCACGCGATGCTGCTCAACGTGGTCAACCGGCCGGGTGACGCCTTTGCGGCGATGCGGCACCTGCTGACCGACAACCACGAGTCCCGGCCCGCCCAACGGCGGCACATCCTGCGGGCGATCGCGATCTACCGGGCTCTGCTGGCCGCCGGGGTCGTGGAACGCCTCGACGAGCCCGATGAGCAAGGACGCACGGTCCGGCTGACGATGGACCTGCAGTTCGACTTCGCGCTCAACCAGCCGCTGTCGCCGTTCGCTCTGGCCGCGATCGAACTGCTCGACGCGGAGTCGCCCTCCTATGCCCACGACGTGCTCTCGATCATCGAGTCGACATTGGACGATCCACGTCAGGTCCTGTCGGCCCAGCAGTACAAGGCCCGTGGCGAGGCGGTCGCGCAGATGAAGGCCGACGGCATCGAGTACGAGCAACGTATGGAGATGCTGGAGGACATCACCTATCCCCGGCCACTCGAGGAGATGCTGGAGGCGGCCTACGAAACCTACCGGCGGGGTCACCCGTGGGTTGCCGAGCACGAGCTGTCGCCGAAGTCCGTCGCGCGGGACATGTCCGAGCGGGCGATGAACTTCGTCGAGTTCGTCAACCACTACGGCCTGGCACGGTCGGAAGGGCTGGTGCTGCGGTACTTGGCCGACGTCTACAAGGCACTGCACCACACCGTGCCCGACGATGCCAAGACCGAGGAGCTCGGTGATCTCATCGAGTGGTTGGGCGAGCTGGTGCGCCAGGTCGACTCCAGCCTGCTCGACGAGTGGGAACGCCTGCGCAATCCCTCCGGGGAGGAATCCGCTGCCCCGGCACCGACCGCCGACGAGACGTGGCGGGTGACCGCGAACACCCGCGCATTCCGGGTGCAGGTGCGTAACGCGCTGTTCCGGCGCGTTCAGCTTGCCGCCCAGCGCCGTCACGAGGAGCTCGGCGAACTCGACCACGAAAGCGGTTTCGATGCCGACGAGTGGGCGGAGGCGCTGGACGACTACTTCGACCAGCACGAGGAGATCGGCACCGGTGCCGACGCGCGAGGCCCTGCGCTGCTGATGATCAACGAGGACAACGACCCGTGGACCGCGCGGCAGATCTTCGACGATCCGGCCGGGGATCGCGACTGGGGTATCAGCGCCGAGATCGACCTCGCCGCCTCCGACGAGGCGGGCACGGCGGTCATCCGGGTGACCGCCGTCGACCAGCTGTAGGAATCCGCCTGCCGGTGCGGCAGCAGCCGGTTTCTCGGTGCCTGCACCTGTTGCCCGATCATGCCCGGCGGGCGTGTCGTGTGGTTGGCGAAGGCGATATGTGTGCCATACGATCAAGTGGTGTGTCGGAAAAGGGCCCGAGCGTTTGCTGAAGTACCGGCCTTTTCGTCATGGCAGGCGAGGGGCACCGGAGGGAGTCGATCATGGCGCAGCGTCCACCGATTGTCATCGTGGGCGTGGATGGCTCGGACAAGTCCGGACATGCACTGCGCTGGGCCGCGGAGTACACATACCGCCTCAGCGGTGTGGTCCATGCGATCACGGTGTGGCACCAGCCGGTCCAGTTCGGTTACCGAGTGGCCGTCCCCGACGTGGAGCTCGAAAAGCGTGCCCGGGTTTCCCTGGACAAGGTCGTCGATCCGGTACGTGCGGAGTTTCCCCAGGTGGACCTCAAGACAAGGCTGCTGCGCGGGCACGTGGTCGACGAATTCGTGGGGCTGACGCGTCAGGCCGACCTGCTGGTACTGGGCAACCAGGGGCATGGTGCTCTCGGTGGCATGATGCTCGGTTCGGTCGCGCTGAAACTCGTGCACAGCGCGCACTGTCCGGTGACCGTGGTGCGCTGACCGGAAAGTGTTGACCGGGCACTCCGGCTCACGACGGAGTGCTGTCGGCCGGTTGCTGTGCAAGCCAAGCGAGTGACCGTTGCACGAGATCGGTCGGTGCGAGTGTCAGGTCCAGCGTGGTGCCGTCCTCGTCGTCCTGCAACGGTTCGAGGTCCCGCAGTTGGGACTCCAGGAGTGCAGCGGGCATGAAATGCTCCCCCCGGCTGAGCATCCGGGATCGAACCAGGTCAGCAGGCCCGGACAGGTGCACCATCCGCAGATCCGGGGCGTGGACGCGCAGGATGTCGCGGTAGGAACGTTTGAGTGCCGAGCACGCCAGCACCGTCGATACACCGGCACGCCGACGTTCGCCCGTCCACTCCGAGAGCCGGTGTAGCCACGGAAGGCGATCCTCGTCGGTGAGTGCCTGCCCCGAGTTCATCTTGGCGATGTTGGCAGGTGGATGGAACTCGTCCGCTTCCGCGTACTCCAGGCCGCTCCGCTCTCCCAGCAGCTTGCCGACCGTTGTTTTGCCGCATCCTGCCACACCCATGATCATGACGTGGATCGACATCGTGTTTTCCTCTCTCGGAGTGGCTGTGGTTTGCATGCCGGCCATGCGGCCTTGGTGACAGTATGATTGGTGATATCAATGCGAGGCGCTGTCGTGGGCGATCTCGACGCCGGTGTGGGAGGTGGTGTGCCGGATGGTCTCGATGCATCATCGAACCCTGCATAACCGTGTGCTGAGCGTGCTCGGCCCGGCGATCGTCAGTGGTGACTATGTTCCGGGGGATGTGCTGACCCTCGAACGGATCGAGCAGCAGTTCGGTGTTTCGCGCACCGTGGCTCGCGAGGCCGTGCGCGTCCTGCAGTCGATGGGCCTGGTGGTGAGCAGGCCCCGCACGGGTGTCACAGTCTCCGCGGAAACCGAGTGGAACGTCTTCGATCCGCAGCTCATCCGCTGGCGCATGGCGGGACACGGCCGTGACGCCCAACTGCGGTCGCTGACGGAACTGCGAGCTGCCGTGGAGCCGCCCGCTGCCGCCCTGGCCGCTGAGCACGCGTCGCCGCAGCAGCGTTCCCGACTGGCCGAGTTGGGTCCGCTGATGGGCGAGACCGGCCGCTCCGGGGACCTGGAAGCGTTTCTGTCGTTGGACATCGAGTTCCATCGCCTCGTGCTGGTGTCCTCGGGCAACGAGATGATGGCCGGATTGTGCGAGGTCATCGAGGAGGTGCTGGTGGGGCGCACGGTGCATCGCCTGATGCCGCCGCAGCCCGAGGAGAAAGCCCTGCGCTTCCACGCGCTGGTCGCCTCCTCGATCGTGGCCGGCGATGCGGATGTGGCCCGAGTGGCGATGCACAGCATCGTCACCGAGGTGAGCGCGGCCGTGGCGGAGCCACCGCCGCGCACTCCCGACTCCACGGAACACGATCACGGCTAAGCCACCAGGCTGATCAGGAAGACCAGCAGGAAGGCGATCCCGCCGAGCAGGGTCTCCAGCACCGTCCAGGTCTTCAAGCCCGTTTTGACGTCCATGTCCAGGAAGCGGGTCACCAGCCAGAACCCCGAGTCGTTGACGTGGGAGAGCACCGTCGCACCACAGGCGATGGCCAGCACCAGCAGGACTCGGTAGAGCGGGGACAAGCCCTCGGTGGCCGCCACGGTCGGGGCGAGCAGCCCCGCGGTGGTGGTGAGTGCGACGGTTGCCGAGCCCTGGGCGACCCGCAGGGTCGTCGAGATCACGAAAGCCGCCACGATCAGCGGAAGTCCCGCAGCCTCCAACGTGTCGGCGAGAGCGGTACCGATCCCGCTCTTGTTCAGTACCGCTCCGAACATACCGCCGGCACCGGTGATGAGAATGATCGAGCACACCGGGCCCAGCGCACCGTTGACGATCTGCTCGACGTTGGCGTTGGAGCGGCCGCGCCCCAGCACCACGATGCTGAGAATGGCCGTGGCCAGCAGGGCGATCGGGGTCTGCCCGATCATCTGCAGCGCTTGCACCCACGTCTGATCGGGATTCACCACGCCGATGCTGCCCAGCGTGTCCAGGCCCGTGTTCAAAAAGATCAGGAACAGCGGGACCAGCAGGATCATGATCACGGTGCCGAAGCGCGGCAGCTGCACCGGGGGTTCCTGCCCCTCGTTCTCGGTGTCACTGGCGCCGCCACCGGCACCGCCACTGTTGATCCCGGCACCGGGAATGTTGGGGATCGGCACGTCGATACGGCGGCCGATGAACCGGGAGAACAGGTAGGCGCCGACGTACCAGGAGGGAATCGCGACGAGCAAACCGACCACCAGGACCAGGCCGACGTTGGCGCCGAGCAGCGTCGCCGCGGCGACCGGCCCCGGATGAGGTGGGACGAAGGCGTGCATCGCGGCGAACCCGCCGGCCACCGGCAGTGCGTACAGCAGCACCGAGCCACCGAATCGCTTGGCCACGCTGAAGATGATCGGCAGGAAGACGACGAATCCCGCGTCGAAGAAGATCGGGAAACCGAAGATCAGCGATGCCACGCCGAGTGCGAGGGGAGCGCGGCTGCTTCCGAAGCGGTTGATGAGGGTGTTCGCCAGGACCTGCGCACCGCCGGTGATCTCGAGTAGTCGCCCGATCATGGCTCCCAGGCCGACCAGCAGACCGACGCTGGCAAGAGTCTCCCCGAACCCTGCGAGCAGGGTATCCACGATCTCGTCCAGCGGTACCTGCGTGGCCAGGGCCACCAGCAGGCTGACGAGCACGAGTGAGATGAAGGCATGCAGCTTGAACCGCATGATCAGCAGCAGCAGCAACGCGACCGCTGCTGCTGCGATGAGCAACAGGGGGACAACCCCGTATGCGGGTTGCATCGTTTCCAACGTGGAACTCCTCGCCGTTGAGCGTTGCGTCGACATGGTGGGTCGACCGTGGTGCGCAACACTGTGCCGTAATGGTGATACGAATACAACCCCGTTTTGTGGCCGAGTTACTCGGGAGTTTCACCGCGAGGGGGCAAGTGCGCAATACAGGGATGCCCGCCGGAGTCTCGTGATCGGGTCCGATTACCGAACGAAACCGCCCCGGAGCACGGAGAGGCCCCGGGGCGGTCGGGATGGTGTTGACGTGGAGATGGCGTCAGGGCGTCAGAAGGTACCGCAGTTATCGGGAGCGGGAAGACCGGCGAAGCGTCCTTCCAGAAAAGCGAATGCCTCCGGGAAGGCTGCTGCTGCGGTGGCGGCGTGGGTTGGTGACGAGTAGGTGGAGAACCGCACGGTCGCCCCGGCTTCGCACCAGGCGCGGGCCATGCTCCTGCCTTGCTCGTACGGCACGGTGTCGTCGAGGAAGCTGTGCGCGACCAGAACCGGTGCTTCGGGGGCACGGTTGCCGATGTGCTGCTCGGCCAGGACGGCGGCGTAGGGCTCCTCGCCGAGGTAGGCCGACAGCGTACGACCGTCCTCGGTGAGCGTGCTGGACTCCGTGAACGGATATCGGGCGACGGTTTCGCCCACGCACTGCTGCTCGACCTCGTCGAGCAGTCGCTCTCCGCGCTCGTTGAGGATTTCGTCGGTGTTCACCGCGGGATAGGCGGCCTCGAGGCTGTTGATCGCGTAACCGGTGAAGCCGAAGTAGAGGCTGCCGTCGAGAAATGTAGCCACGGCGCCGAGGTCGGCCGGTACCGCTCCCGCGTAGGAGCCGCGGAAGTCCAGCTCGGGCGCGTAGTCGGCTTGTAGTTCCGCTGCGGCGGCGGAGGCACCGCCACCTTGGGAGTATCCGGAGGTGGCGACGGGCCCGTCGTCGGGCAGGCCGGACTCGTCCAGGCGCTGGGCGGCGCGGATCGCATCGAGCACCGCGTGCGCCTGCGAGGCGCGATTGGTGTAGGTGTGCGTACCGGGGGTGCCCAAGCCCTCGTAGTCGGTGATCGCGATTCCGTAGCCTCGTGCCAGCAGACCCTTCAGGAACAGGCCCTCGTATTCCTTGCCTGCGGCCAGCAGCTTGGAGGGAGCGCACTGATCACCCTGGCCCTGGGTACCGACCGCATAACCGATGATCGGGCGCTCGCCCGTGCCGAGCCACGGCGCGTGTGGGGTGAGTACGGTGCCGGTGACCGCCATGGGCTCGCCGTGTGTGTCCGTGCTGCGGTACATGATTCGCTGCACATCGGCCCGGGCGGGCAAGGTCTTGAGCGGGTCGAGGAAGAACTCCGATGGTTCGTGGCGGATGATGTCGCCGTTCTCTCCCGGAGGCAGGGGCGAAGGTGGATCGTAGAACGAGGCGGAGGTGGCGGGGGCTGCGGCGGTGCCGGTGGCGGTCACCGCCGCACCGGTCATGACTGCCAGGCACAGTGTCACCAGGCGGGGTAATCGGCCGGATGCGGGCATCGGGTCTCCCTCGATCGGTGCGAACGACCAACAATGAATCTTCGACGAAGATGTCGAAAAATATTCATGGTTAGGTGGATCACATGTCAACATCCCGAGCCGGAGGGCTCGGGATGCCTTCGCAGGATCCCGGTCGGTCAGCAGGGTGACCCGGTGTTCCGGGAGATCGAGTCGAGTTCGGGTGAACGGAGTCGGCCGTGGTGGGAGACCACGTCCTCACCCGGGGGAAACTCCACGTTCCGTGGAGAGGTCCGCTGTGGTCGGGTCCGTTCCCGCGCAGCGTTGTGCTGTGGCAGCCGCCGCGTCGGCTGCCACGTCGGCGGAGTCGGCGTGCTCGAGCGAGAGACCGGCCGTCGACAGGTTGATCCGCACGAGGACAGCGCTACTTCGTGCCGCACCGGCGGCGAGCGTGGCGGCGGTGATCGCATCGCCGCGCAATCCCGGCTTACCGCGTGCCGTCAGATCCGCCGCCAGATCGGCGATCTCGGCCGCGAGCAGGGTGAGTCGAAAGGGTGGCTGCGCCGATTCCGCGAGTGCTTCCCGCAGGGCCTGGGCACGCTCCGGATCCTCCCGGGGACGGCGCTGGGCCGCCAGTACCGCCGCATAGGAGTCCGCATCGGTCGTCGCGATCTCCATCGCACGTTCGCGGAGTCCCTCCGCTTGTGCCGTGAGCTCGTCCGAGTCCGGTAACGATGCCGACAATCGGGCGACCATCACCACCAGTCCCGCGGCGGCAGCCGCGGTCACCGCACTGACGCCGCCGCCGGTGGCGGACGGTGTCGGTGCGGCTACCGCGGCCAGGAAATCCCGAACGGAGGTGTCGAGGGGACTCAATTCAGCCCCACGACCTCACCGCGGTCGTCGATGTCGATGCGCTCGGCCGCGGGTTGTGAGCCCAGGCCGGGCATGGTGCGCATGTCACCGCAGATCGGGTAGACGAAACCGGCGCCCACCGAGGCTCGTACCTCGCGTACCGGAAGCGTCCATCCTGTCGGGGCTCCCAGCAGTGTGGGATCGGAACTCAGCGACAGGTGGGTCTTGGCAATGCACACCGGCAGTGAGTCGAACCCGTTCTCGGTGTAGCTGTCCAACGATCGGGCCGCAGCCGGTTGATAGGACACGTCCTCGGCACCGTAGACCCGCTTGGCGATCGTTTCGATCTTCGTGCGCAGGTCGGCCGAATCGGGATACAGGAACTGGAAGTCGCTGGAATCCTCGGCTGCCTCGGCTACCACCTCGGCGAGTTCGACCGCGCCTTTACCCCCGTCGGTGAAGTGGTTGCTCACGGCCACTCGCGCACCCGCCTGTTCGGCGACCTGACGGATGACGTCGTGTTCGGTGGCATGGTCGGTCGGGAACGCGTTGATCGCCACAACGGGCGAGACACCGTGCATGCGGATGTTGTCGATCTGCTTGCGCAGGTTGTCCGCCCCCGCCAGCACGTCGTCCGGGCTCTCGGCGAGCAGCTCGTCCGGCAACGGTTTGCCCGCCACGACACGGTACCGACCGGAGTGTGCCTTCAGGGCGCGCACGGTCGCGACCAGAACGGCTGCATCGGGACGCAACCCGGAGTTGCGGCACTTGATGTTGAAGAACCGTTCCGCACCCATGTCGGCACCGAATCCGGCCTCGGTGACCAGGAAATCGCTGCAGCGACTGGCGATCCGATCGGCCATGATGGAGGAGTTGCCGTGTGCGATATTGCCGAATGGTCCGGCGTGGACCAGCACCGGTGTGTTCTCCACCGTCTGCATCAGGTTCGGTTTGATGGCTTCACGCATGATCACGGCCATCGCTCCGGCCGCGCCCAGTTGTTCGGCCGTGACCGGGGAGCCGTCCTTGGTGTAGGCGACGACGATGCGCCCGAGCCGGGCCCGCATGTCGTGCAGCGATGTGGACAGCGCCAGCACCGCCATGACCTCGCTGGCGGCGGTGATGTCGAATCCGCTCTGCCGGGGTGTGCCGTCGGCACTGGTCCCGAGCCCGCTGACGATGTTGCGCAGTTCCCGGTCATTGACGTCGATCACACGGCGCCAGGTGACGCGGTGCGGGTCGATGCCGAGCCGGTTCCCCTTGTGCAGGTGGTTGTCGATCATCGCGGCGAGCATGTTGTGCGCCGCTGTCACGGCGTGCATGTCCCCGGTCAGATGCAGGTTCAGTGCCTCCATGGGGACGACCTGGCTGTAGCCACCGCCCGCGGCGCCGCCTTTGATTCCGAAGGTCGGCCCCATGGAGGGTTGGCGAACCGCGATCGTCGAGCGCTTGCCGAGTTGCTGCAGGGCCTGTCCGAGTCCGACCGTCGTGGTGGTCTTGCCTTCGCCCAGCGGAGTCGGGGTGATCGCGGAGACCACCACGTACTTCGCCGGGGTGGTCTCGGGAATCTCGTCGAACGCCTGCAGCGAGATCTTCGCGACGTCGCGGCCATAGGGTTCGAGCAGGTGTGAGCCGATGCCGAGTTGATCGGCGACGTCCTCCAGCGGTTTGCGGGGGGACGACCGGGAGATGTCCAGATCCGACGGGATGCTCATGCCGGAACCTCCTGCAGTCGTGCTGCCATGTCCTCGACCCACTTCTGGGTCCTGGTGATCTCGTTGAAGGTGAACAGATGCCAGCCCGCGATTCCGTAGTTCGGGGTGAGAAGGTAGGGACCGAGTTCGTCGAAGATGTTTTCGGGAGTGTAGCGCGTGAGCAGTTTGGTGACCATGCCGTTCTGCTTGCGCAGAAAGCGCATCGACTGGCCCAGTCCGATCTTCATGGAGATCCGGAGCAGCTTCTTCGGGTCCACCGATCCCGGAGCTCCGATGTAGACCGGCAGCGTGACCCCACGCTCTCGCAACGATTCCACCCACGACCGGATCGTGGTCGGGTCATAGCAGATCTGGGAAACGATGTAATCCGCATAGCGGGATTTTTCGTCGAGGGCTTGGACGGTCGTCGTGTCGGGGATGAAGGCGTGGGGTTCGGGATAGCCGGTGATCCCCACTCGGCGTGGCCGGATTCCCAGTTCGTCCATCGCCTGCAACAACGAGAGCGCACCGGGGAACTCGCCTGCCGCGGTGGGAGCATCGCCGGCGATCACGAACACTTCGGAGATTCCGGCTTCGGCGATCCGGTCACACAGTTGTGATAGGTGTGCACGATCCGTGATGAGCCGCGCGGCCAGGTGCGGAACCACGTGGAACCCCTCGCGCCGCAACCGCGTGGCGAGATCCAGCGTCGCCTCCGTACCCTTCGCCGAGGACGAGGTCACGGTCACGGTGGCATCCCTGGAAAGGGCTCCGACCTGGTCCATGGTGCCGGGCAGCGGCAGAATCTCGAACCGTGCCTGCATGAGGTGCCGCTGCAGTTGCTGTTGCGTGCTCGTGGTCATCGCGATGGCACCGCCGTTTCCTGCCGCTCGATTTGCTTGGGGATGTCCTTCTTCGGGTCGAGGAACGGCTTTTCGACCACGACCGCGTCCTGCGGTCCGTGCTGGGTATCGACGACCAGGGCAGTCCCCGTCTCGTAGTAGCTGATCGGCACCATCGCGTAGCCGATGTTGCGCTCCAGCCGGGGCGAGTAGCAGGCGGAGGTGACCTCGCCGATACGCAGGCCGTGTGGGTCGTGCACGTCGAAGACGTCGATCATCGACCCGTCGTTGAAGCTACCGACGCTCGGTCCGCCGATCTCCACCCCGACCAGCTTGCGGGTGATGCCCTCGTTGGAGACGCGGGTCAGTGCCTGCTTGCCGATGAAGTCGGCCTCCTGGTTGAGATCGACCATCCAGGTTGCTTCGAAGCCGTAGCCGACCTCGAACGGGTTGGTGTTGTAGGTGATGTCGTTGCCCCACGACAGCAGCCCGCCCTCGATGCGGCGGATGTGGCAGGGACCGATCACCTGCATGTCGTAGGGGCGGCCGGCCTCCCAGAGGGTCTCCCACAGTTTCACGCCATCCCTGCTGGCGTTGTGCAGGTAGATTTCGTAGCCGAGTTCGGCGGTGAAGCCGGTCCGGGAGACGACCAACTGCATCCCGTTCAGCTCGCGGTCGACGGCGTAGTAGTAGGGCACGTCGAGGATGGACTCGCCGAACAGGTCGACCATGACATCGCGGGACTTGGGGCCCTGAACCTGGACCGGGCCCACATCGGGCTCTCGGATCTGCACGTTCATGCCCAGGCTGTAGGCGAGTCCCTTGGCCCACAGCAGCACATCACTGTCGGCAAGCGAGAGCCAGAAGTGGTTCTCCCCCAACCGCAGCAGGACCGGGTCGTTGATGATGCCGCCGTCCTCGGCGGTGATGAACACGTACTTGCACTGCCCGATCCGGCACTTGTGCAGGTCCCGGGGAACCAGCATGTTGGTGAAGTCGAAAGCGTCCGGGCCGGTGATTTCCACCTGCCGTTCGACGCCGACGTCCCACAGTGTCACACCTTCCAGCAGGGCCCAGTACTCGGCGACGGGGTCCCCGTAGTGCCGAGCGTGGTAGGTGTGGTTGTACACGCTGTACAGGCTCACGCCGTGCCTGCGGGAGGCGTAGAAGAACGGGGACTTGCGGATTCGCGGGTACTGCAGGATTCCCGGGTTCGGATTGATGCTCATGGGGTACTCCTCGAGGGTTGTGTGGTTTTCTTTCGGGTCGGTTTCCACGGGTGGATTTCTGCGAGTGAGTTGACGGGTGGGTTTGTGGATGGGTTGATGACGCCCGGATCGCTGTGGTCAGCGACCGGGCGTTGCATATGGGAGCGACCGGGCGTTGCATATGGGGTGGTCGATCGCGATCAATACCGGTCAGCGGCGCATGCGCGTCATCTTCGGATCGAAGGCGGGATCGATGACGACCGTTGCCGGATCTCTCCGCCGGAAGCGGACAACCTGCACATCGGTGCCCTCCTCGGTGAGATCGGCGGGCAGCCGGGGCAGGCGAGGCCGACATCGATGCTGTGGCCGTAGCGCGAGGGGGCGAGCACGTCGGTGACCCCTCGACGTGCGAGGTGGCACACCGCGCTGCAGCCGGCGACTCCTGCGCCAACGATGAGTACACCCGCGCTGGAATCGAGTTCCGTACCCATCTCCACCCCCTGCTGTCGTTGCGCCTATGACAACTAACTGCGTCACACGCAACAGTGCGCTTGGGGGCTCGTGTGCGTCAAGACACACATTCGAGCGATTTCGGTGGGTGCAGTGCCGACGCGGTGCGTGTCCGACCGCGGAGGTCGTCCGTGTTCAGATCACCTGGCGGATGGCGTGCTCGAAATGGTCCACGTGCGCGACCGCGATCCGGTCGGCACGTTCGGTGTCGCCCTCGATAACGGCCTTGAGCAGCTCGCCGTGCTCGACGACGTGGTCGGTGACGTCGGGCAGGCGGTCGAAGAACAGGCACCAGATCCGCACGGCGAGGTTGTAGTACTGGCCGAGCGTGTTCTCCAGGTAGCCGTTGTGGGTGCAGCGATACACGGTCCGGTGCACCCGGGTATCCACATCCATGATCGGGGCCTGCTCACCGGGCAGGGCTTCGACCAGTTCGCGTAGTTCCTCGAGTTCGCCGCGCTCGGCTTCGGTGACGCGTTCGGCGGCCCGTTGCGCCGCGTGTCCTTCCAGTTGACGGCGCACGTCGGCGATCAGGGCGTGGTCGGTGATGTTGACCTCGGTGACGAAGCTTCCGCGCCGGGGATAGATCGCGATGAGCGATTCGGCCTGGAGCCGCTTGACGGCTTCCCGGAAGGGCGTGCGTCCGATTCCCAGTTCCTTGGTCAGGGGCTCCTCCTGCACCGGCGATCCCGGGGAAAGCCGCAGCGACAGGATGAGATCCCGCAGGGTCAGGTACGCGCGCTCGGCCTGTGAGAGGTTCTGCGTCCGGTGCATTCCTGTGAAACCGTCGACAGGGGAGCTGTCACCTGATGGGGAATTGACCGCTGATGACATGGCTCGTAGCCTACCTCACAGACTGACATATCAGTTGTCGTGTAGTTGTACACGAGAATTATTCACTGGTGTCTCCGGCCGCCGGACCGGCACAAAGGCGTTCCCTCGACGAAGGCTTTTTCCGCAAGGGAGTCACTGTGGGCGCACCTCGGCATGTTCCCCCCGATCCATCGGCACGCCTGTGGCGTAATCCCGAACCGAAACGCGGTTACGACGTGGTCATCGTCGGTGCGGGCGGACACGGGCTCGCCACGGCGTACTACCTGGCTCGCAACCACGGCATCCGCGATATCGCGGTGCTGGAGCGTGGCTGGCTCGCGGGCGGGAACATGGCTCGCAACACCATGATCATTCGTTCCAATTACCTGCTCGACGAGAGCGCGGCACTGTACAACCACGCGCTGAACCTCTGGGAGCAGCTACCCGCCGAACTCGACCACGACTTCCTGCTCAGCCAGCGCGGCGTTCTCAATCTCGCACACACCGAGCAGGAGGTCCGCGATGCCCGACGCCGGTCCTTCGCCAACGAGCTCAACGGCGTCGACACGGAGTGGGTCACTCCCGAGGAGATCGCCGAGATCTGCCCCATCCTGAACACGTCCGACGAGGTCAGATATCCCGTACTCGGTGCGACCCTGCAACGTCGCGCGGGCATCGCCAAGCACGACCACGTGGCGTGGGCACTGGCCCGCAAGTCCGACGAGATGGGCGTGGATTTCATCCAGGGCTGCGAGGTCACCGGCTTCACCACCGACGGTGACCGAGTCACCGGGGTGCAGACCGATCTCGGCCCCATCGCCGCGGGTCGGGTCGGATTGGCCGCGGCAGGCAGGACCAGCCTGCTCACCGACACCCTCGGTATCCGACTGCCGCTGCAAAGCCACCCACTGCAGGCACTGGCCTCGGAACTGCTCGAACCGGTGCATCCCTGCGTGGTGATGTCCAACCACGTCCATGTCTATTGCAGTCAGGCACACAAGGGTGAGCTGGTGCTCGGTGCGGGGATCGACCCCTACAACGGTTACTCCCGACGGGGCTCGATCCGTACGATCGAAAATCAGCTCGCCGCTGCGGTCGAATTGTTCCCGATCTTCGCGCGGGCACACATGATCCGTACCTGGGCGGGAACGGTCGATGTCACCCCGGATGCCTCTCCGATCATCGGTCCGACCCCGTACGAGAACCTGTTCGTCAACTGCGGGTGGGGCACGGGCGGTTTCAAGGCCACTCCCGGTGTGGGGTGGGTCTTCGCGCACACCATCGCCACCGGTGAGCCCCATCCGATCAACGCGCCGTACGGCATGGAGCGCTTCACCACCGGGGCGCTCATCGACGAACACGGGGCCGCCGCCGTCGCGCATTGAGGAGGTTCTTCGCCATGCTGTTGATTCGTTGCCCATGGTGCGGTAACCGCGAGGAGACCGAGTTCCGCTACGGCGGACAGGCGCATGTGCACCATCCGCAGGATACATCCACTCTGGACGACCAAGCCTGGGCCGAATACCTGTTCATCCGGGACAACCCGTGTGGAGAACTCGCGGAGCGATGGGTACACACCGCCGGGTGCCGACGGTGGTTCAACGCGATCCGCGACACGGCGACCAACCGGATGCGCGCCGAGCTGCCCTCGGCGAGAAAGCCGGTGACGCGATGACGAATCCGAACCGCCTCGATGCTACGACCAGGGCGGGGCGCATCGATCGCACCCGCACCCTGCGGTTCACCTTCGACGGAGTCGAGCTCTCCGGCCACCCCGGGGACACGCTGGCTTCGGCTCTGCTGGCCGAGGGCAGGATCGCGGTCGCGCCGTCGATCCGTCGGAGCCGCCCACGCGGCATCGTCGCTGCCGACTGCACCGAACCCAACGCACTCGTGCAACTGCACGGTGCCTGCCAGGAGCCGATGCTGCCCGCCACCCGGATCGAGCTCCACGACGGGCTGGTCGCCGAAAGCCTGTCCGGGGTCGGCCGTCTTGGCGACGAGGCCGACACCGCGGTTTACGACAAGAAATACGTGCACACCGATGTGCTCATCGTCGGAGCGGGGCCGGCCGGGATCGCGGCGGCATTGTCCGCTGGTCGCAGTGGTGCGCGCGTGGTCCTCGTCGACGAACGGCGAGAGCTCGGCGGCACGCTGCTCGACGGTGGTGAGTTGATCGACGGCCGCCCGGCCACGGACTGGATCGGCCGGGCCGTGCGCGAACTCGTGGAAATGACGGAGGTCCGGGTGCTCACCCGCTCCACCGCGGTCGGTTGCTACGAGGACAACTACGTGCTGATCGCCGAGTGTCGCACCGATCACCTGGCCGAGGCCGTTCCACACCACCCGCGCCAGCGGCTGTGGCACGTGCGTGCGCAGCAGGTCGTTCTCGCCACGGGCGCACACGAGCGGCCGATGGTCTTCGCCGACAACGATCGGCCGGGCATCATGCTCGCCTCGGCCGTGCGCAGCTATGTCAATCGCCATGCCGTGCTGCCGGGACGGCAGGCGGTCGTGCTCACCACATCGGACAGTGCCTACACCACCGCACTGGAACTCATCGCCGCGGGAGCACGGGTACCTGCCGTGGTGGACACGCGGGCGAATCCGCCCGCACACCTGACCGAACAGATCCGGGAGGCCGGTGGCCGGGTATATCCGGGGTCGGCCGTGGTCGCCACCGGGGGTGAGGACCGAGTGTCCTCGGTCCGGGTGGCGGGCATCGACGCGGAAGGCTCCCCGACGGGACCGGTGCACGATTTCCCGTGTGATCTGCTGGCGGTCTGCGGGGGTTGGAACCCGGCGGTACACCTGTTCAGCCAGGCGGGTGGCGCCCTGCGCTGGGATCCCATCGCGGCGGGATTCGTCCCCGAGAAGTCGTCCGGTGCGCTGCCGAAGGTCATCGGATCCGCACGCGGAACCTACGATCTCGCAGGCTGCCTGTCGCAGGGCCTGGCGGCAGGCGCCGAAGCGGCGACCGCCAGCGGTTTCCGCGTCGCGGCGCCACCGGTGCCGCCGGTCGCGGGAGACCGGCCATGTACCCAACCCCGTCCACTGTGGTTGGTCCCGGCGGAATCGGGAACTCCCGACGAATGGCACGACCACTTCGTGGACCTGCAGCGCGATGCCACTGTGGCCGATATCCGGAGTGCGCTCGGGACGGGGATGCGCTCGGTGGAACATGTCAAGCGCTACACCACGATCTCCACCGGACAGGACCAGGGCAAGACCTCGGGGATCAACGCCATCGGGGTGATTGCCGAGGCCCTGGCGGCCGGTTCGCCGGGTGAAGTCGGAACGACCACGTACCGCCCGCCGTACACCCCGGTACCGTTCGCGCTGATGGTCGGCCGGGACCGTGGCCATCTGTACGATCCCGTCCGGACCACGCCGATGCACTCCTGGCACGTGGCAGCGGGCGCGGAGTTCGAGAATGTCGGCCAGTGGAAGCGTGCGCGGCACTATCCACGCCCGGGCGAGGACATGGACGCCGCCGTGCAGCGCGAATGCATCGCGGCACGGACCGGTGTGGCCATGCAGGACGTGAGCACTCTCGGCAGGATCGAGGTGGTGGGGCCCGATGCTCCCGAGTTCCTCGACCGCGTCTACACCAGCGGATTCGCCAAGCTGCCGGTGGGCAAGGCCCGCTACGGCATGATGTGCACCGCCGACGGGATGGTCCTCGACGACGGGGTGTCGATGCGGCTGGCCGAGGACCGCTACCTCATGAGCACCACCACCGGTGGTGCCGCCGGTGTGCTGGACTGGCTGGAGGAATGGCTGCAGACCGAGTGGCCGCACCTCGTGGTGTACTGCACCTCGGTCACCGAGCAGTGGGCCGCGGTGGCGGTCGTCGGTCCCGATTCCCGCACCGTGGTCGGACGCCTCGCACCGGACCTGGACGTCTCGGCGGAGGCCTTCGGGTTCATGGAGTTCCGGGAAACCACCCTGCACAACGGGATTCCGGCACGGATATCCCGGATCTCGTTCTCCGGCGAACTGGCCTTCGAGGTCAATGTGCCCGCCTGGTCCGGGCTCGCCGCGTGGGAGGCGATCGCCGAGGCCGGGGCGGACCTGGGCATCACCCCGTACGGCACCGAGGCGATGCACGTGCTGCGTGCGGAGAAGGGATTCGTGATCGTCGGGCAGGACACCGATGGCACGGTCACCCCGCTGGATCTGGGCATGGATCGGGTGGTTTCCCGACGCAAGGACTTCATCGGCAAGCGTTCGTTCGCACGGCCGGACACCGCACGCACCGACCGCAAGCAGTTGGTGGGGCTGCTTCCGGTGGATCCGGAGAAGTTGTTGCCGGAGGGGGCACATCTGGTTGCTCCGGACGCGCCACGGCAGCCGCCGGTGCCGATGCTCGGGCACGTCACCTCCAGTTACCGCAGTCCCGCGCTCGGGCGGACGTTCGCGCTCGCGTTGATCACCGAGGGGACTCACCGCCTCGGTGAGGTGCTCCACGCGCCCGTCGGTGGCACCGACATCCCCGTCGAGGTCACCACACCGATCTTCTACGACGAGGAAGGAGTCCGCCGTGACGGCCGTTGACATCGACGAAACACGGACCGCATCCGCGAGCTTGCGACGGAGCCCTCTTGCCGACCGCGAGGACGAACTCGCCTCGGCCGGTACGGACGGACTGCGTGGCGTTCGGTTGCGCGAGGAACCGTTCCTGACCCAGGTGAACCTGCGAGCACCTACCGCGAGTCCGTCGGTCGCCAGGATCGAGCGGACACTGGGACTCACCCTGCCGCGCGAACCCAACCGGGTGGCAGGCGGCGAGCACGATGCCGTGCTGTGGCTGGGTCCCGACGAATGGCTGGTGATGGCTCCGGAAGGCCAAGCCGGGCGGATCGTGGAGGCGGTACGAACGGCGTCGGCGGACTCACCGGGCTCGACGGTGGACGTTTCGGCGAATCGGACCACGCTTCGACTGGCCGGTCCGACGGCTCGGGAGGTACTGGAGAAGGTCTGCTCGCTGGACCTGCACCCGCGTGCGTTCGGACCGGGCCAGTGCGCGCAGAGCTTGTTCGGGCGGACGCAGGCCGTGCTCTGGCAGGTCGGTACCGAACCCGACTACAGGCTGCTGGTACGTGGCTCCTTCGCGAACTACCTGACGGATCTGCTCCTGGATGCCATGGCCGAGTTCACCCATCGGTGATCGCTGTCCGCGGTTCCCGAGGAGCCGAATTCCGGACTTCCGCCGGGCACTTTCGCTGCGATGTTGCGCTATAGGGAACAGCAGGTATGATCCAGCACAGATGTGGTTTCCTGGTATCAGAGAGTCGAGACGCGCGGACGGTTCCGGCATGCACCCCCGTAACGGATACTGTTGACCCGTGGGTAACGCAGAGGAGTCACGCGCCAAGAGCTCCGGTGCACTCGTGCAGTCCGTCGATCGGGCTGTGACCGTGCTGGAATTCCTGGCGCGCAATGGTGAAGCCGGGATCACGGAGATCGCCGGTGAACTGGGAGTGCACAAATCCACCGCGTCCAGGCTGGTCAGCGTGCTCGAAACGCGGGGCATGGTCGAGCAGCTCGGTGATCGCGGCAAATACGCGATCGGGTTCGGTGTCGTCCGGCTCGCCGGAGCGGCGACCGAGCGCATGGATCTGCCTCGACTCGGACGGCCGTTCTGTGACTCGCTGGCCTCCGAACTGGGCGAGACGGTCAATATCGCGGTCCGGGACAACGACGTCGCCATCAACATCAGTCAGGCGCGGGGAACCGCGGCGGTCACCGCGCACAACTGGGTCGGTCAGCGCACTCCGCTGCATGCCACCTCGAGCGGGAAGGTGCTGCTCGCGCATGCACCGCAGGAAGACCAGGACGAACTTCTCACCGAGGAACTCGAACGGTACACGGTGCGCACGGTCACCGAGCCCGACGAGTTGCGCAAGGACTTCGACGCGATCGTGCGGGACGGTTATGCGACCAGCTACGAGGAGCTGGAACTCGGTCTCAACGCCGCTGCCGTCGCGGTGTACAACCATGACGGTGGTGTGATCGCGGCGCTGAGTGCCTCCGGCCCGTCCTACCGGTTCTCCCGGAAACGGGTCCAGGAAGTCGTGGGCGCGATGACGGTGGCCTCCGAGGAGCTCTCGGCGCAGCTCGGCTACCTGCCGCAGTCCTGATCGCGGCCTGCTCGGGCCGGTCCGCTCGGATCAAAGATCGAATTCGGGACGCAGCCGCTCGGGTACCAGGTCCCGGTAGTCGGGATGTTCGGCGATCCAGTCGCGAACGAACCAACAGTGCGGTACGACGGCCGCATCCCGCAGGCGAGCGGCCTCCAGTGCGGTACCGACCAGTTGCGTACCCAGTCCGCGCCCCTTGAACCGGGAGTCCACCTCGGTGTGCACGAAATCGATCGTCTGCTCCCGGGTGCGGTACTCGGCGAAGCCGATGAGTTCCTCTCCCGAATAGAGCTCGAACCGGGAGCGGTCGGGATTGTCGATGACCTCGGGTGTGGGCTGCACGCTGGACCTCTTCCCATCGGTGCCGGATGGTGTTCGTCTCCGACTCGTACAAGCGTTTTCCGGGCGCGGCCGGCAGGTGCGACGGTCCGCTCGGGAAGGAACCTCAGGAAGGAACACTGTCGAGATCAGCGGGGCGGATCCGAAACACCTGCAGTCGAAGTCCATAGTACTTGGTGGTTTCCCCGACCCATTCCATGCCGATGTGGCGGGCCGTGGCGATCGCACGAGTGTTGTTCGTTCGGGCCACGGCGAACAGTTCGTCGATGTCCTGGGTGAATGCCCATCGCATGAGTAGCCGGCAGCCCTCGGTGGCATATCCGCGTCCCCATTCGTCGGGCCGGATCTGCCAGGCGATTTCGACGTCCTCCTCGTGCGGCGGCAGCAGCCGCAGCGCGAGCCCGCCGACGACCACCTCGTCCGCGCGCCGCACCAGCGCCCAATGGCCGCTCGGGGGGATGAGGTTGGGTTGGTCCTCGATCCAGGCCTCCAGCACCGAGCGCATCGCGATGGGGTCGGGGACCTGCTGCATCGC
Organism: Haloactinomyces albus; assembly: GCF_031458135.1. Lineage (NCBI taxonomy): Bacteria > Bacillati > Actinomycetota > Actinomycetes > Actinopolysporales > Actinopolysporaceae > Haloactinomyces > Haloactinomyces albus. Next base: position 631,452 of record NZ_JAVDXW010000001.1, on the reverse strand, counting down.
CGGAGCCAACCATTTCGCGATCTCGGCCGATCCGTAGATCGCGAACGCCTCCTCGGCATCGTCGACGGTCCAGTCCCGCACCAGCAGGCGGTCGCTTCGTAGCGCCGGATCCATGTCGGCACGCTATCGTGAATCGCCTCCATCGGCCCGGTGTCCGCCCGCGTGTCCGGACCCGTGGAGGCGGCACCGGGCCTGGGGCCCGGCGATCACAGCGCACGGCACTATGGGGGTGTCGATGCCGTCTGCTGGGATGGGACATGGAGATTCGCTGGGTCGAGGCCTTCATCGCGGTGGCCGAGGAATTGCATTTCGGGCGCGCGGCCGAACGACTGCACATGGGCCAGTCGCCGTTGAGTCAGACCGTCAAAAAGCTCGAGCGCCGGCTGGGAGCGACACTGTTCGAACGCAGCACGCGAGCGGTCTCCCTGACCTCGGCAGGTCATGCGTTCCTCCCGCATGCGCGAAGGATCGTGGGTGAGATGGACCTGGCGCAGCGGGCCGCCCGCGCCACGCACGGAGAAGTCTACGGCCAGGTGACGATCGGATTCTCGGGCGCGCTCAACCATCGGACCCTGCCCCCGCTGACCCGCACGGTGCGCACGCGCCACCCCAACATCGCGCTCACCCTGGTGAACAGGGTGGCCACGTATGATGCTCTCCATCAGCTCCAACAGGGCAGTCTCGACCTGGCGTTCGTGGGGTTGCCGCTGTCCGCGGAGATGGTGTGCTCCCGAGACATCGCCGAAGAGTCCCTCGGAGTCGTCCTTCCCGTCGACCATCCGCTGGCCACCGCCGACGGCATCGATCTCGCCGAGCTCTCCGGCGATGACTTCGTCACGATGCCGCTGCAGGCGGGATCGGTCTACCGGGAGATCGTGGTGAATGCCTGTGTGCGAGCGGGTTTTCGACCCAGGATCGCCCAGGAGGTCTACGACCCCTACCTGATCCTGTCGTTCGTGGCCGCAGGAGTCGGAGTGAGCCTGGCGCCCGAATGCCTGCGCTCGATCATGCCCGCAGGTGCCGTCTTCGTTCCGCTGGTGGGCACCCCTCCGGTGCTGAGAACCGGCATCGCCTGGAATCCCGAGCACTCCTCCGAGGCGCTGCGCGCCATCCTCGCGGTGGCCGACGAGGTGTTCGCCCCGGCTGACGTGTCTGCCGAGGACTCCGCGGACGTGCCCGGCAATGCCTGAACGAGCCCGCACCACGACCTCGGGAATCCCATCCTGATTATGTGTAATAAGCACTAAGTAGGTATCCAATTCTGTCTTGGACAGAAATAGTCGCGTTTCGCGATGATGCCGGGTGTCACGGCAGTCACCGGACAGCCGGGCTGCCCCGGATCAGAAGTGGAGCGAGCCCCATGGGTACGTATGCGGTGATCTACACCTACACCGACGACGCGGCCTCGCGTGACGAGCACCGCCCCGAACACAAGGTTTTCCTGGAGGACCAGTACAAGGCCGGTCGACTGCGGGTCTCCGGTCCGTTCGGCCCGGAGAGCGACCCCGGAGCGCTACTGGTGTTCGAGGGTGACTCGGTCGAGGACGTTGCCGCCCTGCTGGATCAGGAACCCTTCTACAAGCGTGGTCTCATCGCCGACCGCGATATCCGTGCCTGGCAGATCTTCTTCGGCGGTCTGCAGTGAGCGCAACGCAGCGCCTTCGGAAGGGACGACGGTAATGCGGGTGGCTCGCACGGTCGCCAAGGAGACGATCGAGTACCACGACGTGCCGATGCCGGTCGCCGGACCGGGTGAGGCCCTCGTACGCATCGAGAGCCTCACCCTCTGCGGCACGGATCTGCACATCTGGGAGGACGACTACGCCACCGACCTGCCCATCGTGCAGGGGCACGAGTTCGTCGGGATCGTCGAGCAGGCGTCCGGATCACAGCAGGCAGTGGCCGTCGGCGATCGGGTCGCGGTTTCCCCGATGACGTACTGCGGCCGGTGCTACGCGTGCTCCATCGGCAGGGTCAACGCCTGCGTGCGGATGTCGGTCTACGGGTGCTATGAGGACGGTGCCCTGGCCGAGTACATGGCCGTTCCGGTGACCAAACTGCACCGCATTCCCGATGGGCTCGATCCGCGAGTGGCGCCGCTTGCCGAACCCGCGAGCATCGCGATGCAGGCGGTCGACCGCGGGCGTCCGCGTGCGGCGGAGAAGGCATTCGTCTTCGGCTGCGGGCCCATCGGCCTACTGTCCACCATGTACCTCACCTCGTTGGGAGTGGAGGTCGTCGCGGCCGACACGCGTGAGCATCGCTGCGAGTTCGCCGGGAAGTTCGGAGCCGTCGACACGATGGTGATCGATCCTGCGGTGTCCTTCCCCGACGCGGCTCAGCACGAGTTGCTCTCGCACTGGACCGGTGCGCAGGGACCGTCGCTGGTCGTCGAAGCCACCGGTGCGCCGGACTCGCTGACCAACGCGCTGTCCGTGGTCGCCACCGCAGGCCGTGTCGCCGCAGTGGGAATCTCCGACCGCGAGGTCTCCTTGTCGATGCGGACCCTGCCGGTCAAGGACATCGATTTGCTGGGCAGCCGCAACAGCCAGGACCTCATCGGCGAATCCCTCGCGTTGCTCAGCGAACACACCGCAGAGGCGGACATGCTGATCACACATCGTTTTCCGTTCGACAGGCTGGGCGAGGCGTTCGAGGTGATGCGCTCGCGCACCGAACCGGTCGGCAAGGTCGCCATCGACATGCCCGGAGCATTCACATGATCACTACACCACTCGGCGAGATCCCCCGGACCCACGACGTCGTGGTGATCGGGAGCGGTGCCGCGGGCCTCGTCACCGCGGTGCGTGCCGCCGATGCGGGACTGTCCGTGCTGGTCCTGGAGAAGGCCGACCGGCTCGGCGGCACCTCCGCTGTCGGAGGCGGCGTCATGTGGGCACCGTGCAACCACCTGATGCGCCGGAAAGGGTTCCGGGACAGCGTCGATGACGCGAAGAGCTACCTGAGTGCCGTCGCCGACGAGCGCATGACCGCGGCGGAAATCGACTGGTACATCAATACCGCACCGCGCGCGGTCGAGTTTCTGGACGAGCGGACCCACGTTCGGTTCACCCCGTTGGCGCGCCCCGACTACCACCCGGAATGGCCGGGGGCAAGTACCGGCGGCCGCGGGTTGGACAACGAACCCTTCGACCCCACCACGATTCCGGGGCTGGCGGAACTGCTGCGCAAACCGACGTATCTTCCGCCCATCAGCATGAACGAGCGGGATGCCCTGCGGGGCGCACCGATCGATCCCGAACTCCTGGCCGAGCGCAGGCGTACCGGAGTCAGGACCATGGGCGGCGCTCTGGTGGGGCGTCTGGTGCTCTCGGCAGTGGACAGAGACGTGGGCATCGTCACCTCGGCGAGGGTCACGGGACTCGGCCGTACCGGCGACTCGGCGGCGAGTGCCGGACGCTGGACGTTGGACGTCAACGACGGTGCGGCGACCGTGCGGGCCGCGAACGTGGTCATGGCCTCGGGCGGATTCGAGTGGAACGCCCGGTTGCGCAAGGCCCTGCTGAAGTTCCCCATCACCCCGATCAGCGCTCCGAGCAACGAGGGCGACGGGCTGGTTCTGGGCATGCGGGCCGGGGCCGCCCTCGACGAGATGACCGCGATCTGGGGCGTCCCGGTCATCGCACCCCCCACGCAGCGCTATGACGGCAGGCAGTCCGGACGAATGGGCAACGTCGAGATGACCCTGCCCGGGTCGGTGACCGTCAACGCCAAGGGAGCGCGGTTCGTCAACGAGGCCACCAACTACCACGACCTCAACCGCGTTTTCGGCAATGTCGACCCGGCCACCGGGCACCAGGAGAACAATCCGGCGTGGTTGGTCTTCGACCAGGCGTACCTGGACAAGTATTCGATCGCCGGTTCCACCCCGGGAGTGGCCGAGGACTGGATGGTCTCGGCAGGCTCCGCCGCCGAACTGGCGCACAAGTGCGGCATCGACCCATCCGGACTCGCCGCGACGCTCGAGCGGTTCAACGCCGACGCCGAGTTCGGCGTGGACACCGAGTTCGACCGGGGTGCCAGCACGCAGGACCGTCATCTCGGGGACCCCGCCAACACCCCCAACCCCTGCCTGGCACCCGTGCGCCAGGAGCCGCTGTACGCCGTGCCGATCTCGGCGGGCGCACTCGGGACCGCAGGAGGACTCAAGGCCGACCTGCAGGGCCGGGTCCTCGGAAACGACGAGGACCCCATCCCCGGATTCTTCGCCGCGGGCAACTGCTCGGCGACGGTCTTCCACGATGCTTACCCGGGTGGAGGAGCAACCCTCGGCTCGGCCATCACCCGCGGATTCGCCATCGGCGAGCATCTTGCCGCCACCCACGCGTGCCGGGGACTCGACGGGCAGGGAACTCCGGGACCCGTGCACCACACCGCCGTCTCGCACACAGCAGGAGAACGACGTTGACCTCGACCACCGGCTCCCGGATGACCGACCGGCCACTGAGGCTCGGTGGGCGCACGCTGCGCAATCGACTCGCCTCGGCCCCCATGGAGCGCAACTATTGTGATACGGCGGGGCATGTCACGGAGCAATACAAGGACTACCTGGTCCGGCGGGCCGAAGCGGGCATCGCGCTCGTCACGACGGAGGCCACCTACGTTCGTGCCGACGGCAAGGGCCGCACCCATCAGCTGGGGGCGCACGACGACTCCTGCATCGACGGTCTCCGGGAGCTGGCCGAGGCCATCCACGAACAGGGCGCCCTGCTCTGCTGCGAGCTCAACCACGGCGGGCGCACTGCCCAGTCGAAAGTTTCCGGCCTGCCGAACGTGGCTCCCTCGCCGGTTCCGTGTTCCCCCGCGGGCGGCGAGATGCCGCGAGAGCTGACCACCGAGGAGTGCTACGAGCTCGTGCGGGCCTACGGCGCGGCGGCTGCTCGCTGCGTTGCTGCCGGCATCGACGTGCTCAACATTCACGCCGCGCACGGCTACCTGGTCCACCAGTTCATGTCACCGGTGAGCAATCACCGCGATGACGAGTTCGCACAACCGGAACTGTTCCTGAACCTGGTCATCGACGCGGTGCGCGCCGCTGCCCCCGATGTGGCCCTGGGCGTGCGCGTGTCGGTGGTCGAAGGATCTTCCGGTGGGCTGTCCGCGGAGCAGACGTTCGACATCGTCTCGCGGGCACATCTCGATCAGGTGGATTTCCTGGATCTGTCCGCGGGCAGCTACGAGGCGGGGGAGTGGATCGTGCAGTCGGGGGAGTGGCAGCCCGGGGTGCTCGCCGACTACGCGGGCAGGTACCGCGCCTTGGGCACACCTCTCGGCATGGCCGGACGGCTCAACAGTCCCGAGATCATCGAGAAGACCCTGCAGGAGGGAACGGCCGACTTCGTCAGCCTGGCGCGTGCTCTGCACGCCGATCCCCGGTTCGCCGCGGCCTGCCTGTCCGGCGGTAGCTACCGGCCCTGCATCGCGTGCAATGTCTGCATCGACAATCTCGGTGCCGGGCAGGTGGCATGCACGGTCAACCCGACTGCGGGACGTGGCCGAGTTCCCCTTCCCGCACCGGAGGTGCCCTCGGCGGCGAGGACCGTGGTGGTCGGCGCCGGACCTGCGGGGCTGACGGCGGCTCGGGAGTTGGCCGTGGCCGGTGCGGCCGTCACCGTGTTCGACTCCTCCTGTGAGATCGGCGGTGACATGCGCATCGCGGCGAGCATGAAGTCCACACCGGACTTCTCCCGGTTCCTGGACTGGTCCGCCGATGAGATCGACAGGTGGGGGATCACGCTCCGTACGGGCACCGAAGTCACCGCGTCGAGGCTGGCCGCCGAGTCCCCGGACGCCGTCGTCCTCGCCACCGGAGGCGTCCCTCCCGATGCGGGCATCGAAGCCGGCGACGGAGCCCGGGTACTCGACATCCGGGACTGGCTCCGCGCACACGGGAGCACTGCGGCGCCGGAGGCCTGCACCATCTGGGGGGCCGACACGGTGGCGATGACGGTCGCCGACACGTTCGCCGGTCGAGGAACGAAGGTGCTGCTGGTCGGAGCCGAACACGAGATCGCACCGGACTCCGGGCGCCGCGCCAAGATCCTGGCCGTTCCGCGACTGCAGGAGAATCCCGCCACGCGCGTTCTGCTGAATTCGCGCATCACGCTGGCCAAGGCGGGCCAGGTGCTGGTCAGCAGCGAAGCGGGCGAGCAGGAGTGGGTGCAAGCACCCGGGCCGCTGCTCGTTTCCCAGGGCGTGCGCACCGACGACTCGGCGGCGGAGCTCGTGCCGGGCGGCGTACCGCATGTGCGAGTGGGTGCCGCAGGCGGATCGGGAGAGACCCTGCTCAGCGCGATCCGGAGTGGATACGACGCCGCCCGGCAACTGGCCGCACGGATCAAACCGGTGGTGTAGCGAGCACCGTGGCCGACACGGTGCCGTGATCGTCCGTGCGGGTCGGATATGACGGGAACGCATCCGGCCCGCTCCGGGTACCGCAGGCCGGATCCCGGCTCGAGCGCCGGGAGTCGAGACCCCGAAATCCGAGGTCACCAGAGGTCACCGTCGCGCCAGTCGCAGGTGAGTTCGCCGGACGGATCCAGCGGAACCATCGATCGAATCCGGCTTCGTGGCATTCCTTCGAGACTGTGGTTTCTTGCGGAGAGTTCTTCGATGCCGCCTGCTCGGGCGAACATCGCTACCCGACACGTGTTCGACCGGTCACCGGCACAGTGAACCGAACAGTTCACCCTGGACTGTATTACAGTGTTGGCTGTATTGTTGCGTGCATGTTGACGTGTGAGACGCGGGAGGCGGTGCTGGCCCGGTTGGGGCGGGCGCTGGCCGATCCCACGCGCTGCCGGATCCTGGTGCGACTGCTGGACGGAGCGCACTATCCGGGTCGGCTCGCCGAGGAACTCGGTCTGACCCGGTCGAACGTGTCGAACCACCTGTCGTGTCTGCGCGGCTGCGGGCTGGTGGTGGCCACGTACCAGGGTCGGCAGGTGCACTACGAACTGGCCGATGCCCACTTGGCTCAGGCGCTGCGTGAGCTGGTGCAGGTCGTGCTGGCCGTGGAGCCGACCGAGGCCTGCACCCAGGACGAGACGTCCGGGACGACGGCGGCACGGGAGGTGAGCGCACCATGACCGAGGCTTCGTCGCGGCAGGAAGCGGACGTGGATGCTGCTGCCGATGCGGGGTGCGCGGACGGGTGTTGTGGCCCGGCCCCGTCGTCGGATTCTCCGGCACGGCCCGTCGAGACGGCGGCGCAGCCGGATGCCTCGCGCCGGGCGGTGCTGTCCCGGCGGATCCGGCTGCTGGTCGCGGCCACGATCACCTACAACGTGATCGAGGCGATCGTGGCGCTCTCGGCGGGGATGGCGGCCTCGTCGACCGCGTTGATCGGGTTCGGGCTGGACTCGGTGATCGAGGTGGCCTCGGCGGCGGCAGTGGCCTGGCAGTTCACCGGCCGTGACCCCGAAGCACGCGAGCGCGTCGCACTGCGGGTCATCGCGGTGTCGTTCTTCGCCCTGGCGGCCTACGTCACCGTCGAATCCGTGCGCTCCCTGGTCGGCAGCGGCAGCGCCGAACCGTCGACGGTGGGTATCGTGCTGGCCGCGCTATCGCTGGTGATCATGCCCGGCTTGTCCTATGCCCAACGCTGGACGGGGCGTCAACTGGGCTCGGCCAGCGCGGTCGCCGATTCCAAGCAGACCCTGCTGTGCACCTATCTCTCCGGGGTGTTGCTGGTCGGCCTGCTGCTCAACAGCCTGTTCGGTTGGTCCTGGGCCGATCCCCTCGTCGCGTTGGTGATCGCCGCGGTGGCGGTCAAGGAAGGCCGCGAAGCCTGGCGCGGCGACGGATGCTGCTGAAGTTTTCCCGGAAACCGGTCCTCCCGCGCAGCGCAAGGGCTGTGCGGGAGGCGCCGCATCCTTGAGGGGTCAGAACTGTCCGGACGTCGGAGACCTCCCCGGCCTCCGACGCGCTACGCGGGTGTGGGTGGCTCCTCCACGACGGCGATGTGGTTGCCGTCGGGGTCCCGCAGCATGAACAGGAGCGGGGCGCCGGGCGTGTGCATCGGCTCCGGGTCGAGGTCGATGCCGCCGATGCTGCTGAGGCGCTTGTGTTCGCCCAGCACGTCCGGAGTCTCCACTCCGATTCCGCTGCCGCCGGGCTTGCCACCGCCCATTGACGGGTTGAGTGCCAGCCGCGCCCGTGAGCCGGGCGGGGCCACCTCCAGCCAGCGTGCGCACCGAAGCGGGTGTCGCTGCGCACCTCGAAGCCGAGCTTTTCGGTGTAAAAGGCCAGAGCCGCGTCCTGGTCGGCGACGGTGAACATGACCACGCCGAGGTTGGTGAGGGTTGTCGGAGTTCGCAAATCAGTCATGGCCATGTAGACCGGACAAGCGAGCAAAACTCATCGGTGCTGCGTGTCTGTGCCGTGAACACTCGTACGAGCCCGCATCGCGCCGGATGCAGTCGCGGAAGCCTTGATCGGCCGCTCGTTGCTTCTTCGCAGGCCAGCGGCCGTTTCAGGGTGGTGAGAGAGGGTGCCCCCGGTCAGATTCGAACTGACACTACACGGATTTTGAGTCCATCTGCGATCATGGCTATGACTTGCGGTGATGGTGTGGTGCGGCGCCATTTGTCCGTGTATTGGCCGTGACACCATGGTCAACTCGCTCGCGATGGTCCATGCTGAACGTGTGGGTGACCTGTTCAGCTCGCTCCCGAGCGCTATCAAGCGGGATGCTGTGTTCATCAGGTACCTCGACGGTGATAGAGGGTTGCCGGAGGGTCTCGCGGAGACCAGCAGGGGCGGTAGGAGGTCGAACTTGAGTCCAGGTTCGCAAAGGCGCATCTCGGCGTCCGCGTATCAAGCGCTACGTGACGCTTTGCCGGTTATTGTCTGGTACAAGAGAAGCTTCAGGCAGTACTTGACAACTGCGCTACGTGACCATCCAGAATTGCTTTATGGCGTTGATTTCGATCTAAGTAAACGAGAAGTTGCAGACGAAGTCGTTGGTCGCCTCATGCGTACTGAAGATTCATATCAATCGGCCACTCTGAAGCTCATGTTGGAAGTTGCTAATACTTCTTCATTTCACGAACTTCAGCATCTCGAAGACGGCGAATATTGGGTCAAGAAGGCGCAGACTGCAGTTACCCAACTCAAAGATCAGACCCGGGTGTATGAAGAGCTAATCATGGAACGTGAGCGAGTAGCCGCTGAACGTACGGAGCATGCGAAGCACGCGGAGTTGCAGCGGAAATTCGCCGGTGACCTAGCAGATCTAAACAGCGATTTCTACTCCTTGTCTGGAAAGAATGAACAGCCGCAAGAGCGCGGTCGTCAGTTTGAAGTCTTTTTGAATCGACTGTTTGATCTGTTCGATCTCCAGCCGCGATTGTCATATGTAGTTAATTGGGAGCAGATCGACGGCGCTTTTAGCTTCGATACTGACGATTACATTGTTGAGGCCAAATGGACACAGGGCCCAATTGAAGTAAAAGAAGCAGATCATTTCGCAGAAAAAGTTCGACAGAAGGGAAAGAATGCCCTCGGCCTGTTTGTAAGCATTGGAGGCTTTAGTCGCGGAATACTTGACAAGTACAGCCGGAGTACGCCATTTATGACAATGGACGGCATGGATCTAATCTGTGTACTTGAGCAGCGTGTCCGATTGGACACCATGTTGCGACGGAAAAAGCGACACGCAAACGAGACGGGACAATGCTACTTTCCGGCAAACAAGTTGATCGACTAAGTTGGAGACCGGTTGGCGTATCGGTGGGATCGGGGAAAGATGTCGTCCGGCAGCCGGTAGCCTAGACATACACAAGGCGTCGAGATGGCGGCGCATTGCGGCACCAACGATAGGATGCGTGTGGCTGAGCGAGGGACGTACCGCCTGATCGCGGCGGAGCTGGAGCAGCAGATTGAGGCTGGGCACTACGCGCCGGGAACGCTGCTGCCTTCGGAGCCGAGCCTGGCTCGTGAGCACGCGGTCGCTCGGAACACGGTGCGGGCTGCGCTTGAGGTGCTGGAAGAGGCTGGGCTCGTGGAGGTCCTGCCTGGTCACGGTCGTCGGGTAGCTGGTCACGCTTCCTCTGTGAGCGCGACAACGGCGTACGAACGCCTCGCTGCGACGCTGAGGGAACGCATCGAGGCTGGGGAGTTTCAGCCCGCGATGCCGCTCCCGAGCGAGGCACGTCTGCAGGAGGAACACGGTGTCTCGCGGAATACGGTCCGCCGCGCCTACCGCTTACTGGAGGACGAGGGCACGATCGTCATTCGGCACGGGGCTGGCGCGTTCGTGGCACAGCCGGACAGCGACGCAACCGCATAGCGGTGGATCGGTAGGGAAGCAGCCAGATGGACCATCCTGAGAAGCACGGTGAGTGGCTCGTACACGATGAGCGGACGATCTATGAGAGCGAGTGGGTCAGCGTCGGGATGGCTGACATCACGGTTCCCTCTGGTGAGCGCTTCGAGCATCACAAGGTCTGGCTCCCCCCGGCCGCGATGATGCTGGTGCTGGATGATGAGGAACAACACGCCTTGCTCGCGTACCGTCATCGCTTCGTTTCGGACGTGTGGAACTATGAACTTCCCGGCGGTCTGCTGAACGAGGACGAGCCTGCCAGTACCACAGCAGCGCGCGAACTCGAAGAGGAAACAGGCTACCGCCCGCGCTCGATGGAGCACCTCGTGACGTTCGAGCCCATGATCGGGACCGTGACGAACCCCCACTACGTCTACCTGGCGCGAGGCGTTGAGCGAGTAGCCGATACCGTGGAATTGAACGAGGGCAAGTTCACCTGGGTTCCAGTCAAGGAAATGCGGAAGCTGGTTTCCTCCGGGCAGATCGTCAACTCAGGGACGCTTGTCGCTATCCTGCATTACCTTGCTTTTCGGGAAAACTGAGAAGAGGTTAGATAGGTTCTATGAACCCGCAGGTATGGTCAGCTGTCGGATCTTGTGCTACGGCTCTTGTTGCTATTGTGGCAGCGGGGGTTGCCTTTTGGCAAGCTGGCGAAGCGAGAAAACTCAGAAAAGAGCAGGCTCAACCGTATATAGCGGTTTATATGGACATAAGTCCCGTTTCTCAACAAGTGATCGATTTAGTGATAAAGAATTTCGGTCATACAGTGGCGTATGACGTTGAAGTCACCTTCGACCCGCCACTAGTGCGGAGCTCAGGTAGCGGTAACGATACCGAGCCAGTACACGTGCCTAAGACCATCAAGACGCTTGTTCCGCAGCAAGAGTGGCGCTGCTTTTGGGATAGTGGAATTAGCCGCAATGGTGTGGATCTTCCAGATAGTCATCATGCGAAGGCCGTGTTCTATGAGAAACCTGGAAGACCCCCTAGAGCGCGTCATGAACTTGAATATGAGCTAGACTATGAAGTGTGGCACGGCATCGAATTTATGGTCCAGTATGGTATTCATGATGCAGCTAAGGCAATTGGGGAGATTCGTGACCATGTGAAGACGTGGACAGAATCTCCGAACCGGGGGATTTCGGTTTTTACGCGTAATGGTGACGCGCTAGATGAAAAACGGGGAAGGGAGCGCAGCGAGTCAAGACGGAAATCCGAGGAGATCAGCAGGAAAGTATTGCCCTCCGATAGTTCGGAGAGGCAAGAAATATCTGACCAGTAGGTCGGATTAGCTCTGCAGCTTTCCGATTCGGGCGCGCTGTCGAGCTGAGCCGGTGTTTCCGGCCAGCTCCTCGGCGCGTTTCGCATGTCGACGCGCTTCGTTCTCCTCGCCTCGCGTTTTGAGTGCCAGCGCCAGGTCTACCCGTAGTCCTGCCTCTGCGCGGCGGAAGTCGCCGCCCGCGAGGCCATCGAGTGCTGAATTCAGGTCGCTGACGGCTTCGTTTGCTCCCAAGCGAGCGAGGCAGTGACCACGCCACCTGGCCAAATGAGTGCTGTTCAATGCCAGGAAGGGTAGCTCCGGATCGTTGTCGCCCGGCTCAACCGGCAGGAACTGATCTGCCTCGTCGAGAGCTTTGTAGGTGCCTTCAGTATCACCAGCTGCAGCGCGCATCTCCCCCTCGGCGGCAGCCAACCAGCTACGCATCCGAGGGTGGACACGGTTGGCGTCCTTCGCTCGGGCTCGCTGCACGAGTGTGAGCGCCTCTGAGGGGCGTTCAGCATCGAGTAAGACATATGCCTGCTGAGCGGTCACATGCGCGACGATCGAGGGGTTCTCCGATTCCCTTGCGCCGGTCTTGGCGAGTTCGTGCATCTGCCAGGCGTCCTGCGCGTTGCGCATGTCCAAGGCTTGCCACCCGGAAAGCGCGGAAGCCTCTGCCAGTGCCGCAGCAAGCAAGTCCCGGTCATCGCCGGGAACCGCGAACTTCAACATCTCTTCGAGCTGCTTGACGTGGCTGCTGGTCTGCTCGAAGAGCCGTTCCGCCCCCAACCTGCGGTCGAGAAGGCGGAAGTTCTGGGTCTGGCTTTCGAAGAGTTCAACGAGTGATCGATCCACTTCGGAGAAGGTGATGCGCTCGGCGATCTCGTCGGACGCCTGGACAAACTCCGGCGAGTCGACAGGAGCGAACTCCAGCTCAGCAGGGGAGCGCCCGTAAGCAGCGCAAAACGGTGCCTGGTACTGCTCGGGCACAACGCGGGAGCCTTGCTCCCAATAGCGCATCTGCCGATTGATGCTCTCGTCCGTCACGAACAGCGGTATCCCCAGCTCGTCAGCAGTCTTCTTCAGCTTGCGTATGGCTTGCTGCTTCGTCAGACCGAGCTCCTGCCGCGCCCGCAGCAGCGGCGTGGCCTCCATGTCCCCTCCAGTGGTCATTTGATCTCACTGTGCACAGGGGAGGACCGGCGAGGCAAGCCCGTCCGTCCCCTTTGGTCCCCCTCTCGTCCCGTGTTGAGAAGTGCTCGCAGTCGGGAGTCTTGGAGTTGTCAGCCGCTAAGGCAGCCAGAGCCACCGGGTTGACAGCGAACACATGCACGTGCCCTACTTGTTCACAACATGTACGGAACCTGTATAGGAGAAACCGATGGGCAGTTTCGAAGTCTCGACCGAGCCAGCGACGGAGTTCACCGCCGATGTGGTGGAGCCGTCGGATGCGGAGTTGGCGGCGGTGGAGTCGCCGCTGGAGGAATGGGATGCGCTGCGTGTGCAGCGGTTTTGGGAAGCGATGGTCGTCGAGGAACTGGGCTCTCCCGAGCCGCGCTCCGGCGAGTTCGACGAGCCGGTGCTGTCGGAAGGTCCGTCGCGGCGCACGTCGTCGGGCGCGGTGCTGCGACTGCTGCCGGCAACCGAGGACGGCACTGATGAGCAGCTCGCCGCCTGACCCCTCGCTTCCCGTCGTCACTGACTCTGATCGGAGGTCTTGTCGTGATTACCTACAACGTTCTTGTCGCTCTCGTCATCGGCATCTTGCTGCTGGCCCGCCGCCGGATGGATTGGACCCAGCTCATCGGCGGGATGGCTCTGGGCTTTTTGCTACTGCCCACCGTCGTCGGGCAGCCGATGGCCGAGGTGACTCACACCTTCGCCACTGCGATCACCACCGCCGCCAACGGCGTGTTGGCCGATCTGGGGATCAGTTGAGCCCCGCTGTGCCCCGGCCCGGCAGTCATTCCGCCAAGAAGTCCCTGCCGGACCGGGTCTCCCACCACCAGATGAGCAGTAAGGAGACCCCCAGCATGCCCACTACACCGTCTGCCGGCCACGCCGCCCCGCCCGTTCAGGTGCGGCGGTATCCGGTGGCCCATACCGACCACGACCCGCGCTTCACGATCGGCTTGGTCTTCGATGTCGCGGCCGTGCTCGAAGACCACGGGTATCCGGGGTTTCGAGGGCCGTTTGCCGCTGACAACGCGGCCGATCTGGTCGAGCTGCAACAGGCCCTGTTCGCGTTCCTCTACACCGGTGGAGGGGGTGACCAGTGATGAGTACTCCCACCACGACGTCTCGTAGCGCCTATCCCGCCAGCGTGGATGAGTTGCTGCCGCAAGCCCGCGAGCTGGCTGAGGCGCTTGGAGAGCTGCCGTCGCGCAATCGGCTCATGGCCGAGTTCCGCATCGGTGCCAGGAAGGCCAGCACTCTGCGCGAGGCCCTCGACAGCGCCACCGCCGAACCCGCTGAGTCCGGCGCATTGCCGGAGCCGGTCCGGCTGCACGCGGTGCCCGAAATCACCGAGCCCACCGAGTCCGGTCCGGACTTGGACACGGCCGAACCGGACACCGAGCCTCTGCCGGTCGTGGCCGAGTCAGCCCTGGCTGGGACGGCTGCCGAGTTCGGACCGGTGCCGGAGCCGAGTCCGGCCGACGAGAGCGACGCATCCAACAGCGACAAGGTCGCATCCGAGCGGGACACGGTATCCGCGAACCCGGAGCCAGATCCGGTGCCGGAAACCGGTTCGGCTGGCCGTGTTCCGGCAGCCTGGCCGGTGCTGCTGCTGGCGCTACCGGCGTTCGTGGCGATCTGGTCCGGCTGGGTTGGACTGGGCTCGTTGACCGGGTTCGGCATGGTCCACCCGCTGCCAGGCATCTGGGACTCGTTGCAGATCAATACCGCGATCACGTTGCCGATCGGGGTGGAGACCTACGCCGCCTACGCCCTGCGGGTCTGGCTGTCCGGCCACGTTCCAGCCCAGGCCCGGACCTTCGCCAAGTGGTCCGCACTCGGCTCACTGGCCCTCGGCGCGGCCGGACAAGTGGCTTATCACCTCATGACCGCCGCTGAAATCACCGCCGCCCCGTGGTGGATCACCACGGCCGTGTCCTGCCTGCCCGTGGCCGTCCTCGGGATGGGCGCGGCACTGACCCACCTGCTGCACACCCCCGCGACCGATGGGGAGGCCCGCTGATGACCGAGCACCAGAATCACACCCCCGATCCCGACGGCGACGGCCGCGACGAGAACGCCACCGAGGACGCGCGGGTCTACGAGTTTCCCAACAACAAGGCCGACTCCGCCGAGGACACCGCAACCGGTGGCGACGTGGAGACCACGTCGGAGGTCATCGAGGGCGAACTCGTCGACGACGAGGACGACGGCCCGCAGCGGGTGGACCAGCCGGACACTGCCAAGGGGCCGTCCTGGTGGGAGCGGCTAAACCGGGCCGAGCGGCGCGAGGTCTTGCCGCCGTGGCTGGCCTCCAAGGCCCAGCTGGCCGAGGCCGCGAAGTGGACCGCCGCTCACTACTCCCACGCCGCCGGGTATCACGCGCTGCGCTGCCCGATCTACGCGACGAAGCTCGCCGGGCAGGCCCCACGCGGCACCGCCCGCATCGTGTCCGGCACGGCCCGGTGGGTCTTCGATGCCGAAGGACAGCCGCTGCGAGCTGCGGCCGCGCGGAGGGAGGATGCTGCCGAGTACCTGCGACTGACCTACCAACGCGACGCCCGAGTACGCACCCGGCTGGCCATGACCGCGCCGGTGCTGCTGATCGGCCTGCCGCTGACCGTGTTCTTCGCGACCGGACTGCCGTCGCTGGCCACCTGGGTGCTCACGGCGGGACTGGTGCTGGCGATGGGTGCGGCCGGACGCGTGCGGGACAAACCCATCACCGGCCGTGCCGTGGTCTCCACCCAGGTCGCCAAGCTCACCAGCGACATCGTCGAACGCGCCCTGGCGTCGCTGGGCATCGCCGAAATCAACAAGGTCATGGGGTCACGCGGGGGAGGGATCGCCTTCCCGAAGCCCATCACCCGCGACGGACCTGGGTGGCGTGCCGACATCGACCTGCCCCACGGGGTGACCGTGCCCGACATCGTGGAACGCCGGGAGAAGCTCGCCTCCGGCCTGCGCCGCCCCCTGGGCTGTGTGTGGCCGGAATCCGATGGCACCGAGCACGCCGGGCGCCTGGTGCTCTGGGTCGGTGATCAGGACATGGCCCAGGCCAAACAGCCCACCTGGCCCCTGCTCAAGAAAGGGGAGGCGGATCTGTTCCAGCCGATGCCGTTCGGCACCGACCAACGCGGCAGGCCCGTGTCCATCACGCTGATGTATGCCAACCTCCTGATCGGCGCGATGCCCGGTGTCGGTAAGACTTTCGCCCTGCGGGTGCTGCTGCTGGCCGCCGCCCTGGATGCTCGGGCTGAGATGCGGGTCTTCGAACTCAAGGGCACCGGCGACCTCGAATCGCTGGAGAAGGTGGCGCATCATTACGGCTCCGGTCCCGATGACGGCACAGTCGAGGCCACCCTGGACAGTCTGCGCGAGATCTACGCCGACCTGGAAAAACGGGCCGCCACGATCACCAAGCTGGCCAAGCAGGACAAGACCCTCGTACCGGAGAACAAGGTCACTCCACACCTGGCCGGCCGCACCGATCTGGGCTTGCACCCGTTGGTCGTCGCCGTGGACGAATGCCAGGAACTGTTCAGCCACCCCGAGTTCGGTAAGGAAGCCGGAGAGCTGGCCACCGCCATCATCAAACGCGGTCGGGCTCTCGGCGTGATCCTCATCCTGGCCACCCAACGCCCGGACAAGGACAGCCTGCCCACCGGAGTCAGTGCCAACGTCGGTATCCGGTTCTGTCTGCGGGTGATGGGGCAGATGGAAAACGACATGGTCTTGGGCACCTCGATGTACAAAAACGGCGTCCGCGCCTCCACGTTCACCGCCAAGGACAAGGGCATCGGCTACCTGGTCGGCAACGCCGACGATCCCCAGATCGCCCGCTCGGCCTACGTCGACAACCCCGCCGCCGATCGCATCACCGACCGCGCCCGCGCACTCCGCGAAGCCGCCGGGACCCTGTCCGGTCACGCCCTGGGCCGGGACACCACCCGCGAGCGCAAGGCCGACACTCTGCCCGAGGACCTGCTGGCCCTGCTCGGGCCCGACGAGGACAAGGTCTGGACCGAGGTCGTCGCCACCCGGCTGGCCGCCACCTGGCCGGAGGCCTACGGCAGCTACACGGCCGACCAGCTCTCCACCGCGCTCAAGCCCCACGGGGTCAAGACCAACCGACAGGTCTGGGGCACCGACGAGCACGGCGAGGGCCGCAACCGGCGCGGATTCCACCGCGCCGACCTCGCCCAGGTTGTCGCAGAGCGTAACCGGAAGCGGGATGCCGGATAAGCCCAGCGGGGCCGCTAGGTCTAGCAGCCCCACCCGCTAGACCTAGCGGCCCTGCTAGCACCCCCACAGCACCACTGCCCAGCACCCTAGCTCCTAGCGGTGTGCAGGGAGACGCGTCTCGAAAACCCCTGGTGGAGGCCCTGTGACCCCCAGCCTGAGCCCGCTAGCCACCCTCGTCCTCGCCACCTTGGTCGTCACGCTCGGTTACTTAGTCACGTGTGTGATCTGGCCCTTCAAACCCTGCCGGGCCTGCTCCGGCACCGGCAAACGTCAATCACCGATCGTCCGGGCCTTCCGCCTGTGTCCCCGCTGCACCGGATCCGGTCGCCGCATCCGCGCCGGGCGCCACGCCTACAACCTCACCGCCCACCGCCGACGCCGCCGACCTCGCTCACGGAAGTGATCCCCATGGCCAAGCCGATGCACATCACCCCGGACAGCATCCGCGCCGACCTCGCTGCACAAGGCCTGATCAGTGTCAGGGCGCTCTGCGGCACAAAGCTCAAGCCCGGCGACGGCGCCAACCCCAACGCCCCGCTCTGCCCAGCCTGCTACCGCAAGGCCGGTTGGACCCACGACAAACGCCACTGACTGCCAGCAGCAAGAAGGCCCCGCCCGTCCACATACCACCTGCAGCGGGCGAGGCCCCTACCTCGCTTGGAGGCATCTTCCATGTTCGCAGAAATCACCCTTGCCGTGGGCACCACCGGATGGGCAAGCATCGCCACCACCGCCGCGATGCTCTACCGCAGGCGGTTGCACACCGACACCCTGACCGGACTCGGTAACCGCACCGCCCTACACCGCACCGCCCGCCGAGAGCGGTTCACCTGTGGACTCGTGGGCCTGCTGATGGTCGACCTCGACCAGTTCAAAGCCATCAACGACACCCACGGCCACCCCTTCGGTAACAAAGTCCTCGCCGCCGTGGCTGCCCAGCTCGACGACGCCACCCACCCCGGAGAGCGCGCCGTGCGGCTACATGGCGATGAGTTCGCCGTCTGGCTCGGCCCCGTCTCCGGCAGCACCGCCGCCGAACACCGCGCCGACCAGCTCGCCGAAGCCCTGGCCGAACCGATCTGGGTCGACGGCCAACGGCTCACTGCTCTGGGCAGCGTCGGACTCGCCGTGGCACCGGCCGCCACGGACCTCGCCGAGCTGCTCGGGCACGCCGACGCGCACATGTACGAGATCAAAGCCAACCGCCGCCTGACCGTGCTGCCCACCGGACAAGCACAGCGCAACCGCGACACCCACGGAGGCACCGCAGCATGAACCCCACCCACCAAACACAGTCCGGCCCGGTCACCGTCGATACCGACGCCGCCTTCCTCGGCTGCCTGATGCGTTGCGACGCAGCCACCGCCCGGCGGCTGCTGGCCGGCATGCGCCCCGACGACATGGCCCAGCCCCTCGCCCGCGAAGTATTCGCCCTGGCCATCCGGCTGAATCTCCGCGAGGTCGCCCCCGGCCCGGCAGCGCTCTACGCCGAAGCCCGCCGAGCCGGACGTCTGGACACCGAGCACAAACACGCCCTGCTGACCGACTGGCTCATAGACACCTACCGCGCCGCACCCGACCCCGTCGTCGGTGACTACCTCAAAACCGCCGTGCTCGAAGCCGCCTACCGCCGCGCCCTGCGCGAGCACGCCACCCGCATGCTCCACCAGGCCGAGCACATCGCCGCCGAGGAGCTGGCCGACCTAGCCACCCTCGACGAGCGCGCGCTCGACCTCTGGCAGCGCCACCAAGCCGCCACCACACCCGAACAATCCCCGACCACCACACCGGATCACTCCGAACAAGCCCACATAGGCGAACTCAGTGACCGCTCAGGCCGCCTCTCCCGCACCGATCACCAACCCCCACCAGCCACAGCAGACACCGCCGAACACGCCACACAGACCACCTCAGTCGCCACCAACCGGCACGGCAGGAGGGCCGCGTGAGCACCCCGCAACCCCAAACCCCCGGCCTGGGGCGCATCCAGCGCCCCACCCCCGACGAAACCGGAGAAGAGGACACCACGATGACCGCCGCGCCCGCCCTGCACGTCGTCGCCGAGCAGGACGAGCAGCCCCACCGACCGGTGCGGCCCGGAGCTGAGGTGCTCGACGAGGTCACTCGCTTTCTGAGCCGGTTCCTGGTGCTGCCGTCCGAGCACTGTGCTCCGGTGATCGCGCTGTGGTTCGCCCATACCCACGCCGCGCACCGGTTCTACGCCACCCCGCGGCTCATCCTCGATTCCGCCGAGCCGGGCAGCGGCAAGACCCGCGTCCTCGAAGTCGGCCAATACCTCGTCAAGGCTCCCGAGATGACCATCTCGGCGACCACGGCCGCCATGTTCCGCATGGTCAGCTCCGGGCCGATCACCATCCTGTTCGACGAGGTCGACGCCATCTTCAACCCCAAAAACGGCGGCAACTACGAAGACCTGCGCGCCATGCTCAATGCCGGATACAAACGCTCGGCCACCATCGCCCGCTGCGTCGGTGACGCCAAGGCCATGAAGGTCGAGCGGTTCCCCGTCTACGCACCGGCCGCCCTGGCCGGGATCGCCGGGCACATGCCCGCCACGATCACCACTCGGGCCATCACCATCCACATGCGCAAACGCGCCCCCGATGAACCCGTCGAAGAGTTCATCGAAGAGGACGTCGAACAGGAAGCCGCCCCCGTGCGCGAAGAACTGAGCGTCTGGGTCGACAGCGTGGCCGACCACCTCGCCGGGGCACGCCCCGCGATGCCAGCCGGGGTCATCGACCGCGCCGCCGAGATCTGGAAACCCCTGATCGCTCTGGCCGACCAGGCAGGCGGGCACTGGCCCGACACCGCCCGCGCGGCCTGCCAGCACTTCGTCACCAACACCGGCCCGGAGGCCACCTCGCTGGGAGTGCGGCTGCTGGCCGACCTGCGCGAGGTCTTCACCGCACGCAATGCCGACCGGATGGCCACCGGCGACATCCTGACCGCGCTGCACGCCCTGGACGAAGCGCCCTGGGGCGATCTGTACGGCAAGCCTCTCGACGCGCGGCGACTGTCGAAAGAACTCGCCCGCTACGGAGTGGCCTCCAAGAACATCAAGCAACCCGGCGGTCAGGTCGCCAAGGGATTCCGCACCGATGGGGAAGACGGCTTGGCCGATGCCTGGTGCCGCTACCTGGCTAGTGCCGCTACCAGCGCTACCGGCGCTACTTCGCAGGTCACACCGGTAGCGGACGAAAAACAGGTGCCGCTACCGCCGCTACCCACCACCGAGACAGGTAGCGGCAGTAGCGGCAACGAAAATCCCGCCGCTACCGGCCTGACCAGGGAAGTAGCGGCAGTAGCGGCGGTAGCGGCACACACCAGCCAGCAACCTGCCGAGTAACCCCCCACCTGTCCCTCAAGCAACGCTCCATCGCTCGCAACGCACCAGGAGGCACAGCATGCCCAAACGCAGCGGCAACTGGATGACCATCACCGAATTCTGCGAGGAGATGGACATCTCCCGCTCCACCTTCGACGACTGGCGCGCCAAGCAGCGAGCCCCCAAGTGCATCCGCTTGCCAAACGGCTCCCTACGTATCCGTCGTACCGACTTCGAGAACTGGCTCGACACTCTGGAGGACGCCGCATGAGCGAGACCACCTACGACGTTCGCATCTGGAAGATCCAGACACGCAAGAACAAGCAGGGCAAGGTCACCAGCTACCGTGTTCGCTGGGAAGTGGGTAGCCAGGATCGTTCCGACTCCTTCAAGAACAAGGCACAAGCCGAGAGTTTCCGCTCGGATCTCGTCAGCGCAGCCCGCAAGGGCGAAGCTTTCGCCATCGGGACCGGAATGCCGGTCTCGATGACACGCCAGATCAACGAGATGAGCTGGTTCGATTTTGCGTGTGCCTACGTAGATATGAAGTGGCCGGATCAGTCCGGCAACTCCCGTAAGGGCATCGCGGAGACGCTGACCACGGTCGCTCCGGCCATGCTTTCGAGCGAGCGAGGAAAGCCGGACGAGAAAATCCTGCGGGATGCGCTGTTCGGCTGGGCGTTCAACTGTTCTCGGCGGGATACGGTCGAGCAGCCTGCTCGGATCAAGGCTGCCTTGAAGTGGCTTGCGGCCAACACCAAGCCTGTCAGTGCCCTGGCCGAGCCTGCGTGTCTGCGGGAGGTCCTGCGGCTGATTGCCACCCGGCTGGACGGTAAGTCGTCGGCAGCGTCGGTGGTCAGCCGCAAGCGGGCGGTGCTGCACAACGCGCTCGATTACGCCGTGGAGCGCAAGCTACTCGATCGAAACCCGCTACCGGAGCTGAAGTGGGCCCCGCCGAAGAGTGTGCAGGCCATCGACAAGCGCACCGTGGTCAACCATCAGCAGGCGCTGAAGCTGCTGGAGGCCGTACGCGAGCAGGGACCGAGCGGGCCGCGCCTGGTCGCCTTCTTCGGGGTTATGTACTACGCGGCAGCGCGCCCGGCCGAGGCGGTCAACTTGCGGCGCGGTGACGTGCTCCTGCCCGAGATGGTTCGAGATCCCGAATCGGGGGAGTGGGTCGAGCCGCAGGACGGGTGGGGCGAGCTGTTGCTGTCGGAATCGGCCCCGGAGACCGGGGCACGGTGGAGCAGCACCGGCAAACGACGAGATCGTCGACAGCTCAAGCACCGCGGCAGGGGGGACACGCGACCGGTGCCGTGCCCGCCGCCGCTGGTGCGGATTCTGCGCGAGCACATGCGGGCCTACCCGCCTCGGCCGAGCGGGCAACTGTTCTACGGCCTGCGGGGCGGGGAGCTGTCGCAAAGCACCTACGGGCACGCTTGGGAACGTGCCCGCAAGGCCGCCCTGACACCGGCCGAATTCGCCTCACCGTTGGCCAAACGTCCCTACGATCTGCGGCACGCAGCCGTGTCGACCTGGCTCAGCGCCGGTGTGCCACCAACCCAGGTCGCCGAGTGGGCCGGGCACAGCGTCACCGTGCTGCTGCAGATCTACGCCAAGTGCCTGGCCGGACAGGAAGACGCCGCACGACGACGGATCCAGGAGGTCCTCAGCGCCGAGTGATGCTCAATCTGTGGCCACGCATTGGCCAGAGAAAACCGCAGAAGGCCGCACGCATCCGGGAACAGTCGCAGAATCCTTGATCGGTCGCTCGCCGCTTTTGCGCAGGTGAGCGGCCGTTTCAAGGTGGTAGGAGAGGGTGCCCCCGGTCAGATTCGAACTGACACTACACGGATTTTGAGTCCGCCGCCTCTGCCATTTGGGCTACGGGGGCTGGCACACATCCCAGCATACGTCATTGGTGATCAGCGGTAACCCAGGGGTGCTGCGTGGCTTGCCGGGCGATCGCCGGTGTTCCGTGCGGTGGCCGATCATGGTCGATCGGTGTCGTCCCGCTCACTCTCCCTGGTCAGAGTGGCCCCGGGAGACGGCGGTAAACTCGCACTTTCCGGTGCGACCGCACCGGCAGACCCGAGAACCACCCAGGAGGATCCGGTGACCACGCCGGCTGCCGAGGACCCAAATGCGGCCCCGACGACGCAACGCCGCGTGCTCGTGGCCGAGGACGAGGCACTGATCAGGCTTGACCTGGTGGAAATGCTCCGGGAAGAGAGCTATGAGGTCGTCGGTGAGGCCGGTGACGGGCAGGAGGCGGTCCGCCTGGCGGACGAGTTGCGCCCGGATTTGGTCATCCTGGATGTCAAGATGCCCAAGATGGACGGGATCGAGGCGGCCTCGTCGATCGCGGGTGAACGGATTGCCCCGGTGGTGATTCTCACCGCATTCAGCCAACGTGATCTGGTCGAGCGCGCCCGGGACGCGGGGGCGATGGCATACCTGGTCAAGCCGTTCGCCAAGCGTGATCTGGTCCCGGCGATCGAACTCGCCATCTCGCGCTTCACCGAGGTGCAGGCTCTGGAATCGGAAGTGGCGGACCTCTCCGAGCGGCTCGAAGCACGCAAGACGATCGAGCGTGCCAAGGGCCTGTTGATGAACAATCACGACCTGTCCGAGCCGGAGTCGTTCCGCTGGCTGCAACGCACGGCCATGGACCGGCGCACGACGATGAAAGCCGTGGCACAGGCGGTACTGGACAGTCTGGAGTGAGCATGGGCGAACGCCCGGGTTCGGGCGAACGCCGCCGTGCTCCCCGGCTGTGACCGCCCCGGGAGCACCCCGGGACCGTGCCGGCGCCCGGAGCCGGACTGCTTCACTGCCCCGGTGGCTGATCGCGCAGTACGCAGGTCAGGCGGGCCGAGCAGGTCCGCTTTCCCCGCGCGTCGGTGATCACGATCTCGTAGGTGGCCGTGCTGCTGCCCTGGTGGAGCGGGGTGGCCACGCCGGTCACGAGTCCTTCCGTGGCGGCGCGGTGATGGGTGCAGGACAGCTCCAGGCCGACCGCGATCCGCTCGGGCCTGGCGTGCAGCGCGGCCGCGGTCGAGCCGAGGCTCTCGGCGAGCACGGCGTTGGCGCCACCGTGCAGGAGCCCGTACGGTTGCCGGTTTCCGGAGACCGGCATGGTCCCGACCACACGATCGGGGCCGTACTCGGTGATCTTGATGCCCATCCGATGCCACAGTAGCTCCTCATCGGGCACCTGCGACTCGAACAGCGCGAGGTCGTCACTGGTCGACGCGTCGCCGTTCTCGGTAGCCGTCACTGGGTCGTCCTCCTCAACCTGGGCGTACGAGTGGTCCGGGGTGCAGCCTAGACTCACACGCCGTGATGGCATCCGAGGACCGACGCCTGCTGTTGATCGATGGCCATTCGATGGCCTACCGCGCTTTCTACGCCCTGCCCAAGGAGAACTTCCGGACCGGCACGGGACAGCACACCAATGCGGTGTATGGCTTCGTCTCGATGCTGATCAACCTGCTCCGCGATGAGCAGCCGAGTCACCTCGCCGTGGCCTTCGACGTGTCGCGCGCGACCTTCCGCTCGGAGACGTTCGCGGAGTACAAGGCCAACCGCAGCGCCACCCCCGAGGAATTCCGCGGCCAGGTCAGCCTCATCCAGGACGTGCTCGGTGCCCTGAACATTCCGGCGTTGAGCAGGGACAACTACGAAGCCGACGATGTGATCGCCACCCTGACCGCCCAGGCCACGGCCGAGGGGATCCCGGTGTCGATCTGTACCGGCGACCGGGATGCGCTGCAGCTGGTCAATGACGTGGTGACGGTGCTCTATCCGAGCAAGGGGGTCTCGGAGATGACCCGGTTCACCCCGCAAGCCGTGCAGGACAAATACGGCCTCACCCCCGAGCAGTACCCGGACTTCGCGGCCCTGCGGGGAGACCCCTCGGACAATCTGCCCAAGATCGAGGGGGTGGGGGAGAAGACCATCACCAAGTGGATCCAGCAGTTCGGTTCGCTGGTCGGCCTCGTCGACCGGGCCGACGAGGTCAAGGGCAAGGCCGGTGACAAGCTGCGCGCGCACATCGCGCAGGTCCTGCGCAATCGCGAACTCACCGAGTTGGTCAAGGACGTGCCGTTGGATGTCACCCCCGACCAGCTGATGCTGCAACAGTGGGATCGCGACGCCGTGCATCGGTTGTTCGACGATCTGGAGTTCCGCGTGCTGCGGGATCGGTTGTTCGCCACACTGTCCACCGCCGAACCCGAGGTGGAGGAGGGTTTCGACGTGTCCGGTGGACTCCTGGAGCCGGGCGCTCTTGCCGCGTGGCTGGACGCGCACGCCCGGGACGGTGGTCGCGTCGGGCTCTCCTTCACCGGAAGCTGGGGGCAGGGCCGAGGCGACCTGACGGGGCTGGCACTGGTCAACTCCGCCGGAGTGGGTGCTTTCGTCGATGCCATCGAACTCACGGTCGCCGACGAGCAGGCGCTGGCAGAATGGCTTGCCGACCCCGCGATGCCGAAGGCGGCGCACGACGCCAAGGGGCCGCTGCACGCGATCCGGGACCGGGGATGGTCGCTGGCGGGGCTGACCAGCGACACGGCCCTGGCGGCCTACCTCGTGCGCCCCGGCCAGCGGTCCTTCGAACTCACCGACCTGGTGGTGCGCTATCTGCAGCGGGAGTTGCGAACCGAACAGAGCACCGACAGCGGTCAGCTCTCCCTGCTGGAGGACGAGAACCAGGCGAAGGCCGATGCCGCGGCTGCCGAGCTCGTCCGTGCTCGCGCGGTGGCCGAGCTCGCGGACGTCCTCGACACGGAGCTGGAACGCATCGACAGCAGCAGGCTGCTGACCGAGGTGGAGCTGCCGCTGCTGGACGTGCTGGGCAAGCTGGAGGAGGCGGGAATCGCCGTCGACTCCGATCGGCTGGCCGAGCTCGGTGCGCACTTCACGGGCCGGGTCAACCAGGCTGCCCAGGATGCCTACGCGGTGGTCGGCAGGGAGATCAACCTCGGTTCGCCCAAGCAGTTGCAGACTGTGCTGTTCGACGAGCTGGGCATGCCCAAGACGAAGCGCACCAAGACCGGCTACACCACCGATGCCGAGGCGCTGCAGAACCTCTACGACAAGACCGAGCACCCGTTCCTGCGTCACCTGCTGGAACACCGGGACGCCACCAAGCTCAAGACCACCGTGGAGGGCCTGGTCAAGGCGGTCGCGCCGGACGGGCGAATCCACACCACGCTGAACCAGACGATCACATCGACGGGACGGTTGTCCTCCACGGAACCGAACCTGCAGAACATTCCCATCCGCACCGAGGAAGGACGGCGGATCCGGGAGGTGTTCGTCGTCGGCGGGGACTACGCCGGTCTGATGACCGCCGACTACAGCCAGATCGAAATGCGGATCATGGCGCACCTCTCCGGTGACGAGGGGTTGATCGAAGCGTTCCGCACCGGCGAGGACCTGCACAACTATGTGGCCTCGAAGGCGTTCGGCGTGCCGATCGACGCGGTGGACCAGGAACTGCGGCGCCGGGTCAAGGCGATGTCCTACGGTCTGGCTTACGGCCTGTCCGCATTCGGTCTTTCCCAGCAGCTCAACATCTCGGCCGACGAGGCCAAGGCGCAGATGGACGCCTACTTCGCGCGCTTCGGGCGGGTACGCGACTACCTGCACGAGATCGTGGAACGGGCGCGCAAGGACGGCTACACCTCGACGATTCTGGGGCGGCGGCGTTACCTGCCGGATCTCGTCAGCGACAACCGGCAGCGCCGCGAGATGGCCGAGCGGATGGCCCTCAACGCGCCGATCCAGGGCAGTGCGGCCGACATCATCAAGGTCGCGATGCTCGGCGTGCACCGAGGGCTGACCGAAGCCGGATTGCGGTCCCGGATGCTGCTGCAGGTGCACGACGAGTTGATGATCGAGGTGGCCGAGGGTGAGTATGACGAGGTCGAGCGGCTGGTGCGACAGCACATGGCCTCGGCCTACGAGTTGGAGGTGCCCTTGGAGGTCTCGGTCGGCATGGGCGGTTCCTGGGATGCCGCCGCACACTGACCGGATTGCGAGCCCGAATACGGGCCACCGGCCGATCGGATGAGGCGCTGCGGATAGGGTCCCTTTCTTGGGCTTGCGCCATGAGAGGTCACCAAGACAGTTCAATCGCGGGTGGTCGGCGCCTGGCACAGCATGGAGCGCCGTCCGCGCCTGAGGAGGATCATGATCAGCATCGACAGAGTGGACCACCTGGTTCTCACGGTGACCGATGTCGATCGGGCTGTGGACTTCTACGAGCGCATTCTCGGGATGGAAGCGATCACTTTCCCCGACGACCGGCGCGCTGTTCGTTGCGGGCAGCAGACGATCAAGTTGCACGCGGCAAGCGAGCTGGTGGAACCGACCGCAACGCATCCGGTGCCGGGTGCGGCGAATCTGTGCCTGGTGGCGAACAACGCGATCAGCGAGGTTCAGGAGCACCTGCGCGCCAACGATGTGCGGATCGAGGAGGGGCCGGTGAGCCGTACCGGCACCAACGGTGCGATCACCTCGCTGTATCTGCAGGACCCGGACGGGAACCTGATCGAGCTGGCACGCTACGACGAACCGGTTATGACGACCGACTTGCCGCCGACCGTGTGAGCGAGCGTGTCGGCCCGATGCGCGGGGCCGGGTGGGCGAGGTGCGGGAGGAACGCCCGCCCGGCCGCCCGGCGCGCCGACCGGATACGTCAGCGCAGGGCAGTGGCCGGTCGCACCTCCCATATCGTCCATAGTGGCCGGTAACCCTGGCGGGGCCAGAACACCGAGGACAGGGGGTTGGCCGGGTTGTAGTACAGGTAGCTGCCCACGACACCCGCGGCGGCGAACTCGTGGTGTACCTGTGCCATCAGTTGTTGCCCGACGCCGGTACCGCGTTCCTGCTCGCGCACCGACACACAGTTGACGTAGGCCCACTTGCCATCGGAAACCCTCTGCCCACTGTGGTTTCTTCGGGCGTCGACCCAGCCGCACTCGGCGAGTGCGATCGGCACCCCGTCGCGCTCGGCCAGCCACACCGGCTCGGCCCCTGTCCGGCCGCTCGTTGTGCGCTCGGAGGTTGGTTGGCCCGCCGAGTGCAACCGGAGATGTACGGCGTTGCGTTTGAGGCGTGCGGCGTCGGGGCGCACCACCGAGCCGCCGACGAGGGCGGCGTATTCCAGCTCGGCAAGAGCGAGCTCGACGACGGTGTCCAGGTCGGCAGGCCCGGCGCGACGCATCTTTACGGTGCCGTTCGGTTCCGCAGCCGGCGCACGGGCCGGTGTGCGTACCGCCAGGCAGGACAGCGGTGTGAATCCGTGGTCCAGCAGTGCCCGACTGGCCCGTACGTCCCTGCTCGGCCAGGTGACCAGGCATGCGGAATCCGTATCGGGCACATCCCGATGCGCGAGCTGCTCGCGCCATGCCTCGAGGAGGGCGTTCATGCCGTCGCCGGGATGTTCTCCGAGCAGCGGGAACAGCTCGAAGTTCTCCGCGGTGGACCACAGGCGCTGCAGGGAACCCGGCGGGTTGCTGGTCCGGGCCATCAGTCCTGCCACGGGTTCGCTGTTCGGCAGCTTCGCCATCAGCGGCTCGCCGTTCCGCGGCAAGGGATAGGAACTCGGCAGCGTGCTGTCCAAGGCGGGAAACCGTGCCCGCTGAAGATTCATCAGTTCCTGTGCGGTGCTCACGGTTGTACTCCCCGGAAATCACGGCTGAGGTGGCGACTCACGGCCACCGACGCACGGTGTCGAATATCGTCAATCGAGTCGGCAGCAGAAGATGGCGGTCCCCGGGAACAGTCTGCCCCGCAGCGGGCTCCACTGGCCCCACACCTCGGTGTGTCCCTCCGGCCATTCCGGCTCGACGAGGTCCACCGGATGCATTCCGGCGGCCGTGATCTGACGGACGTAATCGCCGAGTGTGCGGTGGTGCTCGACATAGGTCGCCCTGTCCGCGCTGTCGACCTCCACATACGGTGTGCGATCGAAGTAGGACTGCGTCACGGTAAGTCCGTCCGGACCGGGGTCGTCGGGGAACATCCACCGCATCGGATGCGTCACGGCGAAGACCCAGCGTCCGCCCGGTCGCAGCACACGCGCGACCTCGCTCATCACGGCACCGGAATCGGCGACGAAGGGAACCCCGCCGAAGGCCGAGCAGGCGAGGTCGAAGGAGTCGTCGGCGAAGGGAAGAAGGTCCGCGCTGGCCTGGACCAGCGGTACGTCGATTCCGCTGCGCGCGGAGTCGGCGGCCGCGTGCCGCAGCATCCCGGCCGAGATGTCCAGCGCCACCGCCTCGGCACCGTGCTTGGCCAGCCAGCGTGAGCACGCTGCCGCACCACACCCCACCTCGAGAACTCGCTTGCCACGGACCGCCCCGAGCAGCCCCGCTTCTTCCTCGCGGAGCCGCTCGGGACACCACACGAAGTCGCTGAGGCCGAGAAACGGCCCGTGCTCGGCCTGATAGTCGTCGGCGTCGGCGTCCCACCACAGTCGGCTCGCGGTTCGGGACTCGGCGGTACCGGCTGTACGTTTGGCCACACCGGCTGTGCCGAGGATCCGTTCCGCCGTGCTGTGGTCCCCATCATCGGCCCCCGGCTCCTCGGGAGGCGGCACGGCGGCTTCCTCGTGTGTTTGCGGGACCGTGGCAGCGCTGTACGGGTCACTGCTGTGTGGATGGCGAGCGTTCAATGTCCCCTCCGGTGCCGCGGGTGCTGCCCGATCGTGCAATGTGCCGATGTTCGGCACATTCTGCGGGGTCCCGTTGCGATCCGATTTGCCCGGCGATCGAGAAACCGAGTACGATACCGTTCGCACCGTGGGTCTTTCACTGTTCCAGCATCTTGCCTGGGTTGCCCGTCTCCGGGATTCTTCGTCCTCCGAGCGGGTATCCGGAAGGGGTGCAAGTGAGGGCAACCAGCAACTCGACCGGTTCCCGCCGGTTCGGCGACCGGTGGCTCCCGCCGGGAGCCACCGGGTGGCTGTTCGAGTCGGCTGCATGACCCCCGGTTTCCCGAGACTCCAGGGTGCACTCACAATATAGAACCAACAACCGACCTATCCGTACCGGAGCAACCCACCTGATGTCCACCGACACCACCACCGTCCCGACTGCAGCCGCCACCAAGCAGCAGGTAGCAGTGAACGACGTCGGGACGGAGGAGGACTTCCTCGCCGCCGTCGACCAAACCATCAAGTACTTCAATGATGGCGACATCGTTGAGGGCACCATCGTCAAGGTCGACAAGGACGAGGTGCTGCTCGACATCGGCTACAAGACCGAGGGCGTCATCCCCTCGCGTGAGCTGTCGATCAAGCACGATGTCGACCCCGCCGAGGTCGTGGCCGTCGGCGACTTCGTCGAGGCGCTTGTCCTGCAGAAGGAGGACAAGGAAGGCCGTCTGATCCTGTCCAAGAAGCGTGCTCAGTACGAGCGTGCCTGGGGCACCATCGAGGATCTCAAGGAGAAGGACGAGCCGGTGCGCGGCACCGTCATCGAGGTCGTCAAGGGTGGCCTCATCCTGGACATCGGTCTGCGTGGCTTCCTGCCCGCTTCGCTGGTCGAGATGCGCCGTGTGCGTGACCTGCAGCCCTATGTCAGCCGCGAGCTCGAAGCCAAGATCATCGAGCTGGACAAGAACCGCAACAACGTGGTCCTGTCCCGCCGTGCCTGGCTGGAGCAGACCCAGTCCGCCGTTCGCAGCGAGTTCCTCAACCAGCTGCAGAAGGGCCAGGTCCGCAAGGGCGTCGTGTCCTCCATCGTCAACTTCGGTGCGTTCGTCGACCTGGGTGGGGTCGACGGTCTGGTGCACGTTTCGGAGCTGTCCTGGAAGCACATCGACCACCCGAGCGAGGTCGTCGAGGTCGGCCAGGAGGTCACCGTCGAGGTGCTCGACGTGGACATGGACCGTGAGCGTGTCTCCCTCTCGCTGAAGGCGACCCAGGAGGACCCGTGGCGGCAGTTCGCCCGGACCCACGCGATCGGGCAGATCGTGCCGGGCAAGGTCACCAAGCTGGTTCCGTTCGGTGCGTTCGTCCGTGTCGACGAGGGCATCGAGGGTCTGGTGCACATCTCCGAGCTGGCCGAGCGGCACGTGGACATCCCGGAGCAGGTCGCCCAGGTCGGCGACGACGCCATGGTCAAGGTCATCGACATCGACCTGGAGCGCCGGCGCATCTCGCTGTCGCTGAAGCAGGCCAACGAGGGCTTCACTCCGGATTCGGAGTTCGACCCGACGCAGTACGGCATGGCCGCCGAGTACGACAACGAGGGCAACTACATCTACCCCGAGGGCTTCGACCCGGAGGCCGGCGAGTGGCAGGAGGGCTACGAGGCGCAGCGCGACGAGTGGGAGCGCCAGTACGCCGCCGCCATGTCTCGTTACGAGCAGCACATGAAGCAGGTCGCCAAGGCGGCCGAGGCCGACGCGGAAGCCGCTGCACAGGGTGCAGCAGGCGGCGAGCAGGAGGAGCCGCAGGGCGGCAACTACTCCTCGGCCCCCTCCGGTGAGCAGCAGGAGGAGGAAGAGCAGGGTGGTTCGATGGCCAGCGATGCTCAGCTCGCGGCTCTGCGGGAGAAGCTCTCCGGCGGTGCGTGATCGATGACCGGCTGATCGGCCGGTAGTACCTCACCACGATCGTGGCCCCGTACCTCGTGCAGGTACGGGGCCACGATCGTGTGGGGCGGAGCGTGTTGTCCCGGTAGCTCTCGTCGACTGGCAGGATGGATCAGGTGTTGCGGATAGGTCTCAGTGGCGGTATCGGGTCCGGCAAGTCGACGGTCGCGCAGCGGTTGGCCGAACACGGCGCGGTACTCATCGACGCCGACAGGATCGCGCGGGAAGTCGTGGCGCCGGGCAGCGACGGACTCGCGGAACTCGTCGACCACTTCGGCCGGGACATCCTCGATTCGGAGGGGGCGCTGGACCGATCTGCCATGGCGCAACGGGTGTTCAACGACAGTGCGGCGCGCACCGCACTCAACGGCATCGTGCACCCGAGAGTGGGAGCACGGACGGCGCAGCTGATGGCCGAAGCCCCCGAGGACGGGATCGTCGTGCACGACATCCCCCTGCTGGTCGAGGCGGGCTATGGTGCCGACTACCACCTGGTCCTGATCGTGGACGCTCCGGTCGAGGATCGGGTGCATCGGTTGCTCGGGCGTGGCCTGGAGGAGTCCGACGCACGCGCACGGATCCGCGCGCAGGCCGATGAGCAGCAGCGGCGGGAGGCCGCCGACGTGTGGCTGGACAATGCCGGCCGAGTCGATGATGTGCTCGCCGAGGTCGACCGGTTGTGGACGGAGCGGCTGGTGCCGTTCGAATCCAACGTGCGGTTGCGGCAGCGTCCGCAACGCGGCCCCGCACGGCTGGTCGAGCCCGATCCGCAGTGGCCCGGGCAGGCGCATCGACTGATGGATCGGATCGGCAAGGCGGTGGGCGAACAAGCATCGCGGATCGACCACATCGGCTCCACCTCGGTCCCGGATCTTGCGGCCAAGGACGTCCTCGACCTGCAGGTGAGTGTCCGGTCCTGGCGGGATGCCGAGGAGCTGGAGCAGCCGCTGGCCGACGCGGGGTTTCCGGCGGTCCCCGGCATCACCACCGATGATCCCAAGCCCGTCGCACCGGATCCGCGGGAGTGGAGCAAGCGGTTCCACGTTTCGGCGGATCCGGAGCGCGCGGTCAATCTCCACCTGCGTGTGGTGGGACGGGCGAACTGGCGCTACGGACTGTTGTTTCCCGCTTGGCTGCGCTCGGAGGCACCGGCCCGGCGGGAGTACGAGACGCTCAAACGGGAACTGGCTGCGCGGTTCGCCGCGGATGCCGACGTCGATCGCTACGTCGCGGCGAAGGACCCGTGGTTCGGTGAAGTTCTCCCCCGTGTCGAGGAATGGGCCCGGCAAACCGGCTGGACGCCGCCCGAACCGCCGGAGTGACGACCGTTCACCAGAGGTCGGACACCCCGCGGTGCGCGAGCCACTGGTTGAGGTCACGGTGCAGCCGGAGCTCGTCGAAGGTGCGTAGCACGGTGTGCAACGCGTAGTCGGCCTCGCTGGGACGGATGGAGCCACCGGAGACGGCGGCGGCGAAATCCTCGGACCGGATCACGCGTGCGGTGCCGTGCTCGGCGATCTCCAGACCGAGGAACAGGTCGGTGACGGTCCAGGATCGCATGTCCTGCTCGATGCGGGCCGCGGTCATCAGACTGGAGCCCCGGCGAGCGTGTCGACTCCGTGGCCGGTACTGCGTCAGGCGCAGTCCGAGTTCGGGCAGCAGCCACGTGATCTCCCCGGCGTGGGACGGATCGTCCGGTGTCGGGCACTCCAGGGACAGCCCCCACTGCTGCAGGTGGCATGTTTCCAACCGCTGGGTGGCGCCGGAGGGGAAATACCGCTGCGCGCTCACGACATCGACAACATCGACCGGTCGGGAAGAGATCGCCGTGCTCACATCTGGAGAGTAGCGCTGCCGAGACGAAAAGTGATCAACAGTAGTGTTCCGTCTCATAACATTTCGGTGTGCTTCACGTGTCGATGACCGGCCGTACTTATTTTCCCCGAACTGTCCCCCGACCGGAGGTTGACCGACTCGGGACCGTCCTGGGGGAGTCTTGCGGAGGTGCTGGAAAGCTGTTCTACGGGTGTCGTTGCCAGAACAGGTCGATACCGTTTTCCCGGAGCCATCCGGGCAGGTCGTAGCCGTGGCGTGCCAACCCGTCGAGCGTGGTGTGCGTCGTGGCCATGGCGTGTTGGGCGGTCATGTCGTCCAGCAGGTCCGCGCGCAGTGCGAGCAGGAACTCGTCGACGTCGAGAACTTCGGCATACTGCCCTGTCCCCACGGAGATGTCGAGGTAGAGATCCACACTCCGCCAGCGTGCCCGGCCGGTCTCGATGCTGACGATGTCGACATAGAAGTCCTGCGCGCGTTGGTGACCCGGTCGCCAGGTGAAGTCGGTGACCCGGATGCCGAGTTCGGGCAGCAGCCACGACTCCAGGTAGCTCAGCTTCGGATGTCCGGTCATCGGCCTGGCCATGTACAGGCCGAACGGTTCCATGCGGTACTCGTCCACAGCGCGCACACGCTGCTTGGAGTCGGTATTGGTGCGGGACTCGAAATCGAAGGTCTCGACCTTCGGCGGGTGAATGGGCAGCCCAAGCTGATCGGCGATCTCGCGCTGAGTCGTCACAGGGTCACCCTAAGTCCCGAGAGCGGCCGCTCGTAAGGTCCGCATGGCTGATCGTGCTGTGGTGATCGTCTGCTTCGGTGACCTCGTTCCGAGGGATGCGCAGGGATGGTCGCGGACGGGATGTCGGACGCGGCTCGTATCCTCGGAGATGTGGCATTCGCGACTGAGCATCCCGTACTGGCTCACTCGGAGTTCCGACCGGTCAGCGACATACCGCGCTCGGACGGTCGTTTTCGGGTGGTCAGCGATTTCGAACCGGCCGGCGACCAGCCCGAGGCGATCGACGAGCTGGAACGGAGGATCAATGCGGGAGAGGGCAACGTGGTGCTGCTGGGCGCCACCGGTACCGGCAAGTCCGCCACCACGGCGTGGCTGATCGAGCGGATCCAGCGGCCGACCCTGGTGCTGGAGCCGAACAAGACTCTGGCCGCTCAGATCGCCAACGAGCTGCGCGGGTTCTTCCCGGACAACGCCGTGGAGTACTTCGTCAGCTACTACGACTACTACCAGCCCGAAGCCTACGTGCCGCAGACCGACACCTTCATCGAGAAGGACTCGTCGGTCAACGAAGACGTCGAGCGGCTCCGGCACTCGGCGACGTCGAACCTGCTCAGCCGTCGCGACTGCGTGGTCGTTTCGTCGGTGTCGTGCATCTACGGCCTCGGTACGCCGCAGTCGTACCTGGATCGTTCGGTCGAGCTGAAGGTCGGTGGTGAGGTCGACCGGGACCTGTTCCTGCGGGCGCTGGTGGATGTGCAGTACCAGCGCAACGACATCGCGTTCCAGCGCGGCACCTTCCGGGTGCGTGGCGACACCGTCGAGGTCATCCCGGCCTACGAGGAACTCGCGGTGCGTGTCGAGTTCTTCGGCGACGAGATCGACCGGCTGTACTACCTGCATCCGCTGACCGGCGACGTCGTGCGCGAGGTCGATGACGTGCGTATTTTCCCCGCGACCCACTACGTTGCGGGTCCGGAGCGCATGGAGAAGGCCATCCGCGACATCGAGGCCGAACTGGAGGACCGGATCGGCACGCTCGAGAAGCAGAACAAGCTGTTGGAAGCCCAGCGCCTGCGGATGCGCACGCAGTACGACATCGAGATGATGCGTCAGGTCGGCTTCTGCTCGGGAATCGAGAACTACTCGCGGCACATCGACGGTCGCGAGGCCGGGTCGGCACCCGCGACGCTGCTGGACTACTTCCCGGACGACTTCCTGCTGGTCATCGACGAGTCCCACGTGACGGTGCCGCAGATCGGCGGGATGTACGAGGGCGACGCCTCCCGCAAGCGCACCCTGGTCGACCACGGTTTCCGATTGCCCAGCGCTCTCGACAACCGTCCGCTGACCTGGGAGGAGTTCAGCAACAGGATCGGGCAGACGATGTATCTGTCGGCCACGCCCGGTTCGTACGAAATGGGGCGGTCGGGCGGCGAGTTCGCCGAACAGGTCATCCGCCCGACCGGTCTTCTCGATCCGGAGGTCGTCGTCAAGCCCACCGAGGGACAGATCGACGACCTGGTCGGCGAGATTCGGGAGCGTGCCGAGCGGGAGGAGCGCGTTCTGGTCACGACGCTGACCAAGAAGATGGCCGAGGATCTCACCGACTACTTCCTGGAGCTGGGCGTGCGAGTGCGCTATCTGCACTCCGAGGTCGACACCCTGCGTCGCGTCGAACTACTGCGGCAGTTGCGGTTGGGTGAGTACGACGTGCTGGTCGGCATCAACCTGCTGCGGGAAGGACTGGACCTGCCGGAGGTGTCCCTGGTGTCGATTCTGGATGCGGACAAGGAAGGGTTCCTCCGCTCGGAGACCAGTCTGGTGCAGACCATCGGTCGTGCGGCCCGCAATGTCTCGGGCCAGGTGCACATGTACGCCGACGAGGTGACCGACTCGATGCGGCGTGCGATCGACGAGACGAACCGCCGCCGCGCGAAGCAGATCGCCTACAACACCGAGCACGGCATCGACCCACAGCCGCTGCGTAAGCAGGTCGCCGACATTCTCGACCGGGTTTACACCGAGTCGGAGGACACCGGTGAGACCGTGTCCGCCGCAGGCTCCGCCCGTAGCGCCTCGCGGGGCAAGAAGCCCACGGGCGAGACAGCGGTACCGACGAGTTCGGGAATGGTGGAGGGCCGGGACACCACCTCGATGCCGCGTGCCGAGTTGGCCGACCTGGTGCAGCAGCTCAACGACCAGATGATGAACGCTGCTCGGGAGCTGCAGTTCGAACTGGCGGCCAGGTTGCGCGATGAGGTCCAAGACCTGAAGAAGGAGCTTCGAGGCATGGACGAGGCAGGCATCGAATGAGGGTGTAAAGGTTCTCATTATGGTACCTTTACACCATGGCTCTCAACATCAAGGACTCCGTTACCGAGCAGATGGCCACGGAAGTCGCCGAGCTCGCGGGTGAGACGAAGACGCAAGCGGTTCGACACGGCTTGGAAGAGTTACGTGAGCGCCTGCTGAAGGAGCGTAGATGTTCCGAGCGCGGTGCTCGGTTGGAGCGCTTCCTGGAGTATGAGGCGTGGCCGCAGGTGCCTGCCGACGTGCTCGGGCAACCGATGACGCGGGACGAGCGTGAAGAGATCCTCGGCTACGGGCCGGAGGGCGTGTGATCATCGACAGTTCGGCGATCGTGGCCATCCTGCTCAAGGAAGACGGTCACGAACGTGTGCGGGAGCGGATCGTACAGGCTTCCGAGGTCAGGGTCGGTGCCTCCACCGTCGTCGAAACAGGCATTGTCCTGGTGGCCCGCATGGGGGTGCGTGGGAAGACCTTGCTGGCGCGGTTCTTGCAGGAAGGTGGGATCGAAGTCGTTCCTACGACGCAGGAGCATTGGTGGATCGCGGTGGATGCCTACGAGCGGTTCGGAAAGCACAGGCACCGTGCGAGCCTGAACTTCGGTGACTGCCTGACGTATGCAACCGCGAGTGTTGCCGGTGAACCGCTGCTGTGCATCGGTGACGACTTCCCGGAAACCGACCTGGTGTTGGCCGACGAGGGCAGCCGGTGAGACCGGGGCGCCCTCCGGGAGCGGCCACCGGGCAGGAGGGAACCGTCACTGCCTCACGCGAAGGCGCTGTGGTCGGTGCTGGCCTTGCCGACGGTGAGCGTGTTCATCCGTGATTCACCTGATCGTTTTTTGAGTGTCGGAGGGAAGGCTTATCGCTACCGCTAGCTCGTGATGTCCTTGCGATGGAAGCGATACAGCGCCAGAAGCGCGAACACCGTCGCATAGGCCATTCCCGAGAATGCCCCGTTGACCGGTGCCGTCCAGTCGATCTCGGTGCTGAGCAGGTCGAACCATGCGGTGGAGTAGTGCGTGGGCAGATACATCCGCAGCTCGCCGAGCACGGTGAGCCCGTCGAGGATCTGCGAGAGGATCGAGACCAGAACCGCGCCGCCGACCGCCCCGAGCGGAGCATCGGTGGACACGCTGAACCACAGCGCCAGTCCGGCGATCCACATCAGGTGCACTGCGAGGTAGGCCCCGGCGCCGACGAGACCGAGCATCCCGGCGGGAAAGCCCAGGACCTCGCCGGAGGGAGTGAGCAGCGCGTCCCAGCCGTACCACCACACACCGAGTCCCAACGCCACCAGTATCAGCAACCCGAGTCCGAACCCGGTCAGGATCGCGGCCACGATCGCTTTCTGCCGCAGCAGCCTCGCACGCGGAATCGGTGCTGCGAGCAAGTACTTCAGGCTCGACCACGAGGCCTCGATGGCGACGGTGTCGCCGAAGAACAACGCGGCCATCACCACGAGCAGGAAACCCGTGGCGACGAACAGGGTGAACACGGCGAAATTCAGGCCGCTGGTGGTGGCCATGTCGGCCAGGTCACGGGCTCCCGTTCCATCGCGGTCACCGCCACCACCGAGTTCGAAGGCGAGCAGCAGGAACGCGGGCAGCACGGCAAGGAAACCGAGCATCAGTCGTGTCCGGCGCCGCGTGAGCTGGCGTCGCAGCTCGGCGCGCACCGGGAGCGTCCGGTGGGAATGATAGCCGGAGACACTGCCATCCGGGCGGTGCTGTGTCCGCGTGTCCGCGGGCACGGAGGGGGCCGTGGGTGGGCCCGTTTCGGTGTCGTGCATCAGCGGTTTTCCTCTTCGAGCAGTTCCAGGAAAGCGTCCTCGAGCCGACGCGGGCCGACCTGGTTCACCGAGACACCGGCGGCGACCAGCGCGTTGACCGCCACCGCAGCGGTGTGCCCACCGAGTTCGGCGTGCACCGTGTTGCCGTCGGCCTGCACGGCACCGAGCCCTTCCAGCGAGCGCAGCGTTGCCGCGGCGTTGGCCGGTTCGTCCACTCGGAAGGTGGTCTCGCCATCGTGGGCGACGATCTCCTCGATGCTTCCGGCTGCGATGTGCTCACCCCGGTGCATGACCACAACGTGGGTGCAAGTCTGTTCGACCTCGGCAAGCAGGTGACTGGACAGCAGAACGGCTCGGCCCGTGGACGCATAGCGCCGCAGAACCTCGCGCATCCGATGGATCTGCGGCGGGTCCAGGCCGTTGGTCGGTTCGTCGAGCACGAGCAGGTCGGGCAGCCCCAGCATCGCCCGGGCGATGGCCAGACGCTGCTTCATGCCATGGCTGTAGGTGCTGACCGGCTGTTCCGCCGCCGATTCCAGTCCGACAGTGTGCAGGACCTCCTCGAAATGCGCGTGCGCTTCGGGTCTGCCCGTGGCCGCCCAGTAGGACTGAAGGTTGTTCATGCCGGACAAGTGCGGTAACAAACCCGGATCTTCCACGAAAGTGCCGACGCGTGCGAGCACCGGGGACCCGGGCGAGATGCGGCGTCCGAAGACGCGGACCTCGCCACTGCTCGGTCGAAGCAGCCCCAGCATCATCCGCAGCGTGGTGGTTTTTCCCGCGCCGTTGGGGCCGAGCAGTCCGACGACCTGGCCGCGCTCGACCCGCATCGACAGATCTCGTACGGCGGTCGACTTGTCCCGGTAGGACTTGCCCAGGCCGGAGATGGCCAGGGGAGTGTCGACGAGGCCGGCCTCGATGGTGGTGCCGACTCGCCTGTGCACGAGTGCCGCCACCCAGCCGAGCAAGGCCATCAGCACGATCGCGCCCATGCCGGTCAGTGCCGCGGTGGGCCAGGCCGATTCGGTGGTCGACGTGCCCGGGACCGAAGGCAACGACACGGCACGCTCGCCCGCGAGACCGATGCGGTGTACGGCGGGTGTGTCCGGTGTCGTATAGGCACGATCGGTGGTCGTGACCGCCAATCGGAGGTGATGTCCGGCTTGCAGGGTGTGCACCATGCCGGGCAGGGCCACGTTGACCTCGACCGGCGTGCCGTCGGCGGGAAGGTCGGTGATGCGCAGCGGTGCGACACCATTGCCGAGCAGTTCACGGTGCCCGTCCGGGCCCACGTCGTAGAGCTTGGCGAACAGGACGGCCTCCCCCGTGCTTGCCTGCCCGGGCACGGAGGCCACCGATAACCGGGTCTGTGGAACACCGGTGATCAGTAGCTGTTGCTCGGCGGGACTGGTGCGAAAGGTCGCCACCTGCCCGGCGATGTCCGTGGCGAATCGGTGGTCGAGCGCCTCGGCTGCCTCCGGCGCCATGCTGGTACCGGGCAGCGAGCTCGTGGAGGTGGGGCGGCCTCCTGGCGGGTTGATCACACGGGTCGGTGCCCCGTGCAGCGGCAACGAATAGCGTTGTGTGTGCTGTCCTTGCAGACCGGGATAGGCGGAGGCGACCACGGTGCGCGATGTTGCTTCCTCGCCCGGTTGCTGTTCCGCGACGACTTGATACTCGAAGGCTGCCTGAGGGGCGGGCATTTCGGGCGCACCGGGATCGTGGAGGTAGTGGGCGAACCAGTCACCCACGCGGGACCACAGGGAAGGGGCGAGTCCCGAACCGCCGTGTCCGCCTGCGTACCAGATCATCTTGACCTCGCCGCCTGCCGCGGCGATCTGACGCGCGTTGGCGTCGGCCTGGGCGAGGCCGAACAGTGAGTCTCGCTGTCCTTGCACGAGCAGCGTCGGCACGTCGATGTTGTCGGTGACACTCGCAGGCGACGCCGCGGCGAGCAGACCGAGGGTTTGCTGACTGGCCGTGCCGGTGCGGGCCAGTTCGGTGTAGGCGGCACAGACCTCGGCGATGAAGTTCCCGCAAATCGCGGAGCCGAGTTGCGGGGCTCGGGAAGCCGAGGGCGAAGAAGCCGGAGAAGAGGAAGCCGGAGGGGAGGGGAGAGAGGACGGGTTGGCTGAAGAAGGTGCGGGCTGGGCGCTTTCGGACGAGGCGATCCCGGGCTGGGCGCTTTCCGAGGGGGCACTGTCGGACGGGAGGCTGTCGGGCGGGGCGGTCCCCTGGGAGGGTCTGCTATCCGCCACGGAATGCCCGGTGTTGCCGAAAGCCTCCGTCGGAGCCGAGTCGCGGGTGCCGGTGGCGAAGAACAGCCCCGCCCATGTCTCCTTGAACACTCCGTGGTCGCCGAAGGAACCGTGTCCGGGAGTTGCCGATGGGATCGGCTCGGAAGAGGCCGAGTTCGGCAGCAGCGCCCCGGTCAGATCGTTGTAGGTCATGATGGGCGCGATCGCATCGACCCGCGGATCGGTCCCCGCCAGCAGTAAGCTCAGCGCGCCACCGTAGGAGACGCCGGCGACCCCGACCAGAGGGTCGTCCGTGTCCTCGCTGACCACCTCGGGTTGCCGGGCAAGCCAGTCGAGGATTTGGCGGGCGTCGGTGACCTCGTACGCAGGCGAGTTCAGCGCGATCTTACCGGTGCTGTGACCGAAGCCCCGCGAGGAATAGGTCAGCACGGTGAAGCCGCGGGTGGCCAATTGCCGGGCAGGGGCGGCCATGCTGCTCTTGTCCTCGCCGAATCCGTGCGCGAGCACCACGGCGGGCGCCGGTGTCTCCGCCGGGGCGTACAGCCTCAAGTCGATTTGGACACGCTGCTGTCGCTCCGGACCGTCCAGCACGTCGATCCGCACATTCCTGCTGGTGATGCCCGGAGCAGCCGTCGCGGGCTGCTCGTCGACAGGCCACAGGAAGGAACCGGCGGCGAGGGGCACAACCAGAACGAGGCAAATAAGCAGGAAGATCCTGCGGGAACGGGGGATCGAACGCACGTGCCCGACAGTAGGCGACATGAGCGCCGCAAGACGCCTCCACAGGCGGGGTAAGACCGAGACGCTATGAATCGGATATCAAAGAGCAATCCGATGGCTACCTGGCACAGTGTGTGGCTGCGTGCGTTCACGTTCGGCCCCTACCGGGAGTGTTCGCCTGCTTCCGGTCCGGAACCTATGGTGTGGATCATCCCTACCCCCGAGTGTTACCCCGAAGAGTGCATCGGTGACAATCTTGCACAGGTTGTGGAGGGGAGTATTCCTTCGCGGCGGCATCGTCATCACGGACCCCTCCTGCGTATCAGGCGGTGGGGCCCGGTGCCGTCGGCCGGCGTGGTCGGTGGGAGAGACCTCCGGTCCCCGGCATGTGCCCTGAACCGGAGGTGATCGATGGGTGCCGAGACGAACGTGCTGGCGCAGAATGTGGCGCAAGCCCAGTCGGACACGTTGAATGTACCGTGGTGGGTGTGGTTGGTCACACTCGGCGGTCTGGCCGTACTTCTGTTGCTGGACCTGGTCATCGTCGACCGCAAGCCACACGAGGTGACGACCGGGGAGGCCGGCAAGTGGGTGGCCTTCTACATCGGTTGCGCGATCCTGTTCGGTGTCGGAGTCTGGTTCTTCGGCAGTTACCACTTCGCCGTCGAGTATTTCACCGGCTACATCACCGAGTACTCGTTGAGCGTGGACAACCTGTTCATCTTCATGGTGATCATGTCCAGCTTCGCGGTGCCCTCGGTTCACCAGCATCGGGTGCTGCTGATCGGCATCCTGCTCGCGCTGGTCATGCGCGGTATTTTCATCGCCGTCGGCGCCCAGTTGATCAATAATTTCGTCTGGGTCTTTTTCATCTTCGGAGCTTTCCTCCTCTGGACCGCGGTCAGCATGGTCCGGAAGAAGGACGAGGACGAGGAGTACAAGGAGAACGCGGTCGTGCGCTGGGTGCGCAAGGCGTACCCGGTGACCGATGAGTACCACGGCACGAAGATGACGGTGAAGATCGAGGGTAAGCGCTGGCTGACCCCGATGGCCGTGGTCATCGTCGCGATCGGCAGCGCCGACCTGCTGTTCGCGGTGGATTCCATCCCCGCGATCTTCGGGATCACCCAGGACCCGTTCCTGGTCTTCGCCGCCAACGCGTTCGCACTGATGGGGCTGCGGCAGCTCTACTTCCTGCTGGGCGGGCTCGTGGACAAGCTGGTGTACCTGTCGGTCGGCCTGGCGGCCATTCTCGGGTTCATCGGGATCAAGCTGGTCATCCACGCGCTGCACGCATACCACCTGGTGCCGGACTGGCTGGAGATCGGCAACTTCCTGTCTCTGGGTGTGATCGTCGTGATACTGGCGATCACCACTGTCGCCAGCCTGGCGAAGTCGAAGAAGGACGTGCAGGCCACCTCGGGTGGCTGACATGTGCGCCTGATGCGCACAGGGCGGCCGGTCCCTCGCGGGCCGGCCGCTCTGCCTGTGCGAACCCGGCCTTTCGCGCCTGCGGGAGGTTTCCGGCAAAACTGCGCCTCATCGGCCGGGACAATCGGACATACTGCTAATCCAGCAGGGTGTAGCTGAGTTCCGTGCAGATGCGCCCCAACGGCACGTCGAGGCCGGGGTCGTCCAAGGACAGCAGGACATCCGGCGATTCGGGCAGCGCGTCGCCACCGGGTGGGTCCCACAGGCACAGCGACGGATGGCCCGCATCCATCGACGAGCAATACCACAGTCCGTCGAGTTCGGGGTAGGCAGCCCGGATACAGCGCGCCCATGCCTGGGTGCGTTCCTTGGGGCCGTTGTTGATCGCTTGCGACGCACCCGCCCGGGTGGGCCAGAGACCGGAGAGATCGAGCAGTCGCAACGTCCGCCTCGACCGGAACACCACCAGCTGGGGAGCGCGAGTTTTTCTGTCCACAGTGGACGTAGCTTGGTATACTTCGGCGATGCACGTGCGCACCGACAGTGAGAAGTACAGCACGCCGTGTTCGCGGGTGACCGTGGGACCACCCTGGGTGCTGGGTAGGTGTGGGTCGAACCGAGCGTGGGGCAGCGGGCCCGCGTAGCGGAAGGTGTCCCACTGCTGGGGATGGTTGCCTCCCGAGGTGAACACGCGAGAGAGCCGGGTGCCCACAGGCAGCGCGATGACGTCCTCTGTACGTCGGAGCATCGCCTGTAGTACCGCTGGGGCGGGCGGCTGGGGAAGCCGAGCCATGTGTGTCCTGGTCCGTGGGTCGCCGAGAGTTCGATGCCGGGAGTGCTACGCGGGAGTGCCGATGGTGGAGGCGAACTCGGCGACGCGCTGGGCACTGCCACCGGCCATCAGCCACTCCCTCGGAGTCACCGGCCGACCGCTGATCTCGAGGTCCTCCTGTGGTGTGGTCATGAAGTTCGCCAGCACCAGGGCGGGCTGGTCATCGGGCATGGCGGCCAGGATCGTTTCCAGGCCGGGAAGGACGTCGTGCTCGGTGAACTGCCACGCGGGCAGACGCCATCCGCCGCGATCCTTCCAGCCGATGAGGTGGTGCGAGGCGACTCGATGCCGGATGCGGCTGGTGTCCACGCCCACACGGCTTGCGGCCTCGGCAACGGACAGCGCTGTATCCCGGAGCACGGCTTGCTCGGCAACGGTTCGTGCTCGCGGGTCCCCTTCGCTCTCGTCGTGGGGCGTGAGGTCCAAGCCGACGTCGGTCAGTGCTCCACGGCTGGATTCATCGAAACGTGCGGCGGGGTCCGGCTGGACCGGAGTCAGCCGGTTGGCGGCGTCCTCGACGAGGGAGAGAAACTCGTGAGCCGTGATTTTCAATCCGGCTCTGGCGAGCACGGTCTCCAGCGCGACAGTCATGGGTTCAGAATAACGCGGTCCGGTTCATTGTGTGCGCTATCGTGCGCGCCTGGTCTTCGTGTCGATCGGGTCTTGACGGGATGTGGGGGTGACCTTTTGACTGGACGTACCGACTGGTCGGTCTTGTCGGAATTCTCGTGTGGCCGGTATCGGTGATGGACGAGGCCCTGCGGCGCAGGTCCCGTGGCGTATCCCGTCAAGGACGGAAGGGAAGCGAATGAGCAAGCGTTTCGACGGCCGGGTGGCGATCGTGACCGGCGCCAGTCGAGGAATCGGGTTCTCGATTGCCGAGCGGCTGGTGGCCGAGGGAGCCAAGGTGTGTCTCACGGCGCGCAAGCCCGAGGCACTCGATGAGGCGGTGGAAGCTCTGGGGGGTGCCGAGCACGCGCTCGCGGTGTCGGGCAAGGCCGACGACACCGAGCACCAGGAGGCGACGATCGCGCGTACGCTCGACTCCTTCGGTCGAGTCGACA
The DNA here is from genome assembly GCF_031458135.1 of Haloactinomyces albus. Lineage (NCBI taxonomy): Bacteria > Bacillati > Actinomycetota > Actinomycetes > Actinopolysporales > Actinopolysporaceae > Haloactinomyces > Haloactinomyces albus. The sequence goes on along the minus strand of NZ_JAVDXW010000001.1, from coordinate 587,488 downwards.
TGCTGGTCAACAACACCGGGATCAATCCGGCATATGGGCCGTTGATCGAGCTCGATCACGGTGTCGCCCGCAAGACCTTCGAGGTCAACGTGCTCGGTGCGCTGGCCTGGACCCAGCAGGTACACCGCGCCTGGATGGCCGAGCACGGTGGTTCGGTGCTCAACGTGTGCTCGGTGGCCGGGCTCAAACCCGCGCCCGGCATCGGCTACTACGGCGCGACCAAGGCCATGCTGACGCACATGACCCAGGAGTTGGCGGTCGAACTCGGCCCCACCGTGCGGGTCAATGCCGTCGCTCCGGCCGTGGTGAAAACGCAATTCGCCACCGCGCTGTACGAGAACAACGAGGAGGAAGTTGCCGCACAGTACCCGATGCAGCGTCTGGGAATTCCGTCCGACGTCAGCGGTGCGGCGGCGTATCTGCTCTCCGAGGAGGCCTCCTGGGTTACCGGGCAGATCCTCACGCTCGACGGTGGCGTCACCCTGACCGGAGGTGTGTGAGATGGAGTCCCCTGCCGAGTCGATCGTGGTGGTCACCGGTGCCGGCCACGGCATCGGTGCGGCCCTGAGCCGCAAGTTCGCCGGGCAGGGTGCCACCGTGGTGGTCAACGACGTCGATGCGGACGCGGCGCGTCGTGTCGCCACCGAGGTCGGGGGCCTGTCGGTGCCCGGCGACGCGGCCGATGATGACGGGGTGCGCACGTTGGTCGATGCGGCCATCGAGCAGTACGGCCGGATCGACATGTTCTGCGCGAACGCGGGTGTGGCGACCTCGGGTGGGCCGGAGGTATCCGATGAGCTGTGGCAGCACTCGTGGGAACTCAATGTCATGGCCCACGTGCGCGCCGCGCGGGCGGTACTGCCGCACTGGTTGGAGCGGGGCCGTGGTCACTTCCTCGCGACCGTGTCGGCGGCGGGCCTGCTCACGATGCTCGGTGCTGCCCCCTACTCGGTGACCAAACACGCCGCGCTCGGCTTCGCGGAGTGGTTGTCGGTGACCTACGCTGATCGAGGCATCACGGTGCAGGCCCTGTGCCCGCAGGGTGTGCGCACGGATATGCTCAGCGGTAGCGGGGAGGCGGGCAAGCGTCTGCTTGCCGCCGAGGCGATCGAGCCCGACCAGGTTGCCGATGCGGTCCTCGACTCCCTGGATGGTCGGCAGTTCCTGATTCTTCCGCATCCGGAGGTGGCCCAGCGTTACGCTCAGCGGGCCGACGACCCCGATCGGTGGCAGGCGGGGATGCGCAAGCTGCAACGCGGCCTCGAGCACGGACATGCTTCCGGCCACTGAGATGCAACGAACCGACTGGTCGGTACCCTGGAAAGGGTGGTGCATCGGAGACAACAAGCAGGAGGCGACGATGACGCGGACCGGTGATCGCGGTGCCGAGGCAGCTCACACGGTCGACGCGGATGTCGAACCGGTACCGCAGCGGTTGTTGACGGTGGCCACCCGGCTGTTCGCCGATCGGGGTTTCGAGACGACATCGGTTCAGCAGATCGTGGATGCGGCCGGAGTCACCAAGGGGGCGATGTATCATTACTTCGGCTCCAAGGACGACCTGCTGTACGAGATCTACGCGCGCGTGCTGCGCGTGCAGACGGCTCGGATGGAAAAGGTCGCCGACAGTACCGATTCGGTGCGGCAACGGTTGCATGCGGTGGCTGCCGATGTCGTCGTGACGACCGCGGCCAATCTGGATGACACGGTGATCTTCTTTCGCTCGATGCACCTGTTGCACCCGGACAAGCAGGCCGAGGTCCGGTCCGAACGTCGTCGCTACCACCAGCGGGTCCGCCGGCTGATCGAGGAAGGGCAGCACCAGGGGGTTTTCCGTTCCGACAAGTCGGCCGAACTCGTGGTCGACTTCTTCTTCGGTGCCGTGCACCACCTGGGTAGCTGGTTTCACCCCGGCGGTGAGTTGACCGGCGAGCAGGTCGGCGAGCATTTTGCCGACCTGCTGCTGGACTCGCTGCGCCCGTGAGGTTGCTGCGGATGGTGTACAGCGAGGAGTGCGCGCGCTAGCATACCGACCAGTCGGTACACAGGAGGTGGCTTATGCAGGGATGGCAGCTTCACGAGCTCGGGCAACCGAAAGAGGTGCTGCGGCTGGACGAGCGGCCGGATCCGCGCCCCGGACCCGGCCAGATCGTGGTCCGGGTGCTGGCGAGCCCGATCAACTTTCCCGATGTGCTGCTGTGCCGGGGCGAGTATCAGCAGAAGCCGGACCTGCCGTTCACTCCCGGCGTCGAGCTGTGCGGTGAAGTGGTCGAACTCGGTGCCGGTGTCACCGGTCTTTCGCCGGGTGAACGGGTGATCGGGGGAGCGGTACTCCCGCACGGTGGTTTCGCGGAACTCGCCGTGATGGACGCGAACCGGGCCTTTCCCGCTCCCGAAGCGCTCTCCCATGCTCAAGCCGCGTCGCTGTTCATCGGCTACCAGACCGGATGGTTCGGTCTGCACCGGCGTGCGGCTTTGCAGCCGGGGGAGACACTGCTCGTGCACGCCGCCGCAGGAGGCGTGGGCAGTGCCGCCATCCAGCTCGGAAAGGCAGCCGGTGCCCGGGTGATCGGCGTTGTCGGCGGGGAGAAGAAGGCCGAGGTCGCGCGGCAGCTCGGCGCCGATGTCGTCGTCGATCGCCACAGCGAGGACTTCGTCGGCGTGGTCAAGGAGGCTACGGGCGGCAACGGCGCGGACGTCGTCTACGACCCGGTCGGCGGCGAAACCTATACGCGTTCCACCAAGTGCATCGCCTTCGAGGGCCGGATTCTGATCATCGGGTTCGCCGGCGGCACGATCCCCACGCCCGGTCTCAACCATGCACTGATCAAGAACTACTCGATCGTCGGACTGCACTGGGGTCTGTACAGCGAGCGTGACCCGGAATCCGTGCGGCAGGCACACGCCGAACTGGCGAGTCTTGCGGAGAAGGGCGCGGTGCGCCCGCTGGTCAGCGAGACACTTCCGCTGGACCGTCTTGCCGAAGGAGTCCAGCGGGTCGGCGATGGCCACACCGTCGGCCGGGTGGCCTATGCCCGCGGGTGATCCGAGGATGACTGCTTCTGGCGCAAAGTATGGCGTAAACTGTCTGTATGAGTGTGCTGCCAGTAGGCGATGCGCGTGATCACTTCTCCGATCTGCTGGGAGACGTCGAGCGGACGCATGAGCGGGTGACGATCACGCGGCATGGTCGTGCTGTTGCGGTCGTGATGTCTCCTGAAGACCTCGAGTCGCTGGAGGAGACGATGGACCTTCTGGCCACGCCCGGAGCGTTGGCGGAAGTCCAGGAGTCCGCTGCGGACATCGAAGCAGGCAGAACCGTCGGAATCGACGAGATTCGAGACGAGTTCGGTCTGTCCTCGTGACAGAGCGTGATTCGGCAGAGGAACAACCTCATCGGGTCGAACTCACCGCGACTGCGCGACGTACGCTGTTTCGTCTTCCGGAAAAGATCGTGAGTGCCTGCATCGAGTTCATCTCGGGGCCGTTGGCGACGAATCCTTACCGAGTCGGTAAACCTCTGGGGCGGGAGTTCGCGGGCCGACATTCTGCCCGGCGAGGTTCCTACCGCGTCGTTTTCCGCGTCGAGGAGAGCAGTGGCACGATCTTCGTGGTGCGTATCGATCATCGGGCCGACGTGTATCGGTGAGCTGGTCGGGGGATGGACTGGTACCGGCGACGTGCTCGAACTCGCCTGCGGGCCCGGTACGTGGACGGGCCAGCTGCTGGCCCACGCCCAGCACGTTACCGCCGTGGACGCCTCCCCGGAGATGCTCGCCATCGCCTCCACCCGGTTCGATGACGAGCGGGTGCGCTTCGTGCAGGCCGACGTGTTCGGCTGGAAGCCCGACCGTCGCTACGACGTGGTCTTTTTCGGGTTCTGGCTCTCGCACGTCCCACCCGAGCGGTTCGAGTCTTTCTGGTCGCTGGTGGCCGACTGCCTCAAACCAGCAGGACGGGTGTTCTTCGCCGATGACAACCACCGGGCCTCCGAGGAACTGACCGAGGGCGAGTCGTCCTCGGTCATCCGCCGGACACTGAACAACGGTACCCACTATCGGGTGGTGAAAGTCCCTCTCCGGCCCGCTGACCTCGAGCAGCGGCTCGCGCGCCTCGGCTGGGACGTCACGGGGACCCCGACGTCCGGTCCGTTCTTCTGGGGAGCAGGCAGCCTCGACCGACCGTGATACCCCGTCGCGTCGGGCACGTGTGGCAGTGGCGAGTTCCGCATCGTCCGGGACCCGGTCAACGGCGTCTCACTGTGGGAAGAACAAGACTTGGCTGCGGGTGCTACAGCTCGGACTCGCCCCGGCAGGTGACGGTGAGCTCGTCGCCCACGGACAGCCTGCCGGCCCGTGTCACGGCGAACTTGACCCCGAAGGCGACGCCGCCCTGCTTCGCTCGCCGGTGGTCGGCGAGTGAGTGAAGGGGTTCCGGGCCCGCCTGCCTACCGGATTCCTGGTCGACCAGCGTGACGGTGCAGCGGATCGCGAGCTTGCTGTAGCCCAGTTCCGCTTCGCCGGCGCGCAGGCGGCGTACCCGGTCCTCGCCGTACGGCTCGTCCCAGCCGTCGACGACGATGTTGGGGCGGAAGCGATCCATGGGCACCGGGTCACCGCCTCGTGCGGCGATGCGCTCGTTCAGAGCGTCCAGAGAGGACATCGTGGTGAGAAGCACCGGGCTGCTGTCGGCATAGCCGGAGGTGCCCGGAATCCAGCCGTCGGCGACACGGTCGTGCTCCGGTGGGACCCGCACGAGCCTGCTCGGTGTGCCGAGCACTTCCGACAGCCACCCGGCCACCGCATCGCCCTGGTCGATGCCCCGGTAGGGCGCGCCGAGCAGGTTCACGTCGCACCGGGCGGTGGTCGTGTCCACGGCCACGCTCACCGCTTCGATCTCGGGAGCGCGCAGGGTGAGCCGCTCGCCGTCCGCGCCGATCTCGGGACGGACGAGCGCCAGCCGTGGATGCCGCCGTTGCGTGCGGGACACTCCGTCCTCGCCGACGACCATGAAGCTGCGGTCGTGCGCCAGACCTGCGGGTGTCACGAGTGCCTCCGTCACCGAGGTGCCTGCGCATCCCTTGACGGGGTAGTGGTTCAGTTCGACGATTCCGGCCACGCATCGACGCTACCTGCCGATGTGGCCCGGAATCCGGAGAGTTCTCGAATGCGCCACGGCCGGATTGTTCCGGCTACGGGTTTTCCGCAACTACTCGATGTCTGCTGCTCAGCAGTACACGCGAACCGCAACAGAAGGGGACACCCGGTGAGTAGCGATGAACTCCTCCACCTCGTCGAGTGGCGCAAGAGTAGCTTCTCCGGTGGTGGCGGCGCGAGGGAGGAGAAGCGCAATTTCGCGAGAAATTGCGCTTCTGTACCCGGGAGGTGAGCGGCCGGTGCCGGTCCCCGCCGGCCGATACGCTCACACTCCCGGACCCGCCGTCAGAACATCAGGCGGGTGAGCACTTCCGCGACACAGGCGGGCTTGTCGCTGCCCTCGATGTCCACGGTGGTGTTGACCGTCAACTGGAGCCCGTTACCGGTCTCGGTGACATCGGCGAGTTCGGTGTGCGCGCATACACGGGCACCGACGCGAACCGGACTGGGGAACCGGACCTTGTTCACGCCGTAGTTGATCCCCATCTTGATGCCCTCGAACCGGTAGATCTCGGCGTTGAGCGCGCTGACCATGCTCAGGGTGAGGAACCCGTGTGCGATCGTGCCACCGAACGGCCCCTGGGCGGCCCGTTCCGGGTCGACGTGGATCCACTGGTGGTCCAGTGTGGACTCGGCGAACCGGTCGACCTGATCCTGGGTGATGGTGTGCCATTGGCTGCTGCCGAGGTTCTCGCCCTTGGCGGCGAGGATCTCCTCCTGACCGGTGAACACGCGCATGTGCGACTCCTTTGCTTTTCGCGATGGATGATCGGACTCTTATGGTGCCGGGATGTGGCCGAGTTCGGCGATCCTGGCTCGATGCCGTTCGGCCGTGCCGAATGTGAGCTGGCTGCTCTTCGCGCGCCCCAGGTACAGGTGCGCGGGATGTTCCCAGGTCATGCCGATTCCGCCGTGCAACTGCAGGAACTCCTCGGCAGCCGACACGACCAGATCGCCGCAGTACGCCTGGGCCAGCGCAGCGGAAAGACCCACATCACCGTCGAGGGTGGCCAGCGCGTCGGCGGCCCCGCGCGCAGCCGCGCGAGCGGTGCTGACGCCTGCCCAGAGATCGGCCAGGCGGTGCTTGACGGCCTGGAACGAGCCGATCTGCCTGCCGAACTGGTATCGGGTCAGCACGTATTCCACAGTGGAATCGAGGCAGAGCTGCGCGAGTCCCGTCTGCTCGGAGGCGAGAATGCCCGTAGCGGTGACCAGAGCATGCTGCAGAGCCGCCTCGGCGCTGTCCGAGGCGGCGATGCGCAGGCCCGTGGCACCATCGAGATCGAGCGTGGCGAACCGCCGGGTGAGATCGAGCGGAGTCGCCGAGGTTCGCGTCACTCCCGGAGAGGCGAGGTCGAGCAGGTACAGCGCCTGCCCCTCTTCGTCGATGGCGGGGACCACCGCGATATCGGCAACCGGAAGATCCACGACCGTGTGCACGGTTCCGGTGAGTGCGCCATCCCGTGCGTTCACCGACATCGGAAAAGCGCTGCCCGGAGTCGTCGTCAACGGCACGGCCACGGTGCCGATACGGGACCCCTCGGCCAGCGCCACCACCGTCTCGCGCGCGTCGGCCGACGAGCAGCCGAGCAGAGCCGTGGTGGCCAATACCGCACTGCCCAGGAACGGGACCGGGGCGACGCTGCGGCCGAGCTCCTCGGCGAGCACGGCGAGCTCGCGTGTGCTCGCCTCCGCACCGCCGAGTTCCTCGGGCACGGTCAGTCCGGCGACGCCCAGTTCACCGGACAGTGTGGACCACAGGTCGAGGTCGTAGGGCTGGTCGCTCTCGCAGCGAGCGAGAACCGCGGTCCAGTCGCAGCGTTGCTGCAGCAACCTGCGCACGTTCTTGCGCAGGTCCTCCTCCGCCTCTCCGTAGAGCAGATCCGGCGTACTCAACGGGGCAGCTCCTTCCAGGGAACGTCCTTGTCCGCGCGGGACTCGGCGGGCAGGCCGAGTACTCGCTCGGCGATGATGTTGCGCAGGATCTCCGAGGTTCCGCCCTCGATGGAGTTCCCCTTCGCGCGCAGGTACCGGTAACCGGGGCCACGTGCGGTCATGTCCGTGACCTCGGGACGGCGCAGAGTCCAGTCGTCGTATTCCAGTCCCTGCTCGGCGAGCATCTCCATCTCGAATCCGGAGATCGCCTGATTCAGCCGTGCGAAGGCGAGCTTGGCCGCGGACCCCTCCGGGCCGGGAGCACCCACCGCGAGTTGCTGCCGGAGGCGCTCACCGGTCAGGCGGGTGGCCTCGGCCTCGACCCACAGCCGCAGCAGTCGGTCGTGCAGGCCCGGTGTGCGCAGTTCGGGCCGCTGCCGCCAGGTATCGGCCACGACACCGATCATCCCGTCCTCGCGGGTGGTGTTGCCGCCGCCGATGGCCACGCGCTCGTTCATCAGCGTATCCATCGCGACACGCCAACCCTGGCCCACCGAGCCGAGGCGCTGAGTGTCGGGGATACGCACGCCGGACAGGAACACCTCGTTGAACTCGGCCTCGCCGGTGATCTGGCGCAGCGGACGTACCTCCACACCCGGTGCGGTCATATCGCAGAGGAAATACGTCAGCCCCTGATGCTTGGGTGCCTCGGGGTCCGTTCGTGCGATGAGAATGGCCCACTGCGCGGCGTGCGCCATCGACGTCCACACCTTCTGGCCGTCGACGACCCAGTCCTCGCCGTCGCGGACGGCCCGGGTGGACAGGGCCGCCAGGTCGGATCCCGCACCCGGCTCACTGAACAGCTGACACCATATTTCCTCGCCGGTCCACAGCGGTCGCAGGAAACGACGGCGCTGCTCGTCGGATCCGTGGTGCAGGATCGTCGGGGCCGCCATGCCGAGGCCGATGCCGTTGCTGCGCGGATCGTTGTCCGGTGCTCCGGCCGCCGCGAATTCCTCGTCGACCACGGGTTGCAGGGCACGGGGCGCATCGAGTCCACCGAATTCCGGGGGATAGTGCACCCAGGCCAGTCCTGCATCGAAACGCGCGCGGAGGAACTCCGAACGGTCGTGTCGGGTGGGATCGTAGCGGGACAGGAACTCGCGTACGCGGTCGCGCAGTTCGTCGGTGGCGATCACGGTTGTCTCCTTACGCCTTCGGTCCGCCTGCGACGTAGATGACCTGGCCGGAGACGAATCCGGCCTGCTCACCGGCGAAGAACGACACGGTGTTGGCGATGTCCTCGGGGCGGCCGGCGCGCCCGACCGGGATACTCTCGATCGCGGCCTTCTCGAAGTCCTCGAAGGACATGCCCACCCGCTCGGCGGTTGCGGCGGTCATGTCCGTGGCGATGAAGCCGGGCGCGATCGCGTTGACGGTGACGCCGAACTTGCCGAGTTCGATGGCCAGGGTCTTGGTGAATCCCTGGAGCCCTGCCTTGGCCGTGGAGTAGTTCGCCTGTCCGCGATTGCCGAGCGCGGAGGTGCTGGAGAGGTTGACGATGCGCCCCCAGCCGGCCTCGGTCATGTACTTCTGCGCCGCGCGGCTCATGAGGAAGGCCCCGCGCAGGTGCACCTCCATGACGCTGTCCCAGTCCTGCTCGCTCATCTTGAACAGCATGTTGTCCCGGATGACTCCGGCGTTGTTGACCAGGACCTGCGGTGCACCGACTTCGTCGGCCACGCGGGCGACGGCGGCCTGCGCCTGGTCGGAGTCGCTGACGTCGGCGCCCACCGCCAGAGCCGTGCCTCCCTCCGCCTTGATCGCGGAGACGGTTTCGGCGCACTGCTGCTCGTCGAGATCGACGACGCCGATGGCGAAACCGTCCGAGGCCAGACGCCGGGCGGTGGCGGCACCGATGCCGCGTGCGGAACCGGTGACGATGGCGGCGCGTTGAGGGGATGCGGTCATGGACTACTCCCTGGTGATCGTTGGTGTTCGGGATCGGTGTCCCGGCAACCCGGGACAGTGCACGGAGCTTTCGGTGATCAGCGGTACTTTTTGAGTTCGCGCCGGGCCAGCGAGCGACGGTGTACTTCGTCCGGGCCATCGACGATGTGCAGGGTGCGGGCGTTGGCGTAGAGCTGGGCCAGGGGGAAGTCCTGGCTGACTCCCGCGCCGCCGTGCGCCTGGATGGCACGGTCGATGACCCAGGTGGCCATCTCCGGTACCGCGACCTTGATCGCCTGGATTTCGGTGTGGGCGCCCTTGTTGCCGACGGTATCCATCAACCATGCGGTCTTGAGGACCAGCAGGCGAGTCGTTTCGATCCGGACGCGGGCTTCGGAGATCCAGTGCCGCACCATTCCCTGGTCGGCGAGTGCGCCGCCGAAGGCTTCTCGCTGCGAGACGCGGCGGCACATCAGCTCCAGCGCACGTTCGGCCATGCCGATGGCGCGCATGCAGTGGTGGATGCGGCCCGGTCCGAGCCGAGCCTGGGCGATCGAGAATCCCTCACCTTCCCCGGAGAGGATGTTCGAGGCGGGCACACGCACGTTGTGGAACTCGATCTCGGCGTGGCCGCCGTGATCGCCATCGGTGTAGCCGAAAACGTGCATACCCCGCTTGATCTCGACCCCTGGAGTGTCCCTGGGCACCAGGATCATGCTCTGCTGCCGATGCTGCTCGGCGTCCGGCTCGGTCTTGCCCATGACGATGAAGATCGTGCAGTTCGGATTCATGGCACCGGACGACCACCACTTGCGGCCGTTGATGACGTAGTCGTCACCGTCGCGTTCGATGCGGGTGGCGATGTTGGTCGCGTCGGAGGAGGCGACCTCGGGCTCGGTCATGCAAAAGGCCGAGCGGATCTCACCGTTGAGCAGGGGAGTCAGCCACCGGCTGCGCTGCTGCTGGTCACCGAACAGCGCCAGGGTTTCCATGTTGCCGGTGTCCGGGGCCGAGCAGTTCAGCGCTTCCGGTGCCAGGTGCGGACTCCGGCCGGTGATCTCGGCCAGCGGTGCGTATTGGAGATTCGTCAGTCCCGCACCGTGTTCCCCGGGCAGAAACAGGTTCCACAGCCCTCGGCTGCGTGCCTTGTCCTTGAGTTCCTCGACGATCGGCGGGGTGGCCCAGATGTCATCGGCGTCGGCTACTTGCTCGGCGAGCACTGCTTCGGCCGGGTACACGTGAGTGTCCATGAACTCCGTGAGTTGTTCACGAAGCCGCTCGGTGGTGTCGTCAAAGGCGAATTCCATTCATGCCTCCTTGAGGGTGGCGAGTCCCTGTTCGACCAGCGGAGCGACGAGTGCGCCGACGTGGTCGAAGCCCTCACCGACGGTCTGGTTGTGGGTGAAGCGGTAGTGGATGCCCTCCAGGATCACCGCGATTTTGAAGAAGCCGAATGCGGTGTACCAGCCCAGCTCGGACAGGTCGGCACCGCTGCGCTGCGTGTAGCGCTCCAGCAGTTCGCGGGCGGGCGGGAAGCCGTACTCGGGACCGATGCCCTTGGTGATCGGGTTCTGCTCGATCCCGCTGAAACCTTCCCAGTACACGACGAGCAGACCGAGATCGGTCAACGGATCACCGAGCGTGGCCATTTCCCAGTCGAGCACGGCTCGGATGCGGTCGTCGTCTCCGACGAGGACATTGTCCAACCGGTAGTCACCGTGCACGATGGTCGCGCGCCGGGTGGCGGGAAGGCGGGCGGCCAGCTGATCCCGAAGTTCGTCGATGCCGGTGATCTCCCGGCTGCGGGAGGCCTCCAGTTGCTTTCCCCAGCGACGGACCTGGCGTTCGAGAAAACCGTCGGGACGGCCGAAGTCGTCGAGGCCGACCTCCGCCGGGGCGAGCGCATGCAGATCGGCCAGCACGTCCATGAGCCGCAAGGACAGATCCTTGCGGCGCTCGATGCTCAGCGATTCGGTCTGCTGTGGATCTCGGAAGACGGTGCCGGAGACGTATTCCATGACATAGAACGGCGCTCCGATCACGTCCTCGTCGTCGCACAGCAGATAGGTGCCGGGTACCGGGACCTCGGTGCCCTCCAGGGCCGTCATGACGCGGTACTCCCGGCTCATGTCGTGCGCGGTCGCCAGCACGTGACCGAGTGGAGGGCGCCGGAGAACCCAGCGGTGGATGCCGTCGCCGACGATGTAGGTCAGGTTCGAGCGGCCACCCTGGACGAGTTCGCCGGTCAGCGGCCCCTGCACGAGGCCGGGGAGCTGCGCGTCGAGGTGGTTGCGCAACCTCGCCAAATCAAGGCCGGGCAGGTCGTCGGAGTGGGTGTGATCGGTCATGCGGTCTCCTGGGAACGTTCGGCCTCGAGCTCGGGGACCAGGTCGGCCAGATCCCGGCGGGTCTGCTCGGCATTCTCGTGCAGCACCGTGTGCATACCCAGCAGCCGGGCAGCCTCGATGTTCGGAACGCCGTCGTCGACGAACACCGCTTGCTCGGCGGGCAGGGCGAGGCGTTCCAGAGCGAGTCGGTAGATCTCCGGATCCGGTTTGCGCCTGCCGACGTCACCGGAGACCACCACCTCATCGAACAGTCCGTCGAGTTCCTGCCACGGGTAGTTGTTGCCCCAACTGTTGGAGAGCAGGCCGGTCGGGACGCCGAGTCCTTGCAGCTCCTCCACCAGCCGCAGCATCATCGGGTCACTGCGCATGAAGGAGAACAGGCGGGCGAGCAGTCCTTCCGGCTCGACCGGGCGGCCGTCCTCGGTACGCAGCCGATCGGCGAGTATCCGGTTGAATTCCTCGACCGGCATCTCGCCGGTCTCCAGTCGGTGAAGTGGGTTGCCGGGGGCGGCGCGCCGGGACAGCCAGTCCTTGAGCGTGGCCGAGAACGTATCCGGCTTGATGCGTTCCGCCTGGGTCCAGGCTGCGATGGCGGTGCGTCCCGGTGTGGTGAGGACACCGCCGTAGTCGAAGATCACCGCATTGATGCGGGCGCCGGTTGGGGCCATGTCCACAGACCATACCGACTGGACGGTATGTTCGCCAGACCCTCCAATGCCAACCGGTGGGATGCCGCTCGGGCGGAACAGCGCCCGCCCGCGCGGTGAAGGTCTTCCGCATCGACGGAACGGCAGGGAGCTTCACCGGGACACCACCGGGTGGTTCGGGTCCCTAGCCTGCGGTGGTCTCGTTGAGCCGCAGGAACTCCAGGTGAGCCTCGTACTGATCGAGGACGTCGTCGATCAGCTGGCCGTGCGTGTAACCCATCACGTCGTATCCCTGTCCTCCCTCCTGCAGGTGTACCTCGAGCCGGTAGTAGACCTCGCTGCCACGAGGGCCGTAGGTCGGCATGGTGACCTCGTGGGGCCGGATCCGGTACCGGAACGGATGTTCCTCCCCGAGGTCGGCCACCAGTTCGAGGTAGGCGACTCCCGCGTGATCGATTTCCCGACGCGCGTGTGCCTGTACTCCTTGGGCGTGCATCTCCCGCGCCACCGTGTCGAGGGCGGGTTCTGCCACTCGGGTGAGGAACTCGTCCGTGCGGACCCGGTCGGGGAAGGTCAGGGCGCGGGTGAGGCGGGTCCGCCAGGTCCCCTCGGCGGCACCCTCCTCCGCAGCCGTGCTGCGTCCGGACAGCACTGCGGGCAGGCTCTGTCGCTGGCTGTCGGCGCGGGTTCCCTCCACCCGCAGTGCCCTGTACAGGCCGACCATCACGAGGACCATGACGAAGGCGAACGGCAGCCCCATGATGATGGTGGCGCTCTGCAGTGCGGGCACCCCGCCGACGAGGAGCATCGCCATGGTGAGCAAGCCGGTGGCCATCGCCCAGAAGATCCGCACGCCGCTGCGCGCGTCGTGCTCCGGCGTCGGCAGGTGGGACGTGAGGTTGCCCATCACCAGTGCGCCCGAGTCGGCCGAGGTCACGTAGAAAAGCAGCCCGACGAACGTGGCGAGCCCGGCGATGACGGGGGTGGCGGGAAACTGCGCCAGCAGCGAGTAGAACCCCTGTGCGGGCTGGTTCACAGCGACTTGCCCGAAGTTCCCTCCGCCGGTGCGGACGATGTCCAGCGCGGTGTTGCCGAAGATCGACCCCCACATCAGGATGTACAGGAAGGGGATGATCAGCGTCCCGGTGACGAATTGACGAATGGTCCGGCCGCGCGAGATCCGGGCCAGGAACAGGCCGACGAACGAGGCCCACGCGATCCACCAGGCCCAGAAGAACAGCGTCCACGCGTTCAGCCAGTCGACGGGCCGGTCGAAGGCGAAGGTTTCCAGCGTCATGCCCGGAAAGGAGCGCACGTAGACTCCGACGTTGAGCACCAGCGCGTTGAGCAGGAACACGGTCTTGCCGGTGACCAGGATGAACCCGGCCAGCCCGAGCGCGAGCAGCACGTTGAGCTGGGACAGCCGCTTGATGCCCTTGTCGACGCCGCTGACCGCCGACAGCGTCGCCATGATCACCGCAACGGCCACCAGGCCGATCTGGGACGCTGTCCCCGAGGGAATGCCGAACAGGAATTCGAGCCCGTAGCTGAGCAGGACCACCCCGATTCCCAGCGAGGCCGCGATGCCGAAGATGGTGCCCAGCACGGCAGCGAGATCCACCCCGTGCCCGAGCCCCCCGTAGATGCGTTTGCCGAAGAGGGGGTACAGGGCGGAGCGGATGGCCAGCGGCAGTCCTCGCCGGTAGGCGAAGAAGGCCAGCGCTATGCCCATCAGCGCATACATCCCCCATCCGGTGATGCCGTAGTGAAACAGCATCCACACGGTTGCCTGCCGGGCGGCCTCCATCGTCTCCCCCGGGCCACGCGGTGGGGAAAGATACTGCGTGACCGGCTCGGAGACGGCGAAGAACATGACATCGGTACCGATGCCGGCGGCGAACAGCATCGATGCCCACGTCAGCGTGCTGAACTCCGGCTGCGAATGCTGCGGCCCCAGCTTCGTCCGCCCGTAGCGGGAGGAACCGAGGAAGACCACGAACACCAGGATGATCGTGGCGAGCAGGATGTAGAACCACCCGAACCACGTGGAGATCCAGCTCACCACTGCGCCGATGACCTCAGCGGCCGCTGTCGGTGACACGACCGCCCACAGGGCGATCGCCAGGATGACGACGGCCGAACCGTAGAAGACGATCCGGTTCAGTCTCGTCTGTTGCGCCGACTCGGCTGTCCGGCCGGTCGGTGTGTCATCGCTCATGGGAATGCTCCGTTGCGGACATGTGCCGGCGAGGCCGCGGGCAGTCCTGGTGGGCCGAAGCCGATGTCCCGGGTCGTTGGCCAGTCGCGCAGGTGGGGCTTTGCCCGTAGAGCTCGTCGGCGGTCACCCGGGAAAGCGGCAGCCCGGCCTGCTGAGGACGGGTGATCATCTGCCGGGCCAGTTCGGGTTTGGTGGCGAACTCATGTGCGTACGGTATCCCGGCCGATTCGCACCGCGCAGGATCGGCGCACCAGGCCTGCTCGGGCAGATACAGCTCCCGATCGATCAGGGCGTGCTCGGCCGAGCCGGCGTAGGTGGCAAACGCCGCGGCCTGGCAGTTCTCGATGTGGTCGGCGGTGCTGGAGTGCTGCCGCTGCACCCCGACCGAGCGGAGATCATCTTCTGCCACTCGATCGTCTCAGCGGATCCGCCGGCGCGTGTGTGCGAAGCCACCTCTGTTACCGCATTCGGGTGTCGAGAGGCAAGTTTGCCGGGTAGGAGTCCCCCTTCCGGTGAGTCTTGGGCATTTCGTCCGGCGGCGACCATCCCGAACCGGGAAACATGGCCGTGAAGTAGCGGGGCATGGGAATACGGGGTGTTTCCGACCGGACCTTGCCGAGCTGTGGTGTCCGGGCGAGTCGCGCTGCGGTGAGAAGTTCGTCCGTCGGCATGTGCGGAAAAGTTTCCGAAAACGCCACTGTCGGCGAGTGCCTGTGGTGAGGAAGGGCGATGGCAACGCGCGAGATCGGCGCACTGGATACGGCATTTCTGTGCCTCGAACAGCACGACGCACCGATGCACATCGGCGCTGTCGCGGTCTTCGATCCCCGAGAGGAGGCCGACCCCGGGCGGTTGAAGAGCCTGCTGGCCGAACGCATCGGTCGCATGCCGCGCATGCGCAGGCATGTCGGTGACTCCTGGCTTCCCGCCGGGGCCGCACAATGGGAGGAGGATCCCGACTTCCGAGCCGAGGAACACATTCACAATCACGGCGTTCCCTGGCCCGGCGGCCCGGACGAGCTGGCCACCCTGGTTTCCGAGCTGGTGGCCGAACCCCTTGATCTGACCCGCCCGCTGTGGGAGCTGCACGTGCTCACCGGCCTGCACGGCGGGCGATTCGCCATCCTGGTGAAACTGCACCACGCCCTCGCCGACGGAGCCGGAGCGGTCGAGATCGGTCTCGGCCTGCTCGATGGTTTCGGACCTGTGGCCGACACACACGAGTACGATCCGACGGGCACCGACCGGGGTGTGTTGGGGTTCGCCCGCTCGATGCTGACATCGATCTCCCGGCCCGACCGGCTGGTGCGCAACACCCTCACCGCCGCCGACGAACTCCGCCGAACCGTGCAGCAGGCCGGTGAGGCACTGAACATCGGTTGGTCCGTGCTCCGCAACGTCCACGTGCCGCTGTCGGCCTCGCCCTTGCTGGCACCGCGTTCGGCGAGCAAACGGATCGAACTGTTCGCACTGGAGATGGGCGACATCCGCCGGGTGCGCAAGCGCCACGGCGGCACGACGAACGACATCGTGCTGGCCATCGTGACCGGAGCGCTGCGTCGGTGGCTCACCACGCGCGGATACCCCGTCGACACGCTACGGTTGCGCGCTCTCGTCCCGGTCAGCCACCGCTGCCGCGATCGGCAGCCCGCGGGGAACAATCGGCTTTCCGGCTACCTGTGCGATCTACCGGTGAACGAGCCCGATCCGCGCCTGCGACTGGAGACATTGCGGTCCTCGATGCGGGACAACAAGAGTGCGGGACCGCTTCGCGGGCCCGGTGCTCTCCCGGTGCTGGCCGATCGGGTGCCCCCGGCGCTGCACCGGCTGGCCACCCGGACCGCGGTCCGCGGTGCCCCGCTGCTGTTCGACACCGTCATCACCAACGTGCCATTGCCCGACATGTCGGTGTCGCTGGACGGCGCCGGGCTTCGCGAGCTGTACCCGCTCGTGCCGCTGGCCGCAGGACACGCCCTGTCCATCGCTGCGTCCCAGTACCGCGATCGCGTCCATGTCGGACTGCAGGCCAACAGGGCGGCGCTGCCCGACATCGAGAAGTTCAACGAAGCACTACCGCATGCTCTGGCCGAGCTCGACGGCTCGGAGGCCTGAGCTCGAACCGCATCGACCGCACGGAAGCGACGAGGTCCCTCCCACTACGGGGAAGGGACCTCGTCGCCGGGGACGGATCGCGCGTCAGCGGGCGTCCTCGAGGAGCATGTCGGAGCACTTTTCGCCGATGGCCATCGTGGTGATGTTCGGATTCACGGCCACCAGGAAAGGCATCGCGGAGGCATCGGCCACCCGCAGGCCCTCGACACCCTTCACACGTAGGCGCGCATCCAGTGGTGCGTCGGTGTCGTCGTCGGCTCCCATCGGTACCGACGCCGCAGGGTGATACACCGTGTTGTGGGTTTTGCGCAGGTAATCGGCGATTTCGTCGTCGCTGCGCACATCCGGACCGGGGTGCAGCTCGGCGCCCTTCCAGTCCCGCATGGCGTCCTGGTCCACGATCTCGCGGGCGAGCTTGATGCCGTAGGTCATGACCCGGATGTCGTGCGGGTCGGTGAAGTAACGGGGGTCGACGGCAGGCTTGTCCCGATAGTCACGGGTGCGCAACCGCACCGTGCCGACCGACCGGCTGCGGGTGACGTTCGGAGTCAGGCAGAACCCGTTCTCCGTCGTGGGGAATCCGTGGCGCGCCGTGTTCATGTCGAACGGCACCGAACCGTAGTGGAACATCAGGTCGGGACGGTCGAGCCCCTTCTCGGTGGTGGTGAAAATGCCGATCTCCCACCACTGCGTGGACTCCTGGACCATCGGCTTGGCGGCGTCCCATCCGATGACCCCTTCGGGATGGTCCTGCAGGTTCGAACCGACGCCGGGAGAGTCCACACGCACGTCGACACCGACCTCGCGGAGGTGCTCGGCCGGACCGATACCGGACAGCATCAGCAGTTTCGGAGTGTCGATGGCGCCGGTACTGAGCACGACCTCGCGGCGGGCACCGATCCGTTTGCTGTGCAGTCCGTCGGGATCCAGGTACTCCACACCGGTCGCCCGCTTGCCGTCGAAGAGTACCTTCTTGGCACGCGCGTCGGTGCGCACCTCCAGGTTCGGCCGCTTGCCCATGACGGGGTGCAGATAGGACACCGACGACGAGGAACGGGTGCCGTCCGCACGTGCGTTGATCTGGAACCAGTTCGCACCGTGGGTGACGGTTCTGCCCGAGTTGAACTCGGTGATCGGGATGCCCGCCTGCTCGCAGGCCTGCAGCAGCGCGACACCGGAAGGATCCTTCGGCGGAACACTGCGCAGGGTGACCGGGCCACTACGGCCGTGGTGCTCGCCGGGGCCGTCGTTGGTCTCCAGCCGCTGGTACAGCGGGAAAATATCGCGGGAGCCCCACCCCGGCAGACCCATCGACTCCCACTCGTCGAGGTCCTCGGCCGGAGCCCAGAACGCGATGCAGGAGTTGTGGGACGAACAGCCACCGAGGACCCGGGCTCGAGCGTGCCGCAGGTAGGAGTTGCCGTACTTCTGCGGCTCCACGAGGTAGTCCCAGTCGTATCCGGATTCCAGCAGACTCATCCAGCGGTTCAGTTCCAGCACCGCGTCCTTGTCCTTGTCGGACGGTCCCGCTTCCAGCAGGCAGACGGTGGTGCCGGGGTCTTCGGACAGCCGTGCCGCCAGGGCGGCTCCTGCACTACCCCCGCCCACCACGACATAGTCGAAGTGGGCGGAGTCGAGCTCGTCGGTCATGGTGGTCTCTCCTGATCGCGGAAAGGAAAAAGCAGACTGGCGGGTTTTTCGACAACCGCAGGCGTCGGATCGCGGCCGTTTACTCGGAGAACCAGTACTGAGGCCCCGGCCGGAGGTTCTGATAGATGTGTTTGGCCTCCTGGTACTCGCCGAGACCGCCGGGGCCCAGTTCCCGTCCGATACCGGATTGCTTGAAACCGCCCCATTCCGCCTGCGGCAGGTAGGGGTGGAAGTCGTTGATCCACACCGTGCCGTGGCGCAACCTGCCCGCGACGCGCTGTGCCTTGCCCGCGTCGGAGGTGAAGACCCCGGCGGAAAGGCCGTAGTGCGTGTCGTTGGCGATGCGCACCGCGTCGTCCTCGTCGGTGAAGCGCTCCACGGTGAGTACGGGGCCGAAGGACTCCTCGTCCACGGCGTAGGACCCTTGCCGGACCTCGTCGAGAACGGTCGGAAGGTAGTAGTAGCCGTTCGAGAACTGCTCGCTTTCGGGGCGGCGGCCACCGGTGCGCAGGACGGCTCCCTCGTCGATGGCCTTGGCGACATAGGCCTCGATCTTGCTGCGGTGTTCGGCCGAGATCAGCGGCCCCGTCTCGGCCTCCTCCTCGAAGGGGCCTCCCAGTCGGATCAGCTCGACGCGGCGGACGATCTCGTCGACCAGTGCGTCGTGCAGTTCGTCCTGCACGACCAGGCGCGCCCCTGCGGAGCAGACCTGACCGGAGTGCAGGAAGATCGCGGTCAGTGCGTAGTCGACGGCGGTGTCGAAGTCGGCGTCGGCGAAGACGACGTTCGGGTTCTTCCCGCCGAGTTCCAAGGCCACCTTCTTGACCGTTCCCGCGGCGGCGGCGGCGATGGTACGTCCAGTGTGCAGGCCACCGGTGAACGACACGAGATCGACGTCGGGATGCTCGGCGAGGACGGCGCCGGTTTCCTTGCCGGGGCCGAGTACGAGATTGCCCACGCCTGCGGGCAGGCCGGCCTCGGTGAGTGCCTCCATCAGCAGGACGGCCGTGCTCGGCGTGAGTTCGCTGGGTTTGAGTACGAAGGTGTTGCCCGCGGCGATGGCCGGGGCGACCTTCCAGGCCACCTGCAGCAGCGGGAAGTTCCACGGTGTGATGAGTCCGCACACGCCGACCGGCTCGTAACTGACTCGGCTGATCGTGTCCGGCGAGCCGGTGTCGACGACATGGCCGGGATCGGTACCGGCGATCTTGCCGAAGTACCGGAAGCATGCGGCGATGTCGTCCATGTCGTAGCCGCTTTCGACCAGCCGCTTGCCGGTGTCCAGTGACTCCGCTCTGGCGAACTTCGCTCTGTCGCGGACGAGGATGTCGCTGACGCGCAGCAGCAGGTCACCGCGCTCCCAGGGCGAACCGCTCGCCCATGTGCCCTCGTCGAAGACGCGGCGTGCGGCCGCGATGGCGCGCTCGGTGTCGGTGCGTCCGCCCTCGGCGACCGTGGCCACGGCGTTTCCGTCGGCGGGGCAGCGGATCGTGCGGGTGTTGCCGGACTCGGCCGGTCCCCACGCGCCGTCGATGAACAGGGTGTTCCCCGCCTCCGACGAGGCCGGACTCCTGTGCTCGGCGCCGTCCGAAGGCATTTCAGTATGCGGCATGGTGGCTTCCTCGGTGATGGTGTTTCCCGACGTGTGGTGTCGGTATCGAGGTGCGAGCCCTGATGCGCTCGGTCCCTCGAAAACCGAAGCACCTGCGATGTACAAATGTACATCAAAGGGGTCGGTACTGCACATCACGAGTCTTTTTGTCGCTGTGACCAGGTTAAATGCCTCAAGAATGAACTGGAACACACCATCGGGTGGGAGTTTCGTGGCAATCTGTGAGAGGTTCCCGTGCTGCTATCCGTCTCAACCGGGCGAGCGTGGGTACCGTAGGTTCGGCGGGAGGTTCACGACACGCGATGACGACCACGGATTCGGACGCGCAACATGCGGTTCGCCGCAAGTACGCCTCGTCCTTGCGCAAGGATCCACAGCGACGTGAACGCATAGCCCGTGCGGCCATTACCGTCGTTGCCGAACGCGGTGTCGACAAGGTGACGCACCGCGCCGTGGCCGCCGCCGCGAGCGTCCCGCTGGGGTCGACGACCTACCACTTCGCCACGCTCGACGATCTGCTTGCGGTCGCCCTGGAACAGGCTGCGCAGGAGAACGTGGCCCAGTTGCGCGAGTGGGCGGAGAAGTTGCCCGACGAGCAGGACCTGGCGACCGCGCTGACTGATCTGGTCCTGGAGTTCCTCGGCCCCGAGCGGGAACGCACCGTGGTGGAACACGAGCTGTACGTGGCGGCGCTGCATCGTCCGGCCCTGCAGCACGCCAGCACCGAGTGGGACGAGGCCCTGCGGGACCTGTTCACCTCCTATACCGATCCGGTCACCGGCCGGATGCTTTCCGCGGTCTTCTGCGGACTGCTGCTGCAAGGTGTCGTTCGTGATCCGCTGCCGGAACGAGATGAGATCGAAACGATTTTCCGTCGCGCATTAGGACATTCCGGTCAAAGCTGAGTCATTTCATGGCGGTATCGGTGTTCCTTCGTGGATACTCGATCGCCGCTGATTCTTTTGCTGCCGGGCCGTTGATCTGTCGTGTGGTGTGGGCGACAATAACCGCCAGCGATCCGCCAAACGCCACTTGCTCGTGACCGTGCAGCCAGGACAGGTTCAGTCCGGTGGAGCACATCGCAGGGCGCTTTTCAGGGTGTACAACGGAAATTGCCGCGTCGGGGCGTGGCTCGCTCCCAACAGTTCGAACATGATCAACATGAGTGGGGTGAGACCGTGGGGCACAACGAAGACAGGGAACTCGTGCCGTTGAAGTCGGATTTCGACGTCGTTTGGCGTGGATTCCGGCGATCGCAGGTTCAGTTCTACATCCAGCAGACGGACAATGAACTCCGCGTCCTCACCGAGGACCGCGACTCGGCATTGAGCCAGGTTGCCAACCTCAACGCCGAACTGGAGCAGGCCAGGGAGGAGGTCGCCTCCCTGCGCAAGCAGCTTGACGATGTGTGCCGGACACCGATCGACGAGGCAGCGCTGTCGGACAGGCTGCGGCGAATGGTCCGGCTGGCCAACGACGAGGCCGAGGAGCTCATCTCCTCCGCTCGTGCGACCGCCGAACACGAATGGTCCCGCTCGGAACAGGCGGCCTCGGACCTGCGGAGTCGTTACGAGCGCCTGGTCTCCGAGGCCGACGAATGGCGACAGCAGAGCGAGTCGCAGCGTAGGGAGTCGCTGGAGCAGACGCGCCAGGAAATCGAGCGGATGTCGCGCGAGGCCGAGCAGCGACGCCGCAAACTCGACCTCGAGGCCGAGCAGCGACGCAATCAGATCGAGCAGGACTTCGAGACCTCGATGGCTGCCCGGCGCACGGAGGCGATGCGGACCCTCGCCGAGCGTGACCGGTCCAGCCGGGAGGAGGCCGAGCGTCGGGTCCGTGAGGCAGCCGCGGAAGCCGAGCGCCGTACCCGGCGAGCCACCGAACAGGTCGAAGCCATGCGCGAGGTGCGCCGGGATGTGGCCGAGCAGGTGCGGTCGGCCCAACACGCGCTGAGTGAGGCGGAACCGTTGCTGGCCGCTTCGGTCGCGGGAATCGAGGCCGAAGAAGCCGATGAGTACGTGGCCGCACATGTCCACAGGGGAAGGAATCGGTCCGCCGATGCGGATCGACAGCTCGCGGTGCCCAAGCAACGCGAGTCCGATCCCGCCGACGAGTCGGTGAACTCGGAGGAGGGCAGCGAAGCTCTCGACCGGGACACGGCGATCAGCGCCTGAGCCGGTTCCCGGAAGTTCGACCGCAGTGGTACCTGCGCGGGCGCACCCGGAGTCCGCGCAGGCCTCTGCGCTCCTGCGGAAAGACATGCACTGCGAGAACCACCGGAATCCGGTAGAGGTGAGAGCGGCGGGTCATGTCGCGGTGACAGTGCCGTGGGCATGGCGATGGCCGACGTCAGCAGTGCGGCGCAGGGACGGAGGCTTTGCATGGCGGTCGATATCGGCAGCGTGGGACTGTGGACACCTTCGTGGGATTGGAATCCCGACAGCAGTGAGCATCGCGAGGCCATCGCCGAGCTGGACACGCTCGGATACGGGGCGCTGTGGCTCGGTGCGGCCGGCGGTGACCTCGCCTTGGTCTCCGGACTGCTCGACGCCAGCGAGCGCATCGTCGTGGCCACCGGCATCGTCAATATCTGGACGCACGATGCGGCCGAGCTGGCGGCCGTCCACGACAGGCTGTCGACGGCCCACCTCGACCGGTTGCTGATCGGTGTGGGCACCAGTCACGCTCCGGCGGTGGAAGCGGCAGGCCACAGTTACTCCAAGCCTTACAGCAAGCTCGTCTCCTTCCTCGACGAACTCGACGCTGCTGAGCCCGCCCTACTCCCCGAATCTCGTGTACTCGCCGCTCTCGGCCCGCGGACACTGGCACTGGCGGGGGAACGCGCCCGTGGTGCACATCCCTACCTGACCACTCCGGAACACACCGCCAATGCGCGGGAAATCCTCGGTGCCGGGCCGCTTCTGGCGCCGGAGCAGAAGGTCGTTCTGGCCGCCAACGCCGATCGGGCACGCTCGGTGGCCAGAGAGGGCGTGGCGCCGTATCTCACGCTGCCGAACTATCTGAACAACCTGCGGCGACTCGGTTTCACCGACGCCGACTTCGCCGAGGGGGGCAGCGATCGCCTCATCGATGCCGTGGTGGCCTGGGGAGACCTGGAGACGGTGGTGTCCCGGATCCGGGAGCACCACGAGGCCGGAGCCGACCACGTCAGCCTTCAGGTGCTGACCGGGGAGGCAGGCCTGCCCCGCGAGCAGTGGCGCCGCCTCTCCGGGGCACTCGCGTAAGCGAAGATGGCCGGACGCGCACTTTCTTCCGTGTGGCGCGTCCCGCTTTGCGCGCACGCGGCGAACTGCCACGGACGTGCTTCGACCGCGGGGACGGCGATGGTCCCGACAGCGTCAGGTCAGAGCGCTCGGGTCGGCGGGCACGTCCACCGCGTGCTTCTGGAGCGCCTCGAGCGGTACGGCCTCCACGGCACGCTCATGGGTGGCGGCCAAGACGACCGGTGGAGCCACGCCCGCGTCGTAGGCTTCTTTCCAGCGGGAGGCACACACGCACCACCGGTCCCCGGGCTGCAGCCCCGAGAAGCCGAATTCGGGGCGGGGAGTGGTCAGGTCGTTGCCGACCGATGCCTGATGTGTGAGGAACTCGGTGGAGACCACTGCGCAGACGGTGTGGTTTTCGAGGTCCTCCGGTCCGGTGCTGCAGCACCCGTCCCGGTAGAAACCGGTCAGCGGGTCGGTGCCGCAGGACTCCAGCTTTTCGCCGAGAACGTTGCGATCGGTCGTCATGCTTTCAGGATGGCATCCACCCCCTGCACGGGCCGAGAGCGAGATTGTCTTTCGAACGGGAAATCCACATTGAGAGGCTCCGGCAGTGGGAGCTGTCGGGCTCACGGCGCCCAGGTGGCGGCTCGCGGCGTTGTCGTGGAGTCGATGTGGCTCCGCCACGCCTCCTTCCTCCTAACAAGATCCGGCCGGGATGGTGTGCATGATGCGGATGACAGTGCCGTGGAGGCGATCGGTTACGGTCCTCTTCGTTCATCCGCTCGCACAGCAGCCTGGTTCTCGGTAGAAGCCCGTTACACGGGAGCATGGCCTCGTATTGGCTACATGCTGTGACCAAGTGGCCTCCCGTGATAGTTCATTCGGGGCAATCTGGGTAGTCGTGTACGTACTTTCCGCCATGCGCGCATACACGCTGTGTCGGGAGTCTGGGGACCCGTGACTCCCCCCGACCAGTACGACACCCCCGAAGAAAACCCCCGAAACCAGGCCGGTACCCCGAACCCGGCCAACTCGAACTCAATGGATCAACGCAAGGAAGCAGACTCCCCGAAGAAGGATTTCCCGAAGGCATCCGGTGACAACCGGTGGCGGTCCGCGGCACTGAAGGCCGAGCATGCTGCGCGTTCGGTGACGCAGCGCGTGCAACCCGCGGCGCAGCACTTCGGTCGCCGAGCAATGCTGCTGATCCGGAAGCTGTGGCTGTGGCTGTGGCCGCTCCTGCAGCGCTTCGGTCGGCAGGCGGCCTTGCTGGCCCGGCGTGTCCAGCGCTGGGCGGCGCCGTACGTGCAGCGGGTTCAGCGCTGGGCCGCACCGCATGTACAGCGCATCCAGGAGCGGGCGGCGCCCTACCTGCAGCGGGTTCAGCGCTGGGCCGCACCGTACGTACAGCGCGTCCGGGCCAAGGTGGCGCCGCACGTGGCAGCCGTTCGCGCCAAGCTGCCGACTCGTGCGAGCCGTCACCACCGCGTTCCCTCCCGGGTGCGGTCGGTGCAGATCGGTGCCGCTGCCGTCGCGTTCGGCATCCTTGCCATCGTGGTCGGCAATGTAGGCTCCGAATCCCGTGCGGTCGATCCTGCGGTACAGGCCGATGGCATCCCGGCACCGACTGCGGAGGCTCCGGCCGCCCAGCCGAAGGAGGCGCCGGCCGAGGGGCAGGAAGAGAGTTCCGATGACGATTCGGGACAGGCCGAGATCCCAATCGGGCCGGATCCCTCCGGTATCGATGTCTCCAACCACAACGGCAGTATCAACTGGGACAAGGTCGCCGACTCGGGCAAGGAGTTCGCGTTCGTACTGGCCACCGATGGTCAGAGCTTTACGAACCCGCTGTTCCAGCAGCAGTTCGACGGGGCCAAGGAAGCGGACATGCTCGTCGGTGCCTACCACTTCGCCCGGCCCACCGGTTCTGCCGTCGCCCAGGCCGACCGACTGGTGAACACGATGGGCACCACGGACGACGCCAAGACCCTGCCGCCGGTGCTGGACATGGAGGTCTCTCCGAGCGGTGGCGGATGCTACGGCAAGACCGCGGGTGAGATGCAGGGATGGATGCAGACCTTCCTGGACCAGGTCAAGGACCGCACGGGTGAGAAGGGCATCGTCTACGCCAACCCGTCCTTCTGGAGCCAGTGCATGAATGGTTCCGACGCCTTCTCCGACTACCCGCTGTGGGTGGCTGCCTACGGTGTGGACAGCCCGAGCGTCCCCGGCGGCTGGAACGAGTACACCTTCTGGCAGTTCACCAGCAAGGGCCATGTCCCGGGTATCAATGGATACACCGACATCAACGAGTTCCGGGGTAGCGGTGAGGACCTTCTGGAACTCGCCGACTGATCCTGCCCGTTTTCCGGAAAGCGGGAACGCGGGACCGTCTGCAGCAGGGCGGTCCCGCGTTTTGTCGTGCCAGGCGCTGTACAGTGCCCCCTTCCAGGGGACCGAACGGCCATCACGTACCTTCACGACATGGTCACGATGGTGTCGTTTCACGCTCATCCCGACGACGAGTCCATCGCATGTGGCGGAGTGATGCGCAAGGCATTCGAGGAAGGTCACCGCGTCGTGCTCGTCGTGGCCACTCGTGGCGAGCAGGGAGAGGTCGCCGAGGGGTTCCTGGCCGACGGGGAACAACTCTGGCAGCGTCGCGTGACCGAGACGTATGCCGCGGCAGAGCTTCTCGGTGTGCAGCGTACGGAGTTCCTCGGGTACGCGGACTCCGGGATGATGGGCACGCAGACCAACGATCTTCCAGGGTCGTTCTGGAAGGCTCCGGTCGAACAGGCCGCCGCGGAGCTGGCCGACATCCTGCGTCAGGAGCGGGTCGACGTGCTGACCTGCTACGACGACAACGGCGGGTACGGTCACCCCGACCACATCCAGGTACACCGAGTGGGAATGCGCGCGGCCGAACTGGCGGGCACTCCGCGCGTGTATCAGAACACGATCAATCGTGACCGGTTCCGGCACGGCATCCGGGAATTCGCCGAGCAGGCAGCCGCGGCGGGCGTCGAACTGCCCGACATCGAAAACGATCCGGATTTCGGCAAGCCCGAATCGGCCATCACGGCCGCCGTCGACGTCTCGGCGTATGCCGAGCACAAGCGCAGTGCGATGCGGGCACACGCCAGCCAGATCAGCGAGGACTCGTTCTTTCTGCGTCTACCGGAGGACGCCTTCCGGTATGCGTTCGGTACCGAGTGGTTCATCCGCGCCGGTCAAGGACCCGGAATCACCGAGGCCGACCTGCTTGCGGGACTCTGAACGTGGGGGTGCGGGGCCGGGTTGGTCCTGGTGGGGGCGAAGTTTTCCCTGAAACTGATCCTCTTCCCCGGGAACGGGGAGGCGCAGTTTCGCCGAAAACCGACACAGCCCTGCTCGCGCCGCGGTACCGACCGGACATTACCGCCGGGTGGTGCTCGCGCAGTCGATGCACGTTCGCGCTGCCGGAAGTGCCTCCAGCCGTTGTGCGGTGATTCCCGTGCCACAACGTTCGCAGATGCCGTAGGTACCGGCTCGAAGGCGCTCGGCTGCCCGCTCCAGTTCGGTCAGGTCGTCGCGAGCTTGATCGAGCCGTCCCTGCAGCTGTGCCCGTTCGAAAGCAATGGTGGCCCCTTCCGGATCGTGCTCGTCGTCATGGGTCGTGTCCGCGGAGGACTCGATGAAGGACTCGAGTTGACGGGTCAACGCCGCTACGCGCTGCCTCGTGACGGCTTGCTGCTCCGTCAGCACGTCCGCCGGGGGACGCTCCTCCGCAGGTCGTTCGGATCCGGGTTTTCCCTCGGCCATGGGCCCGTCAACGCCGTTCCCGCACTCCGCATTCCGAGGCCCGGTGGAGTGGTTTCGCCGCCACCCCGGCCGTGTCCTCGGCCGTGATGGGGCACTGCTCAGGAGCGGTTGTGTGCCGCTCCGTCGAGTGACTCCGTGATCAGCTCCACGACCAGGTCGGGGCGGCTGAGAAACGGCGAGTGCCCCGTCGGCCAGGTCCTGACCTCGCCGCAGCGCTCGGCCATTTCCCGCTGTCGGTCGGGGTCGATGGCGCGATCCTCCGTGCAGACCACATAGGTGGCGGGGGTCTCCCGCCAGGCATGTCGCCGGGGGACGCCCTTGGTGACCTCGGGGCGCTGGGGGCGTAGCCGTGCGATGGCCCATGCGGCCAGGTCCGCGGAGCAGTCGTTGTACAGCGCGTCCGCGGCCTTCGTGGGGTCGAGTCGGGTCGCGCCGTCCTCCCGGCGCGTGACCGTCGAATCGAGTGTGCGGGTCGTGGCCCGGAGACCGGCCACGTGCTCGCTCCCGGCGAGGACGAAAGCCGCCAGATACACGAATCGGTCGACACCGGTCAGCCCGGTGATCACCGAGCCCCCGTAGGAATGGCCGAGTACGAGGGGTGGTTGCGCCATCTCGTCCACGGCGGCCTGTACCACCTCGGTGTCGGCCTGCAACGATCCGCGGTGCAGCTCCGGAACGGCGACCTCGACGCCGTGGGCGTGCAACTCGCGAACGACGAGATCGAAATGCTGTGGATCGTGCCACAACCCGTGTACCAGTACCACGCCGGTCACCGCATTCACTCCTGTTCTCGGCAAGGATCCCGATAGCCTCGGGAACAGTCGACATGATCCCCGATCTCCATCGAGCCCGGTACGGCGGTCGTTCGCAGGAGTGCCCGAGTTGGTACCGACGGCTCCTTGCCTGCGGGCTCGCGAGGATGACGGTCGACGTCGAGGGAAGGAATCAACAGGGAGGTGTGCGATGATCGAGCGTTCGGGAACAGCCGCTTTCGACTACGACCTGCACGGCGGAACCGATCTCACCAGGATCCAGTGGCACTTCTTCGGTCGTTCGCGATTGCCGGTCGCGGTTCAGACCTGGGAGCTGCCACCCGGCGGTGCGGAGGGCATGCACGCACACCCGGAGGAGGACCCGCTCGAGGAGCTGTATCTGGTCGTCGACGGATCGGCGGTGATGCGGGTCGACGAGCGGACATTCGAGATGCAGCCGGGAGATGCCGTACTGGCCCCGGTGGGGGCGGAGCACGACGTGCGCAACTCGGGTGAGTCCACACTGAAGCTCGTGGTGATCTGGGGACGGCCCGCACCTACGGACTGGTCCTCCTACGGAACCGCGAAAGCTGCCCGGGAAGCAACCGCTCGGGCGGATGGGTGATTGCGGCTGAGGCGCTTCGGCCTGCCATGCGCGGCATCACCAGCCCGCGCTCGCCAGGTGTTCGGCGACCTCGGCCAGTTCGGAGCGGGCGGTGAGTTCACCGCGCAGCAGCGGTACCTCGACGACGCCGTGGTCGCCGAAACGTTGCCGGATGGTCGCGCGCACCTCGGCCTCCCGGCGTGCGCGGTCGGCCAGCAGTCCGGTGGCATCCGAAGGTGCGACGCGGTTGACCGCGACGGAGCCGAGGGTGAGTCCGCCGTCGGCGAGTGCTTGCGCGGCACGTTCGGTTTCGGCGAGGGGAAGGCGTTCGGGCACGAGCACGAGGTGCACCGCCGACTCGTCCAGCAGCCGCCGACGGGTACGTTCCAGCCGGGAGCGCCGGCCGTGCAATCGCTGCAGGAGCGGGTCCTGTCCGGTGTCGGCGCGGCCGAGTAGCCCGGACAGCATCCGTTCGGTGCCCCGGACCTGCTCGCGCTGCCGGACCAGGCCCTCGATCCACGGTGTCAGCAGCGTGGGAAGGCTCAGCAGCCGCAGCATGTGCCCGGTCGGTGCGCTGTCGACCACGATGCGGTCCCATCGGGCGGGTACCTCGTCGAGAAGATCGGTCAGCCGGTCCACCAGCGCCGACTCGACCGTGCCGGGACTGGCGGCGGCGCGCTGAAGATGCTGCTCGACGGCAGGCAGGACCTCACGCGGCACGGCCTCCTGCGCTTCCCGGCTCACCTGCTCGACTCGGCGGCGGGCCACACTCTCGCCGTCGATCTCGCAGGCCCACAGCCCCCCGGACAGCTCCGCTGGTTCGTCACCCAGCGGGACCGCGAGAACATCACCGAGGGAGTGTGCGGGATCGGTGGAAACCACCAGGGTGCGGTGCCCGCGGCCGGCGAGCAGTAGTGCGTAGGACGCCGCGAGCGTGGTCTTGCCGACTCCGCCCTTCCCGCCGAAGAAGGACACGGTGCGTTGCGTGGAAGGGGGATCGGTCAACAGCACATTCCCGGATCGCCGAAAGTGTCCTGGCCCATGCGCTGGTGCCAATCGTGCAGATCACCGACGAGGTAGGGGATCAACTCCAACGTCTCGTAGGCGACGGGATTTTCCACCCCCAGAGCATCCAGCATGACCAGTGCCCGGAAGGTGTCGTCCTGGCGCCGCGCCTCCCGTTCCAGTGCCTGGCGCCATGGTGCGACGAACAGTTCGTCGTGAAAGGCGTCGATGCGCCGCCAGGCGACGACGATGTGCGCCCACAGACTCCGTGCGTTCACCATGGACCGTCGCTGCTGTCCGTCGGGAGCTGCCGGGACACCACCGGGAGAAGCTCGGCAGCCACGAGCCTCTCCCGGCCTTCGAAAGCCGCGTCAGGATTCATCCAGCTGCGCCTCCCGCTCGGTGTCGGCCTCCCGGCTGTTCCAGGTTCGCACCAGCGCCAGAGCGGCCTCGACGATGAGCCAGATCGCCAGGACGAAGATGATGATGTCCAGCGGCGCCAGTACCCACTGACCGTTCTCGATGAACTCGAGCATGTTGATCATGAGTGCCCACGTGGTCATGACCAGCAGGAACACCAATGGTATGAGTACCGCGAGGGGATTGCGCCGCTTCTTGGTCACCCACACCGCGATGACGGCGAGTGCGAGCCCGGCGGTGAGCTGGTTGGTGGTGCCGAACAG
Organism: Haloactinomyces albus; assembly: GCF_031458135.1. NCBI lineage: Bacteria > Bacillati > Actinomycetota > Actinomycetes > Actinopolysporales > Actinopolysporaceae > Haloactinomyces > Haloactinomyces albus. The sequence continues at coordinate 557,845 of NZ_JAVDXW010000001.1, read as the reverse complement.
TTGCCAGAGCACGCCGAAGGTGTAGCCCTGCTCGCCGCCACCGGGCAGCAGTGCCATGGCCAGCGGGATGAGGACCGCCACGGCCGTGGCCAGCGTGATGTTGCGCGCGAGTGGGCGAACGCGCACGATCTCGCCGATCTCCTGCACGACGTAGCGCTGCAGCCGCACGCCGGTGTCCATGGTGGTGGCGGCGAAGCTGATGACCACGACCGCCGCGAAGATGGTGCCGAAGCCGATCGGCAGGCCGAGATTGTTCGCGAAGCCGGCCACGCCCTCGACGAAGTTCTGTGTGGCGCCGTCGGAGGCGGTCGCGAAGCTGGAGTACAACCGGTTCCACTCGGCGGTCGAGGCGACCGCACCCGCGGTGACCGCGAGGACCGAGGCCAGGGCGAGTGAGCCCTCACCGAGTGCGCCCATGTAGCCGACATAGCGCGCGTCGGTGTCCTTGGCGAGCTGCTTGGACGAGGTCCCGGAGGCCACGAGGCTGTGGAAACCGGACACGGCACCGCAGGCGATGGTGATGAACAGCAGGGGGAACCAACTCGGTGCTTGTGCGGGCACGTCGTTGACGACCGGCGCGACGATCGTGTCGAACCCGACGATGATGCCGAGCAGGATCACGCCGAGTGCGATGAACAGCTGATGGGAGTTGATGTAGTCCCGGGGCTGCAGCAGTACCCAGACCGGCAGTTGCGAGGCGATGAACGTGTAGACGAACAGGATGACGACCCACAGTGCACGTTCGCCGATACCGAGCGCACCGGCGAGCGGCTCGAGGGAAATGGGGAACGCCATCCCGAGCAGAATCGTCAGGTACAGCACGAGCACGCCGAGAATCGCCGGGAGCAGTGCCGAGCTGCGCGTGCGGTAGATGTACTGCCCGATGCCGATCGCGAGGGGAATCTGCAGGAAGATCGGGATGACCGCCGCCGGATTGGCTACCAGGAGACTCCCGATGACCACCGCGAACACGGCGTTCACGAGGGTCAGCAGGAAGAAGATGATCAGCAGGAACAGGGTTCGGGACCGGGGAGTGATGACGTCGCGGGCCAGCGTGCCGATGCTCTGCGCCTTGTGCCGTACCGAAACCACGAGCGAGCCGAAGTCGTGGACTCCCGCGGCGAAGACCGTGCCCAGAGTGATCCAGAGCAGTGCCGGGCCCCATCCCCAGAACACCGCGACGGCAGGTCCCACGATCGGGGCGGCACCTGCGACCGAGGTGAAGTGATGGCCGAACAGCACGTGTTTGTTCGTGGGCACGAAGTCGACGCCGTCCCGCATCCCGTGCGCAGGCGTGACGAAATCCGGATCCAACCCGTAGACACGGCGAGCGAGGTAGGACGAGTAGTAGCGATACCCCAGAAAGAAGATTCCGAGAACGACCAGGACCGGCACGATCGCGGGCATGCTGTCACTCCTACGAAGCGGCTACTGGGTTAACCTCGTGAGGTTTACACCATCGAGTGATCATAAGACCAGTGGCCCCGGTCACGCACGAATACCCGGGACACGAGACGGAAAGGCGCAACGCTTGCACAGTACGACTCCGGACTGGCTGGACCGGATTTGGCGTGGTGCTCTGGTCGCCGAGGTCTGCTGGCTCGATCGTGACGGCCGCCCGGAGAGCATGCCGGTCACCCCGCTTCTCCTCGACGACGTGCCGTGCCTGGCGCTGCCGTACGCACAGCGGAACCGGGCCGTCGCCCTGCGCACCGCTTCCGAGGTCGCCTTCACCGTCACCGACGCGCGCTCGCTGCCCAGCGCCGCCCTCGGTGTGGCCGCCTTCGGGGCTGTCGGCGTCGTCGACGATCTCGACGGTTCGGTGTTCCTCGACAAGCTCCTCGAACAGGAACTGGCCAAATATCCACCGTCACGAACCCTTGCGGACAGTCTGCTGCTGCGCCGGGAGAACTGGTGGTGGTTGCCGCGCCTGCTCGTCCGGCTCGACCGGGTGACCCGTACCCGCGCAGTGCCTGCTCGCACGGATCCGACCGAGCAGGCGCTGCTCATCCGGGATGACCTCGGTCTGCGAGTCGATACCGTCACGATCGCCGGCGGCGACGAGAATCGCTTCGAGTTGGTGTCTTCGACCGGGGACACGCTGCGGGGAGACACCGGTCCGGCTCTCGCTCTCGGTCACGACTACACCGCCGAGGATTTCGAACGCTGGGAGCCCTGGAGCCTGCGCGGACGGCTCCGGGGAAACGAGCTTGTCGTCGAGGAAAGCCATGGTGCGCGGCCGATCCCACCACGACCGCTGAGCCTGTGGGAGCGGATCCGTCGTCGGCGCCGGATGGAGAAAGCCTGCCGCGGGCAAATCGCGGCAGTCGAACGCGCCTTCGGATGATGCTTTCGTCGAGCGGGGTGCGGGCGGGGCGGCACCCCGGTATCCGATGTGGAATCTGCTCGGTTGCCCGATTTCGGAGAGTTGTCCCACTCAGCACAGAAGAGTTCTGTTGTCGATAGGCCGAATGGAGTCATTCGAGTGGTCTGAACGGGCCGGCTCTTCGGCGGATTTCCGCGATGTCTGCGATCTGATCCCGCAGACTCTTTCTCGAGGATCTTCCGGTGTGTTACTTCCCGCAGGGCAAGACGCGAATGGGATGTGCGCGTCTGCATCGCCCTTCGGGGCCTGTACGGGAGGTCTGATGAGAAAAAAATCCGGAATCGCATTGGCGGCGGCGTGTGCCCTTGCCTATGCCACTGCGCTTCCTGCCTATGCTGAATCGGACAACTCGTCCGATAGCGGACTCGTCGGCGAATATATTGTCGTGTTCGAAGACAATGTGGACGCCCAGAGCCTGATCCAAGAGCACGTCCAGAAGCTCGGCATCGACCTCGGCAGCGTCTACCGCTCCGCGCTGCAGGGCTACTCCGCAGTGATGCCCGAAGCAGTCAAGAACCTCATTGCCGATGCCCCGGGTGTGGCCTACGTCCAACCGGACCGGGAGGTGCACACCACGGCTCAAGCGACTCCGACGGGCATCAACCGGGCCGGGGCCGACGAGAGCCCCACGGCTGATATCGACGGCACCGACCAACGGACCAATGTCGACGTGGCGGTCATCGACACCGGCGTCGACTTGGACCATCCGGATCTCAACGTCTACGAGGAGGGTGCCAAGAGTTGCTCACTGCTCGGTCTGAGCGCCAATGACAACAACGGCCACGGTACCCATGTCGCGGGCACCATCGGGGCGTTGGACAACGGCACCGGGGTCGTCGGTATGGCACCCGGTGCGCGTATCTGGCCGGTGAAGGTGCTCAACGCACTGGGCAGCGGTACCACGTCGGACGTGATCTGCGGTATCGACTACGTGGCCGCCCATGCCGATCGGATCGAGGTCGCCAACATGAGTCTGGGCGGCTCCGGTGCCGACGACGGCAACTGCGGCAACACCAACGGCGATGCCCAGCACCAGGCGATCTGCAATGCGGTTTCCAAGGGCGTGACATTCGTCGTCGCGGCCGGGAACTCCTCGAAGGACGCCGGTACTTTCGCTCCGGCGGCCTATGACGAAGTGATCACCGTGAGCGCACTCGCGGACTTCAACGGCAGGCCCGGCGGCGGCGCGGCGTCGACCTGCCGTGCGGATGTCGACGACACCTTCGCCGACTTCTCCAACTTCGGCTCCGACGTCGACCTCATCGCACCCGGTACCTGCATCCGCTCGACGTGGATGAACGGCGGGTACGACACGATTTCGGGGACGTCCATGGCCAGTCCGCATGTGGCCGGTGGTGCTGCCCTCTACACGGCGAACCATCCGAATGCCACACCGCAACAGGTCAAGAGCGCGCTGCAGAACGCGGGCACGCTCGACTGGACCTGGCCCTCCGAGGACCAGGACGGCACGCAGGAGAAGCTGCTGGACGTCAGCGGTTTCTGAGTTCTCCCGTCAGCCAGGAGATGAGGGGGCCCGCTCTGGGAGCGGGCCCCCTCGTATTGATCGCGGCTACCGCTTCCTCCCCGGTGATCGGTGCGGCTAACCTGGTTCCTCGGCTTACCGAGGATGCCTGCCGAGAACGGAGTGGAGATGGGGTGGGAAAGTCGGTGACTGTTCCGGAGCGGTGCACGGACATGGCTCGTCTGAGCACCGGCCCTGTCGAATACCGGTTGGAACGATGCAGTGGTAGCGCCGTGATCGTGTTCCATGGTGGACACATGCGTGCCGGTATCGCACTCGGCGAGGACGTATTCACCGATCCCGACCACACAGTGCTGGTGCCCTCCCGCCCCGGCTACGGCCGGACTCCGCTACGGACCGGAACGTCGCCGAGCGGCTTCGCGGATGTGACCCGTGAACTCTGCGATCACCTCGGCATCGACCATGTCGCGGCTGTCCTGGGCATCTCGGCCGGGGGACGGACCGCGATCACGATGGCCGCGCGATATCCGGAGTTCGTGCAACGGCTCATCCTGGAAAACGCTCCGGGTTTCCTGCCCTATCCCGACCGCCGCACGCGCTTGGCTGCGCATCTCGCGTTCAACGCCGTCACCGAGAAAGCGACCTGGGCCGCCGTGCGCGCCCTGATGCGTTTCACCCCGGCGGTCGGTTTGCGATTGTTGCTGCGTGACCTGTCCACCGAGTCGGTCGGTGATGTTCTCTCCGCTCTTGACGACGAGGAGCGGGCGAGGCTGATAGCATTGTTCTCCCGACTGCGCTCCGGACGCGGTTTTCTCAATGACCTGCGCAGCGCACCGGATGTGACCTCCGAGATCACTCGGCCCACCTTGGTCATCGCCAGTCGCAAGGACGGTTCCGTCCCTTTCGCCCATGCCGAATCGCTTGTTTCCGGAATTCGACGTGCCGAACTGGTCGAAAGTGACTCCGAGAGCCATTTCCTCTGGTTCGGCAGCGACTATCCTGCGGTCGCCGACAGGATCCGGCGGTTTCTTGCTTGCGACCTATCCGGACCCGAGGAGCCATGACCGTGGCTGGGACTCGGATGTCACCGTGGTGAGGCTCTATCCGGAGATCGAGCCGTACGACCAGGGCATGCTCGATGTGGGCGACGGTAATCTCGTCCACTGGGAGACATGCGGCAATCCCGACGGCAAGCCGGTCGTCGTCCTGCACGGCGGGCCGGGATCAGGGTGCACTCCGGGGTGGCGGCGATACTTCGATCCGGCCGCGTACCGGATCGTGCTGTTCGACCAGCGTGGCTGCGGCCGGAGCACACCGCACGCGAGCGATCCTACTGTCGATCTGGTCACCAACACGACCCATCACCTGCTCGCCGACATCGAGCTTCTGCGCAGGCATCTCGGCATCGAGAAATGGTTGGTGCTCGGCGGATCCTGGGGTTCGACGCTCGGATTGGCCTATGCCGAGAAGCACCCCGAGCGCGTCTCGGAGATCGTGTTGGTCAGCGTCGTGACCACCACGCATCGGGAAGTGGAGTGGATAACCCGCGAGATGCGCCGGTTTTTCCCCGAGCGCTGGGCGCGATTCCGCGAGGGCGTCCCCGTGGCCGAACGCGACGGCAATCTGGTGGAGGCCTACAGCAGGCTGCTGCACGATCCCGATCCAGCCGTGCGGGAGCAGGCTGCGCAGGACTGGTGCGCCTGGGAGGACACGCACGTTGCCGTGCGTTCCGATCACCGGCCGGATCCGCGGTACGCGGATCCGGTGTTTCGCCTGTGTTTCGCGCGGTTGGTCACCCACTACTGGAGGCACGCCGCGTGGCTCGAGGACGGGGTGCTCCTGCGGGAGGCGGGCAAGCTCTCGGGCATTCCCGGCGTCCTGGTGCACGGCCGTCTCGACGTGAGCAGCCCGCCGGATATCGCCTGGGAGCTTGCCCGGGCGTGGCCGGACTCCGAACTCGTGCTGATCGATGATGCGGGACACGGCGCGGGCGAGGTCGGCACGATCGAGGCCCTCGTCACGGCCACCGATCGCTTCGCCACGCGTTCCTAGCCCTCCGGCGCCGCAGCAGAACCCACTGCGGCCATCGTGCTATTATTGGGCAATTGCCCAAGACAGATGACCAGTCAGCAGGGATGTGCGCAGCGGAGCAGGAAGGGCAACGGGCATGCCGGGACGGACAGCGGCGGAACGAGGACGGGAAGTACGGCAGAAGCTCCTGGCCGCCGCAGCCGAGCTCATCCCGGAACTGGGCTGGAACGCGGTGACTACCCGGGTTCTGGCCGAGCGTGCGGGCGTCGCTGCCGGGCTCGTCCACTATCACTTCCCGTCACTGCAGGCACTGCTCGGCGAGTCGGCAGTGGGGGTGATGCGGCGGGTGATGTCCACTGCCGGGCCCGCGCTCGACAGCGCCGAGACGGTCGAGGCCGGTATGGACATGATCCTCGGAATCCTCGACGGCTATACGGGAAACGACTCCACCTCGTTGGTGTTCATCGAGGCATACCTCGCTGCGACCCGCGACGAGAACCTGCGGGGCGAACTCACCGCTCTGGTCGCGGACTTCCGGCGCGACCTTGCCCGGTGGCTCGGCGAACGAGGTCGGGACAGACCCGAGGAAACCGCCTCCGTGCTGGCCGCCGCCATCGACGGTGTGCTGCTGCATCGGGCGCTGAATCCGGAGTTGACTTCGGCAGCAGTCGCGCCGGTGCTGTGCAAGCTCTTCACGCCCGCCGAATCCGACGGCAGTGATGGATCACGGAAAGCAGGCTCCAGATGAAGGCAGTGATCAGCGGAGCCGGTATCGCCGGCTTGTCTCTCGCTCAGCGCCTGACGACGCTCGGATGGGACGTCGTCCTGGTTGAGAAGTCGCCCGGTCCGCGCAGCCAGGGATACATGATCGACTTCTTCGGGCCCGGTTACGAGGCTGCCGAGGCGATGGGGGTGCTGCCTCGGATGCAGGAACTCGGCTACCGGGTCACCAAGGTGAGCTATGTCGACCACTCCGGTCACCGGCGCGCGGGCCTGAACTACGCGCGCTTCGAGCAGGCGATCAACGGCCGCCTGCTCAGCATCATGCGTCCCGATCTGGAGCTGGCGCTTCGGGAACGGGTGATCGGCGAGGCGGAACTGCGGTTCGGCAGCGGCATCGCCGAGATCGAGAATTTCGCCGATGGTGTTCGCGTCACTCTTGATGACGGGTCGGTCCTCGGCGCGGACCTGCTCGTCGGCGCGGACGGCGTTCATTCGACCGTGCGACGGATGGTGTTCGGCCCGGAAGAGCGGTACTTCCGCTACCTCGGGTTTCACACCGCCGCCTACACCTTCGACGAGCCGTCGATCCACCAGCGGGTCCGGGATCGTTTCTGCCTGACCGACACGGTGGGGCGGCAGATGGGATTCTACGGCCTGCGCGACGGCAGAGTGGCCACCTTTACGGTGCACCGCACCACGGACCCCACGCTGCCGGACGATGCGCGGTCGGCCGTGCGCCGGGCTTATTCGGACCTGGGATGGGTGGTTCCGCGCGCCCTGGAACAGTGCCCGGAATCGTCCGAAGTGTACTACGACCAGGTCGCCCAGATAGAGGTTCCACAGTGGAGCCACGGGCGAGTGGTCCTGCTGGGCGATGCATGCCAGGCGGTCTCGCTGCTGGCCGGCCAGGGTGCCTCGCTGGCCATCGCCGGTGCCTACGTGCTCGGCGGGCAGTTGGCGAGTGCGGATTCCATCGATACCGCGCTTACCCGTTATCGGCGGTTGTGGCAACCGGTCGTCGTCGAGAAGCAGCGGGTCGGGCGGCGTGGGGCCGAGTGGTTCCTGCCATCGTCGCGGCTGCGGCTGTGGTTGCGCAGGAGCGCGCTGAAACTGGCGAACCTTCCGGTGCTGGACCGCTACTTCGCCACCGCCCTGGTCGGCAAGTCCACCGCCACCGTCGAGCAGCTCAGCGGCGGGCTCCGTTCGGTTCGCCGAGACTGAATGTTGCTCATTCGATGGGCGGTATCAAACCTTGGTCATGTGCCCATTTCCTGAAACCACCTGTCGTGAAGGGTAACCGGTACTCACTTTCCAGTAGATGGTCGGCGACCGTCGATATCGGATCGACCGAAACAAGATCCCCGTGGAGTGCCTCGCACAGGAGTCCGAAGGTGCCCTGGTAAGGCACGCTGTTCGCATGAGCGATCTTGCGTGCAGGTCCGTCATCGACGACTGCGATTGCGTCGTAGACCGTTCCCGCTTGCGCGGACAGCCGAGATAGTGATCGACTTTCTGTGAAAGAGGCGGGTTATGGCAGCCTCACGTCGGAAATATGCGATCGAGTATCGCAGCCATGCGGTGGAGTTGGTCCGTGAATCGGGGCATGGTCAGACGTACTGCCAGATCTGGTCTTCGGTGCGCTTGGGCAGTTCCGGCAACATTTCTTCGGTCCATGTGTCGAGTAGCAGGTCGAGAGCGCGCACTGTCGAGATCGACTCGCTACGGAATAGACGGAGAACGGCACGCTCGTACTCGCGTGGCAGGGCAGGAGGGACCAATTCCTCGCCGACCACCAGGTCCAGCTCCACGATGTCGGCGCGAGTGGTCCGAATCGACCGGATCGAATCGGCGTCTCCGCGATCAACGAGGCCGAGTTCGGTGAGACGGCGGGCGAGGGTTGCCATGTCGACCCGATACGAACTCGCGGTACGGACAGCGGCGGTGCGCATACCATTGTCGTCATCGGATGCGTAGCGAGTCCAGATGGTCCGCAGGGCTGTCTCCGGGAGAAGCAGAGCACGCGCGAACCTGTCGAACATTTTCTCTCGATGCTCGTCGCCCTGGTGCTCAGCGACTCTCCAGTCCACAGTGTAATCATCCGCTACCAGGTAATGACCGAGTTCGTGAGCCAGTGCAAGACGTCGGCGACCCACACGCAGCCCACCGTTGATGAGGGAGATACCGCCATGGCGGAGAAGGACCGTCGCGGCGTCAGCGGATTCGACGCCCAAGCCGAGGGAGAACACCAGCAATCCGAGAGTGGCCGCTTTGTCGGCGAGGTGTGCGCAGGGGACGTCGCTGTCCACTCCGAGCAAAGCTCGTGCGGTTGTGGCAAGTTCCTCCGCCTGAGTAGTGGTCTCGGGCATCGCCAGTGCTGATACAGCGGGAAAGCGAGCCGCTCGTCCTGCTCGGCGACGAATTCCGCCTCTCGTGCGATCCGTTCGACCATGGTGTCGATGCGAGGGCTGGGCGCACCGGGGTCACGTGCGTTGCGCCGTGAGACGATCGCAGCCGGTAGGTCCTGAACGAACCACTCGATCCGCACGTCCAGAGCGCTACCCAGTCGTGCCAACTCGATCGCCGACACACGGCGGTGACCGGCTTCGATCTTCGCCAGCGCCGAGCGATCGAGTTGGACCTCGGTGGCCAGTTGGTCCTGGGGCAATTCTGCCCTGAGGCGAGCCCCGGCGACTCGCCGACCCATCTTCTCTGCGTCTATCCCCACGTGTGCGTTTCTAGAACATCCTGGGCATCCTGTCCCGAGGCAATCGCTTTGCGTACCGGGCGCTCACCAGCCGCGTTCGCGCCACTCCGGGACCTTGGGGCGTTCGGTGCCCAGCGTGGAGTCGTCGCCGTGGCCCGGGTAGAACCAGGTGGTGTCCGGGAGTTCGGCGAACACGCGGTTTTCCACGTCGTCGACCAGTGACCGGAAGGCCTCCGGTGAGGTGGTTTTGCCGACCCCGCCGGGGAACAGGGAATCGCCGGTGAACAGGTGTGGGTGGCCGGTCGGGTCGCGGTAGAGCAGCGCGATCGAGCCGGGAGTGTGGCCCCGCAGGTGGATGACCTCGACGGCGGACTCGCCGACCTGGACGGTCTCGCCGTGCTCGACCAGGCGATCCGGCGGTACCGGCAACTCGTCGGCATCCTCGGGATGCGCCACGGTGTAGGAGCCGGTCTGGCCCGCGATCGATCCCAGTGCCTGCCAGTGATCCCCGTGCTTGTGCGTGGTGACGATGGTGCGCAGGCGGGGGCGCTCGTCATCGTGACCGAGCAGGTCGGTCAGGCGCTCCGGGTCGTTGGCGGCGTCCACCAGCAGCGCATCGCCGGTGCGGCGGCAGGTCAGCAGGTAGGCGTTGTTGTCCATCGGCCCGACAGAGAGCTTCGTGATGGTCAGTGCGTCGAGTTGGCGCCGTGTCGCCGCGCCACCCGGCTCGACGTGTCCCGTGTACTGATCGTGAATCTCCACGCCCGAGAGCCTAACCCGTTGCCGGGTGTGTCACAGCCACGGTGGCAGATCGGGGACATCGCCGCGGAGATCGCCACTGCCCGCCCGGCCGAGCAGCCAGCCGAGCAGCGCACCCGGACGGCCGTGTATCCGTTTGCCCTGCTGGGGCCGCTGGAGCGGTACTCCGAGGTCCCAGGAACGGACCGTGCCGTCCGCGAACTCGGCCACCACGGTGAGCGCCGGTACGTCCGGGCGTCCCGCGAGCTGCCGGACCGTGTCGGCGAGGAGTTGTTCGGCGTCGTCGGCGGGAATGTCGTCCAGCCCGAATCCGTGGTCGAGATCGACCAGGTGGATCCACAGTTCGAGCAACCGTGAGCGCAGCACCTCGTAAGCCGGGATCGGTTTGCCCGGTGCCCCCACGACCTCGGCGGACCAGGCATGCGGGGGCAGTGCGCGCGCTGCTTCGACCAGTCGGGCGGACGAGGCTCGCAGGTCCTCGACCAGAATCCGGTGACTGCGCACGCTGCCTTCGCGGATATCGGCGTCCCGGTCTTCCCTGCTGGCGTACATGGGGTGTTCGACGCCGGTCCTGGCCCAGGTGAGCAGGTTGACACAGCCGTCCGCGCTCCGGGCGAGATGAGAGATGACGTGCGCTCGTGTCCAGTTCGGCAGCAGGCTCGGCCGGTGGACCGAGACCTCGTCCATGGTGTGCACGGCATCCAGCACGTGTCCGGTCGCGTGCTCGATCGAGGCGAGCAGTGCCGCGGTCCGGGGGCTTCCGGTGGGAGTGCTCATGCTGTCGCTCCGGTACCGGCGGGCGAGTTCGAAATCGGTCATGAAGTTCTCCCCGAGTGCGGAGAGACCCGAGTGCGGAGAGACCCGTCACGCCGGGTCGGCGCACGGCGGTGAAGCTTCGAGGGTAAGCGGCACGAACGCGCCTTCGATAGAGTCTGCGCGCATATTTTGTGCAGGTGGGAAGCCTCACCCACAAGAATGTCCGTGCTTCCGAGTAGTTTCACTCGGACGAGTGAGGGACGGGATTCGGCGTCGGGGAATGCCGAACGGCGGTCGACGTGTTCTCGTGCCGCGGCAGGTGTCTTGTCGGTAGCGGGGACAGGTACCTGCCGTCGGGCCGTGCGGACCTGCTGGCATGGTGGGGGCGGCGGGCGTGCTTTCCGGGACCGTCGGTGCCCGGGAATAGCATGGATGCGCAAGGTCGCCGGACCCGGCAGCGGCACCGCCCCGCGCAATGCCCGCGGCACTCGCTCGGGTCGCACGGCCGTGCGCCTCACCCCGCATCGACCAGCACTCTCGAAGGGATCACAGTGGCTGACCGCCTTGTCGTCCGCGGTGCCCGTGAGCACAACCTGCGTGGGATCGACCTCGACCTGCCGCGAAACAGCCTCATCGCATTCACCGGGTTGTCCGGATCCGGCAAGTCGAGCCTCGCCTTCGACACCATCTTCGCCGAGGGGCAGCGCCGCTACGTCGAGTCGCTCTCGGCCTATGCCCGGCAGTTCCTGGGGCAGATGGACAAGCCGGACGTGGAGTTCATCGAGGGCCTTTCCCCGGCCGTGTCCATCGACCAGAAGTCGACCAGCCGCAACCCCCGCTCCACGGTGGGAACCATTACCGAGGTCCATGACTACCTGCGGTTGCTCTATGCCCGCGCGGGCAAGCCGCACTGCCCCGTCTGCGGTGAGCTCATCAGCAAGCAGACCCCACAGCAGATCGTCGACCAGGTGTTGGCGATGCCCGAACGCACCCGTTTCCAAGTGCTCGCGCCCGTCGTGCGAGGGCGCAAGGGCGAGTATGTGGACCTGTTCGAGCAGCTGCAGACACAGGGCTTCGCTCGTGCGCGCGTCGACGGCACCGTGTATCCGCTGGAGAGCCCTCCGGCGCTGAAGAAGCAGGAGAAGCACGACATCGCCGTGGTCGTGGACCGGCTCACGGTCAAGGCCAGTGCCAAGCAGCGACTCACCGACTCGGTGGAAACCGCGCTGCGGCTGGCCGACGGCCTGGTCGCGCTGGAGTTCGTCGACGTCGACGAGCACGACGCGCAGCGGGAACGCAAGTTCTCCGAGAACCTGGCATGCCCCAACGGCCACCCCTTCGGTGTGGAGGAGCTGGAGCCGCGCTCGTTCTCGTTCAACTCGCCCTACGGCGCCTGTCCCGAATGTGCCGGGCTCGGCATCCGCAAGGAGGTCGACCCGGAACTGGTGGTCCCCGATGAGGACCTCCCGCTGGGTGAGGGCGCCATCGCCCCGTGGGCGGGCGGGCACACCGCGGAGTACTTCACCAGGCTGTTGACCTCGCTGTCCGAGGCCATCGGTTTTCGGATGGACACCCCCTGGAGACGGCTGCCGACCAAGGTCCGCAAGGCGGTGCTGCACGGCACCACCGATCAGGTGCACGTGCGCTACCGCAACCGCTACGGCAGGCAGCGCTCGTACTACGCGAACTACGAGGGCGTCATTCCGTTCCTGGAACGCAAGCTGGAGCAGACCGAGTCCGACTACGCCCGCGAAAAGTACGAGGGCTACATGCGGGACGTGCCGTGCCCGGCGTGTGACGGCACCCGGCTCAAGCCGGAGATCCTGGCGGTGACGATGGAAAACGCCGAGCACGGCGACATGTCCATCGCCGAGGTCAGCGCGCTGAGCGTACGGGACTGCGCGGCCTTCCTGAACGATCTCGTCCTGGGCCAACGTGAGGAGATGATCGCAGGTCGCGTCCTCAAGGAGGTGCAGGCCAGGCTGGGTTTCCTGCTGGACGTGGGGCTCGACTACCTGTCCCTGGACCGGGCCGCGGGCACACTCTCCGGCGGGGAGGCACAGCGCATCCGCCTGGCCACCCAGATCGGTTCGGGCCTGGTCGGGGTGCTCTACGTGCTGGACGAGCCCTCGATCGGGTTGCACCAGCGGGACAACCATCGCCTGCTGGAAACTCTGAGCCGCCTGCGTGACCTGGGCAACACGCTGATCGTGGTCGAACATGACGAGGACACGGTGCGTAGTTCGGACTGGGTGGTCGACATCGGCCCGGGTGCCGGTGAGCACGGAGGCCGCGTCGTGCACAGCGGGCCGTTCAAGGAGCTGCTGGACAACGAGGACTCCCTGACCGGCGACTACCTCGCGCGGCGCAAGCGGATTCCGCTGCCGGACAAGCGCCGCCCGAAGGACGCCAAGCGGCAGCTGACGGTGGTGGGGGCCCGCGAGCACAACCTGAACGAGATCGACGTCTCGTTTCCTCTCGGCTGCCTGATCGGAGTGACGGGCGTGTCGGGGTCTGGTAAGTCGACGCTGGTCAACGATGTGCTGGCCTCGACACTGGCGAACAAGCTCAACGGAGCACGGACCGTTCCCGGTAGGCACAAGCGGGTCAAGGGCTTGGAGCACGTCGACAAGCTGGTGCAGGTCGACCAGTCACCGATCGGGCGCACCCCGCGCTCCAACCCGGCCACCTACACCGGGGTGTTCGACCGGATCCGCAAGTTGTTCGCCGAGACGACCGAAGCGAAGGTGCGCGGCTACCAGCCCGGCCGATTCTCCTTCAACGTCAAAGGGGGGCGCTGCGAGGCTTGCGCGGGTGACGGCACCCTCAAGATCGAGATGAACTTCCTGCCGGACGTGTACGTGCCGTGCGAGGTGTGCAAGGGGGCCCGGTACAACCGGGAAACCCTGGAGGTGCACTACAAGGGCAGGACCATCGCGGAGGTCCTGGATCTGCCGATCGAGGAGGCCGCCGAGTTCTTCGAGCCGATCACCGCGATTCACCGGCATTTGAAGACGCTGGTGGATGTCGGCCTGGGCTATGTGCGGCTCGGTCAGCCCGCGCCCACGCTGTCCGGCGGTGAGGCGCAGCGGGTGAAGCTGGCCAGCGAGTTGCAGAAGCGCTCGACGGGGCAGACCGTCTACATTCTCGACGAGCCCACCACCGGGTTGCACTTCGAGGACATCCGCAAGCTGCTCGGGGTGGTCAACGGTCTGGTGGACAAGGGCAACACGGTGATCGTCATCGAGCACAACCTCGACGTCATCAAGATGTCCGACTGGATTCTCGATCTCGGCCCCGAAGGCGGTAACGGCGGCGGTCTGCTCGTCGCGGAGGGAACTCCCGAGCAGGTCGTCGAGGTCGAGGGCAGCTACACCGGACAGTTCCTCGCGCCGGTGCTGGGACAGCAGTAGCGGAGTGAACCGGCCCGGCTGCTCCGGTAGAGCGCACCGACGGCCCGTTCACGCACTACAACTCCCGGTGCTCCTCTGGTGCGAACCGGCCCGGCTGCCGCACTGATCGGCCCCATATCGTTGCCGTGCGGCGACGGAAGGTGGGACGTAAAGCGTGGACGGGGTCGACTACTACGAGTTGCTCGGGGTGAGCCGGAATGCCTCGGAAGCCGAGATCAAGTCGGCGTATCGCTCCTTGGCTCGGGTGATGCATCCCGACGCGGGAGGAACCTCCGGCACGTTTCGGATGCTGCAGGAGGCCTACGAAACGCTGAGCGATCCGGTGCGACGCTCCGGCTACGACAAGGCCACCGCAGGTGGGACCGCCAGACCGATGCCATGGTTCGGTACCGGCACACGGGCCCGGCGGGATGGCCGATCCCGGGAGAAGGACCGCGAGCGGCGGAGCGGCGACCCCAACCGGCAGAGCCGCACGCGCCACTTCGGTGGCGATCCGGACTTCGTTCCCCCCGAGACACGGCCGGATCCGAGCAATCTTCCCTGGTGGAAGACGGTCGACCCCGGCGAACGACTCCATTACCTGCCCGTGACCGAGCACGGGCACGCGCCCGTGCTGGCCGCCATCGGGGGATGGTTGCTGTTCCTCCCGGGCATGCTCACGATCGCCCCCTCGTTACTGGTGCTGACCATGTGGCTGGTGCCGGTGGTGGCGGCCACCGGGCTCCTGGGTCTGGTGCCGCATCGGTTGCCCGCCGGACGGGCCGATCGCGCCTTTTCCGCGGAGTTCGGGAACAGCAGAGTGTTCGGACAACCAGGCGCGGTCCGCGGTGAGCCTGCGGAGCGACTCACCGCGGAGTTGATGTCGGAGTATCTGGCCCGGCTTCCGGGTGTGCGGATCTTCCACGGTCTGTCGTGGCCCGGTTCCGTTTTCGCCGATGTGGATCACGCGGTGCTGTGCGGACGGCGGCTGGTGCTGGTCGAGTCGAAGATGTGGTTACCGGGGCATTACACGGTCGACGACGGTGGCACGTTCCGGCGCAACGGTCGGCAATTCCGGGGCGGTGGGACGCGACTGCCGGAAGGCATTGCCTCCTACCGAGAACTGTTGCCCGAAATCGAGGTACGCGGCGCGCTGGTGCTCTATCCCAGCCGTGCGGGCGAGACCACCACCGGGGACGTCGCCGAGGTGCCGGTCCGGCCGATCCTGCCGATGGGGCCCGAGCAGTTCGTCCGGGAGATCGGCCGGTGGCTGTCGGCCGAACCCGCCACCATCGACAGGGAAGCGTTCCGCGCTGTGCTCGAGCGAGTCGTGTGAGACCGGACGTGTTCCGAAGGGGCGACTGACGGCGGGGGTGAAGTTTTCCCGAAAACTTCCCCCTTCTCCCCAGGCACAGGAGGCGCAGTTTCGCCGAAAACTGCCAGGCCTCAGTAAACCGGGCCGGTGTACTTTTCCCCGGGCCCCTGCCCGGGCGGGTCCGGCTCGGCCGAGGCCTCGCGGAACGCGCGCTGGAGCGTTTGCAGGCCGTCGCGGATCGCACCGGCATGGGGGCCGAGATACTCGACGGACGAGATGACCAGCCCCGCCAGTGCGGTGATCAGGCGCCGTGCTTCATCGAGATCGCGGTTCTCGGCGTTGTCCGGATCCTGCTCGGACAGGCCCAGCTTCTCGGCTGCAGAGGACATGAGCATCACGGCTGCTCTGCTGATCACCTCGACACTGGGAACATCGGCGAGCTCGCGAACGTTGTGCTGCATGTCCGCGTCGCTGAGGTCGCCGACCCGGTCGGCGATCGAACTGGTGGCCTGCTCGGAGGACTCGGTTGGTTGCGGCTCGCTCACACCTGTTACTCTCACATGAGTGACCAGCTCCCGCGCAGTCGGGGGCGGCAAAGTGGAGCCCCGCTCCCACCCGTGTGGCCGACTCACAGGCTTCCGGGTCCCGGTCCCGCCGGGGGCAAGTCCCTCCGGTGGTATGAGGCGGTATGGCAATACCGGTTCGATCGGTCGGAGCAGGGTCTCGCGGTCCGGACAGGATTCGGCGAGATCGCTGCACCTCCAGGGGCGAGCTTCACGCGCCGCGGTGCAGCATGAACACCATCGAACCGAGGAGGCCCCATCAGCTCCGAGACGCGCATCAACGACCGCATCCGTGTGCCCGAGGTCCGGTTGGTCGGACCGAACGGTGAACAGGTCGGTATCGTCCGCATCGAGGACGCGCTCCGACTCGCGGAGGAGTCCGACCTCGACCTGGTCGAGGTCGCCCCCCAGGCGCGGCCGCCGGTCTGCAAACTCATGGACTACGGCAAGTACAAGTACGAGAGTGCGCAGAAGGCCCGTGAATCGCGCCGCAACCAGCAGCAGACCGTCATCAAGGAGC
Source organism: Haloactinomyces albus (assembly GCF_031458135.1). Classification (NCBI taxonomy): domain Bacteria; kingdom Bacillati; phylum Actinomycetota; class Actinomycetes; order Actinopolysporales; family Actinopolysporaceae; genus Haloactinomyces; species Haloactinomyces albus. Next base: position 541,213 of record NZ_JAVDXW010000001.1, on the reverse strand, counting down.
AGAAGCTCCGGCCGAAGATCGATCCCCATGACTACGAGACGAAGAAGGGGCACGTGTCCCGCTTCCTCGGTCAGGGGCACAAGGTCAAGGTGACGATCATGTTCCGCGGTCGAGAGCAATCGCGCCCCGAGCTGGGCTTTCGCTTGTTGGAGCGGTTGGCCGAGGATGTTTCCGAACTGGGTTTCATCGAGGCCAAGCCAAAGCAGGACGGCCGCAACATGATCATGGTGCTGGCGCCGCACAAGACCAGTAAGGGCAGTAAGAACAAGGCGAACGCCTCGTAACACCACTTGCGTGGTGGATCGGTGGTGAGCTCCGGCACACCTCCACGGGTTCGCCCGGATGAAGAGGCCGGGTAGGTACGACACTCAGGTGAACCTGCCCGGCATTCGTACGAGACGAGGACTTCAACATGCCGAAGAACAAGACGCACAGCGGTACGGCCAAGCGGTTCAAGACGACCGGCAAGGGCAAGCTGCGCCGCGAACGTGCGGGGCATCGGCACATTCTCGAGAAGAAGTCGAGCAAGCTCAAGCGTCGCTTGGAAGGCAGCACGGACGTGGCCGCCAACGACGTCAAGAAGGTCAACAAGCTGCTGGGTCGCTGAGGTTGGGCGCTCCATTTCGGTGGGTGACTCGGAAGTTTTCCTCCGGCCCGACCGCAGAGCGCCGCACCAGTGAGTTCCAGCCCATCAGCCCGGGCGGCTCGACCGCCCCCAATGAGATCGACAGGACGGACCCGTGGCACGCGTCAAGCGGGCAGTGAACGCCCAGAAGAAGCGCCGGACGATTCTCGAATCGACCAAGGGGTACCGCGGACAGCGCTCTCGGCTGTACCGCAAGGCCAAGGAGCAGATGCTCCACTCGCAGACCTATGCCTATCGCGACCGGCGCGCCCGCAAGGGTGACTTCCGGAAGCTGTGGATCACCCGCATCAACGCCGCCACGCGGCAGAACGGGATGCCCTACAACCGGTTCATGCAGGGGCTGAAGGCTGCCGAGGTCGAGGTGGACCGCAAGATGCTCGCCGAGTTGGCCGTCAACGACCCGCAGGCCTTTACCGCGCTGGTCGACACCGCGCGCAAGAACCTGCCGGAAGGCTCGGCCTGAGCCGCGGGGGCCCGAGATCGACCCGGCGATCCGGGGCTGGGGCTGCTCCGCTGACGGAGCGCTCGTCCCGGGTCGCCGGTGCTCGCAAACTCACCCGGCGTGCCGGACGTGAGCGCGCGGGCGCCTTCCTCGCCGAGGGTGCACAGGCGGTGCGGGAATCGCTGTCGGCGCAGTCAGCAGGCACTGCTCATGTGCGCGATCTCTTTGCGACCGAGGAAGCAGCGGCGCGATATCCCGAGTTGTACGAGGCGGCCCTGGCGGCCGATATCCGGGTTCACGACGTCACGGACCGAGCGGCGGCCTCGCTGTCGGAGACGGTGACGCCGCAGGGACTGGTGGCGGTGTGTGATCTGCCTGCCCACCCGTCGGGACGGACCGTCGACGATGTGCTGACCGGCTCTCCCCTCCTGGTCGCCGTGCTGGTCGATGTGGCCGATCCGGGCAACGCGGGTACCGTCGTGCGCGTCGCGGATGCCGCGGGCTGTTCGGCCGTGGTGTTCGCCGGGGATACGGTCGATCCGTACAACGGCAAGGCCGTGCGCGCCTCCACGGGCAGTGTGTTCCATCTTCCGCTCGCGCGGGAGCGCGATGCCGAGGCGGTGTTCGCGGCCTGCCGCCGTGCGGGGCTGCTGTCGGTGGGGGCCGATGGGCATGCTGCCGATGATCTGGACACCGCCGAGGTGCGCGGTGACCTGGCCGGGCCCACGGCCTGGGTGTTCGGCAGTGAGGCGCATGGATTGGCACAGCGGGTGGCACAGCTGGACAGCACACTCCGCGTGCCCCTGTACGGGCGGGCGGAAAGCCTGAATCTGGCGACGGCGGCCGCGGTTTGTCTGTATGCCTCCGCGCGAGCACAGCGCCGTGCCGGAGTCGGCCAACGCGCCTGAGCGGCACACCCGAGTGGCATGCGGGGCATTGCCATAGCAGGGCGCGTGGGGTATTGCGCTGCAAAAGCACGTGGCGCCATCACATAGACTCGTTCTCAACCAGTGCGGTGCGAGTCCGCATGTTCATGACGAGGTCCGCCGCGGCGGACCGTCGGACCACGGGAGTTACGCACGAACCATGTCTGGAGCCAACGACCCGTACGACCCGAAGGAGGTCGTCGCGCTCGCGCCGGAGACGTTGGAGCGCGCGGTCGACGATGCCCGCACAGCCTTCGCGGCGGCTGCCGACCTCGACGAGCTGGCCACGGTGAAGCCGGCCCACCTCGGCGAGCGCTCACCGCTGTTGACGGCACGCCGGGAGATCGGGGCACTGCCGCCCAAGGCGCGCTCGGAGGCGGGCAAGCGCGTGAACGAGGCGCGTGAGTCCATTCAGGGCGCGTTCGACGAGCGCCGGGCAACGCTTCAGGTCGAGCGGGACGAGCGGGTGCTGCGCGAGGAAGCAGTCGACGTCACCCTTCCCTGGGATCGAGTCCCCACCGGTGCCCGGCACCCCATGACGCAGCTCATCGAGCGGGTCTCCGACGTGTTCGTCGGGATCGGCTGGGAGGTTGCCGAAGGTCCCGAGCTGGAAACCGAGTGGTTCAATTTCGACGCGCTGAACTTCGGCAAGGACCACCCGGCGCGCACGATGCAGGACACGTTCCACGTGGCTCCGGAGAACTCGGGGTTGGTGCTGCGCACGCATACCTCGCCGGTGCAGGTCCGCTCGCTGCTGCAGCGCGAGTTGCCGGTGTATGTGGTGTGCCCCGGTCGCACGTTCCGCACCGACGAACTCGACTCCACGCACACGCCGGTGTTCCACCAGGTCGAGGGCCTGGCCGTGGACAAGGGCCTGACGATGGCGCACCTGAAGGGCACGCTGGACGCCTTCGCCCGTGCCATGTTCGGTGCGGACTCCACCACCCGGCTGCGTCCCTCGTTCTTCCCGTTCACCGAGCCGTCCGCAGAGCTCGACGTCTGGTTCCCGGAGAAGCGGGGCGGCGCGGGCTGGGTCGAGTGGGGTGGCTGCGGCATGGTCCATCCCAACGTGCTGCGGGCCTGCGGTGTCGATCCCGAGGTCTACTCGGGTTTCGCCTTCGGCATGGGCCTGGAGCGCACCCTGCAGTTCCGCAACGGAATCCCGGACATGCGGGACATGGTCGAGGGGGACGTCCGGTTCACTCAGGCGTTCGGCATCGGCGCCTGACGCGGCGTTCCCCGAAGACACCTCCCTGACCCACCATGATCGAGAGAAGGGCGGCGACCCAGTGCGGATCCCGGTTTCCTGGCTGACCGAGCACCTTGATATTGCCGAAGACACGAGCGCGGAGACGCTGGCCGAGGCATTCGTGCGGATCGGGTTGGAGGTCGAGGAGGTCACCCACCTGTCCTCGGTCCAAGGTCCGCTGGTCGTGGGGCGTGTCGCCGAGATCGAGGAACTGACCGAGTTCAAAAAGCCCATCCGGTACTGCCGGGTGGAGGTCGGCGACGCCGCGGGCGAGCAGCAGTCGCAGAACATCATCTGCGGTGCCACGAACTTCCGGGAAGGTGCGCTGGTCGTCGTCGCGTTGCCCGGTACCGTGCTGCCGGGTGGGTTCGAGATCACCTCTCGCAAGACCTATGGTCGCCGCAGCGAGGGCATGATCTGTTCGATGCGGGAACTGGGCCTCGGCGAGGACCACGAGGGCATTCTCGTCCTGCCTGCCGGTTCGGCCGAACCCGGCGACGATGCCTCCGAGATCGTGGGGCTCGACGACGCGGTGATCGAACTGGCGGTCACACCGGACCGGGGCTACTGCTTCTCGGTGCGCGGGCTGGCACGGGAGCTGTCGAACGCGCTGGAGGTGCCCTACGGTGATCCCGCGGTCAGGTCGGTGCCGGAGGCGGACGGGCCGTCGCGTGCGGTGAGCATCCAGGACACGAGCGCGTGCAGCAGATTCGTGTTTCGTCGGGTGACCGGGGTGGACCCGGCCGCACCGACACCGTGGTGGATGCGGCGCCGTCTCGCGCTCGCGGGTATCCGGTCGATCTCCCTGGCGGTCGATGTCACGAACTACGTGATGCTCGAGCTGGGGCAGCCGCTGCACGCCTGGGACGCCACGAAACTGGCCGGTGATGTGGTGGTGCGTCGCGCGAACGACGGCGAGGAACTGACCACGCTGGACGGCGTCGAACGGGTTCTCGATCCGGATGACATCGTGATCTGTGACGATTCGGGACCGGTGTCGCTGGCCGGGGTGATGGGCGGCGCCACCACCGAGATCGGTGTGGACTCCCATGATGTGTTGCTGGAAGCGGCGAACTGGGATCCGGCGAGCATCGCCCGCATGATCCGCCGACACAAGCTGCCCAGCGAGGCGGGCAAGCGCTTCGAACGCGGTGTGGATCCGGCGGTGGCCCCCGCGGCCACGGAAATGGCTGCGGACCTGCTGGTTCGCCACGGTGAGGGCATCATCGACGCGGGGCGGACCGACGTCGGTGCACCCTCCGCACCCGCCCCGGTGACGATGCCGCTGGCGCTGCCGGACAAGGTTGCGGGCATTTACTACGAGCGCGGGGTGACCGCCCGGCGCCTGAGCCAGATCGGTTGCCGTATCGAGGTCAGTACTTCCGACGAGGGGGTCGGACTGGTGACCGCGACACCACCGAGCTGGCGCCCGGACCTGGCACAGCCCGCCGACCTGGTGGAGGAAGTGCTGCGTCTGGAGGGGTATCACACGATCCCTTCGGTCCTGCCTTCCGCGCCTGCCGGGCGAGGGTTGGAGGAGTCCCAGCGTCGCCGCCGCGCCGTTTCGCGGGCGTTGGCCCACGACGGCTATGTCGAGGTCCTGCCGTTCCCCTTCACCGGTGAGGATGTTCTCGACAAGTTCGGCCTGGCCGCCGGCGATCCGCGGCGCCGGACGTTGAGCGTGCTCAACGGACTGGAAGCCGAGCGGTCGGTGCTGGCCACGACTCTGTTGCCGGGTCTGCTGGACTCGCTGCAGCGCAACGTTTCACGCGGGCAGCGCGATCTGGCCTTGTTCCACATCGGGCAGGTGGTGCTTCCCGGCGAGAAGCAGGCCGAGGCCCCCGACGTCGGTGTCACCGAGCCTCCCTCCGAGGAGCAGATCGCCGCGTTGCACGCAGCGCTGCCCGCCCAGCCGACGCATGTGGCAGCGGTGTTGGCCGGGCGTCGGGAGAACACCGGTTGGTGGGGGCAGGGCCGAGACGCCGGCTGGGCCGACGCCATCCGGGCGGCGCATGTCGTTGCCGAGGCGGCGGGTGTCGAGCTCACGGTCACCGCCGATGACCTCGCGCCGTGGCATCCGGGGCGGTGCGCGCGGTTCCAAGTCGGCGAGACCGTCGTCGGGCACGCGGGGGAATTGCACCCCAAGGTCGTCGATGCCCTGGAACTGCCCAAGCGCACCTGCGCGATGGAGCTCGACTTCGACGCCCTGCCGCTGACCGACGAACGTCCGGCGCCCCAGGTGTCGGCCTATCCGCCGGTCCTGCTGGATGTGGCGCTGGTGGTGGACTCGGCTGTGCCCGCCTCGGAACTCGCCGAGGTCGTGCGCTCCGGAGGCGGTGCCCTGCTGGAGGATGTCCGGCTGTTCGACGTCTACACCGGTGATCGGGTCGGTGAAGGCAAGAAATCGCTCGCATTCGCCCTGCGCTTCCGCGCCGGGGATCGGACTCTGAAGCAGGAAGAGGCCATCGAGGCCAGGGACGCTGCCGTTGATGCCGCCAAGAAGCACTTCGACGCCGCCTTGCGGGCGTAGCGTGTGACGCGAGTCCTGCTGGTGGCAGGGCGCGGGGGCGAGAACAGGGCGCAGGGGAGCAGGGCGCCTCCGCAGCGGATTCGCGGAATGTGGCATTCATGGTCAAGCTCGACCGACTGGTCAATGTTCTCGGCGGATACGGAGCATGGTTGTGCTGTGCTCCCCGACGTGAAGCGGAGCTGCGCAGCGTTGCGTTGCACGACCCCACGGAATCGGAGCCCGGGGCGGAGGACGTTCTCCTCGCTGTCGGGGTCGGTTCGGATGCGGCACCGCAGCTGCTGGGTGATACCCGGGCCACCGTGGTGGTGTTCCGCACCGCCACGCTCACCGAGCACGCTCGCACGCTTGCGGAGGAGCATGGTGTGGCCGTGATGCTCGTGGACCCGGCCGTGTCCTGGGGTCAGCTCGCCGGTGTCGTGTACGGCTTGGTGCTGGAGGGCCGTGAAACCGAGGCTGGTCGTGGTCCGACGGACCTGTTCGCCCTGGCCGACTCGCTGGCGGAGTCGGTCGGTGGTCCGGTGACGATCGAAGACCACCGGTCCGGTGTGCTGGCCTACTCGCGCAGGCAGGAGAGTGCGGACCGAGCGCGGTTGGAGACGATCCTCGGTCGGCGGGTTCCGGAGGAAATCCGGCGCGAACTGGCCGATCGAGAGGTGTTCCTGCATCTCGCCTCCTCGGACGAGCCGCTGTTCGTCGGCCCGCTGGCCGGCTCGGAGGTCGACGGTCGTGTGGTCATCGCCGTACGAGCGGGCCGAGAACTGTTGGGCTCGATCTGGGTCGAGACACCGCATCCGCTCGATTCCCGGCATGAGGCAGCCCTCGTCGACGGGGCGCGCACCGTGGCACTGCACCTGCTCAGGACCCGTGCGAGTGCGGATCTGGAGCGGCAGGTCGAGTCGGATTCGGTGCTCCGGCTGCTGGAGGGCAGTGCGGACGCGCCTGCGGTCATCAGCCGACTCGGTTTGCGCGGCGGCCGATTTCGGGTGGTGGCTGTGCAGGCACACACGGGTGGGGAGCACGGTGCCGCCACGCTGCTCGCGTTCGAGCGAGCCACCACCGGTTTCGGCTGGGCGCGTCCGGGACGGAGCGCGCTGTTCGCCAATGCCGTATACACCATCCTGCCGGACGATGACGATGCCACGAGTGCGCGCGAGTGGGTTCGCGCATTGATCCGGGAGTTACCCGCCGATGTGGTCGTCTTCGCAGGCATCGGTGGCACGGCGGAACCCTTGCAGCTGGCTGCGAGCCGTCAGGAGGCCGACGAGAGTCTGGCGGTCCATGTCGGTGGTCCAGGACGGTCATCCGCGGTGGTCTACGACGATTCGTGGCACGAGATCCTGTTGCGCCGCCTGCGCAATGCGGCCTCGACCGGCCGTGTTCCGGCGCGTGGCCCTGTCGCCGAACTCCGGCGGCACGACGCCGAGCGCGGTACCCGATACGTCGAGACACTGCGGGCGTGGTTGGAGTGCCAGGGTGATCTGGGGGCGTCCGCTTCCCGACTCGCGGTGCATCCGAACACGGTCCGGTACCGGCTGCGGAAGATGGCCGAGGTGACACCGCTGGACTTGGAGGATCCGGACAAGCGACTTGCGATGATCATCATGCTGGCCGTGGAGGAGCCCTCGGCTTAGCTTCGATGTGGATCCGGTCCAATCCACCGGGTGGTGTTTGTGCGAATTCGACAGACGCTGCCGGAGTGAACGGCGCCATGCTGGGGGCGGGAGCAAGCGAACACAGCGGAGGCGAGTATGCGTGCGGACGGGACCGACGGAGTGCCGGGCAGTGCCGTGGTGGTCGGAGCCGGGGTCGTCGGATTGTCGACCGCCTGGTTCCTGCAGGAGCACGGTGTCGAGGTAACGGTGCTGGATCGCTCGGGCGTCGCGGCGGGCGCCTCGTGGGGCAATGCGGGGTATCTTTCGCCGGCCTTGTCGGTTCCCCTGCCCGAACCCGGTGTGCTGCGATACGGCTTGCGCTCGCTGCTGGATCGCGATGCACCGCTGTACGTGCCGGCCACGGCCGATCCGGGGCTGTGGTCGTTCCTGGCGAAGTTCGCCCGGCACTGCACCATGCGTTCCTGGCAACGTTCGATGCGGTCCTACGTCCCGGTGAACTCGGAGGGTCTCGAGGCCTTCGACGCGCTCGCGGCGGGTGGTGTGCAGGCCTCGACGACGAAGGCGCCGATCACCGCGGCGTTCGAGAAGCCCGAGCAGTCCTCCGGCCTGCGGCACGAGGCCGAGCTCATCCGCCGGGCAGGCCAGGAACTCGAGGTCACGGACGTCACTCCGGCGGAGACCGGCATTCCGCAGTTGTCCTCGCGGATCACCACGGTGCTGCGGCTGGAAGGTCAGCGCTACATCGATCCCGGGGAGTTCGTGCGAGCACTCGCTCGTTCGGTCGAAGCGCGCGGCGGTGAGATCCGCACCGGCTTCACGGCCGAAGGGATCGATCGAAGTGCGGGGCGGGTGATCGTCCGGTCGTCGGCGGGCAAGCGTGTCTCCGCCGAGACTGCCGTCCTGGCGAACGGCGCATGGCTGGAGCAACTTGCCAAGCCGCTCGGTGTCCGTACGCCGGTGCGGGCCGGGCGCGGCTACTCCTTCACGGTCCCGACCGAACAACCCGTGCCGGGGCCGATCTACCTGCCTGCGGCGCGCGTGGCCTGCACGCCGTATCAGGGCGGGCTGCGGGTCGCGGGAACCATGGAGTTCCGGTCGGCGGATGCAGCGCTGGACCGCAACCGCATCGAGGCGGTCGTGCGCTCGGCTCGCCCGTTGTTGGACGGCGTGTCCTGGCAGGACCGCCACGACGAGTGGGTCGGTCCGCGTCCGGTGACGCCGGACGGGCTACCGCTGATCGGCGCATCGAGCATGCCCGGTGTGTTCATCGCCGGTGGGCACGGGATGTGGGGAGTGACTCTCGGTCCGTTGACCGGTCGATTGCTGGCCGAGCAGATCGGTTCCGGAAAGCAGCCCGATGTCCTGCGCCCGTTCGATCCGTTGCGCTGATGACGTACCGCACCCCACTTTGATTGATGTTGCATCAAGGTGCATAATTATCCGTATGGCGATTCGGGTGGCGGTGGCCGGTGCGAGCGGTTACGCGGGCGGAGAGTTACTCCGACTGCTGCTGTCGCACCCCGAGGTGGAAATCGGTGCGCTGACCGCGGGCGGCAATGCGGGCAGCAAGTTGGGTGAGCATCACCCGAACCTGCTGCCGCTGGCCGATCGGACCCTGGCCGATACCTCGGTGGCCGAACTCGCCGGGCACGATGTCGTCTTCCTGGCCCTGCCGCACGGACATTCCGCCGAGATCGCCGCCGAACTCGGCGACACCGTCGTGATCGACTGCGGGGCCGACCACCGCCTCAACGACGCCGCCGACTGGCATCGCTGGTACGGCGGCGAACACTCCGGAACCTGGCCCTACGGCATCCCCGAACTGCCGGGGGGGCGGGAGCGGTTGCGCGGAGCGAGCCGCATCGCGGTACCGGGTTGCTTTCCGACCGTGTCGTCCCTGGCAATGATTCCGGCGCTGGCCGCGGGCCTCGTCGAGCCCGAGGCCGTGGTCGTCGCCATGACCGGTACCTCGGGCGCCGGTCGGGCACTCAAGCCGCACCTGCTCTCGGCCGAGGTCATGGGCTCGGCCAGCGTGTACGGCGTGGGCGGTGCACATCGGCACACGCCGGAGATGATCCAGAATCTCTCGGCTGCGGCAGGCGGACCGGTGCAGGTTTCGTTCACGCCGGTGCTCGCTCCGATGGCGCGCGGCATCCTGGCGACCTGCAGCGCTCCGCTGCGTGGTGATCTCGATGTCGGCGCCGCACGCAGGACTTACCTCGACGCGTACGACGACGAACCCTTCGTCCACGTCCTGCCCGACGGTGTCTGGCCCCAGACCTCGGCCACGCTCGGCGCGAACACCGTGCACCTGCAGGTGACCGTCGATGCCGATGCCGGACGTCTGGTGGCGGTCGGTGCCGAGGACAACCTGACCAAGGGCACCGCAGGCGGCGCGGTGCAGTGTATGAACCTCGCCCTCGGCCTTCCGGAGGTCACCGGCCTGCCGACCACGGGTGTCGCGCCGTGAACAGCGCCGTCTTCGGTAGCGCCACCACCCCGACCCACAGTCAGGAGCGAACATGAGCGTGACCGGACCTGCCGGTTTTCGGGCGGCCGGGGTGGCCGCGGGGATCAAGGCCGGAGGGCCCGACTTGGCATTGGTCGTCAATGACGGACCGCAGGATGCCGCGGCGGGCGTGTTCACCACGAACAAGGTCAAAGCCGCGCCGGTGTTGTGGTCGCAACAGGTGCTGCAGGAACGGCGGCTGCGCGCGGTGGTGCTCAATTCCGGTGGGGCCAACGCCTGTACGGGCCCGGAAGGGTTCCAGGACACCCACACCACCGCCGAGAAGGTGGCCGAGGTTCTGGGCACGGGCGCGATCGGTGTCGCAGTGTGCTCGACCGGACTGATCGGCCAGCGGCTGCCGATGGAGGCGCTTCTGTCCGGTGTGGATACCGCAGCCAAGTCGCTGGATGCCTCGGAGCAGGCGGCCACGGACGTGGCGACGGCGGTTCTGACCACCGACGGTGGCCCCAAGCAGGCGTATGTCTCGCATCCCGACGGCTGGTCGATAGGGGGGTTCGCCAAGGGAGCCGGGATGCTGGCACCGAATCTGGCGACCATGCTCAGCGTCCTGACCACCGACGCCGTGGTCGACGGCACGGAACTCGACGCCGCGTTGCGTGCAGCCTCCCGGACCACCTTCGACCGGATCGACGTGGACGGCGGTACCTCCACCAACGACACCGTGCTCGTGCTTGCCTCCGGTGCCTCCGGTGTCCGCCCTTCGAGTTCGGAGTTCGTCGAGCAGCTCACCACGATCAGCGCCGATCTCGTGCGGCAGATGCAGCACGGTGCGGAAGGGGCGACCAAGGCGATCGACATCACCGTTCGAGGTGCGGTCAGCGAGGACGACGCCGTGCGCATCGGCCGGGTGGTGGCCGAGGACAACCTGGTCTCCACGGCACTGTTCGGCTCGGATCCGAACTGGGGACGGATCGCGATGGCGCTGGGCCGAGCGCAGGCCGAGATCGACGTCGACAAGGTCGAAATCATCACGAACGGCGTCACGCTCTACGCCGGGGGAACCCGCGCGCAGGACCGCAGTGCGGCGGATCTGTCCGGCCGCGACATCGAGATCGTCATCGATCTGCATCTCGGTGAGCACGCGGCGACCATCCTGACCACCGATCTGTCCCACGGCTACGTCGAAGAGAACAGCGCCTACTCCTCATGACTTCCCGTACTGCGAACAGTGACGACCGTGTGGGCAGGGCCGACGACCGGCTGGCCACCGCGGGTGCGAAAGCCGGGGTACTGACCGAGGCACTGCCGTGGTTGGAGCGCTTCCACGGTGCCACGGTGGTCATCAAGTACGGCGGCAACGCCATGACCGATGATGGCCTCAAGCGAGCCTTCGCCGAGGACATGGTGTTCCTCCGGCTTGCGGGACTGCATCCGGTCATCGTGCACGGTGGGGGTCCACAGATCACCACCATGCTGGATCGTCTGGGCATGGAGGGTGAGTTCCGCGGGGGCTTGCGCGTGACCACGCCCGAGACCATGGACGTCGTGCGAATGGTGCTCGTCGGTCAGGTCGGGCGCGAACTCGTCGGACTGATCAACCAGCACGGCCCACATGCGGTGGGCATGTCCGGTGAGGACGCGCACCTGTTCACCGCCCGGCGGCGTAGCGCACTCGTCGACGGTGAGCCGGTGGATGTGGGGCTGGTCGGTGATGTGGTCTCGGTGAACCCGGAAGCGGTATGGGACCTGATCCATGCCGGACGGATTCCGGTGGTCTCGACCGTGGCCCCCGACGCCGACGGCGTGGTGCACAACGTCAACGCCGACACGGCGGCCGGTGCGCTCGCCGTCGCACTGGGTGCCGAGAAGCTCGTGGTGTTGACCGATGTCGAAGGTCTGTACACCGACTGGCCGGATCGTTCCTCGCTGGTGTCGCGGTTGGATGCCGACAGACTGGAGCGGATGCTGCCCGACCTGGCCTCCGGGATGGTCCCGAAGATGGAGGCGTGCCTGCGCGCGGTGCGTGGCGGAGTGCCGCGCGCGCACGTGATCGACGGCAGGCTCGCGCACTCGGTGCTGCTGGAAGTGTTCACCAGCCAGGGCGTCGGCACGATGGTCGTTCCGCCCGATGAACAGGCCGGTCTCCGGGCCGCGGAAGGGGAGGACGGATGATGCCGCACGACGGAACCAACGCCGCCGGGGCGCAGCGCTGGCAGACGTCCATGATGGACAACTACGGTGCGCCGAAGCTGACTCTGGTCAGCGGATCGGGCTGCGAGGTCACCGACGCCGAGGGAACGACCTACCTCGACCTGTTCGGGGGAGTCGCGGTGAACGCCCTCGGCCATGCGCACTCGGCCGTGGTCACCGCTGTCACCGAGCAGATCTCCCGGCTCGGGCACGTATCGAACTTCTACGCGCACGAGCCGGGTCTGCGCCTGGCCGAGGAACTGCTGGATCTGGCCGGATCCGCGGGCAATGGCCGGGTGCTGTTCTGCAACTCGGGAGCCGAGGCCAACGAAACCGCGCTCAAGATCTCCCGGCTGACGGGTCGGACGAAGGTGGTGGCCACCACAGGGGGCTTTCACGGCCGCACGATGGGGGCCTTGGCCTTGACGGGCCAACCCGGCAAGCAGGAACCGTTCGAGCCGCTTCCGACGGGTGTGGTGCATGTCCCCTACGGGGACACGGCAGCACTCGAGTCCGAAGTGGACGAATCTACGGCTGCCGTTTTCCTCGAACCGATCCAGGGTGAAAACGGTGTGGTCGTGCCGCCGGACGGATACCTGCAGGCTGCTCGCGACATCGCGACCCGGTACGGCGCACTTCTCGTGATCGACGAGGTGCAGACCGGCATCGGGCGCACCGGACACTGGTTCGCCTTCCAGCGCAGCGGGATCGTGCCCGACGTCATCACGCTGGCCAAAGGACTCGGTGGTGGTCTGCCGATGGGCGCCTGCATCGGAATCGGCGACACCGGGACGTTGTTGCGTCCCGGCCAGCACGGCACCACCTTCGGAGGAAACCCGGTCGCCTGTGCTGCGGCGCTCGCGGTCCTGCGGACCATCGCCTCCGACAGCCTGCTGGAACACGCCGATCGTCTCGGCAAGGACATCACGGCCCGCGTTCAGCGGATGAACCATCCGCTGGTTTCCGAGGTACGCGGTGCAGGGCTGCTGATCGGCATCGCGCTGAACGCGGCGGTGGCACCACAGGTGGCCGCTGCCGCGCAGGGCAGCGGTTATCTGCTCAACCCCGTACAACCGGATGTGCTGCGACTCGCGCCGCCCCTGGTGCTGGAGCCGGATCAGGCACAGCGATTCCTGTCCGACCTGCCCGCCTTGCTGTCCACACATGAGGGGAATGCCTGATGCGCCACTTGCTGCGCGATGATGATCTCGACCCCGCCGAGCAGCTCGAGGTGCTCGACCTGGCCGACGAGTTCAAGCGGGAGCCCTACGGTCGGCAAGTACTGTCCGGGCCGAGATCCGTCGCCGTGATCTTCGAGAAGAATTCCACCCGTACCAGACTGTCCTTCGAGGCCGGAATCAGCCAGCTCGGAGGTCATCCGGTCATCATGGACAGTCGGTTGACCCAGCTCGACCGTGAAGAGACCATCGAGGACACCTCTCGGGTGTTGTCGCGCTACGTGGACCTCGTCGTGTGGCGAACTTTCGCCCAGGAGCGGATCGATGCGATGGCCGCTGCTTCGACCGTGCCGGTCGTCAATGCCCTCACCGATGAGTTCCACCCCTGCCAGGTGCTCGCCGACCTGCAGACCATCCGGGAACGCCACGGCAGCCTCGCCGGGCTCACGCTCACCTACCTCGGTGACGGGGCCAACAACATGGCGCACTCCCTGCTGGTGGGGGGCGCCACCGCGGGCATGCACGTGCGGGTCGGTGCACCGGAAGGGTTCGCTCCCGCCGAGTGGGTGATGGAAGCAGCCACGAAACGGGCCGCCGAAACCGGCGGTTCGGTGTCGGTGCTCAGCCGGCCGCGTGCCGCTGTCGAAGGTGCCGACGTGCTGGTCACCGACTCGTGGACCTCGATGGGACAGGAGAACGACGGCAAGGACCGCATCAGCCCGTTCCGGCCGTTCCAACTCAACACCGATCTGCTGGCCGCCACCGGCAAGCCCGGTACCAGCGTGCTGCACTGCCTGCCCGCGCATCGGGGATGGGAAATCACCGACGAGGTCCTGGACGGGCCCGCCAGTGCGGTCTTCGACGAGGCGGAAAACCGCCTGCACGCGCAGAAAGCGCTGCTGGCATGGATGGTGCAACGACGATGACGACCAGGGTCGCGCGCCAAGCACGTATCGTCGAGCTCGTCTCCTCGATGGGTATCCGCAGCCAGACCGAACTGGCGAAACTGCTGGCAGGCGACGACATCGAGGTCACCCAGGCGACCCTGTCCCGGGACCTCGACGAACTGGGTGCGGTGAAGCTCCGAGGCCCCGACGGCGGAGCGGCCGTCTATGTCATTCCCGAGGACGGCAACCCCGTGCCGGGGGTACAGGGCGGTACCTCCCGGCTGAGCAGACTGCTCGGCGAGCTGCTCGTCAGCGCGGACGGTTCGGGGAACCTGACCGTGCTCCGTACCCCTCCGGGGGCGGCGCAGTTCCTCGCCAGTGCCATCGACCGCTCAGCGCTGCTGGAGGTGGTCGGCACGATCGCGGGCGACGACACCGTGATGGTCGTGGCCCGCGAGCCCCTCACCGGTCAAGGGCTCGCGCAGCGCTTCACCGCGATGGCGGCCGGTGAACAGCAGGAGCCGCACATCTCCGGCCCGAACGATCACGACAACCGAAACTTGCACGACACGGAGCACGAGGAGAACGACAATGACTGAGCGGGTTGTACTGGCCTACTCCGGTGGCTTGGACACGTCCGTGGCCATCGGATGGATCGCCGAGGAGACCGGAGCCGAGGTCGTCGCCGTCGCGGTGGACGTGGGCCAGGGCGGTGAGGACCTGGAGACCGTGCGCAAGCGGGCACTGGCCTGCGGCGCGGTCGAAGCCGTCGTCGCCGACGCTCGTGACGAGTACGCCGATCAGTACTGCCTGCCCGCGCTGCAGGCCAACGCGCTGTACATGGACCGGTATCCGCTGGTTTCCGCGCTGTCCCGGCCGTTGATCGCCAAGCATCTGACCGATGCGGCGAAGAAGCACGGTGCGACGACAGTGGCTCACGGTTGTACCGGCAAGGGCAACGACCAAGTGCGCTTCGAGGTCGGTATCGGTGCGTTGGCCCCGGACCTGAATGTCATGGCACCGGTACGGGACTTCGCCTGGACCCGGGAGAAGGCCATCGCCTGGGCCGAGGGCCGTGATCTGCCGATCGACGTGAACAAGAAGTCGCCGTACTCGATCGACCAGAACGTCTGGGGCCGTGCCGTGGAGACCGGGTTCCTGGAGGACATCTGGAACGCGCCGATCGAGGACGTCTACTCCTACACCGCCGACCCGAGCGTGCCCCGGGAAGCCGACGAGCTGGTGCTCACCTTCGACAAGGGCGTGCCCGTGGCCATCGACGGTAAGGCCGTGACCGTGCTGCAGGCCGTCGAAGAGCTCAACCGGCGTGCGGGTGCCCAGGGAGTCGGCCGGTTGGACATGGTCGAGGATCGCCTGGTCGGGATCAAGAGTCGCGAGATCTACGAGGCTCCGGGCGCGATGGCGCTGATCACCGCGCACCAGGAGCTGGAGGATGTCACCCTCGAGCGGGACGCCGCGCGGTTCAAGCGCACCGTCTCCCAGCGCTGGGGCGAGCTGGTCTACGACGGCCTGTGGTTCTCGCCGCTGAAGGACGCACTGGACTCGTTCGTCGCCGAGACCCAGCAGCACGTCACCGGCGATATCCGCATGAAGCTGCACGGCGGCAGGGCCGTGGTCACCGGGCGGAGCAGCCAGGAGTCGCTGTACGACTTCAACCTGGCCACCTACGACGAGGGGGACACCTTCGATCAGGGGATGGCCAAGGGCTTCGTCCAGCTGTGGGGCCTGCCCAGCAAGATCGCCGCGAAGCGCAATCAGCAGGGCTGAGCTCGGGTGGGGTTGGTCAATTTCTCGAGAAATTGACCAACCCCACCCACGGCACGCAGTGCACTGACCGACACGACCGAGGAAGCACCGTGACGCAGCAAGGCAGTGAGCCATCCGAACGGGGAGTTCCCGGAAACCCGGCCGAACCCACCAAGCTCTGGGGGGGCCGGTTCGCCTCCGGACCGGCGGAGGCGATGGCGGCGCTGAGCCTGTCCACGCACTTCGACTGGTGCCTGGCGCCTTACGACATCGCAGGCTCACGCGCGCACGCCCGCGTGCTCCACGGGGCGGGACTGCTCACCGAAACCGAACTCGAACACATGCTCGCCGGGCTCGACGAGCTGGCCGCCGATGTCGAGACCGGGCGGTTCCGCCCCGTGGTCGACGACGAGGACGTGCACACTGCGCTCGAACGAGGTCTGCTGGAGCGCGTCGGCCAGGAACTCGGGGGCAAGCTTCGAGCGGGCAGGTCCCGCAACGATCAGGTCGCCACGCAGTTCCGGATGTGGCTGCGCGATGCCACGCGTCGCGTCGTCGCGGGGGTACTCGACATCGTCGATGCCCTGAACGCACAGGCACAGGCCCATCCCGAGGCAGTCCTACCCGGCCGTACCCATCTGCAGCACGCGCAGCCGGTGTTGTTGGCGCATCACCTGCTCGCCCACTGCCAGGCTCTGCTCCGTGATGTGCAGCGTTTCCGTGACTGGGATGCGCGCACGGCATTCTCACCCTATGGATCGGGTGCTCTGGCGGGATCCTCGCTCGGTCTCGATCCGCAGGCGGTCGCGGCCGAACTCGGTTTCGACGGCGCCGTGGACAACTCCATCGACGGCACCTCCTCGCGGGATTTCGCCGCCGAGTCCGCGTTCGACCTGGCGATGCTGGCGATGAACCTGTCCCGGGTCGCCGAAGAGGTGATCATCTGGAACACCGCCGAGTTCGGCTACATCACGCTGGACGACGCATGGGCCACGGGCAGTTCGATCATGCCGCAGAAGAAGAATCCGGACGTGGCCGAACTGGCCCGCGGCAAGTCCGGTCGGCTGCTCGGCAACCTGACCGGACTCCTGACCACTCTCAAGGCACAACCTCTCGCCTACAACCGGGACCTGCAGGAGGACAAGGAACCGGTCTTCGACTCGGTGCAGCAATTGGAGCTGCTGCTGCCCGCGATGGCCGGGATGCTGGGCACGCTCACCTTCGACACCGAGCGAATGGCGCAGCTCGCCCCTGCCGGGTTCACACTGGCCACCGACATCGCAGAGTGGTTGGTTCGGCAAGGCGTTGCCTTCCGCGTTGCGCACGAGGCTTCGGGGGAGTGTGTCCGCGTGGCCGAGGTGCGAGGGGTTGGTTTGGAGGAGCTCACCGACGAGGAACTCGCCTCCGTGCACCCCGCACTCACCCCCCAGGTCCGTGAAGTACTGACCGTGTCGGGCTCGATCGCCTCGCGTGACGCTCACGGTGGCACCGCACCCGATCGTGTCGCCGAACAGAGCCGGCGCGTCACGACGATGGTGGCCGAACATCGCCAATGGCTCGCGGAGCGGTGATGCAACATCCCGAAACGAGTACAACAAGTACGGTGTCGCCCGTGACACAGGTTGCTCGCGAGGAACTCGCTCAGGACCCGTTGCGGGTGGCCCGGTACCTGCTCGGAAGCGAGCTGTGGTCGAGTGGACCCCACGGTGACGTGGGAATCCGGATCGTCGAGGTGGAAGCGTATCGCGGTGGCGACGATCCGGCCTCGCACTGCTATCGCGGTCGCACAGCACGCAACGCCGTCATGTTCGGTCCCGCGGGGCATCTCTACGTGTACTTCATCTACGGCATGCACTTCTGCATCAACGTCGTGTGTCTGACCGATGGCGTACCCGGCGCGGTGCTGTTGCGCGCGGGCGAGGTTCTCTCCGGTGGGGAACTGGCACGGCAGCGTCGCCCCGCTGTGCGCAAGGACACTCACCTGGCCACCGGCCCGGCTCGGCTGACGAGTGTGCTGGGGATCACCAGGGAGCACAACGGGATCGATCTCACCGCCCCGGACTCACCGGTGCGGTTATTCACCGGAACGCCCGTCGACGAGGACGATGTACGTACCGGTCCCCGTGTGGGTGTTGCCAGTGCCGAGGACCTTCCCTGGCGTTCCTGGGTGGACGGTTCACCCGCGGTGAGCACTTATCGCAGGGGAGGGCGCCGCCGTACCCGGGACCGGGCGTAACGGCGGCTGTGGCCGTGCGCGAAACTGAGTGCGTGAGCGAGCACATCCTTGACGAGCTGTCCTGGCGCGGCCTGATCGCGCAGTCCACCGATGCCGACGCACTGCGTCGTGATCTGGATGCCGGGCCGCTCACTCTCTATGCGGGTTTCGATCCGACCGCGCCGAGTCTGCATGCAGGACATCTGGTTCCCCTGCTGACCCTGCGACGGTTCCAGCTCGCAGGGCATCGTCCGGTCGTGCTCGCCGGTGGGGCGACCGGACTGATCGGTGATCCCCGCGATGTCGGTGAGCGCAACCTGCATGACGAGGCCACGGTGCGGGAGTGGACCGAGGGTATTCGGGGGCAGCTCGAACGGTTCGTCGACTTCGACGATTCGCCGACCGGGGCCGTGCTGGAGAACAACACGGACTGGACAGCGAACCTGTCGGTGACCGCGTTCCTCCGGGATGTCGGCAAGCATTTCTCGCTGAACACGATGTTGGCCAGGGACACCGTCAAGCGGCGTCTGGAAAGCGACGGCATGTCCTACACCGAGTTCAGTTACATGTTGCTGCAGGCCAACGACTTCGTTCAGCTCCACCGGCGCCACGGCACCCGGCTGCAGCTCGGAGGGTCGGACCAGTGGGGCAACATCGTCGCCGGTGTCGACTTGCTGCGCAGGCAGGAGGGGGTTACCGGCCACGCGTTGACCTTGCCGTTGGTCACCGATTCCGAGGGACGCAAGTTCGGCAAGTCAACCGGGGGCGGCAACATCTGGCTCGATCCCCAGATGACCTCGCCGTATGCCTGGTACCAGTACTTCGTCAATGCCAATGACGCCGATGTCGGCAAGTACCTGCGCCTGTTCACCTTCCTCGGACGTGACGAGATCGAGGAGTTGGAGAGCACGACTGCCGAACGCCCTCAGTTGCGCGCGGGACAGCGCAAACTGGCGGAGGAACTCACGACGATGGTGCATGGTGCCCATGCGACACGGCAGGTGGTTGCCGCGAGTCAGGCACTGTTCGGGCGCGGAGAGCTCCGCGAGCTCGACGAGGCAACACTGGACGCCGCCATGGCCGAGGCACCGACCGGTGAGGTTCGACTCGCCGACGAGCCGACGATCGTGGATCTGCTGGTGGCAACCGGTCTTGTCACCGGCAGGGCAGCGGCACGTCGCACGGTCAGTGAGGGCGGAGCCTACGTCAACAACGGTAAAATCACTGATGACACCTGGTCGCCCTCCAAAGAGGACCTGTTGCACGGCCGCTGGCTCGTTGTTCGTCGTGGCAAACGCCACACTGCGGGTGTTCGGGTGTTCCATTAAACTCGGAGCAGCTTCGGAAAGGCGTCTGACCTGCGGGTTCCGTTTTTCCGCTGGTGGTACGGGTCGATTTGACTCCGTGTGCGTCGGCGCGTAAATTATTTCTTGTCAGCACGGAACGAGCCGGTGTGAGTCGGGTCGGGTGTTGGTGGCCGGTTGCTTCCTGGGTTTTTGGGTGGTTTCGGGTGTTTGTTACGGTGAATGGCGGTCCGGCGGGATTGGTTTCCGGTTTGGTTGGGCTGTTTCAGCGGAGCAAGGTTAATATGCGGTGAGCGTGTTGTTGCGGTGCTGGGTTTCCGGTGTGGGAATGTGGCGTGGTGAGAGCTCGGTGGGCCGGTTCGGGTGACCCCCCTTTGGGTGGGTTGCTGGTGGGTTTGCTAGGGTTTTCGGTGCAGCAAGCGGTTATTGCGGGCCTGCCGTGTGGTGGGTGTGTTCTTTGAGAACTCAACAGTGTGCCGATGGTTTTGTGTTTGATGCGGACCGTTTTTTCGGTTTTGTTTTTTTGGGGCATGCCCTGTTGTGGGGTGTGTTTCTGCTGGGGTTGTTGAATGATCCTTTGTTGGAGAGTTTGATCCTGGCTCAGGACGAACGCTGGCGGCGTGCTTAACACATGCAAGTCGAACGCTGAAGCTCTTGTTCGCAGGGGTGGATGAGTGGCGGACGGGTGAGTAACACGTGGGCAATCTGCCCTGTACTTGGGGATAAGCCTTGGAAACGGGGTCTAATACCGGATAGGACATGTCATCGCATGGTGGTGTGTGGAAAGCTCCGGCGGTACGGGATGAGCCCGCGGCCTATCAGCTGGATGGTGCGGTAACGGCGTACCATGGCGACGACGGGTAGCCGGCCTGAGAGGGTGACCGGCCACACTGGGACTGAGATACGGCCCAGACTCCTACGGGAGGCTGCAGTGGGGAATCTTGCGCAATGGGCGAAAGCCTGACGCAGCAACGCCGCGTGGGGGAGGACGGCCTTCGGGTTGTAAACCTCTTTCGGTCCCGACGAAGGTGACGGTAGGGGCAGAAGAAGCGCCGGCTAACTACGTGCCAGCAGCCGCGGTAATACGTAGGGCGCAAGCGTTGTCCGGATTTATTGGGCGTAAAGAGCTCGTAGGCGGTTTGTCGCGTCGGCCGTGAAAACCTGTTGCTTAACGGCAGGCGTGCGGTCGATACGGGCAGACTTGAGTTCGGTAGGGGAGACTGGAATTCCTGGTGTAGCGGTGAAATGCGCAGATATCAGGAGGAACACCGGTGGCGAAGGCGGGTCTCTGGGCCGATACTGACGCTGAGGAGCGAAAGCGTGGGGAGCGAACAGGATTAGATACCCTGGTAGTCCACGCCGTAAACGTTGGGCGCTAGGTGTGGGGACTGTTTCCACGGTGTCCGTGCCGTAGCTAACGCATTAAGCGCCCCGCCTGGGGAGTACGGCCGCAAGGCTAAAACTCAAAGGAATTGACGGGGGCCCGCACAAGCGGCGGAGCATGTGGATTAATTCGATGCAACGCGAAGAACCTTACCTGGGTTTGACATGCCTGGATCGCTCTGGAGACAGGGTTTCCCTTTTTGGGGCCGGTGCACAGGTGGTGCATGGCTGTCGTCAGCTCGTGTCGTGAGATGTTGGGTTAAGTCCCGCAACGAGCGCAACCCTTGTCCTGTGTTGCCAGCAATGCGGTTGGGGACTCGCGGGAGACTGCCGGGGTCAACTCGGAGGAAGGTGGGGATGACGTCAAGTCATCATGCCCCTTATGCCCAGGGCTTCACACATGCTACAATGGCCGGTACAGAGGGTGGCCAACCCGTGAGGGGCAGCGAATCTCTTAAAGCCGGTCTCAGTTCGGATCGGGGTCTGCAACTCGACCCTGTGAAGTCGGAGTCGCTAGTAATCGCAGATCAGCAGTGCTGCGGTGAATACGTTCCCGGGCCTTGTACACACCGCCCGTCACGTCACGAAAGTCGGTAACGCCCGAAGCTCATGGCCCAACCGGTTTGCCGGGGGGAGTGGTCGAAGGTGGGACCGGCGATTGGGACGAAGTCGTAACAAGGTAGCCGTACCGGAAGGTGCGGCTGGATCACCTCCTTTCTAAGGAGCACTGGTACTCGCACATGCCGGCGTGTCCTGTCCCGGTGTGGGCAGGGTGGTGGCCGGGTGTGGGTGCTGCCTGGTGGGTGTGCCCGGATGTGGTGCGCACCGGGTGGTGCTGTCCGAGAGTGTGGAAACGTCGAACATGGAATGCTGCTGGGGCCTGGGTGGTCTCGGTGTCGGTGCACTGTTGGGTTCTGAGGGAACATGCCGCTGGTGCTGCCCCTGGTTGGGGTGGTGGTGGGTGTGTTGCCGTGGTGGTTGTTGTTTGAGAACTGTATAGTGGATGCGAGCATCTTGATACTTGGTGTGTAAGTGTGTAAGGGCGCACGGTGGATGCCTCGGCATCAGGAGCCGATGAAGGACGTGGGAGGCTGCGATAAGCCTCGGGGAGCTGTCAACCGAGCTGTGATCCGAGGGTGTCCGAATGGGGAAACCCGGCCGGAGTGATGTCCGGTCACCGCTGTCTGAATGTATAGGGCAGTGGGAGGGAACGCGGGAAAGTGAAACATCTCAGTACCCGCAGGAAGAGAAAGCAATAGCGATTCCCCGAGTAGTGGCGAGCGAAACGGGATGTGTGGCTAAACCGGGTGCGTGGCAAGCCGGCAGGCGTTGCGTGCTCGGGGTTGTTGGGAGCATCTGGTTGGGGCTGCCGCCTCAGCGGGGAGTGTATGCATGGCCAGCTGAATGCGTTGGAATGCGCAGGCGTAGTGGGTGAGACCCCCGTCGGTGAAAGTGGTGCGTGCTCCCGGGTGTGATCCCGAGTAGCACGGGGTCCGTGGATTCCCGTGTGAATCGGCCAGGACCACCTGGTAAGCCTGAATACTCCTGGTGACCGATAGCGGAGAGTACCGTGAGGGAATGGTGAAAAGTACCCCGAGAGGGGAGTGAAAGAGTCCCTGAAACCGTGTGCCTATAATCCGTCAGAGCCGTTCGCGGTGATGGCGTGCCTTTTGAAGAATGAGCCTGCGAGTTAGTGGTGCGTGGCGAGGTTAACCCGTGGTGGGGAAGCCGGAGCGAAAGCGAGTCCGAACAGGGCGGGGTAGTCGCGTGCTCTAGACCCGAAACCGAGTGATCTACCCATGGCCAGGGTGAAGCCCGGGTAATACCGGGTGGAGGCCCGAACCCACCAGGGTTGAAAACCTGGGGGATGAGCTGTGGGTAGGGGTGAAAGGCCAATCAAACTCGGAGATAGCTGGTTCTCCCCGAAATGCATTGAGGTGCAGCGTCGTGTGTTTCGTCGTGCAGGTAGAGCTACTGGATGGTGGAGGGCCCTGTGTGGGGTACTGACGTCAACCAAACTCCGAATGGCATGGCGTGGATAGCGCGGCAGTGAGTCGGCGGGGGAAAAGCTCCGTCGTCGAGAGGGAAACAGCCCAGAACACCGGCTAAGGCCCCCAAGTGTGTGCTTAGTGGGGAAGGATGTGGGACTGCCCGGACAACCAGGAGGTTGGCTTAGAAGCAGCCATCCTTGAAAGAGTGCGTAATAGCTCACTGGTCGAGTGGTCCTGCGCCGAAAATGTAGCGGGGCTCAAGCACACCGCCGAAGCCGTGTCGCCGTGACTGTGTGTCATGGTGGGTAGGGGAGCATCGTGTGGACGGTGAAGCGGCGGCGTAAGCCAGTCGTGGAGACCATGCGAGAGAGAATGCGGGCATGAGTAGTGCAAGCAGAGTGAGAATCTCTGCCGCCGGATGACCAAGGGTTCCTGGGCAAGGCTGATCCGCCCAGGGTGAGTCGGAGCCTAAGGCGAGGCCGACAGGCGTAGCCGATGGATAACGGGTTGATATTCCCGTACCCGCCGACGCGCGTCCCATACCGGTGTCGGTGTTCTCGGTGCTATCGGTGCCGGCCTGTTCCGCTGTGCGGGACGGTGTCCGGTGCTCATGGTGGCGAGGCCCGGCGGTCCGGTCAGTGATGGGGTGACGCAGCAGGGTAGCCCATCCCGGGCGATGGTAGTCCCGGGGTAACGGTGTAGGGCGGTGCACAGGCAAATCCGTGCACCGGTGCCTGAGACCGGAGGCCGAGCCCGTGTGGCGAAGTGGGTGATCCCGTACTGCCGAGAAAAGCCTCTAGCGAGTGCGTGGGTGGTCCGTACCCCAAACCAACACAGGTGGTCAGGTAGAGCATACCGAGGCGAGCGAGCGAACCGTGGTCAAGGAACTCGGCAAAATGTCCCCGTAACTTCGGGAGAAGGGGAGCCATGGCCGGTGTAGGAGCGTTGCCTCCGAAGCTGGTGGTGGCCGCAGAGAGTGGGCCCGAGCGACTGTTTACTAAAAACACAGGTCCGTGCGAAGTCGTAAGACGAGGTATACGGACTGACGCCTGCCCGGTGCCGGAACGTTAACAGGACTCGTTAGTGGGTGCGCCCGCGAAGCGGAGAATGGAAGCGCCGGTAAACGGCGGTGGTAACTATAACCATCCTAAGGTAGCGAAATTCCTTGTCGGGTAAGTTCCGACCTGCACGAATGGCGTAACGACTTGGGCGCTGTCTCGACCACGGACTCGACGAAATTGCAATACGAGTAAAGATGCTCGTTACGCGCGGCAGGACGGAAAGACCCCGGGACCTTTACTGTAGCTTGGTATTGGTGTCTGGTTCGGCTTGTGTAGGATAGGTGGGAGACTGGGAAGCTCACACGCCAGTGTGGGTGGAGTCGCTGTTGAAATACCACTCTGGTCGTTGCGGGCGTCTAACCTCGATCCGTGATCCGGATCAGGGACAGTGCCTGGTGGGCAGTTTAACTGGGGCGGTTGCCTCCCAAAGGGTAACGGAGGCGCCCAACGGTCCCCTCAGCCTGGTTGGAAACCAGGTGGCGAGTGCAAGGGCACAAGGGGGCTTGACTGTGAGACCGACGGGTCGAGCAGGTGCGAAAGCAGGGCCTAGTGATCCGGCACTGGCTGGTGGAAGCGGTGTCGCTCAACGGATAAAAGGTACCCCGGGGATAACAGGCTGATCCTGCCCAAGAGTCCATATCGACGGCATGGTTTGGCACCTCGATGTCGGCTCGTCGCATCCTGGGGCTGTAGTCGGTCCCAAGGGTTGGGCTGTTCGCCCATTAAAGCGGCACGCGAGCTGGGTTTAGAACGTCGTGAGACAGTTCGGTCCCTATCCGCCGCGCGCGTTCGGAGACTTGCGAGATGCTGTCCCCAGTACGAGAGGACCGGGACGGACGAACCTCTGGTGTGCCAGTTGTTCCGCCAGGAGCACGGCTGGTTGGCTACGTTCGGCACGGATAACCGCTGAAAGCATCTAAGCGGGAAGCCGTCCTCCAGATGAGGTCTCCCCCCGACCTGGATCGGGTAAGGCCCCCACCAGACGAGTGGGTTGATAGGCCGGAGGTGAAAGCCTGGCAACAGGTGCAGCCGACCGGTACTAATCGGCCGAGTGACTTACCCACCCAGGGTGCGCATCCACTATACGGATCTGAAACAACAACCACCCCCATAAACTCCACACACTGGCCATGGGCTAGACTGTGTGGCCAGAACGAGTCGGTGGTCATAGCGGCGGGGACACGCCCGGTCCCATCCCGAACCCGGAAGCTAAGCCCGCCAGCGCCGATGGTACTGCACCCCCACGGGTGTGGGAGAGTAGGACACCGCCGACCCCCACTTCGGAGGGGGAGGGACGTGCCCCATCGCACGTCCCTCCCCCTCCTTTCATGCCCGCCGGTTCACTTACCAGCACAGTCCCGTCGGCCGAATTGGCTCGGCAGTACCGACGGAGCCTTGCGGACTAAGCTGGGGTGGTCGGCTTTTCGAATGTTGCAGGAGGTCCGGTGTCCGATTCCGAGGACAAGCACGGCGGCGACCGCCGCGGGCCCAGCGGTGGCCGTGGTCCCGGCGGTGGCCGAGGTGACCCGAGAGGACGTGGTTCCGGTAACCGCAGCGGTGATGGGCACAGCACGGGGCGTGGACACGGTGACGACCGGCGCTCGGGAGATCGCTACCCGAACCGACAGGGCGGCCAGAAGCGGTTTGACGATTCACGGGGCGATGATCCGCGTCGGGGCTCTTCCGCGCGGCATGGTCAGGATGCTCGTGGTGGTGGCAGGCGCGATGACCGAGTAAGCAGCCGCGGAAAAGACGGAAATCGCGCCGACCGCTCCCAGCCAGGACGTGGCGCCGGTGGTCAATGGAACGATCGTCGCCGTTCCGATCGCAATGGTGCACGCGCCGAGGGACAGGGGCCGCGTGGTGAGCGGCCAGAGCAGCGTGGCGACCGGCGTGACCACTCCGGTGGAGGAAAGGGACGCCACGATCGTCCCCGTCGAGATGATCGCTCGTCCGGTGGCAAGCCTTCGGACCGACCCGAACGCCGAGGCTTCGACCGCTCGCAGGGACGAGCCGATCGTGCGGATCACAAACGATCGGCTACCGACACGAACAAGAGCCGATACCGTGGTCATGAACGTTCGGGAGGACGAAACCGGCCGGCGGGAGAGAACAGCGAAGCAGGCGGGAAGAGACCCGCCAACACGCCGCCGAAGCCCCGAGAACCGGATCTCCCCGAGGATGTGCAGGCCTCTGAGCTGCATGGAGAGGTCCGCCGGGAATTGCGCGGGCTGCCCAAGGGGCTGGCGGACAAGGTGGCAGCCCACCTGGTTGCCGCAGGCAAACTGATGGACACGGAACCGGAGCGAGCGCTGACTCATGCACGCTTCGCGCGTCGTAGTGCTGCTCGTGTGGCAGCCGTGCGGGAGGCCAACGGGCTCACGGCTTACCAGGTCGGGGAGTGGAGCGAGGCTCTGACCGAACTGCGTGCCGCCCGCCGTATGGCAGGCGGTGCCGGGCAGTTGGCGATCATGGCCGATTGTGAGCGCGCACTTGGCCGTTCGCAGCGAGCCCTGGAGCTCAGTCGCAGTCCCGAAGCTGCCGAACTCGAGGGGCAGCAGGCGGTCGAGTTGCGCATTGTCGCTGCCGGTGCGCGCCGCGATCTTGGACAGATCGATGCTTCCGTGGTCAGCCTGCAGACTTCGGACCTCGACCCGCAACGGCAGGAGCCGTGGAGCGCCCGGCTGTTCTACGCCTATGCCGACAATCTGCTGGCGGCGGACAGAGTGCAGGAGGCGTTCACGTGGTTCGTCCACGCGGCACACGCGGATGACGAAGGCGAGACCGACGCCCCGGAAAGACTCGATGAACTGGTTGTACGGCTCGGCGGGGCCGATGCGGCCGAGGAACTCGTCGCGGAGGTCGAGTCCCGGTTGCCCGGGGACACGGGTGGAACCGATGGCGAGGGAGCCCAGGAAACGCCCACCGGCACGGCCGAGGGGGATACCGCTTCTGCCGAGGAGCACGGCGGTGATCTCGAAGGAGGTTCCGGGGCACTGTGACGGCTCCGTTGGTCGAGCAGCATGATGCCGTGCTCCTGGATTTGGATGGCACGGTCTATCGTGGCGATGAGTTGGTCAGGGGAGCCAAGGAGGCGATCGATGAAGTTCATCGGCGAAGAGTCGCGCTTCGTTATGTGACCAACAATGCCTCCAAACCGCCCCGGGCTGTCGTCGAACATCTCGGGCATCTCGGACTGTGCACGGAGACCGCCGAGGTCAGCACGAGTGCCCAGGCAGCGGCTGCGGTACTGGCCGAATTCCTGCCCGCCGGGGCGCGCGTGCTGGTGATCGGGACGGAAGCTCTGGCGGGCGAGATCGAAGGGGTCGGTCTGAGCCCGGTTCGACGTCACGCGGACGGTCCGGTTGCGGTGGTTCAGGGGCATTCGCCGGATACGGGATGGATGGACCTCGGTGAAGCATGCTTGGCGATCAACGGCGGTGCCGCCTGGGTGGCCTGCAACAGCGATGCGACATTGCCTACCGAGCGGGGCGAATTGCCCGGAAACGGCGCGATGGTGGCTGCGTTGCAGCTGGCGACCGACCGGATGCCGCGGGTGGCGGGCAAACCGCAACCGCCGCTGCTGCGTCGCGCGGCCGATTCCGCTCGGGCGAGCCGCCCACTGATGGTCGGTGACCGACTGGAAACCGACATCGCCGGTGGTGTGCAGGCGGGTATGCCATCGCTGATGGTGCTGTCCGGGGTCGGTACTCCGGCAGAGGTGCTGGGTGCTCCCGCCGAATCCCGCCCCGATTACGTCTCGGCGGATCTGGCGGCGCTGCATCGCCCCCCGGAAGAGTCGTTGATCACCGATCAGTCCTCGTTCACGGTCCGGGTGGAGGAATCAGCTCTGGTATTGACGGCTCTCTCCGAAGGGATCGCCGAACCGCTGCCCGCGCTGCGGGCGTTATGTGCGGTGTGGTGGCGAATCGGTTCGGGGCCGGTACGGGTCAGGGGAGACGACGAGCAGGCCGAAATGGCACTGAACGGCCTGGGTTTGGCATGAGACGTACTCGGATCCTCTCGTCCCGTCCATGTGCATGACCTCGAGTCATGGTGTGATAGTGGTATCCACGCGGTTGTGTGGCACGTCCGATAGCGTGGGCAGTATCGTCGCGCACCGCTGGGGCGGTGTGGCCGATGGAAGTGAGCGAACATGACCTCGTCCGGTCAGCACAGTAATGCACCGGCATCGCATTCGGCGGTGCCTGCCGAGGCGCCTGTCGAAACGAATGGTTCGGACGAGGGGCGGTCGACCGAGCGGGCCATCGAGGAGGCGCTGGCCCGGCTTGGGAATCTGGCCGAGCTTCCGGTATCCGAGCACGTCGAGCGGTTCGACGCCGTGCACACCGCGCTCACTGAGGCGCTCGGCAAGGCCGAGAACCTGTTGTCCGGTTCGAGTGGTAACGGGAGTTGACGCGGTGCCACGAAGGGTGCGTCTGGACGCGGAACTCGTTCGACGGGGGCTCGCACGCTCGCGGGAACAGGCATCGGAGCTGATCGCCGCAGGCCGGGTGAGTGTGCGCGGCATGATCGCCGCCAAGCCTGCGACCGCGGTGGAAACCGATGTGGCGGTCGTGGTGTCCGAGGATGCCGAAGGTCCCGGCTGGGTGTCCCGCGGTGCCTACAAGCTGCTGGGAGCGTTCGACGTGTTCGAGCCCGACGGGCTTACCGTCGCCGGCCGTCGATGTCTCGACGCGGGTGCTTCCACCGGCGGTTTCACCGACGTGTTGCTGCAGCGCGGGGCTCGGGAGGTCGTGGCCGTGGACGTCGGCTACGGCCAGCTCGACTGGAAACTGCAAACCGATGATCGGGTGCGGATCCAGGACCGCACCAATGTGCGTTCCCTCTCGGTCGAGGAGATCGGCGGTCCTGTCGATCTCGTCGTGGCCGACCTGTCCTTCATCTCCTTGCGGCTCGTCCTGCCCGCATTGCAGGCGTGCATGAACG
Source organism: Haloactinomyces albus (assembly GCF_031458135.1). Classification (NCBI taxonomy): domain Bacteria; kingdom Bacillati; phylum Actinomycetota; class Actinomycetes; order Actinopolysporales; family Actinopolysporaceae; genus Haloactinomyces; species Haloactinomyces albus. The sequence goes on along the minus strand of NZ_JAVDXW010000001.1, from coordinate 512,411 downwards.
GCAATGCCGACCTCGTCGTCATGGTCAAGCCACAGTTCGAGGTCGGCAAGCAGCGGCTCGGCTCCGGTGGTGTCGTCCGTGACCCGCAGCTGCGCGCGGAAGCCGTGCTCGACGTGGTGAACTCCGCAGCCGGGAGCGGACTCGGAGTGCACGGGGTGGTCGCCAGTCCGTTGCCGGGGCCGTCCGGCAACGTCGAGTACTTCGTGTGGCTGCATGGTGACGAGCGCGGTGACCTGCGGGATTCCGAGGCAATGGTCACAGAGGCCGTCCGTACGGGTCCGCAGAGCCCGGCCGGGCGCGATGCGGAACACGGTGCCGGCAGGCAACAACGCCAAGGGGGTGCCAGGTGACCCGAGAAGTACTGCTGGTGATACACACGGGCAGGCAGTACAACCTGGGCACGGCGGAGAAGGTCGCCGGGCAGCTCATCGGGGCCGGAATGCGGGTCCGGGTGTTGGCAGAGGAAGCACCCGAACTCAGCCCCGAGTGCTACACGCAGGTGGTGGCGCCGGGCCCCCTGGCCGCGGAGGGGACCGAACTCGTCCTCGTCCTGGGGGGCGACGGAACTCTGCTGCGCGCCGCGGAACTGGCTCGAATGGCCGGGGTACCGGTGTTCGGAGTGAACCTCGGCCGGGTGGGCTTCCTGGCAGGGGCGGACTTCGAGGCGCTCGACGATGCGGTCGATGCGGTGATCGAGAGCCGGTATCACGTCGAGGAACGCATGACCATCGACGTGACCGCCCGGTTGGACAACGAAGTGCTGGCCACCACGTGGGCGCTCAACGAAGCGAGTGTGGAGAAAAGCAGCCGGGAACGGATTCTGGATGTGGTCGTCGAGGTCGACGGTCACCCGGTTTCGGCGTTCGGTTGTGATGGAGTTTTGTGCTCCACTCCCACTGGTTCCACCGCGTACGCGTTTTCCGCCGGAGGTCCGGTGATCTGGCCGCAGGTGCAGGCCCTGCTGGTTGTTCCGAGCAACGCGCACGCGTTGTTCGCTCGGCCTCTGGTGATCGCACAGGATTCCCTGCTGGCCCTGGAGGTCGATCAGAACGGGCACGAGGCGGTCCTGTGCTGTGATGGACAACGACACTTCAACCTCCCTCCGGGCGCCAGGGTGGAAGCCGTAGCGGGGACGAGCCCGCTACGGCTCGTTCGGCTGCACGACACCGCGTTCACCGATCGGTTGGTACGCAAGTTCGAACTGCCGGTGCAGGGATGGAGGGGGCCGGTCGCCGACTGAGGCGTTCCGCACCGGCCCGGTGGGGATTCGTTGATCGGACCCGGCCGCTAGGGTGCGGACTGTGTTGGCGGAGATGCACATCCAGGGGTTGGGCGTGATCGACGACGCCACGCTCGATCTGCACCCCGGCCTGACCGTGGTGACCGGTGAAACCGGCGCCGGAAAGACGATGGTGGTCACAGGGCTTCACCTGCTCGGTGGTGGCCGAGCGGACAGCTCCCGTGTCCGTGCCGGCGCGACGCGTGCGGTGGTCGAGGGCCGATTCGAGACCGCGGCGGACTCGCCTGCGGCCAGGGTCGCCACGGACGCGGGAGCCGAGCTGGACGAGGACGGCGGCCTGATTGCCGTGCGCAGCGTCAATGCGGAAGGCCGCTCGCGTGCCCATCTGGGCGGGCGCTCGGTTCCGAACGCGGTGCTGTCCGAGCTGGCGGATCAGGTGCTGGCTGTCCACGGTCAGAATGACCAGTTGCGATTACTGCGTTCCGCCGAGCAGCGGGCGGTGCTGGATCGCTTCGCCGGAACCGAGGTCACCGGCCCGTTGGCGGAATATCAGCGGGTTCGTGCGGAATGGGCGGAGACGGTCCGGGAGCTGACCGAACGAACGGAGCGCTCCCGAGAGCTGGCCAGGCAAGCCGATCTACTTCGACACGGATTGTCCGAGATCGAAGCAGTCGCGCCCGAGCAGGGTGAGGACACCGCTCTGGTCGAGGAGGCCAGGCGGCTGGCCGATGTCGACCAGCTCCGCGACGTCGCCTCGGGAGCCCAGGCTGCCGTGAGTGGTGCTGCCGAGGCGGACCCCGAATCGGTCAGTGCGCTCGGACTGGTCGGTGAGGCACGCCGCCGTCTCGGCGCAGCCGAAGATCCGGTACTGCGTGACCTCGAGTCGCGACTGGCGGAGTCGGCTGCCGTACTCGCTGATGTCGGTGCCGAGCTGGCCGGGTACTTGGATCGCTTGGATGCCGATCCGGCACGCCTGGAGCAGGTGCTGGCCAGGCAGGCCGAGTTGAAGCAGCTCACGAAGAAGTATGCGGCCGACATCGACGGCGTGCTGGCCTGGGCCTCCGACGCCGAGTCGCAACTGTCCGGGATGGACACTTCGGAGGAGGCGTTGGCTGCTCTGGCCACGCGGCGCGACGAGTTGGCGGCCGAGCTCGCACGGCATGCCCAGGCCGTATCGGACGCTCGCGGGGAGGCCGCGACCGGACTGGGGGCAGCGGTCACCGAGGAACTCACCGGGTTGGCCATGGCGCAGGCCGAACTCGAAGTTCTGGTCCGCCCCAAGGTGGCGGATGACTCCGATCCTGCTGCGCTGACCGTGCAGGGACGGACTCTGCATGCAGGCCCCGACGGTGTGGACGACGTCGAGTTGCGGTTGATCGCGCATTCCGGTGCTCCGCCCCTACCGATCCACAAAGGTGCTTCGGGGGGTGAGCTGTCGCGGGTGATGCTCGGTCTGGAAGTGGTGCTCACCGACGCGGATACGGTGCCGACCCTGGTTTTCGACGAGGTGGATGCCGGAGTCGGCGGCCGAGCCGCGGTGGAGATCGGCAGGCGCCTCGCGCGGTTGGCCCGCACCCACCAGGTGATCGTCGTGACGCACCTTCCGCAGGTGGCCGCCTACGCCGATCGTCATCTGGTGGTCGACAAGGGATCCGGTGAAGGCGGACTGACCCGCAGTGATGTGCGCACGGTCGCCGACGAGCAACGGGTGGCGGAATTGGCCCGGATGCTGGCCGGACTCGAATCCACCGAGACCGGGCGGGCTCATGCGGAGGAACTGCTCGATACGGCCATTGCGCACAAGGCCGACCGGCACGTCTCGGGCAGTGCGGGCCGAAGCGGTGGCGGCGGCAAAGGTTCCGGTGACAGGAAGTCGGGCACGCGGAAGCAGTCCTGAGGTGCGACGCGCGTCGGTGCGATGGTGCCGTTGGAGCAACGCGCCCGGCGTGGCGGAGCAACATTTGGTGATCGGTTTGTCACCATCGGTGTATGAAGCTCAGTGGCCTGCTTGGCAGCCAGGAAGCGAGTCCGCCCGGTGTGGTCGGCGTTGCCAGGGTCCAGCGGCGTTCCGGTGACCTGCTGCATCGAGTCGGTGCCGGTGACATCGCCGTGCTCGACCAGGCCGACCTGGACCGCCGGACCGCGGAAGCCCTCGTCGCAGCCGAGGTGGTCGGGGTCGTCAATGCCGCGCCCTCGATCTCGGGTCGGTTTCCGAATCTGGGGCCCGAAGTCCTGCTTTCCGCCGGGATCACCTTGATAGACGGGGTGGGGGCACAGACACTGCACGAGATCAGGGACGGTGCCAAGCTCCGCCTGTACGAGGGCAGCGTGTTCGTCGGTGACCGGGAACTCGCCGGTGGGACCGAGCAGGATGCGGATTCGGTGGCCGACCTGATGATCGAGGCGAAGGCAGGCATGTCGGCGCAGCTGGAGGCGTTCTCGGCGAACACGATCGAATTCCTGCGCCGTGAGCGCATGCTGATGCTCGACGGTATCGGCGTGCCCGAACTGACGGTGCCGATGAAGGACAGGCACGTCCTCGTCGTGGCAGCGGGGTACGGGCACACCGACGATCTCAAGCGGCTCAAACGCTACATCCGGGAGTATCGCCCGCTCCTGATCGGAGTGGACACCGGGGCGGACTCGGTGTTCAAGGCCGGGTACAGCCCCGACGTGATCGTCGGCGACCCGGAGGGGATCGATCCCGAGGCCCTCAAGAGCGGAACGGAAGTGGTCATCCCGGCACATGTGGACGGCCACGCGCCCGGCTTGGAACGGATCCAGGATCTGGGTATCGGCGCGGTCACGTTCCCCGCCTCCGGAAATCCGGAGGATCTCGCGTTACTGCTCGCGGACTCCCACGAGGCGAACCTGATCGTCACGGTCGGTTTCCAGGCCACGTTGCGCGAGTTCCTCGATCGAGGGCGCTCGGGCTCGAATCCGTCGACTTTCCTGACCAGGCTTCGCCTCGGTGGCAAGCTCGTCGACGGCAGCGCCGTGATGGCCTTGCAGCGCAGCACTGTTCCCACCGGTGCGGTGGTCTCCTTGATCGCGGCGGTGGTGACGGTGGTCTTCGTCGCCCTCGCGGTGTCCGGTTTGGGAGCGTCGTATTTCGGTGTGGTCGCCGAGGCGGGCCGCACCGTCCTCGAATACCTCAGGGGGCTTTTGCCGTGATTTCGTTGCGTTACCACACTGTGTCGATCGCGGCGGTGTTTCTGGCGCTGGCCACGGGTGTGCTCCTCGGTTCGACCTCGGTGAGTGAGAGCCTGCTGTCCCACCTCGGCAACAAGCAGGATTCGCTGCGTCACCAGGTGGATCAACTGCGTGCCGAGCGCGACACCCTGAAGGGCAAGGTCGTCGATGCGCAGCGATTCGGCAAAGCGATCGGGCCACTGGCGGTGCGCGGACAACTCGATCAGCACAGTGTCGTGCTCATGACAACCCCGGATGTGCACGCACAGGACCGGGAGGCCATGGCCAGGATGCTCGCCTCGGCAGGGGCCGATGTCACCGGGACGGTGCGGCTCACCGAGCGTTTCACGAATCCCGAACGAGCCGGGCAGTTGCAGGATGTACTCACGCGTCTGCTGCCCGCCGGCGTGCAGCTTCCGGTCGCTTCGGCTCCGGGAACACTGGCGGGCGGTTTCCTCGGGCCTGTGGCACTGCTGGATCCGCGGACGGGTCGCCCTCAGATTTCTCCGCAGGAGCGGGCGGCGGCGCTCGGCGGATTGAGCGACGGGGGTTTCGTACGCGTATCCGGAGACCTGCGGCCCGCCGAGCTTGCGGTGGTACTGACCGGCGGTCGGGCACGAAGCGAGAACGGGAATTCTTCGACAGCGATGATGGCACGATTCGCCGCCCAGGTGGATCGGGCAGGAGCGGGTGCCGTACTCGTCGGGCGGACCGGATCCGGCGCGGGGAACAGCGCGGTGGGAGCGGTTCGGGCGGATCCGGCGATCTCCTCGGTGGTGTCGACGGTGGATAACGTCGATATTGCCGCAGGACGCGTGGCCACCGTACTGGCACTGCGCGAGCAGCTCGATGATCGTGCCGGTCACTACGGGTCCGCCGGAAATGCCCAGGGGCCCCTCCCGCAACCCCGTGGGTGATACCGCCGTAGTGGCATTGGCTCTGTGGTCCCAGCCAGGAAGGTCCCGGACCACGGGCGGTACTGCGGGAGATGCACCGCCTGCAAAAGCGAATGCCAAGTGAGTCGAGAAAGGCACCCGAACAGCGGTTGACTCGCGGTCGGACGAGCTTCCTTCGGCAGGCGGGGCAACTGCGTTCATGCAGGACTGTGCGATAGGCTGGAATCCCGTGGGAGCGACGGCGTCGTGGGAGTGCGGTAGCCGTCCTGCCAACGCACAACCAACAGCCCGGCGACGGCGTTGAACCACGGGGAGCCTTTTTGGTGCCGCAAGCACGCACGATCAAACACGTGTTCGTCACTGGGGGCGTGGCCTCTTCACTCGGCAAGGGACTCACGGCCTCCAGCCTGGGCGAGCTCCTGACCTCCCGCGGCCTGCGGGTGACGATGCAGAAGCTCGACCCCTATCTCAATGTGGATCCGGGGACGATGAATCCGTTCCAGCACGGTGAGGTGTTCGTCACCGAGGACGGCGCCGAAACCGATCTGGATATCGGTCACTACGAGCGGTTCCTGGATCGCGCCCTGACCCGCAATGCCAATATCACCACCGGTCAGGTTTACTCCACGGTGATCGCCAAGGAGCGCCGGGGCGAGTATCTCGGCGATACCGTTCAGGTGATTCCGCACATCACCGATCAGATCAAGGCCCGGATCCGGGCAATGGGGGAACCGGACGAGGACGGGCAAACGCCGGACGTGGTGATCACCGAAATCGGCGGCACCATCGGTGATATCGAGTCACTGCCGTTCCTGGAAGCGTGCAGGCAGGTCCGGCACGATGTCGGGCGGGACAACTGCTTCTTCCTGCACGTGTCCCTGGTGCCCTTCCTGGCCCCCTCGGGAGAGCTGAAGACGAAGCCGACCCAGCACTCGGTCAAGGAGCTGCGCAACATCGGTATCCAACCGGATGCTCTGGTGTGTCGCGCCGACCGGGAGCTTCCCGAGGACCTCAAGAGCAAGATCGCGTTGATGTGCGATGTCGACTCCGATGGTGTGGTCGCGTGCCCGGACGCACCGTCGATCTACGACATCCCGCGCGTGCTGCACGCGGAGGGACTCGACGCCTACCTCGTGCGCCGGCTCGGTCTGCCGTTCCGCGACGTGGACTGGTCGGTCTGGGGAGACCTGCTCGAGCGGGTGCACCAGCCCACCGAGCGAGTGCGGATCGCGCTGGTCGGCAAGTACGTCGATCTGCCCGACGCCTACCTGTCGGTGACCGAGGCTCTTCGCGCCGGAGGATTCGCCCACTATGCGAAGGTGGAGCTTCAGTGGGTGCCTTCGGACACGTGTGAGACCGCGGCGGGTGCGGCACACGCGCTTGCCGGGATGGACGGTGTTCTGATCCCCGGTGGCTTCGGGGTTCGAGGTATCGAGGGCAAGGTGGGGGCCACCCACTACGCCCGGACACACGGTATCCCGCTGCTGGGGTTGTGCCTGGGGCTGCAATGCATGGTGATCGAAGCAGCGCGCAACCTGGCGGGTCTGGAGCGGGCGAACTCCACCGAGTTCGAGGAGCCCTGCCAACATCCGGTGATCAGCACCATGGCCGACCAGCACGACGTTGTCTCCGGTCACCGCGACATGGGGGGCACCATGCGGCTGGGCTCGTACCCGGCCAGCCTGCAGGATGGTTCGATCGTGGCAGAGGCGTACGGGACCTCGGAGACAGCCGAACGTCATCGCCACCGCTATGAGGTGAACAACGAATACCGGGACCGCCTGGCCAAGGCGGGGCTCGTGTTCTCCGGGACCTCGCCCGATGACCGCCTGGTCGAGTTCCTCGAACTGGCCCGCGAGGATCACCCGTTCTTCGTCGGAACCCAGGCGCATCCGGAGCTGACCAGTAGGCCGACCCGGCCGCATCCGCTGTTCGCGGCGTTCGTCCGGGCGGCGCTGGATTACCGCGCGGCCGAACGACTTCCTGTCGAGCTTCCGTCGAACATGCATGCCCCGGCCGGGAGTGTGTGATCGAATGGGGCTGTGCATGCGAGCGGAAACGCCGATGACGACAGGGTGACCCGGACCCACGGTCAACACGAGTTCACGACCGTATCCAGCGCTGATATCCACGTGGGCAGGATCTTCGCGCTACGCGCGGACGAGGTCCGGATGCCCGGCGGCACCACCTCGAGTAGAGAGGTCGTGGAGCACCCTGGGGCGGTGGCCGTCGTTGCGCTCGACGATGCGGGTCGCGTGGTACTGGTCCACCAGTACCGCTACCCCCTCGGGCGCAGGCTGTGGGAGCTTCCGGCGGGCCTGTTGGACGTGGCGGACGAGGACCCGTTGGACACCGCGCAACGTGAATTGGCCGAGGAGGTCGGTTTCGCCGCTGAGCAGTGGTCGGTGCTGGTCGATATCGCTTCCTCGCCGGGATTCACCGATGAGGCCGTGCGAGTGTTCCTGGCCCGGGGCCTCTCCGATGTCGGCAGACCCCTGGCGACGGGGGACGAGGAAGCCGATCTCGTGTTCGAACGGCTGCCGCTGAGTACGGCCGTGCGGCTGGTGTTCGACGGTGAGATCGTCAACGCTCCCACCGTGTCCGGCCTGCTGGCTGCCCAGGCGGTCGGCGAGGGGCGTGCGCAATCCCGAGCACCACGGGCACAGTGGTACGACCGGCCACAGCGCTTTCCCGCGCGTCGGAAACAGGTGTGACGATCCACTGCGGTGACCGTCTCGCGAGTCCGGACACCGCTTCGGCGACCGTGCGTGAATCTTTAGGCTGCAAGCGCATGCTGCCGTGCCGAAGAGCGTCGAAGGAGGCCAGTGGTGCAAGGATTCGAAAACCTGCCCGACGGGTTGCGAGTCGTGATCACCGGCTACCTCGATCACCTGGCGGTCGAGCGTGGTACAGCCCGCAGCACCCTGGATTCCTATGCGCGTGACCTGCGCCGCTATGCCGACTACCTGCTTGGCGGGGGCATTTCCGCGTTGCGGGAGGTCAGTGCGGAGCATGTCGCCTCGTTTCTGGCGGAACTCCGGCAGGGCAGCAGAGGGCGCCCTCCGATGGCGCAGTCTTCGGCAGCCCGGGCACTGGTGGCCGCACGCGGGCTCCACCGGTTCGCCTACCTCGAAGGGCTGACCGACTCCGATGTTGCGCGCGAGGTGTCTCCGCCCAGTCCGCCCCGGCGATTACCCAAAGCTCTTCCGGTGGAGCAGGTGCTTCGCCTGCTGGACAGCTGTGGCGGTGCGGGAGTTCGCGACCTCCGGGAACGGGCGCTGCTGGAACTGCTGTACTCATCCGGTGCGCGAATCTCCGAAGCCGTGGGGCTCGATCTCGACGATGTGAACACCGAGGAGCGCACGGTCTCGTTGGATGGCAAAGGGGGACGGCAACGCCTGGTGCCCGTGGGCCAGCCCGCACTGCACGCCCTGGACGCCTACCTGGTGCGGGCGCGACCGACCCTGGCGATACGTGGACGTGGTAGCCCGGCCGTCTTTCTGAACTCCCGGGGGACGCGGCTGTCCCGGCAGAGCGCCTGGAACGCGCTGAAATCCGCCGCACAGCGGGCGGGTATCACGGCGGAGGTCTCGCCGCACGTACTGCGTCACTCCTTTGCCACGCACCTGCTGGAGGGCGGCGCCGACGTTCGGGTCGTGCAGGAGCTTCTCGGCCATGCGTCGGTGGCCACGACGCAGGTGTATACCTTGGTCACGGTGAACACGTTGCGCGAGGTGTACGCGACGGCGCATCCGCGCGCGCACGGGTGACCGCCGGGCGGTGGTGGTGTCCGTGCGGCGCTTGCCTCCGAGCGTTGCCGTCGAGGGCGGATCGTGGCAAGAACCACCGGCAGCACATTTCCGACACGTCGGCGAGGCGCGTTGCCGCTGGTATTGCCTGCCACTTAGGCTGCGCGCGACTGTCCCAGGCCCTATCGCCACCCGTAGACAAGGAGTCGGATCGTCATGTCGACACCGCAGCCCTCCGCCGACGGGCGGTCCCGGGGCGCGGTCGACCTGAGTATCGCCCCGGACAAACCCGGCGCGCCGGACGAGGACGTCGACACATCCCCGGACTCCTCGTACGACGATGTCGGCCCCACTGGCAGGCCACGTCGGCGCATTCCCGAGCCGCCGATATTGGACAAGCACGGGCCCGCAGCAGTGCTGGCCATGTGCAACCAGAAGGGCGGTGTCGGGAAGACCACCTCGACGATCAACCTCGGTGCCGCACTGGCGGAGTACGGCCGACGGGTGCTGCTGGTGGATTTCGATCCGCAGGGTGCACTCTCGGTCGGCCTCGGGGTACAGCCGCACCAGCTCGAGCAAACGATTTACAACGTCATCATGGAGAGATCGGTCACCCTCGATGACGTGGTGCGCCGGACCACGGTCGAGGGAATGGACCTGTTGCCGAGCAACATCGATCTCTCCGCCGCCGAGGTGCAGCTCGTCGCGGAGGTCGGCCGGGAGCAGACACTGGGGCGCGTGCTGCATCCGGCGATGAAGGAGTACGACTACGTCCTGGTGGACTGCCAACCCTCGCTGGGATTGCTCACGGTCAACGCCCTCGCGGCGGCTGACAGCGTGATCATCCCGCTGGAGTGCGAGTTCTTCAGTCTGCGTGGCGTGGCACTGCTGATCGACACCATCGAGAAGGTTCGTGAGCGTCTGAACCCGAAACTGGAGATCAGCGGGATTCTCGCGACCATGTTCGATCCGCGTACACTGCATTCCAGAGAAGTCATGGCCAGGGTGGTCGAGGCGTTCGGTGACATCGTGTTCGACAGTGTGATCAACCGGACCGTGCGTTTCCCGGAAACCACTGTCGCCGGGGAGCCCATCACGCGCTGGGCCCCGCGATCAGCCGGTTCACGGGCGTATCGCACGCTCGCCCGTGAAGTGCTCGCCCGATGACCGATCCATACGGATCGACCTGAATTGCAGGAGAGATGACGTGAGGGAGGCGGAAGCCGCGGAGGTGACGCCTGCGCCGGACGGGGCGTCCGATCCGGCCCCCGCCGATCGGGAATTGTCGTCCTCGGGTCGCTTCACGGTACGGCTGGACAATTTCGAAGGTCCCTTCGACCTGCTGTTGCAGCTCATCTCGCAGCACCGGCTCGATGTGACCGAAGTGGCGCTACACCGGGTCACCGACGAGTTCATCGCCTACACCAAGGAACTGGGCGAGAGCTCGGAACTGGATGAGATCACCGAGTTTCTCGTGGTGGCGGCGACATTGCTCGATCTCAAGGCAGCGCGGCTGCTGCCCGCCGCCGAGGTGGAGGACGAGGAGGACCTCGCGCTGCTGGAGGCGCGGGATCTGCTGTTCGCGCGGTTGCTGCAGTACCGTGCCTACAAGCAGGTGGCGGCGCTGTTTCGCGAGTTGGAAGCCGGAGCATTGCGCCGGTATCCCCGGGCGGTGTCCCCGGAGGACCGCTTCGCCGGATTGCTGCCGGAGGTCGTGCTGGGAGTGGATCCGATGGGATTCGCCGAAGTCGCCGCTGCCGTGTTTCGGCCGAAGCCGCCTGCGACGGTCTCGCTGGAGCACCTGCACCAGCATCGGATCTCGGTTCGCGAGCATGCGGCGGTGCTGCGTGTGCTTCTCGCGGAGAAGGGCGTCGCAGACTTCGCCGAGTTGGTCGGCGACTGCGAACACTCTCTCGAGGTCGTGGCGAGGTTCCTGGCTCTCCTGGAGTTGTATCGGGAAACCGCGGTGCTGTTCGAACAGGAGGATCCGTTGGGCGAGTTGGTCGTGCACTGGGTCGGCGGTGATCTGCAGCAGGCACGTGCCGACGCCGAGGCGGCCCGGGCCAGTGATGTGGAAGAGGAGTACGGGTGAGCGAGTACGGTGCGACCGATGGGGAAGTCACCCCGCAGACTTCGGAAGCAACCGGCGAGGGCCCGGACCCCGATATCGGGAGGGACGACTCCGGCCGGGCCGCACCGGTGTCCGGGCAGGCGCCCCCGGACCTCACCGCGGAGGCGGCACTGGATGCGGCGCTGGAGGCATTGCTGCTGGTGGTCGACGTTCCCGCTGGTGAAAAGCTTCTCGCGGAGGCCCTGGAGCAGCCGGTCGAGCGGGTCGGGGCAGCTCTGCAGCGGCTGGCCGACAGGTATACCGAGGACGAGCGAGGAATCGATCTGCGGAAGGTCGGGGAGGGTTGGCGCTTCTACACCCGCGAGACGTACGCACCCTATGTGGAGCGCTACCTGCTCGATGGGCAGCGTGCCAAACTGACCCGGGCGGCATTGGAGACGCTCGCGGTGATCGCCTACCGGCAACCGGTGACCCGGTCCAGGGTTGCGGCGGTACGCGGTGTCAACGTCGATGGCGTTATCCGTACCCTGTTGGCACGCGGCCTCGTCGAAGAGGCCGGAACCGACCCGGAAACCGGCGGCATCCTGTACAGCACGACCGAGCTGTTCCTGGAACGGCTCGGGCTGTCCTCGCTGCAGGACCTGCCGCCATTGGCTCCCCTGTTGCCCGAAGTGGATGCGATCGACGATGTCTGAATACCGTGACCCGACCGGCTCGCCTGCCAAGGCGGAGGGGGTGCGCCTGCAGAAGTTGCTGTCCCAGGCAGGGGTGGCCTCGCGGCGTGCGGCTGAGCAGATGATCTCCGAGGGACGGGTCGAAGTTGACGGTGACATGGTCACCGGGATGGGCAAGCGGGTCGATCCGGAGACCGCCGTGATTCACGTGGACGGGACCCGGGTGGTGACCAACCGGGAGGCGACCCACCTGCTGCTGAACAAGCCCAGGGGCATCCTGTGCTCGATGTCCGACGACCAGGATCGGCCGTGCATCGGCGATTATCTGCGCGAGCGTCAGGGGCGCTTGTTCCATGTCGGCAGGCTCGACGTCAACACCGAGGGACTGCTGCTGATCACCAATGACGGCGAGCTCGCCAATCGGCTGATGCACCCTTCGTACGGTGTTCCCAAGACGTATCTGGCGGAAGTGCTGGGACCCATCCCGAAGGACCTGGGGCGCAGGCTCAAGGCGGGGATCGAGCTGGACGACGGCCTGGCCAGGATCGACAGCTTCCAACTGGTCGATGTCAATGGGAACCGTGCGCTGATCGAGGTGGTTTTGCACGAAGGACGCAAGCGCATCGTGCGTCGGTTGCTGCAGGAGGCGGGACATCCGGTGCAACGGCTCGTGCGGACCGCCGTCGGTGAGGTGCGATTGACCAATGAGCGGCAGGGGGCGATCCGTCCTCTGGACCATAAGGAACTGGGCAGTTTGTACCGCGCCGTCGGTCTGTGAAGTGATGCGCGGCGGGGTCGGTGAATTTCTCGAGAAATTCACCGACCCCACCCGGGCAGGATCAACTCGACGCCGCCTGGCTCCGGGGCGGTTCGCGATGCTGAACCATCTTTCGGGCCACCGGTTCGACCACTCGTGCGGCAACCGGCCCGATGATGGCCATGAGCAGCACGTAGGCCGTGGACAGTGCGGCGAGTTTCCCGGCGATGGTGCCGGAGGAGACCGCCAGCCCGGCGATGACGATGGAGAACTCGCCTCGCGCGACCAGGGCCGCACCTGCACGGGCACGACCCATCCTGCGCACGCCCTGCCTTCGTGCCGCGAACCAGCCGGTGGCGACCTTGGTCACGGTGGTGGCCAGTGCGAGCAACAGCGCGAACAGCAGCACCGGCGGAATGGCCGCCGGATCGGTGTTGAGGCCGAAGACCACGAAGAAGATCGCCGCGAACAGATCGCGTAGCGGTTCGAGCATGCGGGTCGCGTTCGTCGCCGTCGATCCGGAGATCGCAATTCCCAGCAGGAACGCACCAACGGCAGCGGATACCTGCAGTTGCGAGGCAATTCCGGCGACGAGCAGAGCGGCCCCGAGCAACCGCAGCAGGAACACCTCGGGATCGGGGCTGTCCACCAGCGCCGAGACGTATCTGCCGAAGCGTAACGCGATGATCAGTACCAGGGTGACGGCGAGAAGGGAGATTCCGACGGCGCTGAGACCGCCGAGGAAACTCACTCCGGCCAGCAGTGCGGTCAGGATCGGTAGGTAGACGGCCATCGCGAGGTCCTCGAAAACCAGCATCGACAGCACCACCGGTGTTTCCCGGTTTCCGAGCCGTCCCAGGTCACCCAGCACCTTCGCGACGATTCCCGAGGAGGAGATGTAGGTAACGCCTGCCATCGCCAGCGCTCCGACCGGTCCCCAACCCAGTAACCACGCCACCAGCGCACCGGGTGTGGCGTTGAGCACGATGTCGACCAGGCCTGCGGGCCAGGAGCGGCGTAGACCGGTGACCAGTTCACCGGCGGAGTATTCCAGGCCGAGCAGGAACAGCAGCAGTACGACGCCGATCTCCGAGGCGACCTGGGTGAACGGCTCGATGCCCGTCAGCGGGAGCAGACCACCACGGCCGAAGGCGAGACCACCGAGCAGGTAGAGCGGGATGGGCGAAATGCCGATCTTCCAGGAGACCCGGCCGAGTATGCCCAGACCGAAGAAAACCGCACCCAGCTCGATGAGGGCGATTGCCGTGTTGTGCACCCTGTGTTAGCCCTTTTCGAGAATTTCGCTGGCCGACCGCAGACCATCCACGGTGCCGACCACGACGAGAAGATCCCCGCCGTTGAACTCGAAGTCGGGCCGCGGCGATGGGTGGGCGGTACCGCCGCGTACCACGGCGACGATGGATACCGAGGTGCGGGTGCGCATCTCCGTGTCACCGAGGGCGTGTCCCTCGTATGGTGAGCCCGGGGTGATGGGTAGCTGCCAGGTGGTGATCCCGGTGACTTCGCGCTGCTGCTCGGTGAGCTGGGCGACGAGTTGCGGGGCGCCGAGCAGGTTGGCCAGCGCACTCGTCTCCTCGGTGTTGAGATCCACCGAGGCAGCGACCTTGTCCGGATCCTGCGGATCGGAGACGATCAGCTCGAGTCGGCCGTCCCGGTAGGTGATCACACCGACCCGGTGGCCGGATCGGGTGGTGAAGTCCTGCTGCGTACCGAGTCCGGGCAGCGGTGTCACTGTGACGTCCACGCCCACGACCCTAATCCCTCCTGGGAAGTCATGGTCGAACACGGTTCACGGAGTATCCGCGGTGGCTTCTTCACGGTATGTCGCTCCCATGGGGTGCGAGTGCGGCTGGTGTCTCCCAGGCAGGCAGAATGGAAGGTCGGCCCGGCATTGCCGCCGGTCGTTTGCGATGAAGGAGGGCACCCGAGGTGGCACAGTCCGCGCTCCGCGGCGTCGTGGCGCTCGATGGTCCATCGGGGACCGGGAAATCCACGGTGGCTCGTCGGTTGGCGTCCGCCCTGGGGGCTGCCTACCTGGACACCGGCGCGATGTATCGGGCGATCACGCTCGCCGCGCTTCGTGTGCGAGCGGCGGTCTCCGATGCCGAGGCCGTTGCGCATGCCGCGCGTTCGGCGGAGCTGGTGATGGGGACGGACCCGGTGCATCCGACGGTAACCTTGGCGGGGGAGGGGGTGGAGCACGATATACGTGGTCCGGCCGTGACCGGTTCCGTCTCGGCGGTATCGGCCATCCCCGCCGTGCGGGAACTGCTGGTGGACGAGCAGCGGCGATTGATCCGGCAGGCGGTGAAGCAGTCCGGAGGGATCGTCGTGGAAGGCCGCGACATCGGCACCGTCGTCGCACCGGAGGCAGGACTGAAGGTCTATCTCACTGCCTCGGCCCATGCGCGAGCACAGCGGCGTACCGCGCAGGATGCCGCAGCAGGCCGTGGCACCGACCTGGAACGGACCCACGCGGACGTGCGCAGACGGGACGATCTGGATTCCGGCCGTGCGGTCTCGCCGCTGCGGATGGCCGATGATTCCGTCGAGTTGGACACGACGGAGCTGGATGTGGCCGGTGCGTTGACGCAGTTGCACAAACTCGTCGAGCAGCGTGGTCTTCTGGCCGGGGAGGAACGAACGATTCGATGACCGCCGAGAACAGTCGCAGCCGGAAGTCGGCAGCCGCGGGGACACCGGCTGCCGCGGACGGTATGCTTCCGGAGGGCGCCTCGTCGGCATGGCATCGCCTGGGGCGGTGGATCGGGGCTACTTTCGTTCGGCTGCCCTACCGCGTGACCATCCACCATGGCGAACGAATACCGAAGTCGGGTGCCATCGTGCTGGTGGCCAATCACAGCTCGATGGTGGATGGGCCGCTGCTGTTCGGCATGGTGCGGCGCAGTGCCGTGTTCCTGGTCAAATACGAGATGTTTCGCGGGCCGCTGGGATGGTTTCTGCGCAGGATCGGCCAACTTCCGGTGCGCCGGGGTGAGGCGGACCGCGCGCCATTGATGGCGGCGATGCGGGTATTGCGTGCCGGTGGCCTGGTCGGTGTGTTTCCGGAGGGAACGCGCGGAGACGGAGTCGTGAGCAATGCCCAGCACGGCGCGGCCTGGCTGGCACGCTCCTCCGGGGCGCGCGTACTGCCGGTCGTCTGCCGGGGTACGCGGCGGCCGGAAGGGCGGAAGCGGAGATTCCTGCCCAGGGTGGACGTGTTGTTCGGCGAGCCGGTGACGTTGCCGGAGGCGAAGGGGCGGGCCGGCCTGACCGCCGCCACGGAGCGGGTTCGTAGCGAACTGGTGGAGCTGCTCGGGGAGCTGGACCGGCTGACCGGCGACGAACGCGACGACTGCGACGACTGCGATGACGATGCGAGAGGGAACCAAGCGTGACCGAAGATCCGCTGGCGGATGCGAGCGACGGTAGCGAACTGGACGGGAGCTGGTTCGACGAGTCCGAATGGATGGCGTTCGATGATGCCGAGTACTCGGACGAGCCGGACGGTGCCGGAGCACCGCAGCCGGTACTGGCGGTGGTCGGCCGTCCCAACGTGGGCAAGTCGACGTTGGTGAATCGACTGCTGGGGCGCCGCGAGGCCGTCGTGCAGGACACTCCTGGGGTAACCAGGGACCGAGTGGCTTACGACGCGCTGTGGAGCGGTCGGCGCTTCACGGTCGTGGACACCGGAGGCTGGGAACCCGATGCGAAGGGCATGCAGGCGTCGATAACGGCACAGGCGGAGAGGGCGATGTCCGCCGCCGACGTCGTACTTCTGGTCGTGGATGTCCAGGTCGGTGCCACCGAGGCCGAAGAAGCGGTCGCGAAGGTGCTGCGCCGTTCCAAGCGTCCGGTCTTGCTGGCGGCGAACAAGGTCGATGATCAGCGTACCCTGGCCGAGGCGGCGGCACTGTGGTCGCTGGGGCTGGGCGAGCCGCAGCCGGTGAGTGCCACCCACGGCCGTGGCTCCGGCGACCTGCTCGACAAGGTCCTGGAAGCGTTCCCGACCACCCCGCGCGAGGAATTCGCCGCCACGGGCGGTCCACGTAGGGTCGCTCTGCTCGGCAAGCCCAATGTCGGCAAGTCCAGCCTGCTCAACCGCCTCGTCGGTGAACAGCGCGCCGTGGTCGACGAGGCGGCGGGCACCACGGTCGATCCTGTCGACTCGCTGGTCGAACTCGATGGCGAGGTGTGGCGCTTCGTCGATACCGCGGGGTTGCGCAAGCGGGTCAAGACCGCCCAGGGCACCGAGTACTACGCTTCGCTGCGCACCAAGGCGGCGATCGAGGCGGCCGAAGTCGCCATCGTGCTGGTCGATGCCTCCGAACCACTGAGCGAGCAGGACCTGCGAGTCATCAGCATGGTGATCGAGGCCGGGCGTGCTCTGGTCATCGCCTACAACAAATGGGACCTGGTCGACGACGAGCGCAGACAGAAGCTGAACAAGGAGATCGACCGGCAGTTGGTGCGCGCGCGCTGGGCGGAACGCGTCAACATTTCGGCGGAGACGGGGCGTGCGGTGGCGAAATTGGCGCCTTCGCTTCGTGCCGCCTTGGACTCGTGGGACCAGCGGGTCTCCACCGGGAAGATCAACTCCTGGATTTCCGACGTGGTCGCGGCACATCCTCCGCCCGTGCGTGGCGGGAAACAGCCGAAGATCATGTTCGCCACCCAGGCGCATCCGCGGCCGCCGACACTGGTGCTGTTCACCACGGGCTTTTTGGAGGCGGGCTACCGCCGATTCCTGGAGCGTAAATTCCGGGAGACGTTCGGATTCGTGGGGAGTCCGGTACGCATTTCGGTGCGGGTCCGCGAGCGCAAGGACCCGAAGAGTTCCCGGCGGTAGGCAGGGTTCCTCGATCTCGTAGGCTGTGTGCACGCCCGGCACGACCTGTTGCTCTTCTTCGAGAAACGAAAGTGTGCGAAACGATGCGGCACCTACAGCTACCCTCCGGTGCGAGCCTGCCCGTGCTGGGGCAGGGCACCTGGGGCATGGGTGAACGAGGAGCGGACCGCGCCGCCGAGGTGGCGGCGTTGCGACACGGTCTCGACCTCGGGATCGGTCTGCTGGATACCGCCGAGATGTACGGCAGCGGCGGTGCGGAGGAAGTCGTCGGGGAGGCGATCTCCGGTCGGCGGGACGAAGCGTTTCTGGTCAGCAAGGTGTTCCCGCACAACGCGAGCAGGCGCGGAGCCGTCGAGGCATGCGAACGCAGTTTGCGGCGCCTGAACACCGATCGGGTGGATCTCTACCTGCTGCACTGGCGGGGTGGCACACCGCTGGAGGAGACGCTGGAGGCATTTCGGGAGCTGCAAGCCGATGGCAAGATCCGCTATTTCGGCGTGAGCAACTTCGATCCCGATGACATGCGCGAGGTGTTCTCCGCCGAGGCAGGCCGTGAGGTACAGACCAATCAGGTGCTGTACAACCTGACCCGGCGCGGTGTCGAGTTCGAGCTGTTGCCGTGGTGCCGTGAGCGGAACATGCCGGTCATGGCGTACTCGCCGATCGAACAGGGCAGGCTGCTCGGCAACACGGTTCTGCGCGATATCGCCGGGGAGCACGGCGTGTCACCGGCTCAGGTGGCCGTCGCGTGGGTGCTGCACCAGGACGGTGTGTGCGCCATCCCGAAGGCCGCGACCATCGAGCACGTCGAGCAGAACCATGCCGCACTGGAGGTGTCCCTCTCGGCGGAGGACCTTTCCCGGCTCGATGCCGAGTTCCCGGCACCGCAGCGGCCCACCCCGCTGGAGATTCTGTGACCTGCTCGGTCGACCGGACACCGTGGTGGCTCCCTGAACGGCCTTCAACGAAGCGAACCGCCGCCTGAGGCGGCGGTTCGGCGACCGTCCGAGCGGTCTTTCGGAAACCACTCGTCTCGGTGGCCACCGGATCCGGTGGCCACCGAGGTCGGTTCATGCGGGCCCGGGCTCGCCACCGAGCGCCCGTTGCAGGAAATCGAGCTGGAGCCGCAGCAGGTTCTCCGTCGTGGTCTCCGTCGTGGGAACGTGGCTCACGCCGGGCAGTGGCAGCAGCGTGTGCGGTCGGGCCGCCGCCGTGAGTGCGGCCGACAGGCGCAGTGAATGGGCGGGCACGACATTGTCGTCGACAGTGCCGTGCACGATCAGCATCGGGCGTCTCAGCTGTGCTGCCGCACCGATCAGGGAGTTCGACTCGTACACCTCGGGTGCGCTGCCCGGATCGCCGAGGTAGCGCTCGGTGTAGTGGGTGTCGTAGAGCCGCCAGTCGCACACGGCGGCACCGGCGATCGCCGCGTGAAAGATATCCGGCCGCTGTAGTACGGCCAGGGCAGCCAGGTAACCTCCGAACGACCAGCCGCGGACGGCGACCCGGTCGAGGTCCAGTTCCGGGTGCTCGGCGGCGATCGCGTGCAGCGCGTCGATCTGGTCATCCAGCGGTGGCCCGGCCAGGTCGCCCGCGACCGCGCGGTCCCACTCCGGTGTGCGCCCGGCCATGCCTCGTCCATCGGTGACCACCACGGCGAATCCCTGGTCGGCGAACCACTGGGAAGTGAGATAGCCGTACTGCCGAGCCAGGACCCGCTGTGCCTGGGGACCGCCGTACGGGTCGAGCAGCACGGGAAGCGGGCCGTGTTCGGGCCGGTAGCCGTCGGGCAGCAGCAGTGCACTGCGCAGCTCGCGTTCTCCGGCCCACAGCAGTTCGACCTTGGGTTCGATCGTGGGCGTGTCGGCACGGGAGCCGATCTCGGTGATTCGGCGTGTGCCCTCGACAACGATCATTCGGGTGCCCGGTTCGTCGAGGCCGGAGGAGGACAGCACCATGGTCGCACCGGAGCGGGTGGCGGTGTGTACTCCGACGCCGCTGGACAGGCGCTCGATTCCCTGCGGACCGGCTCGATACACGTGGATCTGTGCCGGATCCCGTTCCGATGCAGACAGCAGGATGTCCTCGTCGTCGATGTCCAGGACCGCGCGGACCTGTATGTCGTTGCCGGTCCGGTCCTGGCCGCCGACCATGAGCCGATAGGCACCCTCGTGGGCACTGATTCGCACGAGTTGCCCGTCCGGTGTCCAGGAGGGCCACCCCGATTTGATCTCCACCCAATGCGGGTCCGTTTCCCGGTGCAGTTCTCGTGTTCGTCCGGTCTCGGGATCGAGCGCGAGGACGAGCTGGGTACGCTGATCCCGGGTTTGCACGGTGAGCAGCGGAGGTCCGTACGGCGACCAGTGGGCGGCCACCAGGTAGGGAAAGACCTCCCGGTCCCACGAAACGTCGATGTGGCGAGCATCGAGCCCGATCAGCGCCAGCGTGACCTCGGCGTTGGCGGTTCCGGCAGCCGGATAGGGCATGGTGGTCGGTTGCTCCGCCGGATGCGTGGGATCGGCGAGGTACCACAGCTGCACGGGAGTTTCGTCCACGCGCGCGGTCAGCAGCACCGTGCCGTCGGGTGACCACCAGTAGCCGCGGCTGCGTCCCATTTCCTCGGCCGCGATGAATTCGGCGACACCCCATCGGACCTGCTCGTGTTCGGGTTCGGCGAGTGCCCGGTCAGCGGAGCCGTCCACGTTGATCACTCGGAGTTGCCCGCGGGAGGTGTAGGCGATGTGCCGACCGTCGGGATCCGGTCTCGGATCGGCCACGGGAGACTGTGCCGGAAGTTCCCGCACGGTCCCGGTGGTGAGGTCGGCCAGGAAGAGTCGCCCCGAAAGAGTGAACGAGACTTGGCCGACCTCCCGATCGGTGGAGTACGCGGTGATTCCCGCGGCGCGCTCTCGCGCGCGTTCCCGACGAGCCTGTTCCGCTGCGGAGATGGCTTCCTCGCCCTGCAATGCGATCGGATCGGCGATGCACCGTTCCGTACCGGAACGGGTATCCAATGCCCACAGCGCGTTGCTGCGGTCGGTGCCGCTGGAGGAACGGAGGAAGAGCACGGTCCTCCCGCCGGGAACAACGGTGACGTTTCGAGGAGCACCGAGAGTGAATCCCTGCGTCAGGGCGCTGTGCCGAGGAAAGGATTGCTCTGGCGACGTGTCGGGTGAGGACATGCACGCAGCCTGCCAAATCGGGTGGCGATCCGGGCCGGGTGGTGTGCGTTGCTCCGGTGCCGCAGGCGATTCCGCTCTACAATGGGACATCGTTTCTTCGCTGCCCGTGAGAAGCCGTGCTCATCGCCGGTAGCCGGTAACTGCCCTCGCCGGTGTGCCGCGGCCGTGACAGAGGGGAGGGGATGACCGTGTGTCGCCTGCGCATCCTGAGTGCACTGATCATCCTCCCGTTGGTGCTCGCGATGGGACCGGGCGGCAGCCGTGCCGAGCAGGATGGTGCGGTACGTGGAGAGACGACCAATGCCACCTACTACAACAATGCCGCGACGCTCGGCAGCGACCCGTATGTCCTCTACGACCGGGACAGCGGCTATTACTACGCGTACTCCACCACCACTGCGGACACCGGATACCGGTTCGCCATTCACCGTTCGCCGGACCTGGCGACCTGGGAACGGCTCCCGGGCGGTGCGCTGGACGTGGACGACGGGAACCGGTGGGGGCATGATCGGTTCCGGGCGCCGGAGGTCTATCACAACACCGAAACGGACCTGTACTACCTGTTCTACTCCGCGCGCAAGCGCGACAACGTCGCCGAGCGATCCGGCAAGCTGGGAGTGGCGGTCGCGGAATCACCACGAGGACCGTTCCGCGACATCACCGGCAAACCACTCGACTACGTCCCCTACGCTCCGGGGAGTCCGGGCAGCTACATCGCGGTGACCGATCCGCACATCCTGTTCGACCACGGGCGCATCTACCTGTACTTCGCCCGTGGTGCTTTCCGGAGGGATCGGGATTCCGCGCGCGGCGCGTACGCACAGCCCTCGGCCGTCCACGCCGTCGAGTTGACCACGGGCTGGTGGCATGATCCGACCGGCCGGACGATGCCCCGAATCCGTCCCCGCTACGTCAATGCGAACAAGGCTCCCGGGGATCCACCCGGCGTGCGCAAGGACGGGTTCACCTCCGTCCTCGACCAGCGGCCGGACGGACCGGACACACCGGAGGGGGAAAACGCCCACGTCGATGATGCCGGGTCGGGTGCAGTGCCCCGAGACCGACATCGGATGGAAGGCCCCACGGTGGTCGAGCATCACCGGTTCGAGAGCGGTCGGCGTGTTCCCGTCTACTACCTGCTCTATTCCGCCGAGCACGGCACGAGGGACACCTACGGGGTCGGCTATGCCGTGTCGGACAGTCCACTGGGGCCGTGGCGAAGAAGCGAGAACAACCCCGTCCTGGCTCGGGATGCGAGCATGGGCATGTACTCCCCCGGGCACGGAAGCGTGGTGTCCTCACCGGACGGATCGCAACTTTACTACCTCCATCAAGCACGCCCTTCACCCACGGTCGACCGGCGCTTGTACACCGAACGAATGCGTTTTTCAGCCGGCGACCCCGATGTGGGCGGCAGCCCGTCCCTGGTGATCGAACAGTCGGTGAGTGACGAACCCGTCCCGTCCGGAGTGGCACCGTATTCGCTGACCACCAACGCCCGACTCATCGACATGAGCGGGCAGCAAGCGGGCGAACTACGCTGGGCCGTGACCAGCGCATCCGGGGCGGCGATGGACCTGTCCCGGCCCTTGAACCGCGTCCGGGCCACGCTGAATCCCACCAGTCCGGTCACGGTGGCAGCCTACGACGATCGAGCGGTGCTGACCGGGCACCAGACCGGTGTCGCCGCATTGCGCCTGCAGTACCAGCGGCGCCGGTACCGCGGCGCCTATGTCGACATCAGCAACACCACGGTCGGAGACGACAATCGGGAAAGCCGTGAGCCCGTGGCGGCCATGGTGGCGGTGGCCGGGTGCACCGCCACCATCACGGGAACACACCACGGACCGCTGCGAGTGTCCGATGGAGGAGTGACGTGCCTGCGTGATGCCGTCGTGACGGGTCCGGTGCGAGTGGGCCCGGCGGCATCGCTCGTGGCCGTGCGCTCGGCGATCGCCGGACCGGTCGAGGCACACCGACCCGATGCGGTGTGGATATCCGGCGGAACGGTTTCCGGGCCCGTGCGGGTCGAGCGTGCGACCGGCATCGTGCGTCTGGAAGGCGCGAGGGTCTCGGGGCGGGTTTCGGTGACCGGTTCGACCGGGAAAGTCACGATCGCCCGTTCGATCGTGCACGGTCCGGTGTCCGTGCACGGCAACGTGGGTACGCGCTCGATTGTCGTGACGGATAACGCGATCGATGGTGCGCTGGGGTGTACCGGGAATGTTCCGGGCCCCGCAGGGGACAGGGGACTCAACTCCGTGCGGGGTCCGGCATCGGGACAGTGCGAAACGCTGGCGGTTTCGCGCGTGCGGTGATCGAAGGATCGTGCTCGTCCGATGGCTCTCTCGCGGGCCTTGCGCATCGGCGGAGAAGCGCGGCATCACCTCAGCCGATGAGCATGCCGGCGATGGTGGCGCTCATGAGATTGGCCAACGTGCCCGCGAGGACTGCCCGGATGGCATATTTCGCGATCATCGGGCGGCGATCCGGCACGAGTCCGCCGAGCCCGCCGAGCAGGATTCCCAGGGAGCTGAAGTTGGCGAATCCGGTGAGTGCGAAGGTGATGATCGTTGCTGTCTTGGGGGTGAACTCATCGGCGACCGGCCCGAAATCGGCGAACGCGACGAACTCGTTGAGTGCCAGTTTCTGGCCGAGGAAGCTACCTGCTTCGATGGCCTCGTTGAACGGAACACCGATGGCGACCATGACCGGGGAGAAGATGTAGCCGAGGATCTTCTGGAAGGTGAGGTCCTCCAAGCCGACCAGACCCCCGAGTCCGCCGATGATCAGGTTGAGCAGTGCGATCAGCGAAATGAACGCGAACAGCATGGCACCGACGTTCAGCGCCAGTTTGAGACCGTCCGAAGCCCCGGTGGCAGCCGCATCGATGACGTTGCGCGGTTTCTCCGAGGTCATGCCCTCCTCGGCGGGGGACTGGTCCGAACGCTTGCCGTCCTCCGCCGTCTCGTCGATGTTCGAGCTCGCCGACTCCGGGGTGCTGCCGTTTTCCGAACTGTCACGCGCGGTCGCGTCGGCATGGTCGGCGCTCGCCTCCGTGCTACGGAGGGGCGCCGAGCTGGTCACCGCCCTGTCGCTTTTCGTGCGCTCCGTTTCCGGAACGATGATCTTCGCCATGAGCAGCCCTGCAGGCGCGGCCATGAAGCTCGCCGCGATCAGGTACTCCAGTCGCGCGCCCAGGAGTGAGTAGCCGACCAGGACCGTACCGGCGACGGTCGAGAGACCACCGGCCATGACGGCGAAGAACTCCGAGCGCGTCATCTTGGCCAGGTAGGGGCGGATGACCAGTGGTGCCTCGGTTTGGCCGACGAAGATGTTCGCGGTCGCATTGAGGGATTCGGCTCTGGTGGTGCCCAGTACCTTCTGCAGGCCGCCGCCGATGATGCGCACGATCCACTGCAGGATGTTCCAGTGGTAGAGCACGGCGGCCAGCGAGGCCACGAACACGATCAGTGGCAGTACTTGGAAAGCGAACAGCGTGCCCTCTTCGGGCAGGATCGGGCCGACCATGAACTCGATGCCCTCGTTGGCCGAATTGATCACCTTGCCCACGCCGTCGGCGACCGCCTGCAGGACTTGTCTGCCGACCGGCCACTGCAGCACGAGGATCGCGAAGAGGACCTGGATGAGCAGCGCCCCGATCACTGTTCGCGGTCTGACGGAGCGGGGACTGATCGACAATGCGAACGCGATCAGCAACAGCACGAGCATGCCGCCGATTCCCCATAGCACCTGCACGAATACCGTCCCTTCCACAGAGTCGACGGGCGCAGGATCGGCTCGGTGGCCGAGCGCAACCGCAAACGCCGCTGTTTGCTTGATCGGGAATGCTCGCACTCGGATGGGATCGTTGGACAGACAGCCGAGGAATTTCGCTACCGCCGAACGACGATATTTCCGTTGAGCGGAAGGTGGGGTTGCGTGCAGGGGTGTGGCGCTCTCGTTGCTGGCTCTATCTCCGAGTCTCGAGAGCAGTGGCGAGGCGTCGAATGAGGACGAACAGGAGCGGGAAGAGACCGAGGATCGCCCATCGACCGTCACCGGTCCACAGCCATATGGCCAGACCGGCCGCGATCGCGACGGCACTTGCCACGGTGGTCCAGTCGTTCCAGCGACGTTGTGCCCGTACCCCGGCCACGGCAGCGGCCGCGGCGAGTATGCCGGTGACGAACCAGCGCCACTCGATGGTGAAGATCCACACGCTCGTTCCGAGCAGGATCACCGCTCCTGCCACGCGGACGTCGTTGCGGTTACTCAGCGGTTGCCCCTTCATCCGCGACGTGTCCTCACCTCGCTGTGTCCGGTACAGACGAGCTCGCCGATGTTCGAACGCGGGCGGACATCCGCGCTGAAGCCGGTACACCCGTCATTCGACGCGAGACGGTGCCGCCGACTGCTGCTCACCGTTGCCCTCGGACGGTACGTGCACATCGTTGACCGCGATGTTGACCTCGATGACTTCCAGCCCGGCCATCTGCTGCACTGCGGAGATCACGTTACGTCGCACCGTACGGGTCAGATCGACGATGGGCGCACCGTACTCGGCAATCACATCCAGGTCGATCGCGGCCTGCTTCTCGCCGACCTCGACCCGGACACCGGCGGTCTGTGCGGTGCCTGCCCCGGGGACACGCTCGCGCACTGCCCCGAAAGCGCGGGAGGCTCCACCGCCCATCGCGTGAATACCGGAGACCTCACGAGCGGCGAGGCCGGTGATCTTCTGTACCACTTGCGGCGCGATGGCAGTCCCTCCGCGGGGCTTTTCCGCGGAAGAACTCGTTGCTGCCGGTTGGGTCGATGCCGGCTGGTGGGAGCGAGTTTCCTCCTGCTGCGGGTTCTCGGACATCGCTCAGGGGCTCCTTTCGCCCGTGCCGATCCGCACCACCGTGGCGCTTCTTTCGACAACACCGTGATCGACTGTGCTGCACGGTCCGGACGCGTGTCGGACTATGGTGCAGGACACACCTTACCGCGCATGGCCGTTCGCAGCCGGGTCGATGGACACCCGAGCGTCCCCGCAGCGCGTCACTCGCCGAGCGCGTTGCTGTACCGGGAGTCGGTACCGGGAAGTCAGGACCCGGTTTCCTCGTCCACCCACGACAGGTAGGCGTCGTGTCCGCCGGTGATCGGCGTGGCGATGATTTCCGGAACGTCATAGGGGTGCTGCGTGGTGATGTGCTCGATCAGGTGATCCAGCCGTGCTGCCGACGTCTTGATCTGCAGTTGCCATTCCGGGTCGTCCTGAACGGTGCCCTCCCAGCGATAGAAACTGCGGATCGGCATCACCTGAACGCATGCCCCGCCATGGGCCTCGACGATGCTGCGGGCCAGCGTCGCCGCAGCCTGTTCCGAATCCGTTGTCGTCACGACCTGCACGTAGTCCGCCATGCCGCCACCGTATCGGCTTGCGAGCCTGCTGGTCACCACCATGGCGCATCACCGGCGGACGCCGGGGTCGATACCGGCACCGGAGACCGCCGGATTCTCCCCGGACCGCCGGTGTAGCTGCGGCCGAACGAGGTGACGACCGCATTCGGGAAGATTTTATAGATGGTTTCTATGGCTCGTATTCAAAAATGGTCTGTAATTGTCCGAAAAGCGGTCTGCGCAGGCGGTGAACACACGCCGGTGTGTTCTGCAACTCAAGGAGAGATCGCCTGTGGACGTGGCGGGGGTTTGCGCGCCGGTTACGTGCCACTAGCATCCGGCCGCAGCAGAATGCGCATCAACAAAGAGTTCTGACGCGTGTTCGCCGAATGGCGCCGGACCTCGGTATTCCGGTGCGGATGCATGAATGTGATGTACGACAGGAGGTCGAGCGTGGCCGAGGCTGCGATGAACCGCGAACAGCTTCCGATTCCCGATACCGCCCAGCCGTCCCCCACCTCGCTGGACGTGCGTGATCAGGACCCGGCCTATGAGCCGCCGCAGCCGTTGCGGGCACCGGAAGGTGCCCCGAATGTGGTGGTGGTTCTGCTCGACGACATGGGGTTCGGCGCGCCGAGTGCGTTCGGTGGGCCGTGTGAGATGCCCACCGCGGACAGGCTCGCCCAGGACGGGCTGCGCTACACCCGATTCCACGTGACCGCTGTGTGCTCGCCGACCCGGCAGTCCCTGCTGACCGGCCGCAATCACCACTCGGTCGGGATGGGAGCGACGACGGAAATGGCCAGTGCTGCTCCGGGGTATAGCGGTGTGCGTCCGTTGAGTGCGGCCACGATCGGTCAGGTGCTGCAGGGTAACGGCTACAACACGGCGGCGTTCGGCAAGTGGCACCAGACCCCCGCCCGTGATGTCAGTGCCGCGGGGCCGTTCGATCGGTGGCCCACGGGAGAGGGATTCGAGAAGTTCTACGGTTTCCTCTGCGCCGAGATGAATCATTGGTATCCGGTGTTGTTCGACGGTACGACGCCGGTGGAACCCTCCCGGACGCCCGAGGAGGGATACCACTTGTCCGCAGACCAGGTGGACCAGGCCATCGACTGGGTGCGTAACCAGCACTCGCTCAAACCGGACAACCCCTTTTTCACCTATCTTTCGTTCGGTGCCACGCATGCGCCGTACCACGTGCCCCAGGAGTATCGGGACAAGTACCGGGGATGCTTCGATCACGGATGGGACCGCCAGCGTGAGATCACGCTGCAGCGTCAGAAGGAGCTGGGTGTGGTCCCGCAGGACGCGGAGCTTGCGCCGTGGGCCGAGGGCGTGCCGCATTGGGACGAGCTCTCCGAGGCCGAACAGCGTTCGGCGGCTTCACTGATGGAGCTCTACGCGGGCTTTGCCGAGCACACCGACGTGCAGATCGGCCGGTTCGTCGACGCGTTGGAGGAGATCGGTGAGCTGGACAACACGTTGTTCGTCTACATCCTCGGAGACAACGGGGCCTCGGCCGAGGGCGGGCTCGGCGGCACCCTCAACGAGCACCGCATCGCCAGCGGTATCGAGGACAGCGCCGAGTTCATCAACGAGCACCGGGAGTCGCTGGGCGATGCGACGACGCACGCGCACTACCCGGTCGGCTGGGCGCTGGCGATGAACACGCCGTACCAGTGGACCAAGCAGGTCGCCTCCCACTTCGGTGGTACCCGCGACGGGATGGTCGTGCACTGGCCACGAGGCATCGCCGAGCGCGGCGGGATCCGCAACCAGTTCCACCATGTCATCGACGTGTTGCCGACGGTGCTGGAAGCGGCCGGACTACCGCACCCCTCGACCGTCAACGGGGTGTCCCAGCAGGCTGTCGAGGGCACCAGCATGCTCTACAGCTTCAACGAGGCCGCCGCCGCCGATCGGCACCGCCTGCAGTACTTCGAGATGGTGGGCAACCGGGGCATCTATCTCGACGGGTGGATGGCGGTGACCCGCCACGGCACGCCGTGGGAGATGGTCCAGGAAGGGCGACGGCGTTACTTCGACGACGATCGCTGGGAGCTCTACGACACCAACACCGACTGGACGCAGGCCCGCGACATCTCGGCCGAGCATCCCGGTAAGCTGCGCGAACTGCAGCAGCTGTTTCTCATCGAGGCCGCCAAGCACCAGGTGTTCCCGCTTGACGACCGGATGACCGAGCGGGAGAACCCGAAGGAGGCGGGGCGGCTGGATTTGATGGGTGATCGCCGGTCGGTGACCTTCCACCCCGGTGCCGCGCGCCTGACCGAGGAGACCGCGCCCAACGTCAAGAACCGCTCGCATTCGGTCACCGCCGCGTTCGAGGTGCCCGACAGCGGCGCCGACGGTGTCCTGGTGGCCCAGGGCGGGCGTTTCGGTGGCTGGTCGCTGTACCTGCACGAGGGGCGCCCGGTCTATGCCTACAACTACTTCGGCCTGGAGGTCTACAAGGTCCGAGGTGACGTGCTGCCCGCCGGGCGGCACGAGATAAGGCTGGACTTCGACTACGACGGTGGCGGCGTCGGCAAGGGCGGCGATGCCACGCTGCACGTCGGCGGCGAGCAGGTGGACAAGGGTCGTGTCGAGGGGACGATCCCATACTACTTCGCCTTCGACGAGACCTTCGACATCGGCATGGACCGGGCCTCACCGGTCACCGAGGACTACGCGCCGGTGGACAACCGGTTCAGTGGGCGGCTGGAGTCGGTGCGCATCGACCTGAGTGGCGAGATGCACAGTGACCGCGAGGCTGCCGAGGGACGTGAGCATTTCCGGACAGCACATGAGTGAGGCACCCACGGGCGGTGGCTGCTGCGCTCCCTCGATCGTACGAGGGAGCGGGCAGGCATCCGCCACGACACACCCGAATACCGGCGACTCCGGAAGCACCGAGGGAATGGTGCTGCTGGACGGTGGCGACTTCCTGATGGGCAGCGAGGACTCGCGTGCCTATCCCGATGACGGGGAGGGGCCGGTCCGCCCGGTCACCCTCGACCCGTTCTGGATCAGTGCCACCGCGGTGTCCAATGCGGACTTCGCGGCGTTCGTGGGGTCGACCGGCTACCGCACCGAGGCCGAACGGTTCGGCTGGTCCTTCGTTTTCGGCGGGCTCCTGCCGGACGACTTCCCGCCCACGCAAGGCGTCGCTGCGGCGCCGTGGTGGCGGGTCGTGGAGGGATCCGACTGGGCCCACCCGGAAGGGGGGCAGTCGGATGTACGAACCCGCCAGGACCATCCCGTGGTACATGTGACCTGGGCCGACGCCAAGGCCTACTGCGAGTGGGCAGGGCTGCGCCTGCCCACCGAGGCGGAGTGGGAATACGCCGCCCGAGCGGGACTGCAGGGGTGCGCCTTCCCCTGGGGCGACGAACTGGAACCCGACGGTCGGCATCGGATGAACGTCTGGCAGGGCACGTTCCCACAGCACAACACCCGCGCCGACGGCTGGTACGGCACGTGCCCGGTCGCACAGTTCCCGGCCAACGCCTACGGGCTGTACAACATGACCGGCAACATCTGGGAATGGTGCCACGACTGGTTCGACGACACTGTCCCCTCGCGGAAGCCCCGGACGAATCCACGCGGGCCCGCCCACGGGACCCGCCGCATCGCCCGTGGCGGTTCGTATCTGTGCCACGAGTCGTACTGTCGGCGTTACCGCGTCAGCGCGCGTCAGGGAATCACACCGGATACCTCGATCGGCAACACCGGCTTCCGCTGCGCCCGCAACGCATAGGCCCACGTGGACGGCCCGACCAGGAGAGGGGCAGGGCGATATGGAACGCCGGGAGCTGGAGTATTTCTTGGCCATCGCCGAGCACGGCAGCTTCACCGCCGCGGCCCAGGCACTTCGAGTGGCACAGCCGTCCCTGTCGCATGCGATCGCCACGCTCGAGCAGAAGCTGGGCGGGCGCGTCTTTCATCGGCTGGCGCACGGTGTGGTCCTCACGCCGGCGGGTGAGGTGTTGCGGGAGCCCGCGCGTCAGGTGCTGCGTGATCTGAGCACGGCGGCCGACTCGGTACGCGAGGTCCTGGGGATCAGCGGAGGCCAGCTGGACATCGTCTCGCAGACGACACTGGCGGTGGACCCGCTGGCCGCGCTGGTCGGGGAGTTCCTGCGGGAGTATCCGAAGGTATCGATCCGAATATCCGATCCGGAAGCCGGCTCGGATGTGACCAGCGCGGTGCGGGCAGGTGAGTGTGAGCTCGGCATGGCCGACTCCCCGGCTCCCGTTCGTGAGATGGACAGCATCATGCTGCGGGGACGCGAGATCCACGCCGTGCTTCCCCCCGACTGGTCCTCGTTCGAGCGTGCTCGGCTGAGCATCGCCGAGTTGGCCACCCTGGACTTCGTGACCACCCCGGAGTCGACGGCGACCCGTGAGGTCATCGATGACGTGGTGGGCACGCTCGGCGTGCGCCCCCGAATCGCCGTCGAGACGGCGCACCAGGCCATGGTCGTTCCGCTTGTGCTCACCGGTGCGGGTGCGACCCTGTTGCCGAGGTCGATGGCCCGGGATGCCGCCCAGCAGGGAGCGGTCGTGCTGCCCCTGCGGCCCCGCGTCCTGCGACGCGGGGTCCTGTTCTGGCGCTCCGGGCCGCTCTCGCCCGCGGCGGCGGAATTCGTCGCGCTGGCGCGTCGGTTCGCATTCGAGTCCGACGGGCCGGAACCGGAAACGTGAATCGGCCCGGCTGCCCTCAATTAATCCGATTCGGAATTGATCTGCGCGGATTCGTGCCGATGTGTTGACCATCCGAGTTCCGGAATGTCATCGTGTTCTTGGTCATAATTTTATTTTGTTCGGGCCGCTGATGATTTCGCGGTAGTGTATATCGAGTCATCGTGACCCCGGATCGTCGACAGCGTCCGCTTTGTCCGCACGTCTCCAACCTTAAAAGATAGTGGTTTCTATGCGAACATCAAAAAGTAAACAGACCACGATCGGAGCCGTTTTCGTCGTCTCCGTCGTGGTCTCGGCACTGATCGTCCTCTGGGGTGGGGTCGCGCCGACGAACTTCAGCGTCGTCACCACTCGACTGTTCGACTACGTCGTATCGCACCTGAGTTGGTTCTTCCTGCTCGCGGCGAACCTGTTCCTGATCTTCGTCATCTACCTGGGGGTGAGCAGGTACGGCAGGATCAAACTCGGGAAGAAAACCGACAGGCCCGAGTTCGGCCGCCTGTCCTGGTTCGCCATGATGTTTCAGGCGGGCATGGGGCCCTCCATCATCTTCTGGGGCCTGGCCGAGCCGTTGTCGCACTACGTCAACGTGCCGTTCGGCCTCGCCAGGCCCGGCTCCGAAGAGGCCGCCGGGGTGGCCGTTCAGTACTCCTTTTTCCACTGGGCGCTGCACCCCTGGGCGATCTACGCCACCGCCGGTCTGGCCGTGGCCTACTTCACCCACCGCAAGGGTGAAAAGGCACTGCTCAGCACCATTTTCCGCCCCCTGATCGGCGATCGCGTCGACGGCCCCGTGGGAAAGACGATCGACATCCTGGCGGTGCTTGCGGTGGTGTTCGGCATCGCCGTGGCCCTGGGGCAGGCCGGACTGCAGATCACGGCCGGACTCGGTCAGACGTTCGGGCTTCCCACGGTGGTACTGGTGCAGCTCGTGGTCCTCGGACTCACCACGGCGGCGTTCATGGTCTCGGCGACGACGCGGATCGAGCACGGCATCAAGTGGCTCGCCAACATCAGCATGCTCATCGCCCCGCTGCTGCTCGTCTTCTACTTCGTCGTCGGACCGACCATCACACAGCTCAACGTCTTCACCGAGGGAATCGGTAACTACCTGAGCAACATCATCCCGATGAGTTTCCGGCTGGACGCGTTCAGTCCGAACACGGAGTGGTTGGGGAGTTGGACCGTGTTCTACTGGTCCTGGTGGATCGCCTGGGCCCCGTACGTGGGAATGTTCATGGCCCGCATCTCCCGTGGACGCAGCATTCGCGAGTTCGTCGTGGCCACCGTTCTCGTCCCCAGTGTGGTCAGCATGATCTGGATCGCTGTGTTCGGCGGAGCGGCGCTGCAACTGGCCCGCGGCGGACAGGCCTCCGATATCGCCGAGACCGTGGAGCAAAGCCCGGCTGCGGGGATGTTCGTCTTCATTCAGGAGTACCCGCTGCCCATCCTCTTGTCGATTATCACGCTGGTGGTGCTGTGGGTGTTCTTCGTCGCCGGTGCGGACGCCGGTACCGTTGTGCTGGGCGAGCTGTCCACCGGTGGCTCTACGAATCCCAAGACCTGGGTCCGGCTCCTCTGGGGAATCCTGCTGGCCGGCGTCGCGGCGGTCCTGCTGGTTTCCGGCGGACTCGGCGCGCTTCAGAAAGCCTCGGTGCTCATCGGGACACCGTTCGTGGTCATCCTGGTCGGCATCTGCGTGGCCTTCTACAAGACCCTCTCGAAGGAGAACGGCCCCCACCGGGAGGAGTCCTTGTCCCTTTCGGAGGAGCACTCGTGCAGCCGCCCCACCGAATCCGAAGACCGGGTGCGAGAAGCATTGGAACGATGAGTGCGCTTGTTCCGTCGGTGGCCACCGCAGATAACTCACGGCTACCTGCTGCGCTGATCGGGATGTTCGCCGACGGCTTGCTGATGTCCTCTCCGCGCTCGGCTGCCTCACGTGTGAACGGCGGCTGCGTGGGTACTCCGGAGGAAGGACCCGGCGTGTCCGCCGACAAGGGCGGACCACCGGGCAGGCACGAGCGCTACGATGATCACGTCGAGGAGAACAACGGTGACCGATTCGGACGAACGACGCGTCACGAAAGCACTGCAGGGACTGGAGTTCCCTGCCGAGAAGTCGGACCTGGTGGCCTATGCCGAAGACCGTGGGGCCGCGGAGAAGACCCTGCGGGCGCTGGAATCGCTTCCGGACGGCAGCTACGGCAGCAGCGAGGAAGTCGAGCAAGCTGTGCCGCAGCGGCCCGACGAGGAACTCTCGGGCTGAGCCGATCGGCGAGTGCACCATCCTGGCCGTTTCGGACTGCCGCGACAAGAATGGAGAACCTCGTGCCCGAACTGCTGGACCGAACCACGATCGACAACCGGCTGGCCGAACTTCCCGAGTGGGAGTACAGCGATGGCACGGTGCGCAAGACGTGGCAGTTGAAGGGTTTCCTGGCGACGATGACCTTCGCGAATGCGATCGCGCACCTGGCCAACGAGGCCAATCACCATCCGGATCTGAGCGTGCACGACTACAACCGCCTCACGGTGCGGATCACCACACACTCGGAGGGCGGGGTGACCGAGAACGATCTGGGGCTGGCCGATCGCATCGAGGCTCTCCGGCAGACCGGCTGAACCGGTGCTGCCCGTCGACCTCCGGGCGCACCGGCTCACCAGCGGGTACGCAGTAGGTGGTTGATCAGCAGAGCCAGCATGGCCTGGGCGGCCAACCACCATTTGACCTGGCGCTGGGGGAGCAGGGCGCAGGGGAGGACGAGCCACAGCGAAAACGGCAGCCAGATCCGCTCCACCTCGGCCTTGCTCATCCCGGACAGGTCGGCGATGGCCACGGCAAGCAGCGTGGCCGATGTCAGTAGGCGAGCCCCGATCGCCAGGCTCCGGGGTGCGGCGGCGAGTCGTCGCACCCCGGCGAGCACGGCGGGGCCGGTGGCCAGCACGAGGCAGGCGAGATTGGCCCAGATGAAGTAGCTGTAGGGCCGAGTGGCGGCTATTCCCTGGTAGTAGCGCACCTCGACCAGTTCGTAGCCTTCCCACCACCAGAAGCCCCCGGCGGTGAACAGGCCCACCACCACGGCCACCCCGAGTACGGCGGCCAGACTCGGTCGCAACCGGCGGGTCAATGCGAGTACCACGAGAGGCAGCAGCCCGGCGAGGACGAGACCGTACGACAGATACAGCGTGTAGCCCAGCAGGAGACCACCACACAGCGCCGTGAGATCCCCGGCAAGTCCTTCTCGGCTCGTACCGATCGCCAGTAGTGCCACGCCACCGGTCAGGACGCCGGCGAACAGGCCGTCGGTGGAAACGCCCACCCAGACGACGCCGGGCATCAGGACCGTGAAGGGCAGCAGCTTACGGGCCACGTGCTCTTCACCGAGTGCACGCAGGGTTGCCCCGATGCCGACACCGACCGTGGCACCGACGAGCACGCACAGGGCGGCACCGGCCACACCGCCGCCCAGCCCGATCCGGTCCATCCCGACGAAAATCATGAGTGCGCCCGGCGGGTGGCCGGCCACGTGGGTCGCCCACGAGCCGGGGCCCGCCACGATGTGGTCGGTGAACTCCCGCAGCATCGCGGGGATGCTGTCGACGCGCGGAACTTCGGCCAGGAAGTTCTTGCTACTGGTCAGCTTGTCCAGGACGCCGTGCCGCCAGCCGTCGATGAGGGTCATGCTGATCGTCCACGCCAGTGTGGCCAGGTAGGTGACCGCCAGGAGCGGTCCCCAACGCAGGCGTGTGGCCAGTATCGGACCGCCGAGAACGACGGTGAGCGCGATCAGGATCGCCGGGACCGTGCCGGGACCGGTGTGTGGCGCCCAGCTCGCGAAGAGCGGGGGAAAGTCGAGGAACAGGTTCACACCCTGATCGAGCAGCCGCTGCCCGACGACACCGGCACGCCACACCAGCCATGCCCCGGCGAGTACAACGGCCAGGTCGGCAAGCAGGGGGCGGGCTCGCTGCCACCGGGGCCGTGGTGATTGCGGGGGTGCTGCTTGACTCGGCTTCGTGCGCACGCTTGTCAAGTTACGATGTGCCGGTGGCTTTTCGGGTCCGAGGTCGGACGCGCGGCGGTTATCGCCGTTCGTTGCCCTGCTCGGGGGTCGGTGTCGGCACGGGCTCCACCGGGCCGATATCGGGATGACGACCGTGGCGCAGCCGCGCGTGCTGCAGGCCCGGCCCCGGGCCGATCCGGGCGGCCAGCCTGTCGGCCACGAGCCCTGTCACCAGGGCATACACGGCCTTGTGCGCCAGGTCGACGACGAGTTCGGTGCGCGGCCACGTCCACGGCGGCGCACCGACACCGCTGGCGTTTTCCAGGGTCTGGTCGTTGGTCAGGCGCACCACGGCGAACATCGCCGAGGACCACGGTCCCCGCAGCCCCGAGTCCGCCATCACGCCCCGGAGCATGCCCAGCAGCGCTCCCTGGCCCAGATGCATCAGCAGGTTCATTCTGCTCGGTGGCAGGGGAGACCCGAGCAACCGTGCCAGAGTGCGGCCCGGCACGTGCGAGTTCGGCCGCCCCGTCCAGCGCTGCTCCAGTTCCTCCCCCAGCGTCATCACCGCGACCCCGACAGTGCCCGCAGCACATCCGTGTACAGCACCGCGCCGAAACACGCTCATCGCCCGTGCACGCATCCGTGCCGAACGATGGTGATTTCCCTTGTTGTCCATGATCTTCGGGTACCCGGCCGGAGACGATTCGAACGCATGGTTTCCCCGGAAGTTCCGCTCGGGTGCGTGGAAGGGCACGCCGGGTGGGCGTCAGGGGGGCGTGTCCTCATCGGGAACCTGAGCGTCCATGGCGACGCGCCAGTGCCGCCAGGCCTCCTGCTGAGCTTCCCGGGCCGACTCCCATGCCTGTACCGCTCCTTCCTGTCCGGACAGCACCGTGGCGATTCCCGCCAGCGCTTCGATCGCCTCATACCCGGATCGGGCGAGTTCGTTCGCCTCGGTCTGTCCGAGTTGGTGAGTAGCGGGAACGCTTTCGGGGCCGGACTGTGCTTGGGAGGATCCCGCTATTCGCCACACTGCGGCCACACCGGTCAGCGCCTGGCTGAGCTGCTGCCAGGAACCGTCGCCGCGATGACCGCTCGGCTCGGTCTCGTTCATGGCCTACGCATACCCCGAAGGATCCGATTTCAAGCCTGCGAGGGACTTTGGTGCCGAAAATGCCAGGGCAACGTGCTCTCGCTTGTGTGCTGCGCGGCCTCGAGTGGCGTGCCGCTGCGCTCGGGTGCACGGTAGGGCGGGTGATCCGGGCAGAGTGCGGAGGTGACCGATGCCCAGCAGGCAGCAGGTGCGGGAACTTCTCGACCAGGGCCTGGATTATCGGAGCATCGGCGAGCGCCTGGGCATTCCGGCGGGGCAGGCACATCTGATCGCCACCGGCGTGCCCGCCGACGGCGGTGACACGTTGCCCACCGGTGACAGGCAGCGCAGCGGAGCCCAGCCGGCCGGTCAGGCTCTGGCCAATCCGCCGGCGGAGAACCCGACCTCCAAGGAGAGGGTGCGCCGGTGGATCCGCTCTCGAGTCCGGGCCGACCCGCAGTTGCGGGAGGCCACCGCCCGGCGCGAGGAAAAGTCGGAGCGGTTCCGGGAACCGGACGAGGGCGGCGCCACTGTGGTGCTCACCCGCGAGCACAACCGGATCGCGGCGATGATCAAGGAACTCAAGACACTGCCCGGCCACAGCACCGGTGGGTCGGCGGAGCAGATCGCCCAGCGCGGGGAGCTCGTCGGCTCGATCACCGCCATGCTGAACAGGCACGAAACGATCGAGAACGAACACTTCTGGCCCGCCGTGCGGCGGGCATTGCCCGATGGTGATCGCTGGGCCGATGGTGCTGCGCAGCGGCAACAGCAGGAGCAGGAAACGCTGAGCGCACTCGGCGAGCACGCCGCCGACAGCGAGGAGTTCGACCAACTGGTGGGGCGGTTGATTTCGCAGTCGCACCAGCATGCGGCCTACCAGGACCACCTGTTTCTCGAACTGCGCCGGGTGATGTCGGCCGAGGAGCTGGAGTCGCTGGGAGAGGTATTACGCCAGGTGACCAATCAGGACAGTAGCCGGTGATCCGGTGCCGGAGAGAGGACACACGGGAGGCATTCGATGGGTGTGCGTGACTGGCTCGGGTGGCCGGTCCTCCGGCAAATCGGTGCCGGTGATCCCTACGGGCGCGGTGCTGCGGCCAAAAGCTCGGCCAGCGAGCATCTCGCCCCGCGAACGCGGACCGCGCAGAAGGTCGTCAAGTCGGTCTGCCCCTACTGCGCGGTGGGTTGCGGCCAGAACGTCTACGTCGCCGAGGGCAAGGTCACCCAGGTGGAGGGTGACCCGGACTCGCCGGTCAGCCGGGGGCGGTTGTGCCCGAAGGGCGCGGCGAGCCTGCAGCTGACCACCGGATCGGCTCGCGAACACCAGGTGCTCTACCGGCGTCCGCACGGCACCGAATGGGAGTCCCTCGATCTCGACACGGCGATGGACATGATCGCCGACCGCGTGATCGAAAGCCGGCAGCAGGGTTGGCAGTGGGAGCAGAGCGGTGTGCGCACGCGCCGCACGATGGGGATCGCCAGCCTCGGCGGGGCCACTTTGGACAACGAGGAGAATTACCTCATCAAGAAACTGTTCACCGCGCTCGGGGCCGTTCAGATCGAGAACCAGGCGCGTGTTTGACACTCCTCCACGGTTCCCAGTTTGGGAACCTCGTTCGGCCGGGGAGGGGCCACCACCTTCCAGCAGGACCTGCAGAACTCCGATTGCATCGTCATCGAGGGTTCGAACATGGCCGAGTGCCACCCGGTCGGGTTCCAGTGGGTGATGGAGGCGAAAGCACGCGGCGCGACCCTGATCCACGTCGATCCTCGATTCACTCGGACCAGTGCGCTGGCCGATATCCACGTGCCGTTGCGGGCGGGCACCGACATCGCCTTCATCGGCGGGATCATCAACTATGTTCTGACCCGGGAGAAGTACTTCCGGGAGTATCTGGTCGCCTACACCAACGCTCCGACGGTGCTCACCGAGGACTACGTCGACACCGAGGATCTCGACGGTGTTTTCTCGGGGCTGGATCCGGAGTCGCGGATCTACGACTTCCACACGTGGCAGTACGAGGGCGTCGAGGTGCAGGCCGCTTCCGGGAAGCGCGACAAGGAGTACGCCGACCGAGTGCAGGGCAGCTTCGGCTTGCGCCAGGCGGGCCGCGGTGAGGCGCACGGCTCGGGCGGGGCCGAGGTCACCGCCCAGATCACCAACGACGAGACGCTGGAGCATCCGCGCTGCGTGTTCCAGGTGCTCAAGCGGCACTACGCCCGGTACACCCCGGAGGTGGTGGAGCAGATCTGCGGCGTGCCGCAGGAGACGTTCCACCGGGTGTGCGAGTTGCTCACCGACAACTCCGGACGTGACCGGACGAGTTCGTTCGTCTACTCGGTCGGCTGGACGCAGCACACGGTGGGCGTGCAGTACATCCGGTCGGCCTCCATCCTGCAGAGTCTGCTGGGCAACATCGGCCGCCCCGGTGGTGGAGTGATGGCGTTGCGGGGACACGCCTCGATCCAGGGCTCGACCGACATTCCGACCCTGTTCAACCTGCTGCCCGGCTACATCCCGATGCCGCACGCGCACTCCAACGAGGACCTCGACGCGTTCATCACCGCGGAATCCACCCGCAAGGGATACTGGGCCGAGATGCGGGCCTACATGGTCAGCCTGCTCAAGGCCTGGTGGGGTCCGGCGGCGACTCCGGACAGCGACTTCTGCTTCGACTATCTGCCCCGGCTGACCGGCAGCCACAGCACTTACGAGACGGTCCGGTCCCAACTGGCGGGGGAGTGCAAGGGCTACTTTCTGATGGGGGAGAACCCCGCCGTCGGATCGGCCAACGCGAAGATGCAGCGGCTGGGCATGGCCAACCTGGACTGGCTGGTGGTCCGCGACTTCTCGTTGATCGAAAGCGCGACCTGGTGGAAGGACGGCCCGGAGATCGAAACCGGGGAACTGCACACCGAGGACATCGGCACCGAGGTGTTCTTCCTGCCCGCCGCCGCGCACACCGAGAAGGACGGCAGCTTCACCAACACGCAGCGGTTGCTGCAGTGGCACCACCAGGCCGTCGAGCCCGCAGGCGATGCGCGCAGCGACTTGTGGTTCACCTACCACCTCGGCAGGCGCATCCAGCGCAAGCTCGCGGGCAGCGTCGACGAGAGGGACCGTCCGGTACTCGATCTGACCTGGGACTATCCCACCAAGGGAGAGATCGACGAGCCCGAGGCCGAGTCGGTGCTCGCCGAGATCAACGGTTGGGGAGCCGACGGAAACCCGCTGACCAACTACGAACAGCTCAACGCCGACGGTTCGACCGTGTGTGGCTGCTGGATCTACTGCGGCGTCTACACCGACGGCATCAACCAGGCATCCCGGCGCAAGCCGCAGGTACAGCAGAACTGGGTCGCCAACGAGTGGGGCTGGGCGTGGCCTGCCAATCGGCGCATCCTCTACAACCGTGCCTCGGCCGATCCCGACGGCAACCCGTGGAGCGAGCGCAAGGCCCTGATCTGGTGGGATGCGGAGAAGGCGGCATGGACCGGGCACGACATCCCGGACTACGACAAGTCCAAGTCACCGCACTACCGCCCACCCGACGGTGCGAGAGGAGCCGAGGCACTGTCCGGCATCGATCCGTTCATCATGCAGGCCGACGGCAAGGCATGGCTGTTCGTGCCCGCCGGGCTGACCGATGGTCCACTGCCTGCGCACTACGAGCCGCAGGACTCGCCGGTGAGCAACCTGCTCTACACCCAGCAGCGTAATCCGGTCCGCCAGGTCCGGCCGCATCCCAACAACCGCTACCAGCCCAGCGGTCACGATCCGGGGACGGAGGTGTATCCGTACGTGTTGACCTCCTACCGCCTCACCGAGCACCACACGGCGGGCGGCATGTCCCGCTGGCTGCCCTACCTCTCGGAGTTGCAGCCGGAGTTCTTCTGCGAGGTGTCGCCGGAGTTGGCAGCCGAGCGCGGGCTGGAGCACCTGGGCTGGGCCACCGTGGTTACCGCACGAGGTGCCGTCGAGGCGCGCTTGCTGGTCACCGAGCGCATGACGCCGATGACGATCCGGGGCCGCCGGGTGCACCACGTCGGAATTCCCTACCACTGGGGCCCCAACGGCTACAGCACCGGGGACTCGTTCAATGATCTGTCCTCGATCTCGCTGGACCCCAACTCCCACATTCAGGAGGTGAAGGCGTTGGCCTGCGACATCCGGCCTGGGCGTCGACCGGTGGGGGCGGCCCGCGCCGACCTCGTGCGTGAGTACCAGGAGCAGGCGGGCATCACCGAGCAAA
This sequence comes from Haloactinomyces albus, assembly GCF_031458135.1. Classification (NCBI taxonomy): domain Bacteria; kingdom Bacillati; phylum Actinomycetota; class Actinomycetes; order Actinopolysporales; family Actinopolysporaceae; genus Haloactinomyces; species Haloactinomyces albus. Next base: position 472,327 of record NZ_JAVDXW010000001.1, on the reverse strand, counting down.
CCGGAACGGAGGTGTGAGGTGGCCACGAACTCGCGGGCGCTGTTCGGGGAGGCCGACCCGGCCACACTGGGCGGCTACGATGATCCTCCGCCACGCATGGGCTTTTTCACCGACACCTCGGTGTGTATCGGATGCAAGGCCTGCGAGGTGGCGTGCAAGGAGTGGAACGCCATCCCGGAGGACGGTCTCGTGTTCACCGGGATGTCCTACGACAACAGCGAGGGACTGGGAGCCGACACCTGGCGGCACGTGGCCTTCATCGAACAGCGCAAGCCGCTGGCCGTGCAGGATCCCGGCGTGCAGCACGAGGATGTCGATGTGCTGTCGCTGGCGGCACAGGGATCGGGTACTCCCCCCGAGCAGGCGAGTATCACCCCGACCACTCCCGGAGAACCCGGACAGATGCGCTGGCTGATGTCCTCGGACGTCTGCAAGCACTGCACCCACGCGGCTTGCCTGGACGTGTGCCCCACCGGATCGCTGTTTCGTACCGAGTTCGGCACCGTCGTCGTGCAGGAGGACATCTGCAACGGGTGTGGCTACTGCATCCCCGCCTGCCCGTACGGGGTCATCGACCAGCGCAAGGGCGACGGTCGGGCCTGGAAATGCACCCTGTGCTACGACCGGCTCAGCGACGGGATGGAGCCGGCCTGCGCCAAGGCGTGCCCCACCGACTCCATCCAGTTCGGGCCGCTGGACGAACTGCGCGAGCGTGCCCGGGGACGGGTCGAGCAGCTGGTTTCCGCGGGCGAGACCGGGGCCCGGCTCTACGGCGAGGATCCCCACGACGGGGTCGGCGGCGACGGCGCGTTCTTCCTGTTGATGGACGAACCGGAGGTCTACGGCCTACCGCCGGATCCGGTGGTCACCACCCGGGACCTGCCCGCAATGTGGCGCTGCGTCGGCGCCGCCGCACTCACCCTCGCTGCCGCAGCGGCGGCCTCGTTCGCCGATGCGCTATTCGGAAGGCGGTCATGAGCGAATCGGAGGTTACCAAGCAGGGGCGACGAGGAGCCCGGCCCGACCGGGAAGCGCTGATCGGCGTCGCCGCAGGGCGGAAGCAGGGTGAGCAACCTCCGGAAGGCGACACCGAGTTCACCTCGTACTACGGTCGCCCCGTCATCAACGGCCCGGTCTGGGAGTCCCCCGACATTCCCGGCTACCTGTTCCTCGGAGGCCTGGCAGGCGCCGCGTCCCTGCTGGCGCCCGGTGCGGATCTCACTGGTCGGCCCGCGTTGGCGCGGGTGGCCAAGGCCGGTGCGTTCGGAGGAGCCGCACTCTCGCTCGCCGCACTGGTGCACGACCTCGGCAAACCCGGTCGGTTTCTGAACATGCTGCGCGTGTTCAAGGTGACTTCGCCGATGAGTGTCGGCTCCTGGCTGCTCGCCGGATTCACCCCCTTGGCGGGGATCGCCACGGCATCGGCATGGACCGGTCGGGTACCCCGCTGCGGAGCAGCCGCCACCGCGGGCGCGGCCGCGCTCGGCCCCGCCGTTGCCGCCTACACCGCCGCACTGGTCAGCGATACCGCGGTACCGGCCTGGCACGATGGCTACCGGGAGATGCCGTTCATGTTCGTCGGCTCCGGTGCCACCGCCGCCGGTGGTCTCGGCCTGCTGGCCGCCCCGGCAGCACAGGCCGCGCCTGCCCGCAACATGGCAGCGTTCGGCGTGGCGGTCGAGTTGGTGTCCGCGCAGTGGATGGAGCGGCGTCTCGGCATGGTGGCCGAGCCGTATTCGTCCGGACGCTCGGGGCGGTACATGCGGGCAGGCAAGGTGCTGTCCGTGGTCGGCTTTGCCGGTGCGTTGCTGGGTCGGGGTAGCCGAATCGCCAATGCCCTGTCCGGTGCCACCTTGCTCGCCGCTTCCGCTGCCACCCGGTGGGGCGTTTTCCACGCGGGCACGGCTTCGGCCGACGATCCCAAGTACACCGTTGTTCCCCAGCGGGCACGGTTGCGCCGCGGCGAGCCGGTTCGTTCCGAGGGTGCCGACCACGTGTGAGACCGAGGTCGCAGAGGAACCCACCGGTCCGTGGTCGTGCTCCACGATGCCGCGGCAGAGTCCGTCTTCGTGGGGTCGATGGGGAGAAAACGTGTGGGCGTGCGGGAATGCGGGAACGAATGGGGAGAGCCCGGCGGGAGGGGATAGCGGTGTATATGGACGATGTCGACACACTCGCCAGCTCGCTCGCCCACGTATCCCGGGACTTGTTGGCTCAATCGTCGGCACAGGCGACTCTGAACAAGATCGTGGAGCACACGGTCGAACTGATCGACGGGTGCGACGACTGCGGCCTTCTCCTGATGCGCGCCGGGGGCGTGGAGAGCCCGGCGCAGACCAGTGACCGCGTGCGAAAGTCCGACCAGGCACAAGCGGAGCTCGGTGAGGGACCTTGTTTCGATGCCGCACGCGAAGGCACCACCTATCGCGTCGACGACATGGCCGCGGAGGATCGTTGGCCACGGTATGCACCGCGGGCCCGCGAGCTCGGTATCGCCAGCATGATGGGCTTTCAGCTGTTCACCAGCGAGGACACTCTCGGTGCGTTGAACCTGTACAGCAACCGCGCGAACGCGTTCACCGAACGTTCCCGGCAGGTGGGCTGGATCTTCGCTTCACACGCTGCCATGGCGTTGTCCACTGCTCGCATGGGCGAGCAACTGGAGACGACCGTCGAAACACGGCGGGACATCGGCGAAGCAATGGGCATCGTGACGGAGCAGTACCGGACCACCCACGAGGACGCTTTCGGGCTGCTGCAGAAAAGCGCGCAGGACTACGCCATCACGGTGCGCGAGGCGGCGCGGATCGTCACCAGAACAGGTGAACTTCCCAGAAGGGACTGACACTGTTCGTCCGGGGATTCCGCAGGCGATCACCCCCGGCCGAGGCCGCGCCACAGTCGTACCGCGACTTGCAACCCCGCCAACGACTCGGACTCGGTGATATCCCGCCCGATGCAGTGGGAGAGTTTGGCGATCCGCTGGTACAGCGTCTGCCGCCGCAGGTGAAGACGATGTGCCGCTTCCGTCTTGTTGGCCGCGCAGTCGAAGAACACCTCGAGAGTGTGCAGCAGCCTGTCCCTGCTCTGTGGTGGTTGTTCCAGGATCCCGCCGAGTTGTTCCTCGATGAAGTCCTGCAGGATCGTGTTGGCGCCCAGTCGGTGCGTGAGTCTCCGGATGGAGCAGCTTCCCGCATCTATCACTCCGTGCGCCGCTGCGTCCAGCAGGTTCGGTTCCAGGCAGCGGCGTGCTTCGGTGACGGTGTGGGGGAGACGTTCGGCACTGCGGGCAAGGGGGCCCACGGCGATGACGGGGAACCGGGAACCGGGGTCGTAGGTCTGGCGTATGTCGTCGATGAGTGCCCGTCGGGCATGGTCGGGATTCTCGGACGGCAGGGCGACGATGGCCAGGAGCTCGCCCTCGTCAAGATGACTGAGGACTTGCCTGCCGCGTCGCCGCATGGCCTGTTCTGCCGCCCCCGGATGTCCTCTGTCCGAGTCCGCGGAGACGGCGGCGACGAAGGTGCCGACCGAGGTCAGTTCCGAGGCTTCGACCAGTGGGAGGAACTCGGTTGTGACCTGGTCGGGCTGCCGGAGTGCGCGGAAGAGGGCACGGGTGGCCCGGTTGCTCGGCGCGGGTGGTCGCGTGCGCAGCAAGGCGAGTCCGAGCGATTGCGGAGCACGGTCGAGAGCCGCCTCGACCACGGTGGGGTCGGCATCGGGCCCCGGGTGCAGCGTGAGCATTGCCGCGACCATCCCGTGGACGGTGATCGGTGCCTCGAAAGCTTTGGCGCGTTCCTCCGGAGTGCGTGGGGAAGCGGGGGCGGCGGCGAGTGGTTCGCCGGACTCGTCGCATACCGTGATCTCCGCATCGGTGCTTGTCGCGAGAGTCTCGACCAGCCCTTGCAGGTCACTTCCGGAAGTCAGCTGGGCCGAGAGTTCGTCGGACAACGAGTCGGCGATCCGCAGCCGGTGCACCGAATCGTTGATCAGCAAGGCGTTGATGCTCTCGGTGACCTCCACGAACGGCACGGTCCGACCGAGTCGGATCAACGCGAACTCCTGCTGGTACGCCTCGTCGACCAGGGCATCGGGAAGCTCCGTGTTGTCCTCGGTCGTTTCCACCGCTACGCCGGTGACTCCCCGGGAGGCCAGTTCGCGAATGTAGCGGCGTTGGCGTTCGGGGGGTGCCTCGGACAGCACGAGCCCACCGGTGAGCAGCAGTTCTCCACCTCGCAGAAGAGGGGCGATATCCAGTACCTCGCTGGAGTGCACCCAGCGCACCGGGCGTGCCGTGTGCTCCTGCCCGGTCAGCAGCACCGGTTCGGCGAGCGACAGGCTGGGATGTTCCAGCGCTGCACGCAGAGATATCGACATGACATTTCGTCCATTCGAGCATGAATTCTGAGTGACGAAACGTACCTTGTTCACAGCCGTCCGGACCAGAAGCATGGCGGAGTCAACGAAAGCCGTGCGGAGGCAATACATGACAACCAACGCTGTACGTGGTGACGACAGCGAGCAGGAGGCCCTGGAAGAGGTCCTGCAGCCGATTCCCGAACAGGCTCGTACATCCCGGGTGTCGGGGCAGTTCTGGATCTGGGCCGGGGCCAACATCGCGCCGATCAACTGGGTACTCGGTGCGTTGGGTATCCACCTGGGGCTGGGGCTGGCCGACACGCTGATCGTGCTGATCGCGGGGAACCTCGTCGGAATGGCCCTGTTCGGCTTGTTCGTGCTGCTCGGCCAGCGGACCGGGGCCACGGGAATGGTGCTCTCGCGTGCGGCTTTCGGCCGGCGGGGTGCCTATGTACCCGCGCTCATCCAAGGGGTGCTGGCGATCGGTTGGTGCGCCGTCAACACCTGGATCATCCTGGATCTGGTCATGGCCCTGTTCGGCGAGCTCGGCCTGGTGGACCCCGAGGCGCCGAACCATGCCGCCAAGATCGCGGTCGCCGCGGTGATCATGGCCATCCAGGTGGTGATCTCCTGGATCGGGTACCGGGCCATTGCCGGCTTCGAGAGATGGACGGTGCCCCCGACGATCGTGGTGCTGGTGTTGATGTCGGTCGTCGCGTGGACGCAACTGGACATCGACTGGAGCTACGCCGGCCCGTCCGGAGAGGTGCTCGCGGGCTCGGAGCGCATCGCCGCGATGACCGCCGTCATGACCGCCATCGGCATCGGCTGGGGGATCACGTGGTTCACCTATGCAGCGGACTATTCGCGCTTCGTCAGCACCACGGTGCCACGCCGAAGGCTCTACCTCGCCAGCACACTGGGGCAGTTCCTGCCCGTTGTGTGGCTGGGTGTGCTGGGTGCCTCGCTGGCCACCAAGAACGGCCAGGTCGACCCCGGGCAGTTGATCGTCGACAATTACGGCTCCCTGGCCGTGCCGGTACTGTTCCTCGTCGTCCACGGGCCGATCGCGACGAACATCCTCAACATCTACACCTTCGGCGTGGCCGCACAGGCGCTGGACCTGAAGGTGTCCCGCCGGACCTTGAGCGTGTTCGTGGGCCTCTTCGCGATGCTGTGCGTGGTGTTTTTCATCTTCCGGGGTGAGTTCGCCGCCGTGCTGGACTCCTGGCTCGTCTCGCTGGTGGCATGGATCGCCTCGTGGGGCGGCGTCATGCTGGTCCACTTCTACTGGATCGAGCGCGATTCGCACCGGATCCACCGGCTGTTCGAGCCTGTCGGCACCGATCGGCTGCCGAACATCAACTGGGCTGCCATGTCCGCCTTCGTCGCAGGCGTGGTCTCCACGTGGCTGTTCATGTACGGCGCTCTGGATGTCTTTCAGGGGCCCATCGCCACGGCCATGGGCGGGATCGACCTTTCCTGGCTGGCCGGGGGTCTCGTGTCGGCGACGGTCTATGCCCTCCTGGGTCCCGGCATTCACCGGCGCTACCAAGCACAACAGGCCGTGAGCTCCCCGGCGAGCGGGGCGCTCACGGATGGTCACGCGGCATCGGCCACCGCGATGACCGAAGGACCCTGACGATGCCTGCTTCCCCGGCCGACCATCCCCGTGCAATCCGGTTTGGAGCGTGACCGTGACGTTTCCCGACGGTTCCTTCCCCTGGCCGCAGAACTTCCGCGCGGCCGCCTCGTTCACCTTCGACGTGGACGCCGAATCCTGCGTGCTGGCTCACGACCCCGGCGCGACGGGCCGCATGTCGCTCATGGGGCATCAGGCCTATGGGCCCCGCGTCGGTACTCCGCGGCTGCTGCGGCTGCTGGAGCGCCAGGACATCCGCGCTACCTTCTTCGTTCCGGGCTACACGGCCGAGTGCTACCCGGACACCGTCCGCGCCATCGCCGACGGTGGGCACGAAATCGCTCATCACGGTTACCTGCACGAGCCGATGCAGGGGGTCGACGAGAGCACGGAGGCCGACTACCTGGATCGTGGCCTCGAAGCGTTGGCGCGGGTGGGTGTACACCCCATCGGTTATCGGGCGCCCTGGTGGGAGATGAACTGGCATACGCCACGCCTGTTGGCCGAACGCGGATTCCGCTACGACACCAGTTTGCTCGACGACGACGTGCCCTATCGCCTCGCGACTTCGGGGCCGGACTCGGCCTCGCTCATCGAGATCCCGGTGGACTGGGCGCTGGACGACTGGGAGCAGTACGCCTTCTATCCCGGATGGACCGGCAGCGGCATCATCGAGGATCCGGAAAAGGCCCTGCAGATGTGGCTCCTCGAAGCTCGTGCCCGGCATGCCGAGGGCGGCTGCTTCGTACTGACCAATCATCCGTTCCTGTCCGGTCGGCCTGCCAAGGCCCATGCTCTGGAGCGATTGATCGAGCAGGTCAAGGCGCTGGAGGGCATGTGGGTGGTGCCACTCCGGGAGATCACCGCACATGCCGAGAGCGTGTGTGGCCCCGCGCATGTGCATGAGCGGCTCTCGAGCGTATCCGTGTGACGGGACGTATTCGCCCTGAAACGCAGTGGTGACTGAATTCCCGACCGTTGCCGTGCGGTGGCCCGGTGTGTACGGAGTCCGAAGACTCCGTACACACCGGGCTAGAAAGTTCCGGTCACTTCCGCTGCCTCGCCGATTTCCGTCCTGAGTTCGTCCAGGCAGGACTCGAGTACGATCACTTGAGCCGGATCGGTGGTCTGCTCCAAGGTGGCGGCCAACCGCTCGTAGTTGCTGAGTGCCACGTTTCGGCGTTCATCCTCGTGCATGGCGTGCACTCCTCGCTCGTGTTGTCGCTGTACGCAAGTGGCGGACCGCGTTCCTACCGGGGAGATCGAATTTTCCGCCCGGTACGAGATTCAGAGTACGATGCGTGATGATTGATGCACGCCGAGCAACGTGGGTAAGTGACGGAGCTCATAGCGGCGGCTCCGGGGTGACAGAGTTGTTCACCCCGGAATGGCGGCAACGGCCCTTCGTCGGCCGTGCGAATGCACGACGTCACTCCGTCGGTCCGCCGGGAGGCGGCTGGCTCAGCCCGGTCAGGAGCCGTTGGATGACCTGGGGATCCACTTCGGTGGTGTCGTCGCTCATCCGGGCGGCGGCCTCCGAGCTCCTCGGCTCACGCCGGGGCAGCGGCACCTCCGAGGCCGTGGTACCGGCCGGAAGTGGCAGTTCACACCACACGAGCGTGCCCTGGTTTTCCAGGGGGCTGACGCCGGTCTTACCGCTCGCCAACGTGGGAGGTACGGCTGATGCATGTTCCGGTTGATCGTTTTCGACCTCGATCACCAGGTAGCCGCCATGCAGCCGCAGCCGCACCGACAGGATGCCCGGCGACCGCGGATCGGCGTTGTCGACCACAGCCGCGACCAATTGTCTGGCCGCGTGCGCGGCTTCCTCGGCCAGCGAGCGCAGGAACCATTCGGTGAGGGTGAAGCGTGCGAAGAGCTCGGAGCAGTTCAGGGCGCTGGGCAGTGCGACGAGTTGAAGTTCGTCGAACTGTGCGGTCTCGGTGGTCACCTGGATCCTTCCTCCGTGCACGGCCGGTGCGAGCAGCGAGTATCACCCGAAAGTTGTATCTTGCCAAGTGGGTGAGTGAAGCCTCCGTCGGGGTGTGGACCCGACGGCACGGCTCTGGTGCATGGCACGAAGGAGGAGGTATCCGGCCACTCCGCGGTGGCATCGGATCCGCGGCCGGTCCTTTACCGGTAGGGGCGAACAGCCGGAGTCACCGGTTGCGACCGGAAAGCGTGTCGCGGAGTCGGTCGATCATACCGGCGCCGGAATCGAGAATCATGTTCGCGGGCGGCTTGTTCGGCGCGGAGGGGTGTGGCCGCGTCGGTGCCGATCCCTTGGCCATGACGACTTTCTTCCCCAGGTCGTCGAGTTCTTCGGCCGTGCACGCCTCGGACAGCCGTGGCAGCAGGTCGTTCTCCTCGTCCTCGACGTGGTGCCGGATGACGGCGATCAATCTCCTGAGCACAGGATCGAACTCGGGGTCGGCGGTCTCGAGGGTTTCGAGCTGCTTCATGAGCTGTTCGGCCTCGGTGTGTTCCTGGAGGTCGTGGTCGGCGATCCGGTCACCGCCGGGAAGCTTCTCCCGTGCGGCGGGGTATAGGTACTGTTCTTCGGCCACGGCATGCCGCACCAATTCGGTGATCATGTGCTCCACGAGTTGCCTGCGGTGCTCGGTGGAGCCGGTACCCGCCTCCAACTGGCCGAATACCTCCTCCACGGCTCGATGGTCGGCGATGATGACATCGACCAGGTTCTGCCCCGGCGTGGTGGTCATCGTTACTCCTTGTCACTGCCGCGGGGTCACTGCCGCGGGGTCACTGCCGCGGGGTCACTGCCGCGAGCATGGACCGGCGGCCCGGGACAGGTGCTCCCGGACCGCCGGTACGGCGAGTGGGTCGTTCGTTACTGGCCGACCTTCACACCCGGCTCGCCGGATTCGTACTGGATACGTTGCTGTGGGATCTGGCCCGGAACGTTGGTTTCCTTGCTGGGCTTGCCCATCGGCAGGATCACCCGGCCGTAGGTGGCCTGCAGCATCATGGAGGTGGCGGCGTACCAGGCTATGCAGGCCGACGCGACCAGGACGATGGCGCCTGCGGTCTCGATGGCCGAGACCTGGGTGAGCAGTCCGATCGCGAGAATCGTCGCGCCCGCCGCCAGGGTGAGTAGCACAGCGGCGATGGTGAAGTTCTCCGCCATCGCGGCGAAGGCTGCCGCCCAGGTGATGGCAGCCAGCGTGATGAACCAGTACCCGAACGCCACGGCCGCTACCGTGCTGGTGGCGGGGCCGGGCAGTATCCCCACTGCGATGAAGATGTGGTAAATCCCGTACGCGATCCAGAAGGAACCCCAGGCGCCGTGGGCTGCGGTCGCGACCGCATCGCGGGCACGGTAGGACCACATGCCTGCGAGGAACTGGGCTATTCCCCCGATGGCCATCGCGAAGGGGAACAGGATCAGCGGTGTAGTCACCGGGTTGCCATACCATCCGGCCAGGTTCGCGGAGACCATGAAGGTCGCAGCGGCGAAGCCGTACAGCCCCAGGATCGACGGTGCGGCCACCGGCGACAGGGAGATCTGCGAATGGTCCTTCCAGAAGGTGAAGTCCGAGGAGTCACCACTCTGGGATCGCGCGTCGGCGGCATTGGTCATGACGAAGCTCCTCTTTCGCTGTGAATGGAACGACCGGTTCGGACCGGTCGGTTGTATGGAGTGTCGGCTGCCGACCATGCGGAAATGTGGAGAGCGATCATCCTTCCTGCCACAGTTGGTGGTTTCACCACCGCTTCCGGTGCCTTTCCGGTGACTCGGATTCATGCACGGCTTACCCGGCTGTGACGCAGTCAAACTCTCACCGGCACGCATCGCCGAGAGGTGACTCTCGTGTCCGAAAGCAGGTCCGGCTTCGGCCGGTACGGCGAGCACGGTCCCTCACGTGTCCCGTGTTCGCGCTGTTGTCGCCGAACGGATCGGCGTTGTCGGGAGGATTAAGGACCAGGCATTCGTGACAACCCTTCTTGTGGGCCGACGACGTAAGCGGTGGCGATCCGCTCGCACTCGTGAAGACAGCGGGGAATGGCGGGAATGACGATGAGTGAACGACCCGAACCGGACGAGCACACCGCGGATGCCCCCGAGGACCCACGGCAACTGCCTGATGACGGACTGGGACAGAGCCCGGAACTGGAAACGATCGACGTGGACGGTGACGAACCGACGGTTCCTCCCGAATCGGAGGAGGGTACCGAGTCACGGTGATCCACCGTGCCCGTGCCTGCCGGGCACGCGCCGAGGGTGCACCGAAGAACGCGAAAGGAGTACGCGATGGCCGAGAGTGTGAAGGTTCTTCAGCTGGGAGAGCGGGAGTACGCTGCGGAAGTCCACGAGAGCAACCAGACCACGGAGCATCGGGTGTTGCTCACGCAGGACCTGCTCGACGCGCTGGACATGCCCGAACCGGATGAGCAGCGCTTCGTCGCCGAATCCGTGAAGTACTTGCTGCAGCGGACTCCGATCACGGCGCTTCCGCACGATATCGACCTGGAAGGGATCCAGAGTGAGGATCTGGAGTTCCTGCCGGAAATGCGAGCGCGGATGACCGGGTGAAGCCAGGACATGCATGATTCGCTACGTGATCGCGGTTTGGCAGCGGTCCCCGCGGGCAACGCTCAAACTGCGAGTCAAAACCCGTGTCACCAGGAGCAGCCATGGTCGCTCAATATCAGGAGTTCATCGACGGCGTGAAGAACCACGCCGGGCTGTCGGAAACCGATGAGGCACGGCAGGCTGCGGTGCACGTCGTCGAGGCCGTGGCTCGGCACTTGGACGGTGTGGATCAGCAGCAGCTGGCAACGGCCTTGCCGGAGACGATTCGTAGCTCGGTGCGCTGGGGACTCGAGAATGCCTCCGCGCACAGTCTCGAGGAGTTCCTGCAGGATGTCGCCCAGCGGACCGAGCGCACTCCGGAACGGGCTCGTTATCTGGCGCAGGGCGTGCTGTCCGAGTTGACCGCCCAGGACCGAGCCCTGGCCGACACACTGGAACATCGCCTGCCGGATGAGTTCTCCGCGCTGTTCGCAGCTCCCGGAGGGGGACCACCGCCCGACTGGAGAGCGGCCAGCGCCGATGATCGGCCGCGGCCGTTGGATGCAGGGGAGCTGGAGCGAGCTCTGGAGCAGCTCGTGGGCTGGGCCGGTGACACCGAGCGCATCAGCCGCGAGGTGGTCCTTCCACCGGAACGGTGGGATCCGGTGCATCGCCGGGTGAACGCTGCGCAACAGGAGCTCAGCCATCACGCCTCGGTCGAGGAGCGCTCCGACGGAGTCGTGGTGTTCTCGCTGCGCACTCGCTCCTTGGGCGCCGTCACGGAGCTCGACCTGCAGCTGGCGCAGCGGATCGACGCCGCCGTCAGTGAAGTGGGTTCCGGGGGCTGATGTGCGGCCGGGTCGTCGACCGGGAAGCAGTCGCGCAGCAGTCCGCAAGCACCTTTACTCGTCGACCCCGTGGTCGTCGAACTCGAATGCCAGTGCTTGGACGCAGCGTTCGTACTTGTCCGTCAGCTCCTCCTCGGTGTGCGCGCCGACGTGGATGACCGCGAGATTGTAGCTGTAGCTGTCCTGCCCGGACAGATCGGACAGCCGATCCCCGCGGTTCACCGCGATCTCCACGTGCACGCCGGGGATATCGCGTTCGATGGCCGCCACTTCCTCGGAAGTGGGGCTGCGGCGCACTGTCGCGTCCCGGGAGAAGCGCCGGTGGAACCATTTGGCGCCGACCGCGTAAGGCCCTTGTCGATGGGGCATGTGCGGTGTGTGTCCCAGCGCGAGCTCCACCATGCAGTGGTGATTCGGTACGCCGTCGACCTGCTCGAACAGCATCGCATGTGACTGGGAATGCCGTGGATTGATCTCGAGGAGGTGGATGGTGTCGTCATCGTCATTCCAGAAGTACTCGATGTTGAACACCGAGTGCAGCCCGATGTGGCCGATGATGCGTTTCGACACGCCGATGAGACGCTCGATGACGGATTCCGGCAGTTTCGACGGGTATTGGTAGCGCTGGAAGGAGGGGCTTTCTTCGTAGTTGTAGGAGTCGATCACTCCGTAGACGTGGATGGTCTCGCCGTCGTGGTACCCTTCGACGGTCACCTGGTGCCCGGACACGGATTCCTCGGCCAAACACGCCTGGCCGCCGACCTCGGCGATCTCCGGTGGCAGCTCGATGTGCGAGAGTGCGAAGTCGAACGGCGAGCCCACACGACCGATCCCCGCGCGGATCTCCCCGAGCGCGTTCCGGAACTGCTGTTCGTCCTCGACCAGAAATGCCAGTTCCGAGGAGAACGCCTTGACCGGCTTGATCCACATCGGGTAGCGGAGATTATCCGGTGCCGCCTCGTCGTCGAGATGCACCAGCGCGAACCTCGGATGCTCCTCGATCGATTTCCGTTGCTCCAGCCGGCTCCAGTATTTGTGCTCGCATTTCAGTACGGCCTCCAGACTCGCGCTCGGGAGCCCTCGGTGACGGCACAGAATGGGCACCATCGAGCTGACCGGAAAGTCCCAGTAGCCGACGATGGCATCCACGGTGCCGTCGAAGGAGTCCAGCTGCTCTTCGGCCTGGTCGAGCAGCTCGGCGAGCCGGATCTCGCCGCGGAGCAACTCGTCGACGCTGAGCAGCGGGTGGAAGCGGAGCTGCTCGGCGTCGGGCAGGTCTTCGAACGTGCGTCGATTCTCGTCATCGAGCCCCAGGACGAAGATGTTCTTGGGCATCGTGGTTGTTCCTCCACCTTGTCGGACATGCCGGTCAGACGTGGTCGCGTGGGATCTCCCGAAGCCAGTTCTGCGAGGAGACTCGTTGCCCGTTCTCGTAGGCGTCGAGTTGGGCGTGCAGACGGAATTCGGTCGTGGTCGAGTCCAGCACCGTGCGTGTGATCGTCTGGGTCCGCCAGCCGTCGCGGGCGAACCCCATCTCCCACTCGATCTCGCCGCGCACGGACTGGAAGTCGTCGCCGACCCAGCGATACCGCTCGTAGGCGCGCCGGGTGACCTCGAGATCGATGTCGGGGAAGTGCACCACCCCGAGGTCCTTGACGACCTCCAGCGCCGACTCGTATTCGACGAGATCCCGCGAGACGGTCCAGCGCTGCTCCCCCGGACGTATCTGGCTGGTGTGCAGTGGCTCCGCTCCCTCGGCTTCGCCGAAGGCCGGAGTGGGCAGCTCGTCGGCTTCCCCGACCGGGCGGATCGGTAGCTGCAGCGAGCTCGCCCCGGTGAACACGGTCAGCTGTGTCGGCTCCGGCGGCGGCCACGCCAACGGCCAGTATGATGTGGACAGTGACACCCGGATGCGATGGCCGGGCGGGAATGCCTGCGCCGCTCCGTTGAGCTGCACGTGCACGTGGTAGCGCTTGTCGGGGATGAGTTCTTCGGGGGTGTCGTGGCCGTGGAGGTGGGTCAGGTTCAGCAGGCCGTAGGTGACGCGTGTGGCCCGGCCATCGGGGTCGACGTCGGACAGGCGTACCGCGACCATCGCCACCGGCCGGCTCGCCGCGAATTCCAGGTTCAGCACGGGGCCACCGAGGATCTCGCACCGTTCGGTGAGGATGTCGCTGTCGAAGACCAGCGACCCTCCGTCCTCCTCGCGCTGGTCGTAGGGCAGGTCCGGCGGTGCGTTGTACGAGCACCACTTGCCCGCGAACTGGCCGACCGACAGCGGGGACTCGAGACGCAGTTCCCGGCTCTCCAGCTCCTCGCCGGGGCGCTGAATGCGGTTGGGTGCCAGCGGGTAGTCGATGCGTTGAACGTGCGGTGAGGGCCATTCCGGCTCTCCGACCCACCGGCCGGGCCGCTCGTGGTAGGCGGTGGAGGGCGGCATGCTCTCCTGCATCCAGGTGTAGAGCATCGGCCCTTCCATGACGTCGTTGTCGATGTCCTTGAGCCAGTGGTCCCACCAGCGCACGAGCTCCTGCAGGAAACCGATGGCCGGGCCGGGCTGGCCGAGGTGCGGGTACTTGTGCGACCAGGGGCCGATGAGGCCCTTGCGGGGGGAATGGAGATTCGCCATGAGGCGGAACACCGAGTTCGAGTATCCGTCCGCCCAGCCGCTGACCGCCATGACGGCGCATTCGATGTCGGAGAAGTTCTCGCAGACCGAGCCGTGTTCCCAGTAGGCATCCCGCCGCTGGTGCCGCAACCACTCCTCGATCCACAGGCCGCTTTGTTCCAGACGCTGGTGCCACATCTCCCGCCACCGCTCGCCGACCAGTGCGGGATCCGGTGGGGAGGAGTTGTACGCGAACATCGTGGAGGCCCAGGACAGGTTGTCGCTGAGCAGGCAACCGCCCATGTAGTGGACGTCGTCGGCGTAGCGATCGTCGCTGGAGGATGCCGTGACAATCGCTCCGAGTCCGGGAGGGCGTCGTGCGGCAACCTGCAGTGCGTTGAAGCCACCCCAGGAGATGCCCATCATGCCCGTGCGCCCGCTGCACCAGGGCTGATCGGCGATCCAGGCCAGGACGTTTTCGGCGTCGACGAATTCCTGCTCCCGATATTCGTCGGTGAGCACGCCTTCCGAATCACCGGTGCCGCGCAGGTCCACGCGGAGGCATGCGTAGCCGTATCCGGCCATGTAGGGGTGGTGGATGGAATCGCGGCGTGCGGTGAGATCACGTTTGCGGTAGGGGATGAATTCCAGAATGGCCGGTACCGGATCGTCGTCCGAGGACACCGGTCGCCAGATGCGTGCGGCCAGGCGAGTTCCGTCCGGCAGCGGTATCCAGCGGTGCTCCTCCTCCTTGACCGGGTGCGGAAAGGACGTGACGGTCCGCATTCGCCTGCTCCTCTGGTCGGCTCCGGCTGCAGGGCCATCGCGCCGATGTCTCGCCGGCGCACATGACGCGAGATACCCGCCTGCGAGCTGCGGTACACCTCCCCGGCGCGATTCCGCTTCGAACGCCTGCGCAAGGCACCGATCGGGGAAGCTGCTCGGGTGGGGCGAGGAATCTTCACGATCGTGCGGTGTGGAGTCGACGAGCCGAGAACTGTAGACATGTACGGGAACGGGCATGGACCCATGCCCGTGTCGGACAACGACTCCGACCGATACGTGGGAAGGATGACGCATGCAGGTTGAGGGCAGTGTTGCGGTGGTGACCGGAGGTGCCTCGGGGCTGGGGTTGGCCACGGCGAAGCGGTTGCTGGCCGATGGTGGCCGGGTGGTGCTGGTGGATCTGCCGTCCTCGGAGGGCAAGTCCGTGGCCGAGAGCCTGGGCGAGCAGGCGGTGTTCGTCGGTGCCGATGTCACCGATGAGGACCAGGTGGCTGCCGCGCTGGATGCCGCCGAGCAGTTGGGCACGCCGCGGGTGGCGGTCAACTGTGCCGGCATCGGCAACGCCATCAAAACCGTCGGCAAGAAGGGTGCTTTCCCGCTGGCGGAGTTCACCAAGGTCGTGCAGATCAACCTGGTCGGCACGTTCAACGTGATCCGGCTGGCCGCCGAGCGCATCAGCGCCACGGACCCGATCGGCGAGGAACGCGGCGTGATCATCAACACCGCCTCGGTGGCCGCCTACGAGGGGCAGATCGGCCAGGCCGCCTACTCGGCGTCCAAGGGCGGCATCGTGGGCATGACCCTGCCCATCGCCCGGGATCTGGCCGAGCGCCACATCCGGGTCAACACCATCGCCCCGGGACTGTTCCACACCCCGCTGTTCGCCGGCCTCGGCGACGAGGCCACCCGGTCCCTGGGCGAGCAGGTCCCCCACCCACAGCGCCTGGGCGATCCCGGCGAATACGGCAATCTCGCCGCCCACATCATCGAAAACCCCATGCTCAACGGCGAAACCATCCGCCTCGATGGCGCCATCCGCATGGCCCCCCGGTAAGGGGGTTCGCCGCTGCCTGCCCCGGGGCCGGTGGTCCGAGGCAGGCAGCGGCGGAGATGTGGCCGTCCCGGAAGCCCCGGCACACCGACTGCGATATGACAGTCCATCTTGACTGTTATGGGCACGCAGGTGAGACTGAGGCGTCGCGGATCCGGGCCGCCGGGCGAGCTGTGGAGGAGAACATCGCGTGAGTGACAGCGTGGCCGACGTCCACGAACGGCGGCAAGCCGCCCGCGAGCTGGGGTCGGTGTTGCGCGAGCTGAATGAGGCCGCGGTATCCACCGAAGTCGACGCGGAGACCCTGCTGGAGGTTGCTCGGCAGGCCCGCGAACTGATCCCACCGCTGGAGAAGGCAAGCCGATCGCGACAGCAGGTCCCGTCGATCGACAGCTTGCGCGAGGGTCGGCGGATGTACAACCCGGCCATGGGGCCCGGTAACCCGTTCGCCGCGCCGATGAGTGTCGAGCTCGTCGACGGTGTCGCGATCGGGACCTGCACACTCGGGCTGATCCACGAAGGCCCGCACAGTTATGCCCACGGAGGCGTCAGTGCGCTGCTGCTCGACCAGATCCTGGGCTATGCGCACAGCACTCGCGGCCGCCCGGGCATGACGGTGGACCTGTCGGTGCGGTACCGGCGACCGGTGCCGTTGCGGACACCGTTGCGCATCGCCGGATGGCACCAGCAGACCGAGACCAGTGCCCGGCGGTCCAGCCCGGTGGCCACCATCGCCACCGCCGAGGACCCGAAGACCGTGCTGGTCGAAGCCGAAGGAACGTTCTTGGTGCCCAGTGACGAACAGCTCCGGCGCCTGTTCGGAGAGTCGTCGCAGTGGACCGAAGCACGGGGCATGGCGCGCGACTGACGCGGCCTTTCTCTCAGCTCGTCTGCTCGGCCACCAGCTTTCCGGCCGACTGTTGGGAGCGAAGCTCGGTCTTGAGGACCTTCCCGCTGGGATTGCGCGGTAGTTCGGAGACGATCGCCACCTCGCGCGGGCGCTTGTAGCCGGCCAGGTGCTGCCTGCACCAGACATCGATGTCGGCTGCGGTGGGAGGGTCGGAGGACTCCCGCGGGGCGATGACCGCCAGCGGGGTCTCTCCCCATCTGTGGTTCGGCACGCCGATCAGAGCCACCTCGCCGACCTTGGGATGTCCGGCGAGCACATCCTCCACCTCGGCGCAGTAGATGTTCTCCCCGCCCGAGATGATCATGTCCTTCTTGCGGTCGACGACGTAGAGGTAGCCGTCGGCGTCCTCGCGTACCAGGTCGCCGGAGTGGAACCAGCCGCCCCGGAAGACCTCGGCGGTCTCCCGAGGTTTGTTCCAGTACTCCCGCATCACCGTGGGGCCGCGGTAGACGATTTCGCCGACCTCGCCCCGGGGTACGTCGTTCATGTCGTCATCGACCACCCGCACCTCGACGTTGAGCATGGGAGTGCCGATGGACCCGATCTTGCGGAGCGCGTCCTCGCCGCGCAATGTGGTCGTCACCGGGCTGCACTCGGTCTGCCCGAACGAGGTGATCACCTCTGCCCGCGGAAAGGTGTCGATCATGGTGCGCAGCAGCGCTGTCGGCGCCGGGGCGGCGCCCCAGGAGATCCGACGCAGCGCCGAGAGGTCGCGCTCGGCGATGTCGGCGACGTTGCAGATCGCCTGCCACTGCGCAGGAACGAGGAAGACCGAGGAGACGCGTTCGCGTTCGAGGAGGTCGACGGTTTCGGTCGGGTCGAACCGGCCGGAGGGCATGATCACCGTGCGGCCGCCGACCAGCAGCGTGGGAAGCAACCCCGACAGGCCGGCGATGTGGAACAGCGGCGCCGCCGCGAGCCATACTCGGTCGTCACCGGGTGCACCGAGGTGTGCCATCGAGCTGAAGGCATGCATCAGCAGGTTGTGATGGGTCAGCACGGCACCCTTGGGTCTTCCGGTGGTGCCGGAGGTGTACATGATGAACGCGGGCGCACGCTCGTCGACAGCGCGCTCGATGCGCTCGGCCGAAGCGTTGCGCAGCACGTCCTCGTACCTCTCCGCTTCCTGCCCCGCATCGTGCGGGTCGTCGTCGACGACGAGGCAGGTGCTCACGGAGGGGGCCTGGCTGCGGGCTTTGGCCATGGTCCCGACCATCGGAGCGCCGACCACGGCGGCTGTCGCGCCGCTGTCGGAAAGCACGTAGGCGACCTCGTCGGCGACGAACCGGAAATTGACCGGGACGCAGATCGCTCCGAGTCGTGCGGAGGCGAGGTAGGCTTCCACGACTTCCATGCTGTTGAGGCCCATGACGGCAACGCGCAGCCCGGGTTCGACACCGCGCTGCCGCAGCGCGTTGGCCAGCCGCGTGACCCGTTCGTCGAGTTCCCGGTAGGTGCGACTGCTGCCTTCGAAGCGCAGCGCCACCTCTTCGGGAATCTTGCGCGCGTGTCGGCCGAGTTGGTCGCTCGTGGTCATCCCGGACCCGGTCATGGCGTGCTCGGTGGAGTGCATGGGCTTCCTCGACGGGTGAGGTGGCGCGAACGCATCAAAGGGTGAATGTGACTCACCTCATACTGAGGGCGATGGCGCGTCCGGTCAAGATCGGCTGTGCTGATTTCGCTCGGACGTCATTCGTCGAGGCAGTCGAATGTCACTCGTCGAAGAGCAGTCGATGGGCCGTGGTTTTCCAGAGCTCCAGGTGCGGGTCGGTGGCGGCGGGCCGGTCCTCGAAGGCGTACGGCATGGCGGCTCCGCGCATGCTGGTGAACAGGAGTTCGCGCAGCTCGTGGTAGCGCGGATGTGCCGTCACCACCGGACCCCAGATTCGGTCGGTCACCGAACGGATCGCGGTACGCAGTTCCCGCTCTTCCGGGCGCAGCACGGCACTCAGCGCGGGATTCGTCCGGGCGGCATTCCACAGTTCCATGGCCGCCCAGAAATGGGGTTCCTGGAACGTCGCCCAGAGCAGTTCGATGCACCGGTCGACGCGCCGGCGTCCTTCGGGCTCGTTGGCCAGCAGCCGTGTCACCCGTTCCTCGAGTTGCGCGAGCCGGGTGCCCGCCAGGTGCTGTGCTGCGGCGACCAGGAGTTCGTCCCGGGACGGGAAGTGGTGCAGCAAGCGCCCGCGCGAAATCCCCGCCTTGGCCTGAATGACCACAGTGGAGGTACCCGCGTAGCCGTGTTCGATCAGGCAGTCCACAGCCGCGTCGAGGATCAGAGCACGGCTGTCGGCAGTGCGCTCCCGGCGGCTGCGCGGCGAAATCGTTTCGGACCGGACCACCCGACCAGCGTACCCGCGTGGTGTTTTTTCGCGGCGAGGTGAGCAGTCGGCGTTGACCGTTTTGTGTGCGTGGTGCGAGGCTACGAAACCGTCGAGCAGGTTCGAGGAGGCCCGCATGTATCCAGGTGCCCACGCTGCGATCGACCCCCACCGCGACGCTGTGATCATGGCGGAGTCCGGAGCGCGCCTGACCTATGGTGAACTCGAGGACCGCTCCGTCCGACTGGCCAACGTGCTGCGCGAGGCCGGTCTGGGCAGCGGTGACGTGGTCGCGCTGCTGACCGACAACTCGATTCACGCCTACGAGGTGTACTGGGCGGCAGTGCGCTCGGGCATGTACCTCACTGCGGTGAACAATCACCTCACTCCTGCCGAGATCGCCTACATCGTCAACGATTCCGGCGCCGCGGTTCTGGTGGTCTCGGCGGCTCTGTCCGGTATGGCGCAGGAGTTGCGTACCGAGATCCCCGGAGTGCGCACGCGGCTGGCGTATGGCGGGCCGGTCGAGGGCTACGAGGTCTACGAGTCGGCCTTGGCGGATGCCTCGGCCGAGTCATCCGTGGACCAACCGCGGGGCAGCGATTTGCTGTACTCCTCGGGCACCACGGGACGTCCCAAGGGGATCAAGCCCGCGCTTCCGGATCGCCAGGTCGACGAACCCGGTGATCGGCTCGTTCAGGTACTCGAGGCGATGTACGGTTTCGGGCCGGAGACCGTGTATCTGTCTCCTGCACCGGTCTATCATGCCGCACCGTTACGGTACGGTGCGTCGACCCACGCGCTGGGTGGCACGGTCGTGATGATGGAGCGCTTCGACCCCGAAGGCGCGCTGCGAGCCATCGAGCGCTACCGGGTCACGCACAGCCAGTGGGTGCCCACGATGTTCGTCCGGATGCTCAAGCTGCCGGAGCAGGTGCGTGCTCGCTACGACCTGTCCGGTCACCGTGTCGCCGTGCATGCCGCTGCCCCGTGTCCCGTGGACGTCAAGCGCGCGATGATCGACTGGTGGGGTCCGATTCTGTACGAGTACTACGCCTCGACCGAGAACCTCGGCATGACGTTCATCGATTCCCGGCAGTGGCTGGACAAGCCGGGTTCGGTGGGACGGGCCGCCTTGGGGACACTGCGGATCTGCGACGACGAAGGCCGCGAGTTGCCTGCCGGACAGGTCGGCACGGTCTACTTCGAACGTGCGGATTTGGAATTCGAGTACCTGGGTGCCCCGGAGAAGACGAAAACCGCGATGCATCCCCAGCGCCCGCACTGTGCCACCGTGGGCGACGTCGGTTACCTCGATGACGACGGTGACCTCTTCCTCACCGACCGCAAGGCCTTCATGATCATTTCCGGCGGAGTGAACATCTACCCCCAGGAGGTCGAGGACGCACTCGCCCTGCATCCCTCCATTGTGGATGTCGCCGTGATCGGTGTTCCGGATGCGGAGATGGGAGAGTCGGTCAAGGCCGTCGTGCAGCCCGCGCCCGGTGAGCAGCCCGGCCCGGAATTGGAACGAAGGCTGCTCGAATCCGTGCGGGAGCGGATCGCGCACTACAAGGCGCCGCGCAGTGTCGACTTCGTCGAGGAGTTGCCGCGTACTCCGACGGGGAAACTGGTCAAGGGCAAGCTCAAGGCGCGCTACACGGCAACCGCGAGCAAGTCCTGAGTGACATCGGCGGCCGGCCGGTGCCGGATGGAGGGAATGGAACCATGACACTGCAGCCGGACCACGGCCCGGTGGAAGAGTCGGTACTGCTGGATCGTGGTGGCTCGATTCTGACGGTGACGCTGAACCGGCCGCATCGTAAGAATGCGATCGATTCACGGATGTGGATCTCCTTGCACGAGGCATTGTGCGTTGCTCGGGACAACGACGACGTGCGAACCGTGGTGATCACGGGGGCGGGTGGGGATTTCTCCGCGGGTGCCGATCTCGGTGGAGAGCGCGACGAACAGCATCCGCTGAACCGGATGCACCGGATCAACGACATTGCCATGGCTCTGCACGAGTTGCGTAAGCCGGTCATTGCGAAGGTCTCGGGAGTGGCGGTCGGTGCCGGGTGGAATCTCGCGCTGGGCTGCGACGTGGTGGTGGCTTCTCCGGAGGCTCGGTTTTCCCAGATTTTCGCGCGCAGAGGACTTTCGCCGGATTTCGGTGGTTCGTGGCTACTGCCGCGCATCGTCGGGCTGCAGCAGGCCAAGCGGCTGGCCTTGCTGGGTGACTTCATCGGGGCCGAGGAAGCTCGCTCGCTGGGGCTGGTGACCTGGGTGAAAAATCTCGAGGAGATCGACGGTTTCGTGGCCGAGCTGGCGCAGCGGCTGGCGGAGGGACCGCCGGTGGCGTTGGCTCAGTCGAAGGCGTTGCTCCATGAAGGAATGGACCAGACGTTTCGGCAGGCGTTGGCAGGCGAGGCCCGCGCGCAGGCGGTCAACTTCGCGACCGAGGACACGGCCACAGCGCTCGAAGCGTTTCGGGCCAAGACCGATCCGGAATTCACCGGCCGGTGGGCGGTGCGGTGAACACCCACTGCTCCGTATCTGTCATTTCAGACGCTTCATGCGTATCGAGGCAGCGCCGGTACCGCCGGATGGGTTGGGATGGGCAGGTGATGGACGTGCCGAACTCCGAAGGCGGGTGACGATGGAGCGGTTCTGGTGCGAGCGGGCCTGGTTACCCACCGGAATGACCGAATCCGTACTCGTCGGTGTGGATACCGACGGCAACATCACCGAGTTGCGCACGGGAGTGCTGGCTCCGGCGGGTGTCGAGCGGCTGCCGGGCGTGGTGTTGCCCGGCATCGCCAATGTGCACTCGCATGCCTTTCATCGTGCTCTGCGCGGTCGCACCCATGACGGGGGCGGCACCTTCTGGACCTGGCGTACCGAGATGTATGCCCTGGCCGAGCGGCTGGACCCGGACAACTACCTGGCGTTGGCCCGCGCGGTCTACGCCGAGATGGCAGTGACCGGAGTGTCCTGCGTGGGCGAGTTCCACTACGTGCACCATGCCCCGGGAGGCGGCCACTATGCCGATCCCAACATCATGGGGGAGGCCTTGCGGGAGGCCGCCCGGCAGGCCGGTGTCCGGCTCACCGTGCTGGACACGTGCTATCTGACCGGCGGAATCGGGCAACCGCTGAACCGACCGCAGTTACGCTTCGGCGACGGCAGCGCCGAAGGATGGGCGCAGCGTCTGGACGGCTTGAAAGACGACGACGATACTCGGATCGGCGCTGCGGTGCACTCGGTGCGGGCGGTTCCCCGCGCGCAGCTGCCCGCCGTGGTAGCCGGGGCCGGTCCGGAGCGCCCGCTGCACGTACACCTGTCCGAGCAGCCCGCCGAGAACGAGGCGTGTGTGCAGGCGTATGGGCGGACTCCGGCCGAGATCCTGCACGAGGTCGGGGCGTTGACGCCGCGGACCACCGCCGTGCATGCCACCCATCTGACCCCGGAGGACATCACGCTGCTCGGCTCCTCGCGTGCGGCGACCTGCTTCTGCCCAACCACCGAGGCGGATCTGGCCGATGGCATCGGCCCCGCTCGCGAGTTGGCCGATGCCGGCTCGTCGATCTGCTTGGGCAGCGATCAGCACGCGGTCGTCGATCCGTTGCTGGAAGCGCGTGGTTTGGAGGCCGGTGAGCGACTACGCACCGGGCAGCGCGGACGGTTCTCCCCCGCCGAGCTCGTGGCTTCGCTCGGTGAGCGCGGCCATGCCTCCCTCGGCTGGCCACGGGCCGGGCGGATCGAAGTCGGTGCCCCGGCCGACCTGGTGGCGGTGCGCACCGATACACCCAACACCGCGGGATGCCTACCGAAGCAGGTGCCGCTGGTGGCGACCGCAGCCGATGTGTCCACCGCGGTGGTGAGCGGTCATGTGGTGGCACGCGACGGGGTGCACGAGCGACTGGGCGAGATCGGGCCGCTGCTCGCGGAAGCGATTGCCGCGCTGCGTGACCACGACGGCTGAGCAGCCCGCACGCGAGCACGATTTCTCCGGAGGAGCTTCAGGATTCGGTGTCGACAGTGGATGATGCCGTGCGCTGCGGCGGTGTTCCGCCCAGTCGGTGAGTCAGCGCATCGGCGGCTCGCAGCACGTGCCGTGCCAGTTGCGGCCAGGACTCCGGAGCTCGTGCCTGGCGACGGAACGGTACCGCCACGGAGGCCACCGGGTGACCGTTGTGGTCGAACGAGGGTGCCGCCACGCTGGCCACCTCGGGGGTGATGAGGCCGTCTTCCTCCGACCAGCCCCGCCGCCGCTCGGTGGCCAGCATCGAGCGCAGTTCGGGCAGATTACGGGGGCCGGAGCCGGTACGGTCCAGAAAGGACTCCTGCGAGGGGAACAGGGCACGCACCTGTTCGGCGGGCAGGTGTGCCAGCAGTGCCCGCCCGGATGCGGTCAGGTGGGCGGGCATGCGCACTCCGACATCGGTGACCAGTGTGGTGGGATGTTCGGGCTGGACCTTCAGCAGGTAGAGCAGCTCCGCGCCGTGCAGGATGGCCAGGTGGGCGGTGTCGCCCACGTCCTGGACGAGGCGTGCCAACAGGGGGCGGGCCAGATGTTCCAGAGGGTCGTGGCGCAAGTAGGCCGATCCCAGTTCGAACACGCCCAGGCCCAGTCCGTAGCGATGTTGTTCGGGAAGGTGTACCACCAGTCCTTCGTCCACCAGCACGGACAGCAGGTGGTACATGGTGCTGCGCGGCACCTCCAGGGAGCGGGCCAGTGCCGCGGCCGGAAGCGGGTCGGGACTGGCCGCGAGGCGACGCAGTACGCCGACCGCATGGCGCACTGCGGGCATCTTGCTGCTCGTGCCGCGAGACTCGCCCCGATGGGCATCCCCCCGCTGGGCCTCCGCTGTCATGGCTGCCGACCGTCTCCTTGTGTCTGCTGTCCGCAGACGGTAGCGCTGTTGAGCCGTCCCCGATGTCGCGGGGCGCGTCCGGCCGCTTCTCCTGTTCGAGTGAGGTCGGTTTGCGCGACGGGGAAATGGGTATCGGTACGGACGGCAAGAAACCAGCGATCGGTCCCAGGAGGCTTCGACATGCGTGCTCTCGTCTATCGCGGGCCCTACGACGTTGCGGTGGAGGAGGTGGACGATCCTCGCATCGAGGCCCCCACCGATGCCCTGGTGCGGATCACCACCACCGCGATCTGCGGCTCCGACCTGCACATGTACGAGGGTCGCACGGATGCCGAGTCCGGTCTCGTGTTCGGCCACGAGAACATGGGCATCGTCGAGGAGATCGGTTCCGGCGTGACGAGTACCCGGCGCGGTGACCGGGTCGTGCTGCCGTTCAACGTCGCCTGTGGCTACTGCAGGAACTGCCGGGCCGGGAAGACGGCCTTCTGCCTGACGGTGAACCCCGGTTTCGCCGGTGGCGCATACGGCTACGTGTCGATGGGGCCCTACCGCGGTGGCCAGGCTGAATACCTGCGGGTACCGTTCGCCGACTTCAACTGTGTGCAGTTGCCGGGCGGGACCGAGCACGAGGAGGACTTCGCGCTGCTGGCCGATATCTTCCCGACCGGTTACCACGCCACCGAGCTTGCCGGTGTGCGGCCCGGAGAAACGGTTGCCGTGTACGGCGGGGGCCCGGTCGGACTGATGGCCGCCTATTCCGCGTTGCTCAAGGGGGCTTCCCGGGTGTTCGTGGTCGACAAGGTCGGCGACCGCCTGCGACTGGCCGAGCGGATCGGGGCCGAGCCCATCGACTTCACCGCGGGTGACCCGGTGGAACAGATCAAGGACGCGCTGTCCGAGGACGGCGTGGACCGCGGCGTGGATGCTGTCGGTTACCAGGCCACCGCCGCCGAAGGTGCGGAGCAGCCTGCCATCGTGCTCAACCAGCTGGTTCACACCGTCCGGCCCACCGGCTCCATCGGCACCGTCGGCCTGTACCTTCCGTCCGATCCGGGAGCCCCGAACGAGAACGCCGCTCAAGGGATGTTGCTGGTCGACATCGGGAAGTTCTTCGAGCGAGGCCTGCGCATGGGTACCGGGCAGGCCGACGCGAAGGCCTACGCCCACCGACTTCGGGACTTGATCATCGCCGGTCGCGCTGCCCCGAGTTTCGTGGTTTCCAAGCAGTTGCCGCTCAGCGACGCGCCCGATGCCTATGCCAAGTTCGACAACCGGGAGCCGGGGTACTCCAAGGTTCTGCTGCAGCCCGGCAGGGCAGCCTGAGCGGCGCTGCGGCAGTTTCCGGCAAAACTGCCGCAGAGGCGTCAGACGCCCTCGGGAGTGTGTGGCACCTTCCTGGTGTGGATGGTGATGCCGCCGCGAGCGCGACCGCCTGCGAGGGAAGCGGTGCTGCGGCAGAAGCGCACCCACATGTTGCACTGTATTTCCTTGGCCAGGCGTAGTCGTGCGTACAGCAGCCGGACCAGCGAGTTGCTCGGGCGTGCCCACGCTTCGATCACGAACCGCAGACAGGCGCCGGTTCGTTCGGCCCGGAACTCGATCTGGCCGGCTTCGAGATGCCCGGCCAGGGTCATCAACCGCAGTGCGGTGTCATCGCGGTGGATCACCCGGACCGGGCCGTCCCACGGTCCCGGCATGCGCACGACGAACTCGTCACCGGGCTGCAGCCCGGGCCGGGTGCGGCCCAGGTCGTGCACCGCGGTGACCTCCGAAGGAACCGCCTGGTTCAGGTCGGCCGTCAGCGTGTTCAGCAACCGAGGTGGGTCGACGTGGCCGCCGTGGATGTCCACGATGAACCGGCGGTGGAACAGCGGGCCGCTGCCGGACTCGGCAAGCTGGCTGCGCTCGTCGACCAGTTCCGCGGGCGGCTCAGGTGGCAGATCGCCGGAGTCACCGGATTCCTCGGTCCGGTGCAGTGGCGTGGTCTGCCACAGGTATCTCCAGGACACGAGGGCCATTCCCAGCGGCCAGTACAGCACGATGGCCGCGCGGCTGGTATTGGCGAGCCGATGCGGAACTGCGGCATTCCCCGGGCGAGTTCGGACCAATGAGGGCATGCTGGAGGTATTCCCCGCCCGCTGCCACGACACGCATGGCACGACACGCATGGAAGGTGACGAGCATGCGCGAAATACTGCACAGCCTGGGTGTGCGCAGTACTCACGTGCACCTGATGTCGCTCGGGGCCGTCGCACTGTGTGTGGGGCTGTGGATCCGAGCCAAAACCGTGGATCAGGAGGAGCGGGGCAACGCGGAACGCCGTGCGCTGTTCGTCGGATTGTGGCCGCCGACCTTGTGGGTGATCGGGGACTCGCTGAGCGAACTCGAGTAAGCACGCATGCGAAGCCGACTGCTCGACACTCTCGACCATGCCGCAGCACTCCGCGCACTCGCCGAGCGCGGCGTCAACTATGATCACGGAGAGGTCCGTGCGCCGGAGTGGAGCTTCGACACCCACCGGCGTGCGGTGGCCCGGGAGGCGACGGGACCGCCCGAGTCCGGAGGAGCGTGGGAAACCGCCTGCGCGCTGGTCCGGGACTACGAGTTCTCGGTTCCGCAGCGCATCCGTGCCGTCTACCGCAGGCGTGCCGCGTTGCTCGGGCGGGACATGCTGCTCGAGGGCCGGTTCTACGGCCTGCGGTTTTTCATGGGTGTGCGCGTGACCGAGGTCATCGATGAGACACGGCCGAACGGCGACCGGGTGTGGGGTTGGTCCTACGAAACGCTGGAAGGACATCTCGAACGCGGAAAGATGACCTACGAGGTCGTCAAGCATCCCGAAACCGGAGTCGTGGAGTTCGTGATCAACGGCTGTTCACAAGCGTCACCGACACTGGGTCCGATCATGCGGGTCGGCTGGTTGCTGTTCGGCCGTCGAACGCAGCTGCGCTTCTACGCTCGCTGCGGCAGGCGGCTGCACCGGCTGCTGCGTGCCGCGTCCTTCCCCGCCCGAGGAGCGGAAAACGTGCGGCGCGGAGATCTGGTCCTGGCCCCGTCGGACGCCCGGCCGAGTGTGCTCGAACGCCTCACCGTGCGGCGGCACGAACCCGGCCGGCCGCGGCATCATCCGCCACCGTTCAGGTGAGCTTGTCCTTGACGGTGTTCTTGGCCTTGCGGAGCATGGTCTCCTCGCTCCAGGTCGTCCCGTAGAGATGTTCGGGTGGCTTCGGAGCACTGGCGGGGCCGCCCAGCGGCTCGGGGTTGGACACGAAGCTGAATTCGTGGTCACCGTCGGGCGCGGTGCCGCTTGCCCAGCGCCCTTCCTGCGAGGAGTCCCCGTCGGAGAGATGCCACAGGGTGCTTGCGTGCTCGCGGTATTCCTCGTCGAACAGCTCGTTGGGCACCACGGTATCCTCGACTCCGTCGGCCTTGAGCTCTTCGATGGCGGCCAGCCACTGGTTCTGGTGCATGGTGTCGCGGGCGAGGTTGAACTTGAGCATGTTCTTCACACCCGGGTCATCGGTCATGTGGTACAGACGCGCGGTTTGCAGCCGTCCCTGCGATTCGGCGGTGACATTGGAGCGGAAATCCGCGAGCAGATTGCCGCTGGCGATGACGTACCGGCCGTTCCACGGGTAACCGTTGGAGTCGCTGGGTGTGGCTCCACCTCCACCGACGATCGCCTGCTGCGGATCCATCCCGCCGATGATCGCGCCCATGACCGGGTCGTTCTCCGCCGCTGCGGTGGTCTTGTCCGAGGGAGCACCTTCGAGTAGCCGTGCGACCATGGTCGCGAGCATTTCGACATGGCCCATCTCCTCGGTGGCGATGTCCATGAGCATGTCTTTGTACTTGCCTTCCATGCGGCAGTTCCAGCCTTGGAACAGGTACCGCATGGTCACCGTCATCTCACCCCACGCGCCGCCGATGAGCTCCTGCAGCTTGTGCGCGTAAACGGGATCCGGTTGCTCGGGCTTGGCCTCGAACTGCAGGCGCTTGGTGTGGTAGAACACGTGTACTCCCTTGTTATCGAGGGGCGAGTCGGTCGTAGACGGCAGCCGTGGCCAATCCGTAGGCGAGGTGCGGCAGAAGATCCATCACCCAGGAACTCGCCGGCCATTGCCGAGGATCGCTCACCCCGAGTGCGCTCATCGGGGCGACGCTGCCGACGTTCGCGGCGGCACCGGCCAGCAAGGACATCAGTGTCAGCGGTGCTTTCGGGCACCGCGCACGCACGGACCCGTAGAACATGCCCGCCCCGATACCGGTGGTGACGCCGAGGAGTGCTCCCAGCCCGGACCGCCGATTGCCCGCTGGTTCCGTGTCCGCTCCGGAAGCGGCCAGGGATGCGCCGACGAGATCCTCCACTCGCCGGACCGTCTGTTCCGGTGTTGTGCTTGCCGGACGGCCACGCAGCGCCATGTCGAGGTAGGTCGCGGTGTTGAGCGCGGTCGTTCCGGCGGCTCCGGCTGCCATGCCGTGCAGCAAAGGATGTCTCATCTGTGGTCATCCCCTTTGAAAGCTCGGGAAGTGCTGCCCGAGCACCGGTGACAGTGACGTGTACGGGGTCGTGCCAGGATGTTCCTGATTCCTGCCTTCCCCCGCGATGCTCCGGCCAAACTCGCGGAGCTCGAATGTACACAGTGGGTGGTGGGGCCGGATTCGTTCGTGGATCACTCCGGGCGAGCTGTGCGCAGTGCAGCGATCTGCTGCTCGACCTCGGCAGGCAATGTGTGGCGCTGTGCGAGCGCTCGGGGCAGGCGCCGCAGGAGTCCCCCGAGTGCCGTGAGTGCCGTGGTGCTGTTCGGGGATTCGCGAAGCAGTGCTCGCGTCGCGGCGATGGCCTCGCGCCGCGGTCGCCGCATCCAAGCGATCAGGGCGCGGTTGCGCCGTTCGGTGCTGTGGCGTTGTTGGTTGTCGGGGCGATCCGCGGCGGGGTGATGGTGGGTGACCACGGTGTCCAGATAGGCCAGGGACCAGCCGGCGGCAGCCAGGTCATAGGACAGCAGTCTTTCCTCCGCGACGAAAAACAGCAGCGAGCTGAAGCCGCCGACCTCGAGGAACGCAGCACGTCTGACGGCGGCCGCACACGCCAGAAAACCCAATATCGGTGGCCCGGGGAGGGCACGGTCACTGTGCAACGGACTGTGGGCCATTGCCTCCGTGATCGGGTCCGGCCTGTTGTCGGGACCGACCAGGGTGCGCGCGGCGATCAAACCGAGTCGGGGGTGGGCATCCAGTGCTTGCTCGGTGCGCTGCAGTGAGTCCGCTTCCCACCATGAATCGTCGTCGCTGAACGCGATATACGGAGTCCGTGCGCACAACACGCCGAGGTTTCTCGCCGCAGCGCCCATGTTGCGTGGCGTACGAAGCAGCCGCACGTGGGGAAACTCGTGCCGGACGGTGTGGGCGGTGCCGTCGGTGGAGGCATTGTCCACCACGATGATCGGCGAATCCGGCGTGCACTTCCGGTGCTGTCGCAGTGTGGTCACCAGCTGCGCCACCCGGTTGCGGGTGGCGATCACGACGGTGGTGCGTGCCGCCGATTCCCGCATCGCGGATTGGGCGGGGGCGTGCTGCTGTTGCTGCTGCGCCCCGTGGCTCATCGTTCCTCCTGATCGGTTCTTCGGCGTTGGCCGCGCGGTGCTCCTCCACAGGGGTGTCCCCGAGCCCGCGGTACCGCGATGAACGGCCGGATACGCTCGGCGTCGAAATCCCCCAGCATCCGCGAGTACGAGTACAGGTTGAGCGTTGCCCGAACACGTTCTCGGTGGACCAGCGGTGCCGAGAGGAAACTGCGAACCTGCGCTTCGCGGGCACAGCGGACGAACTCCGGCCAGTGGGTGCGTACTTCGGTGAGCACGGCCTGCGCCACGGTGCCCGCGCGGAGCACCTCCACCCAGGGGCCGCCCTGGGTCCGGTATTGCGCGAGGTCGATCGCGTGCGCTCGTTCGTCGGTGTAGGCGGTCGGTTCCGCACGCCCATCGGTCTCCACCGTGGTCACACTGGCCATGTCGGCGTCCGCCAAGGAGGAGACGAGGAACACGAGCGCCTCGTGCACGGTCCTTTCGGATCCGTCGTCGGTGAGCAGGGCGTCCGCCAGGGTGTGCAGCAGGCTCGCGATGTCGTCGTCGGCCGGTGCGTTCCGTCTCCGGAATCGCGTTTTTCGTTCCGGGCATGGCTTCCGCATCCTGCTCCTCGGCATGGTTCGCTCGTGTCTGCCCACAGCCTCGGCTCTCTTCGGAGATACCCGCTTCAGGGGGAGGTAATCGGCGCGCGACGCAGTAGCTCCACCAGTTTCGACAACGAGGTCGCACTGGGATCCGCCCCGGTTTCGGCTCTCCTGCCTGCGAGGGCACGGGCTTCGGGGGAAAGACACCAGGACCACCATCGATCCAGCAGGGCCGAGGTGCTTTCCTCGCCGTTGACCAGGTTCTCGGCCGAAACGACTGCGGGCCAGTCCCATGCCGCCGCCTGAGCGGTGACCTTGCCCCCTTCGGAGACCGGGTCGACCGCGAGGGCGGGAACCCCCTGCTGCAGAGCGAAAACCAGCCCGTGCAGCCGGGAGGTCACCACCACATCGGCCCGTGCGATCAGGGAGGTGAACTGCTCGGGAGTGGAGCACAGCCGCCAGTCCCGGCTGTCCAGCCGGGTATCCAGCGGAAGTGGGGCGCAGTCCAGCCGTGCGAGCCAGCTACCGAGGCACTCGTGCACGCTGTCGTGCAGGCGTCTCCCCGAATACTCCGGCTGTCCGGGAGCCAGCACCACCCCGGCCACCGGCGCACGGGGTGCTCCCCTGCCGAGGGCGATATCCCGAGTGGGTTCCGTGCCCGGGCCGTCCCGTGCGAGCACGGCGTGAAAGCCGGTGACGGCGGGATCGTGGTGATCCACGATCGAAACACCGATCGCCAGGCGCCGACACCGTGCGTAGCACCGATGGAGTTCTCGTACTTGCCGACCGTGCGCGGGACCGCAGACGAAGACCACATCGGTGTAGTCCGTACAGGACGCCTCGTCCAGACTCAGCGCGTCCGGCGCGAAACCCGGACTCCATGCGCTCTCGCACGGTATGCCCGCTGCGGCCACCTCGGCGGTGACCCGTTCCATCGCAGCGACATCGCCCGCCGTCGCCTCGCCGTGGAGGAAACTCGGCCAGCCGGTGATCAGCACCCGCACCGCTCACCTCCTGTCCTGGGGTCCGTTTCGGGGTACCCGGTTCCTGATTCTTCGACGCCTGTGGTTGGCGTTCGACCCGCATGGGTAACCGGGCGCGGTAATTCTCATCGGCGAGAGGAATCCGAGAGTGCACACCGGTTTTCAGCGTGCCGTCGTGACAGGAGGGGCCGGCTTTCTGGGTTCGCATCTCTGCGAGCAGCTCCTGTCCCGGGGAACCGAGGTCGTCTGCTTGGACAACCTCATCACCGGCAGCCGCCGCAATGTCGAAGAGTGTGCCAGGAATCCCCTGTTTCGGCTGGTGGAATGCGATGTCACTCGACCGTTGTCGGTAGCGGGCGAGGTGGATCTCGTGCTGCATCTGGCTTCACCGGCCTCCCCGAAGGACTACCAGCGACTCCCGATCGAGACGATGCTGGTCGGCGGCCAGGGGTGCCTGCATGCGCTGGAGCTGGCCGCCGACAAGGGCGCCCGCTTCGTCCTCGCCTCCACCAGTGAGGTCTACGGTGACCCGCTGGAACATCCGCAGCGGGAGAGCTACTGGGGCAATGTCAATCCGGTCGGTCCCCGCGCGGTCTACGACGAGGCGAAACGCTATGCCGAAGCGCTGACCTGCGCCTATCGCCGCGAACGGGGAACGCGCACCGGCATCGCCCGCATCTTCAACTCCTACGGCCCCCGGATGCATCCGGATGACGGCCGTATGGTGCCCACGTTCGTCTGCGAAGCTCTCCGCGCGGAGCCGCTGACGGTGGCCGGTTCGGGCGAGCAGACCCGGTCGGTGTGCTACGTCTCCGACACGGTGCGCGGACTGCTGGCACTCGCCGATTCCGAGTCCGAGGGACCGGTCAACATCGGCAACCCGCACGAGCATTCGGTACGGCAACTCGCGGAGATGATCCGGGAGCTGGTGGGCAGTGACTCTCCGATCGACTCCACGGTCGGAGCCGTCGACGATCCCCAGCGGCGCTGCCCGGACATCACCGTGGCCGGCGAACAGCTCGGCTGGCAACCGGAGATCGGGCTGCGCGAGGGCCTGCTGCGCACCATCCACTGGTTCGCCGGGCAGCTGGGTGCCGACACCGCTTCGGACCGTGTTCGACTGCCCACGGCCGGGTCCTGAAAACCCCGGTTTCCACCCACGTTCGGCCCGTGTGTTTGAGAGAGTCGCTTCGCAGGGTAGCGGTATGGAAGCAGTTCCGTGACGAAGTGAGCGGCCCGTGATCTGCCATTGCTTCGTCGAAGGGCAGCATCGGCCCCACTCGGGAGGCGTCTCGTGCATATCCTCGGTATCAACGCGATCTTCCACGATCCGGCCGCCGCTCTCGTCGTCGACGGCGAGGTGGTCGCCGCGGCCGAAGAGGAACGGTTCACCCGGCGCAAGCACGGCAAGAGCCCGGTGCCCTTCTCGGCATGGGAACTGCCCGAGCAAGCCGCCCACTGGTGTCTGCGTCGGGCCGGGATACGACCTGCGGACCTGGACGCGGTCGCCTACTCCTACGATCCGCAGCTCGTCGAGCACGAGCTGGCGGGACTCGACCCCGGGTGGGAGGAACTGCGCACCACATACGCCACCCGAGCCCCGCAATTCCTGGCGACCGCACTGCCGGGGCTGGCCACGGACAACGTGCGGTTCGTCCCGCATCACGTCGCCCATGCCGCTTCGGCGGGCCTCGCCGCTCCGTTCGGCGATTCGGCCGTGCTCACCGCGGACGGGCGCGGCGAGTGCACGTCGGCGCTGGCGGGGGAGTACCGCGACGGCCGCCTGCACGTGCTGGCAAGCCAGCGGCTGCCGCACTCCCTCGGACTGATGTACGAGGAGCTGACCGAGCATCTCGGTTTCCGCCGCTCCAGCGACGAGTACAAGGTGATGGCGCTGGCCTCCTACGCGAAGCCGCGTTTCCTGCCGGATTTCGCCGAGCTGGTGCGCAGTGACGTGGGTGGTTTCGACATCGCGCCGATCGACTGGTCCCGATGGGCGCCGCGCCGAGCTCCCGGAGAGGAGCTCGGCGACGAGCACGCCGAACTGGCCTCCAGTGTCCAGGCAAGACTGGAGGAAGTGCTGCTCGAACTGGCGGGATGGTTGCATCGCCAGACCGGTCGCCGGCGGCTGACGCTGGCGGGGGGAATCGCGTTGAACTGCGTGGCCAACACCCGCCTTGCCGAGGAGGGACCGTTCGACGAGGTATGGGTCCAGCCCGCGGCAGGCGATGCGGGCACGGCCCTGGGCGGTGCACTGCATCTGGCCGCCGAATCCGGGGAGAGGGTTCGGCCCATGCCGGGGGCGGATCTCGGACGTGGTTTCGACGACGCCGAGATCGCCGCGCGGCTCGACGCCGCGCGCATCCCCTACGAGAGACCGGCTGACGTGGCGCAGGAGGCCGCGGAAGCGGTCGCGCGCAATGAGACGGTGGGCTGGTTTCAGGGACGCAGCGAGTTCGGCCCCCGCGCCCTCGGACACCGTTCGCTGCTGGCGCATCCCGGACATGCCGACAATGTCGAACGCCTCAATGACGTCAAGGGGCGCGAACAGTTTCGGCCCGTGGCTCCGATGGTGTTGTCCGAACGGGCTTCGGAGATCTTCAGCCGAGGACCACTGCCCAGCCCGTACATGCTGTTCGTGCACGATGTGGACCCGCAGTGGCAGGAGCGCATCCCCGCGGTCGTGCATGTGGACGGCACCGCTCGGATCCAGACCGTGGAGCGGGCGGAGGAACCCCTGACGGCACGGTTGCTCGACGCATTCGCCGCCAGAACGGGAATCCCGGCCGTGATCAACACGAGCTTCAACACCGCGGGCAGACCCATGGTCGACGATCCGGTCGATGCGCTCGAATGCTTCGGGGCCTCTCCCATCGACGTTCTCGTGCTCGGGCCCTTCGTCGTTCGCAGGCCGAGGAGTACGGCATGAGCGCGGACGCGGTGCAGTACACGGTCGTGGTGCCCACCACGGGCCGCGCCAGTCTCGGTGCACTCCTGGCGGCGCTGGAGGCAGCACCGGCACCGGAGGAGATCATCGTGGTCGACGATCGCCCCGAGGCGGACGGTGCCTTGCTGCTGCCGACCGGCACGGTCGCGACCCGAGTCGTGCGTTCCGGGGGGCGGGGACCGGCGGGTGCACGCAATGTCGGCAGGCAGTCGGCCGAGACGCCGTGGGTGGTCTTTCTCGATGACGATGTCGTCCCCGAACCGGGATGGGCCCGGGCATTGCAGCATGACCTCGGGACGGCCGATGAAGACGTCGCCGGATGCCAGGGAAGGATCGTCGTTCCCCTTCCCCGGGATCGCGCGCCGACCGATCTCGAACGCGGCACCGCGGGACTGGCCGGTGCCTGGTGGATCACCGCGGACATGGCCTACCGGCGGGAAGTTCTGGCCCGAGTGGGCGGCTTCGACGAGGAATTCCCCCGTGCCTACCGGGAGGATGCCGATCTCGCGCTCCGCGTGTGCCTGATGGGCTACCGGTTGGTGGCCGGGTCGCGGCGAACCGCCCACCCGGTACGGGCAGACGGGTTCTTTGCCAGCGTGCGTGCACAGGCGGGCAACGCCGACAACGCCGTGCTGCGGCGCAAGTACGGCAGGAACTGGCGCCGACGCGTGGGGGAGGGACCCGGTCGAATCGGCAGGCACCTGGCCGCGACGACCGCTGCGCTCGTGACCGCGCTCGGCGCGGGGCGAGCAACAAGGCGACCGGTGGCGATGGCGGGTGCGGCAGTGTGGTGCGCGTTGACCGCCGAATTCGCGTGGCGGCGTATCGCACCGGGCCCGCGTACACCGGCGGAGGTCGCCAGGATGCTCGTCACCAGTGTCCTCATTCCACCTGTGGCGTGTTGGCACCGGACCCGTGGTGAGCTGCGCAGTCG
This sequence comes from Haloactinomyces albus, assembly GCF_031458135.1. Taxonomy (NCBI): domain Bacteria; kingdom Bacillati; phylum Actinomycetota; class Actinomycetes; order Actinopolysporales; family Actinopolysporaceae; genus Haloactinomyces; species Haloactinomyces albus. The sequence goes on along the minus strand of NZ_JAVDXW010000001.1, from coordinate 437,355 downwards.
CCTGGGGAGAAGGCGTGCACGGCGCGAGATTCCGGCAGCGGTGCTGTTCGATCGGGACGACACCCTGATCCACGACGTGCCCTACAACGGTGATCCGCAGCGTGTCCACCCCATCGCGGGAGTGCGCGAAGCACTGGACAACCTGCGCAGGCGTGGGATCGCGGTCGGTGTGGTCAGCAATCAGTCCGGAGTGGCCCGTGGGCTGCTCGACGAGGACCAGGTACGCACCGTCAACGACGAGGTCGAGCGTCACCTGGGGCCGTTCGGCACCTGGCAGGTGTGCGTGCACGGTGAGGACGACGGGTGCGCCTGCCGCAAACCCGCTCCCGACCTGATCGAGCGGGCTGCCCGTGCTCTCGGTGTGCCCGTCGCTTCCTGTGCGGTCATCGGCGACACCGGAGCGGATGTGCAGGCCGCTGCCGCGGCGGGCGCTCGAGCGATTCTCGTACCGACCGCACGCACGTTGGCCGAGGAGGTCCGCGATGCGTGGCAGGTGGCCGAGGTCGCACGGACGGTCGCGCACGCGGTCGGGCGGCTCCTGGAGGGGGGTGCGCGATGAACGACACGGTTCTGGTGGCCCGACTGGACAATGTCGGCGACGTGTTGCTGGCGGGTCCGGCGGTGCGTGCGGTGGCTGCCGAGGCCGATTCGGTGGTGATGCTGGCAGGCCCCCGTGGACGTGCGGCGGCCGAGCTGCTGCCCGGTGTGGACAGTGTCATCGAGTGGTCCGCGCCGTGGATCGATCCGGAACCCGCTCCCGTGGAGCGGGCCGAGATGCTCGAGTTCGTCGACCGCATCCGCGCGGTGGGTCCGAGCCGTGCCCTGGTGCTCACGTCGTTTCACCAGTCCGCGTTGCCGCTGGCGTTGCTACTGCGCATGGCAGGCATCGACTGGATCGGGGCGATCAGCGAGGACTATCCGGGATCGCTGCTGGATCTGCGACACAGGGTCGACGGTGACCCGCCGGAGCCCGAACGCGCGCTGTCACTGGCTCGGGCGGCGGGTTTCGCGCTTCCGCCCGGAGATTCGGGGCGGCTGGCGATCCGTCGCCCCCTGCCGGACGTCACGGACAAGGTCGGGGGTCCCGGTTATGTCGTGGTGCACCCCGGCGCTTCCGTGCCCGCTCGGGAGTGGCCACCCGATCGGTGTGCCACCGCGGTGCGCTCGCTGGTGTCGCAGGGGCACCGCGTCGTGGTCACCGGAACTCCGGGCGAGTGTGCACTGACGGCGCGGGTGGCCGGTGACGTGGCGACCGATCTCGGAGGGCGTACCGGAATGGCCGAGCTGGCGGCGGTGCTCGACCGGGCCCGTGTGGTCGTGGCACCGAATACGGGCCCGGCCCATCTCGCCGCGGCGGTGGGGACCCCGGTCGTGTCGCTGTTCGCTCCCGTGGTGCGGGCTGCGCGCTGGGCGCCCTACGGCGTGGCGACGACGCTGCTCGGTGATCAGGACGCGCCGTGCCGCGACACCCGGGCCAGGGTGTGTCCCGTACCCGGCCATCCCTGCCTGTCCGAGGTCGGTGCCTGCGACGTCGTCGAGGCGGTCGAGGCGATGATGGAGGCGGTGGCATGAGGATTCTGGCCTGGCACGTGCACGGTGCGTGGAGTACCGCCTTCGTGCGAGGTGACCACACGTACCTGGTGCCGGTGACACCGAATCGGGACGCCGACGGGCGCGGTCGCGCGTTGACGTATACCTGGCCGAGCAATGCCGTCGAGGTCACCCCGGATCAGCTGCGCGACGAGGACGTCGACGTCGTCGTGCTGCAACGGCCGCACGAAGTGGAACTGACCGAGAAGTGGCTCGGTCGCCGTCCCGGCATCGACGTGCCCGCGGTGTTCGTCGAACACGACACCCCGCGCGGTGAGGTGGCGGGTACGCGACATCCGCTGGCCGAGCGCAGCGACATCCCCCTCGTCCACGTCACGCACTTCAACGAGATGTTCTGGGACTGCGGGCGGGCACCGACCACGGTGATCGAGCACGGCATCGTCGATCCGGGGCATCGCTACACCGGAGAACTCGAGCGCGTCGGCGTGGTGATCAACGAGCCGGTGCGCCGTGCCCGTATCACGGGCGCCGACCTGCTGCCCTCATTCGCATCGACCGCCCCGATGGACCTCTACGGAATGCGCGTGGAGGGCGTGCCCGCACGGTTCGGCATCGGCCGGGACCGGATCGCGGTTCACGAGGACCTGCCACAGCCACGGATGCATGCCGCACTGGCCGCCCGGCGGGTCTACCTGCACCCGTTCCGGTGGACGTCATTGGGCCTGTCCCTGGTGGAGGCGATGCATCTCGGCATGCCGGTGGTCGCCCTCGCCGCGACCGAAGCGGTCGAGGCGGTGCCGTCCGAGGCAGGCGTCGTCTCCACCCGGCTGGATGTGCTGACCCGGGCCATCCGGGAGTTCCTGGGTGATGCCGAACGTGCCGAGCAGGCGGGACGGGCCGCTCGTGCTGCGGCACGCAGGAAGTACTCGCTGGAGCGATTCCTCGCCGCGTGGGACGGACTGTTGCAGGAGGTGTCCCGATGAGAATCGACATGGTCTCCGAACACGCGAGTCCGCTCGCGGCGCTCGGGGGAGTTGACGCGGGTGGGCAGAACGTCCACGTCGCCGAACTGGCCAACGGGCTCGCTCGCAGAGGCCACCAGGTGGTCGTGCATACCCGGCGGGACTCCACGGAGCTCCCGGCTACCGTGCAGGCCGCGCCGGGGGTCACGGTCGAGCACGTGCCCGCGGGGCCACCGCGCCCGATCCCCAAAGACGAGCTCCTGCCGTACATGGCGGAGTTCGGCGATCACCTGTCCGTGCGATGGGGACTGCAGCAGCCGGATGTGGTGCACGCACACTTCTGGATGAGTGGTGTGGCCGCACGGCGCGGTCTCACCGGGATCGACGTGCCGGTGCTGCAGACCTTCCACGCGCTGGGCCGGGTCAAACGCAGACACCAGGGGGCCAAGGACCCGAGCCCGCCTCAGCGCGAACGTATCGAGGCCGAATTGGCCCGCACCGCCGACCTCGTCGTGGCCACGTGCTCGGACGAGGTCTCCGAGCTCACCGAACTGGGAGTGCCGGAAGAACGCACCGCCGTGGTGCCGTGTGGAATCGACCTCACCAAGTTCGTTCCCGCAGGTCCCAGCACTGCCCGGACCGATCGACCCCGCATTCTCAGCATCGGACGTCTCGTCGAGCGCAAGGGTGTCGATACCGTCATCACCGCGCTCGCGGGCGTGCCCGACGCGGAACTGGTCATCGCGGGCGGCCCCGAACGGTCGACCTGGGACTCCGACCCGGAGATCGCCCGGCTGCGCTCCGTTGCCGAGCGTGCCGGGGTGGCGGACCGGGTCGATTTCCGCGGCCAGGTCACCCATGCCGATGCGCCTGCGCTGTATCGATCGGCCGACGTGGTGGTTAGCGCTCCCTGGTATGAGCCGTTCGGCACGGTTCCGTTGGAAGCCATGGCATGCGGAGTGGTCCCGGTGGTGACCGCTGTGGGTGGTCACCTCGACACCGTGATCGACGGTGAGACGGGGCTGTTGGTCCCGCCCCGGGACAGCCACGCTCTCGCAAGCAGGCTCCGGGCGCTGCTGGCCCGGCCCCGCTGGCGCTGTGAACTGGGCAGTACCGGAGCCGAGCACGTCCGGGCGCGATACGGGTGGGATCGACTCGTCCGCGAGACGGAATCGGTCTACCGGCGAGCCCTCGACCACAGTGAGCCCTTGCCGGTGGCAGGCAGCCGGTGACCGCATCGACGGGAGGCAGGCCGTGATCGAAGAACACTTCACAGCGTTGGAACGGGCAGCAGGCAGAGCCCGGATGGCGGCGCCGGTACTGCATGCGTGGGCTGTGCACCTGGCTGCGGTGCTGGAGAACGGTGGCCGGTTGCTCGTGTGCGGCAATGGTGGCAGCGCCGCCGAGGCACAGCACCTCACCGGTGAGTTCACCGGCCGCTTCCTGCAGGACCGCAAACCCTATGCGGCGATCCCGCTGCACGCCGACACCTCCGCGTTCACCGCGATCCTCAACGACTACGGCGAACAGGACGTCTTCGCGCGCGGTGTGCGCGCGCACGGTCGTGCGGGTGACGTGCTCGTCGCCTTGTCGACCAGCGGGCGGAGTCAGAACGTCATCGCCGCGGCCAAGACCGCCCACGAGATCGGAATGACGACGTGGGCTTTCACCGGTCCGGCGCCGAACACCCTGGCCGCGGTGTGCGTCGACGCCGTCGCCGTGGACGCCCCCAACACCGCGACGGTCCAGGAAGTCCACTTGGCACTGATCCATGCCCTGTGCGCCGCATTCGACGATGTGACCGGAGCCACCGGAATATCCGCAGCGGACAGGACCGCACAGGAGGAGGCTGTTCGGTGAGGAGCACGGCGAGTCGGCACGGGCCACTGGTGGTCGTCGGGGACGTGTTACTCGACGTCGATGTCGATGGCCGGGCCGAACGGCTGTGCCCGGACGCTCCGGTTCCGGTGGTCGACGTACTCGGGCGCAGGAGCCGACCGGGCGGTGCGGGGTTGGCGGCGTTGCTGGCCGCGCAGGAGGGAGCGCAGGTCACCCTGCTTGCCGGGATCGGCACCGACGAGCAGGGCCGGTCACTGATCGGAATGATCGAGGACCGGATGGACCTGGTGCCCCTTCCCTTCCGGGGAACGACGGTGTGCAAGACGCGGGTGCGTGCGGCGGGCCAATCCCTGGTGCGTCTGGACTCCGGTGCGGGAGCCGTGCCCGATGAGCCGCTCGACGAAGACGCTCTCGCCGCCCTGAGAAACGCCGGTGCCGTGCTGGTGGCCGACTATGGCCGGGGGACCACGCACAATGCCTCGCTGCGGCGCGCTCTCGGTGAGCTCCCTCGGGGAACTCCGCTGGTGTGGGATCCACACCCCAAGGGCGCCGAGCCGGTGTCCCGTACGGACCTGGTGGTGCCGAACAGGTCGGAAGCGGCCGGATTCGATGTGTGCTCGGCGCAATCGGGCACGCCGTCGGTCGCGGCGAGGGCGCTGCTGAAGCACTGGGAGTGCGGGGCGGTCGCGGTGACACTGGGCGCCGACGGTGCTGTCCTGGTCTCCGGCGACGGAACGGAGGACATCACCGCACCACCGGTGAGTCCGGAGTCGGTGGAGGTGGATACCTGCGGAGCGGGCGACAGTTTCGCCACCACCGCGGTACTGGCGATGTCACGCGGAGCGAGTTGTGCGGAAGCGGTGACCGCAGCGGTGGAGGCGGCAGGCCGGTTCGTCTCGCGGGGAGGGGCGAACCAGCTCTCGGTCCGGCTTTCGACGGCGGACTCGGAACGGGAACAGCCCGTGTCGCGCTTCGGGCGGGCCACCGCTTTCGACGTCACCGCACGCGTCCGGCACGAACGGGGGAGGCTGGTGGCCACGGGCGGATGTTTCGACCTGTTGCATCCCGGGCACATCCGTCTGCTCGAACGTGCTCGCGCCCTGGGAGATGCTCTCGTCGTCTGTCTGAACTCCGATGACTCCGTACGGCGCCTCAAGGGCTCGGGGCGTCCGGTGGTGTGTGAGCAGGACCGGATGCGCCTGCTGCTGGCTCTCGAACCGGTCGATGCCGTGGCCGTGTTCGACGAGAGCTCGCCGACGGCACTGCTCGACGAGCTGCGCCCCGACGTGTGGGTCAAGGGCGGTGACTACGGCGGCGTGGCTTTGCCGGAAAGCGACGTCGTCCGCCGCTACGGCGGGTGCACGGAGATCGTCCCGCTCGAAGACGGGTACTCGACGAGCAGATTGCTCACCTCGCTGCGAGCGGTGGGCTGAAGCGATACGACCTCTGGAAGGAGGCAGATGAAATCCCTGGGAAACATTCTCATCACCGGTGGCGCCTCGGGGCTCGGAGCCGCGACCGTGCAGGCCGTCCTGGACCAGGGGGGTACCCCCTTGGTGATCGATCGCAACCCGCCCACGGCCAAGGTCGAGCACGTCGAAGCAGACCTTGCCGATCGTGCGGCGACCGAGAGTGCGGTGCAGGAACTGGCCCGCTCGGCCGGGGACCGCATCGACGGGGTGTTCACCGCCGCGGGAATCGACTCCTGCGGCGCCCTGGAGACGGTCGCCGCGCAGGAGTGGGAACGCGTGATCCAGGTGAATCTGCTGGGCACCGTGGCGGTGGTCCGTGCCGCGCTGCCGTATCTCACCAGCAGCGAGGGCACCGTGGTCACGTGCTCGTCGACCCTGGGCCTCAAGGCGGTCCCGGATGCCACGGCCTACTGCGCATCGAAAGCGGGCGTGCTGGGATTCTCCCGTTCCCTCGCGGCCGAAACCGCCGGACGCATCGGGGTGAGCACTCTCGTGCCCGGCGGGATGCACACGGCGTTTTTCGACGGGCGCGACGAGCAGTACAAGCCACCGGCTGATGCGAAACTCAACCGCCCGGAGGATGTCGCCGAAACCGTCCTGTTCGCCCTGCGGCAACCACCGGGCTGTGAGGTGCGCGAGATGGTCGTGTGCTCCTCCGAGGAGTCATCGTGGCCGTGACGAAGCGGCACACCGTACTGGTCCTGCGAGCACTGGGCCTCGGTGACCTGCTGACCGCCGTGCCGGCTTTGCGGGGCCTGCGACGTGCCTTTCCGGACAGCCGGATCGTGCTCGCCGCACCCGGCCCGCTCGCCGATCTGGTGCCGTTGACACGAGCCGTGGACTCGCTGTGGCCGACGGCGGGGCTGGGGGGAGTTCGCCTGCCGGACCCCGTTCCGGAAGTCGCGGTGAACCTGCATGGCAGCGGGCCGGAGAGCATCGAGGACCTGCGATCCTGCGGTGCGCGGCGCATCATGACGCATGCACATCCGGCATTTCCGGACCTCGATGGTCCGCAGTGGATTCAGGACCAGCACGAGGTGCAGCGGTGGTGCCGCCTGCTGGATCACTTCGGTATCGAGGCCGACAGGCGTCACCTGGAGCTGGATCGCCCGGAGCAGGCGAGTGACCGACCCGGCGCGGCCATCGTGCACCCGGGCGCGAGCCACCGCGCCCGGCAGTGGCCGGAGGAACGTTTCGCCCGCGTCGCACGCGGGCTCGCCGACCGCGGACACGACGTGGTGATCACGGGTACCGGGCAGGAGCGGCCACTCGCCGAGCGCATCGCCGCCCGCGCGCAACTGCCCCCAGCGGCGGTGCTGGCGGGGCACACCGACTTGTGCCGACTCGCCGCGCTGGTTGCGGAAGCGAGCCTGGCGGTTTGTGCCGATACCGGACTCGCCCATCTGGCCACCGCCCTCACCACGCCTTCCGTGGTCCTGTTCGGACCGGTCTCGCCCCGGCACTGGGGTCCTCCCGAGGATCCGCACCATGCCGCGCTGTGGGCGGGCACGGTGGGGGACACGTTCGCCGACCGGCCGGATCCGGGCTTGCTCCGGATCTCGGCCGAGGACGTGCTCGAGGCGGCGGAGCGAGTACTCGCACATGCGGGGGAACCGGACACTTTGGGCAGTGGAGGCGCTCGATGACAACGCATGAGCGCACCATCACCGTCGTGGGGAACGGGCCGACCGCTCTGACCGTGGGAGCAGGGCTTGCCTCGCTCGGACACCGGGTCGTGCTGTGCTCGGCGGCGATGTCCGATCGGCACGCGCAAGAACCCCGGCTGTCCGAGCTGGTGCGGCACAGCGTGTCGACCGGCAGACTCCGCTTCGTCCGTGAGGTCACCGATGCGGTGGCGGAATCGGGCACGATGGTCGTGTGCTCCGTCTGCCGGGCATCCGAGCAGCCGGCTCGTGCGATGCCGCAGGGCGGTGTCCTCATCAACGCCTCGGTCTCGTCGGGGGACTCCACCGAGGGTCTCCGCAGGTGGACACGGCCCGATGTGTCCCTGGTCAGCAACCCCCTGTTTCTGCGTGCGGGCAGCATGGTGCAGGACTTCCTCGAACCCGACCGCATCGTCATCGGCGCCGATGCCTGCGCGGCGACCGAGCACGTGGCCTCGCTGTACCGGTCGCTCCGAGCCGAGATCGTGCGTACCGACGTGCACAGCGCCGATCTCGTCCGACACGCGGTCAACGGCTACTTCGCCGTCAAACAGTGCTACATCAATGCACTCGCGGAGCTCTGCACGGCAGTCGGGGCCGACATCGCCAGCGTGGCCGAAGCACTGGCCTATGACGCTCGCATCGGTGGTTACGCCCTGACGCCCGCGCCGTTGTCGGCGGAACTCCGGCACAGCTTGGAGCTGCTGTCGCAAGGGACCGGACCGGAACAGGAGTTGCTGCACAGTGCGGCTGCTCTCGGCCGCTACCCGGGCGGTCCGGCCACGCACGGGTGAGGACAGCAGCGCGCTCGACCGGACAGGGCGGCTGACCCGAGGAGAGGGGTGATGCGCGTGTTCACCCGGCGGATCGTGGTCGTGGGGACCGGATACGTGGGACTGACCACGGGGGCATGTCTGGCATCCCTGGGACATCGCGTGGTGTGCAGCGATGTCGATGCCGCAAAGATACGGCGTCTGTCCCGGGCGAGCGTGGACATCCTCGAACCCGGTTTGGAGGAGCTGGTCCGGGACGGGTTGGATTCCGGGCGTCTGACGTTCGTGGTCGCCTCGGCAAGCGTGGTCGCCGAGGCGGAGATGGTGTTTTTGTGCGTACCCACGCCGATGGGTGCGGACGGAGGTGCCGACCTGGCCGCCGTGGAGTCGGTGACCCGCGAGATCCGCGATCAGCTGCCGCACGGGTGCGTGCTGGTGATGAAGTCGACGGTGCCGGTCGGTACGTCGGCACGAATCGCGGAGCTGGTACGGCGCTCGGATGTGGCGGTGGTCAGCAATCCGGAGTTCCTGCGCGAGGGCTCGGCGGTGCGGGACTTTCTGCGGCCGGACCGCATCGTGGTCGGCTCCGCCGGCCAGGACGCGGCGGAGCGGGTCGCGGCGCTGTACGCGCGGCTGGGTGCGCCGACGGTGCTCGTCGATGCCGCGAGCGCGGAGATGGTCAAGTATGCGGCGAACTGTTTCCTGGCGACGAAGTTGTCGTATGTCAACGCACTGGCGGAACTGTGCGAGCGCTCGGGTGCGAACATCGCCGACGTCACCGCGGGTATGGGCCATGACCGGCGGGTCGGGCGGTCGTTCCTGCGGCCCGGCCCGGGGTGGGGCGGCTCGTGTCTGCCGAAGGACACCCACGCACTGATGCGGATCTCGGAGGCGGTCGGGTTCGACTTCGCGCTGTTGCGAGCCGCGATCTCGTCGAATGTCCGCCAACGTGAGCGGATGGTGGACAAGATCGCCGAGGCGTGCGGAAACGGCCGGGCGAACTCGCTGGCGGGGGTCCGGATCGGCGTGCTCGGCCTGACGTTCAAGGCGGGGACCGATGACCTGCGCGACTCGCCGGCTCTGGCGGTGGCGCGCCTGCTCGTCGAGCGCGGCGCGGAACTGGTCGCCTACGACCCCGGACTGCGGGCCGATGATCCCCACTTGGAGGGGATCGTGACGCTGGTGGACGATGCGTACCAGGCGGCGAAGAGCGCGGCCGGGTTGGTGCTGCTGACCGACTGGCAGGAATTTCGCACGCTCGACTGGCCGAGGCTGGCGGCCGTCCTGGACGGGCCGGTGGTCGTCGACACGCGCAACCAGCTCGATCCCGAGGTAGTGCGCCGGGCCGGAGTCTCCTGGCACGGCGTGGGCCACCCGCCGATCCGGGCCTGAGCGCGTGCGGTCGTTCGGGTCGGTGTTTCCGTCCTTTCGGCCGAGCGAGGGGATGGACGGCTGCTCAGCCGATGGGGTGGGCAATAACGAGTCAGGCGATGATGCCGATCGCCAGCATGACGAAGAAGAGCGCCACCAGCAGCGTGATCAGGACGATGCCCGTCAGCCACAGCCATTTCATCGGGCGGGCTTCGGCGCGTTGCGGATGGGAGACGCTGTCGGTTCCCGAGGGCGATGCCGGGGGAGTCTCGCCCGGCGGCACCGACCCACCGGGTTCCAGGCCGGGAGTGCGTTCCGGCTGCGGGTCTTCCGGTTCCGAATTGTCCGGGTCGTGCGGGTCGCGGGCTGACATGCTCGCGGACTAACCCACTCGCCGGGCCCCGAAACCTGGCCGTACCCGCCTGCCGGTTCGGCCCGGTTGCCGACTCGGCTCGGTTTCCGGATCGGAATCGCCGTGGATCCGCCGGTTCTCCGTGCCGACCCTCGGTGTGTCCGGCCTCGATGCTCAAGCCGAATGTTTGGCCCCTGGTCGGGAAGGTATATCCCCATGGTGTGTGGTTGCTCAGAGCACCGGGGGTATACCGGCCTCGGGCGGACACCCGACTTCTCGTCGAGGCCATTCGGGAGGCCGCTCTGCCCAGGGGAGCACACGTGCTCGACGTGGGGACGGGGACCGGCGTCCTCGCGGTCGCAGCGGCGCGGTCGGGCGCCGCGGAAGTGACCGCCGTCGACGTGTCCCGACGCGCCGTGCTGACCGCCTACCTGAACACCCGGATGCGTCGACTGCCCGTCCGGGTCGAACGCGGCGATGTGCAGGATCCCTCGGAAACCCGGCAATTCGACGTGATCCTGTCGAACCCGCCGTACGTGCCTTCGGAGCAACCTCGTCCGCCGGAACGCGGTGGCGCTCGATCCTGGGATGCGGGCAGTGACGGCCGTGCGGTGCTGGATCCGCTGTGCGTCAGGAGTGCTCGACTGCTCGCGCCGCGGGGAACACTGCTGATCGTGCACTCCGCGCTGTGCGGGGTGGAGCGAACTCTGACGCGGCTGCGTCGGTCGGGTCTGAAAGCTTCGGTCGTGGCTCGGCGGGCGGAAAGGTTCGGGCCGGTGCTGCGTGCCCGGGCCGGCTTGCTGGAAGCCCGCGGCATCATCGAGCCCGGGCAGCGACACGAACAGTTGGTGGTGATCCGCGGTGACCGACCCGAGCCACTGGAGGGACCCGAAGCCTGCGGCGACGGGACGTGACAGGCGCCGCGTGACCGTGACACCGGACGGGCCGATCCTGATCGAAGGGCCGGTGGAACTGGTGCTCGCCGACGGCACGGCGGTCGAATCGGACCGCTTCGTGGTGGCGGTGTGTGCCTGCCGCCGCAGCCGCCGCTATCCGTTCTGCGACACCAGCCATCGGAAGCGCGTGCGCACTCCGTTGGAGTGAGCGCCAACTTTCGTTCACAAAGGCGGGACGAAAGTTGACGTTCACCCCGCTTGCTCCGGCCGACGCGAGTGCCGCGCAATCTCGGTGCTCACTACCGACCACAGTTGTGTGGTACAAAATAGGTGTGCTCCCTGTTCGATTCAGCCGCTCCGCACGCAAGCACCGGATCGGCAAGGCACATGCTCTCGAGGCAATGGGCAACGCGGGAACTCCGCAGATCATCCCTGCCGACACCGAGCACGACGAGCGGCTGTTGTGGATCGGCCCCGATGACCGGGGAGTGGAGCTGGAGGTGATTGGCATCGAGTGTGACGACATGCTGCTGGTCATTCACGTGATGCCCTACGCCTACAGGAGGAGGCCACAATCATGACTCGCTACACCGATGGCGGCGACATCGATCTCGATTCCGAAGAGGTCTACGACTCACACGGTCGCCGCATCACCGAGCAGTATGCCGAAGAAGCCGCTGACTACGATCCGACCCGGGTCCGGCCGGGACGCCCGTCGCTGTCCGCCGATGCCGCACCTGGTGAGCATTCGCCGCAGCTCCGGTTCCGGTTGCCCCCGGAATTGGCTCGGCGGGTGCGCGAGCTCGCTCATCGCGAAGGTCGCCCTCTCTCCGACGTGGGGCGAGAAGCACTGGAGGAATATCTCGCCCGCCACTGAGCTTTTCCCGTCGGCCGTTGGAGTGAGCGTCAACTTTCGTTCACAAAGGCGGGACGAAAGTTGACGCTCACTCCATGGGCAGCGGCCGTCGCAGTGATGTTCTTTCCTCGTGCCAGGCGCCGAACAGGTACTGGGCCAGTTTGCCCTCCAGCAGTTCGGTCGCCTGGATGCCGAAGACGACATCGGTGAGCAGCTCCGGCTCCCTGTCGAGCAGGTCACCGATGACGTCGCGGCGCATGATCTGCTCGTGTACGGCATCGGCTTCGATGTGTTCGGTGAAAAACAGCGTGCACTCCGGGCCTGCACCGAGCCGTTCCAGACCACGGGTGATGCGCTGCGCGCTGGGTGCGGTACTGATCTCCGCGGCGGTGAAGTGACCGACGAGGGCGCCGCGCAATCCCCGGTGCAATCCCAGCATCGACATGAGGTTGACGATGCCGATCGCCGGCGCGGGTACGTCGTCGAGATAATGCAGGTAGGCGGAATCCAGTCCTGCCGCCTCCATCAGGTCGGCGAAGAGCCGGGCATGGATGTGCTCGCCCCGCCCGCCTCCGAACTCGTCGAATTCGACCGCGACGAGGGAGGCTTTCGCCTGGCCTTGCAGGCGGGGAATCACCCAGGCATGCGGATCGGCCTCCTTGAGGTGGTAGATCGACCGATGTGCGAAGTACTCCCGCATCTGCCACCACGGCGCGGTATCGCGGAGGTGGTGTGCGATGCCGGTGCCCGGTACCGGTTCGGTGAGCAACGCGTCGAGGACGGCTTCGACATCGGTACCGCCATCGACGTCGCAGCGCAGTGCGTGCAGGAAGGTCCGTTCGAGTGCGGCCCGCACACGCAACAGGTCGGGATCCCACTCCCATTCCGGCGAGACGGATCGGAAACCGTGATAGTGCAGCTCATAGCAGATGTGCATGGCCAGGGCCAGATCGTCGCCGTAGGGGTCGGCCCGTTCCGCTTCCGCCTGCGGTACCGAAGCGGGGTCCCGGCCGTGTGCGAGCACGGTCACGACGGCCTCGGACAGCGGCCCGCGCGGTTCGGGCAGTGCGGGTGTACCGGCGGGTGCCCCGGCTCGGGTGGTACCGACGGTGGTGCTCATGGAACCTCCGAGAGCGCTGGGGAGTTCCTGGTGGTGCTGGCGATGGAGTACCCGGCGAAAGGTTTTCTCATCCGCGGTCCGCGCGGGTGGCGCTTGTTCGGCGACTCCTGTTCGAGGATTCCGGGAAGGAGGAGCCCGAGAATTCGGCTGCGGAATCGGGCAGGGTCTGCTCGGCGAGCATGCGGATCACCGCCTCGGGCCCGCCCCGCGCAGCGTCGCGCTGCCGTTCGGCGCCGGTTCCTCGCCGGAGGAGGGTGGTCAGCGCGCCGTGCACGGCATCGACATCCCCGAGCTCCTCGAGCGCGGGTGAGACGTGTTCGAGGAGTTCCCGTACGAGTTCGACGGCGGGCACCCGATGCTCGCTCACCGGGTGCACGCCGTGGCCGCGCAGCCCGTACCGCGCTGCCGACCAGACGGCAGCCGCCGCGACCTGGGGATCCACCGCGGGAGCCGCGACACCCGCGGCGAGCTCGCCGAGCGCGGTGCGGACCAGAGCGCGGCTCAACGCGGCTTGCAGCACCGCCTCCTCGACGGTGATCGCCGTATCGGCCACCCGCAGCTCCACGGTCGGCAGTCGTGGTGACGGACGAGCCAGCCAGAAGGACGTGTCGGTGTCCATCAGCACTCCACAGTCGATCATCGTCGACACCCGAGCGTCGTAATCGGCCGCCGAGGTGAATCGCGGTGGCAGTCCGGATCCGGGGAACCGGGATTGCTGCACCATGCGCCAGCTCGTATAGCCGGTATCGCTCCCGGCGTGGAACGGGGAGTTACCGGACAGCGCCAGCAAGGTCGGTATCCAGGGGCGTAGATGGTTGATCACGGCCACGGCGGTGTCTCGGTCCGGAACGCCGATATGGACATGGCAGCCGCAGGCCTGGTAGTCGGTGAGCAATCCCCCGTACGTCCGTGCGAGGCGATCGAAATGGTGGCCGGCCGAGACCGGGGGCGGATCACCGGCGACCAGGGGGGTCCCCGAGGAGATCAACCGTGCCCGCTCGGACTCGGCCGCGGCACCGAGCAGACGCCGTGTCTCGTGCAGTTGCCCACGCAGCTCGCCGAGTGTGGTGCAGATTCCGGTGGCGGTTTCGACCTGGGTGCCCATCAGTTCCGGGTACAGCGCCGCACCGGAGGGGCGCGCAGGGTGGCGGGCCGCCCGCGCCAACACCGCCGAGGCGTAGGGAACGGTCCGGCCGGAGGTGGCATCGACCAGGAGGAACTCCTCTTCCACGCCGCACGTCAGACCCGTGGCGGTGGCGGTCTCCAACGAAAGGAGGCCCTTACTGATGCTGGCCGACACCGGTTCTGATTTCCTGTGCTCGACCTCCGGGTATTTCCGGTGCCAGCGGCGGTGTGTCGGCACCTTCGTGGTGGCGTAGCCCCTCGACGAACGCGGAAAGAGCGTCGAGGGAACTGTGGTGCGGCGCCCAGCCCAGCTCCGTGCGTGCTCGGGTCGTGTCCATGATCGGAAGGCGCAGCACCGCGTCGAACAGGTGCGGTGACGCCGGTACGAGATGCGACGTCCACGCCATGCTCAGGGCGGTGCGCACCGGCCCGCTGGGCATGCGTACGGTGCGGGCGCCGAAGAGCTCGGCGAGTTGTGCCGCGTCGACGACCGGATCGGCCGCGATGTTGAACGCGCCGTGTACCGGCGTGTGTACGGCCAGCCGGTAGGCTTCCGCGGCATCCGCCGTGTGCAGGGTCTGAAATCGCAGTCCCGGCAGGTCGGGGATGATGGGCAGCAGTTCCGGGTGGGCCAGGCGTTGCGGCAGGAACGGACCCGCGAACAGGCGCCGCTGCTGGGATGCCGCCTGCTGCTTGAACAGGAAGCCCGGCCTGATACGGACGACACGCAGGTCGGCGTGTCGCTGCTCGAACGCGTCGAGATACCGCTCGAGGTAGGCCTTCTCCCGGGTGTAGGCCGCACCGGGCCATCCGTGCGTCGGCCACTGCTCGTCGACCGCACGTGTCTTCGGTCCCGGCGAATAGGCCCCGACCGAGGAGGCGTAGATGAGGCTTCGCACGCCCGCTTCGGCGGCTGCGTCGAAGACGCGCATGCTTCCGTGCACGTTGTTGTGCCAGGTCGAGACCGGGTCGTGCGTGGGCTGGAACACCCACTCCAGGTGGATGACCGCGTCGGCTCCGCGAAAGCGCGAAACCAGATCGTCGGTGCGGACATCGGTGTGCTCCCAGCGCACCTTTGGTGCGGACCACGTGGCCTGCCTGCGGGAGAGAGCCGTGACCTGCGCGATGTGCGGATCCCGGCTCAGGGCATCGACGACACTGGTGCCGACATTGCCGGTAGCGCCTGCGACAACGACGTGTGCGCCGGTGGACTGTGTGTGCTCGGTCATCAGTGCTCCGTCGGGAACGTGTCGGCGAAGGCTGCTTCGTGGATGCCCCGTCACCGCCACGGCAAACCTCGGCACCCGGGACCGGAGCCCGAGAGAGCCCTGCCGAGGAGTCCTGCCGAGGAGTCCTGCCGAATGAATCGATCTCCGTGCGTGTGATCGGAGCACGGACCGGGTAGTCGGCTCGTGACGAGGCAACAGCCGAGAGATGGAGCAAGGGTCATGGCACAGCAGGTCGCGGACTTCGTGGTGCAGCGTATCCGGGAATGGGGCATTCACAGCGTTTACGGCTATCCCGGCGACGGCATCAACGGTCTCCTCGGTGCGCTCAACCGCGCGCAGGGCGATCCGGAGTTCCTGCAGGCCCGGCACGAGGAGATGGCGGCGTTCATGGCCACCGGCCATGCGAAGTTCACCGGAAACATCGGATGCTGTACCGGCACGTCCGGGGGCGGCGCGGTGCACCTGCTCAATGGCCTCTACGACGCCAAGCTCGACCGCAAACCCGTGCTGGCGCTGGTGGGCCAGCAGAAGCGGGTTTCGCTGGGGTCGAACTATCAGCAGGAGGTCGACCTGACCACCTTGTTCAGGGACGTCTCGGAGTTCGTCCAGGTGTGTATGGAACCGGCGCAGGCGCGGATGCTGGTCGATCGGGCGATCAAGACCGCGCTGACCCGTCGTGGTGTGGCCACGCTGATCTTCCCCGGTGACGTGCAGGAGGAAGAGGCCGTCACCTCGCCGCCGCGGATGCACGGCTCGACGTACACCAGCATCGGCTGGAGCCGTCCGCGGATGCTGCCGGACCCCACGGAGCTGGAGAAGGCGGCCGAGGTCCTCAACAGCAGCAGCAAGGTCGCCATGCTGGTCGGGCAGGGAGTCCAGGGGGCCACCCAGGAGGTGCTCGACGTCGCCGACACGCTGGGGGCGGGCATCACCAAGGGGCTCGTCGGCCGCGCCGTCGTTCCCGACGACCTGCCCCATGTGACCGGCCCGATCGGTCTGCTCGGTTCCGCGCCCAGCGACGAGATGGTGATGAACTGCGACACGCTGTTCGTCGTCGGGTCGAGCTTTCCCTACGCCGAATGGCTGCCGGAGGAGGGGTCGGCACGCGGGGTCCAGATCGACAACGACGGCACGATGGTCGGCGCACGGTATCCGATGGACGCCCATGTCGTCGGGGACGCCAAGGAGACCTTGCGGGAACTGTTGCCGCTGCTCGAGCGCAAGCAGGACCGTTCGTGGCGGGAGACGATCGAAAGCAACGTGCGCGAATGGGAGGACGTCCTCGAACGGCGCGCGCATCAGGAAGTCCAGGCGGTCAATCCCGAACTGGCGGCCCGGGAGCTGTCCCCCTTGCTCCCGGACAGGTGCATTCTCACCTGCGACACGGGGTCCATCACCAACTGGTGGGCACGGCATCTGACATTGCGCGACGGGATGGATGCTTCCTTGGCCGGGACGCTGGCCAGTATGGGGCCCGGTACTCCCTACGCGATCGCGGCCAGGTTCGCCTATCCCGACCGCCCGGTCATCGCCTTCGTCGGTGACGGCGCCTTCCAGATGAACGGCATGCTCGAACTGATCACGGTGCGGCGCTACCTGAGCCGCATGCGCGGAGCTCCGTTGATCTTCTGCGTGTTCAACAATCAGGACCTCAACCAAGTGACCTGGGAGCAACGCGCGATGGCCGGGGACCCCAAGTTCGAGGCCTCGCAGGACATTCCCGACGTGCCCTATGCCGAGTTCGCCAGGATGCTGGGATTGGAAGGGATCCACTGCGATCGGCAGGACGGGGTCACCGAGGCGTGGCAGCAGGCTCTGGCCGCGGATCGTCCCGTGGTCCTGGAGTTCAAGGTGGATCCGGAGATCCCGCCGATCCCGCCCCACATCAAGCCGGAACAGGCCAAGAAGACGGCCAAGGCCATCGCCTCCGGAGATCCGGAAGCCGCAGGCATCACCAAGACCGGATTCCGACAGAAGATGGCCGAATTCTACGCGAAGCTTCCCAGCCGCAGTTGAGATTCGCGCACCACGGGACCCGGTTCGGCACTGTCGAGGTCGGCTCGGCGGTGGAAGAAAGGTTGTGAGCATGGCCAGCGTCGACGTCGAGTTGCAGCCACCTCGGCGGCGTTCCGAGGACACGGTGGAGCTCGAAGCGCTCCGGCGGGATCTGGAGTCCCGCGTGGACGGCGAGGTGCGTTTCGATGCAGGCAGTCGTGGAGCGTATGCGACCGATGCGTCGAACTACCGGCAGGTCCCCATCGGCGTCGTGGTGCCCCACTCCGTCGATGCCGGAGTCGAGGCGGTCGCCGTGTGCCGAGAACACGGAGCACCCCTGCTGTCCCGCGGCGGTGGCACCAGCCTGGGTGGACAGGCCACCAACGCGGCGATCGTGCTCGACTGGACCAAGTACTGCCATCGCCTGCTCTCGGTCGATCCGGACAACCGCACCTGTGTGGTCGAGCCCGGCATCGTGCTCGACGATCTCAACGCCCAGCTCGCCCCGTACGGGCTGGAGTTCGGGCCGCGACCCTCCACGCACAGTCACTGCGCACTCGGCGGCATGATCGGCAACAACTCCTGCGGAGCCACCGCCCAATGGTCGGGCAAGACCGACGAGAACGTTGTCGGTCTGGAGATGCTCACCTACGACGGCCTGCGCTGCTGGGTGGGGCGTACCGGTCGGGACGACTACGAGCGCGTCCTCGCCGAGGGAGGCCGCCGGGCGGAGCTCTACCGAGGGCTGGCGGAGCTTGCCGAGCAGGCCGGCGACCTCGTGCGGGAGCGTTTTCCGACGATTCCCCGGCGAGTTTCGGGCTACAACCTCGACGCACTGCTTCCCGAGCAGGAGTTCGATCTCGCCGGTCTCGTGGTCGGCAGCGAGGGCACCCTCGCAACGGTGCTGCATGCCGAATTGGCGCTGATGCCGGTGCTGGAGTACACGACGATGCTGGTGCTCGGCTACGACGACATCGTCGGTGCGGCCCACGCCGTGCCGGACATCCTGCACAACAGCGAACCCACCGTTCTCGAGGGTGTCGACGACCGGCTCATCTACTTCGAAAAGGTGAAGCGGCTCTCCGAGGAAGCTCGACAGATGTTGCCCGAGGGGGCCGGTTGGCTTCTGGTGCAGTTCGGTGCGCCCACTCGCGAGGCGGCGAACGAGCAAGCCGAGCATTTGCTGGATGCGTTGGGCAGGAGCCGCCACCACCCACGAGTGAACTTCTCCGACGACACGGCCACGGAGCAGGAAATTTGGGCAGCCAGGGAGGCCGGGCTCGGTGCCACCGCCCGTCCGCCGGACATGTCCGACACCTGGCCGGGCTGGGAGGACTCCGCTGTCGCCCCGGAACGGCTCGGCGACTACCTGAGCGATCTGCGGGAGCTTTTCCGGGAGTACAACCTCGGCAGACCTTCCCTGTACGGGCACTTCGGCCAGGGCTGTGTCCATGTCCGCATCCCCTTCGACCTGGTCACTGCCGACGGGCTCGAGAATTTCACCCGTTTCGTGCAAGCCGCCGCGGACCTCGTGGCCGATTACGGAGGGTCCCTGTCCGGTGAGCACGGCGATGGCCAGGCCCGCGGACCGTTGCTCGAGCGGATGTTCGGTAGCGAGGTCGTGCGCCTTTTCGAGCGGGTCAAGACATTGTTCGACCCGGACAACCGGATGAATCCCGGCAAGGTCGTGGCGTCTTACCGCGTCGACGAGAATCTGCGGCTCGGGACGGACTGGCACCCCGAGCAGCAGGACACGTATTTCGGCTACCCGCACGACGAGGGCAGCTTCGGGCGCGCCGCCATGCGGTGCGTCGGTATCGGCAACTGCCGCAGCAGCGAGCAGGGGCAGGTGATGTGCCCGTCCTACAAGGCCACCGGCGAGGAGGAGCACTCCACCCGTGGCCGGGCGCGGCTGCTCTACGAGATGCTCAACGGGCACGGCGACGGGCCGGTCACCGACGGGTGGCGTTCCAAGCGGGTCCGCGATGCGCTGGACCTGTGCCTGGCCTGCAAGGGCTGTAAGAGCGACTGCCCGGTCAACGTGGACATGGCCACTTACAAGGCCGAGTTCCTCGCCCACCACTACCGGGGACGTGTGCGGCCCGCGGCCCACTACTCGATGGGGTGGTTGCCACTGTGGGCCCGGCTCTCCGAACAGGCCCCCAAGCTCGTCAACGCGGTGCTGCACGCTCCGGGGTTGGCTCGGCTCGGCAAGCGTGTTGCCGGTATCACCCCGGAACGCGAGGCCCCGCTGTTCACGGACGAAACCGTCCAGCAATGGTGGCGGCGCCGGACCGACGAAGAACCCGATCCGGCCGGGCCGCGCACCGTCGTGGTGTGGCCGGACACCTTCACCAACCACTTCCACCCCCATATCGGGCGTGCGGCGGTCCACGTGCTCGAAGCGGCCGGATTCGACGTGGTGGTCCCGCAGGCGACGATGTGTTGCGGCCTGACGTGGATCTCCACCGGTCAGCTTGCCACCGCACGGCGAGTACTGCGCCGAACGTCGGAGGCGCTGCGCCCCTGGCTCGAGGCAGGAACTCCCATCGTCACGCTCGAACCGTCCTGCACGGCGGTGTTCCGTTCCGACGCGCCGGAGATGATGCCCGCTGACCAGGACGTGGCACGGCTTGCGGACCAGGCGCACACACTCGCCGAACTACTGGTCAACCGGACTCCGCAAGACTGGCAGCCGCCACAGCTGTCCCGTGAGGCCGTGGTACAGACCCACTGTCACCAGCATGCGACCGTCGGCTTCGATCCCGACACCGAGATCATGCGGCGCGCCGGACTCGACGTGCATCCCGTCAGCGGCGGCTGCTGCGGTGTGGCGGGCAACTTCGGTTTCGAAAAGGGGCACTACGACATCTCGATGCAGTGCGCGGAGGAAGCGCTGCTGCCCGCCATGCGGAAGACGACACCCGAGACGTTGATCATCGCCGACGGCTTCAGCTGCCGCACCCAGATCGAACAGGCAGGCACCGGGCGGACCGCGATGCATCTGGCCGAGGCACTGCACCTGGGGCTTGTCGGTGACACCGGCGGGCCGTATCCCGAGCGCGGTGCGGATCGCCCCGCTGCGAATCGAACCGCGGAGCAGGCCGCCACCGCGGTCACCACAGTGGCGGCCGGATCGGCCGTGGTGGGACTGGGCGGACTGCTCCGCAGAAAGCTCTCCACTGCCGCACGATTGCCGGACTGATGTATGCGCCCGATCCGCAGTGGGTACGCACCCGGGTAGCGAACGGCGCGCCGGGGCGGCGGAGAAGGGGTGTGCCGGTCGCGACGGCCGGCAGGCAGGACACGTGATCGGCCAGTGAGGAGAAAGGTAATGACCGTGGACGAGACCCAGGACACGCACAGGACTCCGGCATCGCAGCGCTCCACAGCCGAACTGGTCCGCGACCTCGGTGACCAACTCACCGAGCTCATCCGCACGGAACTGCGGCTGGCTCAACGAGAACTGCTGCGCAAGGGCAAGGAAGCGGGCATGGGTGCCGCGCTGTTCGGTGCCGCCGGTGTGGTGGGCGGACTCGGCGCGGTCACCATCCTCGCCGCTGTCATCCTGCTTCTCACCATCGTGTTGCCCGCGTGGCTGTCGACACTCATCGCAGGTGCCCTGCTCCTGCTGATCGCCGGTGCCATCGCTGCCGTGGGGCGCTCCCAGTTGAAGAAGTCGACACCTCTCATGCCGGAAGACGCCGTCAGCGGAGCCCAGTGGGATGCCCGGATGCTGAAAGAGGCGACGAAGAAATGACGAACGCGCAATCGGGCGGGGGACACGAGCATCCTGCTCAGGGCATCCCCAGCACCGAGGAAGACGCCCTGCACGCGGATCGCGACGTGGCCCGGCAAGAACTCGGCGAGACCATCGATGCGCTGGCCCGCAAGGCGGACTTGCCGTCCCGGTCCCGGCAAGCGGCACACGGCTACATCGTCAAGGCCCAGGACGGCGCCACCACCCTGGCACGCGCGGTGCGCCACAGCCGTGCATCCGAAATGGCCTGGTTGCCCCCCGCCGCGCTCGCCGCCGTGGTCGCGCTGGGCTCCGCGCTGGTGCTTGCGAAGTCACGGTCTCGTGCTCGCAGGCCGGGTCACCGCGGGTACGTCCGGCGATGACGGGGGAACGAGAGGTCGATGCGAAGTCGACCGTGGTGATCATGACGCACAACCGGCGTGCCGAGGTGCTGCGCACTCTCGAGCACATGACCACGCTGGCGGACGGGGCACGGGTCATCGTGGTCGACAACGGCTCGACGGACGGCACGGCCGAGGCCATCGCCACGCACTACCCCGAGGTGTGCCTGCTGCGGAGTCGGACGAACCTCGGTGCCGTGGCGCGCAACCGGGCCGTCGAACACGTCGACACGCCGTACGTCGCCTTCTGTGACGACGACGTTCGCTGGCAGCCGGGTGCGTTGAGCCGGGCGGCCACGTTGCTCGATCGCTGTCCGGAGCTCGCCGCGGTGACGGGGCGCTGCCTGGTGGAGCCGGAACTCGCCGAGGACCCGCTGACACCGGAGCTGCGCGAGTCGCCGATCCCGGCACCGTCCTGGTTGCCGGGGCCCGCCGTACTCGGCGGTCTGGCCGGAACCACGATGTTCCGTGCCGCGCCGTTCCGTGAGGTCGGTGGCTTCTCGACGCGGCTGTGGTTCGGCGGGGAGGAGGAACTGCTCTCGATCGACCTCGCCGCCCGCGAGTGGTGGATGTGCTTCGCCGAGGACGTCGTCGTGCATCACAGCCCGTCTCGGACGAGAGATTCCCATGGTCGTCGCCGGATCGGTATTCGCAACACGCTCTGGACGACCTGGCTGCGACGTCCGTGGCGCAGTGCACTACGGCGCAGTGTCTCCGTGTTGTCCACTGCGCCCAAGGATGTCTCCACCTTCCGGGCGGTCGCCGCGGCGGCGCGCGGGCTGCCGTGGGTGCTCCGGGAAAGACGGGTCGTGCCCGCCCGGGTCGAGCAGGCCCTGCGTCTGCTGGAAGAACCGCAGCGCTATTCTCGTGCCCGCCGCTACGTCGGATGAGATCGGCTGAGAGCGTTCCCCGGACCGGACCTCAGCCCGACGACGAGTTCACGGTCGGCACGCCATCCTTCGGCACTGGGGCCTTCGGTACTGAGATCTTCGGCGTGGGCTCCTTCTCCTCCCGCTGCGGTTTCTCCACCCGCTGCGGTCGGCTCGCCTCGGATGCCGTACCGGCATGTGTGGTGTCCGGCTTCACCTCGGCGGGCTTGTCGATCCGCATCAGCCACCGCGGGTTCCGCGCCGGAGCGGGCGCCGCATCGGTGGGTTGGTTCTCCGGTGGCTGCTCGGTTTCCACCTGCTGTGCCGACTGCGGCTGCTCGGCGGACGGGGCGCCGGAGTGCGCCACGGTCAGTTGAGCCCACTTGCGATGGGCGGGCATGTCGCGCCGTTCCGGCATCCGCGCGAGGTGGATCCATGCCGCGGCGGTCGCCAAGGTGGTGATCAGCCCGGCGAGCTGCAGCGCGTATCCCGGGCCGGCCTGCTCGGCCAGCCACCCGAGTACAGGTCCGCCCACGGCACCAGCGGCGGCCGTGACGATGCCCTTGGCAGCCAGCACGCGCCCGCGCATCTCCTCGTCCGAGTCGAGCTGAATTCGCGTGGTCAGGGTCGTGTCGATGACCACCGCACCGGCCGCGATCGGAAAGATCACAGCGGCGAAGATCAGCAATGCCGACGACGTCCCGCTCAGCATCTGCAGGACGCTCGTACCCATCGCCATGCCCAGCAGGATGCGCAGGGTGAGCTCGCTGCGGGAAGCGGCCAGGAGACCGCCGAGCACGGTACCGACGGCGAACACCACCGACAGCAGGCTGTAGCCGGCGGCACCGGTCCCCAGCGGCCCGTTGCTCATCGCCGCCATCGTCAACTGGTAGTTGCGCCCCAGGCTGGAGAGCACGAAACTCAGCGCGAACAGCGCGATCATCGGTCGATGCCCGAGAACGTAGCGCAGACCTGCCTTGGCACCGGCTCGTTCGGGCGTGCTGGTGGCAAGCTGGTGCATCGACTCCGGCCGGACGCGTTGGATCGCGACCAGGACCCCGAGGAAGCTCAGCCCGTTGAGCAGGAACAGCCATCCCTCGCCGGTGACACCGACCAGCGCCCCGGCCAGGCTCATCCCGAGGATCCTGCCCGCCGAGCTGATGATCGAACCGAGGCTGAGGGCGTTGCTCAGGTCCTCCCGGGAGACCAGCTGGGAACCGAATCGACCCAGTGCCGGACCGTCGAAGACGGTGATCGTCCCCGAAATCACGGCGATGCCGTAGAGGGCGGGGAGTGGGGCACCCGTCCAGGCCACAGCAGCCAGGGCCACTGCCAGCACCGCGTGCAGCGTCTGCGTCACGAACAGGATCCGGCGTACCGGCCAGCGGTCGGCGACGGCACCTGCCCACGAGCCCAACAGCACCCTGGGGGCGGCTTGGAACAGGAACGACAGGCCGAGCAGGCTCGCCGATCCGGTCATCATGAGCACGAGCCAGTTCAGCGCGAGGTTCTGCATCCACGCACCGGTCACGGACACGAAGTCGGCGGTGGCCCAGCGCCGGTAGTTGGGATGCTTCAACGCACGGAACATGGTCGCCGGAGACGGGCGGGCGATCTCGAGCCTCCTGAGCACATCGACATGCGGAAACAGGCCCGCGGGATCTCGGCCATGTCTTGCACTACGGGCGTCTGCCGTTTTCGGCGCCGAGTCGGGCCAGGGCCGAGGTGGTCGTGTCGGTACGCACATCGGCACTGACCACCCTGGCAGTGCTATATCGATTCTGACACTGAATGTGTTTGCCCTCTCAAGAAGTACCCACCCTAAAGAGTTAGTCGTGTGCTTTCTCGTTCAGGACTGATTACTTTCGGTTAATATACTCGAGTTCGGTTCCGAAAACCCAATACCGTCGGTGGCCGAGGGAGTGTGTTTCGGTTCACCCTCCGCCGGGAATTCCCTTGCTGGTCGAAAGCCTGCGTGCGGAAGGGGCGATCGTGACGGAACGGGAGCAGGCACCGGGGCAGCAGCAGCGTCCGCCCGGAAGCACGGGCGCGATGGAGCCCCATCCGGACGACGAGATGCGCTCCTATGCAGGCCGTGGCTTGCTCGACGGTGCACGTGCGCTGGTCACAGGCGGCGACTCGGGGATCGGCCGCGCGGTGGCGGTGGCCTTCGCAAAAGAGGGTGCCGACCTCGCAGTGGTGTACTTCGACTCGCTGGAAGACGCCGATGCCGAGCACACTGCAAGCCTGGTTCGGGAACAAGGCAGACGGTGCCTGCTGTACAAAGGCGATCTTGCCTCGGAGGAGTACTGCAGGCAGGTCGTCGACGACGTGGTGAACGGGTTGGGTGGCCTTGACGTGCTCGTCAACCACGCCGGAACACAACACGTCGAATCCGACTTCACCCAGCTTTCCAGCGAGCAGTTCGACCGTACCTTCAAGGTCAACGTCTACAGCATGTTCTGGCTGATCCGCGCCGCCCTGCCGTACCTGAACGAAGGAAACTCGATCATCAACACCGGGTCGGTCAACGGCCTTCGCGGCAACAAGTCGATGATGGATTACGCGGCCAGCAAGGGTGCGGTGCACACCCTGACGAAGTCGCTGGCCCAGTCTCTTGCCCAGACCGGTGTGCGGGTCAATTGCGTGGCGCCCGGCCCGGTGTGGACCCCGTTGATTCCGTCGACCCTTCCGGAAAGCAAGGTCGAGGGATTCGGTGGCCAGGCCCCGATGGGGCGGATGGGGCATCCGGACGAGATCGCGCCCTCCTACGTATTCCTCGCCGCCGAACGGCTGTCCAGCTACTACACCGGTGAAGTGCTGGCTCCGGTCGGTGGCGAGACCCATCCGGGATAAGGCCGGGTCCAAGGGACCGCAGGGTGCGTATTCGTCGGCGAGTTCGGGAATCCGAGGGCCGGGAAGGTACGCCGGAAGGCGTTGACCGGAGGAGCTCACATGCTCAGCAAGCGAGAGCGAGAAACGCTGGCGGCCATCGAACTCGGCTTGGCCGAGGACGCGCCACAGTTGGCCGAGCAATTCCACAGGTTTGACCAGGACGACACACGGATCGGCCGGTTCGGCCGTCGGCGTGGGCGGCGGCTGCTGCTCGTCATGATGCTGTTTTTCGGCGGGCTGGCTCTGGTGTGCATCCTCGGAGGCCTCGTACTCGGTGGTGTGGCCGCGGGGCTGCTTGCCGCTTCGATCGGTAGCGGGTTGCTGTATCTCAAGAGGAAAACAGGTGGCAACCGACCACATCCTTGACCGTTGGCCGCTGCCCGGTGGAAGACGCTGCCGGGCGGGGGCCATTGCCGGGTGGGGCTGCTGCCGGGTGGGGGTGCCACCGGGGCACGTGTGTGCCTGCTCGCACGTTACCGGAAGTGCTGACGGTCTCAGACGAACCGTGCGAGGCGGAGTTCGAGACTGTCCCGATCATTCGGGTGCCGGAAACCGGGCGGAGAAATGGTTCCCGGGTGGCTGCCCAGAGTGGCGCTTTCGAGGAATCGCTGTACGTCATCCGGTCCCGGCAATACTTCCTGACCGAGATAAGCCAGGGCGATCGTCTCGCCATTGTCGTCGAGTTGGAGACGCAGTGCCCAACCGTTGACCTCGTCCCAGCTCAGCAGCAGCGGACGCTCGGCTATGGTCGGCAACCGCGAGGCGACCATGATGATCGCCAGGGCGAGATCCTCGTTGGCCTCGTAATCGATGGTGAGTACCTCGTCGCCGAGGTACCGAGCGACTGTTTCCACATAGTGGCCGAGTCCGCTCGCGACGCGGTTCGTCGGATCCGTGTTCATCGCTCTCCCCTTTGAAGATCGTGCCGCTGGTGATTTCCATAGGTCGTTTCGACGATGCTGTCGCAGTGATACGGGCACGTGCTCGTATCACTGCGATCGCACGACTCGACTCGGTGAGTACTACAGCGGGAACTCGGTCGTGTCGTTGCTCGGCTCGCGCGGGGGATATTGGTCGGGCAAGGTCAACACTTCGGCGATCACGCCGGCCTCCTGGACCAGCACGGTGCAGTAGGATTCGGCGTAGGCGCGCCGCACCAGAAGCGACCGGGCCTTGGATTGGGCGGAGTTCACCGGGGAAAGGTCTCGTGCGGTGGGAGTAATGGCCACCAGCTCTCCCCGTTCGGCGGAGGTGCTGCGTTCGGTACAGTGCAGCCATGCAGCCACGGGGGAGTCGCCTGGTTGCACGCGCACCCAGACCTGTCCGGTCCGGCCCAGCTCCCATGGTGTACAGCGCTGTGCCAGTTCGCGAGCACTCTGTCGGCCTGCGCTTTCGGCAGCGATGACGAGATCTTCCCAATCGCCGTGCGAAAGTACGGAATTGTCCGGGATGCCCTTTCCCATCACCGGTCACCTCCGGCAAGAGCTTTCCGGTTCGGGAATACCCGCTGCCGCGGGTTTCAACCCGGCTCCCGAGCCGATCATGCCGCCGAATTCGGGTTGCCCGGCACCGAAGGCACTTCTAGATTGGACGTGATCGAGGAGTCCCCGGCGACCCTCCGGGTGCGCTGCCGTACAGGATGGCCGATGGAACGTGATCCCCAGAACGTACTGAGTGCCGAGGAACGCTCGCGTTTGCGCCGATGGAATGACGGCGAGTGGGTGGAGCCGATGCGGGCGACACCGACCGATACGCCGTTTTCCGATCCGGGGTGGTTGTTCGAACCCAAGCTCGACGGTGTCCGAGTACTCGTGGGACGTGACGACGGTGGTGTGCCGATGTTGTGGTCCCGTAATCACAAGCGTGTCGACGACTCCTACCCGGAGATCGTGGCGGCCATGGCCGAGCAGAACGCCGACCGGTTTCTCGTCGATGGCGAAGTGGTGGCCTTCGAAGGAAAGCGAACCAGTTTCGCCAAGCTGCAAAGCCGGATCCACGTCGCTTCCGCCGAGGAAGCTCGGGCCACGGGAGTGGCCGTTCACCTCTACCTGTTCGACATGCTGGCACTGGGAGGAGTGGATCTGCGGGCGGTACCATTGCGGACTCGCAAGCGCCTCGTCGAGGCGGTTTTTTCCTTCCACGGACCATTGCACTACGGCGGCCATCGAAACACCGAAGGTGAGAAATTTTATCGGCAAGCGTGTGAGCGGGGCTGGGAAGGTATCCTGGCCAAGCGTGCCGACAGTGGCTATGAGTCCCGCCGTTCCCGCGAGTGGTTGAAGTTCAAGTGTGTCAGTGATCAGGAGTTCGTGATCGGCGGATTCACCGAACCGCAGGGAACGCGAACGGGGTTCGGCGCTCTGCTGGTGGGGTATTACGAGAATCGTCGATTGCGGTACGCGGGCAAGGTCGGCACGGGATATGACCAGAGCACGCTTCGCGACCTGAGGAACCGGCTGGACGAGCTGGAACGAGATACCCGTTCTTTCGGTGAACGGGTCGGGGAGCGAGGGGCACACTGGGTCTCGCCGGAACTGGTGGCCCAGGTCGCCTTCACCGAGTGGACTCGCGACGGCAAGCTGCGCCATCCTCGTTTCATCGGGCTGCGTCAGGACAAACCGGCACGGGACGTGGTCCGGGAGCTCTGACGTTCGAGGGCGCGGAAGACGTGTGGTCGGCGGCACCGATTGCCGGGCAGGGATTGGTGCCGGGAATGACGGGAACACAGCAGGTGTGCGGAAAAGACCGGATCGAACACATCGAGGAAACGATGAGTGATCGAATTCTCAAACCCCGTGACGAAGGGGGATGGAAACTCGCTGTTCCCGGTGTGGCCCATGTTGACCACTACTTCGGAACCCGCGCCGAGGGGGTGGCTCATGCGAAGGACGCGATGCGCGGTGAAGGCGGCGGTGAGCTGTGGATCCACGACAGTCAGGACGCGATCGTCGAAACGATCTCGGTGACGACCGAACAGGAGTGACCCCGCGGGAGACGAGGGCACCGGAGACGAGGACGCGAGTTCGCCTGCGCAACCGCAGGACCGGGTACAGGGCACGGAAATACGGCTGGTCGCATTGCAGCGGTGAGCAGTGATGGTTTCGGCGGGAAAGCTCGCGGTGGCCGCCTCGAGCAGGCGCACCGATGCCGACGGCATCCGCGAGCCCTGGGGTGACCTGCATGCTTGGCGCGCAGGTAGGAACCAGACCCAGTGTGGTCTGGCGCTGAGCCGATCACGACTCGGACGGTTCCCGCATGTGCCGTGGACCGACGCGATATGGACAGTGGAGTCCGCGGAGGACCGGCCGACCGACGTTCGCTTGTGTCCTCGCTGCCTTGCCGCGACGAGGCGGTCACGGTCGCGACATCCACGGTGGCAGCGACGGGCACCGCGCCCGTGAACCCGCGGGTGAACGATCAGCTCCGGTACTTGTGCGACTCGCCGTTGAGGAGTGTGCGGTAAGCGCCTACGGGGTGTCCTTCTCGGCCGCTTCGCGCAGGGCGGGCAGCAGTTCGCGTTCGGCGACGTCGAAGAAGCCGTCTTGGTACTGGTCACCACCGATCTGGACGAGCGCGATATCGGTGTATCCGGCCTTCCGGAAAGCCGAGACGGACGCAACGATGGGTTCGATCTCGGCCCCGCAGGGAATGTTGGCTGCCACATCCTCGCGTCGGACGAACTGCGTGGCAGCGGTGAAGCTCGATGGTGCGGGGAGTTCGGCGTTGACCTTCCATCCTCCGGCGAACCAGCGAAACTGCTCGTGCGCGCGCTGGACGGCGGCCTCCCGATCGGTGTCCCAGCACACCGGAAGCTGACCGATCTTGCGCGCGGAACCGCCCGCGGCATCCCAGGACCGGCACAGTTGCGCATTCGGTTCCGTGCTGATCATCGCATCGGCTCGAGGTGCGAAGGATCGGATCGACCGGGAGCCGGACACCGCGATCGCCACCGGTGGGCGCTTGTTCGGAAGGTCCCACAACTTGGCCGAATCGACGCGGTAGTGCCTGCCGATGTAGTCGACGTAGTCGCCGCCGAACAGTGCGTCGATGATGTCCAGGGCTTCGGACAGCATCTCGTGACGCACCTTCACCGGAGGCCAATCACGGCCGACCACGTGCTCATTGAGATTTTCCCCCGCGCCCAGACCCAGCGTGAACCGACCATCCGAGAGCAGTGCGATGGTGGCGGCCTTCTGCGCGACCACGGCAGGATGATAACGAATGATCGGAGAGGTCACGTAGGTCATCAGTTCGATCCGCTCGGTCGCCTGCGTGACCGCCCCGAGCACGCTCCAGGCGTACGGGGAGTGGGCTTGCGATTCCAGCCAGGGCGAATGGTGATCGCTCATGACCTCGAAGTCGAAACCGGCCCGTTCCGCCAGCGGTGCATGCCGCACCAGCGCCTGCGGGCCGGACTGCTCGGTCATCAGCGTGTATCCGAACCGAACCATGCCCTCAGCTTGGCAGAATCCCGGCGCACGGGCGCGCTGACGAGCGTGTGTTCGCCGTTCCCCGGGCGAGGCCGATAATCGAGGATCGGACTGCTCAGTCGTAACCGCGGCAGATCGAACTGTCCTGCTCGTCCCCGTTCGGCTCGATTTCCGCCTGGGTCGGAAAACGGCTCGGATAACCACGCTGACCGGGAGCGATGGACTCCGCAATCGCGTCGTCCGCCTCCGTGTCCGCGATGACTTTCGGATCAGGATGGTGCATCGGAATCGCCTGTTTCCTCATCGTGCGAGAGCGAGGGCGCGATCGACGCGAGCCGCACCACGGCAGCGATTGCACTGCTGTGGATATCGGTGTCCTCGCAGATATCTCACGGCTACCCCGGAGAAGCGCTCCGTAATCCCGTGTGTGTGCCGGTTGCCATGGCGATGTATGGACGTCCTCGTCTCTGGGTAGGTATCTCGTAGCGGAGACGGACCGACGACCCAGGGAGGAAAACCGATGTCCGAGGCAACCCGGCAGCGCGACATGATCGGCATGCTCATTGCCGACCACCGCAGTGTGGAAGAGGCGTTCCAGGAATTCGAGAGCGGTGACGGTGCGCCCGAACAGCGGCGCAATCTCATCGACCACATCATCACCGAACTCGTCCGGCACTCCGTCGCCGAGGAGCAGTACCTGTACCCGGTGGCGCGGGAGAGCCTGCCCGACGGCAACGAGATCGCCGATCACGAGATCGCGGAACATGCCGAGGCCGAACAGACGATGAAACAGCTCGAAGGTCTCGATCCGAACGACGAGCAATTCACCACCACCGCCGGCGAGTTGATCTCGTCGATTCGTCACCACGTGCAGGACGAGGAAAACGACCTGTTCCCGAAACTCCGGCAGTCCTGCAGCAACGAACGACTCGAAGAACTCGGTGGCAAGATTCAGCAGGCCAAGGACACCGCGCCGACCCGGCCGCACCCCTCCTCGCCCACCCAGCCGCCCATGAACAAGCTCCTCGATCCGGGGACCGGGCTTGTCGACAGGGCCCGTGACGCGCTCACCGGCCGTTCGCACTAGCGCCCGGCGCTGGTGCGTGTCCGGTTTGTCCTGGTGGGACTGCCGGTTTTCCCAAAAACTTCAACCCCATCCCGAACGCGGCGCTGCCCTCGCCGAGGCGAGGGCAGCGTGCGGGATCAGGTGCCTTGTGCGACCTCGGCGCTGACGGCATCGGCCCCGTCGTAGGTGCGGTCGGGGAGAGTGCGCAGGGCACGGAGCACCTCGTCGTCGGCTCCGGCCTGTTCGGCATTGCGAACCAACTGTTCTTTGCTCACCGGGTAGTCGACGATGCCTGCCAGGAACTCCTGTACGTGTAGCGGGTCGGGTTGCTGCGTCATCCTGAACCACCTCCCGGGTCGATGTCCTGCCCTGCTGTTACCCGTGACAGCGTGAGCTAATCCTCGGGTGTGCGTGTGGCCGCCGCCGGAAGTTGGGTAGTAGCGAGGCGTGATGCGAGGAAAACGCGACGGCAAGCGGGACCGCACCGAATACGAACGTGGCCTTCCCGGTCACCATGACCTGTTCGCCCGGGTCACCGGTGCGCCCTCCGGACTGAGCGCGCTGACACTGCGGTTGTGGCTGGCCGGTTTCGGATTCGTGTTCTGCACCGTCTTCGCGATCTTGGTGCTGTATTACCTTCCGCCGCTGGCCTGGTTCGGCTGGATTCTTCTCGTGCTCGGTGCGGTGGCCCTGGTCGACTTCTTCTGGGTGCTGCACCGCAAACGTCGCGGTGAACCCGGTTGAACACGCAGCACCATCGCGCATCGGAGGACCCACCCACCTCGTGTACCCGGTGGCGGCGAGATGGGTGGGCATCCTTCGAGTTCCGAGCGGCCCGGGAGCTCTCGACTCCGGAGGCCTTATCAGCGCACGGACGGCCGGAAGAGATGCGACTCTCCGTGGTGGAGGTAGTGAAACTCCGTGCTCACGGCGGAGACTTCGGCTGCTCTCCGGAGATCGTCGAGACCGGACTGGAAGACGGAGTAGTCGTTGTAGTGGATGGGAACCGCTTCGCGGGGCTGGACGATTTCCACGGCCTGCACGGCCTGCTCTCCGGTCATGGTCACCACGGTGCCCAGCAGCGTCGTTCCTCCCGCGTGCACCAGTGCCAGGTCGATGCCGGGGTACCACCGGGGAATGTCGTGGAGGCGGTCATGCAGCAGGGTGTCGCCGGTGATGTAGAGCCGGAAGCGGTGATCGTCACCGTGGTGGAAGTCGAGCACGGACCCCATCACCGGCGGTAGTAAGCCCGCCACGTGGTCCGGTGCGTGCTTGCCGGGCATCGAGGTGATCCGCAGGCTCGCATCGCCTTTGACGATGTCCTGGGACTGCCAGGTATCCAAGGCATGTCCGCCGGTGAATCCCTGCTCGGTGAGCTGCCGCACGGCGTGGTCATTGGTGATGATCGGAAGGCTCTTGTCGAGTTCCCGAGCGGACACGTCGTCGAAATGGTCGCCGTGATGATGGGACAGGACGATGAGGTCGAGCGGAGGGAGATCGGCGATCTGGCATGCCGGTTCGACCTCACGACGCGCGTACGTGCCGTGTCCGAGGTGTACGTGCTCGCCTTGGTGCAGAAACGTCGGATCGGTCAGGATGGTGAAGCCCGCGTAGCGGATGAGAGTCGTGGCATTCCCGATGAAGTACACTTCGCCTTCGCCGAAGTCCTCGGTTTTTTGCCCGGTAAGCTCGATCGCCGTGGTCATGGCGGCTCCTTCGTACTGGCTGTGCAGTGCGTTCCCGCCCGGAATACCCAGCAATGCTCCCACGGAGACACAGTTCGGCGCCGTGCTGCCCATCGGTGGGGTGCCGGTCGAGGACGGTGTGCCACGGCTGGCATCTGGTAACCCCGTACCGGAGGTGAACCATCGTGCGGTTGTTGACGGTGGGGCACGGCACCGCCTCCCTGGAGGAGTTCGCCGAGCTTCTCGGGCAGGCCGGTGTGGCGCTTGTCGTCGATGTGCGCAGCGCGCCGGGCAGCAGGCGGAATCCGCAGTTCGCCCGTAGTGAGCTCGAACGATCCCTGCCTGCACGGGGGATCGAATACCGGTGGGACAAGCGGCTCGGCGGTTTCCGGAAACTCGCCGAGGACTCGCCGGATCGGGTATGGCGACATCGCGCCTTTCGTGCCTACGCGGGGCACATGCGCACCGCGGAGTTCCGTGCGGGCATCGAGGATCTGCTCGCCGGAACAGGAGAAGGGCATCCCGGTGCGGTGATGTGCAGCGAGAGCGTGTGGTGGCGGTGTCATCGCCGCATGATCGCCGATTACGCCCGACTGGTACACGGGATCACGGTCGAACACCTGATGCATGACGGTCGCCTGACCGAGCATCCTCCCCTCGAGGGTGCTCGTCTCCGCGAGGACGGGCTGCTGGTCTACGACGCAGGTCAGCAGCTCGAATGAAGCAGGACGACAGCAGGCTTCCTGCTTTGT
The DNA here is from genome assembly GCF_031458135.1 of Haloactinomyces albus. Classification (NCBI taxonomy): domain Bacteria; kingdom Bacillati; phylum Actinomycetota; class Actinomycetes; order Actinopolysporales; family Actinopolysporaceae; genus Haloactinomyces; species Haloactinomyces albus. The sequence goes on along the minus strand of NZ_JAVDXW010000001.1, from coordinate 404,313 downwards.
CCGGACTGCCACATTCGCAGGGGAGACCGTTGTGGTGTGCCGAGCACGAACGAAGAAGTGCTCGAAGCGCCCGGCCGGGCTCGTCGCTCCGGGCGATATCCTGGAACGGGCGAACCGGTATAGTAGGGAGTGTATGGTGCCCAACGGGTGGGACGTGGCCCGCGAGGCCGGGGTTTCCCAGACCACGGTGTCCCGCACATTGCGCGGGGATCCGTTGGTGGCATCCGCCACCAGGGAGCATGTTCTCGACGTGGCTCGTCGCCTCGGTTATACCCCCAACACCGCGGCGCGCACACTGATCACCAATCGCACCAACACGGTCGCAGTGGTCGTTCCCGACATCTCCCATCCGTTGTATCCGGAGGAGACCGCGACGATCCACGCCGAACTCAGCGCCGCGGGCTACCGCATGATGCTGTTCAGTCAGGGGCTGGGCGACAGTGGACCGCAGGATCTCGAAGCACTGCGCGGAAACACCGTCGACGGGATCGTGTTCGCCGCCGCGACCGTGGACTCACCGGCAGTGGCCGAGTTCCTCGGCAACGGAATGCCGCTGGTCCTGCTCAACCGCGATGTCGACCACGTGGATGTGGACAGGGTGCTTGCCGACGACCGCGCCGCCTGCGACAGGGTGGCGCAGTATCTCGTCGACCTCGGTCACCGTCGGATCGCGCTGATCTCCGGAAGGCCCGACACCTCGGCGGGCCGGGACCGTACCGAGTTCTTCGGGCAAGCCCTGGATCGGCTCGGCTGTCCGCTGGATCCGGAACTGGTTCGTAGTGGTCACCTGTCCCATGCCCGTGGGTACACGGCAGCCGAGGAACTGCTTGACCGGGATCCGGCTCCCACCGCCGTGCTGTGTACCAGTGACATCGTCGCCTATGGCGTCCTCGACGCGGCGAATCGGCGTGGGGTGCGAGTTCCCGACGATCTCTCCGTGCTGGGCTTCGACGATCTCACCATGTCCGGCTGGTCCATGATCGGACTGACCACTGTGCACCAGCCACTCGACGAGATGGCGCGCGCTGCCGTGCGAACCCTGCTCGACCGGATCGAACACGGCGCCGACCATGTATGTCAGCGCAAGATCTTCGATGTCGAACTGGTCGAACGTCGTACCGCAGGCCCCACTCCCGACTAGGACCCACTCCCGACCAGGCCCCACTCCCGGCCAGGCCCCACTCCCGGCTGGAGCCTCCGCCCTCGGTGGCTACCACCGAAGGCGGAGGCCGTCCTTGCCGACAGCGGTGTGCCGGGTCCACAATGCCGGGTCAGGCGAGGCGATTGCCGATGTATGGGGACACTGCTTTCCGTGCCCGCCGAGCGAACTCCTCGTCTCCCAGTTCGGTGGCGAGGTCCACGGCCGGTGCCTCGACGCTGATCGGTGTGTTCGCGGGAAGTGCTGCCACGAGCTCGTGCAGCGGCAGTTCGCCTGCGCCGGGAAGTCCACGAACCGCGCGGGACTCGAGTTGCAAGTCGCTGCCGTCCGTGCTCTGGCCGAGGGGCATGTGCTGCGGCCGGGGCAGATTCGATGGCTCTCGCAGGGGAGCGTCACACAGTTGGACGTAGGGAAGCAGGTCCGGATCGAGAGCCCGAAGCTGCTCCACGGTGCCGCCGAAACGGTGGAAGTGCAGTGCGTCGAGGCAGATGGCGCTGCCCGTGCGGGTGGCGATGTCGGCGGCGACCGGAACACTGTGCACCGTGCGGTAGGTGATCGGCTCCAGAGCGGGCCGGATGTTGTAGGCGGCCGCTTCCTCGGTCAATTCCGCCAGGGTCGCGGTGAGGCGCGGGAGGTCCTCATCGGCAGCGATGACGTTGAGATGGGTGGCGCCGAGTCGGGCTCCGACCTCCAGCACGGGTTCCCACTGCTGCTTCGTGGTGGTCCCGTCCAGGGTGAACACCTCGACGTCGCGAACGTGCACACCGGTCTCCCGAAGACGTGTACAGGTTTCGGCGAGCATCGAGTCCGGCCCCGCCATGGGGTAGGGGGACTCGCCCGGAGTGGCTGGTGAGATCCGTAGGCCGACGAAGTCGAAGCCGGTCTCGGCTGCAATCTCCACCAGGCGCGGTGGCGAGCAGTGCAGCAGTGTCAGGTGGGCGATGCCGATCGGGGTGGTGCTCACGTCGTCTCTCTCGCTGGTTGAGTTTCGGGTGTGCGGACGCAGGCAGCGGTCGTGGTCGATGAGCGGGCGGGCGAGGCGACAGGGCCTACCGCCGTCGGATCGGCTCTTGACAGCTCGTGATGTGCGTCTCTACTGTCTTCGCAACATTATTGACTACGTAGTCATCCACAGGCAAGGCCCCCTCTCCTCGCAAAGCTGCACGGGACTGCTCCGGGAGCACCTACACCAGAAAGGTTCGTCGTGTCAGTGCTGAGCAACACGGTCAACTCGAAGAATCCCCCACCGCGGAACCAGGCGAAACGCGCTGCCTTGGCCAGCTACCTGGGCGGTATGCTCGAATATTTCGACTTCTTTATTTACGCCTCGGCCGCCGCGTTGGTGTTCGACACCATATTCTTTCCCGGCTCGGGCGCTGTGGGCACCCTGATGTCGCTGGCAACATTCGGTGTGGCTTACGTGGCACGCCCTTTCGGCGCAGTCATCCTCGGTCACTTCGGTGACAAACTCGGACGAAAGAAAGTGCTGCTCCTGACGCTGCTGCTGATGGGGTCGGGGACCTTTCTCATCGGCTGTCTGCCCAGCTACGATGCCATCGGCATCTGGGCGCCCGTGCTGCTGGTGGCGCTTCGTTTGCTGCAGGGCGTCTCCGCTGGTGGCGAAACGGCGGGAGCCAGTTCCCTGATCATCGAGCACGCACCTTCCGACAAGCGCTCTTTCTACGGCAGCTGGACGATGAACGGAATTTCCTCCGGTATCGTCCTGGCCAGTTTGGTTTTCATTCCGGTTGCCGGCATGCCCGATGAGCAGTTGTACAGCTGGGGATGGCGCATCCCGTTCTGGTCGAGCATCGTCGTGCTCGTGGTTGCCTACTTCGTTCGCCGCACTCTCGATGAGCCGGAAATTTTCGAGGAAGAAGCCAAGGACAACCACGCTGCCAAGCTGCCGTTCGCCGAGATGATCAGGAATCACTGGTCGGACGTGCTTCGTCTTGCTCTGTGCTCGCTGTTCACCATGGTGAACACGATGGTCACCGTGTTCGCCCTGCAATATGCCACCGGTACGGTGGGGCTGGACCGTTCTCTCATGCTCCAGGTGGCCGTGCTCTCCAACGTGGTGGCGCTGATCTTCCAGCCGCTATCGGGCTACGTCGCCGACCGCCTCGGTCGTAAGCCGGTGTTCGTCATCGGTTGCCTCGGGTGCGCCGTGCTCATCTTCGCCTACTTCGCTGCGATCACAGCCGGCAACTTCTTCCTGATCTTCACGGTCGGACTGCTGCTCACCGGAGTGCTGTACAGCATGCCGAACGGTATCTATCCGGCCTTTTTCACCGAAATGTTCACCGTGCGTGTCCGCTATACGGGGATGGCCATCGGACTGCAGATCGGCCTCATCACTGCCGGGTTCACCCCGGCAGTGGCCACCGCGCTCGTCGGTGGCCGTGCGGACGACTGGGCGCCGGTTGCTTGGATGACCGCCATCATCTGCGTTGTCTCCGCCATCGCCGCGGCCACGGCTCGGGAGACCTACCAGACCCCGTTGGAGGACTTGGGGATCAAGAAGACCGGGGGTGACGCACAGGACACTCAGCGGGGCACCCAGGACGAGGTGGTCCGGAGTGTGCCGACCTGACCGCGTGTGGCAAGGAGCGAAGTCCGGTGTGGGCGGCGGCAAGGTCGGTCTCCGACAGGGACGGTGGAGCCGTCACCGTGTTCGACTGACCCGCTGCCGCCGGAGAGGCCGGACATCCGGCAGGGGTGAGCGAGCCCGGAATCCGGGCCGAGGTGTGCTCGTTGACACGTTCGATATCCCAGCCTACCTTTTTTGGTGCGCTTTCGTAACAAAAGTTCGCATGAAGAACAAATTGGTGTGTTCGCGTCCGCCATCGCAGTACCACCACGGGCGGCGACGAGCACGCCGAGGGCAGTCGGCCCGCTCGGCCCGAGTTGAAGTAAACGGAGAGACAGGTGAATTCCCACGAGAACCCGACCCTCGCCAACAGAAGGCACGCGCGAAGAGCGGCGTTGGGCGCTGGTATCGGTGCGCTGGTTACGGCGGACAACGGAGGTTGGGGCCTGGTGGCGGGTTTCCTTGCCCTGGCGTGTATCGGTTCGTTGGTCTCGGCGTTCTTCGTCGGGGACCACACCGAGGATGCCCGGCACGGTTCTGTCCGGGAGGGTTCCGCGACGAGGTTCCGCAAGGTGTTCGCGTGACCACCTCCGATCCGGTGCACGTTCTCGCTGCGGTCGACGGACCCGACCCGGTCCGGCACGTTCCTCGCCGGAAGTAGTCTGGGGCGGCAACGGCGAATCCGGGAGGTTGACTTGTCGAACGGTGGCACGCGGGAACGGCATGCCTGGATCGAGCCGGGCGCGTTCGAGGTCGCTCCGGGGATACACCGAATTCCGCTTCCCCTGCCCAGTGACGGGCTGCGCGCGGTCAATGTGTACGCCATCGAGGATGGTGGCGACCTGGTGCTCATCGATTCGGGATGGGCACTGGAGGAAGCACGCGAGCAGCTCGAAACGGCGCTCGGCAAGATCGGCTACGGCTTCGAGGATGTGCGGAGGTTCCTGGTGACGCATGTGCACCGGGACCACTACACGCTCGGCGTGACGCTGCGCAGGACGTTCGGCACGAGCGTGAGTCTGGGCATCGGCGAGCAGCCCTCCCTGGAGGCCATCATCGCCGGGCGTGCGGACGGTCAGCTGTCCCAGTTGCGGCGGTGGGGTGCAGCCGAACTCACCGAGCTGGTCGAAGCCAACAGGCAGGGGGACGGGCAATCGCGGGATCACTACGAGTTGCCGGACGACTGGATCGAGGGCACCACGGAGATCGAACTGGCGACTCGCACGCTGCGTGCCGTTCCCACACCGGGGCACACCCGAGGTCACGTGGTCTTTCTCGATGCGGAGTCCTCGCTGCTGTTCTCCGGAGACCACGTGCTGCCGCACATCACTCCGTCCATCGGGCTGGAACCGGCGCGTGCGCAGTTACCGCTCGGGGACTATCTCGATTCGCTGCGGCTGATGCGAGGTTACCCGGACATGCGCCTGCTTCCTGCGCACGGGCCGGTCACCGGCAGCGTGCACAGCCGCATCGACGAGCTGATCGCCCACCACGACGACCGCCTGGCGCTGACCGCGCAGGCGATCGAGGATGGTGCGGGCACAGCTTACGAGGCAGCGCTCAAGCTCGGTTGGACGCGGCACAACCGGCGTCTGGACGAACTCGACGTATTCAACCGGATACTCGCCGTCGGTGAAACGGCTGCGCACTTGGATGTGCTCGTCACCCGTGACTCCCTGCGATCCTCGATGGTGGACGGGATCGTGGAATACCGGACGGCATCGACATCCGCACCGGAGTGAGGGATTTCCCGGCAAGGACCTGCCCTGCTGCCACGATCGTCTCGGAGCGGTCGTGGCGGCGTAGCGCCACCTCGGCTCGGCCGGCCACCGTGCGCTGTCGCGGTGTGGTCTCCGCGGAGCCGCCCGTTCGGTGTTCGCGGGAGGCCGATCGAGCCGTCATCCCGACGGGATAAGCTGAACGAACGTGTTCCGCTGGGAGCATGTTTTCGTGTATTCGGTCCATGCTGTGGCGGCTGCGTGAGGTGAACCGTGCGAATAGCACTCCTGTCGTACCGGAGTAAGCCGCACTGCGGCGGTCAAGGCGTCTACGTGCAGCGTCTCAGCCGCGGGTTGACGGCGCTCGGGCATGACGTGGAGGTGTTTTCCGGACAGCCGTATCCCGATCTCGACCCCGGTGTGCGGCTCACCCCGGTCCCCAGTCTGGACCTGTACCGCGAGTCCGATCCGTTCCGGACCCCGCACTGGCGCGAGTTCCGGGATCCGATCGATGTCGCCGAACTCGCAACGATGTGGACAGCCGGTTTCCCCGAGCCGTGGACCTTCAGTCTCCGCGTGGCGAAGATGCTGCACGCTCGTGCCGACGAGTTCGACGTCGTCCACGACAACCAGTCGCTGGGCAATGGCCTGCTCTCGCTGCATCGTGCCGGGATTCCGCTGGTCTCGACAGTGCACCACCCCATCACGCACGATCGCCGGGTCGACCTGGCCGCGGCCACGTGGTGGCGCAAGCTCACCGTGCGCCGCTGGTACGGCTTCCTGCGCATGCAGGCTCGGGTGGCCAGGAAACTCCCGAAGCTGCTGACGGTGTCCCGCTCGTCGGCGATGGATATCAGCACCGACTTCGGTGTTTCGCCGGAGCGGATCACCACGGTCCCGCTCGGTGTGGACCCCACGGTGTTCCGTCCTCCTGCCACTCCGAGAGTTCCCGGGCGCATCGTCGCCATGGCCAGTGCGGACACTCCGTTGAAGGGGATCGGCACCCTCCTGGAGGCGGTCGCCAAGCTGCGCACCGAACGGGAGGTGGAGCTCGTCCTGGTCGCCAAGCCGATTCCGGGAGGACCGACCGAACGGTTGATCGAGGAGCTCGCTATCGGTGACGCCGTGCACACGGTCGGTGGCCTCGATGATGACGAACTCGCCGGTCTGCTGGGTTCCGCGGAGATCGCCTGTGTGCCCTCGCTCTACGAGGGGTTCTCACTGCCCACCGTCGAGGCCATGGCCTGTGCGACCCCGCTGGTGGCCAGCCGGGCGGGTGCGATCCCCGAGGTCGTCGGTCCGGACGGGCGGAGTGCGGACCTCGTCGAGCCCGGTGACGCCGAAGACCTCGCGCGGGCACTGGGGGAGCTGTTCGAGGACCCGCAGCGGCGGCGTCGACTGGGCGAGTCCGGACGGCGGCGGGTACTGCACCGGTACAGCTGGGAGTCCGTGGCCGCGGCCACGGTGGACTGCTACACGGAGGCGATCGAGGAGATGCGGGAAAGGCAGTGAAGCATTGCTGACAGTGGACTTCACCACGCTCGGTGTCCGAGCGGGGCAGCACGTACTGGACCTGGGCTGCGGTGCCGGGCGGCACGCATTCGAGATGTACCGGCGGGGTGCGCGGGTCGTGGCCTTCGACCAGGACGTCGCCGAGTTGGAGAACGTGGCGACGATGTTCACCGCCATGGAAGCCGAGAACCAGGTGCCGTCCGGTGCCAGTGCGACCACGATGGCCGGTGACGCACTGGAGCTGCCCTTTCCGGACGAGTCCTTCGACCACGTCATCGCCTCCGAGATCCTGGAGCACCTCCCGGAGGACGAGAAAGCCATGCACGAGCTCGTGCGTGTGGTCAAGCCGGGAGGCCGCGTCGCCGTGACCGTTCCGAGTTGGCTGCCCGAGCGGGTGTGCTGGGCATTGTCGGATGTCTACCACCAGGTCGAGGGCGGTCACGTGCGGATCTACACGGTCGCCGAACTGCTCGCCCGGTTGCGCAAGGCGGGCCTGCGCCCGGTGCACCGGCATCATGCACACGCGCTGCACTCCCCGTACTGGTGGCTGAAGTGTGCGGTGGGTGTGGAACGCGAGGATCATCCGCTGACGAAGCTGTATCACCGGTTGCTGGTGTGGGATCTCATGCGGCGACCGTGGTTGACTCGGACGGCCGAGCAGTTGCTCGATCCGGTGATCGGCAAAAGCCTCGTGGTTTATCTGCACAAGCCGGAGGCGGGGGTTGCCTGACGTTCCCGAGGTGCAGGGAGTGCTGCCGGCTGCCCGGGTCGTCGAAACCGCGAGATCGATCGCAGCGGTGCAGGAGTGTTCGGGCGCCATTCCGTGGTTTGCCGGTGGGCACGTCGACCCGTGGGATCATGTCGAGTCCGCGATGGCGCTGTCGGCGGCCGGTTTCCTCGACAAGGCCGAGCACGCCTACGACTGGTTACGCCGGACGCAGCGGCAGGACGGTTCCTGGCCACTACAGATCCGCGGGGGCCGGGTGGAGGACGCCGCTGCCGACACGAACTTCTGCGCCTATCCGGCCGTGGGGATCTGGCACCATCTGTCTGTCACCGGCGACGACGGTTTTGCCGAACGGATGTGGCCCGTGGTCCGTCGGGCAGTGGATTTCGTGCTGGGCGTGCAAAGTGAGCGCGGCGAGGTCGACTGGGTGCTCGACCGGAACGGCAGGACGGGGGGAGAGGCGCTGCTGTCGGGATGCTCCAGCATCCACCACAGCTTGCGTTGCGCGCTGGCACTGGCCGAACACGTCGGCAGGCCACAACCGGACTGGGAGGTCGCGCTCGGCAGGCTCGGACATGCGTTGCGCCACCACCCGGAAGTGTTCACGCCGAAGCACCGCTACTCGATGGATTGGTACTACCCGATCCTCGGCGGCGCGTTGCGCGGCGAGGACGGCAAGCGGCGGCTGTTCGACCGTTGGGAGGACTTCGTGGTCGACGGCTTGGGGGTGCGCTGTGTGGACGACCATCCGTGGGTCACCGGCGCGGAGACCTGCGAGCTGGTGCTGAGTCTGGACGCGGTGGGCGAGCGGCTTCCGGCCGTGGAGCTTTTCACCGCGATACAGCACCTGCGTGATCCCAACGGTTCCTACTGGACCGGCCTGGTCTACGCCGACGGCAAACGTTGGCCCGAGGAGCGCACCACCTGGACCGGTGCGGCCGTTGTACTGGCCGCCGATGCTCTGTCGCGAACCACCCCGGGCAGCGGGATCTTTCGTGCCGATGATCTCCCTGCCGGGTTGGCGGTCGAGAGTTGTGCCTGTCTAGAGTCGCCCGACCTCTCCTCCGATACGCTCGAGCACCCGTAGGGAGCCTGCTGTCCGTATTTCACGGAACGCTGCGCTGTCCACCGCGCGCCGGTAGATCCGGTAGGGGGCCTGCCCGCCGTCGTTCGGATCGGGGAAGACATCGTGGATCACGAGTGCTCCTCCCGGAACCACCCACGGTGCCCAGCCTTCGTAATCGGCGACGGCGGCAGCGTCGGTGTGGCCGCCGTCGATGAACAGCAGAGCCAGTGGGCTGCGCCAGAAGGCGGCGGTGACCGGCGAACGCCCCACCAGCGCGACGACCTGCTCCTCCAGACCGGCCCGGGCGATCGTGCGGCGGAACTCCCCCAGGGTGTCCAGCCGTCCGGTGTGGGCATCGACCAGCTCCGGGTCGTGGTACTCCCAGCCGGGCTGGTGCTCTTCGGAGCCTCGGTGGTGATCCACCGTGACCACCAGGCCGCCGGTGGCCCGTGCGGCGGCGCCGAGGTAGATCGCCGACTTGCCGCAGTAGGTGCCGACCTCGAGGGCGAGTCCCTGCCCGAGGTAATCCACGGTTGCCCGGTGCAGCGCCAACCCCTCGTCGACGGGCATGAATCCGACTGCCTGCTCGGCCCGCTGCAGTAGTTCCGTGGGCATCGCTGTCGCCGGGGCCTGGGCACCATCAGCCGCCTGCGTGGGATCCGGCTGCCCGGGAGCCGCTGCTCCCTGTTGCACGGGTTCCTCCTTCCGGTGGGTGGCGATGATCGCTTGCCACCGCCACGGCAAGCCTACTGAGTCGAACCGTCCTGCCGGTTCGAGAGGTTCGACCACCTGCGGAACCACCGGCATAGCCGAGCAGCACATCCGGACTCTCTGCGATGGCCGCCGTGAGCCTCAGCGAACGTTTCGCTGCTTGTGACGTGAACTGGTGAGGCTTTCGGCGCTCCCGATCAGGGCCACCGACGCGATGACGGCGACGATGAAACCGATGACGTTGAGCTCGAAGATGCCCCCGGTTCCGAGCAGGTTCGCGATCACTCCGCCGATCACCGAACCAACAAGGCCCAGCAGCAACGTGGCGAGGATGCCGAGATTCTGCTTGCCGGGCTTGACCAGGCGAGCCAAGGCACCGATGACCAGGCCGGCGACGATGAATCCGATCATGACTGGTCCTCCTGCTGCGGAACGGTTCCCGGGGCTTCCCCGGGACAACCGAACGGGTCAGTGCGTCATCAACTCTACGTTGCTCCGCGGCACGCCGAGCGCGCATCGGCGGCGGGGAGCCGGTAAGCATCGCTTCATGCAGCGGAAGTGACCGTCATCCACCGCAGTGTGCCGACCGGCCCGTGTTCGTCATCGGAGGGCATTGCCGCCGCTTCCGGAGTACCGTCGAAGAGTGGCCGACTATTCGTCGGGCATCGCTGCGATGTGGCGTTCGATGTCGGCGTCGAGTTCGGTCAGCCGTGTACGGATTCTTTCGGCATACGTGGCGGAGGCTGCAGTGAGCTGGGTGGCGAGGTAACCGTACTCGGCCAGCAGCGTGGGCAGGCTGCCCGCGTCATCGTGTCGAGAGGGATACGCCATTACCCGATGATGCGGGCAGTGCGGCCGGTCGGCGACTCGATTGGGGGCTGATCGAGCGCACAGTGCGTGGATTTCACTCGACCGGGGGAGCGCGCCGACCGTGGAACAATCCGCGTGTGCTACCGGAATGTCCGCCTCAGGACACTTCCGAGAGATCGGAGGCCACTACCGGAACACCACCAGGACGAGTACTCCACCGAAGATGACCATCGTTGCCACGACCGCGAGTACCAGCAGAATCCTGGTGCGGTGTGCGAGCCGCACCGTCAGGCCGAAACTCACGGCAGCCAGTATCGAAAGTAGGGGAACGACCAACGCGTAACCGAATGCCCACTGCCACTGCAACCACAGGCCCCACAGCACCGTCCCCGCCACGAAAGCCAACGCGATCGAGACACCGACTGCCAACAGCAGCATCGGCACAGGCCTGGCGACACCGGTCAACCGCATCATGCGGATCAGGAACCACACCTGCAACACCACGACAACGGCGATGACGCAATAAACGGAAACCACGAGGCCCAGCGGCTCCTGCCTGGGCGACATGCCCATTCCGAGCATGGAAAGCGCCCAGAACATCAGCGACGACCAGGTGACCAGCACGAAATTGACACCCAGCATTCCGGCGCCTGCGGCTGCCCCCGCGGAGGTGGTCCGGGGTATCTTCGGAACGTCGGTGGTGCGAGGTGCGAACCGCACCACCGACGCACACCCCACCGCACCCATCAGCGGAAATGCGAAGACGTAGGCCACCCGGCGTGGGTCCGGCTCCAGCAACGGCCACAGCAGCACACCCGTGAAAAGGACCAGCGCCACCGACACGGCAATTCCCACCAGGAGTGTCGACACCGGTCGCAAAGTCCCGCACAACCGCATCATGCGAGCCATGAACCACAGGTGACCCACTGCTACAGCGGCGATAGTGCCGTAGAGGAAGACCAGGAAGATCGTGTCTCCCACACCGTGCTGCGGCGACGAACTCGGTACCACGGACAAGACGTGCAGTGGAAGCCTGCGCAGCGACCAGGCGACCAGCACGAGATTGAACCCCAGCAGTGCTGCGGTCCCCACTGCCCTCCCCGAGACGAACCGAGGTCTTTCCGAAGCATCGTCGGCACCATCGTGATCGCTCATCCCCGCCACTCCACCAGAATCCGAACCGAACCAGGCAGAGCGAAACTACTCATCGGGGCCCTGGTGAAGTGCCCGCTCAACCGGAAACACCGGCACAAGGGCCCCTTACTCGTGATCCGGCTGGTTGCGGTACAGGGCGGCGTAGCGTGCGGCTTGCTCGGCGCGCAGCGAGGCGGTGGCCTCCGCACGTTTCGTGCGTCCGGTCCCGATCGGGTAGCCGTGCTTGGCCAGGCGATGCTCACACGTCTCCTCCATGGCGGACACGGAGTACCACACCGCCATGAGCACGCCGCCGAGCAGCGACATGGCACTGATCCACAGGGGCCCCGGAAGCAGCAGCAACAGCAGTCCCGGTGAGACCTGGACGAGTGCTCTGATCATGTGCCGTACTGCCCAGGTACGGCAGGTGATGTCGTGCAGCACCCACTCCCGGTGGCGCTCGGGGAGCCTGCCACCGTAGACGTACCAGAGCCACTGCAGTGGATTCGGGCGTTTCCTGCTCATGATCGAGAATGTCCAATCCGACAGCGATGACGACATCTCGACAAATTATCCTCCGATGTCGGATTTACCCGCGCCGAGTCGTTCGGAGACCTCTGTCGCGGTCACGCGCACGGTCTCGGCCAGTTGAGTGCGCAGTTCGTACGAGACCCGAAAACTGGGTGCGGACAGGAGCAGGGCCGCGACCACCTGCCCGCGGTGGTCGCGGACCGGGGAGCTGATGCCGACCTCTTCCACGTTGGTCTCACCGGCATTGATGGCCACTCCGTCGGTACGTACATCCGCGAGCCGGTCGAGGTAGGCACGTATGGTGGGTTCGTCGTGGTGGGAGTGGCGCAGCAGTCCGTGCTCGAGCAACTCCCGAGTCCGGCCTTCGGGGAGCTCGGACAGGAAAACCTGTACCGAGGCACTCGCCGATGTCGAGTAGCGGGTACCGATCGGCGTGGTGTGCTTGACCTGTTTGGGACTGGGCACCTGTTCGACCGAGACGGATTCGTGACCGCTCCACACGACCAGAGCGCTCGTTTCGCCGGTGCGCTCGGTGAGCCGCTCCAGCGCGGGGTAGCTGATGCGCCGGACGTCGAGATTGGCCAGCAGGGGGCCTGCCAGGCCGATCAGCCCCAGACCGAGGCGGAACCGGCCGCTTTCCGGGTCGCGAACGACGAGATCCATCTGTTCGAGCTGGCCGAGGATCCGGGAAGCGGTGCTCTTGTGGAGCTCGACCCTGCGGGCGATCTCGGTGACCCCCAAGGCGGGTTCGTCGACGGAGAAAGCCCGCAGCACCCGGATGCCGTTGTGCAATACCGAGGGTGTGTTCTTGGTGTCCTGCTGCTCGTGATCGCCGTTGTCGGTCATGCTGGCGTTACTCCGTGCTGAGCTGATGAGCCCAGGTTGTGTGGTGCCCGGTGCGCACGGTGGTGGGGCTGTGCGCACCGGGGGTTGGGGTGGTTTTAGGGTGTGATGATGTTGTGGTCGGGGCCGTAGGGGTAGCCGGTGATGTTCTCGGCGCCGTTGTCGGTGACGACGAGAATGTCATGTTCGCGGTAGCCGCCTGCTCCGGGTTGGCCTTCGGGGATGGTGATCATGGGTTCCATGGAGACGACCATGCCGGGTTGCAGGGTGGTGTCGATGTCTTCGCGGAGTTCGAGGCCGGCTTCGCGGCCGTAGTAGTGGGACAGGACGCCGAAGGAGTGTCCGTAGCCGAAGGTGCGTTTGTCCAGGAGTCCTTCGGCGTTGAAGTGTTCGTTGAGTTCGGCGGCGATGTCCTTGCAGACTGCGCCGGGTTTGATCAGTTCCTGGCCGTGTTCGTGTACGGCGGTGTTGATCGTCCAGTACCGTAGCTGGGCTGGGGTGGGTTGGCCGTGGATGAGGGTGCGTTCCAGGGCGGTGTAGTAGCCGGCGATCATGGGAAAGCAGTTCAGGCTCAGCAGGTCGCCGCGCTGGATGTGTCGGGTGGTGGGCCAGTTGTGGGCGCCGTCGGTGTTGAGGCCGGATTGGAACCACACCCAGGTGTCGCGGAGTTCGGCGTGGGGGAAGGTGGCTGCGATCTCGCGGGTCATGGCTTGGGTGCCTGCCAGGGCGATTTCGTATTCCGGTACGCCTTCGCCGATCGCGGCGGTCACGGCGGCGCCGCCGATGTCGGCGATGCGGGCGCCTTCTTTGATGAGGGCGATCTCCTCGTCGGATTTGATCATGCGCTGGGCCGTGGTGGCTGCCGAGATGTCGGTGAGTTCGAAGCCCGGGAGGGTCTCGGCGAGTTGGGCGCGCAGCATGGGGGGGATGTGGTCGTCTTCGACGCCGAGGCGGCCGCGGGTGAGGCCGGCTTCGGCGAGCACGGTGGCGATGGCGTGTTGGTAGTTGTCGCGGTGCCAGTCGGTGTAGACGAGGTTGTCGCCGAAGCTGCGGCGCCAGGGTTGGCCTGCGTCGATGTTGGCCGAGACGGTGACGTGGCTGTTGTGGGTGACCACCAGTGCGTAGTGGCGGCCGAAGGCGGTGTAGAGGAAATCGCTGTAGTAGTTGATGTTGTGGTAGCTGGTGAACACCACCGCGTCCACACCGGCCTCGGCCATCACAGCCCGCAGCCCGGAAACCCGCCGGGACATCTCCGCGTCCGAAAACGTCGGCACAACCCGCTCACCGTTGTGGATGGTCTTGAGTCGCTCCAGGTTCATTCGAATCTCCTTGTGTGGTGGATGCTGACCGGGTCGCCGTCTTCGACGGCTCACCGATCCGGACGGGACTGGCGTGCTCCACCGCGCGCGAGGCCGATGGACAGCGCCGCCACGAGACCTGCCGCGGCCAGGTACCAGGCCGGTGCGATCGTGCTGCCGCTGCTGTGGATGAGGAAGGTCGCCACGAACGGCGCCGTTCCACCGAACAGGGCGTTGGCCAGGTTGAAACTGAATGCGAATCCGCTGTAACGGACGCGAGTGGGGAACAGTTCGGCCAAGTAGGACGGCAGGGTGCCGTCGTTCATCGTGAGCATGACGCCCAGCCCGAATTGGAGCAGCGTGATGCCGACGAGGCCGGCGGTGCCCAGAAGCAGGAACAGCGGTACGGACAGCAGCGCGAATACGATTCCGGCAGCCGCGAGCATGGCCGGGCGCCCGAAACGATCCGACAGTCGGCCCATGAGGAACACGGAGCCGATGTAGCCGCACAGGGCCACCGTGGTCGACAGGAACGATGCGGTCTCATCCAGGTGCAGTTCGCTGGACAAGTAGGTCGGCATGTAGGTGAGCAGCGTGTAGAAACCGACCGCGTTCAGGCAGGCCACACCCAGTCCCACGATGACCGCACGCTTGTTGTGCAGGAAGGTCTCCTTCAGCGGAGTCCGCGCCTCGGTTTCCTCCTGCTCCAGAGCCCGAAATTCCGGCGTGTCCTCCAACTTGGCACGGATGTAGCGGCCGATCAGTCCCAGGGGAGCCGCCAGCAGGAACGGCAGTCGCCAGCCCCAGGAGGTCATCTGTGCGTCGGAGAGCATCGCCGTGAGGGCGGTGACCATGACCGAGCCGAGCAGCAGACCGGTGGCGGTGCTGGCGGGAACCACACTGGTGTGGATACCGCGGCGGTTCTTCGGCGCGTACTCGAACAGGAACGAGGCTGCCCCGGCGTACTCCCCGGCCGCCGAGAACCCCTGCACGAGCCGTACCACCAGCAGCAGAGCCGGTGCAGCGAGACCGATCTGCTCGTACCCCGGCAGCAGTGCGATCACGAAGGTCGAGGCCGACATGATCAGGATCGACAGCGACAGAGCGGTGCGGCGCCCGACCTTGTCACCGAAGTGGCCCCAGAACACGCCGCCGACCGGCCGGATGATGAAGGAGATCGCGAACACGCCGAACGTGGCCAGCAATCCCGCCGTCGGCGAGGATTCGGGGAAAAAGACCAGGGCAATGGTAGCCGCAAGATAGCCGTACACGGCGTAGTCGAACCACTCGACGAAGTTCCCGATGAAGCTCGCCGCGACGACCCGGCGCATCGTCGCCGGTCTCGATTCTTCGCTCTCGCGGCCCGTGAGGGTTGTTTCGCTCATCGCAAGTTCACCCCTCGGGGATTGGGGAGTTGTGCCGACAGGCCGGGACGTCCCGGCCACCGTCAGCGGTGGACAGGCATCTGGCTGCCGTGCTTCGTCGCACGGCATGTGCAGCGCCGCACCGCGCTGTACCGACACTGAGCCAAATGCAACTTGGTTGCGTTGAACGGAACTTAGATGGCGGGTTACTTCGAGTCAAGAGTTCATGCCGGAGTTGGTGCTTCCTCGGTATGCCACCTTTTAACAGGACTTTCCTTGTGTTATGGCCGGATGCTGCTCCGCTCGTATTCTCTCAATGGAGACGTTCTGAGCTGCGGATTTGAGCAATACGGCCTGGCGTGGCCATCAGTGGGATTATTTTGCAACTTTGTTGCTCAAAATGAGACGTGAGCTGGCTCTCTGTGCTTTCTGTGTGCCGCCCCGGCTGCGTGCACAGTCCCTGGCCGAGCGGGGATTGACTTCGCTCGGTTGCGCAGTCACTGTTAAACGGGTCACAGACCGACTGGTCGGTACTAGCGGAATGCTACCTCTGTCGAAGGAGGAAATCGGTTCATGACCGCAGCGCAGACCGAAGGCGCCTTGCCCGGCAGGCGACCGCCCGCCAAGCTCATGATCGCGGGACTCGTCGGAAGTTCCATCGAGTGGTACGACTTCTTCATCTACGCCACGGCGGCCGCGCTCGTGTTCGGGCCGTTGTTCTTCCCCGGAACGTCACCGCTGATGGGCACCCTGCTGTCCTTCAGCACCTTCTGGGCGGGTTTCATCGCCCGGCCCATCGGTGGTCTGATTTTCGGTCACTTCGGTGACAAGCTCGGTCGTAAACCGGCCCTGGTGACGTGCCTGGTACTCATGGGCCTGTCCACCTTCCTCGTCGGCGTGCTGCCGACCAGCTCGTCGATCGGGGTGGCCGCTCCGATCGCGCTCGTGGCACTGCGTTTCCTGCAGGGCATCGCGGTTGGCGGCCAGTGGGGCGGCGTCGTGCTGCTGCTGACCGAGAGCGCAGGCACCCGCCGCAAGGGTCTGGCGGGAACCTTCGGTCAGATGGGGGTGCCCATCGGGGTCATTCTGGGGAACACCGCGTTTCTCCTGGTCAGTGCCCTCGTTGCCCCGGAGGCGTTCCTCGCCTGGGGATGGCGCATCCCCTTCCTGGCCAGTGCTGCGCTGTTCCCGGTCGTGCTGTTCATCCAGCTCCGCGTGGAGGACACACCGGTGTTCAAGGAGATCCAGCAGCGCAAGCAGGACGAAGCTGCCCAGGTCGTGCGGGCGCCGCTGCTGGAGGTGATGCGGACGCACCGCCGACAAATACTGCTCGGGGCGGGGCTGTTGTTCGCCTCCAACGCCATCTTCTACGTCAGCATCGCGGGCGTGCTCGACTACGCCACTCGGGAGCTGGGCCTTTCCCGGGATGTCCTGCTGCTCATCAGCCTGGCTTCCTCGGCGTTCGGCATCGGAGTGATCCTCGCGGCCGGTGCGCTCTCCGACCGGGTGGGCCGCAGGCCGCTCATCCTCGCCGGTGCCGCGCTGATCATGGTCTGGGCGTTTCCCTTCTTCTGGCTCGTCGACACGGGGTCGCTGGTACTCATCGCTGCTGCCGTGACGGTGGGCGGTATCGGCTCGAGCCTGGCCTATGGTCCCCTGGCGGCCTATCTGGGAGAGCTGTTCGAGCCGAGGGTGCGCTACTCGGGAGTCTCCCTGGCCTACCAACTGGCCGCCATCCTGATCAGTGGCGGTACGCCGTTCATCATGACCGCGCTGCTGGCCGCGACGGGAACCTCGGCCTCGGTGTCGGCCTTCCTGCTGATCATGGGGCTGGCCACGTTCCTGTCGGCCTTCCTGCTCCCCGAAACGGCCTCGGCCGTTCCCCGGGCGAAGGCCGACGAGGAACTGCGTGTCGGTGAGGGCCAGTAGTACAAACCTTCGCTCATCAACACTCCCGGCAACGCAAACGCCAGTCGGGAATACCGGAGCGGTCCAGCTCCAAACGTGTTCTGCGTGCCTCCCAACGAGCATTACACGTGATGATCATCCAGGATCGCTCGAGCCACCGAGGTCACGTCCTTCAGCGACACTTTCCGCTGGCCGCCACTGATCAGGCTACGCACGGTCACCTGTTCAGTGGCCCAGTCCTCGTCGCCGACGATGACCACGGCCCGAGCCCCGGCCTTGTCGGCGCGGGACAACTCCTTGCCGAGTTTGCGCACCTCCAGCGGAGTGGTCGTGCGCATACCGGCCGTACGCAGCAAGCGAGCCGCACGGCGGGCGGGCTCGAACAGGGTCTCCCGAGTGGGAATCACCACGACATCCACGTTGGTGCGTGGCTCGGGCAGTAGCCCGTGGGTGTTCAGGAAGTCGATGAGCGTCACATCGCCCATGCCGAACCCGAAGCCGGGTATCTCCTTGGCGGAGTACAAACCCACCAGATTGTCGTAACGTCCCCCACCGAACAGGGACCGCCGGTTCTCGGGGTTGGTGTCGAAGACCTCGAACACCGTGGAGGTGTAGTAGTCGAACCCGCGTACGATCAACGGGTCGAACGTCACCAGGTCGGCGGCGCTACTGTTCAGCACCTGCATCAGCCGCGACTGCTCCCGGAGCTCCTGCGGTAGCTCCGCCACGGCTGCCGTGCCGTCCCGGACGATCTCGCCCAGGCGGGCGAACTGCTTGTCCGACAATCCGATCCCGGCGGCATCGGCAGCCAGGGCGTCGTCGGTGACTTTCTCCCACCGGTCCAACAGGTTGGCGGTGACGCGAACCTGATCCTCCGGGACTTCCACAATCCGCGTCAGCAGCGCATTCAGCAGGACGCGGTCACTGACCCGCAAGAGCCACATGTCGGAGGTGGCTCCCAGACCACCCATCATGTCGTGAATCAGCTCGAAGAACTCCACCTCGACAGCTGTGCCTGCCGAGCCGAACAGGTCGACGTTGATCTGCCAGTGCTCGCGAACCCGGCCACGCTGCGGACGCTCGTAGCGGTGACAGTTCGGGTGGCTGTACCAGCGCACCGGAAAGGTCAGCTTGCCCGCGTTGCCCGCGATCATGCGTGCCACAGAGGGCGTCATCTCCGGGCGCAGCGCCAGCCGTCGCCCGCCCTGATCGGTGAGTGTGTAGAGCTGCTGGGAGACGATTTCCTGGGAGGACTTGGCCTCGTAAATCTCGACCGGTTCGAGTTGGGGGCCGTCGTAGCGCTGATATCCGTAGCGTTCGAGAACATCGTAGAGCCGATGGAACACCTGCGTGCGCACCGACATCTCGTCGGGGAGGAAGTCTCGGGTTCCTCGGTAGGGCTCGGTTGGCAGGTATTCGGCCACGATGCTCCTTCGCGCACGCATGAGATAAGAAACAGCACGTAGGGTAACCTCTGCCTCTTGGTGACGCTGTCGGACATCGAGCACGGCGGTGCCCGTCTCCGAGATCCGACGCACCGGGAACGGGCACCGTCCGACCCGGCGGACTGCAGGACTTTCCCGCGCGCTCGGCGGCAGGCAGTATGCACGTATGCGAACTGTGCGCTTGGCGGCCGGCTCCAGTGAGGTGTTCCTCGATGATCGCGGCCCGGAACGCGTCCTGCGGATGAGTTGGCATGCCGAGCATCGGATCGTCGTGCTCAGCCTCTGGAACGGCAACCAGTGCATGGCTACCTTTCGACTGCCCGTCGCTCAGGTCCCCGTGGTCGTGCAGGCACTGACCAGCGGGCTCGCCGAACTCGCCCACGCGGCCGAGGTCGGAGCCGCGCGCCGCGACGCGGTGGTGCGCGAGCTGTGGAACGAGCCCGCTCAGCCTGCGCCGTTGCCCGGGCAGCACACCACAGGGAGGGCGTCTCGGGTGTCGGTCCGCGCAATGGATGCCGTGATCCGGGGCTGCACTCGATTGCGGGACAGGTTGGACCGCCGGTGAGCAGGAATTCTCCGGGATACCGGGGCTACTCTGCCAGGAATGGGCACGCCTCGTCCGAACCCGCTCCAGTGGGTCTGGTACGCCTATGGCGGAAAGCTGCCGGATCGCTATGCCGAGTGGGTGCTGCACGATGTGACCTGCCGTACGTGGGTGCTGCGGCAGTTGGCGCGCGCATTGACGCAGTTGGCACCGCTGTGCGTCGTGATACTGCTGTTGCCGGGGCCCCTGTGGATCCGGCTGATGTCGGTGCTGCTGGGGCTGCTGGTGGGCGTTTTCTACTCGCTGAGCGCGATGGTCGAGACGACCGAACACCGGGTCATCAAGCATGGCCATCCGCCGGGGATCGGCAGGGAGACCCGTGCCCTGTACCGGGACGCGCGGCGGGCGACGAAGCACGCTGCCCGCCGTCACCGGTGGTGGACGTGAACCTGCACCAGTAGGCCCCGAGTCATAAGTTGCACAAAACAGGGGTCGGTGGATACCGAACCGGCTCCAGCACGAGCACGAAGGGAAGACATGGGTTCGACCGACACCGGCGACGAGATGGGCACCACCGGCATCCACGCCGAACTGGCCAAGCGCCGTAAGGCGGTGCTGCCGGACTGGCTGACCACCATGTACGCCGAGCCCATCGACATCGAGCGCGGCGAGGGACGGCACGTCCGGGACGCCGAGGGGAACCGCTATCTCGACTTCTTCGGCGGGATCCTGACCACCATGACCGGACACGCGCTGCCCGAGGTCACCGCCGCCGTCAGTGAGCAGGCGGGCAAGATCCTGCACTCCTCCACGCTGTACCTGAACCGGCCGATGATCGAACTCGCCGAGCGGGTGGCCGAGGTATCCGGTATCGATGATCCCCGGGTGTTCTTCACGACCAGCGGCACCGAGGCCAACGACACGGCGTTGCTGCTGGCCACCGGATACCGGGCGTCGAATCAGGTGCTTGCGCTGCGCAACAGCTACCACGGGCGCTCGTTCTCCTCGATGGCGGTGACCGGCAACCGGAGTTGGTCGCCGACGAGTCTGTCGCCGGTGCAGACGTTCTACGTCCACGGCAGCCGCCGCCGCGGGACGCCGATGGCCGGTCTGTCCGATGCGGAGCTGACCGAGGCGTGCGTGGCGGATCTGGAGGATGTGCTCGATCAGCTGCACGGCAATGTCGCGTGCCTGATCGCCGAGCCGATCCAGGGCGTCGGCGGATTCGCCACGCCGCCCGACGGTCTCTACGCGCGATTCAAGGAAGTGCTCGACCGCCACGGCATCCTGTGGGTCAGCGACGAGGTGCAGACCGGATGGGGCCGCACCGGTGAGCACTTCTGGGGCTGGCAGGCGCACGACGGCAGCGGCAAGCCCGACATCGTCACCTTCGCCAAAGGCTTGGGTAACGGACTCTCGATCGGTGGGGTCGTCGCCCGCGCCGAGGTGATGAACAGTGTCGCCGCGAACTCCATCTCCACCTTCGGTGGCAGCCCGGTCACGGCGGCCGGTGCGCTGGCCAATCTCGACTATCTGCTGGAACACGATCTGCAGCGCAATGCCGCACATACCGGTGCGATCCTGCGCGCGGAGCTCGACGGGGCTCTCGGCAGCGCTTCGGCCGTGGCCGACGTGCGCGGCAAGGGACTGATGATCGGTGTCGAGCTCGTGGACCCGGACGGGCTGCCCGCGCCCGAATTGGCCGCCGAGGTTCTCGAGGAGACCAAGCGCCAGGGCGTTCTGATCGGCAAGGGAGGACTCAACGGCAACGTGCTGCGTATCGCTCCGCCGCTGAGTGTGACCGAGTCCGAGGTACGTGAGGGCGCGCGCGTGCTGCTGGACGCCCTGAACAAGGTGTCCTCCTCTCGCCACGCCTGACCTTGCAGCGAGTGTGGGAGTATCCCGCCTGGGAGACTCTCCACACTCGACTGCCTCCTTTGGCAAGGCGATCGAAGCCGCAGAGTATTCCCCGGCCTCCGGTGGTCCGCAGCGCCCTCTCGTACGGCTGTGGCTCCGACCGGGCGAAGCACGGCAGGTCGATAGGCCACTCGGGTGCGATCGAAAACACCCGGAGCCCCCTTCATCGGGAATGCGGCGAGCCCCTATCATCGTTGCCGTAAGTGGGTTTCGCCCCAACCTCTTCCGGCCCTGTCAAAGGTCGTCCCCTTGGACGTGTTCCGACTGCTCTCACGCGCGTGCGCGTACGCGCGTGAGAACCGGAGGTGGGTAAGGTAAGCAGAAGGGAGGAAAAAGGCAGTGGCAACGGTATGGATGACTCTGACGAGCGAGGCAGTCGTGCTGTTGGCGGTAGCGAGTGCTGCGGTCACGTGGGTGCGACGTCCTTCGGAGGACATCCCTGAGCAGGAGCAGGAGTTGGGGCAATCGGTTTCCCCGGCTGGGGACCAGGCCGGCTGAAGAAGCGCGGACGGGTTTGCTCTCCCGGTGCCGAAAAGCTGTGAGTCCGGTGCATCGGAGTATGCCGGTGCACCGGGATTATTTACATCATTTTTCATTTTTCGGAAACGGCGACATTGCTGAACTCTTTGTCGGCGAATTATTTTCCTTTTCGGTGGCTTCGATTTCATTTGCCGTGCTCGGTGACGCGGGAACCCGACATGGTCCCGCGGTCCTTTCGCGCTTCGGCGGATGCGTGCGGACGGATCGGAGATTCCGTGCCGACCGGTTGGCCCGGTCGTGATCCGAGAGGGTGGGTCAGCGCCGAGATCCGGGTGGGCCCATCTCGTCGGCTCGACGGTCACCCATGGCCCGTGGAGGTGTGCCCGCATGTTCGGGCAAGCGGTAGGCTGAGACTGCCAGGACGGTTCCTGCCCGGGTCGATGCGGTCGCTGCCGAAAGCGGCAGTACGGCGACGTGGATTCGACGCGGGTGAGGCGACCGAGTCCCCGATCGAGAAGGCAATCGTGAGCGCACCTCAGCAGCCCGGCGAGCAGCGGACCGAAACGCATCCTTCCCACCCCGGTGATTCGGCTGGGGGCACCGGAGTCCCGGTGCGAGGTGACAACTCCGGTTCCGTGGTCGACGAGTACCGCACCTTCGTCGTGCGAGCGCTGCGCGAGCCGGCCACGATCGGTGCCGTCATCCCCAGCTCACCGGTGCTGGCACGAGAAATGGCGAGGGTGGTACCGACTTCCGGGCAACCCGTCGTGGTCGAACTCGGGCCGGGCACCGGTGCGCTGAGCGGGGCCGTGGCCGAGCGATTGCCCGCCGCGGGCAGGCATATCGCCGTTGAGCTCGACACGGGCATGGTCGAGCATCTGCGTAGCAGTATGCCGTGGTTGGAAGTCATCCAGGGTGATGCGATGCAACTGGGGAAACTCCTGCGCGAAGCGGGTGTGGACTCCGTCGATGCGGTGGTCAGTGGCCTGCCGTGGTCGCTTTTTTCCGGCGAGTCGCAGACCCGCATTCTCGATGAGGTCGGTGGGGTTCTCGCGCCGGGCGCCGCGTTCACCACCATCGCCTACGCCCACGCGCTGGGGCTGTCCGGTGCGCGGTTGTTCCGTCGCCGCCTCGGCCGGGCGTTCGACGAGGTCGTCACGACGCGCACCGTCTGGCGCAATGTCCCCCCGGCGCGCACGTACGTCTGTCGTCGGCCGTCGCGTCGATAGAGGACGCCTGCCCGACCGCTTCGTGGTGAGACGACTTGCGCATCGATGTGAACGCCGACCTGGCCGAGGGGTTCGGTCGCTGGGAACTCGGCGATGATGCCGCTCTGCTGGATGTGGTCACCAGTGCCAACGTCGCGTGTGGCTTCCACGCGGGAGATCCGAATACGTTGCGTGATGCGTGTACGCGTGCTGCTCGAGGCGGTGTGGCGCTGGGAGCGCAGGTGGCCTATCGGGACCTGGCGGGCTTCGGTAGGCGATTCATCGACATCGCCCCGGAGGATCTGACCAACGACGTGATCTACCAGATCGGCGCCCTGGCGGGGTTCGCGCGTGTGGCGGGAACCGAGATCACGTACGTCAAGCCGCATGGTGCCCTGTATCACGCGGTCGGTGGCCACAGCGACCAGGCGGCGGCTGTGGTGGAGGCGATCCGCTGCTACGACTCCCGGTTGGCCGTGCTCGGTTCGCCCGGCTCGCGATGGCTGGAGTTGGCAGGCCAGGCGGGTCTGCCGGTATACCGGGAAGCTTTCGCCGACCGTGCTTACAACCCGGACGGCACGTTGGTCTCCCGCCGGGCCCCGGGTGCGTTGCTGCACGATCCGGAGCGGATCGCTCAACGGTGCTCGCGCTTGGCGCGGGGCGAGGAGATCGAGGCCGTCGACGGGTCGATGATCCGGGTACGCGCCGAGTCGATCTGTGTGCACGGGGACACTCCCGATGCGGTCGCGATCGCCCACGCGGTCCGGGGACGGCTCGAAACCGAGGGAATCGAGCTTGTCTCGTTCGCGCCGGCTCCGGTGACCGAAAATCGGTCACCCGGTCGCCCCTGGTCGGACCCGGAGCACACTGACACGTATTGATTATGACGGATGTCACAAATATTGTTTCCGTGGGGTGCATGTCGTGCGTGCGAGCCGGATCGATTCCTTGCTCGGGGAGCTGCACGCGGGACGGATGGGATGCTTTCGCGTTCGTGGCGCCTACCTCCAGGGGTGGATGCATAAGTGCTGCACAAAGCAGTCTCGGGCAATCGATGTGATATGTGTCATTGTCCGGGATTGCTGATTCCGAAATGGTGTGCGGCCATGCACGGCCGCTATCCGGCGATATCCCAGGAAATGGGCGCATGGTCGAAGACGTGCTGCTACCGGTAGTAGGCTTTGTGGTGGGTGTGGCCTGATCGGCGAGTGCACCCGGGGCACGAACAGCCGCAGGGTTGCCCGGATCCACAGGATGCGGGCGATGACCTCCTGCATGGCGAAAGGGAACTGGTCAAGTGGTGACGACGAACGGACACCAACCCGCGGAGCAGGCGGGATCCGGCACGGCCGGTACTGCGCAGGACACCCGCAAGGTGAACCGCGTGGTGATCCGGTTCGCGGGCGACTCCGGTGACGGCATGCAGTTGACGGGGGACCGGTTCACCTCGGAGGCCGCGGCGTTCGGCAATGACCTGGCCACGCTGCCGAACTACCCGGCGGAGATCCGGGCTCCTGCGGGGACGTTGCCCGGGGTGTCCAGCTTCCAGCTGCACTTCGCCGATTACGACATCCTCACGCCGGGAGACCGCCCGGATGTGCTGGTGGCGATGAATCCGGCGGCGCTGAAGGCCAATATCGGCGATCTCCCACGCGGCGGGACTCTGGTGGTCAACACCGACGAGTTCACCAAGCGCAACCTGAAGAAGGTCGGCTACGAGGTCAACCCGCTGGAGACCTATGAGCTCGAGCCCTATGTGGTCCACGAGGTGGCCATGGCCGAGTTGACCAAGGGTGCGCTGGCCGAGACGGGCCTGTCGCGCAAGGAGGCCGAGCGGGCCAAGAACATGTTCGCCCTCGGGCTGCTGTCGTGGATGTACTCCCGCCCCACGGAGGGCACCGAGAAGTTCCTGCGGGAGAAGTTCGCCAAGAAACCGCAGTTGGCCGAGGCCAACGTGCTGGCCTTCCGGGCGGGCTGGAACTACGGGGAGACCACCGAGTCGTTCGCGGTGTCCTACGAGGTGGCTCCGGCGACGTTGCCGCAGGGCACGTACCGACAGATCACCGGTAACCAGGCGTTGGCCTACGGCCTGGTCAGTGCTGGGCAGCGCAGCGAGTTGCCGGTGTTTCTGGGTAGCTACCCGATCACGCCGGCCTCGGACGTGCTGCACGAGATGGCCAAGCACAAGAACTTCGGGGTGACCACCTTCCAGGCCGAGGACGAGATCGCCGGGATCGGTGCGGCACTGGGTGCGGCCTTCGGCGGGAGCCTGGGAGTGACCACCACCTCGGGGCCGGGGCTGGCGCTGAAGTCGGAGACCATCGGGCTGGCCGTGGCCCTGGAGCTACCGCTGCTGATCTGCGATATCCAGCGTGGCGGCCCGTCGACGGGGATGCCGACCAAGACCGAGCAGGCCGATCTGCTGCAAGCTTTGTACGGCCGCAACGGCGAATCACCGGTGCCGGTGGTCGCGCCCGCCTCACCTGCGGACTGCTTCGAGGTGGCTCTGGAGGCAGCCCGGATCGCGTTGACCTATCGCACTCCGGTGGTGCTGCTGTCGGACGGGGCGGTGGCCAACGGTTCCGAGCCGTGGATGGTCCCGGAGGTGAGCCGGCTGCCGGATCTGCGGGTGTCGTTCGCCTCCGAGCCCAACGCTCCGGACGGCTCCGGTGAGTTCTGGCCGTATCTGCGGGACCCGGAGACGTTGGCCCGCGAGTGGGCGATTCCCGGAACCCCGGGTGTGGAGCACCGGGTCGGCGGGCTGGAGAAGGCCGACGGCAAGGGCAGCATCTCCTATGACCCGGACAACCACGACCGGATGGTGCGGTTGCGCCAGAGCAAGGTCGACGGGGTCACCGTGGGCGACCTGGAGGTCGACGACCCCTCTGGGCAGGCGCGGGTGCTGGTGATCGGCTGGGGCTCTTCCTACGGGCCGATCGGGGCCGCCTGTCGCCGGGTGCGCAGTGATGGCCACGCGGTGGCCCAGGCCCACCTGCGGTACCTGAATCCGATGCCTGCCAACCTCGGCGAGGTCCTGCGTGCCTACGACAAGGTCGTGGTGCCGGAGATGAACCTGGGACAGCTGGCGATGCTGCTGCGATCCCGGTACCTGGTCGATGCGCAGTCCTACACCAAGGTGGCGGGCCTGCCTTTCCAAGCAGAGGAGCTGCAAACCGTGCTCACCGATGTCGTGCAGGGGGTTTCCGCGTGACTACCGATCTGGGTCTGCCCGCGCTGGGTGGGTTGGACAGTGTTCCGACCACCGACGAGCAGCAGAAGGCCAAGGACTTCACCAGTGATCAGGAAGTGCGCTGGTGCCCCGGCTGCGGTGACTACGCGGTGCTGGCCGCGGTGCGCGGTTTCCTGCCCGAGCTGGGGCTGAAGCGGGAGAACATCGTGTTCGTCTCGGGCATCGGCTGCTCCAGCCGGTTCCCGTACTACATGAACACCTACGGGATGCACTCCATTCACGGCCGTGCCCCGACGATCGCCACCGGGTTGGCCACCAGCCGACCCGATTTGAGCGTGTGGGTGGTCACCGGGGACGGGGACGCGCTGTCCATCGGCGGCAACCACTTGATCCACGCGCTGCGGCGCAACGTCAACCTCAAGATCCTGCTGTTCAACAACCGCATCTACGGGTTGACCAAGGGCCAGTACTCGCCGACCAGTGATCAGGGCATGGTCACCAAGTCCACCCCGGTGGGTTCACTGGACACGCCGTTCAACCCGGTCTCGCTGGCGCTGGGTGCCGAAGCCTCGTTCGTGGCCCGCACCCTGGACTCCGACCGGGCGCATCTGACCGAGACGCTGCGGGCTGCCGCGCAGCACCGTGGTAGTGCCGTGGTGGAGATCTACCAGAACTGCCCCATCTTCAACGACGGTGCTTTCGACGTGCTCAAGGACAGCGACGACAAGCAGCGCCGGATCATCCCCCTGCAGCACGGTCAGCCGATCACCTTCGGTCCCGAGGACGAGCGCTACGGCGTTGTCCGCGACAGCCAGGGTCAGCTGCAGGTGGCCAAGCTGTGTGAGGTCGACGAGTCCGATCTCGTCGTCCACGACGCCGAGGCCGACGACACCTCGCACGCCTTCGCGCTGTCCAGGCTCGGTGGTCAGGACCTCGACCCCACCGTCACCGGCATCTTCCGGGCGACGCCTCGGCCCACCTACGACGACCAGGCCCGCGCCCAGACTCGCCAAGCCGCCGAGAGCAACCCGCCCGACCTGCAAAACCTGCTCACCGGCAAGGACACCTGGACCATCTGAGGTAAGGGGAGTACTCCGGTAACGGGAGTTGTCGCCTGCGGGGGCGGCGTATCGTCCGGCATGACGTGTAGCCGACGAGAACGGCATGCCATGGCACAGCCACAGCCGACCCGGACCCGCAGCACCGGCACGTTCCCTCTCGTGCTGATGTACCATTCCGTTTCCTCGTGCTCACAGGACCCGTACCGGGTGACAGTGGGCCCCGACCGTTTCGAGCAGCAGTTGCGGTGGCTGCGCAGGCACGGGTTGCGGGGCACCTCGATGCGTGAGTTGCTGGATGCCGAAAGCACCGGACATTCCCGTGGGCTGATCGGCCTGACCTTCGACGACGGGTACGCGGATTTCGGGGAGACGGTACTGCCCGCCCTACGTCGGTACGGTTTCACAGCGACGGTGTTCGTGCTCGCCGAGCGATTGGGCGGGCACAATGCGTGGGATCCCGAAGGTCCGCGTAAAGCGCTGATGACCGCGGAGGAAGTACGTCGGGTCGCTGCCGACGGTATGGAGGTCGGCTCCCACGGGATGCTGCACCAGCCGTTGGGCTCGGTCTCCGAGGCGGCCCTGCTCGACGAGGTGCGGCGTAGCCGCACGGTACTGGAGCGGATCACCGGTCAGGATGTGCGTGGTTTCTGCTATCCGTACGGCGACGTGAGCGAACGAGTGATCGAGACCGTACGATCCACCGGCTACGACTATGGCTGCGCGATCTGGAACTCCGCGCTGTCCGGCAGGTACGCGCTGCCGCGTACCTATGTGGGCGATCGGGACCGAGCACTGCGCCTGCACGCCAAGCGGCTCCGGCACGAATGGACCTCCCGCGTGCGTCGTTGAGTACCGGGTGACGTTTCAGGGAAAACCTCGTCCCCCACATCTCCTGCGTACTGGGTAGGCACACTCCCCCCGCTGACGGAGGACCCGAGCGGACTCCGAATGCCACTGTTTCCCTGCGCTCCTGCGCAAGGCGGATGTCGGTGCCGAAAGCAAGGGGAGACAGTGGCGGAGCATGCACTCGCGCTCGCGATCAATGGCCGCGAGCACCAGTTCCACGACAAGCTGGTGGCGTACTCGTCGACGGCCACGTCCGGCCAGTACTCGTCCGAAGTGGAGACGGTGGCCGTCGTGGGGCTGGGCTATGTGGGCCTGCCCACCGCATCCGCCCTGTGCCACGGGGACGTGCGAGTCACCGGCCTCGACGTCAGCGAGGATCGCTTGGCTGCCATCAAGCGGGGCGATGTGGACCTGCCGGAGGACGAGCAGGCCGGACTGGCTGCCGCGATCGCCGACGGCAACCTCCTGCTGACCGAGGACGCTTCCGTCCTCGATGAGTCCGATGCGGTCGTCCTCTGTGTTCCCACTCCGGTGGATGAGGAGCACGCTCCGGACCTGACGGCACTGAGCCGGGCGTGCGCGACCGTGGTCGCACACGTCCGTCCCGGCCAGACGATCATCCTCACCTCGACGAGTTTCGTGGGCACCACCCGCCGATTGCTCATCGAACCGCTCGAACAGCAGGGACTGACCATCGGCACCGACGTGCACATTGCATTCAGCCCGGAACGGATCGATCCCGGCAACCCGGACCACCAGCACAGCCGGACGCCGCGGATCGTGGGGGGAGTGACCAGGGCCTGTGCCGTACGCGCGGCATCGGTGATCGAGAACATGACCGACTCGGTGTACCTGGTCGGCTCCCCGGAAGCAGCGGAGCTGACCAAGCTGTACGAGAACATCTTCCGGGCGGTCACACTGGCTCTGGCCAACGAGTTCTCCGACATCTGCGCCCACTTCGACCTGGATCCGATCGAAGTGACCGTCGCGGCGGGAACGAAGCCGTACGGCTTCCTCGGCGGGTTTCCCGGGCCCGGTGTGGGTGGGCACTGCATTCCGTGCGATCCGCACTACTTGCTGTGGCAGTTGCGTCAGCACGACCACACCGCTCCGTTGATCGAGCAGACCATGCGGTCGATCGAACTGCGTCCCGAGCGCGTCGTGGACCGGGCGGTGCAGATGCTGGGCGAGGCGGGGGTGGAGCCTTCGGGAGCGCGGGTGCTGCTCGTCGGCGTCAGCTACAAGGCGGGTGTGCGGGATCTTCGGGAATCTCCTGCCCTGCCGATCCTGTCCGGACTCGCCCGGCGAGGTGTGCGTGTCGCCTACCACGATCCGCTGATGCCGCAGATCCGATTGCCGGACGGCACTTCGTTGAGCAGCGAGCAGACGCCCGAGGCCGAACAATGCGACCTGGTCGTGATCCACACGGTGCACCCGGAAATCGACTACTCCTGGGTACGTGACTGCGCGCAGGTGCTGGACGCGACCTACCGGTTCGACATCGCACCGCACCGCCAGGTCGTGTGAGGAGGCCAAGGTGCACATCGACACCACCGCCCCGGCGGTCGTCCTCAAACTCGACCCGAACGTGTTCCACCACGGTGGGTTGGGCGTGATTCGCAGCCTCGGACGTCTCGGAGTCCCCGTGTACGGGGTCCACGAGGATGCGCTGGCGCCGGCAGCCCACTCGCGTTACCTGCACGGTCGCTGGTTGTGGCGCCCCGAGGCGGCCGACACCGAACGCGTGCTGGACGGCCTCCTCCGACTGGCCGACCGCATCGGATCTCGGCCGGTACTGCTGCCCACGGACGACGCGGGCGCGATTCTGCTGGCCGAGCATGCCGACACCCTGCGGCCGTGGTTTCGCCTGCCCGAGCCGGACCGGTACCTGCCGCGTGCTCTCACCGGAAAACACTCGCTGCACCGGCTGTGCAGGCAGTGGGGTCTGCCCCACCCGCTGACCGTGTCGGCCGGGTCGTGGAGCGAGATGGCGCACTTCGCCGGGCAGGTGGGGTTTCCCCTGGTCGCCAAACTCGCGACGCCGTGGCGCGCCTCCGGTGCGGTCGGGTTGCGCAGCACCACGATCGTGCGCACCCGTGGCGAGCTGTCCGCGGTCCACCGGGCCTGTGACAGGGACGAGACCGCAGGGGTGATGCTGCAGGAATACCTGCCGGGCGGGCACGGCAGCGATTGGTTCTTTCACGGCTACTGTGATGCGGCCTCGACCTGCCGCCCTGCGTTCACCGGGGTCAAGGAGCGTTCCTATCCCGCGCCTGCGGGCCTGACCAGCCTCGGGCGGTGCGCCGACAACGTGGCACTACGACAGCAGGCCACGGAACTGCTGTCCCGGCTGTCCTTCCGGGGCATCGTGGATCTGGACTGGCGCTGGGACGAGCGGGACGGCCAGTACAAACTGCTGGACTTCAACCCCCGGATCGGAGCACAGTTCCGCCTGTTCCGGGACCGGGCCGGTATCGACGTGGCCGTGGCGGCCTATCTCGATCTGACCGGTCAGCCGGTTCCGGAGGGAGAACCGATTGTCGGCCGCCGATTCGTGGTGGAGAACTACGACCCCATCGCGGCATTCGGTTACTGGCGCAGTAACCGGATCGATCTCAGGGCGTGGGCCGCCTCGCTGCGCGGGGTGGACGAGTCGGCGTGGTTCGCACGGGACGATCCGGCGCCTTTCGGACTGATGTGCCTGCGCATGGGCTGGCGTGCTGTGACACGTCCGTTCACTCGCCCCGGGACGGGGACTCACCGAGCCGGTCGGCCCGTGTACCGACCGGGCCGCGCGGGAGCTGCCGGCCGTGCCGCGGCTCCGGCGGGGCGGGCGAGGAGTGCCCACGCACCCAGGCGGCAGTCGTCGTATCCGGTAGTCGGGAAGGAAGTTGTATGAAGGAAACCGTCGATGTGGCCATTGTGGGTGCCGGACCGTACGGTCTGTCGCTGGCCGCGCACCTGCGTGGAGCCGGTATCCGGTACCGCCAGTTCGGCCTGCCGCTGAATCTCTGGCACACCGCGATGCCGCAGGGCATGTACCTGAAGTCGCAGGGGTTCGCCTCCAGCCTGTCCGATCCGTCCGGTCGGTACACGCTGGCGGCGTTCTGCCGGGAGACCGGACGCGACTATGCCGACTGCGGCGTGCCGGTGTCCCTGGAAACCTTCCGTGCTTACGGGGAATGGTTCCAGCAGCATCAGGCCCCGGATGTCGAGGAGGTGCTGGTCACCGAGATCACCGGCAGGCAGGGTAATTACGAGCTCGTGCTGTCCAATGGTGACCGTGCCCGGGCGCGCACCGTGGTGGTGGCCACCGGCATCGAGCACTTCGCTCGGATCCCCGGAGCCCTGTCCGGCTTGCCCTCCGAGCTGTGTTCGCACAGTTCCGCCCATGTGGATCTCGGAGCCTTCCGCGGACGCGAGGTCGTGGTCATCGGTGCGGGGCAGTCGGCTCTGGAATCCGCCGCTTTGCTCCACGAATCCGGTGCGGCAGTGCGCCTCGTCGCCCGTACTTCCGGTATTTCCTGGAATGGTCTGCCGCTCGCGTTGGACCGGCCGCTGCTGCGCCGCATGCGGGAACCCGAGGCGGGGCTGGGCTCGGGATGGTCCACATGGTTCTATTCCCGGCAACCTCGGTGGTTCCGCCACCTTCCGGCGCTCACCCGGGTGCGGCTGGCGCGTACCGCGATGGGACCGGCCGGGGCGTGGTGGTTGCGCGACCGCGTGGAAGACCGGGTTCCCCTGCAGCTCGACCAATCCGTGCAGTGGGCCGAACCCGACAACGGGCACGTACGACTGGGTCTGCGGAGTTCCGGGGGAGAGTCCTCGGTGCTCACGGCCGAGCATGTCATCGCCGCCACCGGCTACCGCCCCGACATCCGGCGGCTGCCGTTTCTGAGCCCGCAGTTGCGGGCGCAGCTGCGCACCATCGACCACACCCCGCACGTGGGTGCGGACTTCCAGTCCTCGGTACCGGGACTGTTTTTCATGGGAGCTGCGGTCGCGCCGACATTCGGCCCCGTCATGCGCTTCGTCTACGGCTCCGACTACGCGGTGCGTCTCGTGACGAACAGGCTGGCAGGTAGCGCCCGGACGCCGCGCACCGTCGAGAGGGCCGGCCGATGAGCGTGACCGAACTGGCCTCCGACCGGCGAGAGCGCCGGGAACCACCGGTCGAGACCGCAGCACGGGCACCGGCTGTACTCGCACGGAAACCGGGCGCGCACGTATCGGTGGATTCCACTGCGGACACATCTCGGTCGAGCCGGTTCGTCCCCTTCTTCCTGATGCCCGTGATCGACGGTCTCGCGCTGGTGACACTGATTCTCGTGACCGGGATGGGGTGGTTCGGTGCGGTGTATGCCCCGACCGTTCTGGCGATTCTGGCTGCCGAGGGGCAGCATCGGACACGTTTTTGCCTGCGAGTCTCCGACCAGGTACCGCGGATCGCCGCTGCCGCGGCGCTACCGCTGATCCTGCTTCTACCGTGGAAGCCTGTCGACGGCGCCGCACTGTCGGCGCTTCTGGCCACCTGCACGCTGATCTCCTTCCGCGGGGGTGGCTGTCTGGTGCTTCGCGCGGTGCACCGGCGCGGTTGGTGGCACGAACCGACCCTGATCGTGGGAACGGGGTCGCCTGCGTTCGACATCGCCCAACTGCTCGATGAGCACCCCGAACTCGGACTGCGTCCGCGAGGATTTCTTGATCGCGGCTCCTCCGGACGGAGTGGCGCACCGATGCCGGGGCCGCTCGAAGAGCTCGGTGAGGTGGTGCGTCGACACGGCATCAGCCGGGTCCTCGTGTGTTCTCCGGCCATTTCCGAGGCGGAGCTGACCTCGCTGCTGCGGGCGTGCCGACCGCTGTCCGCCGACGTGTGCGTGGTTCCCCGGCTGCACGAGCTGGGCATGGCCGTGCCCCGGGGCTGCCTCGACGAGGTGTGGGGGATTCCGCTCGTTCCGCTGCGGCACCACGCCCACACGGGGGCGGGGGCGAAGGTCAAGCGAGCACTGGACCTGGTTCTCGGCGCACTGCTGTGTGTGGTGGCCGCCCCGCTGCTGATCCTGCTCACGGCAGCGGTTCGGGTGAGCAGCGGCCGCCGGGTCTTCTTCCACCAGGAACGTGTCACTCGCTCGGGCAGGTCGGCATCGGTGGTGAAGCTGCGCACCGTCGCCCCGGGGGCACAGCAGAACTGGTCGGTTTCGGAGCAGCAGTGCACCCGGCTCGGTCGCTGGCTGCGCGCGACACACTTCGACGAACTGCCGCAGTTGCTCAACGTCGTGCGCGGAGACATGTCCCTGGTAGGACCTCGTCCGGAGCGGCCGCACTTCGCGCGGCGCTTCGCCGGGGAGATCCCGCGCTACGCGGACCGACATCGTATGCCGGGCGGCATGACCGGCTGGGCCCAGGTGCACGGATTGCACGGTGATACCTCGATCCGGCAGCGGGCGAGATTCGACAACCAGTACATCGAGTACTGGTCGCTGTGGATGGACGCGGTGATCGTGGCCCGGACATTGGCGACCGTGCTCGTCGGGAGCGGACGATTCCGCTCCTCGTCTCCGGGAGGTTCTCGGTGAGAGTTCTGCATGTGATCACGGGGCTGGGCGTCGGCGGAGCCGAGCTGCAGCTGCGTTCGGTGCTTCAGCACACTCGCCACGACGCAGAGGTCGTCACGCTCTACAACCCGGGCGAGGTGGCCGAGATGCTCTCGCGTGACGGAGTGCGCGTCCGCGATCTGGGCATGACCGGCAACACCGAGATCGCAGCCGTGTTGCGTCTGTGGAAACTGATCCGCCAGGGCCGCTACGACGTGGTCCACACCCATCTGTACCGGGCCTGTGTCTACGGTCGCGTCGCCGCGCGGCTGGCAGGGACTCCGGCCGTGGTGACCACCGAGCATTCGATCGGCCGGACACATCTGGAGCGCAGGAGGATGACCCGTGGCGTGCAGGCGCTGTACCTGGGCACGGACCTGTGCTCGGACGCCACGATCGCGGTCTCGGACACGGTCGCGGACAGGCTGGTCGGCTGGGGGGTGCGGCGGGACAAGATCACGGTGATTCCGAATGGTGTCGACTTCGACAGGGTCGCCTTCGACGAGGCCGATCGTGCCCGGATCCGGGCCGAGTTCGGGATCGCTCGTGAGGTCCGCGTCGTCGGCGTGCTGGGCCGGTTGGATCCGAACAAGCGCTTCGACCTGGTGATCGCGGCGATGGCTCCGATGCTGGACGCCACGACCGGATTGTTGATCGTCGGAGAGGGACCGGATCGCGAACGGCTCGAGGGCGTGGCACGCGAACACGGCGTGGCCGACCGGGTGCTCTTCACCGGTGAGCGGCACGATGTCGCGGCGATGTTGTCCGCGCTGGATCTGTTCGTGGCTTCCTCGGCCCAGGAGACCTTCGGTCTGTCGGTGCTGGAGGCGTTGTCCAACGGCATTCGCGCGCTGTACACGACATGCCCGGCGATGGCGGGGATCGAGACCGACCGCGCCCGCGCGGTACCCGGCGATGTGGCGGGAATGCGCCGTGAGATCGCTTCCGAGCTTGCCCGGATGGGCTCACCCCAACCGGGAATGTCCACGGGACTGCCACGCGAGACGGTCCCGGCGATCCGCGAGAGATACGGGATCGACGCCGTGACCGGCAGAATCGACGATCTCTACGATGGTCTGCTGGACCGGCGCGCGCAGCGGTCACCACGTTCGGAACCTCTCGTGGCCGATGCCGTGGCCTCCGCCGAACCGGCGGGAGGTGACCGATGAGGGCACTGGTCACCGGCGCTGCGGGCTTCATCGGTTCGCACCTGGTCGAGCACCTGTTGGCGGAAGGTCATCACGTCGTCGGCCTCGACGATGTGAGCACCGGACGGCGGGAGAACCTGTCCGCGGTCGCCGAACACCCCGACTTCCGGCTCGTGCAGGGCACGATCCTGGATCGCACCGCGGTCGACGAGCTGACCGCGGAGGTGGACGTGGTCTTTCACCTGGCCGCCGCCGTCGGTGCGTTCGTCATCCGGGACCGGACACTGGAAAGCCTGCTGACCAACATCCACGGTACGGAAAACGTCGTGTGGGCCGCCCACCGGTACGAGGCCCGGTTGCTGCTCGCCTCGTCTAGCGAGGTGTACGGCAAGAACGGCAAGGTCGGTCTCCGCGAGGACGACGATCGCCTGGTCGGATCGCCGTTGAAGTCGCGGTGGTCCTATTCCGAGGCCAAGGCACTCGACGAGAGCCTCACCGAGGCGTATGCGCGGGAGTGCGGTCTGCGTGCGGTGATCGCCCGCCTGTTCAACACGGTCGGCCCGCGCCAGAGCGGCCGTTACGGCATGGTCATCCCACGGCTGGTGGCCCAGGCGCTGCAGGGCTCGCCACTGACCGTCTTCGGTACCGGAGAGCAGGTGCGCTGCTTCTGCCACGTCCAGGACGTCGTCCCCGCGCTGGTGCGGCTCATCGGTACCGAGCAGGCATTCGGTACGGCGGTCAACCTCGGTAGCAGTGAACAGGTCTCGATCGGACGTCTGGCGAACCGGGTCATCGAGATGACCGGGTCCTCCAGTGCACCCGTGTACCAGTCGTACGAATCGGTGTACGGCAGCGGATACGAGGACATGTGGCGCCGAGTGCCGGACTGCTCACGAGCACGGGAACTGATCGGGTTCCGGCCCACCCGGACGCTGGACGACATCATCCGTTCGGTGCTCGACGAGCACACCCGAAATCGCCGGGTTCCCGTGGCCTCCGTGCCATGACGACGAGGGCGGCGTGATGGAACACGACACGGCGGAAACGGTACCGATCCTTCTCGCGTTCGCGCGCCGCCGTCGAGGCGGTCGGAATCGGCGAATCCCCGCCCCGGCGCCTTCGTCGATGTTCTCGGGCACTCGCCCTTCCCGACACACGAACCGGTCCTGGCACATCGAGGGGTTGGTGTATCTGGTGATCCTGCTGCTGTGCGTTGTCCTGCTGGCCGTGGTGTCGGTCTCGCGGACGACACCCACGCCCCTGTCCACGGGGCACTGGAATCTCGTCGTGGCCTCGGTACCGTTCTGGCATCTGGACAGGGGCACATCGGCGCTGATGAACCACCGGCAGGCCGTCAACCAGGTGTCGCCGTGGATGTACGGGCTCAGCGCCGACGGCCGGATCGTTCCGCAGTTCCCCGTGGAGCAGGCGGACGACGTGAGCCGGTATCTGCAGACATTGCGCGCGTCGGGACTGCCCTTGATTCCGACGCTGGCGAATACGACCAACGGTCGGTGGGCCTACGAACCGGTCGCGCGTTTCCTGCACGACCCGCAACGCAGACAGCAGCACATCACCGACATCGTCGAGCTGGTGCTGCGGGAGAACTACACCGGCATCGACATCGACTACGAGGATTTGCGGGCAAGCGACCGCGACGAGTTCACCGGCTTCATCACCGAACTCGCCGATGCCTTGCACGAACACGACAAGCTCCTGTCGGTGGCACTGTTCGCCAAGACCAGCGAAGCGGGCTACGACCAGCGCAACGTCGCGCAGGACTACGCGGCAATCGGCCGTGTTGCCGATCAGGTCCGGCTGATGGGCTATGACTATCACTGGCCGACATCCGAGCCGGGGCCGGTGGCGCCGATCGGTTGGATCGACGACGTGCTGGGCTATGCCACGACACGAATACCCGCGCACAAGGTGGTTCTGGGGGTCCCGCTGTACGGATACGACTGGGTGGACGGATACGGCACACCCGTGAGCTGGCTGGAAGCATCCCGGCTGGCGGCGAGGCACCAAGCGCGGGTGCGTTTCGACGAGGCGAGTCGGTCCCCCTGGTTTCGCTACACCGATGCGCAGGGGCGCGAGCACGAGGTGTGGTTCGAAAACGCCGCGAGCTCACGGGCCAAGTTCCTGGCGGCACGGCAAGCAGGCATCAGTGGTGTGTACCTGTGGATGTACGGCCCCGCGGACACGGATACGTGGTCCGAAGTGCGCGAAACGCTGCTGGCAGGCACATAGAGGCGCCGCCTGGGCGCCGCGAGCCCGACAGTTCCCACTGCCGGAGCCTCATAAGTCGATCAATTTCCTGCAAGGGGGGCTCGGTGATTCCTTGGTGGATGCTCGCCGTCTTCGTCTTCGGTGCCAACTTCACGCTCTGGGGAACGATCGGGCTGCTGCGGCTGCTCGACGGCCCCACGACGCGCCGAGGAGGCATCCGGTTCGCGTCCCGCGGGGCACATGCGCTCCGAAAACCCCCGAAGCGAGAGGTGTCGTCGATTCGGGCGGGTTCGCTGACCGTGCGGGATGTCGCCGTTCTGATCCCCGCGCACAATGAGGGCTTGGTCATCGCGGACAGCCTGCGTGCGGTCCTGGACGTGGTCCCGAAAGCGAATGTGCACGTCGTTTCGGACGGTTCCACCGATGACACGTTCGAACTGGCACGCGCTACCGGGGCGCGGGTGATCCGGACACGCAGCAATGTCGGTAAAGCCGGTGCCCTGCAGGAAGCCATCGAACGTTTCCGGCTCGTCGAACGGTTCGAGGTGGTGATGCTGTTGGACGCCGACACCCGGGTCGACTCCGGATATTTCCAAGCGGCGCTGCCGTTGTTCGACGATCCACGCGTCGTGGCGGTGGCGGGCTACGTGCGCAGTGACTGGCGCCGCCGCAGCCTGTCGCCACTCGGGAAGTTGCTGGTGTGCCACCGCCAGCGGATCTATGCGTTGACCCAGTTCCTGCTCAAGTTCGGCCAAACCTGGCGGCGCGCCAACGCGACCCACATCATTCCCGGCTTCGCGAGCCTGTACCGCACGGAAGTCCTGCCGCACATCGAGGTGAACCCACCCGGCCTCGTGATCGAGGACTTCAACATGACCTTCGAGGTGTACCAGAAAGGACTCGGCAAGGTCGGATTCACCCCGGCTGCCGTGGCCGTTACTCAGGACCCGGGGTCCCTCGGGGACTACGTACGCCAGACCAAACGGTGGGCGTTGGGATGGTGGCAAACCGTACGGCGCCACCGACCACGTGCGAATCTGTTCACCGGCATGCTCACGCTGTTGCTACTGGAACAGGTGACCAGCGGTGTCCTGATCGTGCTCCTGCCGTTCGTCCTGTTGCTGCTCGTCGTTCCGGAACTGACGGGAATCGTGCTCACCATTCCGGGACTGGCCGAAATCCACGGTTTCGTGGCCGCCCATGTCGGTTTCACCGCGTTGCTGTTCGGTGTCGTGCTCCCCGACATCGTTCTGACATGCACCGTGGCGCTGTGCCACCGCAAAATTCGCTTCCTGCTTTTCGGGGTCTTCTTCCTGGTGCTCCGGATACTCGATTCCGCGATCGCGTTGTATGCCTTGCCGCTGGCGTGGTTGTCGAGGTCGACAGGCCGGTGGCGCAGCCCGAGCAGGCGGAGGCTCGGGACCACACCGGTGCCGGGCACCGATCCACCGGAGCTCACCACGACCCACCGGGACTCGACCGATGCCCGGGAAGGGTGAGCAGCCGGTTCCCATCCTCCCGCGGTGTGACAGCTCCACCGTTCCACGAGGACAAGCCGATGGATCCGGGGCACAGTTGTCCGGTGGACATGGTGCGGTTGCTCATGGTGGACGATCACCGGATGTTGACCGAGGCGCTGACGAACCGGCTGTCCGCCACGCCGGATCTGTGGGTGGTCGGACAGTCGACGACGCATGATCCCGACTTGACCGAGACCGTGGCACGTCTCCGGCCCGACGTCATCGTGATCGATGTCGAACCGGCAGGCACTGCCACCCGGGAGCTGCTGGAACGGCTCACGGCAGCGTGGTCGTCGGCGAACATCGTGGTGCTCACCGCAGGGAACCACGGGGAACGTGTGGTGGATGCCGCGCGAGCCGGAGCAGCGGCATGGGTCCCGAAGGAACGTGGTGCCGAGGAGCTCACCGGCATCCTGCGCGGAGTGTGCAGCGGGCATTCCTGGTTCCCGCCCGAGGTGCTCGGCACGGTTCTGCGGGAACTCCGCGAGGATGTTCGGAGAGCCAGGGACCGGAGCGGTCCGCTGGATGTGCTCAGCAACCGTGAGCGCGACGTACTGCT
The DNA here is from genome assembly GCF_031458135.1 of Haloactinomyces albus. Lineage (NCBI taxonomy): Bacteria > Bacillati > Actinomycetota > Actinomycetes > Actinopolysporales > Actinopolysporaceae > Haloactinomyces > Haloactinomyces albus. Next base: position 365,201 of record NZ_JAVDXW010000001.1, on the reverse strand, counting down.
CGGTATGACCGAGGGCAAGCGTGGCGATCAGATTGCAGCGGAACTGCTGATCTCGGCGCAGACCGTACGCACCCACACTCGCAGCATCCTCACCAAGTTACGAGTGCACAGCCGGCTCGAGGCGGTCAGCGTGGCCCGCGCCGCCGGTCTCCGGGCCGCCGAGCACACATCCGGGATCGTGCCCGTGCAACGAACCCCTCGGCGGTGACCGATGAGCGACGGACGAATGCGGATCGCCACGGTGATCACCCGCATGGACGGCGGTGCGGGTGTCATGGCCCTGCGTGGTGCCCGCGCTCTCGATCCGGACAGATACCGGGTCACTCTCATCACGGGCAGCGGGGGACGGCTGCTCGACGAAGCCGCCTCTGCGGGACTGGAGACCGTGCTCGAGCCCGCGCTACGCGCTCCGATCGTGCCGCACCACGACCTGCTCGCCCTGCATCGGCTGGCCGGCCTGTTCACCCGGCGGCGTTTCGACGTTGTGCACACGCATTGTGCGAAGGCGGGTGCGGTGGGGCGGATGGCCGCACGATGGGCAGGTACGCCTCGAATCGTGCACACTTTTCACGGTTTCCCGTTCCACGCCTTCCAGCCGGCGGTGCGCAGGCAGGCCTATATCGGCATCGAACGCCTGCTCGGCGGCAGTACCGATGTCGCACTCTGCGTGGGCTCGGGTGTGGCAGCCGAGGCGGTGCGGCGTGGGTTGGTTCCTCCGGAACGCGTTCGGACCATCGGAGGAGTCGTGGACCGCGACGTGCCCGTGCACACTCCGCAGGTACGTCTCCGTGCCCGCCGTGCGCTGGGACTGGACACCGATGATGTCGTCGTGGGAACGGTGGCACGCCTGACGTACCAGAAGGCACCGGAAGATTTCGTGGCCGCCATGCTCGCACTGGGGCAACGTGATGTGCAGGGTGTGTGGGTGGGCGGCGGCGAACTGGCCGAGCGGGTCCAACGGCTCGCTGCTCGAGCGCGACCGCGGGCGAGGGTGGTGCTGGCCGGGGAGCGCACCGACGTCGAGGAGCTACTCGCGGCATTCGATGTGTTCGTGCTTCCCAGCCGTTACGAAGGTCTGCCGTTGGCCGTCCTGGAAGCGATGGTGCGTGGCATCCCCGTGGTGGCCACGGCGGTCAATGCGGTGACCGATGTCGTGGTCCCCGGTGAGACGGGCCTGCTCGTGCCACCGCAGCGTCCGGACCTGCTGGCTGCGGCTGTGGGACATATGCTCGACTCACCCGCAGAAGCCGCACGGATGGCCTCGGCGGCGCGTGCGCGGGTGGACGAGCGCTACAGCGAAGCGGCACTCGCAGCGGCACTGGCGGCGGCTTACGACTCCGGTGGCCGGCGAACCGGCGTTGTCCCCCTGCGGTGTGGCGATTGATTCTCACCCGAACTCCACGCTGGATCCGTGTTCTCCTCGTGGTGCGGAAAGGAGCGATTGTGCACGGAGTATCGACCCTGACGACCACGGCGCGGCGAGAGCCCCACTCGCTCGAAACCACCGGGCAGTTGCGTGGACTGTTGCATGATCTCGGCCAGGGTCTGGGGACGCTGTCCCTGCTCACGGATGGGATCCACGATGATCCCGCACTGTCCGCGGAAACCCGGTACCGACTGAAGCTCATGGCACAGGAGCTGTCCAGGCTGGTCGATCTTGCTGCGCTACCGGTCGGCGAGCCGATACTCGACACGGTCGACGTGCGTGAACTGCTGGGGCAGCTGGTGTCGTTGACGGCCCTGTCGAGCCGAGCAACGGTGGTGCTGCGGCCCGGTGCCGACGTGGCACTGTGTACGGACAGGACGTTGCTGTGGCGCATGGTGGTCAATCTCGTCGACAATGCTGTTCGAGCGGCGGGGCCGGACGGCACGGTGGAGATCGCGGTCGGTGACGAATGTGGTGTGGTCGTCGAGGTGATCGATGACGGACCGGGGTTCGGTGACGGACCCGGCGGTGTGGCCTCGCAAGGGCTCGGCATCGTTCTCGACCTGGCGCGCCGATGTGGGGCTCACTTGCAGGTATGTCCGGCCGAGCACGGAGGCACGTGTGCCCGGTTGGTGTTTCCCGATGCCGGTCGGCCACCGGAGGCCTGATCAGCGAGTGCGTGAAAGGGGCACAATGGTTGATTTGGTCCTGGGTGATGATCACGCGGTTTTTGTCGATGCACTCGTCACGGTATTGCCGCAGAAAGGAATCACCGTGCTGAACACCGCGGACAGCGTGCGGGGCACGGTGGCGAGTATTCGGCAGCACCGGCCGGAAATCTGCTTGCTCGATCGGTATTTCGCGGACGGTGACGGTCTCGATTTCATCGGTGATGTGATCGCGGCGGGAGAAACCAACACGAAGGTCATGATTCTCACGGCCGACCAGGATGTCGCGGGAATGCGGCGTGCCTTGAACTCCGGTGCTGTCGGGTATGTGAACAAAATGTGCGGTTTGGACTCGCTCGTCACCGCCATTCGACGTGTGGTGAGTGGGGAAGTGGTGGCCGACCTCGCGACCGCATCGGCACGGCGTCCGTCGCGATCCGACCATGCGCGACCGCTCACCACGCCTCTCACCGGGCGGGAGCGGGAGTGCCTCGGACTGCTCGTCGCAGGCGCGAGTACGAGTATGATGGCAAAGCAGCTCGGCGTTTCCGCGGCAACCGTGCGTACCCACGTGCAGGCGTTGTTGACGAAACTGGGGGTGCATTCCCGAGTGGAGGCGGCTTCTTTCGCCGTCCGGCATTGTCTGCTCACCGATACCGAGATCCCACGAAGTCTCGCGCGAGCTTGAGGGCCCTTTCGGTTTTTTTGCGGCAGTGCTTCGATGATGTGCGGGCATGGCTCGGAATGAGCGCGATGCAGTGCGTCGACAAGTTCCTCTCCGATGGTCGCGCGCACCCGGCACGCCGAATCCGGCTGCCTGCGAGGTCCATTCCGAGGCCACCGAGATCGGTCATTCCCGAGGCGGCCGCTCCCGGCTGCTGCACGCCCGCTCGCTGCAGCTCGGCACCCAGGATCCGGTATCGCCGGTCGGCCACACACCACAGTGGTCACGCGAGTTCCTCGCTTGCCTGTGTCCACAGACCTTGCAGCGTGCAGAAAGCACTCCCGTCGACCTGCAGATCGATGACGGGCCGATCCGGGCAGGCGATCGTTCCGTGCAGACCTCACCACCGGTGCCGGGCCGACCGTGCTCGCCCGATTGCCGACCGGATCCGCCGGGTACCTCTCCGGCACGAAACGTCGTTGAAGGAGGCGAGGACATGAAGGCGGTCGTGTGGCAGGCGCCGGGCACGGTGAACCTGCAGGAGGTGCCCGATCCCCGGGTGCAGCAGTCGACGGATGCGATCGTGCGGCTCACGATGAGTGCCATCTGCGGTACCGACCTGCACATGATTCGTGGCACCTTCCCCGGCATGGCGGAGGGCACCGTGCTCGGTCACGAGGGTGTCGGGGTGGTCGAGGAGGTGGGCAGCGGTGTGCGAGCCTTCCAGCGGGGAGATCGGGTTGTGGTGCCTTCGACCATCGCGTGTGGGACCTGTTCGTACTGCCGCGCCGGTTACACGGCGCAGTGCGACACGGCGAACCCGAACGGCCCACTGGCAGGCACGGCGATCTTCGGTGGTCCGGAACCGACCGGAGGCTTCGCCGGTATGCAGGCCGGATACGTGCGAGTACCGTTCGCCAACGCCAACCTCGTGGCGCTGCCGGACAGCATCATCGACGAGCAGGCGATCGTGATCTCCGACGTGCTGCCGACCGGCTGGTTCGGAGCTCGCCTGGCAGAGGTCGGCACGGGGGACACGGTGGCGGTGTTCGGCTGTGGGCCGGTCGGGCAACTCGCGATCGCCTCGGCGTGGTACCAAGGAGCCGGGCGAGTCCTGGCAGTGGATTCGGTGGCCGGCAGGTTGGAGACCGCCCGGCGCCAGCATGCGGAACCGGTGAACTTCACCAGTGAGGATCCGGTGGCGATGCTACGGGAGCTCACCGGCGGTATCGGACCGGATCGGGTGATCGATGCCGTGGGGGTGGATGCCTACCCGCAGGACGAAGGCAGTCGAACCGAGCAGTCGCAAGCTTCCGGCGGGGGAACACTGGCCTGGGGCCACGGAACTTTGCCCTCCCAGGCCGCTCGATGGGCCGTACAGGCCGTCGCGAAGGCAGGGACCCTCGGCGTCATCGGGGTGTATCCGCCGACCTTCGAGTCCTGGCCGATCGGTAGCGCCATGAACAAGAACCTCACGGTGCACATGGGCAACTGCAACCACCGCCCCTTGATGCCGAGACTGGTCGATCTGGTTGCCAGTGGTGTCCTCGACCCGTCGGTGATCCTGGAACGGCAGGAGCCGGTGACCGATGCGGTGCAGGCCTACCAGGCGTTCGACCAGCGTGAACCCGGCTGGATCAAGGTGGCGCTCGAAGGCCTGACCTGAAACCGCGGGTGCACGAACGAACACCCTTCGTGAAGTCGGGCGGGCAGTGCCGGGGCGAGTCGCCGTGCTGTCCGCCCGAAGTCCGCGTGCGAGTATCGCGTTTCACTCGAAACGACTCCACAATCCGAAATTTCTCGAATTCCGGCAAAGCGATCTCCGGCAGGATCAGCGTGTCGAGTTGCACAGCAGAGAGGACGAACTCGATCGAGTTTCGGATACCGCAACGTCCACGGGATTCCGCGATGAGGAATTCTTGAGAGGGAAGATGTTGCATCGCCGCATCGGCCGCCTGCGGTCGTGCGGCATCTCAGGAGTGCGCCTCGGGGGCATGACGAGTACCACCGGTGACCGCGGCCACAGCAGTGTGGACTTTTGCGCATACCATGCCCGTGGTCCGGAACGGTATGCGTGGAATTACCGTGGCTTGATCGATGATGAACGAGATTTCGTCGGCTGTGTGCACACGAATGGAGCGCTGGATTCGGAGTTCGTTCATCGCTTTTGCGCTGGGTCGCATGCCGACACCGCGGCAAGCGGGTCGGAGATCCGTCGACCTCTCGTGGCCCAGGGCTCGACGCTCGAAGGAGGCCCGTGTCAACGGCGTCGCCGGGCGGCGCGCCGGGATGGTGTGCGCCGGGTTGCGCAGGGCGCGCCTGCCTGGCCTCAGGTTGCGCTGGTGACCCTGCCGTGGAGCGCTGCGGTGCGATGATGCGGTGCGGCGATTTCCATTGGGACAGCAGTGTAACATGCGCGCCCTCCGATCCGATGGAATGGACACAAGAGAATAAAAATCCACTACGGCGTTCCCGGCGAATGCCCTGGTGAATGCCCCGGTGAAAATTCTCTTCGGTGAACACGGTTGCCCTGTTTGTCGAGGTTGTGGTAAGTGCTGCGCACGCGCAGTGTACGTATAAATACGCTGCAGTTGGTTTACCTGATCGTGACCTCGGCTCCGAATTGCTCCAATTAGTGCAGGTAAGAGCGTATTTATTCACCCAGGGTGACCGTCCGAATCACGCGATCATCGCATTGCTATGATCAGGGTCACAGGTTTGTACGGTTGATTTCTGCGTTTATTCCCCTAGATTGGGTCCTCGGCGCACGGATTTTGCGCTGGGAGCCGGACGGCAAAGGTGCCGACCGAGTGTGATGACCGGTGAGAGCGTGCGGCCCGGAGTTTCGGCCGCCCACGCCGGTCCGGCTTTGCCGTAAGAAGAGGCGGCCCGGCGCGTCCGTGAAAGCTCGGCGCGGGTCCATACCCGCCGGCCGAGTGCAGTGGCGCATGACCAACGCGAGTGGTGGGAGTGAAGTATGGCCAAGAGCGTGGACGATCTTGCCGAAGGGAACGAGACTGAACCGGTTCACCGGGAGACGCAGACCTTCGGCGACAACCCGTTGGAAGTACGCGACACTGATCACTACACGCATGAGTACGTCGGCGGTTTCGTCGACAAGTGGGATGATCTGATCGACTGGAAGAAGCGCTACGAGAGCGAAGGCCAGTTCTTCGTCGATCAACTCAAGGCCCGGGGCGTCAAGTCGGTCCTCGATGCCGCGACCGGCACCGGCTTCCACTCGGTTCGCCTGCTCGAAGAGGGCTTCGAGACCGTGAGCGCCGACGGTAGCCCGCAGATGCTGGCCCAGGCCTTCAGCAACGGACTCGCCTACGGTGGGCACATCCTCCGCGTGGTCAACGCCGACTGGCGTTGGCTGAATCGTGACGTCCACGGTGAGTACGACGCGATCATCTGCTTGGGGAACTCGTTTACCCACTTGTTCTCCGAACGCGACCGGCGCAAGGCGCTGGCCGAGTTCTACGCGATGCTCAAGCATGACGGCGTGCTGATCATCGACCAGCGCAACTACGACTCGATTCTCGACGACGGCTTCTCGAGCAAGCACACCTACTACTACGCGGGTGAGGACGTCTCCGCGGAGCCGGACCACATCGACGAGGGTCTCGCGCGGTTCAAGTACACCTTCCCGGACAAGTCCGAGTACTACCTGAACATGTACCCGCTGCGGAAGAACTACACGCGGCGGCTGCTGCGTGAGGTCGGTTTCCAGCGGATCGACACCTACGGTGACTTCCAGGAAACCTACGGTGACACCGAGCCGGACTTCTTCATCCACATCGCGGAGAAGAGCTACCGGGAAGAGGACGACCTCGCGGACTTGTACTCCACGGCGGTGCACACCGCTCGGGACTACTACAACTCCGAAGACGCGGACAACTTCTACTACCACGTCTGGGGCGGTAACGACATCCACGTCGGCCTCTACCAGACGCCGGACGAGGACATCGACGCCGCCTCGCGCCGCACCGTGGAGCGGATGGCGAGCAAGGTCGAGATCACCCCGGAGACCCGGATCCTCGACATCGGTGCGGGCTATGGTGGCGCCGCGCGTTACCTGGCCAGGACTTATGGTTGCAAGGTGGCCTGCCTGAACCTCAGTGAGGTGGAGAACCGGCGCAACATCGAGTTCAACCGGGCCGAGGGGCTCGATCACCTGATCGAGGTCAGGGACGGTTCTTTCGAGGACATCCCGTACCAGGACAACGCCTTCGACGTGGTGTGGTCGCAGGATGCGATCCTGCACAGCGGTGACCGTGAGCGGGTCCTGGAAGAGACCACCCGCGTGCTCACGAGTGGCGGTTCGTTCGTCTTCACCGACCCGATGGCTGCAGACACTGCCGATCAGAAGCAGCTCGGGCCCATCCTGGAGCGCATCCACCTGGACACCATGGGCTCGCCCGGCTTCTACCGGCGTGAGCTCGCCCGGCTGGGGCTGCAGACGTTCGACTTCGAGGATCTGACCTCCTACCTGCCCATGCACTACGGCAGGGTTCTCCAGGTTCTCGAAAGCCGGGAGCACGAGCTCGCCGACAAGATCGGCGAGGAATACCGCAAGAACATGAAGACTGGCCTGCAGAACTGGGTCAGCGGCGGCAATGCCGGAAACCTCGCGTGGGGCATCATCCACGCCCGAGCATGAGAACTGCCCACGACAACGACGCCAATCTCCAACAGCGGAAAGGTGAGTAATACCCGTGACTGAGATGAACCGCCGGCTGTTCACCAGTGAGTCGGTGACCGAGGGTCACCCGGACAAGATGGCCGACTCGATCAGTGATGCCATCCTGGACGCGATGCTGGCGCAGGACCCGCGCAGCCGCGTGGCCATGGAGACCATGATCACCACTGGTCAGGTGCACCTTGCCGGTGAGGTCACCACCGAGGCCGACGTGGACCTCCCGACCATCGTGCGGGACAAGGTTCTGGAGATCGGCTACGACAACTCGGCCAAGGGCTTCGACGGCAACACCTGCGGCATCAACATCTCCATCGACCAGCAGTCCCCCGACATCGGCCAGGGTGTGGACACCGCCCACGAGTCCCGTGTCGAGGGCGCCATCGACGAGATTGCCAGCCAGGGCGCCGGTGACCAGGGCCTGATGTTCGGCTACGCCACCAACGAGACCGACGAGCTCATGCCGCTGCCGATCGCGCTGGCCCACCGCATGTCGCGGCGGCTGACCCGGGTGCGCAACGACGGCACGGTGCCGTACCTGCGCGCCGACGGCAAGACGCAGGTCACCGTCGAGTACGCCGGTGACCAGCCGGTGCGGCTGGACACCGCGGTGCTGTCCACCCAGCACGCCGAGGACGTCGACCTCGACAAGACGCTGACCAACGACATCCGCGAGAAGGTCATCAACCCCGAGATCGAGCGGGTCAACCTGGACACCGCCGATCTGCGTCTGTTGGTGAACCCGACCGGCCGGTTCGTCACCGGTGGTCCGATGGGTGACTGCGGTCTGACCGGCCGGAAGATCATCGTCGACACCTACGGCGGCATGGCCCGCCACGGTGGCGGTGCCTTCTCCGGGAAGGACCCGTCGAAGGTGGACCGCTCGGCGGCGTATGCCACGCGCTGGGTGGCCAAGAACGTGGTCGCGGCGGGGCTGGCCAGCCGGGTGGAGGTCCAGACCGCCTTCGCGATCGGCAAGGCCGCTCCGGTGGGTCTGTTCGTGGAGACCTTCGGCACCGAGAACGTGGATCCGGACAAGATCCAGGCTGCGATCAACGAGGTCTTCGACCTGCGTCCGGCGGCGATCATCCGGGACCTGGACCTGCTGCACCCGATCTACGCGCCGACGGCGGCCTACGGTCACTTCGGTCGCACCGACGTGGACCTGCCCTGGGAGCGCACCAACCGCGTCCAGGACCTCAAGAACGCCGCAGGCCTCTGATAGTCGATACCTGTTTGCTCTCGCGCAGGCTGCGGGGCGCGACCGCGCCCCGCAGCCTGGCGGGTGTGTTCGGAGACGACTATCCCAGCTAATTGCCGGCCGGTGGCGGATCATCACCGACATCGGCCCTGGTGAAGGAGTTTTACAGTGCAGATCGCGGTGACCGGTTCGATCGCCACCGACCATCTCATGTCCTATTCCGGCAGGATCGCCGAGCAGCTGATCGCCGACCAGCTCGATCAGGTGTCCCTGTCCTTCCTCGTGGAGGGGCTCGAGGTCCGTCGGGGTGGTGTCGCAGGCAACATCACGTTCGGCCTCGGCCAGCTCGGCGTCACCTCGCTGCTCGTGGGTGCCGTCGGCGAGGACTTCGCCGAATACCGTGCGTGGCTGGAGCGTCACGGTGTGGATACCGCCTCGGTGCACACCTCGGCGACCGCGCACACCGCACGGTTCACGTGCACCACCGACCAGGACAACAACCAGGTCGCCTCGTTCTATCCCGGGGCCATGTCCGAGGCTCGCGAGATCGAGCTCAAGCCGATCGCCGACCGGGTGGGCGGTCTGGATCTCGTGGTGGTCTCGGCCAATGATCCCGAGGCCATGCTGCGTCACTCTCAGGAGTGCCGTGACCGGGGCTACTCGTTCCTGGCCGACCCGGGGCAGCAGTTGGCCCTCATGGACGGCGAGCAGATCCGTAAGCTGGTGGAGGGTGCGAAGTACCTGCTCACCAACGAGTACGAGCACAGCCTGCTGCTGCAGAAGACCGGCTGGTCCCATGCCGAGGTGCTGGAGCAGGTCGATCTGTGGATCACCTCGCTGGGTGAGCAGGGCGTGCGTGTCGAGTCCAAGTCGGCTCCGACGTTCGAGATCGCTCCGGTGAAACCGAAGCAGATCGGTGACCCGACGGGTGCGGGCGACGCTTTGCGTGCGGGCTTGCTGGCCGGACTGGCCGGTGGACTCGAGCTGGAGCGTTCGATCCAGCTCGGTTGCACCCTGGCGACCACGTCGCTGGAGACAGACGGCCCGCAGGAGTACAGCATCGAGAAGGGCTCCTTCGTGGCTCGATTCGCTGAGGCATACGGCGATAAGGCTGCGGCCGACGCCGAATCGGTGCTTCGCTGAAAGCGTCAGGAAGGCAGCGTCATGACTGAACAAGCAAAATCGGGCCGACAGGACAACGACCCGAGCGGCTTCCTGTCGGCCATCGCCGATCGCGTGCTCGTCGGGGACGGCGGCATGGGCACGGCGTTGCAAGAGCACGATCTCTCGCTCGAGGACTTCAACAACCTCGAGGGTTGCAACGAGATCCTCAACGAGACGCGCCCCGACGTGGTGCGCTCGGTTTACACGGGCTTTCTGAAGAACGGCTCGGATGCCATCGAGTCGAACACCTTCGGCTGTAACCTGCCCAACCTGGGCGAGTACGGCATCGAGGACCGGATCCGGGACCTGGCGGAGAAGGGCGTGGCCCTGGCCAGGGAGTGCTGCGACGAGTACTCCACGCCGGACAAGCCGCGCTTCGTGCTCGGCTCGATGGGCCCCGGAACCAGGCTGCCCACGCTGGGCCACGCCCCCTACGCCGACCTGCGGGATGCCTACTACGAGCAGGTGCTGGGCATGCTCGACGGCGGCGTCGACGTGGTCCTGGTGGAGACCTCGCAGGATCTGCTGCAGACCAAGGCGGCCGTCGTCGCAGCCAAGCGGGCCATGGTCGCCAAGCAGAAGTGGGTGCCGATCATCGCCCACGTCACCGTCGAGCAGACCGGTACGATGCTGGTCGGCTCCGAGATCGGTGCGGCCCTCACGGCTCTGGAGCCGCTGGGCATCGACATGATCGGCATGAACTGCGCGACCGGCCCCGCCGAGATGAGCGAGCACCTGCGGGTGCTGGCCGAGCACGCGACCGTGCCGATCTCGGTCATGCCCAACGCCGGCCTGCCCGAGCTGGGCGACAACGGCGCGGTCTACCCGCTGCAGCCGCACGAACTGGCCGAGGCCCTGGTCGGCTTCGCCAACAACTTCGGCGCCCGCCTGGTCGGCGGTTGCTGTGGTGTGACCGGCGAGCACGTGCGCCAGGTCGCCGAGGCCGTCAGCGGCCTCAACCCGGCGCCGCGTACTCCCGAGATCGTGCCGTCGATCTCCTCGATGTACCAGGCGATCCCGTTCAAGCAGGACGCCTCGATCCTCAACGTCGGTGAGCGCACCAACGCCAACGGTTCCAAGGCGTTCCGGGAGGCGATGCTCGAGGAGCGCTACGACGACTGCATCGAGATCGCCAAGGGGCAGACCCGCGAGGGCGCCCACATGCTCGACCTGTGTGTGGACTACGTCGGCCGCGACGGCAAGTACGACATGCGGGAGCTGGCCTCGCGACTGGCCACCTCCTCCACGCTGCCGATCATGGTCGACTCCACCGAGGCCGAGGTCATCGAGGTCGGCCTGGAGCACCTCGGCGGCCGGTGTGCGATCAACTCGATCAACTACGAGGACGGCACCGAAGAGGGCGGCCGCTACGACCAGGTCATGAAGATGGCCGTCGAGCACGGCGCGGCTGTGGTGTGCACCTGCATCGACGAGGAGGGCCAGGCCCGGACCGCGGAGTGGAAACTGCGCGTGGCCGAGCGGCTGATCGAGGACCTCACGCAGAACTGGGGTCTGGACGAGTCCGCGATCATCATCGACACGCTCGTTTTCCCGATCACCACCGGTCAGGAAGAGGTCCGCAAGGACGGCATCGAGACGATCAGTGCCATCCGCGAGCTCAAGAAGCGCCACCCCCGCGTGCAGACCACGCTCGGTCTGTCGAACGTGTCGTTCGGTCTCAACGCGGCGGCACGCCAGGTGCTCAACTCGGTGTTCCTCAACGAGTGCCGCGAGGCGGGGCTGGACAGTGCGATCGTGCACGCCTCCAAGATCCTGCCGATGAACAAGATCGACGACGAGGCTCGTGAGACCGCGCTCGACCTCGTCTACGACCGGCGACGTGCGGCCACCGACACCGAGAGCGCTTACGACCCGCTGCAGAAGCTCATGGCGCTGTTCGAGGGCAAGTCGGCCGAATCGACCGGTGCCTCCAAGGCCGAGGAGCTCGCGGCGATGCCGCTGTTCGAGCGGCTGCAGCAGCGCATCATCGACGGCGAGCTCAACGGGCTCAACGCCGACCTCGACGAGGCGATGCAGGAGAAGAAGCCGCTCCAGATCGTCAACGAGGATCTGCTGGGCGGGATGAAGGTCGTCGGTGACCTGTTCGGCTCCGGGCAGATGCAGCTGCCGTTCGTGCTGCAGTCCGCCGAGGTCATGAAGACCGCCGTGGCCCACCTCGAGCCGCACATGGAAAAGGACGACTCCGGTGGCAAGGGCAAGCTGCTGCTGGCCACGGTCAAGGGCGATGTGCACGACATCGGCAAGAACCTGGTCGACATCATCGTGTCCAACAACGGCTACGACGTCGTCAACATCGGCATCAAGCAGCCGATCAACACCATCCTGGAAGAGGCCGAGAACCACCAGGTCGACGCCATCGGCATGTCCGGCCTCCTGGTCAAGTCCACGGTGATCATGAAGGACAACCTGGAGGAGATGAACTCCAGGAAGCTGGCCGAGAAGTACCCGGTGATGCTCGGTGGCGCGGCGCTGACCCGGACCTACGTGGAAAACCAGCTCGAGGAGACGTTCGAGGGCGACGTCCGCTACGCCAAGGACGCCTTCGAGGGTCTGACGCTGATGGACCGCATCATGTCCGCCAAGCGGGGGGACAACCCCGAGGAGGACGAGAAGGAGAAGGCCAAGAAGGCCGAGCGCAAGGCCCGTCACGAGCGGTCCCAGCGCATCGCGGAGAAGCGCAAGGCCGAGCAGGGCGAGCTGCCCAGTCTCGACGACACCACCAAGTCGGACGTCGACCCGAACCCGGGCGTGCCGACGCCGCCGTTCTGGGGCTCGAAGGTGGTCAAGGGCATCCCGGTGGCCGACTACCTGTCGCTGCTGGACGAGCGGGCCACGTTCTTCGGCCAGTGGGGCCTGCGCGGCTCGAAGAAGGGCCAGGGGCCCTCGTACGAGGAACTGGTGGAGTCCGAGGGGCGTCCGCGGCTGCGGGCCTGGATGGACGAGCTGCAGACCAAGGGCATCCTGCAGCACGCGGCCGTGGTCTACGGCTACTTCCCGTGCGTGTCCGAGGGCAACGACCTCATCGTGCTCGACAAGGACGAGCCGGACGCCCAGGAGCGGCACCGCTTCCAATTCCCGCGGCAGCAGAAGGAAAGGCGCCTGTGCCTGTCCGACTTCTACCGCTCCCGGGAGAAGGCCGAGGAGCTCGGCCAGGTCGACGTCCTGCCGATCCAGCTGGTCACGATGGGCACGCCGATCGCCGACTACGCCAACGAGCTGTTCGCGAAGAACTCCTACCGTGACTACCTGGAGATCCACGGCCTCGGTGTGCAGTTGACCGAGGCACTGGCGGAGTACTGGCACCGCCGCGTCCGCCAGGACCTGCTCTGGCCGGCCGGTGGGTCGGTCTCGGAGGAGGACCCCGACGACGTCGAGCAGTTCTTCAAGCTCGGCTACCGCGGTGCCCGGTACTCCTTCGGCTACGGTGCGTGCCCGACGATCGAGGATCGGGAGAAGCTGGTGGAACTGCTCGAAAGCGAGCGCATCGGCGTCGAGCTGTCCGAGGGCTACCAGCTGCACCCGGAGCAGTCGACCGACGCGATCGTCAGTCACCACCCGGAAGCCAAGTACTTCAACGTGTAGGAAACCGTTTCGGACCGGGCGGGCCCTGGCTGACGGATCACCTGCCCGGTCCGGCCACATCGGCGAAAAAGAGCGCCAAACCGCCCTCAGAAGGGGAAACGAGGAAAGGAAATCATGAGCCCGAAACTGGAGAAGGCCAACGGCATCGAGTTCGCCGTCGCGGACCCGAAACTGGCCGAGGCCGGCCGTGACCAGATCCGCCTGGCCGAGCACGAGATGCCGGGTCTGATGGCCACTCGCCGTGAGTACTCGGAGAGCAAGCCACTCAAGGGCGCACGGATCGCGGGCTCGCTGCACATGACCGTGCAGACCGCGGTGCTCATCGAGACGCTGGTGGAGCTCGGCGCCGAGGTCCGCTGGGTGTCCTGCAACATCTTCTCCACGCAGGACGAGGCCGCTGCCGCGGTCCTCGTCGGCCCGAACGGCACTCCGGACAAGCCGGAGGGCATTGCGGTGTTCGCCTGGAAGGGCGAGACGCTGGAGGAGTACTGGTGGTGCACCAACCAGCTGTTCCAGGGCTTCAGCGATGGCAAGGGCCCGAACATGATCCTGGACGACGGCGGCGACGCCACCATGCTGGTCCAGAAGGGCGTCGAGTTCGAGACCGCCGGTGCCGTCCCGCAGCCGACCGAGGACGACCCGGACGAGTTCAAGGTCGTGCTCTCGGTGCTGCGTGAGAGCCTGGCGCAGGACAAGCAGCGGTTCACCAAGGCCGCCAAGGAGATCAAGGGCGTCACCGAGGAGACCACGACCGGCGTGCACAAGCTCTACGAGCTGGTCAAGTCCGGTGACCTGCTGTTCCCGGCGATCAACGTCAACGACTCGGTGACCAAGTCGAAGTTCGACAACAAGTACGGCTGCCGCCACTCGCTGGTGGACGGCATCAACCGTGCCACCGACGTGCTCATCGGCGGTAAGGTCGCGGTCATCGCCGGCTTCGGTGACGTCGGCAAGGGTTCGGCCGAGTCGCTGCGTGGCCAGGGCGCCCGGGTCATCGTCACCGAGATCGACCCGATCTGCGCGCTGCAGGCGGCGATGGAGGGCTACGAGGTCCGGACGATGGACGAGGTCGTCGAGACGGCCGACATCTTCATCACCACCACCGGTAACTTCGATGTCATCACGGCCGACCACATGAGCCGGATGAAGCACCAGGCGATCGTGGGCAACATCGGCCACTTCGACAACGAGATCGACATGGCCGGCCTGGAGAAGACCCCCGGCATCAAGAAGAAGGAGATCAAGCCGCAGGTTCACGAGTTCACCTTCACCGACGGGCACTCGATCCTGGTGCTCTCGGAGGGGCGTCTGCTCAACCTCGGTAACGCCACCGGCCACCCGAGCTTCGTGATGTCGAACTCCTTCACCAACCAGACGATCGCCCAGATCGAGCTGTTCACCAAGACCGACGAGTACGCTCGGGACGTCTACATGCTGCCCAAGCACCTCGACGAGAAGGTGGCGCGGCTGCACCTGGACGCGCTGGGTGTCAATCTCACCAAGATGACCAAGGCGCAGGCCGAGTACATCGGCGTGGACGTCGAGGGCCCGTACAAGCCGGAGCACTACCGCTACTGATCGCGGTTCGCGCACAGCGCGTGTGTGATCGGTGGCTACGGCCACCGCCCGGGCATCGATGCCCGGGCGGTGGCCCCACCGCAGTCCGGAGCAAGTCAGGAATCCTCAAGCTGGACCGGAGTTCGCTGGTCGCGCCCCTGGCGTCCTGCCGATACCAACTTCAACGACAGCACCGAGCCGTTGGCCGCGATGGAAGCCGTGCGCGGATGCACGGAGGGAACGGCACGGCCATTCGGGCGCCGATAGTGATGTTCGCTGCGGTGAACGCAGACGGAGCCGCGCCGCGACGACACCGGTCCATTCCAAGGGGCATTCGAAATGTGATTTCAGCCCATTCATTCCTGCTCGCGAGAACGAATTCCCTATATCATTTCTTGACAGTACGTCCCTGCTCACAAGGCAGGCTCGCCGGAGCTGTTGGTGAGCTCTGCGGTGATCGACGTCGACAGAAGGAAAACCTGAGGCCGACATGAACACCATGAACACCATCGCACTGGAACTGGTACCGCCCGACCTCGACGGCGGTGTGGAGAAGGCGGTCGCGGAAGGTCGCAAGGTGGCCGAGAATGCGCGGGCCACCGGACTGACGGACCGCATCCAACACCTGATGATGCCGGGCATCATCGCCGAGGACGACGACCGTCCCGTCGAGATCAAGCCGAAGATGGACGTGCTCGATTTCTGGCACACGGTCCGGCCGGAGGTGGGCGATGTGCAGGGTCTGTGCACCCAGGTCACCGCCTTCCACGAGAAACAGGAGCTGGCCGAGCGTCTGCAGAACCTCCGGGACGCCGGCATGGACGGCGTCGCCTTCGTCGGAGTGCCTCGCACCATGGCCGACGGTGAAGGCCCCGGTCTCGCCCCCACCGATGCCCTGACGCAGTTCCAGGACGTCATCGCCAACCGCGGCTCCATTCTGATCCCGACCCGGGAGGGTGAGCAGGGGCGGTTCAACTTCAAATGCGAGCGCGGCGTCACCTACGGCATGACCCAGTTGCTGTACTCCGACGCCATCGTCGACTTCCTCACCGAGTTCGCCAAGCAGACCCCGCATCGCCCGGAGATCCTGCTGTCCTTCGGTTTCATTCCCGGTGTCGAGACCGAGAAGAAGCTCATCGACTGGCTCATCCAGGACCCGGGCAATCAGGCCGTCGAGCAGGAGCAGAAGTTCGTGGCCAAGGTCGCGGAAATGACCTATGAGCAGCGCAAGCAGCAGCTCGTCGACCTCTACAAGCGAGTTGTCGATGGCGTGGGCGAGCTGGGCTTCCCGCTCAGCATCCACCTGGAGGCACCCTACGGCAATACGAAGCCGGCCTTCGAGACCTTCGCCGAGATGCTCGACTACTGGGAGCCGAAGCCGTCCGTCTCCTGAGCGGAAGAGGCCCGACCACTGCCGTTCGAGGACGGCTGGGACACCACCACGGGGCCGACACGCCATGCGCGTGTCGGCCCCGTGGTTTTTCGTGCGTCCGAGACACGGCGGGATATTCGTCCGCTTCGATCGGCAGGACATACATCCGCCGGACATACATCCACGGAGACGAAATCCCATTGTCAGGCACCGTAGGCGAGAGGGTCATATGCCCGTCACCTTCATGCGATTTGGTTGTTTTGTTCCGAACCAGACCACAGGAGGAACGTATGACTCAGGAGTCTCGTTCGAGCGGCTCCAGCTTCGGCCGCAGATCTTTCCTCGCGGGAACCGGCGCGATCGGTGCCGCCGGTGCGCTGCAGGCGCTGATGGGTAACACCGCTTACGCGGCGGGTCCCGGGCGCGGCAACAACCGCGGAATCCAGGCTGCCGACAATGGCGGTTACGGACCGCTGCGGCCGGCACGGCCGAACGGCGAGTTGCTGCTTCCCGCGGGCTTTTCCTATGTTGCCTTCGGGCAGACCGGCACCCCGATGCGGGACGGTATCCCGACACCCGGCAGGCACGACGGGATGGCCGCTTTCGCCGGTGACGACGGGATGATCCGGCTGGTGCGCAACCACGAGCAGAGTGAGGGCGCTGCCTTCACCTCGCCGAGTTACGACTCTGCCGCTGCTGGTGGCACCACAACGCTCGTGTTCGATCCGGAGCGGATGGCTCTGGTGGACTCCTTCCCCACGCTCTCGGGGACGATTCGCAACTGCGCGGGCGGCCCGACCCCGCACGGCTCCTGGCTTACCTGCGAGGAGAGCTTCACGGGGCTCGACGCCCCGACGCCGCACGGCTATGTGTTCGAGGTACCCGCGGATGCCGACGGGCCCGTCGAGCCGACCCCTTACAAGGCGATGGGCCGGTTCACCCACGAGGCGGTGGCGGTGGACCCGGACACCGGCATCGTCTACGAGACCGAGGACCGGGGCAGTGCCGGCTTCTACCGATTCGTCCCCGACGACCCGCAGAACCTGGGTGCCGGGGGTCGGCTGCAGATGCTGGCCATCAAGGAACAGCCCCGCTACGACACCCGCCTCGGGCAGCGGGCCGGTCAACCCCTGCCGGTCGAATGGGTCGACATCGCCGATCCCGACCCGGACAGCAACGATTCGCTGGCGGTGTTCTACCAGGGCCGGGAGCAGGGTGGGGCGGTCTTCGCCCGCCTCGAAGGCGCCTGGTACGGCGACGGCTCGATCTACATCAACTCCACCAGCGGCGGCGATGCCGGACTGGGACAGGTGTGGCAGTACCGACCGACCGGCAACTCGGGTGGGCAGCTCGTCCTCGTCTACGAGTCGACCGATCCCGATCTGCTGGAAAGCCCCGACAACATCTGCGTGTCGCCGAACAGCGGTGGACTGGTGCTGTGCGAGGACGGCGGCGGAAGCGACATGCTGCGCGGCGTCACCACCAAGGGAGAGATCTTCGACCTGGCTGCGCTGAACAACAGCAACACCAGTGAACTGGCCGGTGCGACGTTCAGCCCCGACGGGCAGGTGCTGTTCTTCAACGTGCAGACACCCGGTATCACCTACGCCGTCACGGGCCCCTGGAGCAGGGGCGCCCTGTAGCAGGCAACGTGCGTGGGCGGAACTTTCCTCTCGTCCATGGGGTGAAGGTTCCGCTCACTCAGAGCATCTCCACCGCTGCCTTCTCGATGGTGGCTTCGTCCAGCAGCACGTGATGGGCGGCGCTGCCGAGAGGTATGAAACTGTCCTGGCTGGTCACCCGCCGGATCGCACCGGCGAAGCCGCCGTCGATCAAGGCGGTGACCACGGACTCGGACACGCCACCGGAGCGGCGTGTCTCGTCGGCGACGAGAACCCGCCCGGTGGCGCGTGCCGCCTCCAGCAGATCGTGCACCGGCAGTGGTGCCAGCCAGCGCAGGTCGAGCACACGGACTCCGATGCCGCGCTCCCGCAAACGGTGCGCCACGCGCAGGCTCATCGGCAGGCCGTTGCCGTAGGTCACCAGGGTCAGGTCCCGTCCGTCACCGTGGTTCCGTGCGCGACCGATCTCAACGGGAGCGGCCGAAGGGGAGGGATAGTCGGCCAGCCAATTGCCGTCTCCGGAATCGTGCAGGTCACGCGTGTGATACAGCGCGATGGGCTCGAGGAGCACGCACACCCTGCCGTCCTCGTGTGCGGCTGCCACACAGGTACGCAGCATCGCGGCCGCATCGTCGGGCCGAGAGGGCGAAGCGACCACGACGCCGGGCACGTCCCGCAGTGCCGCGACGCTGTTGTCATTGTGAAAATGCCCGCCGAAGCCCTTCTGGTAGGCATATCCCGCGATACGCACGACCATCGGGTTGCGGTAGCGACCGTCGGAGAAGAAACTCAGCGTGCTCGCCTCACCGCGGACCTGATCGGCGGCGTTGTGCAGGTAAGCCAGGTACTGGATTTCCGGAATGGGCAGCAGGCCCGCCAGGCCGGCACCGAGCGCCGTGCCGAGGATGCTCTGCTCGTCGAGCAGCGTGTCGAAGACCCGCAGGCCGCCGAACTTCTTGCGCAGCCCGCGCGTTACTCCGTAGACGCCGCCCTTGCGGGCGATGTCCTGGCCGAAAACCAGCACTCTCTCGTCGCGCGCGAGCTCGTCGGTCAGTGCGCGGTTGATGGCTTGCGCCACCGTGAGCGGTCCTTCGGCCTCGGGTGGTTGCTCGCCGAAGACCTCCTTGCGTCGCCGTGGGTCCGGAAAACCGGTGGCACGCCGGGCCACCGCATCCGGCCGGTCCGCCGAGATCGAGGCCATGACCTCGGCAGCGGTGGACAGCTTCGGGCGGCTCACCGCATCCTCGGCGAGCCGCGCCACCTCCCGGCGCGTGTCCTCGTAGCGCTGGACGAGCTCGTCCGGCCCGGCAATGCCGGCATGCACCAGTGCCTTCGCGGTGGCGGGCAGCGGATCGCGCTCGTAGTCGGAGATGATCTCGGAACGGCTGCGGTAACCGGTTTCCACATCGGAGCCTGCGTGGCCCATCAGGCGCACGGTGCGCAGATGCAGAAAGGCAGGAGCGCGGTGTTCGCGGACCCAGTCGGCAGCGTGCCGGGCCACCTCGAGGCAGCGCACCGGGTCGTCGCCGTCCGCGGTGAAGTAAGCCAGTCCCGCCCGCTGTCCATAGGTTGCCTCGATCCACCCCGGAGGTGTGCGGACGCTGATACCGATCCCGTTGTCCTCGCACACCAGCAGCAGCGGCATCGCCAGACCCTGATGCGTGCAGTGCAGTGCCGAGTTGATGGCGCCGGTGGCCGTGGAATGGTTGGCCGAGGCATCGCCGAAACTGCACACGACCACCGACTCCGGTGACCACTGGTGCTCCAGCCCCAGCTTGGCGGCGCGACCGAGAGAGAAGGCCAACCCGACCGAGCGGGGCAGGTGTGCGGCGATGGTCGAGGTTTGTGGGATGACTCCCAGCGCGGCATTGCCGAAGACCTTGTGCCGACCTGCCGAGATGGGCTCGTGCGCCGAAGCGACCACGCCCAGCAGGACGTCGGACAGCGGTTTCTGCCCCGGCACCTGGCGACCGCGCTCGAGGTAGAACGCCCCGGAACGGTAGTGCAGCAGGGCCGGGTCCGCAGGCGTGAGCGCCGCGGCCACGGCCGCGTTCGACTCGTGGCCTGCGGAACCGATGCTGTAGTAACCGAGCCCCTGCGCACCGAGTCGCCGTGCGGCGAAGTCGAGGTGCCTGCTCCCTGCCTGCGCATCGAACAACTCCAGCAGGCGCGTTCCCGTGACCGGGGAACCGGGCCGGACCGGCTGTCGAGGAGGCACCGCGGAGGACGGTGCGGCCAGCTCGGAGATCGTATGCAGGAAGTGGTCGTCGATCGCCGCATCGGGCTCACTTGCTCTGGTCATCGCCATCGATTCCTCGTTCGGTTGCCTGTTCCATCCTCGCTGTACCACCCCTCGGCCAGTGCCGAGCACGACTTGGCCAGGCAATCCAGCGTGAACGGCAGCAACGGGTTGGCGTTCTGCGCGCGGTAGAGGACCTTGACCCGCCGATGCGGTTGCCTGCCCGTGAGGGGGACGATCCGTACGCGCTCGTCGGCGGTGGCCAGTCCCGGAAGGATTGCCGTTCCGAGTCCCCGTGCGACGAGATCGCGAATGACCGCGTAGTCATTACTGCGGAACACGATGCCGGGGATGAAATCGGCCGCGGCGGCCAACCGCACCAGCGACCGGGCGCCTGCGGTGTCCTGCCGGGTGCAGATCCATGCGTCGTCGGCGAGTTCGCGCAGGTCGACCTCGGTGGCACCGGCGAGTCGGTGGTTTCCCGGCAGGGCCAGCAGCAGTGGCTCGGCAAGGAGTTCCTCGACGCACAGCTCGGGTGGCCACTGCCGGGGATCGAGGTCGTACTCGAAGACCACGGCGGCATCGACCGCCCCGTCGAGCACACCGCCGATCACCTCGTCCGGTTCGCCCTCGTCGAGCTGCACCTCGGCGTTCGGACGTTCGGCCACCACAGCAGCCAGTACCTCCGGCAGGACACGCGCATTGGCGGTGGCGAAACTCGCCAACCGGAGGATTCCCTCGTCGCCTGCAACTATCGCGCGAACCTCCCGCTCCAGGGAGTCCAGTGCTCCGAGCGCTTCCCTGCTGCGATCGGCCAGGCGCCGTGCCAGCCCCGTACTCCTCGTCCTGCGGGCGTACCGTTCGAACAGCGGGGCGCCGATGGTTCGCTCCAGCAGCAGCATCTGCTGAGAAACCGCGGAGGCCGTGTATCCCAGTACCCGACCCGCTTCGGCGAAGGAGCCGGTCCGGACGCATTCCTGCAGCGTGCGCAGATGAACCGGATTCAACACGGGTGTCCCCGAAAAATCACCATCGCCTGCTCGCTCAGGATTGGCCGCTCAACTCCGGAGGCAGCCGGTAATCCAGTTCCGGTTCGACGGCGCCGACGTCCATCTGCGCCTTCTGCAGCTTGCCGGAGAAATCCCAGTTCAACGACTGCCAGCGAGTGAACTGGTCGATGACCCACATGCCGGAGAGGCGACCGCCATTGCCGGACCTGCCGTTACCGCCGAACGGCAGGTGCGCTTCCGCGCCGGAGGTGGAGTTGTTCGCGCTGACCATGCCCGCGCCGATGCCTTCCCGGAACCGGAACGCTGTCGCCGGGTCCGTGGTGTAGATCGCCGCCGACAGACCGTAGCCGGGCGCGTTGCCGAGTTCGATGGCCTCCTCGAGTGTCTCGTAGGTGGTCACGCCGACGATCGGACCGAAGGTTTCCTGCCGGAAGATCGCATCGTCGGTGTGCAGGCCGTCCAGCAACACGGGGTGGTAGTACAGGCCTGCCGAAGGGTCGCCCCGGAATCCGGCACGTGGGGCGTCGTCGGTGATTCGGCCGACCGCGTCCGAACCGAGCACCGTGTGGTGCGGCTGAATGTCTTTGAGGATGCGCTCGAAGTTGTCGGCGAACTTCTGGTCGAGCATCGGCCCGTAGAGGACGTCCCCGTTCGGTTCGCCGATGGTGGCGCCGCGCACGGCGCTGTCCAGCCTCGCGAGGAACTCGTCGTGGATGTCGCGATGCACGATGAGATTGCCCAGCGAGGTGCAGCGCTGCCCTGCGGTTCCCCAGCCGGAGAACAGGGCACCTTCCACCGCGAGATCGAGGTCGGCGTCCGGGGCCACGATCATCGGGTTCTTGCCGCCGAGTTCCAGGCAGGGACTCTGCAGGTAACGACCGCACAGCTCGCCCACCCGGATGCCGACCGCACTCGAACCGGTGAAGCCGACCTTGTCGACCAGGTCCTTGTCCAGTGCGGTCTCCAACCCTTGGAATGTCGCTTCGCCGTCGGCGTAGACGAGATTGAGCGCTCCTCCGGGAACTCCGGCACGCCAGGCCAGCTCGGCCACCGCACGTGCCGCTCCGGCGGCGTACTCGGCGGGCTTCCACACCACGGCGTTGCCGCACAGCAGTGCCGGGACCAGATACCAGGACGGTACTGCGACCGGGAAGTTCCCGGCCGTGATGATGGTCGCCACTCCCACAGGGGTGCGGAAGGTGAACAGCTGCTTGTCCGGCATCTCGGAGGGGACTGTTTGGCCGTAGAGCCTGCGGCCCTCACCGACGAAGAAGTCGCAGGTGTCGATGATCTCCTGCACCTCGCCGAGAGCCTCGGTGTAGGGCTTGCCGATCTCACGGGTGACCAGCGAGGCCAGCGACTCCTTGTTCGACTCGACCAGGCGTCCGAACCCGGCGATCACCCGGCCGCGCACCGGGGCGGGTACCCGGGCCCACTCCTGTTGTGCGCGTTTCGCGTTCTCGGCCGCCGCGACCAGGGTGTCCGGACCGGCCAAGCGGATTCGTGCGACCACGTCGTCGAGTCGGGAGGGGTTCCGCGAGACATATTCGCCCGCCTCGTCCGGGGATCCGGTCGGGATCCCCGCATCCGCTCGGCCGATCACGGAGTTCCACATCGTCGACTCCACCGGCGCACACCTCTTTCTGCTCGCTCGGGTCCGGTTCGTGGCTGTGCTTGCCGACGAACCACGGACGCTGTGCCGCATGACACGCGCTCTCGAATCACCGTAGACGTTCGAGGGCCGGTTTGCGCAGAACCGGAGTCATGATTTCTGCTCGTGCTGAGCCACAGCATCGCTTGGGCCGACCACTCGGTGGAAACCTGTGTTCGGCCGGTGAGCAGCGCCGATTTCGGGGACGGGGGCTCGGACTCCTACAGCGGCTGCGGTAGCCCGAATCGGCCGTGGACAGCCGGGGCGTGGAGCACGCTGGCCGGTGCGGTGGTGGGGGCGGGCAGGCCGGTCGCGGCGATGAGTCCGTCATCGAGGTCGATCAGCTCGGCGGTGTGCAGCGGCCAGCGGTCGTGGACCAGCGGGGCGGTGATGGTGCGGCCGAGCACGCTCAGGTGCAGCCGCCAGCGGGCGGTGAGGAAGTGCTCGAGGGGATTGCCGTCGATGGGTTGCCCGACACGGATTCGGATCCGTGTTCCGAGGCCGGGTGGTGCCGGTCTGCGTCGGGCGCTGCCGTAGTCGAGGACGTGGGCATCGCGGGTCAGGTGCATCCGCGACCAGGCATAGGGCAGCCCGCAGGATCGGGCGGCCAGCACCCAGGGCAGCCGGTCGGCTTCCATGGTCAGGAAGACGGTGCCGCGGCGACCCCTGTCGTCGACCGAGTAGACCCGCACGTTGGTCTCGAGGAACTCGCCGAAGCAGCGCAGCCGGAAGGCGATCAACCCGATGTAGGTGTCGCCGTCATGCGTGTCGGGCTCGGTGCCCGGTGGCAGTAGCGGGCGAACCAGCGCCGGGTCGGCCGGCCAGTGCAGGAATGTCGTATCGGTGAGTGCCACCCCGAGCGGAGCAGGCCATGGCTGTGGCGGGGGATCGGCGTTGATCGACTCGGGGTCGGCCGCGTGCATGACCATGACAGCGACATACCCGCAGGGCTGTGAAGGGAACCGCCCGCCGGTGTGCCGTGCCGGACGTACTCGGCTTGCCCGCTCGAACTGCACAGCTTCATGTCATCACTTTCGGCAGGTGCAATAATATAATCAGTATTAATCGAAATTTATCGCACCGAAGCCACACCACCCCGAGTCCGATCCCGAAACGAAAAAGATCGCTGCCGAAACGGCGCGGTCACCGACTGCGTTCGTGGACCACCTGTCCGTCCACCACGGTCATGTCGACCGACACGCTGCCGATCTCCGTTGCGGGCAACAGGAACGGATCGGCATCGAGCACGGTGAGGTCGGCCTTCTTGCCGAGTTCGACCGAGCCGGTTTCATCGTCGAGGTGATTCACCCAGGCACTGCCGAGAGTGGCCGCGGTGAGGGCGTCACCGAGGTCCAGCGCTTGTTCCGGGAGGAATGGTTTCTGGTCGGTTCCGTACTCGGATCGGTTGATCGCGGCATGGACCGCCTGTAGTGGTTCCGGTCCCGAGATCGGCCAATCGCTGCCTGCGGCGAGAACCGCACCGGCTTGGCGCAGTGCCCGAAAGGGATACTGCCGCCGAGTTCGGGACCGGCCGAGATACGGCGTGGTGAGCTCGGTCATCTGCACGTCGTTGACGGCCCACCGAGCTTGGATGTTCGCGGCGACACCGAGCGCGCGAAAGCGCGCCACGTCGTCCGGGTGCACCACCTGGACGTGGGCGATCTGATGACGCAGATCGTTCATCCCGTTGGTGCTGCGGGCCTGTGCCACCGCGTCCAAGGCCTCGCGGATGGCTCGGTCACCGATCGCGTGGAAGTGCACCTGGAATCCCTCGGCATCCAGGCGACATACACCGCGCGCCAGCGCTTCGGCATCCACGTGGGAGTGCCCACTGCCGTGCCCGCCGAGGTAGGGCTCCAGCATGGCGGCGGTGTGGTTTTCGCAGATGCCGTCCTGCATGATCTTGACGGTCTCCGCGCGGAAGCGACTGCCGCGCGCGCGTGCGCGGCGGGAGAGCAGCTCCGGAATCTGCGTCTCGTCACGGGCACGGTCCCACCACAGGGCACCGGTGCAGCGGGCGGTCAGCAGTCCTTGCCGATCCAGCTCGGCGTAGAGATCCAAGGTATCGGCATAACCCAGGTAAGGGCCGATGATCGCGTCCTGCCACGCCGTCACGCCGCACGAGTGCAGGTATCGTTGCCCTGCCAGCAATCCTTGGCGGTACTCGTGGTCGGTGGCCGCCGGAATCACCCGGGTGGCCAACCTGGTCGCACCCTCGTGCAGCACCCCGGCCGGATGGCCTGCCGCGTCCCGTTCGATTCGTCCGTCCGGGGGGTCGGGGGTGTCGCGGTCGATGCCGGCATGCCGCAGAGCTGCTGTGTTCACCCATGCCCCGTGGTGGTCCTGGTTCACGAGATAGGCCGGACGGTCCCCGGTCACGGCGTCGAGCGGTTCCCGGGCGGGCGCACCCGCGGGGAAATGGCCGATATCCCAGCCTCCCCCGAGCAGCCATGCCACCTCCGGATGTGCTCGCGTGTACTCGCCGACCCTGCGCAGGCAGTCCGATGCGTCCGTGCTGCCCGTCAGATCGCAGCGCAACCGTTGGAGTCCACCGTAGACCGGATGTACGTGGGCGTCCTGGAATCCGGGCAGCAGCAACCGGCCACGCAGGTCGATGACCGTGGTCCCGGAGGCCGTGATGCGGCCTACGGCAGCCGATCCCAGTGCGGTGATCCGTCCGTGGTGCACGGCGACGGCGTCGGTGAACGATCGCACCGGGTCCATGGTCGCGACCGGCCCGTTCACGAAGGCCAGATCCGGTGCGCCGATCAAGTCTGCAGACCCGCGCGTTCGGCCAGCCAGTCGGGGATGTTCTCGGTTGCGCGGGGCAGGGTGCGGAGTTCGGCGGCGAACTCGGCAGCCGGAGGAGCGGTGTGCCATACGGGCTCGTAGTCGCCGTTGAAGTCCACGCTGTAACTACCGGGACGTTGTAGCCGATACAGTGCGCTGATCCAGGTTCCCCGGCCCTGCTGATGCATGCCGATGCGGAGATGATCGAACATCGGTGCGGCTTCATCGGGTGGTGCCCACGGAATCAGCGTGCCGTTGGGCGCCACCAGTTGCGCGGCGAGTTCGCTGTGCGAACCGATCGCGCGGTACTCCACACTGACTTCCTGCCAGCTCGGCGGCAGTGCTTGCACGATCACCCGACCGATCTGCTGAATCAGCTCCTGCTGGCTTTCCTCGTCCAGTGATCCCGGTCGGGTCTGGGGTCCCGGTTGGTTCATGGCTGCATCCTCCCAGTCGGCTGACCACCGTTGGAGTGACTCCCGCACGATTCACACCACGTGGGTTCGTTGTTCCGCGGCGTGTCACGTCACGACCTCCGCGAGGCGAAAGCCTAGGACTCCCGGTCGGACTTCGGCTGAAGGGAGTGCACGCCACGGCCGAAGCAGCGGTGTGCTCGGTTGCGGCATCCGATCGTGGCGCTCGGCCGTGGCTACCCGGCCGCGGCACCCGGCCGCGGCACCCGGTCGTGTGATCCGGGATCGGCCGCTGCGCAGGACACGGAAATGTCCGACACAAGGATTGTTGACAATCGATCACGAGTGGGTTTAGCTTCAATTCAACGCCAGCGAGAGCGGAGGTGACCATGCGAGCTCACGAACAGGGGCACGCTCGTCGGCTCCGCTGGCTTTCTTCGTCATCGCTGTGGCTTCGACATTCATGACCACCATCGCCGCGATCGTGGCGATGGCCAAGTCCGTGTAGCGCGTGTGGCCGGCCGGGAGTCCGCCGCTCCACGCACATCCTTCTGTTACCCGTGGGTGCCGCTGTCGCGGTGCCCGTTTCACGCACAGCACAAGGGAGGAGGTTCGGCCGGTGGCACTCGTCGACTGCGACCCGCTGATGAGGATGACCTGGACAGATCCGATGACGGGCAAGCGTGGATACCTGGTTGTGCACAGTCTCGTGTCCGGTCTTGCCACTGGTGGGACCAGGATGCGCGCGGGTTGCACGATGTCGGAGGTCGAGGATCTCGCGCGCGGTATGGCCCGCAAGACGGCAGTATTCGACTTGCCTGTCGGTGGTGCCAAGGGCGGCATCGATTGCGATCCGAAGGATCCCGAGGCGCGAGGTGTGCTACGCCGCTTTGTCGAGGCAATGCGACCGTGGATCGATGCACACTGGGTGACCGCCGAGGATCTCGGTGTGCCACAGCATCTCATCGACGAGATCTTCGGCGAGGTGGGACTGCAGCAGAGCTACCATGCTGCGATCCGCCGCGCTCCCGATGTCGAGCACACGCTTCGCCGCGTGCGCGCCGGACTGAATGCCCCCGTGCCTGGTGGGTTGCTGCTCGGCGATGTGGTCGGTGGCTATGGAGTGGCACAGAGTTGTCTCGGCGTCGTACGTGCCCGCGAGTGGGAGCCGTCGCGTACCACCGTGGCGGTGCAGGGCGTGGGCACGATGGGCGGCGGCGCTGCGTGGTACCTGCACGAGGCGGGCCTTCCGATCGTTGCGGTGGCCGATGTGGTCGGTGCGCTGTACCACCCCGACGGGCTGGATATTCCCGCGCTGCTGGATTCGCGGGACCGCTTCGGAGAGATCGACCGGAGTCGGGTTCCCGAGGATGTGCAGCGGCTGCCGCGGGAAGCGGTGCTGGCTGCCGAGGTCGACGTGCTGGTTCCGGCGGCGGTGTCGTATGCGATCACTTCCGAGCGTGTCCCCGACGTCGCCGCGAGGATCGTGATCGAGGCGGCGAACACACCGGTGACCCCGGAGGCGGAGGAGATGCTGGCGGCGAGAGGGATTCCGGTCCTGCCGGACTTCGTCGCGAATTCGGGTGCGGTGGCATGGGCATGGTGGCTGCTGCTCGGACGGGTCGATGCCGATCCGGTGCTCTCGTTCAGCGTGCTTCGGGAGGAGATGCAGGCCAAGATCCCACCGTTGCTGGCTTCCTGGGACGGTGACGGCACCACACCCCGGGTGGCGGCGCTGCACTTGGCGGACCTGCACAGCGAGCGCAACCGTGAGGCAGAAGCCGCCGGACGGGTACTGGTCAGTATTCCGTGATAACGGTGTTCATGATCACTTGTGGCCAGTAGGAGCCTGCGCCGGTGTGTCGTACTGCTGCGGCATCCCGGCGGCAGGCGTGCACAGAGGCTCCGGTGAACCGGCCGGAAGCGGGTGCGTGTGGTTCCTCCGACACGCGCGCCATGGTGTCGCCGCAAGAGTGACAACCCCTTGTGGGGCTGCTAATGTATCCGATGTTGCAGTTTTGGTTCCCAGAAGTACTGGAAAGTGCCTGCGAAACGATCCGTGACGCAGGCACTTTGTTGTGCCGGAGGCCGTTCGGCCCGGGTGATCATCTCGGCGACTTGGGGTTTACGAAGTGTTGACCCCGGCCATCTGAAGTAGGAGACAGAGAATGGCTACCGGTACCGTCAAGTGGTTCAACGCCGAAAAGGGATTCGGATTCATCACCCCGGATGAGGGAGGATCCGACGTGTTCGCTCACTACTCGGCGATTGACGCCACCGGTTTCCGCACGCTGGACGAGAATCAGCGGGTGGAGTTCGAGATCGCCCAGGGCCCGAAGGGGCCGCAGGCTGCTCAGATTCGTAGCATCTGAGTTCACCGGATCGAGAGAGGACAGGCCCACGCCACAACGGTGTGGGCCTGTCCTTTTCTGCACCGACATCGGCATGGACGAGACAGCACAACAGCACAACAGCACAAAATTCACCCGTTCCGGGGTGTCTCGGAACGGTAGGCTCGCCTGTTGCTGATGTCGATCGCCTGCGAGGTGCTGAGTGCCCCTGCGTGTGTTCGTAACCGGTGCGACCGGTGTGGTTGGCAGGACATTGCTGCCGCTGCTGCGTGAACGGGGACACCATGTGACGGCCCTGGTACGCCAAACGCGTCACGTGGACCGACTCGGCGGTGTGGACGGCGTCGCCGTCGCCGATGTCATGGACCCGCACACGGTACGGCAGGTGCTGACCCGGGCAGCGCCGGATGTGGTGGTGCATCAGGTGACGGGTTTCCGCGGCGTCGACTGTACGGCCGGTATGCAGCACACGGCGCAGCTGCGAGCCACGGGAACGAGCAATCTCGTCTCGGCGGCGGCCTCGGCCGGGGTTCGCCGTGTGGTGGCGCAGAGCACGGCCTCGGCGTACTACCCGTACGGCCACGAGGTGCTGGACGAGGAAGCACCACTGTGGACCGATGCGCCCGGCTGTTGGGGTGAGGCCGTGCGAGCTGTGGAGGCCTTGGAGGAAACACTCCTGACGTGCCCCGACATCGAGGGGATGGCGTTGCGATACGGATCGCTCTACGGCCCGGGTACCTCGTTCGCGCCAACCGGAGTGATGCATCGGATGGTTCGCGGTAGTGCTGTGCCGCTGATCGAGGATGGGGCAGGCCTCACCTCGTTCACCCATGTCGATGATGCCGCCGGCGCCGTGCTCGATGTGCTGGAGGGAGGGGAACCGGGCGCCTACAATGTCGTGGACAACGAGCCTGCGGAAATCGGCGAATGGTTACCGGCCTACGCGCACATGATCGGTGGGCCCGCTCCGGTGTCGCTGACGCTGAATCAGGCTCGTGAGCAGCTGGACTGGCTCACGGTGCATCAACTCACCGAACAACGAGGTGCCACGAACTTCCGGCTGCGAGAGGCGGTGGGCTGGCGTCCTGCTTGGCCGAGTTGGCGCGAGGGATTCGCCGATCTCCTCGGGCTCTGGCCCAGCTGAAGCCGCAGAGTTCGCTTCAGTAGCGTTCCTCCTCGTCATCCGGCACGATTTGCTGCTGTTCGGCCATGTCGGCGGGATTGACATCCTCCGGGGTCTCGGCGACGGGATCGACCCCTCCTTGCTCCTCGGCGCTCTTGTCCTCATGGAGCTGCTCGGCGGCATCCGCATCCGGCGTTTCGAAATCCATGACGTCTCCAGTTCTGCAGGCCGGTCCTGATACTTGTCACCGTAACGACTCCCCGGTGCATCGGCCCAACCGAGTGGTTTCGACGTGTTCGGCGGTTCGGCGACCTCCTACCACGCTGTTGTCGAACGTCGGGGATTTCGCCTTCCACCACCCTACAGTGACGTAACGGTAGAATGGACGAGGCGATTGTATGGCGGTGCTGCTTTATGGCGGTGCTGTCCCGTGGCGGCGCCGTGCCGTGGCGGTGCTGTAGTCGTCGTATCGCTGCCATGTTGTGCCCGTGTCGGTGAAGGAGTGGGAACCGGTCGTGTCACAGGGGACTCGGGCTGCCGGGGCGGCAGCCGCATCGGACGTGGCCGCTCATGCTCGACGCAGGCGCACCTTTGCCGTGATCAGCCATCCCGACGCGGGCAAATCCACCCTGACCGAGGCACTCGCGTTGCACGCCAAGGTGATCGCCGAGGCAGGTGCGGTGCACGGTAAGTCCGGTCGCTCGGGTGTC
The DNA here is from genome assembly GCF_031458135.1 of Haloactinomyces albus. Classification (NCBI taxonomy): domain Bacteria; kingdom Bacillati; phylum Actinomycetota; class Actinomycetes; order Actinopolysporales; family Actinopolysporaceae; genus Haloactinomyces; species Haloactinomyces albus. The sequence goes on along the minus strand of NZ_JAVDXW010000001.1, from coordinate 334,938 downwards.
GTGTCCGACTGGCTGGAAATGGAGCGCGCCCGCGGTATCTCGATCACCTCGGCCGCCCTGCAGTTCGAGTACGACGACACGGTCATCAACCTGCTGGATACACCTGGTCACTCGGATTTTTCCGAGGACACCTACCGGGTACTCGCGGCGGTGGACTCTGCGGTGATGTTGCTCGACGCCGCCAAGGGACTGGAACCGCAGACGCTCAAGCTCTTCGACGTCTGTCGGCATCGGGGTATCCCGGTGATGACCTTCATCAACAAGTTCGACCGGCCGGGGCGTTCGGCGTTGCAGCTGTGTGACGAGCTTTCGCATCGTCTGGACCTGCAGCCGATGCCACTGACGTGGCCGGTCGGGGAACCCGGTGAGTTCCGCGGTGTCCTCGACTGCTCCGATGGTTCGTACACTCGCTTCCATCGGACCGCGGGAGGAGCGAGTGCGGCACCGGAGGATCACCTGGATGCCCGGCAGGCCGAAGTCGAGGAAGGCGCGGAGTGGACTCGCGCCCGCGAGGAATCCGAACTGCTCGCCGAGTCCGGAGGGACATTCGACGTCGAGCGGTTCCTCGACGGCACGGCCACACCCGTACTGTTCGGCGCGGCCGTGCTCAATTTCGGTGTCCGGCAGTTGCTGGATCTACTGGTGCGGCTGGCGCCGCGCCCGGAGCCCCGTCTCGACGTCGGCGAACAGCCGCGTGCCTTGGACGCGCCGTTCTCGGCATTCGTGTTCAAGGTGCAAACCGGGATGGACCGGGCTCACCGTGATCGGCTGGCCTTCGCCCGGGTGTGCTCGGGTCGGTTCGAGCGCGGCATGGTCGTCACTCATGCCGCGACCGGGAAGCCGTTCGCGACCAAGTACGCCCAGCAGGTCTTCGGCCAGCAGCGGGACTCGCTGGATGTGGCCTATCCGGGCGACGTGATCGGCCTGGTCAACGCCTCGGCATTGGGTATCGGCGACACGTTGTACGAGGGGAAAACCGACGTGCGGTTTCCCGGCCTGCCCCAGTTCGCCCCCCAGCATTTCGCGGTCGTGCGGGCGACCGACTCGGGCCGGTTCAAGCAGTTCCGGCGCGGTATTGCCCAACTGGAGCAGGAAGGCATCGTTCAGGTACTGCGCTCGGAGATTCGCGGGGATGCCGCGCCCGTGCTGGCCGCAGTCGGCCCGATGCAGTTCGACGTCGCCACCCAACGATTGTCGACGGAGTTCGGCGTGCCGATCCAGCTCGATCACCTGCCGTACTCGGTGGTGCGCCGCCTGGCGGATCCGCAGCAGCGTGCCACCGTCGACGCCGGTTCCCGCAGTGAGGTCCTGCAGCGCACCGACGGTGCCGAATTGGCTCTGTTCAACGACCGGATCGCGCTCGGGATGATACAGCGGCAGCATCCGGGCCTGAGCCTGGAACCACTGGTCGCAGGCGAGGACTGAGCGCGCTCTCGGCACACGGGCCGCGACCCGCACACGCTCGGGTGCGGGTCGGGCACATGGTTGCTGCTCGGTGCTCGCCTACTTGGAGTGCACGCCCTCGATGAAGCGGGTGAGTCGCTCGTCGTGCAGATTCCGTGCCACGTCACCTTCGCTGATCATGCCGACCAGGCGGTGATTGTCGATCACCGGCAACCTGCGAATACGCTTCTGTTCCATCATCTGCAGTGCTTGAGCGATATCGGCGTCGGCAGCGACCCAGGACAGGGCGCCGTCCGCGAACTCGCCTGCCCGCATCGTGGTGAGATCGCGTTCTTCGGCGCAGCAGCCCACGACGATATCCCGATCGGTGAGCATGCCTTTCAGGCGATCGTCTTCGCCACAGATCGGCAGGGATCCCACGTCGAGGTCGCGCATCATCTGGCTGGCCTTGAGCATGCTCTCGTTCTCGCCGATGCACTCGGCACCGGCGTGCATGATGTCGCCGGCAGTGGTCATGGCCGTTCTCCTCTCGACACGAGGTCCGGGCCGTTGCGCACCGTCGACGGCGATTCGTCGGTGATCCCGCATCGGCCCGGAAATATTGCGGGCCTTCCGGACCAGGATGGGCGCACTCACCCGTTCGTGCTACTCGATCACCCGTACCGGTTCCCCGGTCCGCTGGAGCGTGATCGGGGAAGGCGGGGGACAACTTCAGCTAATCCAGCGGCGGGAAGCGCGGTGCCCGATCCGCATGGTGGTTGCCGTCGTTTTCGGCGGAGTCGGGCCTGTGCAGGGCAGCGATCATACGCTCCCCCGCATCGGAGGCAGCCGTTTCCAGCCCGGTGTCCAGGCCGCTGTAGATCTGCTGCTTGATATCGGCCATTGCCGCGGGCGAACATTCGGTGGCCAGCGTGTGGGCGTATTCCAAAGCTGCGTCGAGTACCTCGTCACGAGGCAGAACCCGATCGACCAGTCCCAACTCGTGGGCTTCGGTGCCTGCCACCGTTCTCGCCGACAGCAGCAGGTCGAGGGCCTTGCTGACGCCGATCAGCTTCGGCAGCAACCAGGCGATGCCGTGTTCGGCGACCAACCCGCGCCTGCTGAAGGCCGTGGTGAACTTCGCGTCGGCCGCTGCGAACCGGACGTCGGTGAACAGTGCGGCCACGAGTCCGACTCCTGCCGCCGACCCGTTGATCGCAGCGATCACGGGCTTACGCAGCCGGATCGGCAGTGATGGTGGATGATCGTTCCGGGAGTGGCTCTCCACGGGGAGATCGGCCAGGGTGGCCACGTCGGCTCCGGCGCAGAATCCGCGGCCCGCGCCCGTGAGAACGATCGCGCGAACGCTCGGATCCTGATCGGCATGTTCGAGCAGATCGAAGTAGCGGTGTTGCATCGTCGGAGTCCAGGCGTTGAGCTGGTCCGGCCGGTTGAGGGTGAGTAGCAACACCGCATCGTGATACTCGGCCAGGACCTGCGGGGCCACCCCGGAACCGTTCTCTTCCGGCACACCGATCACCTCCGCAGTGGGGACATCCGCAAGCTACCCATACGTGATCCACGTCTCAAGTACCGTGAGCCTTTCGGGTGCCCGGCGAGTCCGAACCACGCGTCAGAGGGAGCGGCCCGCGTATGCCGGCGGTTCCTCGGCGAGCTCGCCGATCCGATCGGCGACGGTGTCCGGGAACGGAACGGTCCTCCCCTGTTCGCCATCGACGTGCAGGGCGAGGATCTCCTCGGTGGCCACGGCGACGCCGTCGGCCGCCATCTCGTGGCAGATCCGTGCCTTCTTCGCACTGCCGCCGACGATCCGGCTGATGACCGTCAGCTCGGCGCCGGGGCCGACCTCCCGCAGATACCGGACGTGGGCCTCGACGGTGTGCAGCGAGCATCCGGTGCGTTCGCGATAGTCCGCATCGAGCCCGATCCGATCCATGAGCGCGTCGGTGGCGAAGCCGAAAACGAGCACGTAGTAGGCCTCGCTGAGGTGACCGTTGTAGTCGATCCACTCCGGGCGTACCCGGCTGCGGAATTCCGGGAGCTCGCTCATGAGTCACCCCTGCGAACGCCGTCGATCGCGCGCATGACATCGATGATCGCGCGGTCCCGATCGGAGACGAGGTCGGCGATGCTGCGCCCGTCGGCTGCTTCCTCGCAGCCCTGCACCATGCGATCCCGCAGGTCGTCGGTCAGTTCGGGTGCTTCCAGGCGTGTCCACGGCGACTTCAGTGACGGTCCGAAGTGGTCGAGCATGTGCGCCATACCGCCCTCACCTCCGGCAAGATGGAAGGTCAGGCACGGACCAAGCAGCGGCCAGCGCAGGCCGGGTCCCTCGGTGATGGAGGTGTCGATCTGCGCGGGAGTAGCCTCGCCGTTGGCGACCATGTGCAGGGCTTCGCGCCAGATCGCCTCCTGCAGCCGATTGGCGATGAAGCCAGGCACCTCGCGATCCATCGTGATGACCGACTTTCCGGCGATCTCGAAGAACTCCGAGGCCCACCGCACCGCCCGGTGCTCGGTCTTCTCGCCCCCGACGACCTCGACCAGCGGAATGAGATACGGCGGATTGAAGGGGTGTCCGACCACGAGGCGCTGTGGCGTAGGGCAGTGGGCCTGCATCTCGGTCATGCCGTAGCCCGAGGTCGACGAGGACACGACGACGTCGGCCGGGGTGGCCGCATCGATGCGTGCCAGCAGGTCCTGCTTGAGCTCCAATGTCTCCGGGGCGCTTTCCTGCACGAACTGGGCGGAGGAGACGGCCTCTTCCAGGGTCGGTGCGATCGTGAGGTTCTCCCGGGACGCGCCCTCGGCCAGCCCGAGCTCGGTCAGTGCGGGCCAGGCTGCCTCGATCAACCGGTGGAGTTTGCTCTCGGTGTCGGAGGCCGGATCCCATGCCGTGACGTGGTAGCCGCGAGCCAGGAAGTGTGCGATCCAGCCTCCACCGATGACGCCCGCCCCGATGCAGGTCACCCGTGTGACGTCGGCGGGGGCGATGGTGTGCTCGTTCAACTGAAATGCCTTTCGTATCGTGCGTGCACCACGTCACCGGCGGGGTGCGAGGCCAAGCTTGTGGCGCGCCTGATCGGGGGTGGCGATTGTGGCGCCCATGCCCTCGACGATGCCCACCGCGCGCTCGACGAGCTGGGCATTGGTGGCCTTGACGCCCTTGCTGAGGTAGAGGTTGTCCTCGAGGCCGACACGGACGTGCCCACCGAGCAGGGCCGATTGCGCCACCCAGGGCAACTGGTTGCGGCCGATGGAGAAACTGGCCCAGTTCGAGCCCTCGGGCAGCATGTTGACCATGGCCTGCAGGACACCGGGGTCGGCGGGTGCACCGTAGGGGATGCCCATGCACAGCTGGAACAGTGCCGGTGCGTCGATGAGGCCCTCGTCGATCAGCTTGGTGGCGAGCCACAGCTGGCCGGTGTCGAAGATCTCCATCTCCGGCTTCACGCCGAGCTCCTGAATGCGTCGCGCGCCTGCACGCAGCATGTCCGGTGTACTGATGTAGAGCTGGCTGCCGTCACCGAAGTTCAACGACCCGCAATCCATCGTGCAGATATCCGGCAGCAGTTCCTCGACGTGGGGCAGTCGATCGAGTCCGTTGACCAGATCGGTGCCGTCGATCGGTTTGAGTGGGTCCTCCTGATCGATGAAGAGGTCCCCGCCCATCCCGGCGGTGAGGTTGATGACCACATCGACACCGGACTCGCGGACGCGCTGGGCGACCTCGCGGTACAGCGAGACGTCCCGGGATCCTTGGGTGGTCTCGACGTTGCGCACGTGGACGTGCACGACGGCGGCACCGGCGTTGGCGGCGTCCACCGCCGAGGTGGCGATCTGTTCCGGGGTGACCGGGACGTGCTCACTTTTGCCCGCGGTGTCGCCCGCGCCGGTCAGCGCGGCGGTAACGATGACCTCGTTGTTCATGATATTCGTGACTCCTTTTCGGGAGAGCGGTTTTTCGGGCGCACTCCGTCCGAGCACCCGGCGCGCGGCTGCGGTGCCCTGTCTGCGGTGCCCTGTCTGCGGGGCGAGTTCAGTGGCGGACGATCTCGCGGTCGACGAAGTCGCGCAGGACTTGACGCATGCCGTCCACCGACCGGCCGGGACGATCGGTGAGAATCTGGATGCCCAGACCGTCGATGAGTGCGGTCAGGGTCATTGCCAGTTCCTCCGGGTCCGCCCCGGTGAACACGCCCTGTTGCTGGCCCTCGCGGATCGTGCGGGCGATCGTGTCGTGCCAGCGGTTGTAGGAATCGGTGTGCAGAACCCGCAGCTCGGGGCGAAGGGCGCTCTCGTTCCACACCTGCATCCAGATCGACCACTCCAGCCGTAGCAGCCCCGGAGTGGGCAGTTGCAGCTCGATCAGCCGCAGCAGTCGTTCGTGGGCGTCATCGACCGTGTGCAGTTCGGCGACCTGCCGGTCGAAGGCCTGCCGCACCGAGTACCGCAGCGTCTCGGTCAGCAGGTCATTGCGGCCGGGAAAGTAGTAGTGAATGGTCGCGGCACTGGTGCCGCAGGCTTTGGCCACGTCGGCGATACGCACCGAGTGATAGCCCCGCTCGGCGATCAGATGCCAGGCGGCATCGAGGATCTGCTGGTACCGACCGGCCTCGCCGTTACCGGTGAGGTCGACTTCGGCACGCGCGGTGCGCTGCGGAGCGGCGGCCACCGTCTCGACCTCGTCGCTGCCGTTGATCAGCCAGTTCACCGTGACATTGCCGACCTCGGCGATCCGAGTGAGCTCGGCAGGGGTGAATCGCCTGGCCCCGCTGAGTGACTTCGACAGCTTGGTGGCGTCCAGGCCCACCTTGCCCGCGAAGGCACGTTGGCTGTCCGGATGCTGCCGCAGGACCTCCCGCACCCGTTCACGCAACTCGGTCGTCGTGTTCTGCACAGGACCGAACACTAGCAATGTATTGCGAAAATCGCAATGAAGGATGTGTGTTGCGGCGACTGTTGCGAAGCCAGCCGCCCCGGGATGGGGTTGTTCGTTACCCTGAAAAGTGCTTTGCGCTGCAATGAACTGGTTATCTCTTGACTTGTGCGCGAATACGGGTTCAAGGTGATGCCTCGTTGTACGACTGGCACGTCAGTCGAATCGCAATAGTCGCGCGGTGCTGTTCGCCGAGGAGCGCCCGCACTGAGGCGACCCTGCCTGCCAGGGCGGCCCCGGATGGATCCGGCAAGGTTCGCCGCCCGAGCCCTGCACGTGCCTGCCGTAGCGATGGGAAACGGCCGAACGGCCCCATCGCCGAACCTTGGAGGTGCTTCCGTAATCGGTGTCACAACCGGCAATGTCCGAATCGACAAACGGGTGTTCTGGTTCTCGCTGCTGCTGGTGGCGGTCATCTGCGTTCCGGTGATGATCGCGCCGCAACGCGGCAAGCAGGTGCTGGACGCGGTGCTGGGACTGCTGACGGGGAAATTCGGGTGGTTGTACCTGTGGTTCGCCGTGGCGGTCTTCGGTTTCCTGATCTGGCTGGCCTGCAGCCGCTACGGGCGGGTGAAGTTCGGCGAGCCCGGTGACAAGCCGGAGTTCTCCACGCTGAGCTGGATGGCGATGATCTTCACCTCGGCCATCGGCGGCGGAATCATGTACTGGGGCGTCATCGAATGGGCGCACTACTACAACGACCCGCCGATGGGGATGGCCCCGCGGAGCGTGGAGGCCGCGCACTGGGCCGCGACCTATCCGATGTTCCACTGGGGTTTCACCGCGTGGGGCCTGTTCTGCCTGCCCGCACTCGCGTTGGCCTACGTCTACCACGTGCGCAAGCAACGGACGCTGCGGTTGAGCGATGCCTGCCGCGGTGTCATCGGCGACCGGGCCGACGGCTGGCTCGGCCGGATGATCGACGTGCTGTTCATCTTCGGCCTCGTCGGGGCGGCGGGCACCTCGCTGGGACTGGAGGTTCCGGTGGTCTCCGACGGCCTCGCCGTGCTGACGCCGCTGAACAAGGGCGCGCTTCTCGACGTCGGGGTCGTGGTGGTCTGGACGGTGCTGTTCGGCGCGAGTGTCTTCCTCGGTCTGCAGAGGGGACTCAAGCGCCTCGCCGACTTCAACATCTGGCTCGCATTCGCGCTGGGGGCCTTCCTGCTCGTGGTCGGCCCGACCGTGTTCATGATCGACACGTTCACCAACAGTGTCGGCATCCTGCTGCAGAACTTCGTGGAAATGAGTTTCTACACCGACCCGGTGGGTGGTTCCGGCTTCGAAGAGGACTGGACGGTCTTCTACTGGGGCTGGTGGATTTCCTATGCTCCGTTCGTCGGCCTGTTCGTGGCCAAGATCTCCAAGGGACGCACGATCCGCGGGATGATCGCCGGGATGTGCCTGGCGGGCAGCGCCGGTTGCTGGTTGTCCTTCGCACTGCTGGGCAACACCGCTCTGTACTACGAGATCAGCAATCTGGTGCCGGTGGCCGATATCGTGCGGTCCCAGGGGGACACTGCGGCGATCATGGCGACGCTGTCGAGCCTGCCGCTGGGAACCGCCGCACTGACGATCTTCGTCGTGCTGGTGCTCGTATTCCTGGCGACCACGTTGGACTCGTCGGCGTACACGATGGCGGCGGTGGCCTCACGGGAGCTGCCCCGAGGCACCGACCCCGCGCGGTGGCACCGCGTGTTCTGGGCGGCCGTGCTGGCCGGTGTCTCGCTCATCCTGATGTACGCGGGTGGACTCGAAGCCCTGCAGACCTTGTCCATCATCACCGCGTTCCCGTTGATCTTCGTGCTGGCCATGGTGATGGTCTCCTTCCGGCGGTGGTTGCTCGCCGACGCAGCGGCCGGGAAGAAGCCGCCGGAGGAGGCGGGTCCGAAGGACGCCGGCCCCGCACCCGAGGAGCACTCCGCGATCGTGGGCTCGAGCTCCGAACCCATCGGGACGTCGTCTGCGACGTGACCCACCGGATGTGGCGACCGTCGAGTCACCATGTTGAGCTGAGTTCGACGGACTCGGAACTCGGCAGGCGAGGTGAACGTGACGGAGCCAGCGTCCGGCTCGACACGAGCCGGCGACCGGGCAGCGGCCAACCGCTGGCACGTGCTGGCACTCTGTCTGGTCGCCGGCTTCATGACCTTGCTCGATGTGAGCATCGTCAACGTGGCACTGCCCTCGATCCAGCAAGGACTCGAGGCATCCCCCGCCGCACTGTCCTGGGTGGTTTCCGGATATGCACTGACCTTCGGCCTCGTTCTGGTGCCCTCGGGCAAACTCGGTGACGAGCACGGCCGGGGTAGGATGTTCATGATCGCGCTCCTCGCGTTCACCGGGGCCAGCGCACTGGCCGGGACCGCCCTCACTCCGGCATGGTTGGTTGTCGCCCGGTTGCTGCAAGGGATGGCCGGAGGTCTGCTCAACCCGCAGGTGCTCGGCCTCATCCAGCAGCACTTCCGCGGCCACGAGCGCGGCAAAGCGTTCGGACTGTTCGGTGTGGTAGTGGGGATCTCCACCGCGATCGGACCGCTGCTGGGCGGAGTGATCATCCAGTTGGCCGGAGCCGAACAAGGCTGGCGCTGGGTGTTTCTCGTCAACCTGCCGTTCGGTCTGATGGGTGTGCTGTTCGCCTGGCGTTTACTGCCTCGCGAGGTATCCCGGCGCCGGTCGCGCAGCGTGGACATCGTCGGCATGCTGCTGCTGGGCACGGGCATGGTGTGCCTGCTGCTTCCTCTCGTGGCCGGTGAAGGCGGCGTGAGCGTCGGTTGGTACCTGCTGGCCCCGGCTCCGGTACTGCTCGGGCTGTTCGTGTTCTGGGAGCACCGATATCGGTTGCGGGGCTGCACGCCCCTGGTCGACCTGCGGCTGTTCACAGTCGGCAGCTACGCCGTCGGTTCCGCCCTCGGGCTGCTCTACTTCGCCGGATTCACCAGTATTTTCTTCGTACTGGCCGTGTACTTCCAGCGCGGACTGGGCTACACCGCACTGCAGGCCGGTCTGGCGCTGACCCCGTTCGCGGTGGGCTCGGCGGTCTCGGCGGTGTTCGGCGGCCGAGTCGTGCACCGCTTCGGGCGCAGAGTGGTTCTGGTGGGGCTGTCGGCTGCGCTGGCGGGGCTGCTGACGACCGATCTCCTGCTGGCAAGCGGAGTCGGCATGAAGGCGGGCCTGATCGTCGCGCCGCCGTTGCTGGTCGCGGGCATCGGCAGCGGTCTGGTGATCTCGCCGAATCAGACCGTGACACTCAGTGAGGTCGACGTGGCACACGGCAGTACGGCAGCGGGCGTCCAGCAGACCGGCCAGCGCATCGGGTCCGCCCTCGGTATCGCCACCGCCTCGGGGCTCTTCTTCGGACAGCTCTCCGGTGGTGATTACGGGGACGCGATTTCGACCGGTCTGGTCGCCTCCGTCTCGTTCGTCGGTGCGGCCCTGTTGGTGGGGCTGGCCGAGCTCGTCGTCGGCGGACGGCGCCGGCGGCGAAGTTCGACCGGCTGAACGCAAGCAGGGCGCGGGACACCTTTTTCCGATTCCGGCAAAGAGGTGGCCCGCGCCCTGCTTGCGCTCCTCACGCGGGGATGTGGCTGGTGTCGCGCTCCCATACGCGGTGTCCTGCCAGGACCGAGGCGAACTGCTCGATGAAGTCCGAAGGCAGCGATCCGTCGGTGCCCGTGGCCGTGACGACGCCCTGGTCGGTCACGACCTGCTGCGTCTCATCGGCGTGGCGCACCCCGTTGACCCCGGCCCGCTGGAGCAGCGCCACGCCCTCCTGGCTGGCGGCCACGGGCTTGAAGTGCTTGTAGGCCTCGGTGACGAAGTGCACGCTGTAGCCGTCGCTGGACAGAGCCTGCACGCTCTCGCTGCTGCCCGGAACGATGACCGCATCGAACAGTACCGACGCCACGGTGTCGATGCGTGCGTTGACCGTCACGTGTCCGGATCCGTCGGCCTGTACCGAACCGCCCCGCAGGCTCAGGACCTGGGGGACTGCTCCTCGTTCGCTCAGTTCCTGCTTGATCTGCTCCACCTCGCCTGCGTCGACCCCGTCGGCGACGAGCACGGCCACCTGGCGGGTGGCGATGGTGTCTTTGACCGAGTTCGACTGGCTCAGCGCCGGCGAGCTGCGGCCGTGGTTGGTGCGCGCGGCCTCGGCGGGAGGCGTGACCCCGATGCCCTGGGCGACCGCGACGGCCAGATCGTGATCGACGTGGTTGAGGTGCTCGACGACTCCCTCGCGGATGTGGGTGTGCTCGACCTTGCCCAGTTCGAACCGGAACGCGGCGATGATGTGGTCCTTTTCCCAGTGGGCCATGCTGTTCCAGAACAGGGTGGCCTGGCTGTAGTGATCCGCGAAGCTCTCGCTGCGCTTGCTGATCTTGGCGCCCTCGACCTTTTCCTGGTAGTGCCGGAACACTTCCTGGTCACCGGCGAGCGCGGGGCATCCCCCGGAGAGGCTGTTCTTGTGATACGCCGCCTTGCTGGTGTGTATCCGCGTCTGGTGGAAGCCGTCGCGCTGGTGGTTGGAGACGTCGGCGACGGGACGGTTCACCGGCAGGTGCGCGAAGTTCGGCCCGCCCAGCCGGATCAGTTGTGTGTCGAGGTAGGAGAAGTTGCGCGCCTGCAGCAGTGGATCGTTGGTGAAGTCGATACCCGGCACGACGTTGGCCGTGTGGAAGGCGATCTGTTCGGTCTCGGCGAAGAAGTTGTCCGGGTTGCGGTTGAGCGTGAGCTTGCCGACCGGCTGGACCGGGACCTCCTCCTCGGGGATGATCTTGGTGGCATCGAGCAGATCGAAGTCGAACTCGAACTCGCGGGACTCGTCGACGAGCTGGACGCCGAGCTCCCACTCGGGGTAGTCGCCGTTGGCGATGGTCTCCCACAGATCCTGACGGTTGTAGTCGGAGTTCTTGCCCGCTGCCTTCTGGGTCTCGTCCCAGACCAGCGAGTGCGTGCCGAGCATGGGTTTCCAGTGGAACTTGACGAACGTTCCCCTGCCCTCGGCATTGACGAACCGGAAGGTGTGCACCCCGAATCCCTGCATCATCCGGTAGCTGCGGGGAAGCGCACGGTCCGACATCAGCCACATCATCATGTGCATCGTCTCGGGCTGCAGTTGCACGAAGTCCCACAGCGTGTCGTGTGCCGAGGCTCCCTGCGGGATCCCGGTGTCGGGTTCCGGCTTCACCGCGTGCACGAAGTCGGGGAACTTGATCCCGTCCTGAATGAAGAACACCGGCATGTTGTTGCCGACGAGATCGTAGTTGCCCTGGCTGGTGTAGAACTTGGTCGCGAACCCGCGTACGTCGCGCACGGTGTCGTTGGACCCCTTGGAGCCCTGCACGGTGGAAAACCGCACGAACACCGGCGTCTGCTCCTGCGGGTCGGTCAGGAACCGCGCGGCGGTGTAGTCCGAGAGCCACCCGCTGTAGGGCTGGAAGAAACCGTAGGCACCCGAGCCCCGAGCGTGCACGACCCGTTCCGGGATGCGCTCGTGGTCGAAGTGCATGATCTTTTCGCGATTGTGGAAGTCCTCCAGCAGCGTGGGGCCGCGCTCGCCCACGGTGAGGGCGTCGTCGGTGTGGTCGATCCGGACACCCTGCTGTGTGGTGAGGTAAGTGTCCTGCGGATCCTTGCGCTCGTGGTCGAGCTGTTCGTGCTTGTCGTTGGGCTGGGAACGCGACGTCATGACAACCTCCGGATACGGCGGACACCTGCCGATTTCCGGGTTCCCGCCGCGTGCGGCGGTTATGCGTGCCGTACGGACGCGATTGGCGCTCAGCCGAAGGCGGGAAGGTGCTGCAGCAGTTCGGGAGCCCCCGCTATGAGCAGGAAGCGCAGGGAACGGCCCGCGAAGCTCACGCCGAGAAAACTGATCCAGGCCATCCCGGTGGCACCCGAGACCAAACACATCAGGGTGAAGGGCGGGAGACCGACGACCGCACCGAGGAACAACACGCTCAGCCCCCACCACGGGCGCTCGCGCGCCTTGCCGTGGAACTTTTCCAGCCACAAGGTCCAGCGACCGTCCCGCTCGGCCCTGGCTCTGTTGCCGAGCCGTCTACCGAGGGTGATGCTTCCTCGCCCGGCCAGAAAGAACAGCATCTTGCCCGCCAACTGGCCGACGGTGGCAGCCAGCGCGAGTGCCCACCAGGACACGCCATCGACGGTGGAGACCACCCCGAGCAGGTAGAGCTCGATATTGATCACCGGGAAGACACTGCCGAGAGCGGCGGTGCCCACGGTGGCCATCAGCCAGCTGGTCATCGGGTGTAGCCGCTCGCCGGGATGGGGAATTGCCGCCCGAGCACGGACGGAAGGCGAGCGAGCATCGAGGCGAACTCCGGTGGGGTGGGGACGAGTGCCTGCTCGAGGATACCGGGAATGACCACGGCATCCTGCGATGGTGAAGCCTGGATTCGAGTGACCGAGAGGTGCCGTTGCGCACGGTGTGGGTGCTCGTGGTGGCTGCTGTGGTGTGGTGGGCACTCGCCACGGACGGAATCCGGGCCGATGTCATCAACAACACGGAGGTGAGCGGTATGGGCGAGTCGCTACTGCCGAAGTTGCGTGAACCGGACGAGCAGGAGGCGATCCGGTTCGGTGAGCGCGTGCTGAGCTATACCGCGCTCGCCACGGCCGCATCGGGTATTGCCGACCGCGTCGGGTCGTCCCGGCGTGTCGCGGTGTGGGCCACGCCGAGCGTGGAGACGTGCGTCGCCGTGGTCGGAGCCTTGTGCGCGGGCGCGGCGGTGGTTCCGATCAACCCGAAGTTGGGGCGGCGCGAGCTCGAGCACATCGTCGCCGACAGCGAGCCGGAGCTGCTCCTGGCCGAACCGGGAGTCGCCCCTGCGGAAGCGCTCGCATCGGTTTCCCTGCACACGGTGGAGCTCATGGCCGATTCCGAGCAGGGACGCATCGATCTTGCAGACGAACCCTCCGGCGAGTCCCCGGCCTTGGTCATTTACACCTCGGGTACCACGGGCGCCCCGAAGGGTGTGGTACTGCCGCGGCGGGCGATCCGATCCAATCTGGATGCCGTGGCCGAAGCGTGGGAGTGGACCGGTCGGGACGTGCTCACGCATGCGCTGCCGTTGTTCCACGTGCACGGATTGATCCTCGGTGTCCTCGGGCCGTTACGGCTGGGGGGTTGCGTGCACCACCTCGGCACGTTCTCCACGCGGGCCGTGGCCGAGGCACTCGCCGGCCCGGCCACGATGCTGTTCGGTGTTCCGACCATGTATCGGCGGCTCGCCGATGACGCCGAGAACGATCCGGCCATCGCGCGGGCCGTGGGCAGGGCCCGGCTACTGGTGTCCGGATCGGCGCCCCTGCCCGCGGTCGAACATCAGCGGATCGCGCGCCTGACCGGTCAGCAGGTCGTCGAGCGATACGGCATGAGCGAGACGATCATGAACTGCGGTGTGCGCGCCTGGGAGGATCGCAGGCCGGGGTACGTGGGAAGGCCGTTCGACGGTGTGGAACTCAAACTTGTCGACGAACAAGGGCACGACATCACCACCCGGGACGACGACACGGTCGGTGAAATCCTCGTACGCGGCTCGAACCTGTTCACCGAGTACCTGCACCGTCCGGAGGCCACTGCCGAGGCGTTCACCGACGGCTGGTTCCGAACCGGCGACATGGCCACTCGCGCCGCCGACGGCTATATCCGCATCGTCGGACGCAAGGCCACCGACATCATCAAAAGCGGCGGATACAAGATCGGTGCGGGTGAGATCGAAAACGTGCTGCTGGAACACCCGGCGGTGGCCGAAGTCGCCGTGACCGGTGAGCCGGATGCCGATCTCGGAGAACGGATCGTGGCATGGGTCGTGGCCGCCGAGGGGAGAACCGCCGACGAGGAGACTCTCGCCCACCACGTGGCCGATCTCCTCACCCCGCACAAACGCCCGCGCATGGTGCGCTTCGTCCGGGAGCTTCCGCGCAACGAAATGGGCAAGGTCATGAAAAAGGCCCTGGCCGACCGCGGCGCCTCCGCCCGGGCCGACCATGGTTGACCGGATCGGCGCCCGCCCCCTGATCGAACAGGTTTGCACACGGTTCCGGGAGTGGCGGCCCGAGCCGGTCACCGAGGCCGGACGGGATGGTCCACTGGAGTGGACGGGCTATGACGATCAGCGTTCCCTCGCTCGCAGGCGCACCGGTACCGACGAGTCGGTGGTGTGCGGTCACGCATGGATCGGCGCGCAGCAGGCGGTGCTGATCGCGTTCGAGTTCGGTTTTCTCGGGGGGTCCGTGGGTCAGGATGCGGGTGCGCGCATCGTGGCGGCGTTCGCCCGGGCACGGGAACTCGGTCTTCCGGTGGTGTCACTGGTGGCTTCCGGTGGGAGCCGGATCCAGGAGGGCATCTGTGCCCTCCGGCAACTTCAGCACATCACCCGGGCGTGCCTGTTGACCCGGCAGGCCGGATTGCCGCACATCACCGTGCTGCGGAACCCGACGACGGGCGGGATGTGGGCGTCGCTGGCAGCGGGAGCCGACCTTGTCCTTGCCGCACCGGCGGCCGCGGTGGCTTTCGGAGGAAGCCGTGTTCGCCACCAGGACGATCCGGATGACACGGCCTTCACCGCGGAAGGCAAGCTTTCGACAGGCCAAGCCGATCTTCTGGTCGAGGATTCCGAGCTCGCCGACGTGCTGGCCACGGCGCTGGAGCTGCTCGATCCGGCTCGACTGAACCCCTCGCCCGAACCCGCGGAGGTCCCTGCCGCGCTCGGGCAGGAAGACCTCCCGGACAGCGGCTGGGCTGCTGTGCAACGGGCCAGAGCGGAGACGCGGCCCCGGGCGAGCGCGTACCTGGACAGCTACTTCACAACGCGCTTTTCGATCGCCGGTGACCGGACAGGCGGCACCGACGCGGGGATGTGGTGCGGACTCGGTGAGCATCACGGGCGAACGATCGTGTACGCCGCGCAGACGGGGACGGCCACCACCCCGGCCGGTTTCCGTACGGCCGGAAGGGCCATCCGGCTGGCGTGCCGGCTCGGGTTGGCCGTGCTGACGCTGGTGGACACTCCCGGTGCCGCCAATACCGCGGAGTCGGAGCGTGCGGGCGTCGGCCCGGCCATCGCCGAGCTGTTCACGGCCGTTGCCGAAGCCACGGTTCCGATCACGACACTGGTGATCGGTGAGGGCGGCTCGGGCGGTGCCCTGGCTCTGGCCGCGCCGGAGCGGACCTGGATCACCCCGGATGCCTACTTCGCGGTTATCGCACCGGAATCCGGTGCCGCGATCCTCAAGCGCGGCCGCGAACACGTCGCCGAGGTGGCCGCCGGGTTGCGGTTGCGACCGCAGGACCTGCTGGAGCTGGGATTCGTGCGCGGTATCGCCTCGCCGGACCGGTAGGCGCGGCGCCCGTGCGGAAGTCCCCGGAAAGAATTGCCCGGGGCCGCCGGTATCGCTCTCCGGCGGACCCCCGGGGCGTTCCGGGGACGTGGTCTTCGACATGGTGGTTGCGGCGCCGCGAGGGGACGTCGGTTCCACAACCACCCATGCCGTCCTGCACACCTCTCCCGCACCCTACGCGGGTTGGCGCTCCTTCTTCTCCTCCTCCTGGACGAGATCCTGACCCCATGCCCGGCGCTCGGCCGTGTCGGGCTCCAGCGCGGCCATCGAAACCGGCGAGTTGACTCGCCGTGTCAGCCAGGACACCACCAGAATCGTGAGAAGACCGGCGACCATCGAGACCGTGCGGAACGGGAAGAGCACCGATCCGTCCTCGTACCATGGCCAGGGCAGGAACGGCTCCAACCCGAAAACCGGCGAGCCGCCGGAAAGCCGCAAGAAGAGTCCGACCAGGAAGCCGGAGATCGCCCCGATTCGGTTGGCGAACGGCACGAACAAGGCGCACACCAGCATCGGGAACAGCAGTACGTAGATCAGGTCACTGGCCAGGTACCACAGCTGGTAGACGCTGGCGACGTTGAGCGCCAGGATGGTCGCCGCCGCGCCGATCACCACGATCAGGCGGCGGATCGTCTTCTGCACCTGCTGCGCTTCCGCGTTCGGGCGGAGCAGACGGCGGTAGACGTTCCACCCGGCCACCGACGACGCGGACAGCACCGAGGAATCCACGCTGGACATGACCGCTGCCGCCAGGGCACCGAGGCCGAGCGCGGACACGGCGGTGGGCAGGAGATAGCGCAGCACATAGGGCAACGCCAACGACGGGTTCTCCAGCGGCGGAGCGCCCTCGGCCTGGAAGTTGGCCGCTGTGGCGATCACGCCGATCAGCACCGGAGGCACGGCGGCGAGGACGGCCACCACGCTCGCACCGATGGACAGGCGCCGGGCGACCTCCGGAGTACGCGCCGACAGGACACGCTGGAAGTAGACCTGCCACGGGATGCCCCCGAAGACCAGCAACAGGCCGGAGTCCCACCAGTTCCAGTAGGCGTGGCCCCAGGCCGGGTCATCCCACCCGGTCAGCGGTGGGAACAGCGCGGCGTAGGACTCGAAGTCCATGGTGTAGTTCGACCAGGCACCGCCCAGTCCGCCGACGCTGGCCGCGGCGAACGGGATCGCCACGGCGAGACCGATGAAGATCACCACGATCTGCACGACATCGGTGATGGCCACCGACCACATGCCACCGACCACGGTGTAGGCCACGGCGATGGCAGCCGACAGGATGATGGCGACGTTGAAGTCCAGCCCGATGATCGTGCCGAACGTGGTGCCCAGCGCGGTGAGGATCGCGCCGGTCCAGAAGATCTCGCCGAGCACGGCGGGAATTGCACCCAGACCCGCGGCGCGCTTGCCGAACCGGATGTCGATCGGGTCCAGCATCGTGGTGAATCGGCCGCGCCGCATCTTCTTGGCGAAGAACAGACCGCCGATGAGCAGGCTCAACGCGTAACCCCAGGGCGCCTGTGCCCAGGCGAGGCCGCTGGAGAAGGTGGCCTCGGTCGTACCGCTGATGTAGCCACCACCCACCCAGGTGGCCGTCATGGTGAACACGCCGATCCACAGCGGCATGTTTCGGCCGGCAACCATGGTGCCGGCCAGTCCACTGGCGCGTCGGGCGGCGACGAAGGCACCCAGCCAGTAGAACAGGGCGTAGAACACCAGCATCGCGATCAACCCGGGCCAGGACACCTGGGGTTGTGCGATGGCAACGTAGCTCAGGGCGAGCCCGAGTACGACGACGAAGACGCCGATCTTCAGCATGCCGCCGGTGTTTCGCCCGGAACCGGATGATCGCTCTGTCGGTTCGGTGTTCGTGTCTCTTTCCGCAGGCACGTTCGTCCTTCCGTCTTATCGTCAGAGCAGTTGAGGACCATAACCACGGAAAGCGTAGATGTACAGATGTACTAGTTACGTAAAGGTAACGGAGCGGCCATGCGATCTGCCCGGGTGGATAGCGGGGCAGTGGTGTGCCGGTGCGCCAAAGTCAAGGAAAAACCGCAGTTCACGGCGCTGTTGAGCGGGTGGTTGCGGCGGCAGGCGAGGAAGGGGTCGCGACTCCGTCGCAGAGAGGACGGTCACGGTGCGTTTGTTATCGGTGTCACCTCTCGGCTGGCGATTACTGCGCTGAGTAACTACCGATGGCTCCGGAGTGGTCGACAATGGGTTTCCGGCCGATTGCGGGGAGTCGGGAAAAGTCGATATTCGCGCTCGGACAAGGTGCTCCGGAATGCCTGAAAATCCGTTTCGACTTCTTCGGGAAAGTCCGATTTCTTCGCGGTCGGCGGGAACCTCGGCGGGCGCGGAGGACGGCGACACGACAACGGCAGGGCGAAATCGACGCGATGAAATCGATGTGCGGAAACCGACACGGGAAGACCTCACCCCGAATCCGTCGTTGCCGGAAGGGGAGAGCGCGGCCCGGAGTCCGGTGACGGGTCGGCTCGACGAGTGGACGAGTGGTTGTGGACGAGTGGTTGGCGGTTGTGCTGCTGCGCTGTGCGCGCGGCTTTCGGTGGTGGGCGGTTCGGCGCACGGTAAGAGCCGCCGAGCGCTTCGGAGGCGACGCAGCGCGACACAGTGGCTTCGGTCACACACAATTCGGTCAGGGAATGTCGCCGGGGCGGGTAGCGGCAAGGCGCTCAGGCCGGCAGCCGGAACGGAGGTGCTACCACTGATGCACACGGAAACGCACTCGGCAGCGGCCCATTCGGACAGCTGCCGAAGGGGTGCGGAACTGCCGACCACACCGTGCAGCGTGGTGTGGAGCGGTGGTCACTCGTACGTACTTGAAGGAGTGGGCGGTCGCTCGCTCTGGGCGGGCGTCGACGATCGGGGTCGCCCGCTCTTTCTGACCGATGCCGAACTCGAACGCAGGGGATGGAGCCATCCTCGGAACTGACGCGGGCGCCGCGATCGTGCTGAACTGCCATGTGGGATCCTGAACGCAAAGCGGGCACGGTGTGGTCCTACCCGGGTTGGGTCCCACACGGGGAGGGGTGCCCGCCGGCGTGAGCCGGCCCGGGCGGGAGCGGTCGCACAATGGTTCAGGGGAGGCGCTCGTGGTGCAGGATGCCGACGGCACTCCCGATCGAACCGCTGCCACGGGGAATCCTGCAGATCGGTCCGCAGCGGAACGGGCGTTCGATCATGAACCCGACCCGGGGCTGGCGCGGATCAAGGAAGCCGCAGCCGGGGTCTGGGACGACCCGTGGTGGACGCTGCCGAACCTGCTCAGCGTGCTCCGGCTTGCCGGGGTCCCGCTGTTTCTGTGGCTGCTGCTCGGGCCGCACTCCGACCTTCTCGCGCTGCTTGTGCTGGTGGCCAGCGGCATTACCGACTGGCTGGACGGCAAGCTCGCACGGTGGCTCGGTCAGTACAGCCGCCTCGGTCAGCTGCTGGATCCGGCAGCCGACCGTCTTTACATCATCGCGACTCTGTTCGCCTTCGTCCTGCGCGGCGTCGTTCCCTGGTGGGCCGCGACCGCGCTCATCGCCCGGGATGTGGTGCTGACCCTGTGCCTGCCGGTCCTGCGCTACCACGGTTATGAACCACCCGATGTCCACTATCTCGGCAAGGCGGCGACGTTCTGCCTGATGTACGCCTTTCCGCTGTTGCTGCTCGTGCAGGGTGACTTCTCCTTCGACGCCGTTGTCCGGCCGGTCGCCTACGCCTTCACGTGCTGGGGCGGGGCACTGTATCTCTGGGCAGGGGTGCTGTACCTGGTTCAGGTGATCGCCGCGGTACGGGTGGCGCACACCCACCGTGGCCGGTCCGGCCGGTTCGGCCGCGCCTGATGAAGCCCGTCGGCACGACCGGGTGGAATATCTTGCGATGTGGACAGCACAGCCAATAGGCTGATCCATCCCGTTGCATGAGCTCTGCCGTGACGGGATCCGACGAGTCAGACGAGGAAGGTGGAACCCAGGTGACCTCGGAAGGAACCAGGTACACCCAGGAGCACGAGTGGGTGTCACCCACCGGCGACGACGTCGTGCGGATCGGCATTACCGATTATGCCCAGCAGCAGCTCGGGGACGTGGTGTTCGTGCAGTTGCCCGATGTGGGCGAGCAGGTGGCGGAGGGTGCCACGATGGGCGAGGTCGAGTCGACCAAGAGCGTCTCGGACCTCTACGCACCTGTCGCGGGTGAGGTTGTTGCCCGAAACGAGCAACTCGACAGCCAACCCGAGCTGGTCAACTCACAGCCACGTGACGACGGGTGGATGGTCGATATCCGGCTGGCCGATCCCGCCGCATTGGAGCGGTTGCTCGACGAGGCAGCCTACCGGCAATTGATCGACCAGGGATGATCTTCCTTCCGGGGGGAATCCGGGAGTCGATATTGGGAGTCGCACGTCCGGCACGGTCCCCGACACGGTACGTTGGGTGACACTGGCACGACCCATCCGCTTAGAGGAGAGCTCAGGTGAGCACGAACGACGGGCCCGGCGACGTACCGCCGGAGCAGTCCTCGGAGACCACCTCGGTCTTCAGGCCCTTCCTCTCGGAGCAGGAAAATACCGAGAGCGCGTCCTCGGAGCCTGCCGCGTCCGGGGTCGATTCGCTGCCCGCCGGGTCCGCCCTGCTGGTGGTCAAGCGTGGCCCGAACGCGGGGTCGCGCTTCCTGCTCGACCGGGAGACCACCAGCTCCGGACGTCACCCCGACAGCGACATCTTCCTGGACGATGTCACGGTATCCCGCAGGCATGCCGAGTTCCGGCGGGAGGGCAACGACTACGTCGTTGTCGACGTCGGCAGCCTCAACGGCACGTATGTCAACCGGGAACCGGTGGATACCTCGGTTCTGGCCAACGGCGATGAGGTACAGATCGGCAAGTTCCGCTTGGTGTTTCTGACCGGACCGGTCGACGGGGACACGGGCCCCCGGTAACGAGTTGGGGGATCGAGCGGGGGGCGGTGTCGGACGGCACCGCCCCCGACTGTTGATGAACGGGGAACAGGGCCGGGTGCGGTGACCTGCCCCGATATTGCCGATTCGGGCTTTGTCCCGGCGGTCTCCCTTTGGGGCTCTGTCCGGAGGAAGCGGTGTATCGTGCGGGGGACTGCGCCTGCCGGGACGGACAGCGCTCGGTAGGGGTTTCGTGGCCCACAGAATGGGAATGGCGCGGTTGGCGGTGGCCGATGTTGGGTGTCTCCGCCGTATCGCGGGTAGCGTCGAAGGCGTCGGTGCGCGATCCTCGACAGGGATGTCACGCTTCGACGCGCTGGAGGAGGCGATTGGACGATGAGCAGCGAAATGCGCGTCGTCGGCGTGCGTGTGGAACTACCAGCCAACCAGCCGATCCTACTGTTGCGGGAGACCGAAGGTGAGCGTTACTTGCCGATCTGGATCGGATCGGTGGAGGCGACGGCCATCGCACTGGAACAGCAGGGTGTACGGCCTGCGCGGCCATTGACTCATGATCTGCTCAAGGACGTGATCGGAGCGCTCGGGCGTGACCTGGAGCAGGTGCGAGTCACCGATCTCCAGGAGGGCACGTTCTTCGCCGAACTCGTCTTCGACGGGGACGTGCGGGTATCGGCACGGCCGAGTGACTCGGTGGCTCTCGCGCTGCGGATCGGGGTGCCGATCCACGCTGACGAATCCGTGCTGGACGAGGCCGGATTGCTCATTCCGGATGAGCAGGAGGACGAGGTCGAGAAGTTCAAGGAATTCCTGGACTCGGTGTCGCCGGAGGATTTCCGGGGGGCCGACACCTGACCTGGTCGGCCGCGGCACCACCACGGGTCCTCTTCGGACCTCGGGAGCCGAAGGCGGCCTTCGATGACGGGAAGTTGCCGGGCGCGGGCGGCCGTACGACCGCCCGCGCGTCGCGTTGACCGCCTCCTGGCCCGAGCTTATCGTCGAAGTCACGCAATGTGCTCTGATGTGCTGTCGGTGGCAGTATGGACCCACGCGATGAGCTCGAGGCAGTGAATTCGACGAGGCAGTGAATACGGCACGGTGAATCCGATGCTCGGACAGGTGGCATCCCCGGATTGCGGTCTACCCGGGGTCTGGTGGTCGCCGGCTGGACGCCGGTCGAGGGGAGGCAGGCGTGGTTGAGCAAGCACCCGACCGGGATGCTGCGGTGGAGCAGGGAGAACTGTTTCCGGACGCCTCGCTGCCGGATGAGCTGGTCGGTTACCGCGGTCCGGCCGCCTGTCAGATCGCGGGCATCACCTATCGGCAACTCGACTACTGGGCGCGCACAAAACTGGTCGGTCCGTCGATCAGGCTCGCGGAAGGCTCCGGCTCGCAGCGGCTGTACTCGTTCAAGGACATACTGGTGCTCAAGGTCGTCAAACGACTGCTGGACACCGGGGTCTCGCTGCACAACATTCGCGTTGCGGTGGACCATCTCCGGCACCGCGGAGTCCGTGACCTGGCCGGGATCACCCTGTTCAGCGACGGTACGACGGTCTATGAGTGCACCTCCGCCGAAGAGGTGGTGGACCTGCTGCAGGGTGGCCAGGGCGTGTTCGGCATCGCGGTCAGCGGTGCCATGCGCGAGATCACTGGAACGATTCACGAGTTCCCCGCCGAGCGGGCGGACAGCGCCGAACAGCTCGACGGAGCAGAGGACGAACTCTCCAGACGCCGTCGCGATCGCCAAACGGGCTGAGCTATCAGGTAGGCTTCGGGGAGTCGCAGACCCCGTACGGGAGAGTTCGCTTCGGCTGCCAGTCGGAGCGGCGCCGAAGGAGCAACCTTCCCCGACAACCTCTCAGGCCTATGGACCGTACGGGCGAGATACCTCTGGAAAGAGGGTCGGTCCCCACCGGGTGACAGGCCCCGCCGACGGTGCAAGCTCGGCCACGCCGAGTGAAGCTCTCAGGCGTCCGCTTCGCGGACATTGACAGAGGGGGAGGGCAGTACTTCCGCGAGTGCTGCCTGCCCCTGGCTGCAATGCCCGCGATGATGGAGGTTGGGCGATGACCGACGTGACCAATGACCGCATTCCGCTCGCCGCTCTCGAGCACGGGACTCCGTTCGCCGATCGCCATGTCGGACCGATGCCTGCAGAGCTGGCCCGGATGCTGGACGTGATCGGTGTCGGTTCCCTGGAAGAACTCGGTGAGCACGCTGTGCCTGCCGGCATTCGCGAGCGCGACCTGCGGATGGCGCTGCCGGAGCCGGCCACCGAAGCCGAGTCGCTGGACGAACTGCGCGAGCTGGCCCAGCGCTGCCACCCGCACACGGAAATGATCGGCCTGGGCTATTACCCGACGATCACCCCACCCGTGATCCGCCGCAACGTGATCGAAAACCCTGCCTGGTACACCGCTTACACGCCGTACCAGCCGGAGATTTCCCAGGGACGTCTCGAGGCGTTGCTGAACTTCCAGACGATGGTCGCCGACCTCACCGGTGTGCCCGTGTCGAACTCGTCGATGCTCGACGAGTCCACGGCCGCCTCCGAGGGGATGACCCTGGTGCGGCGCGCGGGCAAGTCCAAGTCGCCGCGTTTCGTCGTGGACGCCGATACGCTGCCACAGACCCGCTCCGTCATCGAAACGCGTGCCGAACCCCTGGGCATCGAAATCGTGGTGGCCGATCTCTCCGAGGGCGTCGCGGGACTGCCCGATGGTGAGTTCTTCGGTGCGCTGCTGGCATACCCGGGGGCCTCGGGTGTGCTGCGGGATCACGAAGCGCTCATCTCCGAGATTCACCAGCGGGGTGGGATGGCCGTGGTCGCGGCCGACCTGCTCGCACTGACACTGGTTCGCGCGCCGGGTGAGATCGGCGCGGACGTCGTCGTGGGCACCAGCCAGCGCTTCGGTGTGCCGATGGGCTTCGGCGGTCCCCACGCCGGATACATGGCAGTGCGCAAGGGGCTGGAACGCCAGTTGCCCGGCAGGCTGGTCGGGGTCAGCGTCGACGCCGATGGCGATCAGGCCTACCGGCTCGCGTTGCAGACTCGGGAACAGCACATTCGCCGGGAGAAAGCCACCAGCAACATCTGCACCGCCCAGGTATTGCTGGCCGTGGTGGCCTCGATGTACGCGGTCTACCACGGTCCGGCCGGTCTGCGGGCGATCGCGACGCGCACGCACCGGATGGCCGCCGTGCTCGCTGCCCAGTTCCGCCATGGCGGGATCGAGGTTCTCGGGGACAGCTTCTTCGACACCGTTGTCACACGGGTGCCGGGCCGAGCGGACGAGATCGTGGCAGCGGCCCGGGACTCGGGAGTCAACCTTCGCCGTGTGGATGCCGACCACGTCGGCATCAGTTGTGACGAGACGACCGACCGTGACCATCTTGCCAAGGTGTGGCAGGCCTTCGGTCTGACCGGTACCGATCTGGCCGATGTCGATGATCTCGACGCCTCGATTCCGGACGCGCTGCCCGATGCATTGCGGCGCAGCTCGGAGTATCTGACGCACCCGGTGTTCCACCAGCACCGCTCGGAGACCTCGCTGCTGCGTTACCTGCGCAGGCTCTCCGATTCCGATGTGGCACTGGATCGCAGCATGATCCCGCTGGGCTCGTGCACGATGAAGCTCAACGCGGCTGCCGAGATGGAGCCGATCACCTGGCCGTCCTTCGCCAATATTCACCCGTTCGCGCCCGCAGCGGACGCCGAGGGGCTGCTGAAGATCGTGCAGGATCTGCAGTCGTGGCTGGCCGAGATCACCGGTTACGACGCGGTGAGCCTGCAGCCCAACGCGGGCAGTCAGGGCGAGTTCGCGGGTCTGCTGGCCATCCGCGCCTACCACCACAGCCGTGGTGAGTCGCAGCGCGATGTGTGCCTGATCCCGGCGAGTGCGCACGGCACCAACGCGGCGAGCGCGGTGATGGCCGGGCTGCGTGTGAACGTGGTGCGCTGCGACGACTCCGGCAACATCGAGATGGACCACCTGAGTGAGCTCGTCGAGAAACACCGCGACGACCTCGCCGCCATCATGATCACCTACCCGTCCACGCACGGCGTCTACGAGAACACCGTGCAGAACGTCTGCGGGATGGTGCACGATGCCGGCGGGCAGGTCTATGTCGACGGGGCGAACCTCAACGCGCTGATCGGGCTGGCTCGGATGGGCAAGTTCGGTGCCGATGTGTCGCACCTGAACCTGCACAAGACCTTCTGCATTCCGCACGGCGGCGGTGGGCCCGGCGTCGGCCCGATCGGCGTGGGTGCGCATCTGGCGCCGTTCCTGCCGAACCACCCGCTGCAGCCGGAGGCGGGCCCGGAGACCGGTGTGGGGCCGATCAGCGCCGCTCCGTGGGGCAGTGCGTCGATCCTGCCGATCTCGTGGGCCTATGTCCGGATGATGGGCTCCGACGGCCTGCGTCGCGCGACACTGACCGCCGTGGCTTCGGCGAACTACGTCGCCCGGCGCCTGGACGAGTACTTCCCGGTGCTCTACACCGGCTCGGGTGGGTTCGTCGCTCACGAGTGCATCCTCGATCTGCGTCAGGTCACCAAGGACAGCGGTCTGAGCGTGGAGGACGTCGCCAAGCGGCTGTGCGACTACGGCCTGCACGCGCCGACGATGTCGTTCCCGGTGGCCGGCACTCTGATGGTGGAGCCGACCGAGAGCGAGAACCTCGCCGAGCTGGACCGGTTCTGCGAGGCGATGATCGCCATCCGCGCGGAGATGGACAGGGTCGCGGCCGGGCACTGGTCCGTCGACGACAATCCGCTGGTGCACGCACCGCATACCGCTGCCTCGCTGGCGGGGGACTGGGATCACGCCTACGGTCGTCAGGAGGCCGTCTACCCGATGGGCACCGATGCGGCCAAGGTGTGGCCACCGGTCCGGCGGATCGACGGTGCGCGCGGGGACCGCAACCTGGTGTGCTCCTGCCCGCCGCTGTCGGCGTACGAAGGGTGACCGGCCGGTACGATCGGTGACCCCGTCGACTACCGTTGGCGACTTCACCTGAAAAGACTTCGAGAGGGGTTGAGCTCATGCTCACCATCAGCGAAGACGCAGCTGAGGTCATCAAGGTCGTCCTGTCGGGAAATGAATCTCCCGAGGGGGCCGGTCTGCGGATCGCCACACCCGAAAGTGGCGATGTGAACGAGGGTCTGCTGGCGTCGGTCGTCGCCGAGCCAGAGGGCAACGACCAGGTTGTCGAGGCCGAGGGCGTGCGCGTCTTCCTCGATCAGCAGGCGGTTTCGGTACTGGGTGACAAGACCCTGGACGCCGAGCGCGATGACAACGGCGAGGTCGGTCTGACCGTTCGGGAGTGAGTCGGGTGCCCGCCGGACACGGAGTTGCTTCGGTCCGGCGGGCCCATCCCGGTGCGCCTCATTCCGTGCACCGGATGTTTTCGACGGGAGCCGCAGCAGACGTGTCGGCCCAGGTGAGCACTCCGCGACAGAGGTCGATCAACCGTTGGCGCAGGTTCGCGGATTCCTCGGCGAAGGCACGCTGCCTGCGCACGTATTCCGCGCGCCCTTCGGGCGTCTCGATGGGAACCGGTGAGTAGCCGAGGTCACCGAGGTCGTAGGGGCTGGCACGCATGTCGAGTTCCCGGACCCGTGCTGCGAGGTCGAAGCAGTCGGCGACCAGTTCGGCGGGCACGAGTGGATCCAGCTTGTAGGCCCACTTGTACATGTCCATGTTCGCGTGCAGGCAGCCCGGCTGTTCGAGTTGCACCTGGTCCTCGCGGCGAGGTTGCAGAGTATTGCGCGGTCGTGCCTGATCGGTGAAGAAGCGAAATGCGTCGTGGTGGGTGCACCGGATCCGCATCGACTCGACGACTTCGTCGGTGCCCTGGTGGCCCAGCCGTAGTGGCCGGCCGGTATGGCGCACGTCATCCGGGTCGGTCCGGTACACCATCGCCCACTCGTGCAGCCCGAAACATCCCAGCTGCGCCGGACGTGCTGCGGTCGCGGTGAGCAGCGAGAGTACGAACTCCACGGTGCTGCGCCGGGAGGGGGTCAGCACAGCCGGGTCGACCATGATCCCGTCGTCGGTTTCGATGTAACCGCGCCGTTCGAGGAACTTCCCGCCACCGGCCAGGGCCACGCCGTAGCCGGGTTGCCAGCGCTCCAGCCGCGAGGGGCGGTGCGAGTAGTAGGTGAACAGGAAGTCCATCACCGGGTGCGCCTCGCCGCGCTGCTTGCGGCGGCGGTGCGGTTCGGTCCACCGGGATACCCGCGCGTGATGTGCCGCCTCCCGCTCGCACCATTCGCGTTCGGACAGCACCGACTTCGTTTCCGACACGTTGCCCCAGAGTAAGTCAGGTGACGTGGGTGCTGTCGCGCACGGTGCCGACATATTCTTCGACGAGATCCTCCAGCGCGACCACGCCCAGCGGGCTGCCGGAGTCGTCCACGGCGGTGGCGAGATGACTGCGGGAGCGTCTCAGCGCGGTCAGCGCATCGTCGAGGCGGGCCTGCACGGCCACGGTCGGGAGCGCTCGCACGCGCGTGGGCATCACGGGGGTCTCCGGCGCGGTGCCTGCTTGGTCGAGCACATCCTTGACGTGCAGGTAGCCCAGGATCTTGCCGCCGTCGGCGCAGACGGGGAACCGGGAGAAGCCGGTGGCCGACACGGCCTGCTCGACATCGCCCAGGGTCGGGTCGCGGGGCAGGGTGGTCAGGTGTTCCAGCGGGATCAGTACGTCGCCGACGGTGTTTTCCACCGATGACAGTGTTTGCGCCAACCTGCGGTGCTCGGACTGATCGAGCAGGCCTTCCCGTCGGGACTCGCCGAGCAGCTCGGCGAGTTCGGAGGAGGTGTAGGCGGTCTCCAGATCGCTTTTGGGCTCGACCTTGAGCAGCCGCAGCACCGCGTTGGCCATCATGTTGAACACCGCGATCAGCGGCCGTGCCAGCTTGACGAAACCGACCAGCATGGGCACGAACCACAGCGCGAGCCGCTCCGGGTCGGCGATGGCCAGGTTCTTCGGCACCATCTCGCCGACCAGCACGTGCAGCACGACCACGATCGCCAGTGCGATCGCGAAGGACACGGTATGCAGCACGGCGGGCGGAATCGGGATGGGCCCGAGGAGCTTGCCGAGCTGGTGGGCCACGGCGGGTTCGCCGAGACGCCCCAGCCCCAGCGAGCACAGGGTGATGCCGAGCTGGGCGCTGGTCAGCATCAGCGAGCCCTCCTGGCTCGCGTTGATGACGGTCCTGGCTCGGCCGATGCCCTGTTCGAGCAGGGCTTCCAGCCGGTCGCGGCGTGAGGACAGCAGCGAGAACTCGGCGCCGACGAACAGGGAGTTCAACAGCAGTAACAGGACCGCGAGAGCCAGGGCGAGTCCGTCGCTCATCGCGACACCTCCTGTCGGTCGCCCGCCATCTCGGAGGTGGGACGGATTGCGGTGCTGTCCTGCTCGTGAGTCAGGCGCAGCTCGGCGATGCGATGGCGGTCCATCCGGGTGACGGTCAGCCGCCAGTCGCCGGTGTCGATGCCGTCCTCTTCGGCCGGGATCCGGCCGAGTTCGGCCAGGACGAGCCCCGCCACGGTTTCGTAGTCGCCGTCGGGCATCGTGAAGCCGGTGGCCTCTTCCAGTTCGTCGGACCGCAGCAGGCCGGAGATGAGCCAGTTGTCGTGATCCACCGCGCGTACGGCGGCGACCTCGCGGCGGTCGTGTTCGTCGCGGACGTCGCCGATGATTTCCTCGATGACGTCTTCGAGGCTGACGATGCCCGCCGTGCCACCGTATTCGTCGACGACGAGTGCCAGTTGCAGCCCGGATCCGCGCAGCCGGTTCAGCAGCGCGTCACCGTCGAGGGTTTCGGGCACGGTCGGCACGGGCCGGGTCAGTGAGCCCACGCGGGTACTCGCGCGCTGGTCGAGCGCCACGCCGAAGGCCTGTTTGACGTGCACGACCCCGTGCACCTCGTCCAGGTCGCCACTGTGCACGGGAAATCGGGAGAATCCGGTCCGCCGTGCGGCCTCGAGCAGGTCATCGACGCCGGCCTCCGCCGTCAGCGACTCCACCCGTACGCGCGGAGTCATCAGCTCCTCGGCGGAGCGATCGCCGAATCGCAGCGACTTGTCCATCAGCTCCGCGGTGGACTCGTCGAGCGTGCCGTGCTCGGCGCTGGAGCGCACGATCGAACCGAGTTCGTCCGGAGAGCGAGCCGAGCGCAGTTCCTCCTGCGGTTCGATGCCCAGCCGGCGCACGAGCCGGTTCGCGCTGTTGTTCATCCCGTCGATCAGCGGGCGAAAGACCCGCGAGAACGCCGAGTGGTATCCGGACACCGCGCGGGCGGTGGGCAGCGGCCGCGCGATCGCCAGGTTCTTCGGCACCATCTCGCCGAAGACCATCGACAGCGTGGTCGCCAGCAGGATGGCCAGGGTGAGCGAGAACGCCCCCGCCACCGCATCGGGCAGCCCCATGCCGGTGAAAGCCGGACGCAGGAGATCACCGATCAACGGCTCGGCAACGTAACCGGTGACCAGTGTGGTCAGCGTGATCGCGACCTGGGCACCGGAGAGCTGAAACGACAGCGTGCTGTGTGCCCGCTGGACCGTTCTGGACCGCCGGTCACCGACCTCCGCCGCGTGTGCGTCGATCGTGCTGCGTTCCAGGGAGGTCAGGGAGAACTCGGCGGCGACCGCCAGTGCGGTACCGAGCGTGAGCACTCCGACGAACAGCAGACCGAGGATCGCCAGTACGAGGTCCATCAGCGGTCACCCCGAGAGTGGGTCCTCGCCCGCTGGCCTGGGGAGCCGGGTCTTCGCCCCGGCCTGGTACTGCCGTCGGTCGATGGTGCCTCGGGCACTGACGCCCTCACTCCTTTGCTGTGGATACGTTCGCCGGGAACCGTCACTTGGTCGGAACTCGTCGCGTACACGGCCATTGTATCTCGGATGGAGCAAGTACGGCTGCCGATGGTGATCCGGCAGGCAGCCACCCACCCACGCAAGCTGTCGGAACCATTCGTCCTGGCGGAGACCGCGTGAGTGTCACGGGGCCCGTCCGAGCAGGGCGAGCAGTCGGCTCTGCATGTCCGCGTTCTCGTCGATCCGCCGGGGCGGGGCGAAAATCCCGAGTCCCTGCAAGGACTCGATGGAGGGGGCGAAGACCTCGTACACCGTCTCCACCAGCTCGGAAGCAAGGGTTTCGTCGGTGTCGATACCTCGGGCGAGGTCCCAGGCGTGCACGGTCAGATCGAGAATCATCTGCCATCCGTAATCCTCGGTCGGAATCGTTCCGCCGGTGACATGAACCTCGCCTCGGATGGCTTCGAGGGCATCCCACGCCGTCCGTGCGGCCGTGCTGGCCTCGGCCCAGGTCGCTTGCGGGTCCGAGCCGAGCTGGTCACCGTCGAAACGGTCGCCGACCTCGTCCAGGGTGGCTCCGCGCAGCAACCACGGCGCCCACAGTTGTTCGCCGACGAGGTGGTTGAGCAGATCACGGACAGTCCATTCCGTGCACGGGGTGGAGTCGTTCCACTGGTTCGCATCGATCTGCCGGACCCGGCTGTCGAATTCCCGCATGGCACTGCGATGGGCGGGCAAGAGATCCATCGACGCTCCCGTCGTGTTCGATTGCTTTGGTAGTTGCGTTCCGTGTTCACAGTATTTCCCAGTGAATACGGATGTGTGCAGCGGATACCCCATTAACTCCAATGTGTGAGTTTGTTGCAGTATGTTTGCTTGAAGGGAATCCGTTGTGTGTTCCCCGTGCCCGACGTCACGACGCACAAGGCGTACCCTCCGCCGAGTTACCGGGCGGTTACCACCGCCATGTGAAACGTACGAGAGGACGTGATCGTGAACACCTCCACGGTTACGGACCAGCCGAAGGGGAAGGGCTTTTTCGGCCATCCTCCGGGGTTGTCCACGCTGTTTTTCACCGAGATGTGGGAGCGCTTCTCCTACTACGGGATGCGCGCCATCCTGGCGCTGTATCTGTACACCGTGGTCACCGAGGGTGGCCTCGGGATGGACAAGCCCACCGCGGTAGCGCTGGTGCTGGCCTACGGCTCTTCGGTGTATCTCACCGGTGTGGTCGGCGGCTGGTTGGCCGACCGGATGCTCGGCTCACAGCGCGCCATCTTCTACGGTGGCGTGCTCATCATGCTCGGGCACATCTGCATGGCGCTGCCCGGTGGGTATGCCTCGCTGGCCCCCGGACTGGGCCTGATCGTGCTCGGCACCGGGCTGCTCAAGCCCAACGTCTCCAACGTCGTCGGTGGCCTCTACAGCGACGAGGACAGCCGCAGGGACGCCGGTTTCTCGATCTTCTACATGGGCATCAACATCGGTGGCTTTGCCGCCCCGCTCATCACCGGCGCGCTCGCCGAGGGACCCGGCTTCCACTGGGGCTTCGGTGCGGCGGCCGTCGGAATGGCCCTCGGCTTGGCGCAGTACGTACTCAGCAATGCCCGTCTGGGCAACGCGGGCAAGCAGCCGGTCAACCCACTGCCGGAGCACCGGAGGGGGACGGTGCTGGTTCGCGTTGCGGTGATCGCAGTCGCCCTGCTGGTCGTGTTCGTCGGAGCAACCGTGCTGTGGGGTGTCGAGGGATTGATCAACACGATCACGACGATCTCGATCATCCTGCCGATCATCTACTTCACGGTGATGTTCCGCTCCGGGCAGATCACCAGGATGGAACGCGATCGGCTGACCGCCTACGTCCCGCTGTTTTTGGCCACGGCCGTGTTCTTCCTGCTCTTCGAGCAACAGGCCGCGACACTGGTGGTGGTCACCGACTTCCAGACGGATACCACGCTGTTCGGTTACAGCTTCCCGGTCGGGTGGTTCCAGTCGATCAATCCGCTGGCCATCATCGTCCTGGCGCCGCTGTTCGCGCTGCTGTGGACCAAGTGGGGCGAGCGCCAGCCCAGCACCCCGATGAAGTTCGTCGGCGGCCTGATCTTCGTCGCCCTCGGCTTTTTGTGGGTCGTCTTCTCCGGGCTGTTCCGCGACGGCGAGGGCCTGATGAATCCACTGATGATCGCCTTCGTGTTCGTGCTGTTCACCATCGGTGAGCTGATGCTCTCCCCGGTCGGGCTGTCGGTGACGACCAAGCTCGCCCCGCGGGCGTTCTCCTCCCAGACGATGGGCCTGTACTTCCTCGCGCCCGCGCTGGGGCAGGGAGTGGCTTCCCAGATCGCCCAGTTGTATTCGCAGGAGAACCAGAACCTGTACTTCGGTGGTGTCGGGCTGGTGACGCTCGTGCTGGCGGGCGTGCTGGCGCTGGGAACCCCCTGGATCAAGAAGTACATGCACGGCGTCGCCTGACTCGTCTGTGCCCGGTGCGTGCATGTCCCCGCTTCGGCAGGCTGCTGTGAAATTCGCCGCCGAAGCGGGGACATGGACGGATGGGCCGTCTCAGCGGGCTGCCGTATCCTGCTGCTCGCCGGGCGTGGTGGGATCGAGTTCCCCGGCCAGATCCTGCAGCAGCTGGGTGAGGCGATCCAGCAGGTTGAGGGTCCGGTGCAGCGAGGTGGGGTCACTGGTCACCGATTCCACGATGTCGCGCAGTGTCTCGGCCTGGTCGCAAGCGGGTTGCAGGGCCGAGCGGAATTCCCGGGACCCCTCATCGGTCAGTGACTCGGCGGCATCGGCCAGCGCCCACAGCAGTTCGGCGAGGCGCTCGCGGGTATCGGCGTCGACCATGTCCACCGTGGTCGGCAACACGGCGGCCAGATTGCGTACGTAGTAGGCGCATCCGCCGAGTATGGTCAGCCACCGGTCGATCCTGCTGCGCTGGGAACGCAACCGGTAGTTGGTCAACGGCCGGGCACCGTTCCGGAGCTGCTGTACGCGGTCGTCGAGGTCTCGCACCGACTCCCGCAGGCTCGTGGCGTCATCCGGGGAAGCGGCCGAGTTACCGGCCGCACGGAGGAGGTCGCGCAGGCTCTTCAGGACGTCCTCGGAGCGGTTCCGGACCACCGAGTGGGTCCGGGTCGGCAGGATGAGCATCGCCGCGAGGACTCCCGCGGCCGCTCCGGCCGCGGTCTCCACAAGCCGGGTCTCCAGCACGGACACATCGAAGATGCCCAGAATGCCGTAGATGATCCCCAGCATCGTGGTGATGAAGAAGGTCAGTACCGCATACGAGTACCCCAGGAAGTAGAAGGCCGCGAAAACGCAGAACAGGACCAGGGCGATCTCCGCGGCGATATTGCCGGTGACCTGACTGGCGACCAGGATCCCCGCCACCACCCCGAGCAGGGTCCCTGCGGTGCGCTGCCAGGCACGCACCAGCAGTTCCCCCCGGCTGTTGGCGCTGACGAACACGACGAACGCGGTGATCACCGCCCAGTACCAGCGGTTCGGGGAGATGAGCTGACCGAGGAAGACGGCCATCCCGGTGGCGCAGGTGACCTGGATGGCCGTTCGTAGCTCGGGACGCCTGAGTCCGGTCTCCTCGGTGGTCCCGGCCTCGCGCTCCTCGGATTCGCGCTCCTCGGGTTCGTCGGTGGGCTCCTCGCCCGGACCGGTCTCGTGGCTGCTCTGGTCGGGTGCGTGACGCTGCGTGCCGAGTTCGGCGGTGGCCGTGGCCAGTTCCGCCAGGCTCGCGCCGAGTCTGCGGATCGTCATCGCGACCTCGGCCGAGCTCTGTTGCTCGACGCGGTCGGCCACGTTGCGACTGGCTTCGCGAATCTCGGAAGGAGCCGCGCGGAGCACATCGAGCAGGGGGCCGAGTGCGCTCGACACAGCAGCCGAGCCACTGGGGTGGTCGATCACCCGCAGCAGCGGCGTGCGGAGATTCTCGGCGGCGAGTTCGACATCGAGAATGCGCCTGCGGATCACCTCGCGGCCGGACTCGTCGAGACTGTCGAGTTGTTGCACGGTGTTTTCCAGCATCAGCGCTGTCTCGTTGAGCCGGATGGAACGGCGGTGCAGCCGCCTGCGGTGCTGTGCCGAATCGGGGCTCCGGGCGACGTCGCGAATGGCGTGCAGCAGACCGTGCACCTGTGCTCGCAACGTGCGCCGCCCTCGGCGCAGGATGCCCTCGGGGTCGTCGCGCAGCACGACGAAACGCAGCACGAGAGCGACCAGCGCTCCGCAGACGGCGGCCACGGCCATGGCGGGAACTTGCGGCAGGCTCGGGCGCAGGAACATCGCGAAGAAGTAGCCGAAAAACCCGACGAATCCCAGGGCGAAGTAGCGCGGGCCGAAACGGCGGATGTAGGTGGCAATGAAGATCACCACGAGGAACAGGAGGATATGCGTGACCGCCAGGGGCGTGGTGACCGTGGCCAGCACCAGGGACAGCGTGGCGGGCAGTGGCATCAGCAGGGTGGTGATCCGTCGCTGCCGGTCGGTGTCGTCGTTGACCGCCACCGACGACTGGATAGCCACCACGGCGCCGATGATCGCCGAGGTCAACGGCTGCCCCCACCAGGCGAGCAGCGGGAACACGATCAGCAGGGTGAGCGCGACCGAGACCGCCACGCGGGTGGCCGTACGCAAGCGGCGCAGTGCCGGATCGGAGGCGACGAAGCGGTTCCACCACTCGCTCCACATCCGCTGGCTGACTCCTCTCGACGACCGGATACCGGTCATCGACGAGCACGCTCGCCGACGAAAGCGAGATTACGCCGCGGTTCGCCGCCCGGCACTGTGCCTATGCCGGGGATCACCGACCGCGATGACGCCGGACGCTTTCCTCGACCAGGTCGAGCACCGGCCCGAGATCGTCGGCGGGCAATCCCATGGCCAGGTGGGAGACGAGTCCTTCGAGGACGAGTTCGAGGTAGGCGGTCAGCACGTCGATATCGACATCATCACGCAGATTGCCCGCACGATACTGCCACTTCAGACGGGCTCTGGTCGCACTGGTGAGCTGCTCGGAACGCTGTGCCCACCGTCTGCGGAAGTCGGCGTCGGTGCGCAGTCGCCGGGACACCTCCAGCCTGGTGCCGAGCCAGTCGGCGCCGGGCACCTGTTCACCACCGCTGTCGGGGTCGGCGAGCAGGTTACGCATGACCTGGACCAGTCCCTGTTCGGCCACGACATCGGCCATCCGCCCGGCGTCGTCCTCGGCCAGGGCGAGAAACAGTGACTCCTTGTCCTTGAAGTGGTGGAAAATCGCACCTCGGGACAGGCTGGTGGCCTCCTCCAGCCTGCGGA
Source organism: Haloactinomyces albus (assembly GCF_031458135.1). Classification (NCBI taxonomy): domain Bacteria; kingdom Bacillati; phylum Actinomycetota; class Actinomycetes; order Actinopolysporales; family Actinopolysporaceae; genus Haloactinomyces; species Haloactinomyces albus. The sequence goes on along the minus strand of NZ_JAVDXW010000001.1, from coordinate 300,159 downwards.
CGGTGGCACCTTCATAGCCGTGGCGCGCGAAGCAGGCCCGTGCACCGTCCAGGATCTGACGACGCCTGGCTTGGAGATGATCCGGACTCACACGAGGCATACGCTGATCGTCCCAGTTCGGGGGAACTTTTTGCAATCCGTACGTACGGTTTGTTTTTTTGCCCGCGGGGACGAGGAGATCGGTTTTCGCCGGTGAATCGGCTCTTTAGCAGATCGAGTGTGCCGGTGCAAGGGAGTGCGGTACCGGTGCCGTACCGGTAGCGTCGGTGACGAGACCACTACAGGCGGTGATCCCCGTGACCGTGTCGATCGACCCGGACGTCCACGAATTCCCCACATCCCACCTTCGTACCCGCGCGGAGGCCGAAGCCTACGTCGCCTCCGTGTGCTTCAAGCACGGTCCGCCACGATTGCTCGGTATCGAGCTCGAATGGACCGTGCACCATGCCGAGAACCCCCGAAAACCCCTCGATGTCGATGTGCTGACCGACGCCCTCGGTCGGCACGCCCCATCCTCCCTGGCCCCGCAGAGTCCGCACGAGCCGCTGCCGAACGGTTCGATACTCACCATCGAGCCCGGTGGCCAGGTCGAGGTCTCCAGTCTTCCGGCGTCTTCCATGCGTTCGTTGTTCGACGCGGTCGAGGCCGATGCTCGCTATGTCCGAGACCTGTTCGCCGCCGCCGGGTTCGTGCTCGGTGAGCAGGGCACCGACCCCTGGCGGCGCCCGCGGCGGGTACTGCGCGTGCCGCGGTATGCGGCAATGGAAACCGCCTTCGACCGCATCGGTCTCGACGGGCGGCTGATGATGTGCAGCACCGCCGGTATTCAGGTGTGCCTGGATATGGGCGAGGCGCACCGCGTGGCACCGCGCTGGGCGGCGCTGCACGCGCTGGGGCCGGTGATGATGGCGACTTTCGCGAACTCGCCCGCGCTGTTCGGTCGCCGCACCGGATGGGCATCGACCCGGACACGCGCGCTGCTGCGCACCGACCCGCCACGTACCCGGCCGGGGCCGATCACGACCGATCCGGCGGCGAGCTGGGCCAAACGATTGCTGGACACCGCGCTGATGTGTCTGCGGCGCGACGGCGATGACTGGACCGTGCCGAGCGGAATCAGCTTCGCCGAATGGATCGGTGGTGCGCTGCCCGCACCACCGACACGGGATGATCTGGACTACCACCTGAGCACGGTGTTCCCGCCGGTGCGGCCGCGCGGGTACTTCGAGGTGCGCTATCTCGACACCCAGGCGGGCCGGGACTGGATGCTGCCTGCCGCGGCGCTGATCTCACTGTTCCGGGAGGAGTCCACAGTGGACGAGGTGCTGGAGTTGTCCTCGCCTGCCGTCGGACGCTGGATACACGCGGCCCGGGACGGCCTGCGCGATCCCCGACTGGCCCACACGGCTCGAGCGATCTTCGACCTGGCCTGCCGGTGCCTGGACCGGCAGGCCGACACCCCGGACGGAGTGGCCGAACGACTGGCCGCGGCCGTCGAGCAACGACTTTTCGCAGCAGAGCAGCGGTGAATCGGAGGTGGCATCAGTGGCAAGCGAGACGGTCCGTCCGAATCCGGCCGACCTGGGCATCGAGGATCTCCGGACCCACGTGGCGGACGAGATGCAACGCACTCGGGACCGCAGCATCGCACTGACCAGCGCTGTCGACGATGACGAGCTGGTGCGGCAACACTCCCCGTTGATGTCTCCCCTGGTGTGGGACCTGGCGCACGTCGGTAGCCAGGAGGAGATCTGGCTGGTGCGTGACGTCGGCGGCAGACAGGCGGTACGGCCGGATATCGACGACCTCTACGACGCGTTTCAGCATGCGCGAGCCGACCGGCCCGCACTTCCTCTGTTGGGGCCGACCGAGGCCAGAAACTACGTGACGACAGTGCGGGACAAGGTTCTCGACCTGCTGGACCGGTCCCCCCTGGAAGGGCGTCGCCTGGTGGAGCAGGCCTTCGCCTTCGGCATGATCGTGCAGCACGAACAACAGCACGACGAGACCATGCTCGCCACCCACCAGCTCCGCAACGGCGATCCCGTTCTCGACGACGAACCCCCGCCCGCGGCGGTGGACGCGGACTCGTTGCCCGACGAGGTGCTGGTTCCGGGCGGACCGTTCGTCATGGGCACGTCCACGGAACCGTGGGCTCTGGACAACGAGCGCCCCGCGCACGAGGTACACGTGGCGGACTTCCGCATCGACACCACGCCGGTCACCAACGGACAGTTCCTCCGGTTCCTCGACAGCGGCGGATACGACCAGCCCCGGTGGTGGAGTGAGCAGGGCTGGCAGTACCGGCAGCGCGCCGATCTGCGGGCTCCCCTGTTCTGGAAGGACGACGGAGGAACCTGGCTGCGGCGCCGCTTCGGCCACGTCGAGCCGGTGGCCCTGGACGAGCCCGTGGTGCACGTGTGCTTCTACGAAGCTCAGGCCTATGCCAATTGGGCGGGCAAGCGCTTGCCCACCGAGCAGGAATGGGAGAAGGCGGCCCGCTTCGATCCGCGCAGCGGTCGATCCCTGCGCTATCCCTGGGGGCAGGCGGACCCGCAGCAGGGCCGGGCCAACCTCGGTCAGCGGCACCTGCGACCCGCACCGGCGGGGGCGTACCCGACGGGGGCGGCACCGTGTGGTGCTCGCCAACTCATCGGTGATGTCTGGGAGTGGACCGCCTCGGATTTCGCGCCGTACCCGGGTTTTACGGCGTTCCCGTACCGGGAATATTCCGAGGTCTTCTTCGGGGCGAGCCACAAGGTGCTGCGTGGCGGGTCCTTCGGCACGGATGTCGCGGCCTGCCGCGGCACCTTCCGCAACTGGGACTATCCGATCCGGCGCCAGATCTTCGCCGGATTCCGCTGTGCCCGGACACCCGACAGCGACGAGCTGGGCTGAGCGGGCAGCCGATGTGCCGTCATGTGGGTTATCTGGGCCCGCCCGTGACTGTGGACGAACTCTTGCTGCGTCCCGAGCATTCGCTGCGCGAGCAGGCCTGGGCGCCGAACGACATGCGTTCGGGTGGCACGGTGAACGTGGACGGTTTCGGGGTCGGCTGGTACCCGGTCGGCTCGTCCGTGCCGACCAGGTACCGTTCCGCGGACCCGATGTGGACGGATGCGAACTTCGCCGCGCTGGCTTCCACGGTGTCGAGTTCGGCGGTACTGGGTGCGGTGCGGTCGGCGATGGTGGGCACTCCGGTCGTACCGACGGCATGCGCGCCCTTCGGCGACGGAAACTGGCTGTTCAGCCACAACGGACGCGTGTCCGGGTGGCCGGAGTCCCTGGCCGGACTCGCCGGTCGACTCGACGCCGTGGACCTGATGACCTTGGACGCACCGGTGGATTCCGCCGTGGTGTGGGCATTGCTGCGGCATCGTCTCCATCGAGGGGAGCCTGCCGTGGAAGCGGTGTGCGACCTGCTCGGCGAGATCGTGACAGCCGCCCCGGAATCGCGGATGAACCTGCTGCTGACCGACGGTAGCGTCCTGATCGCCACCACCTGGAGCCACTCGCTGTCCGTCCGACGCGAGGCGGATGCCGTGACCGTGGCCTCGGAGCCATTCGGTGACGGCCTGCCCCACGATGATGCCGCCCGGGATCGGCCCCAGCAGGACGAGTCTCAGCAGGACGAACCCCAGCAGGACGAGTCTCAGCAGGACGAACCCCGGCAAGGCGAGCCGAAATGGGAGGCGATCCCGGATCGCCACCTCGTCGTCGCCGATACCAGCCATGTCAGCGTCACCGCACTACCGGAAGCAGGAGCACCATGAGTCAACCCGAACTGATCGTCGGATTCACCGAGGCCGATGCGGACCGCGAGCTGCGTTCCGACGCGCGCGCAGGGCTGAGTGGCACACCGAAGTGGCTGTCGCCGAAATGGTTCTACGATGCCCGTGGCAGCGAACTGTTCGAACGCATCACCGAACTGCCCGAGTACTACCAGACCCGCGCCGAGCACCGGATCCTGCGGCGCAGCGCGATGGAGATCGCCGAGATGACCGAGGTGGGCACGCTCGTCGAGTTGGGGTCCGGGTCCTCGGAGAAGACCAGACTGCTGCTCGATGCCATGCGCAAGAACGAGACACTCGAGCAGTTCATCCCGTGGGACGTGTCCGAGTCGGCGCTGCGCGCCGCCACCGACGCGATCGCCCTGGACTACCCGGAAATCAGGGTGCGCGGTGTGGTCGGCGACTTCACCAGCGGTTTGGCCGGTCTGCCCGCCGGAAGTGACCGCATGGTGGCGTTTCTGGGGGGCACGATCGGCAACCTCCTGCCCGCCGAACGCGCCGAGTTCCTCGACTCCGTGCGTACGGCCCTGCACCCGGGGGAGTGGTTGCTGCTCGGCACCGACCTGGTCAAGGATTCGGATCGCCTGGTGCGCGCTTACGACGATGCTTCCGGAGTGACTGCCGAGTTCAACCGTAATGTGCTGCACGTGCTCAACCGCGAGCTGGGCGCGGACTTCCCGGTGGAGGAGTTCGCCCATGTGGCGCGCTGGAATGCCGAGCAGGAGTGGATCGAGATCCGACTGCGTGCCACGCGCGCCATGCGGGTGTCATTGCGTGAACTGGGCCTGACCGTGGATTTCGCCGAGGGCGAGGAGATCGGCACCGAGATCTCGGCGAAGTTCCGGATCGAGCGGGTCCGCGACGAACTCGACGCCGCCGGCTTCGACCTGCATCGGTGGTGGACCGATGAGGCGGAGGATTTCGTGGTCTCGCTGGCTTCGGTGCGCTGAACTGTTCCGGTGGGGCAGCGCCGCCGCACGGCGCGGTGGCGCCGGTGTGCGGCCGCCGTGCCGTGCGGCGAGGAGCCGACCGTGCCACGAGGACCGTGCAGGATGGACGATCTCTGCTCATGTTCCGACGATGACGTAGGCCACCCCTCCGACGTACAGCACTCCCCAGGCGACCATGAACGCCGGGGGAAAGCGCCCGTAGTACCGTATCGCCAGCAGTGCCAGCAGCCCTCCGATGAGGGCGGCTCCCGCCACGACGGCGGCAGGGCCGCTGAGTTGCCACTGTGTGAACGCCAGCCCGGCGGCCACCGGCAGCATCGACTGGAACACCATCGCTCCGGTGATATTGCCCAGGGCGAGCGTGTCCTTGCCCCGGCTCACCCACAGGAAGCTGTTGATCTTCTCGGGTAGCTCACTGGCCAGCGGCGCGAGGACCAGCGCCAGCAGCAGCGCGGAGATGCCGAGCGTGGTGGCGATGTGCTCGATCTGGACGACGAACAGGTGCGCACCGTAGATGATGAGGCCCAAACCGACGATGACCTGCACGATGATCTGCGGATTGCGGGGCGGGTTCTGCTTGCTCGGGTCGAAGAACAGCGCTTGCATCTCTTCGTCCTCTTGGCTTCCGTGCCCGGCGGTGATGGTCCGCCAGACATAGGTGCCGTAGGCGATGACGAAGACGATGGCCGCGATGATGCTCACCATCCGCGGACCGATCAGGCCGAGCACGAGCGCGATGCCGAGGAAAACGAGGAAGACGGTAAGATCGCGTACCATCGTGGAGACGTTCAGGCTCAGCTTCACGTCCTGATCCCGGCGGTTGCGGAAGCCGATGGCACTCGCGCCGACCAACAGCATCGCCAATGTGCCCAGCAGGAACGGCGCGCCGATGATCGCGCCGATCGCGATGCTGCTGCGCTCGCCACCACCGGTGATGATCGCGATGACGGGTATCGTCGACTCGGGCAGCGCCGTGGCGACCGCGGCCAGGATGCTGCCCACGGCTCCGTGGCCGAGATTGAGCCGCATGCCCGCCCACTCGATGGCGTTGGTGAACACGAAGGCACCCGCGAGCAGCATCGCGAAGCTGACGGCGAGAAGCACGTAGCTCAGTGCCATGCCTGCAAGACTCCTCTGGTGTGTCGGTTCCTCGCCCGGGGCGCCACTGTGGCAATGCCCGGAAACGCAGGGGCACGGAAGTGCCCCTGCCATTTCCGGTACCGGATCTCACTCTGGCAGCTACACCGGTAAGCCGCACTTTCGATGCGCGACGGCTTCGACCGGGCGACGATGGCACCGGGCGATGGCACGGCGTTGCCGGTGCGAGCGGGCCGGGAATGCCATACGGCAGGCACGTCCCCGGTTTTCGGTGGTGGCGTATGAGTGAGGCGATCGTGGTGGGGGCAGGCCCGAACGGGCTGGCCGCTGCCGTCACCCTGGCCAGGCAGGGCTTGTCGGTCACGGTGCTCGAGGCTGCCGAGGAGATCGGCGGTGGGACGGCCACGAGTGAACTGACGGTGCCCGGAGTGCTGCACGATCACTGCTCGGCGGTACACCCGATGGGGGCGGGATCGCCGTTCCTGCGCTCGCTCGACCTGGAGCGATACGGCGCTGAGTGGCTGTGGCCCGAGATCGATGTCGCACACCCGCTGGACTCCGGCAGGGCGGGGGTGCAGGTCCGTTCGGTGGCCGAGACCGCCGACGGCCTCGGTGATGACGGGCCTGCCTGGGATGGGCTGTTCGGCCCGCTCGTTTCCGGGATCGACGGACTGGTCGAGGACCTCCTGCGGCCGGTGACGCATGTGCCCGGCTATCCGGTCCGCCTCGTCCGGTTCGGGCTGCGAGCGGTGCAGCCCGCCTCGGTCATCGCGCGCCGCTGGAAGACCGACGAGGCACGTGCTCTGTTCGCCGGAGTGGCCGCGCATGTGTTCCATCCGCTGACGCGGCCGGTCAGCTCCTCGGTGGGACTGATCATGACCGCGGTCGGACACCGGTTCGGCTGGCCGGTCGTGCGCGGCGGGTCCCGGATGGTCACCGACGCGCTGGCGGCGATGCTCACCGAGACCGGCGGCACCATCGAGACCGGCGTGCGGGTGCGCTCGCTCGACGAGCTTCCCCCGGCGAAGGCGGTGCTGCTCGACCTCACTCCGAGTGCGGCCGCCACGGTGCTGGGGGATCGACTGCCGGGGCATGTCCGGCGGTCCTATGCCCGCTTTCGCCATGCGCCGGGGGCGTTCAAGGTCGATCTTGCCGTGGAAGGCGGTGTGCCGTGGCGAAACGAGGCGTGTCGCAAGGCGGGCACGGTGCACGTCGGTGGCACCTTCGAGGAGGTCGCCGCCGCCGAGCGCGACATCAATCGGGGGCGGATGCCCGAGCGCCCGTTCGTCCTGGTCGCACAGCAGCATCTGGCCGACCCCGGCCGGTCGTCCGGGAGTCTCCATCCGGTGTGGGCCTATGCGCAGGTCCCGAACGGCTACACCGGCGATGCCACGGGTGCTGTGCTCGACCGGATCGAGCGATTCGCCCCCGGGCTGCGGGACAGGGTCGTCGCCTGCTCGGTGCGCTCACCGGCGGACCTGCAGCGTGCCAACCCGAACTACCTCGGAGGCGACATCATCACCGGCGCCAACACGGCACTGCAGGTGGCCATGCGCCCGCGGGTGGCCGTCGACCCGTACAGCACCGGAGTTCCCGGGGTGTTCCTGTGCTCGGCAGCCACCCCTCCGGGGGCCGGTGTCCACGGCATGTGCGGTTTCAATGCCGCACAGTCGGCCCTGCGGTCCCTTGCGCGCAGGCAGCGGTGAGCAGAGCGGTCCCGCGGAAGGGAATCCGTCAGCTCTGAGCGTCGTTCGGAAAGCCACACTCTCGTGCTGCCGCTTGCCGGATCGGCTCGCACCAGGCGGCGGGGGCCGTCCAGACGAAGCTGTGGGGGCCCGGCATGGCGGCGAACCGGCCGTCGGCGGCGAGTCCGGCCAGTCGTCTGGCCCAGGACTCGGTGGAGAGCTTGTCGTGCTCGCCGCGCAGGACCAGGACAGGGCAGCGCACTTCGCCGATGACCTCCTCGAGGCGGTCCCCGAGGTGTGCCGAGATCAGGTGGACGAACTGCCGTACTCCGGCGCGGGCCCATTCCGGTGTGTGCTGCTGTTGCAAGCCGGGCAGCGGGTACTGCGAGTCCTTGTTCCAGAAGAACAGGATCCGTGGCCAGGATCGTGCCTTCGGGTCCACGGTCGGACTGGCCAGTACCAGGACACACACCTGGTGCGGGCGCATCGCCGCGACGTGTGCGGCGACCTGGGTGCTGCTGGAGTTGCCGATCAGCACCACCGGCGGCAGATCGGCGGCGTCGAGCCAGGAGCCGATCGACCGGGCGTATCCGGCAACGTCGAGGGGATGTGTGGCAGGTCCGCTTCCTGCCAAGCCCGGCAGATCGACCAGGTGCGCCTGCGTCCAGCCGGTGTGGGCGTGCACGGCCGGTATCAGGTAATCCGAGACCCCCATGCCCATCAGCGACACCACGGGTGGTGCGTGCTCACGGCGGTGGCCGAGCGTTCTGCTTCGGATACGTCCCTGCGGGGTGGGGACATGGCGCACCAGGTACTCGTCCGGCGGGTCCGTGGACATTGCCGCCATCGGGCCTCCTGCCGTGCACTGCCGCAGCCGCCTCCGACGCCCGGTGGTCACGAGGATGATCGGCACTCGGGGAGGCGGCCGAGACTCACCTCCTTTGTTGAGTTACCCGGGTGGCGGTCCACGAAACCGGCCGGGGCGGGTGGCCGCGGAAGAGCGGGAATGTCTGCCGGGAAAGATGCGTTGCAGCACGCGGATATGATTGCTCCGAGATTGCCGGGCAGCCCGAGCACGGTCGTCGATGCGTCGAACGTCCTGGCCGGGTATGTGTGCGGAGGCCGTTCGCTGTCAGCGCCACATTACGCCGGTGGTCACGGCGCTATTTCTGTGTTTTCCGATTCGGTCGACCTCGACCGGTGACGTATGCCATGAGGGGGTGTTCATGTCGCAGGCGAAGACACTTGCCGAAGGCCGCGTTGCTGACACACACACCGACCAGGATCTCGTGGGGCAGTACCTCAACGAGATCGGTTCGACGCCGCTGCTGACGGCGGATGACGAAGTCGCGCTGGCCAAGCGCATCGAAGCAGGAGTGTACGCAGCCGAACTGCTGCGCCAAGTGGATGCCGGCGAGCGCACTGTGCCGAGCGAAGAGCGCCGCGACCTCGCGATGGTGGCCCGTGATGGCCAGCGTGCGAAAGAGTACATGATCAGGGCCAACCTGCGTCTGGTCGTGTCGGTGGCCAAGAAGCAGCTCCGTGGCGGGGTACCCTTCTCCGACATCATCCAGGAGGGCAACGCGGGCTTGATCCACGCGGTGGAGAAGTTCGACTACGCCAAGGGATACAAGTTCTCCACCTACGCCACGTGGTGGATCCGGCAGTCGATCAACCGCGGGCTCGCCGAGCAAGGCCGTACCGTGCGGTTGCCGGTGCATGTGGTGGAGCAGCTCAACAAATTCGATCGCCTGGAACGCAAACTCGGGACGCGCCTGGAGCGCGAGCCGACGGTGGAGGAACTCGCCGCTGAGGCGGAGGTCTCTCCGGAGAAGATCACCGAGCTGCGTCGGGCGGCGCGTGAAGTGATCAGTATCGACGTCCCGGTGGGCGAGGACGGTGAGACGAGCGTCGGTGACCTCATCGAGGACACCGAGACCCCGCGTGCCTCGGAGATCGTGGAGCAGCGTGCTTTCACCGAGGAACTGCGCACGTTGCTCGGGTCCCTGCCCGAACGGGAAGCCAGGATCGTCTCATTGCGGTATGGGCTGGACGACGGCCACCAGCACACCCTGCAGCACGTGGCCGCACGCATGGGGCTGACCAGGGAGCGTATCCGCCAGTTGGAGAAGCAGGCGCTGGCGGAGCTGCGCAGCCCCGAGCGCAGCCGGCGTCTCCTGGCCTGGGCGAGCTGAGATACGTGCGAGCGTGCAGCAGGACGAGTTCTGTCAATACCCGGGGTCTACAGTCGGGCCATGGCTACCGATGAGGATGGGCCGGCTGCCCGGGTCCTGCAGTTGATCGACGCGCTGCACACCGAGCTCGCCGAAATCAGTGACCCGGTCGCGAGGATCGATGCCGCCCGCCGGGTCCGCGCGAACGCCAAGAAGTTCGAAACGTTGTATGCGGAAGTCACGCGCCAGGCCGTGCGGGATATGCGGGAGCGGAACATGAGCTATGCCCGGATCGCCGAGGAACTCGGCGTCTCCCGGGCCCGCGCGTACCAGTTGGCCGGTGGACCCGCGGGCGGTGAACAATCGTGACCACCGTCCTGCGGTGGTGCGGCGATTTCCGGGTTCCGTGCCTCATGCGATGCTCACCCCGCCTGCGAGCAACAGGGCGACGTCGAGGACCGCGACGAGCAGAAACGCCTGGAAAACCGACCGCGACCCCGGCCGGAGCGCCCGCAGCAGCCCGACGGCGATGGCCAGCACGGCGATGAACAGGGCCAGGAGCCCCACACCGGAAGCCGCGCCCGTGGGGCCGAGAACCAGCACCACCGACGCACCCAGCGCCAACCCGGCGGCCGCGACCCGGCTGCCGGTGGCACCCAACCGGTGCGGCAGGCCGCGCACACCGGTGGCGAGGTCGTCCTCCAGGTCGGGCAGGACGTTGGCGAAGTGCGCGCCTGCCCCCAGCAGTGCCGCAGCCACGATCAGCCACGGCGGCGGGAACGGCGCACCGGGCAGCCCCAGCACCACGAAGGCGGGCAGCAGAGCGAAGGACACCGCGTAGGGCAGCACCGACAGCGCCCCGGATTTGGCGCCGAGGTCGTACGACCAGGCCGAAACCAAAGCGGCCAGATGCGCGGCAGTGGCGGGCCCACCCGACGGCAGCGACAGCAGGACGGCACCGGTCGCGGCAACGACCACCCCGACCAGCACCACCGTCCGGGACAGTTGCCCCGCAGCGACCGGCTTACCGGCACGGCCGGTCGTGGCGTCCCGCCCGGCATCGACCAGGTCGTTGAGCCATCCCACCGAGAGCTGACCCGCCAGGATGGCCGCTGCGACGAGGACCAGCTCGTCGGTGGCACGTCCGGAAGTCGCGGCCAGGCCCGTGGCCACTGCGGTGACCGCCAGCGTCGGTTGCGGGTGGCAGGCCCGGATCAGCGCCGGCGCTGTCCGCGCGAGATGCCGCATGGGTAGTGAGTGTGCCAGGCTGAGGCGGTGCCGCACTCCCTGGCGCGCGCGACAGCCGTGCCGCGCAACGACCCGGTCCTGTACGAGGTATTGGCCGACCAGTGGTGGCGGCCGCATGGGGCGTTCGCGATGCTGCACTGGCTGGCGGCGGCCCGCGGCAGGCTGGTGCCCCCGGCGACGCACCCGGATGCGGTGCTGGTGGATCTGGGCTGTGGGGCGGGGCTGCTCGCCCCCCATGTGGCGGGCAAGGGCTATCGGCACATCGGAGTGGATCTCTCGTCGACGGCACTGCGCCAGGCCGGGCAGCACGGTGTGCACGGGGTGCGCGGTGATGTGCGTGCCGTGCCGCTGGCCGACGGCTGCGCCGATGTGGTCGCCGCCGGAGAGATCCTCGAACACGTCGACGACCTCTCCGGGGCCGTGGCGCAGGCGTGCCGGTTGCTGCGTCCCGGCGGGCTGCTGGTGTTGGACACCCTGGCTGCCACCGCGCTGAGTCGGTGGCTGGCCATTACCGTGGCCGAACGCATACCGGGGATGGCTCCCACCGGCATCCACGACCCGGCTCTGCTGGTCGATCGTGCCGTGTTGAGCGCGGAATGCGCCCGGCACGGTGTGCGGCTGGCGCTGCGGGGGATCCGCCCCTCGGTGACCGATCTGCTCGCCTGGGCTCGCGGGCGCCGAAGCGCGGTGCGGATGGTTTCGGTGCCCACCACGGCGGTGCTGTTCCAAGCATGTGGCCGCAAGGAGGAGTGATTGCCGGTGTCCGATACCGCACTTTCAGGTACAGCCCCTTCAGATACCGTCTCCGACGTACAGGTGCCGACCGACCCTGCTGCCGCGCACACCCTGGCCTGCCTGCTGCGGCCCCGGCTGGCCGCGCGGGCGAGCGAGCACGACCTGTCCGGCTCTTTCCCGACAGAGGACTTCGAGGAGCTGCGCGCCCACGGCCTCCTGGGCTTGATGGCCCCTGCACGGCTGGGTGGCTGCGGCGCCTCGTTCGCGGACTACGCGGCAGTGGCGGCGGAACTGGCCAGTGGTGCGGGATCCACAGCCCTGATCTTCAACATGCACGCCTCGGTGACCGGTGCGCTGGCGCACCTGCCGGAGGAGTTGGTGCGCGAACTCGGTGCTCCCGAGGATTTCGCGGCCGTGCGGGACCGGGTGCTCTCCGGGGCGGCCGAGGGCGCTCTGTACGCCGTGGCCATGAGCGAGCGCGGGGCCGGCTCCCGGCTGTCCCGCCTCGCCACCCGCTATCGCCGGGTCGGCGAGGGATTCCACATCACCGGCAGTAAGGCTTTCGTCTCCGGAGCCGGACACGCCGATGCCTACCTGGTCGCCGCCAGGGATGCCGAAGCCGGTGAGACAGCCGATTCCCGGGAAGCGGCGGTGTCCTACTTCCTGGTCCCGGGGGAACGCGGCGTACGGGTGGAGCCGACTTGGGACTCGATGGGGATGCGCGCCACCGGCAGTCATGATCTGCATCTCGATGCCGAGGTCGGCCCCGAGGCCTTGCTGGGCGGTGTCGAGGGCCTGTCGGTGCTGATGGCCGAGGTGATGCCACAGTGGCTGGTGGCCTCCTACGCTGCGGTGTACGCGGGGGTGGCCCGCGCCGCTGTGCAGGAGGGCGCGGCACATCTGCGTGCCCGCGACCTGCATACCCTGCCCGCGGTGCGTGCGCGTATGGGTCGGGCGGACGCCGCGGTGGCGGGGGCCGAGCTGGTGGTGACCGAGGCCGCTCGGCGGGTGGCCGAAGCGCCGGGGACACCGGAGACCAACCGCTGGGTGTGGCGAGCCAAGATGGTGGCAGGCGACACCGCCGCCGAGGTGGCTTCCTCGATGCTCGAAGCCGCGGGAACCTCGGCGACCCGGCGTGGTCATCCGCTGGAGCGGATTTACCGGGACGCCCGGTGCGGTGCGCTGCAACCGGCCACTTCGGACGTGTGTGCCGACTGGCTGGGTGTTGCCGCCCTGGACGGTGACCCGGACCGGGACGCGCAGGTACCGCGGTGGTGAGCGCCACCATCGCCGGTATCGGTACGGCTCTTCCCGGCTTGGCCGCCGAGCAGCAGGCGTTGTGGGACGGTTTCTTCCGTTCCCACTTCGCCACGAGCCGGTTGGCGGAACGGATCTTCGCGGGTTCCGGAGTGCTCCGCAGGCATACCGTGGCCGACCCGCTCACCGAGGACCTGTCCGGTTGGTCGACCGAACAGCGCATGCGGCGCTACGTCCGGGAAGCCGAACCGCTGGGGCATCGTGCGACGATCGCGGCCCTGGCCGAGGCCGGTGTGGCCACCGAGGACATCGGACTGCTCACCGTCGCCTCCTGCACCGGCTACAGCACCCCCGGGCTCGACATCCGGCTGGCCACCTCGTTGTCTCTGCGCTCCGACGTGCAACGGCTGTTCGTCGGCCACATGGGCTGCTACGCGGCGCTGCCCGCGCTGGGCAGCGCCGCGGACTTCGTCGTCGCCCGGCAGCGACCCGCGGTGCTGCTGTGTCTGGAGCTGACGTCGCTGCACGTGCAACCGCCCACCCGTGATCCCCAGCAGATGGTCTCCCACGCCCTGTTCGGTGACGCGGCGGCTGCCGTGGTGCTGACGCCGGACCACGCGCACGCAGCCGGATCGCGCAGGGTCGGATCGCGCAGGGTCGGATCGCGCAGCTCACCCCTACATCTGGTCGATCTGGCCGCGATGACCGACGTGTCCACCAGTGACCACATGACCTGGGACGTCACCGACCTCGGATTTCGCATGGGGCTGTCCCCCAAGGTGCCTGCCGTGCTCTCCCAACACGTCCGGCCGGTGGTCTGCGATCTGCTGGGCAGGCACGGGCTGGACGTACCGGATGTGCGGGGATGGGCGGTGCACCCCGGTGGTCCTGCGATCCTGAGCACGGTGCAGCAGGAGTTGGACCTTCCTCCGGAAGCACTCGAGTCCTCCCGATCGGTCCTGGCAGAGCAGGGCAATTGCTCGTCGCCGACGGTGCTGCTGATCCTCGAGAAGCTGCTCGGCCGCGACGATCCGGAGGGTGCGGGACCGGTGGTGGCGATGGCCTTCGGCCCCGGACTGACCCTCTACGCCGCACTCCTGTCCGGAGACCCCGAGCTATGGTGAAGTCCCGATCTTCCCGGAAACCGGAGCCCTCCCCCAGGGTGTGGGGGCGTGCGGTTTTGCCGACAACCGACCGGTTCACAAGGTTCACCGGACAGGCCCGGTCCAATCGACCGCGTGATTTTTCCGGGTCTGCGTGCGGAACTCGTCGATGTCGGCAAGGGACAGCGGCGGCGGAATCGGGTGCCGCGGGGGCAGTGCGGCGAACGCGGGTGTGTAGCGCATGCTGCTGCCGACATCGAGCGGGTAGGTGCTCTCGTCGACCCCGAGCATCTCGCCGGTGCCGCCTGCCTGTCCGGCTGCAAGCTCGCGCCACCGATCGACGGGCACCACTCCGGGGGAGCGCAGACCCTGCGAGAAGAGGTTCACGTGAATGTCCCGGAACGGTTCGGCGCTGTGCAGGTAGTCCCGCAGCGCCGCGTAGCTGGGGAGCATGTTGAACCGCAGCCAGAACGGCACCGCTGCCAGTCGCAGAGTCCACAGCGGATCGAACTGGACGTAGGACTCGGCGAGCAGTCGATCGGCGGGCAATCCGCGTCTGCGGTACCACCAGCGGTACAGATCGGCCACGAAGGGACTGAGGTCCTGCGGATCGGCCACGGTGAGGCGGTGCATCGGGTGACCGAACCCATGGGCGAAGCGAGCGATATCGGGAACCAGCGCCGAATCGAAACCCCACTCCGCCTCGGGGCGGCGCGCATCGGGCACCGGAGGCTGCCACCGCCGCCGCGGTGAGCCCTCCCGCCGCAGGTACTCGGCGACCCGTTCGCCGCTGTCGTGATACTCCTCCTCCGAAACGCCCCCGAGACAACCGAACTGGAAGTAGGTCCGCTCGGCGACTTCGGTGGTGCGCCAATCACGAGTGCAGTCGAGCAGGATGATCGGGGCACCCGGCGCCAGCCGTTCCTCCAGGAACCGCTCGTAAATCCTGCCCAGCCGCAGCCGCTTGAGCCGCAGATACGCCAGGCTCTGCAGCATGGGACGGTCCTGGGCCGGATCGTGCATGTGGTGGACGGCGATGTCGGGATTGCGTGCCGCGATGTGCTTGGCGATCGGTGCGACGGCCCGCATCGCCGACACGGGGTCATCCGGGTGCGTCGCGGTGTCCCTCGCACCGACGAGCACGGTCTGCGGCAGGAAGGGCGCGTGCAGCGCGGCGGCGAGATGCACAGCGGCCCCACTCGCGGCGCCGATCACCACCGCCGGATACGGTCCGCCCCGATACTGCCGGGTCACCCATTGCGCGAGGTCGTCACTGTCGAGTCGGCCGATCCGGTCGAGCGGCACGGCCTGCAGGAATCCCATCGCCTCGAAGACTCTCCGGCGCATACTGCGGGGAAGATGCGTCAGGGCATCGGCCAGTTGCGGCGAGGCAGGCCCCACCGACATCGCCCGATGATCCCGGCCACGCAGGAAGCGCCCCAGTGCGCGAACCATGTTGACCGACGAGTCGAAGTCGGTCAGCGTGCGTGCCGCACGGGCGTGCCGCCGGAGGTCGCTCATCCGAAATCCCCCGTTCGATCCAGCAGTGCGTGGATGATCCGTGCGAGCGCTGCCGGTGCCGAATAGTTGAGGGTGTGCCCTGCTCCTGCTACCTCGGCCAGGGTCCCCTGCGGGAGCAGCGAGACGCACTCCTGCACCCACTCGCGGGACACGATCGGGTCCCGGCCACCCCGGACCACGACGCAGGGAGTGGCGAGTCGGGCAAGCTTGCGTTCGATGGGGTCGGCGAGCAGGAACCGGAATGTCGCCAGCAGCCTCCGTGTCTCGCAGTCGAGGTACTCGCGGCCGATGACCAGGCCCCACCCCGGCCGTTCCCGGGGAACGTCGGACAGCAACCGGGCGATCTGCGGCAGGGGGTCGCGGGCGTGTCGATCCATGGTCGGGGCATTGAGCACGGCCGGGCCGAGAAGCTCGGACGCATGGACCGCGAGGTCGGCCACCACCTGGCATCCCGCGGAATTGGCCACCAGCGGCACCCCACCGCGGCCGGTCGCCCGCAACCAGTCGGCGAGCGCCGTGGACAGACCGCGCACGTCGAGTGTTTCCGGTGGTCCGGGGGTGCGCCCGAAGCCGGGGAGGTCGACGGCGACGACGTGATATCCGCCCGAGAGCTGCCGTGCCAGGGGACCGAAGTAGCGGTGCGAACAGCCCAGGCCGTGTACGCACACCACATCGGGCGCCTCCGGTGGACCGAGAACGGTGGCGTGCATTCGAGTTCCGGCGGCCGCGGTGAACTCGGATCGGCCCCAGCTGTTCACCGCGAGAACCGGCGGGCGGCGGCCGCGGTGGCCCCGAGCAGCAGGGTGCCCGTGGCGATGCGGCGCATCGTGGTGCGACGACCGCCGTGCCAACCGCCATGTATCGCTCCGGTTCCCGGCAGCGGTTCGTGCAGCTTGCCGGAGGTGGCCGGTGCAGGATGTTTGCGGGACAGGTGTGAGCGGTTCACCTGGAAGGCCATCAGCTTCTCGACGAATCCGGGCGTGCACTTCGACTGCATGACCAGCGATCGGCTCATCGGGCCGACCACGACTTCCCGTCGAGGGCGTCGCACCAGGCTCAGGATCGTGCTCGCCACCCGCTCAGGGGTGTAAACCGGCGGCATCGCCCGTACCTCGCGCCCGGTGTAGTTCGCCGCATCCCGGAACAGTGGCGTGTCGATGGCCGCGGGCAGGACCGTGCACACGTCGATGCCGACGGCGTCGTCGAGCCACAGTTCCTGGCGCAGGCTCGTACTCAGCGCCCGGACCGCGGACTTCGACATTCCGTAAGCCGCGGTGTACGGCTGCGCGATGGCACCGGCGACCGAGGACATATTGACCAGAACACCTCGGCCCTGTTCCCGGAAGACCGCCAGCGCGGCACGGGAGCCGTGGACACAGCCCATCAGGTTGACCTCGATCACGCGCCGGAAGTCCTCCAGCGGGATGTCCTGAAACGGCCCGAAGACGGTCACCGCGGCCGCGTTGACCCACACATCGATACGCCCGAACCGATCCCGTGCGTGCCGGGCCACCCTCTCGACGGCCTCGGCGTCACCGACATCAGCGGGCACCACGAGTGCCTGCTCGCCACGCTCGGAGCACTCCTCGGCGACCCGCTGCAGGGCTTCCGCACGCCGTGCGGTGAGCACGAGCGCACAACCGCGACCCGCCAGAGCCAGCGCCGTTGCCCGTCCGATACCGCTCGAAGCGCCGGTGACGACCGCGACCCGGTCCTTGATCCGCATGACAGTGCTGTACCCACCCGGAGCCTGTTCCAAAAAGAATCGACTCCGAACTCCCAGGTCCGAGCCTCGCACCGAGTTGCGGCGTGCTGCTGTGGGACGCAGCCTGTGAGGCGGGAAGCTGCGCTTCGCGTCGGAGAGGCTGGTCGAAGATGGGCGGTGGTTTCCGGTCGTGGCCGGTCGTGCGCCAGCTGGTGGGCGAGGACTCGTTGGGCCGTGGTGCGGCAGCACAGTCCGATTACACCAGCGCGCTGCGTTCGAGAACGGAGACCGCCGATGCGGTCACCCGGTCGGTGTGCCCGTATTGCGCGGTCGGTTGTGGACAGCTGGTGTACTCCCAGGGCGATCGGGTCACCCAGATCGAGGGGGACCCCGACAGTCCGGTCTCGCGCGGTCGGCTGTGCCCCAAGGGCGCCGCGAGTGAGCAACTCGTCAATTCCCCGACCCGGCAGCGCACGGTCCGCTACCGGCGGCCCCACGGCACCGACTGGGAGGATCTCGACCTCGACACGGCCGTGGACATGATCGCGGAGCGAGTACTGTCCACCCGCGACGAGACCTGGCAGGACCGTGGCCCCCAGGGCCGCAGGCTGCGCCGCACGATGGGCATCGCGAGCCTCGGAGGAGCGACCCTCGACAACGAGGAGAACTACCTCATGAAGAAGCTCTACACCGCCCTGGGTGCGGTCCAGGTGGAGAACCAGGCCCGCATTTGACACTCCTCCACGGTTCCCGGTCTGGGAACCTCGTTCGGCCGGGGAGGGGCCACCACCTTCCAGCAGGACCTGCAGAACTCCGATTGCATCGTCATCGAGGGCTCGAACATGGCCGAGTGCCACCCGGTCGGGTTCCAGTGGGTGATGGAAGCCAAGGAGCGCGGTGCGACCGTCATTCACGTCGACCCGCGGTTCACCCGCACCTCCGCTCTCGCGGACATGCACCTGCCCCTACGGGCGGGCACCGACATCGCCTTTCTCGGCGCGCTGGTCAACTACGTACTGGACAACGATCTCGCCTTCCGCGACTACATCGTCGCCTACACCAACGCGCCGGCGATCGTGAAGGAGGAGTTCGCCGACACCGAGGACCTCGACGGTCTCTTCTCCGGCTATGACCCCGACGGGCAGCACTACGAAACGTCGACGTGGCAATACGAAGGGGCCGTGGCGGCGCCCGCTGCGGGCAAGCGGCACAAGGCCGAGTACGTCGGCGACGAGAGCGAGTGGCCGCTGGAGTCCAGGGGGCGTGCGGAGAAGGCAACCGCCCACGTCGAACGCGTCGGTTCCGGCGGGCCGTCGATCGAGGCGAAACCGGAACTCGACGAAACGCTCGAACATCCCCGGTGCGTCTACCAACTGCTCAAGCGTCACTTCTCGCGCTACACGCCGGAGCTCGTCGAGCAAACGTGCGGCATCGCCCGCGAGCAGTTCCTCGCCGTGGCCGAGGCGCTGACGACCAATTCGGGGCGCGAGCGCACCTCGGCGTTCGTCTACTCGGTGGGGTGGACGCAACACACGGTGGGTGCGCAGTACATCCGGACCGCCTCGATCCTGCAGGCCCTGCTGGGCAACATCGGGCGCCCGGGAGGCGGAATCCTCGCACTGCGTGGACATGCGAGTATCCAGGGCTCGACCGACATCCCGACCCTGTTCAACCTGCTGCCGGGCTACATCCCGATGCCGCATGCGGAGTTCCAGCAGGACCTTGCCACCTTCGTCGAGGCGGACTCCGGCAGTACCGGCTTCTGGGGCAACATGCAGGACTACACGGTCAGTCTGCTCAAGGCCTGGTGGGGAGAGCACGCCACGGCCGACAACGACTACTGCTTCGACTACCTGCCCCGCCTGACGGGCAACCACAGCAGCTATCAGACCGTGGCCGACCAGATCGAGGGCACGGTCAAGGGCTACTTCCTGGTCGGGGAGAACCCGGCCGTGGGCTCTGCCAACGCGAAGATGCAGCGGCTCGGTCTGGCCCATCTCGACTGGCTCGTGGTGCGGGATCTGAACATGATCGAGTCGGCGACATTCTGGAAGGACGGACCCGAGATCGAAACGGGGGAGCTGCGCACCGAGGAGATCGGCACCGAGGTCTTCTTCCTGCCCGCCGCTTCCCACACGGAAAAGGACGGCAGCTTCACCAACACGCAGCGGATGCTGCAGTGGCATCACCAGGCCGTCGAGCCCCAGGGCGATTGCCGCAGTGATCTGTGGTTCTACTACCACCTGGGCAGGCGGATCCGGGAGAAGCTCGCCGAACGCCAAGCCGAGCGCAGCGCCGAGCAGCAGGGCCGTGACCGCCCGGTCCTGGATCTGACCTGGGACTACCCCACGCAGGGCAGCACCGACGAGCCCAGCGCCGAGGCGGTGCTGCGCGAGATCAACGGCTGGGATGCCGACAACAACGCGTTGACGTCCTACACCCAACTGAAAGACGACGGCTCCACGGCCTGCGGATGCTGGATCTACTGTGGATGCTATGCCGACGAGGTGAACCAGACGGCCCGGCGCAAGCCCGAACGCGAGCAGTCCTGGGTGGCACTGGAGTGGGCCTGGGCGTGGCCGGCCAACCGGCGCATCCTGTACAACCGTGCCTCGGCCGATCCGGACGGCAGGCCGTGGAGCGAGCGCAAGGCCTACGTCTGGTGGGACGCCGAGCGGGGGCGCTGGACCGGCCACGACACCCCCGACTTCGAGGCAGGAAAATCCCCCGACTACGTCCCACCGGAGGATGCGCGAGCCGAGGACGCCCTCGCAGGCACGGACCCGTTCATCATGCAGACCGACGGCCGCGCCTGGCTCTATGTCCCGACCGGCCTCACCGACGGGCCGATGCCCACGCACTACGAGCCGTTCGAGTCACCGTTCGAGAACCTGCTCTACCGGCAGCAGTCGAATCCGGCCAGGGAAGAGCTCCGGCATCGCAGCAATCCCTACCAACCCAGCGACGGCACATCGGGTGCGGAGGTCTTCCCGTATGTGTTCACCACCTACCGGCTCACCGAGCACCACACCGCGGGCGGCATGAGTCGCTTCCTGCCCTACCTGTCCGAGCTACAGCCGGAGTTCTTCTGCGAGATCTCGCCCCGCCTGGCCGCCGAGCGTGGCCTGGAGCACCTCGGCTGGGCGACGATCGTGACCGCACGCACCGCGGTGGAGGCGCGCGTGGTGGTGACCGAGCGAATGCGAACGCTGACCATCCACGGCCGCACCGTGGAACAGATCGGTCTGCCCTACCACTGGGGTTCGAACGGGCTGAGCACCGGCGACGGCGCCAACGAGCTGCTGTCGGCGGTGATGGACTCCAATGTGCACATTCAGGAGAGCAAGGCCGCGACCTGCGACATCCGCCCGGGGCGTCGGCCGCGTGGCCCCGAGCTCCTGGAGCTCGTCGGCAGCTACCGCCGTCGGGCGGGCATCAACCCGGAGACCGGCACCGAGGGAGCCGCACCATGACAGACGGCCACTCCAAGGAAGCGGGCCGCACCAGGACGGACGGGACGTACACGAGCTACGAGCGGCTGGCCGGGCCACTCGACGACCCGGCCGGTGAAGCGGGATACGACGGGCAGCACCCGCCGCGGATGGGTTTTTTCACCGACACCAGTGTCTGCATCGGATGCAAGGCGTGTGAGGTGGCGTGCAAGGAGTGGAACGGGGTGCCCGGTGACGTGCTCGACATGACCGGCATGTCCTACGACAACACCACCGAACTCGGGGCGAACAGCTGGCGGCACGTGGCCTTCATCGAGCAGACCGTGCCGATCCAGGAGGACGTCGACATCCTGGGCTCGCTGTCCGCCGCGAACAACAGCGGTGACGAGGCAGGATCGCCCACGCCTGCGAGCCGTACGCCCGAGGAGACGGCGGGCACACGGGGATCCGATCTGGGCATGCCCGGCGTCGGCCCGCCCGTCACGCCGGGTGCCCAGGGAGCACTCCAGGACGACCGCGAAGTTCGCTGGCTGATGTCCTCGGACGTGTGCAAGCACTGCACCCACGCCGCCTGCCTGGATGTCTGCCCCACGGGATCGCTGTTTCGCACCGAGTACGGCACCGTGGTGGTGCAGGAGGACATCTGCAACGGCTGTGGCTACTGTATTCCTGCCTGCCCCTACGGCGTGATCGACCAGCGCCCGGACGACGGGCGGGCGTTCAAGTGCACCCTGTGCTACGACCGCATGGGAGACGGCCTCGAACCCGCCTGCGCCAAAGCCTGCCCCACCAATTCCATCCAGTACGGACCGCTGGATGAGCTGCGTGAACGGGCTGCCGAACGAGTGGAGAAACTGCAGGAGCGCGGCATCACCGAGGCCCGCCTCTACGGGCACGAGCCCACCGACGGCGTCGGCGGCGACGGGGCGTTCTTCCTGCTGCTCGACGAGCCGGAGGTCTACGGCCTGCCCCCGGACCCGGTGGTCACGACCCGGGACCTCCCGTCGATGTGGCGGTACGCCGGGGCCGCTGCCGTGGGCACGATGGCGGCGGTGGCGGCAGCGTTCGTGGGAGGTCGCCGATGAACGAGCAGCACTCGGGTGGCGAAGCCCGGCGCAACCGGCGCAGCCGGGACAAGCAGGCCGTGGTCCCGGAAGCCGAGTTCGACTCCTACTACGGGCGCCCCGTGATCAAGCCGCCGGTGTGGAAGGTGCCGGACGTGCCCGCTTACCTGTATCTGGGTGGCACGGCGGGAGTGTCCTCGCTGATGGGGGAGTTCGCCGCCCTGACCGGCCGCCCCCGGCTGCGGCGGGTCGGGCGGCTGGCCGGGAGCGTGGGCTCGCTGGCCAGCGTCGGAGCGCTGATCCACGACCTGGGGCGGCCGGAGCGATTCCTCAACATGCTGCGCGTGTTCAAGCCGACCTCTCCGCTGAGCGTCGGGACCTGGATCCTGTCCCCGTTTTCCGCGATGGCCTCGGCGACGGCGGTCAGCGAGGTCACGGGCCTGCTGCCCACGCTGGCCAGGATCAGCGGCGCCACCGCGGGAGTCCTCGGACCGGCGATGGTCACCTACACGGCGGTACTGCTGTCCGACACCGCCGTACCGGCCTGGCACGAGGGCTACCGGAAGCTGCCCTTCGTCTTCGCGGGCAGCGCGCTGACGAGCGGGGCCGCGGTGGCCATGGTGGCCGTTCCCACCCACGAGGCCGCCCCGGCCCGGAGGCTGGCCGCGGGGGGAGCGGGACTGGAGATCGCCGCAGCCACGCTGCTGGAAAAGCGCATCGGGCTGCCCGGGCAGGCCTATCACCGTGGTCGTGCCGGAAAGCTGATGCGTATCGCGCGGGCGTGCACCGTGGCAGGCGGCCTCGCAGCGCCCTTCGCAGGTCGCAGCCGCGTGCTGTCGGTACTGGCCGGGCTGAGTCTCACCGCCGGTGCCGTGGTCACCCGCTTCGGGGTTTTCGAGGCCGGCATGGCCTCGGCCCGCGATCCGCAGTACACGGTCGTCCCGCAGCGCGAGCGGCTCGCCGAGCGCGCCGCTGCGGAAGGGTAACGGGTTTGCTCTCGTCGCCGGTCCGCGCCGACATACTGACCAGCTCCCCCTGAGGCGATCGCCCACCGGCCGGCACGGCGGCTCGCACGGCGACTCCTCCGAAAAAGGGGCTCCGCTCGAGAGCACCGGAAGCGCCTCTCCGAGACTGCTCACCTGACCGATCGAGGCACGGAGCCTCTTGGCCTTGCGGGAATGCAGGGCCGTGGTGGTGGGTACCCGCAAGCATGGCAGACACAAAGCGACTGGCCGTGATAACCGGCGCCTCCAGCGGAATCGGCTACGAACTGGCCAGGCAGTTCGCACAAAACGGCTTCGATGTGCTGATCAACGCCGAGGAGACCGGCCTGGACGGGGCCGCCGAGAAGCTCCGGGAGACCGGCGCCGAGGTCACGCCCGTACAGGCGGATCTGACCGACTACAACGGTGTGGAAAAGCTCTACGCCGCCATCGGTGCGACGGGACGGCCGGTAGACGCCGCCGCGCTCAACGCAGGTGTGGGCCAGGGCGGCTCGTTCGTGAACAACGACCTCTCCGACGAGCTCACGGTGCTCAATCTCAACGTCACTTCGACCGTGCATCTGGCCAAGCGCCTGCTGGTCGACATGGTTGCCCGCAACGAGGGCAAAATGCTGTTCACCTCGTCGATCGCCTCGATGATGCCGGGCTCGTACCAGGCGGTCTACAACGCGTCGAAGTCGTTCGTGCAGTCGTTCGCCGAGGCGGTCGCCGATGAGCTCAAGGAAACCCGGGTCACCATCACCTCGCTGGAGCCCGGGCCGACCGACACGAACTTCTTCCGGCGTGGTCGGCTGGAAAGCACGCGTATCGGCCGGGGGCCGAAGGACGACCCCGCCCAGGTTGCCCAACAGGGTTTCGAGGCGCTCATGGCGGGCAGGCAGAAGATCGTCGCAGGCTCCGGGATGACCAAGGCCATGGGGGCGGCCAACTCGATGTTGCCGGACAAGATCAAGGCCGCCGCGCACAATCTGATGTCCAAACCACGATCCGGGCAGTAACCGAGGTCCGGGCAGTACCCGAGGACGTCGGTGCCTGAACTCCGTGACCCACTTCGCCCCTCGGCATGATGGGGGCAGCGCCTACGGTGCCGGGGAAACTTCGGAGCCCACCGCAACTCCCGGCGCTTCTCCTCGTTGAGTTCAATGCGGTGGTGGGCAGAGTCGGCCCGTGGTAATCCGGGACTCGGCGAGGAGCGGATATGGCAACCGATGCCGATGTGATCGTGGTCGGAGCGGGCCTGGCGGGGCTGGTGGCCACGTATGAACTGGTGCAGGCCGGTCGGTCGGTGCTCGTGGTCGAGCAGGAGAACGCCGACAATCTCGGTGGCCAGGCCTTCTGGTCGCTCGGCGGGTTGTTCCTGGTGGACAGTCCCGAACAGCGGCGCATGGGTGTCGAGGATTCCGCCGAGCTGGCCTGGCAGGACTGGATGGGCACCGCGGCCTTCGATCGGCAGCGCGAGGACCACTGGCCGCGGCAGTGGGCGCGGGCCTACGTCGAGTTCGCTGCCGGAGACAAGCGGGATTACCTGCGCGATCTCGGTGTGCGGTTCCTGCCGTTCGTCGGGTGGGCCGAGCGGGGCAGCGGCACCGCCACCGGGCACGGCAACTCGGTGCCCCGGTTCCACATCACCTGGGGGACCGGTCCCGAAGTGGTCCGGGTCTTCGCCGAGCGGGTTCGCGAGGCGCAGCGCAACGGCCTGGTGACGATCAAGCACCGCCACCGGGTGGACGAGCTGCTGGTGAACGACGGCGCCGCCGAAGGGGTGCGCGGCACCGTGCTGGAACCCTCCGCCGAAGCCCGGGGTGTGCAGTCGTCGCGGACCGCAGCGGGGGAGTTCGCGTTCCACGCACAGGCGGTCGTGGTCACCTCCGGCGGCATCGGCGGCAACCCCGAGCTGGTCCGGAAGAACTGGCCACAGCGGCTCGGCCGGGCACCGGAGCACATGCTCACCGGGGTGCCCGCGCACGTGGACGGGCGGATGCTGGAGATCACCGAATCGGCCGGTGCCAGCCAGATCAACCGTGATCGCATGTGGCATTACACCGAGGGCATCGCCAACTGGGACCCGGTCTGGCCCGGCCACGGCATCCGCATCCTGCCCGGCCCCTCGTCGCTGTGGCTGGATGCCACGGGCAAGCGGTTACCCGCGCCCTACTTTCCGGGGTTCGACACGATGGGCACGTTCCGGCACATTCTCGGCACCGGCTACGACTACACGTGGTTCCTGCTCGACCAGTCGATCATCGAGAAGGAGTTCGCCCTGTCCGGCTCCGAGCAGAATCCGGACTTCACCAGCAAGAAGCTCAACGACCTGCTGAGCAGGGTGAAGAAGGGGGCTCCCGGTCCGGTCGAGCAGTTCAAGCGCCATGGGGCGGACTTCGTCGTGCGGGACAACCTGCGGGACTTGGTCGAGGGGATGAATGCGCTGACCGGCACGCCGCGGTTGAGCTATGACGATGTCGAGCGGGAGGTCCTTGCCCGGGACCGCGAGCTCGACAACAAGTACACCAAGGACATGCAGATCACCGCGATCCATGCCGCTCGGCGCTATCTCAGCGACCGGATCACCCGCATTGCCACGCCGCACAAGCTTCTCGACTCCGACCACGGACCGCTGATCGCCGTACGGCTGCATCTGCTTACCCGTAAAACTCTCGGCGGTTTGGAGACCAATCTCGACGCGCAGGTCCTGCGCCCCGACGGGAGCGTGTTCGATGGCCTGTATGCCGCGGGGGAGGTCGCCGGATTCGGTGGGGGCGGGGTGCACGGCTACAGCGCGCTGGAAGGCACCTTCCTCGGCGGGTGCATCTTCTCCGGACGAACCGCAGGCCGGGCCGTCGCACGGGACCTCGCATAACCGGACGGCGTCCGCCACCGACCGGAACCCGAGCCGCCACCGGGGCGGCTCGGGCCCGTGGTTTTCCGCTGTTTTCGTCGATATGGCCCGTCTGAATCCCCGTGGAGCCGGGTATGGCTCCACGGGGATCTGCACGCGGAGAACTTCGGCACCTACCCGGTCGGTGCAGGCAAGCTCGTCTTCGATGCCGACGATTCCTCCCTCACCTCTGCGCCTGGGGATTCAACGGTTCGCAGCCGGCAGGCACCGTCATCTCAATGGGCGGTCTCCAATGTCGTCGTCACCGGGATCGGGTTCGCCAGGCAGTCGCGCACCGGCGAGGTGTCCTGGACGTGGCGACACAGTTCCTGCAGCTGCTCGTCGGTCGCGTTCGGACTCGACACCCTGCCCGCGACCCGGATCCGGGTGAACCCTGCCCGTGGCCCTTCCAGGCCCAGGAAGGTGCGGACATCGACATCGCCTTCCACGTCGTACTCCATCGACGTCACCTCGATGCCGCGGGCGGCGGCGTTGGCGACGTATCCGACTGCGTAGCAGAAGCCCAGCGCCTGCAGCAGCAGCTCCACAGCGTTCGGCGCCTTGTTGCGGCCGAGCAGCACCGGTGGCTCGTCACCCTCGACGGTGAATGCTGCCTGCCTCGACTCGTCCTCTTGCCCGGCGTGCAGGAACCGTCCGATCGCACCGACGTTGTGGGTGCCTTCCTCCCAGCGGCTCGACGCCCGGAAGGTGAACGAGCCCACCTGCGGATCGTCCTTGATCGTCTCGATGGTCGCGAGCAGCTGGTCGACGTCGATGCCGTTGCGCACCGTCGTTGTCCTGGTCATGATCGGCTCCTTTCCCGGAGTTCGCCGACACCGGTAAGGACGGCGCAGTCGGCGACCGATATTGCACCGGCGGCGAGGGGCTACGGCGAAGTCGCTTGCACGACGACCGCCACCGCCACCGACTCGTGATGCTCCGGAGCGATCAAACTGCGCATCAGCGCGATGACCTCGTCGGAGAACAGCGGATACAGCGCACAGTCGTCGATGCTCAGCGATTGCCGGTGCAGTACCCCGGTGTTGCCGAAGCCGGCTCCGGTCAGCTTGTGCAGGAAATCATCCTCGGCCAGCGCACCCGCTACACAGCCTGCCCACGCAGCCGGTTGGGTGAGAATCTCCGGCGGCAGCCCGTCCTGATCGATGGTGAGGTCGGAGACGCACAGCTGCCCGCCCGGCCTCAGCACGCGCGCGCACTCGGCCATCACTCGTGCCTTGCGCACCGACAGGTTGATGACGCCGTTGGAAATGATCACGTCCACGCTGTCGTCCGGAAGCGGGATCGCCTCCAGCTCACCCTCCAGCGGCTCGATGTTGTCGAGATCCGCTTCGGCCGCCGCACCGGCGGTCCGTGCGAGCATCTCCGGCAGGAAGTCCAGTGCGACCACGCGGCCTGTGGGTCCGATGCGCTGCGCGGCCAGGATCGTGTCGATGCCGCCGCCGCAGCCCAGGTCGAGCACGGCGCTGCCCGGCGGGAGATCGGTGTGCCGCAGGTGGTTCGCGACACCGAGCGCACGATCGACAGCGGACCGCGGCACGGTTCCCAGCTCCTGCGCGGTGTAGAGTTTCCGCGCCACCGCCGCGGTCGTCGGTGGGACGTGGCGGTAGGCGTCACGGACCAGCGCCTTCACCTCGGCGCTGTGCATCAGGTCGCGACTCATGGATCCAGCTCCTCCACGGTTCGGTTCAATCGCCGCAGGACATCCTCCGGCAGGTCCTCGTGCGCGGCGTCCACGAGGAAGGCCCTGAGCTCGTGGGCGAACTCGAGCTCGCCGCAGCACCGCCGGCACCGCTTCAGGTGTTCCTCGATCAATACCCGGTCGGCTTGCGTGCTGGTGCCGTCGAGGTACTCCCACAGCTGCTGAACGGCTTTGGCGCAACTGATCATCGCGGCACTCCTCGCAGCAGGCCGGTCTCTTCGGCGTACTCCCACATCTGCTTCTCGAACAGCTTGCGTCCCCGGTGCAGGCGGGCCAGCACGGTGCCCAGGGGCACGCCGAGCATCTCCGCCAGTTCCCGCACCAGGAAGCCGTCCATGTACACGACGACCAGCGGAAGGCGGTACAGCTCGGGCAGCCGCATCAAGACCGCGCGCACGTCCTCCGGGCCGAACTCGGCGAGGAAGTCCAGGTGCAGCGAGTCGGAGTACGGGAACGGGTCCTCGTGGGCGATCCGGCGGTACAGCGAGAAGTCCTCGATGGACTCGACGTCGATCTCGACCGGGCGCCTGGCGCCTGCGCGGCCGCGGTCACGGCAGCAGTTCACCAGAATGCTGGTCAGCCAGGACGGCGCGGCCGCGCCGTCCTGCAGCTGGTCGAACCGCTGGAAGGCCTTGAGCAGGCAGTCCTGCACGGCGTCCTCCGCGTCGTCGCCGACGAGCCGACGCGCCAGCGAGAGCAGCCGGGGCAGCTGCTCCTTGGCAAGCTCTCGGAACCCGCGATCGGGGCCCGCCTGTGCGACCACCATCGTCCCCTCGCGCGTGCGGCCATCAGTACCCCTTGGACGCTTCCTCGCCCGCTGTTATTACACCCGGATTCGGGGATTCGAAGGTTCGAACGCAATACCGGCCGGCCTCCTGTCGTCCTGACGGTCAGAACCACGAAGGAGGGCACAATGACTACCGTCGACACCCACGTTCTGGACGACAAGGTCCAGCAGATGTATCGCCAGGTTGCCGAGCAACCGCACGGCAACTACCACTTCGAGATGGGGCGCCCGCTCGCCCAGCGGCTGGGCTATCCCGCGGCGCTGCTCCGTGCGGCCCCGGTCGAAGCGGTGGAGTCCTTCGCCGGAGTCGGCTACTTCTTCGATCTCGCGAACCTGCAGCCCGGCCAACGCGTGCTCGATCTCGGCAGCGGATCGGGCATGGACACCTTTGTCGCCGCACACCTCGTTGCTCCGTCCGGCAGAGTCCTCGGTGTCGACTTCACCCAGGAGCAGCTTGACAAGGCTCGGCGACTTGCGGCCGCGGCGCAGCTCGGGGCCGCGGTGGAGTTCTGGCAGCGGCGGATCGAGGTTCTGCCCGCGGGCGACGCCGAGTTCGACTGCGTGATCTCCAATGGGGTCATCAACCTGTCGGCCGACAAGAAGCGGGTGTTCACCGAGGTGGCACGGGTGCTGCGGCCGGGCGGGTATCTCGCGGTCGCGGACATCGTCACCGAACGGCAGCTCACCGATGCGATCGTGTCCAACGCCGACCTGTGGGCATCCTGCGTCGGCGGTGCGGCCCGGGAGGATGCCTACCGAGCGCTGATCGAGATGTCCGGGCTGGAAGTGCGCGAGGTGCGTCCCAACAACTACGGGTTCCGCTCCGAGCAGGCTCGCGGCGCTACATCGACGTACGGTGTCAAGAGCCTCTCGCTGCTCGCGGTCAAGCCTTGACGGCTCGTGATCGTGCTTGGCAGGTCGCCTCCACAGGCCACCGTGTGACGATGGAATCGTCCTTGGCGGATGTCGCAGGAGAGGGGGATGGTGGTATGGGCGAGCATGTCCGCGTCGGTGACCCCATTCGGTGGGGGCGGGGTGCACGGCTACAGCGCGCTGGAAGGCACCTTCCTCGGCGGGTGCATCTTCTTCCGGACGAACCGCAGGCCGGGTCCTTGCCCGGGATCTCGGTTAGCAGTGTCTCGGATTGTCGCCGCACTGGGCGTATCAGCAAGACCCGGACGCGGTGATGTGCCGGATTGCGCTCCTGCTCAGGTGCAGGTGCGTAGTTCGGACTCGGCGTCCTGGCCGAGCGGCACGGCACACAGGGTCCTCCGGGCGAATACCCCGAGCACTACAGCGACCAGCCCACACCACGATCGCCACGCACGCTCGCGCTGACCGGCGCGGCTGCCGTGGCGGTCACCACCGTCGGCGGGCGTGCCCTCGCGGCCCGCCTCCGCGGGAAGTAACTGCCCAACCGCGTTGGCACGTCCCACCGGGCGGCTGGTTCCCGCGCCACATCGACGATGTGCCGTGCGGTACCGGGCCAGGCGAGACCGCTGGTGAAGCCACGGTGACATCGACGTTGACACCACCGCGACCCACTGCCGAGCCGGTCCCACGCCGAACACGGGTCGCTCGATCTACCAGGACCCATCAGACCGGGACGCCGAAGCGGGAGGATCGGGGCTGCTGATTCCGACGAGGTCGGCGGCGACCAGGCGTATCTCGGTGGCCAGTCCCGCCAGCGGCTGCGGTGCTTCGGCAGCATCGAGGCGGGTCAGGGGATCGACCAGATTGTACGCGTGGCGCCGGTTCTGCTCGGAGCGAGGATCCTGGGCCAGGGTTTCCACGGCCCGGGCGAGATCGGTGGCCGCGTGGACGATCCAACTCGGAATCTCGAAGTTCGGGGTCTCGGAATGGCGCCGTAGGACCTCGTGGGCGGCGCGAGCGGTGAGGACGGTGCCGGTGTAGAGGGATTCGATACCGCTGAGGCGGGCGTCGAGGTGCCGAATCCGGTGCCGATGCCGGTATCCGCGCAGGGTTCGCTGGACGATCTGGCGGCTTGTCTGGCGCATGTTCTGCAACGCGGCGATTTCCTGGTACCGATTGCGCACGAGCGTCAGCGCTTCCCGAGCGGCCGCGGGGTCGGCATCGGTGAGTGCCTGAGCGGTACCACGCAGGCCACGAGCTGCCGGGATCAACGCCGTGCGGGCGGCGTTGCCGAGGGTGACCAGCGGGCTCGGAGAGGCCAGCACCTGGCTGAACAGCAGTGCGAGGATCCCCCCGATCAGCGCGCTGAGCAGCCGGCTCACCCCCGTCTGCGGGGTTTGGATGCCGATCACCAGCAGCGCCGCGATACCGGCCTGGATCAGCGTCAGGGGATTCGTGCTGAACGCGGCCACGATGAGCATCGCCACCGCGGCGCCCACACCGATCTCCCAGGGACCCGCTTCCAGGTAGAGCATCAGGATCTCACCGACCCCGACGCCGACCACGACTCCGCCGATGAGCCGGAAGGCCCGGAGTCCCCGCACTCCGGGCTCGTCGAGCAGACTGACCATCGCGGCGATCGGCGCGAAGATGGGGGCGGGTTGGTCGAGGAGGATCTGCGCGAGCCACCACGCCAGCCCCGCGGTCACCGAGGCCAGGAACACCCGCCAGGTCGCCTGGCGAACGCGCTGCCCCGCGTCCCGGAAAAGAGGCGCCGTCATGGTCTCACCTGACGTTCTCCCCTGCGCTATCGGCGGCTCGGCACGATCCTCACCGGGTGTGCCGAGTGGACAGAGCACGGGTCAGGGCGGCCGCGCTGCCGCCGAGCGCGCCCACCCCGGTGGCAGCCAGCCCCGCCAACCGCAACGCCCGCCGCCGCGGGCCTGCCTGCGGCCGTCGATCGCGGTGGGTCCCCTCCGGCGGCCCGTCCGAATATCCGTCCCGAGAGACGTTGCGGTCGCTGTCCCCGGCCATCCGCATCACCTGCGCGCTGTGCAGCGCGCGGCGGCCCCCACCAGCCTGCTCGATCTGGGTCTGGCAGGAGAAGCCGTTGGCGACGACGAGGGTGTCCTGTTCGGCCGCGCGCACCGCGGGCAGCAGCGCCTGCTCCCCGCAATCCACCGAGATCCCGAACTTGCCCTGCTCGTAACCCCACGCGCCGGCGACCCCGCAGCAGCCACCGCTGACCGGCTGCACGGTGACTCCCATCCGCTCCAGGAGCTGTTGCTCGGGCTCGACCCCTCCGGTGGCGCGGTGATGGCAGTGCCCCCACAGCAGTGCCCGACGCGCCAGCTTCGGTACCTCGACGTCGAAGGTCTGGTAGAACTCCGCGAAGTGGTAGGAATGGGCCGCCAGACGACGGGCGTCGTCATCGTGCGGCAGCATCTTGACCAACTCGTCCTTGAACACCGCCAGACAGCTGGGCTCCATGCCCACCACAGGGGTGCCTGCCCGGATGTCGGCACGCAGCACGTCCAGGACGCGACGCAGATAGCGCTCGGCCATGTCGAGAAAACCGTAGTCGTAGAGCGGCCGCCCGCAGCAGACGTGCCGGTCGGGCAGGACGACCTGCCAGCCCGCCGCTTCCAGCGCCTCGACGCAGGCCACTCCGACATCGGTGTGCAGATGATTGTTGAACGTGTCGGGAAACAGCACCACACGACGCCCGTACGGATTGGCCGTCCCGCCCCGCTCGGCGAACCACCGCTGCAACGTGACCGGGGCGAACGTCGGCAACTCGCGCTGCTGATCGATGCCACCGGCCCACTTCACCAGCGACCGCAGCAGCGGAGTCTGCGTGGCCGCGTTGACCAGTTCCGGCATCCGCGTGGCAAGCCGCGATGCCTGGTCGATGAACCCGAACGCGTAGGCATGGCGTGGACGCCAACGGCGCATCGAGCGATAGTGGTGGTAGCGAAACTCCGCCTTGTAGGAGGGCATGTCCACACCCACCGGGCAGTCGCTCGTGCAGCCCTTGCACGCCAGGCACAGGTCCAGCGACTCGGAGACCTCCTGGGACTGCCAGCCGTCGGTGATCACCT
Source organism: Haloactinomyces albus (assembly GCF_031458135.1). NCBI lineage: Bacteria > Bacillati > Actinomycetota > Actinomycetes > Actinopolysporales > Actinopolysporaceae > Haloactinomyces > Haloactinomyces albus. The sequence continues at coordinate 268,016 of NZ_JAVDXW010000001.1, read as the reverse complement.
CGCCCTGCAGCATCTCGAACAGCAGCCGAGCCCGCCCACGGGTGGTGTGCTTCTCCTCGCGGGTCACCTGATAGCTGGGGCACATGGTGCTCTCGGCTTCCGGCTGGCGACAGGTACCGATCCCCACGCACCGCAACGCGGCGTGTGCGAAGTCGCCCCCGTCCTGCGGGTAGGCGAGCTTGACCTCCGGACGCTGCGGGTTGTAGTCGGTGCCCAGGCGCAGGTTCTCGTCGAAGCGATAGGCATCGACGACCTTGCCCGGATTCATCTTCCAGTCCGGATCCCAAATTCCCTTGAACTCCCGCATCGCCTCGAGCAGGCGGGGTCCGTACTGCTTGCTCAGCAGCTCGGCGCGCTGCTGGCCGTCACCGTGCTCCCCGGAGAGCGATCCGCCGTAGGCGGCGACGAGATCGGCGGCTTCCTCCATGAAGGCCCGGTAGGTGCGCAGCCCCTCGGCGCTGCGCAGATCGAAGTTGATCCGGGAGTGAATGCAGCCCTCACCGAAGTGGCCGTACATGGCGCCGCGCAGGTCGTACTTGCCGTAGAGGCTTCGCAGGTCCCGCACGTAGTCACCGAGATGTTCGGGCGGAACCGCGGAATCCTCCCAACCGGGCCAGTGGTCCTTGTCCCCCGGGGGAAACGCCGTGGAGCCCAGGCCGCTCTCCCGGATGTTCCACAGGGTCTGACTGTTGCCGCCCTCCTGCACGCTCTTGGAGATGACGATCCGGTCGTCGTCGTAGCCGAGTTCGCTACGCAGCCACTCGACGAACTGCTCGGCGCGCTCTACCGACTCTTCCTGCGAATCGGCGCCGAACTGCACCATCAGCCACGCGTGGTTGCCTCCCAGCCGGGGCAGCTCGTGCAGGCCTTCGAGGTTGATCCCCTCCTGCTGCTGATCCTGGACGAGCCGGGAATCGATCGCTTCCAGACCGATCGGCTTCCATTCCCGGACCCGCACCACGTGCTCGGCTGCCTCGACGATGTCCGCATACTCCACGATGACCGTGGTGCGCTCCGGCATCGCCGGGGTGAGCAGGAGAGTCGTGCTCAGCGCGGTAGCACAGGTTCCTTCCGTGCCGACCAGCGCGCGGGCGACGTTGAACCCCTTCTCCGGTAGGAGCTCGTCGAGGTTGTAGCCCGAGACCCGCCGGGGCATCGTCTCCACCGAGGGAAACCCCGCTCGGATGTCCTCGGCGTAGCGGTCCCGGAGAGCGCGCAGCTCGGCGTAGATCTCACCCTTGCGCCCGCCCTCGGCGATGATGCGATCGAGATCCGCCTCCTCGTCGACCCCCGTCCAGAACCGCTCTCCGTCGTAGGTGACCACTTCGAGAGCGTGCACATTGTCGGAGGTGCGGGGGCCGGGGCCGTGGAAGTGGGACTGCACCGAATGGATACCGCAGGAGTTGTTGCCGACATTGCCGCCGATCGTGCACCGCGAGTGCGTCGAGGGGTCGGGCCCGAAGACCAGGTTGTACTCGCCGGTGATCCGGTTGACCTGCTCGTTGATCGCCCCGGGCTGAGCCGTGACCCGCCGCCGGTCGGGATCGACCTCACCGGTACCGGTCAGGTACTTGGAGAAGTCGAGCACGACGGCGACGTTGACCGTCTCCCCGGACAGGCTCGTCCCACCCCCGCGACACAGCAACGGCGCCCCGTAGCGATGACAGGCCACGGTCGCAGCGACCACGTCGTCGAGCGTCGCGGGAAGCACCACGCCGAGCGGGACCTGCCGGTAGTTCGACGCATCGCTGGCATACAGCGCCTTCGAAGCGGTGTCGAAGCGCACCTCCCCCCGGAGGTGCCGCCGCAGGTGCGCTTCGAGTCCTTTGACGTTGACCGTCTCGGCGGCGGCCATCCCGGTGGAGAAGCGGGTATCCGGATGAGCCGGAACGGTGACCTGCTCGGCCACCATCAGCGCTCCCGTCCCGGCATTGCTTCCTTGACCGACTCGGTGAACTCGTGCGCCTTCTGCTTGGCGCCCTTGGCGACGATGCCCCACGTCTGCGGGTCGCCCTCGCGCAGTGCCTTGGCCACTTTCTGGGCCTGCATCTTCTTGATGTGCGGCGGGATCGGCGGGATCTCGCTGTCGACGACGACCTCGAACACGACGGGGCCGTTCGCGGCCAGTGCCTCGTCCCACGCCGCTCCGAGATCGTCCGGGCTGTCGCACCGGATCCCGGTGAATCCCAGAAGTCTCGCCCACTCGGCGTAGGGCACGTCGGGAATGTTCTGCGAGCCCGGGAACTTGCGTTCCCCGCCCATCGCCCGCTGCTCCCAGGTGACCTGGTTGAGGTCCCGGTTGTTGAACACGCAGAAAATCAACGGGGAACGACTCATCCGGTCCAGATAACCCTTGACGGTGATCAATTCGAGCATCCCGTTCATCTGGAACACGCCGTCGCCGACCAGCGCGATGGCGGGGCGGTCCGGGAAGGCGAACTTGGCGCTGATGGCATACGGAGTGCCCGGCCCCATCGTGGCGAGGTTCCCGGCCAGGGACGCCGACATCCCCTTGCGCAGTTTGAGGTGTCGCGACCACCAGTTGGCGACCGATCCGGCATCGGTGGTGATGACGCAGTCGTCCGGAAGCCGCTTGGACAGCTCGTGGACCACCAGCTCGGGGTTGAGCGGATCGGCCTCGTCATGGGCGCGATCGTCGAGCACCCGCCACCATTCGTCGACCTCGGATTCGATCTTCTCCCGCCAGGACCGGTCCTGTTTGCGCTGCAGCATCGGGATCAGTTCCTGCAGGGTGTCCCGGGAATCGCCCACGAGCTGTGCGTCCATCGGGTAGCGAACACCGATCATCCGCCCGTCGATGTCGATCTCCACGCCCTTGCACTGCCCTTCGGGCGGCAACCACTCCGCGTACGGGAAGCTGGTTCCGATGAACAGCAGCGTGTCGGCGTTCATCACCATCTCGTGACTCGCCGTCGAGCCGAGCAACCCGATCGGCCCGGTGACGTAGGGCAGATCGTCCGGGAGCACCTCCCGGCCGAGGGAGGTCTTGGCCACGCCCGCTCCGAGCAGCTCGGCGACCTCGACGACCTCGTCGGCCGCCTTGGCAGCACCCTGCCCGACCAGGATGCCCACCTTCTCCCCCTCGTTGAGGACTTCGGCGGCCTTGCGCAGCTCACTCTGCTCGGGAATGGTCCGCGACTCGGTGCGGCCCGCGGTGGTGTAGACGGCGCCGTGCTCGCGCGGTGGCGACGGCTGCGCTTCCTCCATCGCGACGTCTTCCGGAACGATGATCGTCGCGACGGTACGGTTGGTCAACGCGACCTTGCACGCGCGATCGATCAACTGGCGGGCCTGCGCGGGATGCATGCAGGTCTGCACGAATTCGGAGACGTCCTTGTACAGCGTGTTGGGGTCGATCTCCTGCTGGTAGGCGCTGCCCAGGGCGATCCGCTTCTGCTGGCCGACGATGGCCACGACGGGCTGGTGATCCAGCTTGGCGTCGTAGAGCCCGTTGAGCAGGTGGATCGTGCCGCCGCCGGAGGTGGCCAGGCAGCAGCCGATCTCCCCGGTGAACTTGGCGTGCGCGGTGGCCATGAACGCGCCCATCTCCTCGTGGCGCGGCTGGATCAGCTCCGGGTCGCCGTCGGCTCGGTCGAGTGCCCCCAGCAGGGAATTGATCCCGTCGCCGGGGTAGCCGAAGATGCGGTGGATGTTCCATTGGCGGAGGCGGTCGAGGATGAAGTCGGCGGTCTGCGGCATGAGCGGGCCTCCCGGAAGTAACTGACGGGTGTTGATCCGGTACTACCCGTGGCCGACGCCTGCGAAACGAACAGCAGGCATACACTCCCGGCGTCTGTGGTATGCCCCGGCCGTGACGACCAGAGCGACGGAGACGGTCCCGATCGAACGCATCGACGTCTCGGCCTACGAGATCCCCACCGACGCACCCGAATCCGACGGGACCCTGGCCTGGGACTCCACGACGCTGGTGCTGGTCCGGGCGCACGCCGCCGACCGGACCGGGGTCGGTTACACCTATGCCGGGCCGTCGGCGGCCACCGTGGTCGACAGCAAACTCTCCTCTGTGGTCATCGGCAGGGACGCGCTGACTCCGCAGGAATCGTGGCAGGCGATGCAGCACGCCGTGCGCAACCTCGGCAAGCCCGGAGTGGTGGCCGAGGCGATCTCGGCCGTCGACATCGCGCTGTGGGATCTGCATGCGCGGCTCCTCGACCTGCCGTTGACGATCGCCCTCGGGGCCATCCACGCGGCCACACCGATCTACGGCAGCGGCGGCTTCACCTCCTACGACAACGACACCCTCGGCAGGCAGCTGGCCGGGTGGGTCGAGGCGGGCATCTACCGGGTGAAGATGAAGGTCGGCCGCGATCCGAGCGCCGACCGGGGCAGGTTGAGCGCTGCCCGGCTCGCCATCGGCGAGGGGCCGAGCCTGTTCGTCGACGCCAACGGTGCCTACGCCCGCAAGGACGCCGCGGGATGGGCCCGGGTCTTCGCCGACTTCGGTGTGAGCTGGCTGGAGGAACCGGTCAGCTCCGACGACCTGGAAGGACTACGGCTGCTGCGGGATCGGGGACCGGCGGGCATGGACATCGCCGCGGGCGAGTACGGCTACCACCTGCCCTACTTCCACCACATGCTCAACGCCGGCGCGGTCGACTGCCTGCAGGCCGACGTTACCCGGTGCCTGGGCATCAGCGGGCTGCTGCGGGTGGCCGCACTGTGCGACGCGCGCACCATGGATCTCTCGCTGCACTGTGCACCGCAGGTCAGCGCCCAGGTGGGCACCGCCGTGTGGCACCTGCGGCACCTGGAGTACTTCCACGATCACGTCCGCATCGAGCGGATCGCCTTCGACGGAATACTGGAGCCCGAACCCGACGGCCTGCTGCGCCCGGACCGCTCCCGTCCCGGCCTCGGGCTGGACGTCAAGGACGCCGACCTGGAGCAGTACCGCGTGCGCTGACTTGGGTCTCGGCGGTGAAGTTTTACTTGAAACTGGAATCTCTCGCACCCCGACGAGTGATGAAGCAGCGGCTTATCCCCGCATGTGCGGGGAGCACCAGGGAATCTTGGAGAACTCCAGCCCAGTCGAGGGATCATCCCCGCATGCGCGGGGAGCACACATCGCCCCACGCCACGCGGGGCATGCCGTGCGGATCACCCCCGCATGCGCGGGGAGCACGTGGGCGACGATATCGCCGGGCGTGATGGTGCGGGATCATCCCCGCATGCGCGGGGAGCACGGACGCTGATCCGGCGAGTACCACCCCGACCCGGGATCATCCCCGCATGCGCGGGGAGCACCGGATGGAATGAGGAACAGGCTCGCGCGGATGCGGATCATCCCCGCATGCGCGGGGAGCACGGGAGGGGGAAAACCAGGCAGATGCAAGCCCACGGATCATCCCCGCATGCGCGGGGAGCACCTGATCCCCACCACTGGGCGATATCGCGTCGAGGGATCATCCCCGCATGCGCGGGGAGCACCCAAGCACCCGGACCCTGAGCCGCCAGGGTTCGGGATCATCCCCGCATGCGCGGGGAGCACATCCCGCAATACGACACGATCGACTCCAGCGGAGGATCATCCCCGCATGCGCGGGGAGCACGCACTCGCTCGGCAGCGAGCCGGTTGAGCTGCAGGATCATCCCCGCATGCGCGGGGAGCACCCGGTAACGACCTGCTCCGGCGTACCAAGGAACGGATCATCCCCGCATGCGCGGGGAGCACGTGCAGTGCTCGGCGTCGCAGTACAGGACGGTCGGATCATCCCCGCATGCGCGGGGAGCACGGACACGCGTCCGGAGACTCCGCGGTGAAGTACGGATCATCCCCGCATGCGCGGGGAGCACGAGGTAGTAGCCGGGTGCCGGGCGCTCCGGGAGGGATCATCCCCGCATGCGCGGGGAGCACCCAGGTCCGGGCGCTTTCCGGACCTGGGGCGTCGGATCATCCCCGCATGCGCGGGGAGCACCGATCACGTGCAGGGCACGGCACCAACACTGGAGGATCATCCCCGCATGCGCGGGGAGCACATGCGGCACCTGCCGAGATGTGGTCGTCGGCGGGGATCATCCCCGCATGCGCGGGGAGCACCCTCTACTTGCTTGCCTATTTGCTTATACTTGCGGATCATCCCCGCATGCGCGGGGAGCACCCGATCTCAGCGCGGGCTACGGCGTAGGTGCTGGGATCATCCCCGCATGCGCGGGGAGCACATCATCTCCAAGCAGCGCTGCACGCCAGGCCGGGGATCATCCCCGCATGCGCGGGGAGCACACCGTCCTCGGTCGCGACAAGGCATCGAGGGTGGGATCATCCCCGCATGCGCGGGGAGCACGACTCGCCGCGCCCGAACCGCTCGCCGAGGGCCGGATCATCCCCGCATGCGCGGGGAGCACTCTCCGCGCACGTGTGCGCTCCACGTAGGTGTGGGATCATCCCCGCATGCGCGGGGAGCACCATGCCGCGCCTGCCGGCGGCGTCAGCCATCCGGGATCATCCCCGCATGCGCGGGGAGCACCCCGGCCCGCTCCTGCTCCTCCAGGCTGATCGAGGATCATCCCCGCATGCGCGGGGAGCACGTCTCCGGAATCACGTGAAACCGAACGCCAGGAGGATCATCCCCGCATGCGCGGGGAGCACGAGGTCGCCATCCTGCGCGCAGCAGGCGAGGAGGGATCATCCCCGCATGCGCGGGGAGCACGCATTCACTACGGACACCGTAGCACCCATTGTGGGATCATCCCCGCATGCGCGGGGAGCACCCCGGCCCGCTCCTGCTCCTCCAGGCTGATCGAGGATCATCCCCGCATGCGCGGGGAGCACGTCTCCGGAATCACGTGAAACCGAACGCCAGGAGGATCATCCCCGCATGCGCGGGGAGCACGAGGTCGCCATCCTGCGCGCAGCAGGCGAGGAGGGATCATCCCCGCATGCGCGGGGAGCACGCATTCACTACGGACACCGTAGCACCCATTGTGGGATCATCCCCGCATGCGCGGGGAGCACATCGCGTGCGGGGTCGACGAGCCGTCGTTCTGCGGATCATCCCCGCATGCGCGGGGAGCACACCACATCGTACATCACCGACCCGACACCACTGGGATCATCCCCGCATGCGCGGGGAGCACGCGTAGCAATGGGAGGATGAAAGATTATGCGACGGATCATCCCCGCATGCGCGGGGAGCACCCGGGGCGGAATCGTGCGGATGGCTGGCTCGAGGGATCATCCCCGCATGCGCGGGGAGCACACTTGATGACCAGGAAGAATAATACACCATCCTGCAAAATAGCTTCGGTTTAGGCGGACGCTTACTTCCGTTGAAAAGGCGCTTAACCAGCGCCGACAACGCACGAACAGCGAAGCCGTAGCAGTGAGCCCCGCCTGCCGGAGGAAAAGTCGTGCGAGGCTCACAGTACGTACCGTCAGCCGTCGAGGCGGCCGGACTTGAGGGCGTCGGTAAACGCGGCCCAGGCAGTCGAGCTGAACGGTAGGACCGGGCTCGTCTGCCCGAGCTTGGTGTCGGCAACGCCTGTCGCGCCTGGCACGTGCGCCACGGTCACGCACGCCGAGCCGCCGCCATTGCTGCGGCTGCTCTTGTACCAGCGAGCCTGGCTGAAGTCTGGGGCGGGCATGATCGCTCCCTCGTCGTACTCATAGCTGCTCGGCGAGCTTGCTGATCAGTGTCAGCGAGGCTGCCGGATCCAGCGCCCTGTCGTTCTCCAGAGCACTGTAGTTCAGGCTATACGACGTGACTTCGTCCTCATCTTCCACGTAGACACATCCGGTCAAGTAGTCCGCGAAGGGCACATCCGGGTCTTCGGGGTCTGGGAAGCTCAGGAGGATGAAGGGGACCCCCAGGGCGGGCACGGCACCGGCGGAGAAGGGGAGCACCTGGATGGTGACGTGTGGGAGTTCGGCCATTGCGGCGAGGTGTTGAAGCTGCTCGCGCATCACCTCGGGGCCGCCGACCTCCTGACGCAATGCTGCTTCCCCGATGACGGTGCTGAGTTGCAGCGGCTCGCTCTCGTGCAGCCCTTGCTGGCGCTGGGCGCGAAGACTGGCTCGCTCTGCTGCCACGGAGCTGTCCACCTTCGGTAGCCATGCCTGCGTCAGCGCGGTCGCGTAGCGCTCGGTCTGCAGCAATCCCGGGATCAGGTCCGTGGTGTATTCGCGGACGTGGCTGGCTTCGGATTCCAATCCCACGTATTCGTGGAAGTTGGAAGCCAAGGTTTCGCTGCCGTAGCGCTGCCACCAGCCTTTCTGCCGCGCTTGAACGGCGAGGGCCATGTACTGGTCACGCTCTTGATCGGGCACACCGTAGATGGTGGCCAGGGCGATGATCTCCGCAGGTCCGGGGATCTGCTCGGCATTCTCGTATCTGCTGACTTTGGCTGTGCTCCATCCCAGCACCGTGCCGACGTCATCCTGACGCATCCCGGCGCGATCACGCCAGGTACGCAAGCGGCGCACCAGTTTGCGCAGCCGGACCGTGGGACTGATGCGTTCGGTCATGCGTTTCTCCTGATCACCCTCGTTGTTGTTGGGAAGACTACCTGTCGACAGTTCCATGGCACTGCTCCAATCGAGTGTGTAACCGAAAGAGTGATCCACTATGGATTGCGTTTATGAAATTTACAGTGGACTATGGGTACAGATCAACGGAAGTAGCTGAGGTGGGTGATGCGAGTGGACCGACAAGGCAGGTCTTGATCAGAGCGACTACGCCCACGCCTGCTGAGCAGGCGACTGAAGAGCCATCGAAAGTAAAAACCTCCCCGCGCTGAGCTTGGCGGCGCACGCGGGGAGGGCCCTTTCACCGGTTTCCCTACTGAAAGGCGATGTTGATGCTATCTCCTGACTCGGAGTGCTCCGGTACCCCGGAGTGGATTTCCGCTGACCGAATCGATCCGGATTCGGTGGTGCGGCATGTGCGCTACCGCGCCGGTGAGGTCGGCGAGTCGCAGCGGTGCGTGCATGTGGTGCTGCCGACGGCACAAGGCCTGCTGGCCTCGGCCTGCGGGCAGCGGTTCGCACCGGGCCGGATGGAAGACACGGCCGGTGGGATGCCGTGCCTGGCCTGCGTGCAACGGCTGGCCGCCGCCGAGCGGGGCGGGACCGCACGGCGCTTGGTGGATGAGCACGGCGAGGGCGGGTTGCCCGGATGAGCCCACGCGGCCGGGCCGGGTGGTTCCCGGCCCGTGATCGCCGGGAACCGGATGCGCATTTGGTGTTCAGCAAGCACGGCAACGGTGCCTGCGGGGTGGCCGTGATCCCGGCAGATCCGTCCCGAACGCCGACCGATTATCCCCGCTGTGCGGTGTGTGCGGGCCTGGCCGAGGCCACCGACATGCCATCCCCACGCCGCGATGTACCGCCGCACGGCCGTGACCAGCAGCAACGGAGCACGACATGGAAATGATGATCTTCCTGGCCGGCATCGCGGTGTTGACCGGACTCGGGATGGTGCTGGCCTGGCCTCGCCAGGAGGACCTGGGCCCGGACGAGCCTCGCGAATCGGGAGAGCACCGGAGTGTGCGTGCCTCGCGAAGTCGGGGAAAAGCGTGAACGCCCTGGCGGTGTCCTGGACGGGAGTGTGGATGGCCGGAATACACGAGTCGGCCTGGCATGCCGTACCGACTCCACAGGCGGGGCAGCGACCGGTGGCGGCCTGCGGGCACCGGTTGTCCGGCCCGGTCCACCGCAGACTCGGTGTGGACCCACCGCAGGAGGGGCGGCGCACGGTGTGTCCACCGTGTACCCAGGTCATCGGCCACAGCGGCAAGCCGCACCGCCCGCGAGTGTCCGCGCGCATCGACCCGCCCGAGCGCGATCCGGACATCGACTGGCCGCACAGCGATCCCGACGATGAGGACGACGTCGCGACTCGGCGGCGCCCCTGCCTGGACACGGCCCTGGCGCTGCTGTGTTTGTGCAGTTTCGCGCGAAACTGCAATTCCTGCGCCGACACGCCGAGTGTCGTGACATAGCCCTGACCCGGCGCGGGTGCCGCAACCCCGACCCGGCACCGTGCCGACCCGCATCTCGCAGCCGCCAACGACGTCGTGCTGCGGGGTGCGGGTGCCCAATCACGTGTCCCCGCGTATATCTCCTGGTGACCATCGAGATGAGCACTGTCCGCCCTTCGAGTGACCACAGCGTCCGCGCGAGGGGCGGCCGACCGCGAGGGTTGTGCTCGGGCGCGGGGTCCTGCTGCTCGTGGCGGTGTCAGCGAGGTTGGTAGTCGTCGTGGGGTGCCACCTGGCTCAGTTCGACGATGTTGTTCTTTTCCCACCAGGTCAGCCGGGCAGCGGCTGGGGTGTTGCGCTGGATGGCGCAGCGCCACGCCATGGCGCCGTCGGCGCGGATGTGGGCGGGAGCGGCGCCGGAGGAGTGTGTGCGGAGTCGGTGTACCTGCCTGCCGTCCCTCTCCGGTGCGCGGCCGGTGATGACGTCGACGCAGGCCCGCATGATCCTCTCCCGGTCGACCAGCTCCTGCGCTTGGAGAGAGGCGAGAAACTCGTGGCCGAGGTGGTATTCGCGCAGTGGCCACCTGCTCCGGTCGTCCTCGGTGGAGGTGTGCAACCACGTCAGCCAGGCCTCGTGGCGGAACTGCTGTTCGGGATCCGTGTACACCCGGCGGTATTGCTCGATCTCGGTGCGGAGCTGCCGCAGTTGCTGGTCCAGATTCCGTGCTTGGCTGCGGGCGGCGTCCCGCTCCCCGGACACGGTGGCGAACTGTTCTCGGAGGGCATTCAGCTCGGTGATGGTGCGGGCATGTGCGGTCTGTTCGTCGGCCAGTCGGGAGGCGAGATCGGCTTCGGTGCTGTCCGCGTGGGGAGAGTCGTCCGGAAGCGGGACCCCGAGAGCCCGGGCAGCTTTCGCGATCGCTCCCTCCGGACCGAGGCGGTCGGTCCGGATCAAGGGGTGGTCCGTGAAGGCGTCGCGGTGACCTGTACCGGGATGGAATACCCGCAGCGCACCACCGTAGACCAGGAGTGGCTCGGGGAGCTCGTCGGACAGTGTGTAGCAGATCCGCGGATTGTCCACGAGAACGACCTCGGCGGTCGGGGAGACGAGCCGACATAGTCGATGTGGATCGATCAGCGGCGTGCCCGCTCCGCTCGGAGAGACGACCACGGTCGGATGCTCGCGCAGCGGATCGAAGAGGTCGTGCACGAGGTGGCGCACATCCTCGGCGTCGTGCACCACGCGCAGGTCACTGCTGTGCTCGCCGCCGGAATGCTGCCGATGGTGGACGAGAGTCATGGTGGTTCCCTTCGGAATGAGAGCGGGAGAGCTGTTTTTCGTGCCGACGCTACCGTAGTCCTTTGAATACTGGTTGGTGGTAATCGCGTATGTTCGGAGATGTTCGTTCGGATTGAATCCGAAACTCGACTCTGCCGTCGAATGCGATCGGATGCCGAGCAGCGTAGCGAACGTGAGAACTGCTTGGCAAGAGGGGGAGAGTCGATTTTTCGACGTTCATGCAATGGGCGGAAGCGGGATCGCTGAGCTGCGACGATGCGTGTTGGCCGCATGATCTCGGGAGAGCTGTGCACTTTTGGGGAGAATTATATTGAGTGCCGGGATATTGCTCGAAATAAATGCATCAGCAATTCTTGCTTTTGTGGCTCGGTGGGCCTGCGGGGTTCCCGCCGACTCGCCCGCAGCCGGCGTACGCCTTACTGCTCTCGCCCGTACGACGGGTGGCTCGCGGCGCTACGGGCGAGCAGAACGTCGAGACCACCGACCAGCAGATAGGTGATCACCGTGCCCAGCGCGGTCAGCGGCCAGCCGAAGAAGCCGGGGATCCGGGACAGGCCGTAGGCCACAGCCACGGCAACGATGATGGACAGTAGATCGATGGCACCGCTCATCGTCTCGACCTGACCACCCTCTCCGAGGCTGCCTTCCTGGAAGAGCATCACGAAAACCAGTCCGACCAGAACAAAAGCGATCGCCGCACCGAGAGCGAAAGCCATCGTCTCCCACGCGGCCGCCGGGCCGCTGGCCCCGTTGATCAGCCCGTAGGCCGGATTCGGAATTTCCCTGTTCGGAGCGCTCCGATGCGTCATGACCCTGGTCGTTGTCGTCCTCGGTCATATTCAGCAGCACAGCACACTGGGGTATTCGGTAGCTACTGCGATCGCATCGTCCGCTTCCCATCGGAAGCGGCTCAGCCCCGCTTGCGACCGTACCGGGCGGCCAGTGCCGAGCAGGTGCCCGTGAAAGCAGCCATTGCGGTCAGGATGGCTCGCCGGTGCATCGACAGCCACAGCACCGGGTCCCGGGAGTGGGCCTGGTCGTCGAAGTCCCCGTGGGCTCCGCGATCGGCGTGCTCGTCCTGCGGGTGGAACAGGTTCTCACCCCAGCGGGGAAGGTCGGCGCTGGTCTGCTGCGAGTTCACTCCGGTACGGCCGAGGAAGAGGTCGAGCACCTTGGGAGCGAGTCGCTCGCCGAGCACCGTGTAGGCGGTGGCCACCCCCACCCACATGTTCCGCCGGGGATGCTCGGCGAGGAACGCGACGGCCTTGGCCGCGAGCTCGGGCTGGAAGATCGGCGGGACGGGCATCGGATGGCGCGGCATCTTCGAGGCGTTCCAGTTGAACTGCGGGGTGTTCAACCCCGGTAGTTGCACCATGCACAGCTTGACGCTGCTCTTGTCGTGCACCAGCTCGGTGAGCACTGACTCGGTGAACCCCTTCACCGCGTGCTTCGCTCCACAGTAGGCAACCTGCAGCGGGATCGAGCGATATGCCATGGCCGAGCCGATATTGACGATGACTCCCCGGTCACGGGGACGCATCCGCTCCAGCGCGGCCAGCGTGCCGTGCACCTGGCCGTAGTAGCTGACCTCGGTGACCCGCCGGAACTCCGCCATGCCGGTGTCCCAGGAGAAGGCCAGGGAGCCGGCGAAGGCCACGTTGATCCACACGCCGATCTCGCCGAGCATGTCCTCGACCTGCGTGGCGGCCTGCTGCACCGCGTCGTACTCGGCGACGTCGGTCGGGATCGGCAGGGCCCTCCTTCCCGCGTTCTCGACGTCTCCGACCGCACCGTCGAGGCCGGCTCGTCCGCGAGCCAGGATCGCCACGTCGTAGCCGCGGGCGGCGAGCTCCCGGACGATCGCACGGCCGACGCCCGCCGTGCCGCCGGTCACCACGGCCACTTCGGAGCTTTCCGTGGAATTCGCTGTCGAAGTCATGCCCACCCCTTCCTCGTGTTGCTCGCGCTTGTCCCGCCGTGCGAACGTCTCCCGCGACGGGGCAGTACCCGGTAGCGGCGCTCGGGACACTCCACTCAGGATGTTCCCGGGCGGGCGAGTCGGCATGCCGCTTCGAGCATGAGCGCGTGCACGAACGCCTGTGGAATGTTTCCCCGCAGCTGACGCTGGTTGACGTCGTATTCCTCGGAGTACAGGCCTGCGGGGCCGCAGGCAGCCCGGTTGCGTTCGAACCACGCTCTGGCCTCGATTTCCCAGCCCTGCTGGTGGGTGGCCAGTGCGGTGAAGAATCCGCAGAGCAGGAAGGCCCCCTCGGCCTCGTACAGCGGGCGCTGGTCGTGCCGGAACCGGTAGACGTAACCGTCCTGGGTCAGCTCCTCGCGTACGGCGTCGAGCGTGGCCACGCTGCGGGGATCGTCGGCGGGCACGGCTCCGCGGAGGGCGGGTAGCAGGAGCGCGGCGTCGACTTCGGTATCACTCGGGCTGCGTTGCCAGCGTCCGGAGGGGTGCAGGCAATCCCGCGTGGTCTCGGCGACGATGGCATCGGCCAGTGCGGTCCACGATGCGGCCTGGGCCGTGGTCGCACCGGCTTTGGCGACGGCACGCAGCCCGGCGGCACAGATCAACCGAGAGTGCGCCCAGTGCTCGGCATCGAGTTCCCACACTCCGGTGTCGGGTTCATCCCGGCGTTTCCCGATCGCATCCACCGTGGTTTCCACGGCTCGCCAGTGCTCGGTGCCGAGCCGGTCGTGGCGTGCTGCGGCGGCGAACAGCAGCAGCGCTTCCCCGAACGCGTCGAGCTGGAACTGGTCGTTGATCCCGTTGCCTGCTCGGTTGCCACCACCCGGATAGCCGCGCACGTGCGGCAGCTTGTGCATGTCGGGCACCTGACCTCCGGTCACCGTGTAGGCCGGGCGCAACGACGGCCCGTCGTCGAGGACCCGTTCGGCGATGAAAGCCACGGCATCGTCGAGCAACGGGTGGGGGCCATCGGCGGCCACGGCCTGAGCCGCATAGCACTGATCGCGGATCCAGGTGTATCGGTAGTCGTAGTTGCGGCCTGCCTCGGCTCGTTCGGGAAGTGAGGTGGTCACGGCGGCGACCATCCCGCCGCTGGTACTGGTCAATCCGCGCAGTACGGCGTAGGCGTGCTGCGCGTCCCGTCTGCCGATCGTCGCTCCCAGTTCGGGCACGCTGCGTCGCCAGTGATGCTCGGTGGCTTCCCAGGCTTGCGGTGCAGTCATCGGATGCGGCGACAGAGGCCGGTCGGAGAGCTCCAGCACCAGATCGTGATACGAGCTGTCCGGGACGGTCAGCGTGCACGTGAGGACACCGCCGTCCTCCCTGGCGGTCCCCGCGCCCGACCACCGTAGATACAGCGGGCCGACCCTGCCGGTCCAGACGCCGTCGTCGCAGGACAGTCGGCTCAGCGACTGACGCCCGAAGCCACCTCGCGGGTCGAGCAGCACCCGCACCTCGGCCGGACCGTCGACGGCCTGCACGCGGCGCAGGACGACGGCGGTGTGCGGATCACCGGGAAACGCCAGGGCCTCCCGGCACTCGATCGCCCCGGAGGAGGTCATCCACCGGGAGTGCCAGATCAGCGTTGCCTCCTCGTAGTAGCCGCCCCAGACGTACCAGGGGTCGGCCGGGCTGACCGCGTAGGCGCCTGCACCTCCGATCAGGGTGGAGAACACCGCGTCGGAGTCCCAGCGCGGGGCACACATCCAGACGATGTCACCGCGCGGGCCGATCAGCGCGCCTCGTTCCCCGTCGGCGAGCAACGCGTACTCCCGCAGGACCTCCGGGCGGAAATCAGGTGCGGCGGCCATGTCAGAGCTCAGCGACCCTGGTGTCCACGAAGGAGTAGTCACAATGCTCCGGCCGGACCACGTCAGCCCTCCGATCAGCAGCGGAAGAGGTGCCGGAGTTAGGGTAACTCCGTGTCGCCGCTTCAACACGCGCACGAGAGAGGCGGTGTGCCCGCATGCTGCCGCCGGATCACCGCACCCGAGTGGATTCGCCTGCCAGGTGGGAGCTGAGCGGAGTGCGCGGAAACGACCGGAGACCTCGTTTGAGCTTGGCGAAGGCCGGCCAGTGGGCCAGGGTGGTGACCGCATCCCACAGCCGCAGTGCCTCGTCGCCTTCCGGTGACGTGTCGATGACGGGTCCGAAGAAAGCGGGGCCGTCGGGCGGAGCGAAGGACAGGATCGGGGTGCCCACTCCGCCGCCTGCGCGTTCCACGGCCTGCCGGGTTTCGGCCCGCAACGTCGCGTCCCGGCCGGTGTCATCGGCGGCCTCGGCGAGTTGTTCACTCATGCCGACACGGGACAGGATGGGTGCCAGATCGCGACCTCGGGCGGTTTCCGACAGCACGGCCTCGAACGTGGTTTCCTGCGGTGCGGGCCGATCCCACACGGCTTGGCCCATCGCCGTGTACAGCTCACCGAGAGGTGCGCTGCCGTAGGTCTCCCGGGCCGCGTCCACCACGCGCAGCATCTCCAGCCCGCGCTGGTGGGCGTCGGGATACTCGGCCGGGCGATTCTCGTAGCCGATCGGCTCGTTGAGGATGCGCAGTGCCAGCGGCCGCCAGGTGACCTGCAGGGGACGCTGCCGCGCCACCTCGCACACCCACCGGGAGGTCACCCAGCAGAACGGGCAGACGGGATCGAAGTGGAACTCCAGCTCGGCGGCACTCATCGCGAACCTCACCTCTCGCCGGAAAAACCGGGGTGCACCGGGTGCATCCCAGCCTCGCCGACCGACCGAGATCCCGCATCGTCGCGCACCCATCCGGTACCGCTGCACCGTTGAAGTCCGGCAGCGCCGGTGGTTTTCGACGACGCGGTGAATCTTCAGCGCCGCCGGGGCACCGGCACTCGCACGAGGTCCTCGGCGAGGACGATCTCACCGTCGAACTGCTCGGCGGCCTCCTCGCGGAAGCGCTCCACCTGGGAATACCGCTGGGAGAAGTGGGTGAGCACGAGCAGTCGCACGCCGCACTCGGCGGCCACCCGACCCGCCTGCGCGGCGGTGAGGTGGAAGTGCTCGGTGGCGAGCGCGGCGTCCTCGTCGAGATAGGTCGCTTCGATCACCAGCAGGTCGGCGCCGTCGGCGAGGTCGTACACCGCGTCACACAGGCGGGTGTCCATGATGAAGGCGGCACGCTGGCCCCGGCGTGGCTCGCTGACCTGTTCCAGGTGCACGGTGTGCCCGTCGACGTCGAGCGTGCCGGTGCGCTGGAGCAGGCCGACCCGCGGCCCGCCGATGCCGAACCGGGCCAGCAGTTCGGGCACCATCCGCCTACCGTCCGGCTCGACCAGCCGGTACCCGAAGGATTCGATCCGGTGATCGAGCCGCCGGGCCTGCAATTCCCCGAACGGTCCGGAGACGACCCGTCCCTCGGCGGCGACCGGTTCCTCGTGAAGTTCGGTGGTCTCGTGGAAGGCACTGGCGTGGCGCAACCGCTTGAAGAAGTGCTCGCCCGAAGCCGGATAGTGGGCGTACACCGGATGGGTGACCCGGTCCGTCGAGAGCCGCTGCACGACTCCCGGAACTCCGAGGCAGTGGTCACCGTGAAAGTGGGTGAGGCAGATCCGGGTGATGTCGCCGGCGGACACCCCGGCTCGCAGCATCTGCCGCTGTGTTCCTTCTCCCGGGTCGAACAGCAGTCCTTCCCCGTCCCAGCGCAGCAGGTATCCGTTGTGATTGCGCCCGCGTGTGGGCACCTGGCTCGCGGTACCCAGCACGACCAGTTCCCGAACCGACACCTCGGCGACGATACTGCCCGGCCGGGGAAAGGGTGAGTGACCTCACGGTCCTGCCGTCGAGCGGTACGTGGCTTCGGTGTGCGTGGCCACCCCGGGATGGCCATGGTCGGCAAAGGTCGACACGGGCCGGCCCTTGCCATGGCGCACTGTCGCGTCTACCGTTTCAGTCAGTGGGATATGTGTTCGCTGATGTAACGTAAGTTACGCGGCGTTGTTTTCGCGGCATTCGGTCTGTAAAGTGCCGTGAACTGACCGAGAGTGCAACGGCGCACCCTTCTTGTTTTTTGTCAGTACCGCAAAGGTGCTCACGGATTACTGCGAGTTGGCTTTCTCAGCCCCGCAGTCCGTTTTCAGGCGAGGAAGGGGCCGATGCCAGTGTCCCGGAATGTGAGAAATCAGGCGCAACGCGGCGCCGAGCCCCAGGGTCTGTACGACCCCGCGAACGATCACGACGCCTGTGGTGTCGCTTTCGTCGCCGATATGGCGGGTCGTCGCGATCGCTCGATCGTCGACAAGGCACTTGCCGCACTGCGCAACCTGGAACACCGAGGCGCCCAGGGAGCCGATCCGGACACCGGTGACGGGGTCGGCATTCTGACGCAGATTCCGGATGAATTCCTGCGTGAAGTGGTTCCGTTCGAAATTCCCGAACCGGGAACCTACGCGGTGGGTAACGGATTTTTGCCCACCGAGGACGCCGCGTACGAGGACGCGGTGGCCACACTCGAACGACTTGCCGGTGAAGAAGGACTCCGCGTGCTCGGTTGGCGTGAACTGCCGACCGACCCCGCCTGTGCGGGACAGACCGCGCGCGAGGTCATGCCGCGGTTCCGCCAGCTCTTCCTGGCCGAAGCCGAAACCGGCGCGACCGGCCGGGAAGGCGGCGAGGACGCGGTGATGCGGCTTGAGCGCCGCGCCTTCTGCGTGCGCAAGCGTGCCGAGCACGAGGCCGACGTGTATTTCCCGAGCCTGTCGGCGCGCACGTTGGTCTACAAGGGGATGCTGACCGAGTCGCAGCTCGATGCGTTCTTCCTCGATCTCACCGACGAGCGGTTCGTCAGTGCGATCGGTTTGGTGCACTCGCGGTTTTCCACCAACACCTTCCCGTCGTGGCCGCTGGCGCATCCGTACCGCTACATCGCCCACAACGGCGAGATCAACACGATGCGCGGTAACCGCAACTGGATGCGCACCCGCGAGAGCATGCTCGACACCGACCTGATCCCGGGGGACCTGCAGCGGCTCTACCCGATCGCCACCCCGGAGGCCAGCGACTCGGCCTCCCTCGACGAGGTGCTGGAGCTGCTGCATCTCGGTGGGCGGTCGCTGCCGCACTCGGTGTTGATGATGATCCCGGAGGCGTGGGAGAACCACGCCGAGATGGATCCGCAGCGCCGGGCGTTCTACGAGTTCCACAACAACCTGATGGAACCGTGGGACGGTCCGGCTCTGGTGTCGTTCACCGACGGCACCCGGATCGGTGCCGTGCTGGACCGCAACGGTCTGCGCCCCGGCCGCTACTGGGTCACCGACGACGGTCTCGTGGTGTTGGCGAGCGAGACCGGGGTCCTGGACATCGACCCCGCGCGGGTGACGCGCAAGGGCAGGTTGCAGCCGGGCCGGATGTTCCTGGTCGACACCGAGCAGGGCCGCATCCTCGACGACGAGGAGATCAAGGGGGAACTCGCCGCCGAGAACCCGTACCGCCAGTGGCTGGACGAGGGCCTGCTGCACCTGGACGACCTGCCGGAACGCGAGCGGGAAGTTCCCTCGCACGCCTCGCTGGTGCACCGTCAGCAGCTGTTCGGCTACACCGAGGAGGAGCTCGGTGTCCTGCTCAAGCCGATGGCGGCCACGGGCGCCGAGCCGGTCGGCTCGATGGGCAACGACGTGCCGCTGGCGGCGCTGTCGGAACGTCCCCGCCAGCTGTTCGACTACTTCACCCAGCTGTTCGCGCAGGTGACCAATCCGCCGTTGGACTCGATCCGCGAGGAACTGGTGACCTCGCTGACCACGCACGTCGGTCCCGAGCACAACCTGCTGGCCACCGACCCGGCCGCGTGCCACCAGCTGGTCCTGCCGTTCCCGGTGCTCGACAACGACGAGCTCGCCAAGATCGTGCACATCGACGACGACGGCGACCGTCCCGACCTGCGGTCGGTGACCATCCACATGGTCTACCGGGCCTCCGAGGGCGGCGCCGGGCTGCGTGCGCGACTGGACGAGATCTGCCGCGAGGTCTCCGAGGCCGTGGCCGACGGCGCACGGATCATCGTGCTCTCCGACCGGGGAGCCGACGCCGAATACGCGGCGATCCCGTCGCTCATGGTGACCGGAGCCGTGCATCACCACCTGGTGCGGGAGAAGAGCCGTACCCAGGTGGGGCTGGTCGTGGAGGCCGGTGACGTCCGCGAGGTGCACCACATCGCCCTGCTGGTCGGCTACGGTGCCGCCGCGGTCAACCCGTATCTGGCGATGGCCGGTGTCGAAGACCTCGTCCAGCGCGGCCTGCTGCCGGGGATGGAGGCCAAGCAGGCCACCGACAACCTCATCAAGGCGCTCGGCAAGGGCTTGCGCAAGACGATGTCCAAGATGGGCGTGTCCACGGTCGCCTCCTACACCGGCGCGCAGATCTTCGAGGCGATCGGGCTCGGTGCCGACGTCGTCGAGCGCTGCTTCGCGGGGACGACCTCCCGCCTCGGTGGTGCGGACTTCGAGACCCTGGCTCAGGAGGTCAACGAGCGTCACCGCAAAACCTTCCCGGTCGACGGCATCAAGGCCGACCACCGGGAGCTCAACGTCGGCGGTGAGTACCAGTGGCGCCGCGAGGGCGACCCGCACCTGTTCAACCCGCACACGGTGTTCAAGCTGCAGCATTCCACCCGCAGCGGGCAGTACGAGGTGTTCAAGGAGTACACCCGCCACGTCGACGAGCAGTCCGAGAACCTGATGACCATGCGCGGGCTGCTCGGCTTCCGCGAGGGTGCTCGGGAGCCGGTCCCGATCGAGGAGGTCGAGCCCGTCTCCGAGATCGTCAAGCGGTTCGCCACCGGTGGCATCTCCTACGGATCGATCTCCCAGGAGATGCACGAGGTCCTGGCCGTGGCCATGAACCGGCTGGGCGGCAAGTCCAACACCGGTGAGGGCGGCGAGGACGCCGACCGGTTCACCGTGGACGCCAACGGTGACTGGCGGCGCTCGGCGATCAAGCAGGCTGCCAGCGGGCGGTTCGGCGTGACCAGCGAGTACCTGGTCAACTCCGACGACATCCAGATCAAGATGGCCCAGGGGGCCAAGCCGGGCGAAGGTGGCCAGCTTCCCGGTCACAAGGTCTACCCGTGGATCGCCGGAACCCGGCACTCCACTCCCGGTGTCGGCCTGATCTCGCCCCCTCCGCACCACGACATCTACTCCATCGAGGACATCGCCCAGCTCATCTACGACCTGAAGAACGCCAACCCCCGGGCGCGGGTCCACGTGAAGCTGGTCTCCGAGGTCGGTGTGGGCACGGTCGCGGCGGGTGTGAGCAAGGCTCACGCCGATGTCGTGCTGATCTCCGGGCACGACGGTGGCACGGGGGCTTCCCCCCTGTCGTCGATCAAGCACGCGGGTGCGCCCTGGGAGCTGGGCTTGGCCGAGACGCAGCAGACGCTGCTGGCCAATAACCTGCGGGACCGCATCGTGGTGCAGACCGACGGTCAGCTCAAGACCGGTCGCGACGTCATGATCGCCGCGCTGCTGGGTGCCGAGGAATTCGGCTTCGCCACCGCACCGCTGGTGGTCTCCGGCTGCGTGATGATGCGCGTGTGCCACCTGGACACCTGCCCGGTCGGTGTGGCCACCCAGAATCCCGAATTGCGGGCGAAGTTCGACGGCCGGGCCGACTACATCGTGAACTTCTTCGAGTTCATCGCCCAGGAGGTTCGCGAGCACCTGGCCGCGCTCGGTTTCCGGTCCATCGCCGAGGCCGTCGGCCACGCCGACATGCTCGACACCGACTCCGCCGCACGGCACTGGAAGACGCAGGGGCTGGACTTCTCGCCGATCCTGCACGTGCCGGAGCTCCCTCCGGAGGCCTCGCGCCACTGCACCACCGCCCAGGACCACGGGTTGGAAAAGGCGCTGGACAACACGCTGATCCAGCTCTGCGAGGGGGCGCTGGCCGATGCCACGCCGGTGCGCCTGGAGATGCCGGTGCGCAACGTCAACCGCACCGTGGGCACCATGCTCGGCTCCGAGGTGACCCGCCAGTGGGGCGGCGAGGGGTTGCCCGACGACACCATCGACGTGACCTTCACCGGCTCGGCGGGCCAGTCGTTCGGTGCTTTCGTGCCCCGTGGCATCACCCTGCGGCTCCTCGGCGACGCCAACGACTACGTCGGCAAGGGGCTGTCCGGGGGACGCATCGTGGTGCGTCCCGAGTCGACGGCCTCCTTCGCCGCCGAGCACAACGTGATCGCGGGCAACGTGCTGCTGTACGGCGCCACGGGCGGCGAGATGTTCGTGCGCGGCGTCGTGGGCGAACGGTTCGCCGTGCGCAACTCCGGTGCCGTCGCCGTCGTCGAGGGCGTGGGCGACCACGGCTGCGAGTACATGACCGGAGGCCGGGTGATCGTGCTGGGCAGCACCGGGCGGAATTTCGCCGCGGGCATGTCCGGCGGTGTGGCCTACGTCCTGGACCTGCACGAGCAGCGGGTCAACCACGACATGGTCGACCTGGACCCGTTGGACGACGAGGACCGGCGGTTCCTGGCCGAGCAAGTGCGCAAGCACCACGACGAGACGGGATCGACCGTGGCCGGCGCACTGCTGGCCGACTGGGACGCCGCGCTGCGGCGTTTCGGCAAGGTCATGCCGAAGGACTTCAAGCGCGTGCTCACCGCGAAGGCCGATGCCGAGCGCGACGGGCGCGACGTCAACGAGGCGATCATGGAGGCCGCTCATGGCTGACCCGAAGGGCTTTCTGACCACGCCGCGCCAGACGCCGCAGCGCCGGCCGGTGGACATCCGCATCAGCGACTGGCGGGAGGTCTATCACGACTTCGCCCGCGACAACCTGGAAAAGCAGGCGGGTCGCTGCATGGACTGCGGGATCCCGTTCTGCCACCAGGGTTGCCCACTGGGCAACCTCATCCCGGAGTGGAACGACCTGGTGTGGCGGGAGGACTGGCGGTCGGCCATCGAACGGCTGCACGCCACCAACAACTTCCCGGAGTTCACCGGCACGCTGTGCCCGGCGCCGTGCGAGGCCGCGTGCGTGCTGGGCATCAACTCGGACCCGGTGACCATCAAGCAGGTCGAGATCGAGATCATCGACCGTGCCTGGGACGAGGGCTGGGTGCAGCCGCAGCCGCCGGCCACGCTCACCGGCAGGCGGGTCGCCGTGGTCGGCTCGGGACCGGCCGGTCTGGCCGCCGCGCAGCAGTTGACCCGTGCCGGTCACGAGGTCGTGGTCTACGAGCGGGCCGACCGTATCGGCGGGCTCCTGCGCTACGGCATCCCCGAGTTCAAGATGGAAAAGCACCGGCTGGACCGGCGGCTCGGGCAGATGCGCTCGGAAGGCACCGAGTTCCGCACCGGCGTCAACGCCGGTGCCGATCTCACGGCCGAGCAACTGCGGTCGGAGCACGATGCCGTGGTGCTCGCCGGTGGCTCGACCAAGGCACGTGAACTGCCGATTCCCGGCCGGGAACTGGACGGCGTGCATCAGGCCATGGAGTACCTGCCCCCGTCCAACCGGGTGCAGGAAGGTGACCTGGCCGAGTCGCCGATCAGTGCCGAGGGCAAGCACGTGGTGGTCATCGGCGGTGGTGACACCGGCGCCGACTGCCTCGGCACCGCCCACCGGCAGGGTGCGGCGTCGGTGACGCAGCTGGAGATCATGCCCACGCCGCCGTCGTCGCGGCCCGACAATCAGCCGTGGCCGACCTACCCGATGCTCTACCGCGTCTCCTCGGCCCACGAGGAGGGTGGCGAGCGGCTGTTCTCGGTCAACACCCAGGAGTTCCTCGGCGACGAGCAGGGCAGGCTGCGCGCGCTGCGCCTGGTGGAGGTCCGCCAGGAGGAGGGCAGGTTCGTCCCGGTGGAAGGTACCGAGCAGGAGATCCCCTGTGAGCTGGCGTTGCTGGCGATGGGCTTCGTCGGTCCCGAACGCGAGGGACTGATCGACGATCTCGGTGTCGACCTCGACGGCCGGGGCAACGTGGTGCGCGATGGCTCCTTCATGACCACGGTGGACGGCGTGTTCACGGCCGGGGACATGGGCCGGGGTCAGTCGCTGATCGTCTGGGCCATCTCCGAGGGGCGCTCGGCCGCCGCCGGGGTGGACCGCTACCTGACCGGTCGGGACGTGCTGCCGTCACCGATCAAGCCCACCGATCGTCCCCTGAACTGATCTCCGTGAACCGAGTCCCGGTGGACGGTGTGGGGACAGCGCCGGGTCCGAGTGCGCTCGGGCCCGGCGCTGTGTCATGGTGGCCTGCTCGGTGGTGATCTCGGCGGGCTCTTGCGAGTTCGGTGTGGCTGGTGGGGAAGAATCGAGCGTATGCGGATTTCGGCCAAGGTGGACTACGCGGTGCGCGCACTCGTGGAGATCGCGCGCGCGGAATCGGGGCACGCGGTCAGCGCGGAGGACGTGGCTGTCGCGCAGCGGATTCCCCGCAACTTCCTGCAGGCGGTGCTGTCGGATCTGCGGCGTGCCGGTGTGCTCTCCAGCAGGCGAGGACAGGCGGGGGGTTGGGTGCTGGCCCGGTCCGCCGAGTCGATCTCGGTGGCGGACGTGATCCGGGCAACCGACGGACCGCTGGTCAGCGTGCACGGACTACGGCCGGAAGCGGTGTCCTACGACCCCTCGGTGGCGGTTCTGCAGGAAGTCTGGATCGCGGTGCGCAGCAGCCTGCGCGAGGTTCTCGAGGACGTGACCGTCGCACAGCTTGTTGCCGGGCAACTGCCCGCGGAGATCGCAGCACGCACCAGTGAGACCGGAGTGTGGGAATCCCGCTGATCCTCTCCTCGTCGCTGCTTCGCGACCCTTCCCAGTTCTTGAGAAGCCTGTCCTCGACCCGGACGCAAAGTGTACTGTCCCGATAGACTTTGTTTGGAATTACGTCGATGCGGCTCACCGGAGCGGCACGGCGAGAGGGTCTGGAGACAGCGACATGCCTGCTTTGGTGCTCGTTGCCCTGGCCGGTTTCCTGGCGCAGCTGGTGGACGGCTCCCTGGGGATGGGCTTCGGCGTGACCGCCACGACCGGCCTGCTGGCCGTGGGGACCGTCCCGGTGGTGGCCTCGGCTTCGGTGCACCTGGCCAAGATCGGCACCGCCGTGGTGTCGGGGGGCCTCGCACTGGCGCCTGAACAACGTCGACTGGTCGGTGGTCACCTGGCTGGCCATTCCGGGGGCGATCGGCGGGTTCGCCGGGGCGACGGCGCTCTCCTCGGTGGCCATGGCAGCAGGCAAGACGTGGATGGCCGCGTTACTGCTGGCGCTGGGGGTGTATGTGCTGCTGCGGTTCTCGGCACGAGCGCAGCCGGTACGCAACCGCGAACTCACCCCGGCGGGACGGCGCTGGCTGCTACCGCTGGGAGCGATCGCCGGATTCGTCGACGCCACCGGGGGTGGTGGTTGGGGACCGGTCACCACCTCGACACTGCTGAGTACCGGACGGATGATCCCGCGCCGCACCATCGGATCGGTGAACACCAGCGAGCTGGTGGTCTCCCTGGGAGCCAGTGCCGGATTCCTGCTGACACTCGGCGGTGGAGCGCTGTCGGGCGTGGTCATCGGGGGATTGCTGATCGGTGGCATGCTCGCCGCGCCCCTGGCGGCATGGCTGGTTCGACTCCTGCCGAGCCGGCTCCTCGGAGTCGGCGCCGGTGGACTCATCATCCTCACCAACACGCAGGTTCTGCTGGACGTGGCCGGGCTGGCCGGACCGGTTCGTGCCGTTCTGCTCGCGGTGGCCGCAGTGACCTGGATCGTGGCGCTGGGGTGGGTGGTGCGCAACGCCATCGTCCGGCGGCGGCCCACTCCCGAACAGAGCGCGGAGACGGCCGCGGAGACGGCTGGGACGGCTGCGGAGACGGTTTCGGAAGAAGAGGTGCTGTCCCGATCCCGCTGACTCCGCCGCGCGCTCGGTGAGAATCGTGCGAGAGCGTGCCCGGCCCGCCAGGCAAGGTGGGCCGGGCACGCTCTCTTCGTGTCCCCGAGCGGGTTTCAGCACCGCTGAGGCAGGGAATCACACAGGCTGAAACCACTGTTGCGGAGCTGCTGTCCGCTCCGTTCGCAGCGGCATCATCCACAGGGACACACCGAGTTGAACAGGAGAACTCGCGATGACGACGGCACGCGAGATCATGAGCCCGGGCACGGAGTGTGTGCGTAGCGACCAGACCGCAGCGGACGCGGCGCGCCTGATGGGCGAGCGCAGCGTGGGCGCGCTGCCGATTGCCGGTAACGACAACAAGATCAAGGGCGTGGTGACCGACCGGGACCTTGTGATCAAGGTGATGGGACAGGGCCGCGATGCCGGTACTTTCCCGGCGGGGGACCTCAACCAGACCGAGGCGGTCACCATCGGCGCCGATGACTCCGTCGATGAGGTGCTGGCAACCATGTCTCACCACAAGGTGAAGCGGCTTCCCGTCGTCGACCAGGACCGGCTGGTCGGCATGGTGGCGATCTCCGATGTCGCTCGTGCTCTGCCCAACCCCCAGGTCGGTGACCTGGAGAAGGCTCTCTCGGTCGATTGAGCCACACGCGTCACTGTCAGGAGGCCGGCATGAACGCCGAAGACCTTCCTCTTCCCGACTACGATCACCTGCCTGTCGGTTCCTTGCAGCACCGGATCCGGTCGCTGAATGCAGGGGAACTGCAGCAGGTGATCGACTACGAATCCGAGCACAACGACCGAACGCACGTGATGGAAATCCTGCGTCACCGGATGGACGAGCTCAACAACGGAGCCACGCCCTCGCCCGGCCGCCAAGACGACGAGCCGGTGGAGACGCGGGGAACGTCCGGCGACTCCTCGGTCTCGCCGGGCGGTTCGGCGGATCCGATCCATCCGCCGCGGCACGGGGCGGTCGCTTACCCCGGCCAGCACGGCAAGCGAGGTAGGCCCTGACGGTGGCAAGCTTGCCGAAGTGCGTCGTGCCTGGGGACCCGGATGCCGGGTTTCCCGGGCACGATCACCATGGCCAGGGATAACGCAAACATGACCCCCGGTTCGCAAGCCGCTGGGACCCGTGTTGTAAGCTGATCACACACACCACGGAGGGTGTGGCCGGGACGTGGCGCAGTTTGGTAGCGCACCTGACTGGGGGTCAGGGGGTCGTGGGTTCAAATCCCGCCGTCCCGACCAGGCAAAAGGGGCCGTCAGTGATCCACTGGCGGCCCCTTTGACATCCACACCTCACATCGCCGCCGTCGAGTTGGTGGGACCGGCGGTGCAGCTGGGCCAGTGGTGTTGGAAGGTGATGCGCTCGGCCATGTCCCCGAGCAGTTCGAGATGCTCGCCGAACATCACCGAGACGATGTGCACATGCCGGTGCTGCTCCTCGTCGGGGTCAGCTCACTCGTGCGTCCGCCGCGTGGTCGTGGCTTTCCGCCGTCTCGGTGTCGACGATGCGGCTCCGGGGCTCCTCGGCGAACTCCAGGAAGCGCGAGAGTGGGCCGTGGTGGGTCAGGTGGAGTTCGTGCATGGCCCTGGTGCAGGCGATGTAGAGCATGCACCTGTCCATCTCGGTGGTGTAGTTCTCCTCGTCGGCGTGCGGGACGATCACGGTGTCGAACTCCAGTCCCTTGGCGATGTGCGCTGAGGTGAGGACGATGCCGCCGGCGAATGCTGTGCTGTCGTAGTCGAGGAAGGTCGGCTCGACACCGGCCTCGGACAGGGCGTGGTGGAGCGTTTTCGCCTGGGTGACGGTCTTGCAGATGATGCCGAGGGATCGGTGCTCGCTGCGGGAGTGCTGCTCGATGAGGGTCAGGATCCGTGCCTGCTGGTCCCGCTGGTCTGTGCAGGCGATGACCTGAGGTGGCAGTCCGTGGCGCTCGATCGGGACGAGCTTGTCGTTCCGGGAGATGTTCTGGGCGAAGTTGGTGATCTCGGTCGTGGAGCGGTAGCTCTTGCACAACTCCAGACAGTCGGCCTCCGGGAAGATGTTGTGGATGGTCGACAGTGACGAGGAGCTGAACGGGTTGACCGACTGGTTGGAATCTCCCAAGATCGTCATCGTGCAGGAGAAGAGCTCGCGCAGCACGGCGTACTGGATGGGCGTGTAGTCCTGCATCTCGTCGACCAGGAGATGACGGATGTGGCCGTAGTTCTCCTGTCGGGCCGTTCTGATCATGGTGTAAATCAGCGGGAACACGTCGGCGTACTCGATCTTTTTCCGGCCGAGTGGCTTGAACATGCCGCGGCGGTCCGGGTCCTGGTAGAACGCCTTGTACATGGCGAGTGCGTCTTTGTGGGGGAACATGGCGCGCACCTGCCTGCGCACGCCGGCGGTGTCGGCGGCCGCCCACTTGTGCCCCCGGTCCAGGACCTGCTGTTTGAGCAGGTACACAGCGCGGTTGGCCAGGTGGTCGAGTCGGGTGAAGACCGGAAGGTTGCGCGACTCGTCGAAGGTCTCGGCAACCCATTCGGCGGGGAGTCGATGGTGCTTCTGCTTGATCTCGGCAGGCGTGAATTCCTCGTCTGCGCGTGAGGTGATCCATGCATCGAGGTCGGTGACGAACTCGGGCGTCGCCTTGTGGCGCATGCGCTCGGCCGCCGCTTCGTCGACGTTCTCGATCAGCTTGACCACCTGTTCGCCGAATGTTTCGTAGTCGGCGACTTCGGCGAGGAACGTGCCGGCGATTCTGTCGAAGTCGATCTCGGCGGTCTGCTGCTCACCCAGCTCGGGAAGCACGTCGGCGATGTAGTCGCCGAAGACCCTGTTGGGGGAGAGGATCATGACGTTGTCGGACGAGAGGGTGTCCTTGAAGCGGTAGAGCAGGAATGCCACCCGGTGCAGGGCGATCGAGGTCTTCCCGGAACCCGCCACACCCTGCAGGATCAGCACCCGTGCTGTCTCGTTGCGAATCACAGCGTTCTGCTCTCGCTGGATGGTCGCCACGATGTTTTTCATCCTGTCGTCGGCGGACTGACTCAGCTCCCGCTGCAGGACGTCGTCACCGATGTTCAGCGAGCTGTCGAGCATGTACTCCAGACGCCCGCCGACGATCTTGTACTGGCGTTTGCCCGTGATCTCACCATGGGCGGTGCCCTCGGGGGTCTCGAAGAACGCTGCTCCCGACTCGAAGTCGTAGAAGAGACCGGACACCGGGGCCCGCCAGTCGTGAATCAGGATCTCCTGGGTGGCGGGATCCGAGAAATTGTGCACACCGATGTAGTAGGCCCCGCCCCCCGCGTCGCCTCTCGCGTGGAAGTCGACGCGCCCGAAGTAGGGAGACTCCAGAAGCCGCTCGATGCGTTTCCGCCGCATCGCCGCATGCTCGGCCGAAAGAACGGACAGGTCCACCTCGTGGCGGAAGTTGGCCTTCTCGGCGAAATCCATGTCACGCAGGTTCGCCCACAGGTGCTCCTTCTTCTCTTCGATGGTTCGAGCGGACTTGTCGATATATCCGGTCAGGTGCTCCAGCTCCGTCGTCAGCCGATGCACCGTCTCGGCCAGATGCCGGCGCTCTTGCTCTTCCTCTCGTGTCCGCGCGTCCGTCAATGCCACCTCCGGTTCAGGCTTCCGCGTAGAAACTACTCTCACGTTAGGGTAGAGTAGTGGTGGAGACGCGGTGCTGGCCGGTGCGCGGACAGCGGCCGTCAGTCAGCAACCGGACCCCTTCAGGGGAGTTGCTGCCCGCCTTCCGCCGCGCTCGGCAGCGCAACATCGTGGGATGTCATCTCGGACTTTCCGGTCATGCCAGCGGCCAAGACCCTGATGTCCTTAGCGGTTGAGCTTCCAGATCGCGGCGTTCAAACACGCTGCGAAGATCGTCCACCCAAGATAGGGCAGCAGCAATCCGGCGGCGATGCGATGCCGGCGCGCGAACAGCACGAGCGTGGCGATCAGGACCATCACGAGCAGCAGGATCTCGATCAGAGCCAGGCCGTAGCGGCGCGCACCGAAGAACAGCGGTGGCCAGACGGCGTTGAGCACGAGCTGACCGGCGTAGCAACCGAGCGCGGGCCGAGCGGGGGCGATGCCGCCGGCGTTGCGCCACAGCAACCACCCGGACGCGGCGATCATCGCGTACAGCACCGACCAGACCGGTCCGAACAGCCATGCGGGAGGGGCCCACGCGGGCAGCCGCAGGGCGGAGTACGTGCGGTCGGCCGAGCCGGCCGCCACCGAGCCGACAGCGGCAGCCGCGGTGACGAGGCCGGTGAAGACGCCGGCTCCCGCAGCGCTGCGGCGCCTGGACGTCGTCCTGGTTCTGGTCACTGTGACCCCCGGAAACGGAGGAGGTCCTCCACGCAAGCAGGATACGTTGGACACGTCCCCGGCCGCACGGTCGAATTCCGAGTTCGTATGATCGTCGACCTGTCGTGGCCGCCGCCGATTATGATGAATACCCGGTCCGGCTGGAAAGGGTCAATTCTGGGAGCCCTTGTGTTTGACGTGGTGTGATCGGGCACGGGGTGCCCTTGGAGGAGTGCTTTGAGTCCGCTTGGACTCTCCTCGTTCGAGCCGCCGCCGGTCGGCTCTCGGTACGGGCGGGAGGATCGAGCCGGCTAGTCTCCAGGTGTTTTGATGCTGTGTCCAGTGCAGCCACTCGTCTTCCCAGGGACGTTGCCGCTGGAGGTGACGGTTCCAGAGTTCGATGTTGGTGGCATTGAACTCGCGGACCCGTTCAAGCGCGGCTCGGGCGCGGATGCGTAGGTTTGGCACTGGCGTTTCCTTGCAGTGGTCTCGGTTCCGGCCGAATACGTGGTATTGGCTTGTGCGGTGAGTCCGAAATGGTCCGTGGCTCTTCGGAAACCTGCTACTGAGGACACGGATCGAGAATTATCGGAAGTACTGCGTGGTCTGATGCTCTCCTTTCCGCGGAGTGTCCGAGGGGTTTGTGGGGCGGCCGAGGAGCAGGTGGGCGCCGATTCCTGCGATCAGTCCCCAGAAGACCGAGGCGATGCCGAGAACCGATACACCGGAGGCGGTGACGAGGAAGGCAATCAGTGCGGCGTTCCTGGTGGCGGGCTCGGCGGTCGCGGTCGCCAGCGATCCTCCGATGGTGTCCAGCAGGCCGATACCGGCAATCGCGGTGATAAGCGCGAGAGGAAACGCGGCGATGAGACTGCCGAGGGTGGCGCCGAACAGACCGAGTACCAGGTAGCACACGCCGGAGACGATGCCGGCTCGGTAGCGCTGGGCCGGGTCCTCGTGGGCGTCGGGCCCCATGCACAGGGCAGCCGTGATCGCGGCGAGGTTGATCCCGAAGCAGCCCAGTGGGGCCAGTACCAGGTTGGTCAGGCCGGACCAGGACAGGATCGGTGAGACCGGGGTTCGATATCCGTGGGCGCGCAGCGTCACCACACCGGGCAGGTTCTGGGAGGTCATCGTGATGACGAACAGGGGGATGGCGAGACTGATCGTCGTGTGCAGCGACCAGGACGGCCACGTGAAAACCGGCGCAGCCACGGCCAGGCGCACGGTGTCGAGATGGAACGATCCCCGTAGGGCTGTCAGCAAAGTCCCCACCGCGAGCGCGATGAGCACCGCGTAGCGCGGTAGCAGCCTCTTGCAGAGCAGGTAGCTCACCAGCATCGCGAGAACCAGCCAGGGCTGGGTACGCATCGCGGTGAACACGTCGATGCCGAACTGCAGCAGTATGCCGGCCAGCAGAGCCGAGGCGATCGAGGGAGGAATGAGGTTCACGGCACGCTCGAACCACCCCGTGACTCCGACGAGCACGGTCAGCGCCGAGGTGATCAGGAAGGCTCCGACCGCCTCGGGCAGCGGGGTACCGTGTGCGCTCGTGGCGAGCAGCGCGGCGCCGGGCGTCGACCAGGCCATGACGACCGGCGCTCGATAGCGCAGGGACAACGCGATCGAGGTGACACCGATGCCGATACCGAGCGCGAGGATCCACGAGGAGATCTCGGCCGGGCGCGCACCAACGGCTCTGGCTGCCTGGAAGACGATGGCGGCAGAGCTCGTGACACCGACCAGCGTCGTCACGCCTCCTGCTGCCACTGCGGAGATCGGGAGCGTGTTCGGCAGACGCTGACGTAGGGGCACGGGAGGTCCGATCGTCGAGAGCAGTTCGTTCTGTTTATAGAACGCCGTGATGCTAGGAGGCTGTGATGGAGATGGTCAAGCTCGTCGGCCTGAACCTGCGCGCGGCACGTGCCCATCGCGGCCTGTCGTTGTCCGAAGTCGCCCGCCGTGCCGAACTCGGCAAGGGCACCCTGTCCGAACTCGAGGCCGGGCAGCGCAACCCGACGCTGGAAACGCTCTACGCACTGGCCACCGTGCTCGACGTGCCGCTGGGGCAGCTGTTGGCTACGGAAGCCGATGCGCCGGTCGAGACCGGACTGGTGGTGCGGAGGGCCGGTGCGGCCGAACTCTCCGGGCAAGCGGTCGACGTGCAACTCGTGGACCGGACGGTCAGTGGTGGCCGGACACTGGAGATCTACCGGATTCATGTGCGTGCCGGGAACCGGTACGTGTCCCCGGCACACCGCCCCAGGGTGATCGAACAACTGTTGGTGCATTCCGGGACGCTGGTGACCGGACCGGAATCGACCCCCGAAACGCTCGGCCCTGGCGACTACATCCGCTTCGACGGGGGAACGGATCACGTCTACGCAGCCCCGGACGACGATGTATCCGGCACACTCGTCATGCGCTACGTCGATGAATAGCCTTCCCCGCTGTTCCCGGCAGTGGAGCAGCGAGGACAGCGGGATGGCGGCGCGTATGCGTTGGCGGTCCTGTGGTCAGCGATAATGCTGGATCACCGGACAGAACTCGGGCATCGCGGTACTGCCGTAGCTCTGCACCGACACGATGGTTGTCCAGGCCTTGACTCCGAGCTTGGGGCAAGCCCGAGACTGTTTCCATGACGGTCTGGATCTGCGGAACCTGCGGAGTCGAGCACTCCGATTCCGATCATCCGCCCAGTGCGACATGCCCGATCTGTGCCGACGAGCGACAGTGGGTTCCCGAAACCGGCCAGTGGTGGACAACGCTGGAGGAACTCGCCGCGGACGGACATGAGCTGGTGCACGAGCGACCGGAACCCACCATCCACCGACTCCACCGGGAACCGGGGTTCGCCATCGGCCAGCGGACGTACCTGGTTCAAACACCGCAGGGCAATCTGCTGTGGGACCCGCCGAACCACCTCGACCGGCCATTGGTGAACCGGATCGACGAACTCGGAGGGATCGCGGTCATCGTGGCCAGTCATCCGCACATGTACGGTTCACAGGTCAGTGTGAGCCACCAATTCGGGAACGTTCCGGTGCTGGTGCACTCCGCGGACCGGCAGTGGGTGCAGCGGGAGGACTCGGTGATCCGCGAGTGGCGCGATACCGAACAGGTCCTGCCCGGGGTGACCGTTGTCGAAGTGGGTGGCCATTTCCCCGGTGCTGCCGTGGCGCATGTCGCCGACGGGGCGGAAGGCCGGGGCAGCCTGCTCGTCGGAGACACCATCGCGCCTGTGGCGGATACGGGTTGGGTGACGTTCATGCGCAGCTATCCGAATCGGATTCCGCTCTCCGCCAACCTGGTGCGGCGGATCGTGGATCGACTCGAGCCGTACGAGTTCGAGAGTCTCCACGGGTTGGCGGGCGGCACGGTGCTCAGCGGTGCCAAGGCGGCCGTGCGCCGCTCTGCGGAGCGCTACATCGCCTGGGTAAGCGGAGCGTACGATCACCTCGGTTAGAAATCCCCGGTAGCTCTCGTGCGCCGCAGGCGAATCGTCCTGTTCGGAGTGTGGAGCGGACGGTGTGTCTGCGTCAGACTTCGTGTTTTCGGTGAGTAGCCAGGACGAGGATCGCAGCACCGAGACATGCGGCGATCACGGATCCGCCGAGGATGCCGACCTTCGCGTCGGCGGCGAGGATCGGTTCCTCGGTGAAGGCAAGCGTCGTGATGAACAGCGAAACCGTGAAGCCGATCCCGGCGACCATCGCGATACCGGTGACGATGCCCCACGTCGAGCCTTCCGGAAGCTGCCCGAAACCCAGGCGTACCGACAGCCACGAGAAGGCGACGATACCGCTGATCTTGCCGAGAACGAGACCGACGACAATGCCTCGCGTCACCGGTGAGGTCAGTGCACTGGACAGGATCTCACCGGAGAGAGGGATACCGGCGTTGGAGAGCGCGAACAGCGGAAGTACGACATAGCTGCTCCAGGGATGCAGCGCGCGCTGCAGCCGCTGTGCTACGGGCACCGACTCGGCGAGCAGGAATTGGTGGCGGCGTAATTCGTTGACGTCGAATTCGGCCGGTGCGGTTTCCCGGGCGCGTCGGCGCGCCTGCTCCTGATTCAACAGTGGTGCTGCCGGTGTCAGCAGCCCCATCACCACGCCCGCGATCGTGGCGTGCACCCCTGATTCATAGGTCGCCAACCAGACGAAGGTGCCGAGCAGCAGATAGGGCACCACCGACCACACACGCACGAGGCGCAGGCCCGCCACGGCCAGCGTGCCGAGCACGGCAGCCGCCAACCAGACCAAGGACAGGTCCTCGGTGTAGAAGACGGCGATGACCGTGATCGCGCCGATGTCGTCGACGATGGCCAGGGTCAGCAGGAACACCCGGGCCGCCGTGGGGATCCGGGGCCCGAGGAGCGCGATGACCCCGAGGGCGAATGCGATGTCGGTGGCCATCGGAATGCCCCAGCCTGCCGAGCCCGGACCCCCCGCATTGAAGGCCGCGTAGATCACGGCGGGGACGATCATGCCTCCCAGCGCAGCGACGGCCGGAACAACAGCCGTTCTGCGATCCCGTAGCTCTCCCGCGACGATATGGTGCTTGATCTCCATGCCGACGACGAAGAAGAAGATCACCATCAAGGCGTCGTTGATCCAGTGGTGCAGATCTCCGGTCAGCTGGAACGGTCCTATGCTCAGCCCGATCTCCGTACCGAACAGTGCGTGGTACGAGTCGGCCCACGGCGAGTTGACCCACCCAAGCGCTACGGCTGTCGCCGCAAGCAGAACGATCGCCCCGGCCGCCTCGACACGCAGAAACGTGACGAGCGGGCGGAAGACGAACTTGGCGAGCTTGTGATCGCTCGCGAGCCACATCGGCCCCGTCCGCCAGAGTCCCTGCCAACGCGACGAAGTCCACGATACCCGGTGCCTCGGTTCCTCGGGACCCATTATCCGACGGCCGGGCGATGCGCAGCACCGTCAACGGACGGGGGATCGGTTGCCCGGCCGCCGGGCACCGGCGGAGGACCGGACTGCACTGTCCTGGCGTGCCGGTCGGTGACCGGCGATCTCGAAGTACAGTACACCGCGTCCGTCGAGCCGGCGGCGCCGTGGATGATGGCCGCCAACCTCCTCAGCATGCTCCACTCCCTCCCCGCGCGGGCAGTCTTGCCTGCGTGGACGTAGGCCGAGCTACCGGTATCCAGTGTGGCTTCTCGGTGCGCATGGCGGCCAAAATTCTCGCGCGTAACGGAGACACCGGCATCCTCGATCAGCGAGAATCCTTGCGTACCACCCATCCGAGGCCGCACTGCCCACGGTCATACGCGCGGATCCGGCTCACCCTTCCCGGTTCAGCGGTTGCCAACCGCCGTGCTGCTCCACCACGAGCCTGTGCGCCTCCCGCATGGCCTCTTCGGCCACCCACGCCAGCGCCTCCTCGCATCGCACCAGCGGTTCGTTGTCCGGTCCCCGAGCCAGCTCGTGGCCCCGCAGCAACCAGGCTTCCACGTTCGGCTGCTGCTGCTGGCGGCGCCGCAGATGCTCGTAGTCGTAGAGACGCCGTGCCACCCACAGCCGCAGCGAACGACCTCCCCACCACGACTCGATGCGCAACGGATTGGCCGACAACCCCGGTAACTCCACCCCGGTCAGCGCGTCCCGGCTCGTCGAGCCCACATCCACGTCCGGACCCCGTGACCAGCGAACGTAGAGATCGTGTCCACCATCGCCGTGTCGCACGATCTCGGCGAGCCGGTCGAGGCTGCGTATCACGGGCAGATCCTCCGACGTCGTCATGGCCCCGGGATACCCATACCGAGCAGGATCATCGTGTTTGCTCAGACGACGAAGGTGCCTGGAACCACTCAGCGGGCCGGTGGCCCGTCTCGAGTACGGCTCGGCCGGTCGACTACCGGCCGGTGAGCAGACCGCGCTCGCGGACCACCGGAATGGACAGCGTGCGGTACACGTCGTGCTCGAACAGAACCACGACGCTGT
Organism: Haloactinomyces albus; assembly: GCF_031458135.1. Lineage (NCBI taxonomy): Bacteria > Bacillati > Actinomycetota > Actinomycetes > Actinopolysporales > Actinopolysporaceae > Haloactinomyces > Haloactinomyces albus. The sequence goes on along the minus strand of NZ_JAVDXW010000001.1, from coordinate 232,651 downwards.
CACCCTCCGCGGTCTGCACCACCCCGTCGCCCCACTCCGGATGCCGTACCCGGTCACCGGGACGCAGGGTCTCCGTCGGCCGGTCGCCGGGATGACCACGATCGCAGTTGTCGCAGCGCTGGCACGCCTCGTTTCGCATGTCGCCCAGCAGCTCCAGCAGCGTCCTGCGCCGGCAGCCGGTGGTTTCGGCATAACGGCGCACCATGTCCACCCGGCTGCGTTGCAGAGCCTGCCACCGCCGGATCGACTCCTCGGCAGCCTCGGCAAGCTCCTCGGCGCTTCTGCGATCCCCGGACGCGGCCGGCCGATTGCGGGCGAGTTCCGTCACCGCACCCACCCGGATCAGCGCATCGAGTGCGCGTGCAAGCTTGCGTGCGGACACCCCGATCCGCTGCGCCAGCTCGGAACGCGACGATGCACCTTCCGAACGCAGCAGGCGCAGCACCTCGGCCAACCGGTCGGAGGTGATCCGACCTCCCGAGGCGAACAGGGTGGGCAAGGCCAGATCCTGGGGACGGTGGAAAAACACTCCTCGCGCCGGTTCGCCGTCCCGACCCGCGCGGCTGACCTGCTGGTAATAGGAGTCGACCGACGGCGGCGCATCGGCGTGCAGGACGAAGCGGACATCGGGCTTGTCGATGCCCATCCCGAACGCGCTCGTGGCCACGACGACCCGCACTTCGCCTCGGAAAAACGCATCCTGCACCGCATCGCGCTCGGCCCGCCGCATCGAACCGTGGTAGACGGCGGCCTCGACTCCCGCGTCGGCCAGCGACTGTGCGAACTCCTCGGCGTGCTTGCGGGTGATGACATAGACGATGCCGCTGCCCTGCGACTCGACGACCTCCTGGGTGAGCAGCTCCCACTTCCTGGCCTCCTCGTGCAGGACCCGGACCGACAGGTGCAGGCTCGGCAGGTCGACAGCCCGTGCGACCACGAGTGGCTCTCGCATGCCGAGCCCGTCGATGATCTCCTGACGCACCGGCTCCGAGGCCGTGGCCGTCAGCGCGAGCATGCGGGGGCCGCCGAGCTCCTCGGCAGCACCGCTCAGCGCGAGATAGTCGGGCCGGAAGTCGTGTCCCCACTCGCTGACGCAGTGCGCTTCATCGACCACGATCAGCGAGATACCGGCCGGGTGCAGTTCGGTCAGTACCGCGTTCTTGGCCAGTTGCTCCGGGGCGACCAGCAGGAACTGCAGCGTCCCGTCGCGCAGCTGCCGGAAAGCTCGCCTGCGGGAACCGTCGGAGATGGTGGAGTTGACCGCGGTGGCGCTCAAGCCGGCCTCCCGCAGTGTCGCTACCTGGTCGCGCTGCAGGGACAGGGTCGGGGAGACGACCAGGGTGGGACCGGAAAGCAGCTCACCGGCCACTTCGTAGATCAATGTCTTGCCCGCGGCCGGAGCGAGCATCACCAGCGTGTCGCGCTCGAGCAGGGAGCGAAGCGCTTCCTCCTGCTCATTGCGGAGTTCGACTCCTTCCAGACTGCGGGCGGTGCTTCTGGCCTCCGCGGTGTCGGCACGTTTCCGGCGGTCCTGCCTGTCACTGCACACACGATTCTCCTACCCGCAGGTCCGGAGCCCACACCTGTGCTCGCAGGCTCGGAACGCTTCGTCCGGTCGGTCCGGACTGTTTACTGCCGGGGAGGGTTGGGCAAACCCTGTGCAAACAGCAGGAATGGAGGTGAACGCCGTGCCCGCCCGTGATGAATTACCTTCGACCTTGCAACGGTCCCCGAAGGAAGCACAAGAAACGTGGATCAAAACCCACGACAGTGCTGTGCAGGAGTACGGAGAGGGCCAACGAGCCCACCGGACCGCTTTTGCGGCGTTGAAGCACAACTTCGAGAAGGTGGGTGATCGCTGGAAGCCCAAGCCCGAGCGCGGCCCCTCGGACGAGCAAGCACGCCGGGGAGCGGGCAAACGTGAGAAACCGACCAGCGGCGGAGTGGATGCTCGGGCCAGCAAGCAGCATCTCTACGACCGGGCCCAGGAGCTGGACGTGCCGGGGCGGTCCTCGATGAACAAGCAGCAACTGGTCGAGGCACTGCAGAAGAAGAGCGGTCAGCAGACCCGCCAGGCCCGGCAACAATGAGAGGCGATGGTTGGTTCCGGGCCCCGGGGGCAACCCTGGAAGCGAAGCGGTGAGCCCGACAGTGACGAGGAGGTCCACATGATGGCCGACCGCAACGACACCGAAAGCGGAGTGCGAACAGGGCCCGAATCGTCGAAGTCGCTGAGTTATGCCCAGGAGATCACCTCGACCGATCAGCGCCCCGATCGCGACGGGCGCAGCTTGGTGACGACCAATCACGACGTGATCCGCAAGTGGGCCGATGAGCGCAACGCGCAGCCGGCGACGGTGCCCGGTAGCGAGCACGATGATCATCCGGGAGTGCTCCGGTTCGATTTCCCCGGCTATGGCGGGCAGGACCTGCAGGAGGTGAACTGGGAGGACTGGTTCGCCGCGTTCGACGAGCGCAAGCTGAACTTCCTGTACCAGGAGACGAAGAAGGACGGGCAGCAGAGCAACTTCTTCCAGTTGGAAAACCCGGAACGCGAGGACGCCTGAGCTGCCCGTCCCGCTTGTCGTGTTCTCACCGGGCCTCGCTGACCGAAGCGGTCTCGAAGTAGCGACGCGGGTTGTCGACGAGCATGGTGGTGATCTGCTCCTCGGTGACGCCGCTCTCGCGCAGGTAGGGCAGCACATCCTGCTCAAGATGCAGGTAATGCCACTGCGGCAGAAGCGCCATGACGTTCGGATCGACCCAGTCGATGTAGCAGGATGCGTCATGCGACAGCACCATGCTCTCGGCGAAACCGCGCCGGCACATCTCCACGACCACGTCGGCCCGAGCTTCGAACGTGGTTTCGAGATTGAGCCCGAAGCGATCCATGCCCAGGACAAAGCCTGCTTCTGCGAGTTCGGTGAGATGGTCGGCGTCGGTGGTGTCCCCGCTGTGACCCAGCACGATCCGTCGAGGTTCGACGCCTTCCTCCTCGCACAGCACGCGCTTGACCTCGCGGCCGCTGTGGGAGCCGGGGTGGGTGTGCACGGTGATCGGCGTACCGGTCCGCAGGTGTGCCCCGGCAACGGCACGCATGACCCGTTCCACACCCGCTGTCGGTCCCTGCTTGTCGATCGCGCACTTCAGCAGACCTGCCTTGACCCCGGTCCGGGCGATCCCGTCGGTGATATCGCCGACGAACATGTCGACCATCGGGTCCGGTACCTCCGTGCCGAGCGCCTCGCTGAGGGCGGGACCGCGGTGGTGGAAGAAGAACGGGACGTCGTCGTAGGTGTAACAGCCGGTCGCGACGACGATGTTGAGCTCCGGCACCTGCTCGGCGATGCGCTGAATGCGCGGGATGTAGCGACCGAGACCGATGACGGTCGGATCGACGATGGTGCGCACACCCTGCGCTGCGAGTTCCTTCAGTCTTCGCACGGCGTCGACAACGCGATCGTCCTCATGGCCCCACTCGTCGGGGTGGTTCTGCTGTACGTCGGCACTGAGCACGAAGACGTGCTCGTGCATGTAGGTGCGGCCGAGCTCAGCGGAGTCCACGGGGCCGCGGACTGTCTGGACATGAGGCAACGGAGACCTCCCCTTGGGAAAAGACGAAGCACTGTGGGGGCTTGTCCGGAATGGGACGGGAACGGCCTCGCGTCCCGGAGCTCACGGAAAGCGAGGCGGGGTGGGATGCGGAGTCGGCACCACCGTCACGAGTCGCGTAGCTGCTTCTTCAGGATCTTGCCGGTCGGACCCTTGGGCAGCGCATCGAGGACGCGCACCTCGCGTGGGTATTTGTAGGCCGCGATCCGTTCCCGGCAGTATGCGATGATCTCATCCGGTGCCGTGGTCGCATCGGACTCGAGCGCGACCACGGCCACGATCTCTTCGCCGAGTTTCTCGTCCGGCTTGCCGATGACGGCGGCCTCGGAGATGGACGGGTGTGCGTAGAGGACCTCCTCGACTTCGCGCGGATAGACGTTGTATCCACCGCGGATGACCAGGTCCTTCTTGCGGTCGACGACGAACAGGTAGCCGTCGGAGTCGGCGTGGGCGAGATCGCCGGTGTGAAACCAGCCGTTGCGGAAGGCCTCCGCGGTCGCCTCCGGCTTCTTGTAGTAGCCCTTCATCATGTTGTGCCCGCGGATGACGATCTCGCCGACGTGCTCCTCACCGGCAGGAAGTTCCTTGCCGTCATCGTCGACGATCCTGACCTCGACGCCCCAGATCGGCTTGCCGATCGACAGCACCTTGCGCTGCTCGGCGCTGACATTGAACGTCGTCGTGCTCGCGCTCTCCGACAGCCCGTAGCCCTCGAGGACCACCACCCCCGGGAACTTCTCCTCGAATGCCTTGATGGCCTGTCCGGGGATCGCGGCACCTCCGCTGACGCCGACGCGCAGCGAGCTCAGATCGCGGTCGCTGGTGTCGGTCTGCAGCAACCCGAGGTACATCGTCGGGACACCGGAGAAGATGGTGCAGCGGTGCTTTTCGATGGCGTCGACGACCGGTTCGATCTCGAAGCGAGGCACCAACACCATCGTGCCGCCGAAGCGAATCGTGGTGTTGAGCACGCTGGACAGGCCGAAGACGTGGAAGAACGGCAGCACGGCCAGGCCGATGTCGTCGTCTCGGAAGCCGAACAGTTCACCCGCCGTCGTGCAATTCATGAACAGTTGGAAGTGGGTGAGCTCGGCTCCCTTGGGATTGCCGGTGGTACCGCTGGTGTAGAGCAGAACCGCGGTGTCGTCGGCGTTCGTCGGGGCGATGTCGCGGTTGTCGTCGGCGAAGTACAGTTCGTCGAAGTGCCTGGTGCCCTCGGGACGCCGGTCGCTGCCGGGGAGGTTGACGACGTAGGTGGGCATGCCGTCGGCCTGTTGCGCGCCCTGGAGTGCTTCCTCGGCGAACGTCTCGAACGTGATGAGGACCCTCGCGTCGGAATCCTGCAGGTGATAGGCGATCTCCGGTGCCCGCAGCAGCGGATTGAGCGGGACCATGACCAGACCGGCCTTCATCGCCCCGAAGTAGGTGAAGAGGAACTGCGGCAGGTTCGGTAGCTGCACCGCCACCTTGTCCCCGGGTTGAAGGCCGAGCCCGAGCAGGCTGGTTGCGATGCGGCCGGAGATCTCGTCGACCTGCGCATAGGACAGCGTCGCCTCGTTGGCGATGACGCAGGCCTTCTCGGGAGTGGCCTGTGCCGACTCGCGCAGCATCGTGGCTAGGTTGAAGGTCAAGACTGCTCCCGGTGTGTAAGGTGATGTGCGTCATATAACGTACCGTCTGGTCGGTATGTCATCAAGGTCTCGGGAAGAGCACCTCGGTCGGTGCTGATTCGCCGTGTCGTACCGGGAAGCGATGTCGGGACGCAAGGCTGCTTCACTTGCGAAGGCGTGTCGCACACACCCCGATCGGTGCGGCCTGCCGGATGATCGGGGCCCGGCACGGTTATCGTCGTCTCGTGCGTGCCGTACCGAAGCATCATCCGCTCACCAGGTAGGGAGGATCCGACGTGGATCGTAAGAGCGCGCTCGTGCTGAGTGCCCTTGCCGTGGTCGTGGTCGGATTTCTGGTGGTCCGCGACCCGATCGGTGCCGCCGACACCGTGCACCGTGGATGGGATCTGCTCGTCGGGACACTGACGATGATCACGGAAGCGCTGACCACGTTCTTCCGGCACCTGTTCGCAGGGTAGGAGTCCGACGTTCGCGGCAGCGAGCACTGTGTACCGAAAATTTTCGAGAAAAGTCCGCGTATCGCGATCGCGGCGTCGAATGCCGGTTCGATGAGAACATCGCAAAGATCACTGTCGCACAGCAGACTTCGTTTTTCGCGAATGGTATCCACAATCGACGAATCGCGCTGCGGTGTGGTCTTTTCGGTTCTACGGTTGAAAAGCGAGGTCGCCGCCGCGGCCGGTCGGATATCGCCGTCCCCGCGGAACCATCAGGAAGCGGACAGCGCGAGGCCCCATGATCGTAAGGAGCGGCACATGAGCGTTGAACCGATGACGCCGGGCTATGACGAGATCCACATTCTGTGGACCTCGGAGGGCATGAGCTGCGATGGCGACACGGTCTCGATGACCAACGCGTCGTTGCCGAGTATCGAAGACGTGGTGCTGGGGACGGTTCCGGGGCTGCCGAAGGTGCATCTGCACAACAAGGTGCTGGCCTACGAGACCGGGGACGACTTCATGGACGCGTTCCACCAGGCCGCCCGCGGGGAATTGGGGCCGTTCATCTTCGTGATGGAGGGGTCGATCCCCAACGAGAGGATCAATGGCGACGGGTACTGGACGGCGATGGGCAACGATCCCGATACCGGGGAACCGATCACCGTCAACGAGTGGATCGATCGGCTCGCGCCCCAGGCCTGGGCGGTGGTGGCGGCCGGTACCTGTGCCACCTACGGCGGCATCCATGCGATGGCGGGCAATCCCACCGGCTGCATGGGCCTCGCGGATTACCTCGGTGAGAACTTCCGCTCGGCGGGCGGGCTCCCGATCGTGAATGTACCGGGGTGCCCGATCCAGCCGGACAACTTCATGGAGACCCTGTTGTGGGTCCTGCACCAGGCTGCCGGGCTGGCACCGCCGATCCCGCTGGACGCTCAACTGCGCCCGACCTGGCTGTTCGGCAAGACGGTACACGAAGGCTGCGATCGTGCTGCCTACTACGAGCAGGCGGACTTCGCCGGGGATTACAACTCGCCGAAGTGTCAGGTGAAGATCGGCTGCTGGGGTCCGGTGGTCAACTGCAACGTCACCAAGCGTGGCTGGATGGACGGAATCGGTGGCTGCCCGAACGTCGGCGGTATCTGCATCGCCTGCACGATGCCGGGGTTCCCGGACAAGTTCATGCCCTTCATGGACGAGCCACCCGGCGGAACCCTGTCCTCGGCGCTGTTGAAGGCATACGGCCCCTTCATTCGAGCGATGCGCGGGTTCACCAACAAAAACGCGAACCGAGAGCCCAAGTGGCATCACAACGGCCCCGAACTGACCAGCGGTTACCAGCCGCGGTGGCCGAACCAGGCCCCAGGAAGGAACCAGGTATGACCCAGCAGAAGACCGCAGGATCCGATCAGCGCAACCTCGTGGATGTGGCGTTCGATCCGATCACTCGCATCATCGGCAACCTCGGGATCTACACGAAGGTCGATTTTGCGAATCAGCGAGTCGAGGAATGCAAGAGCACATCCTCGCTCTTCCGCGGTTACAGCGTCTTCATGAAGGGGAAGGACCCGCGCGATTCGCATTTCATCACCAGTCGGATCTGCGGTATCTGCGGTGACAATCACGCTGTCTGCTCGATCTATGCGCAGAACATGGCCTACGGCGTCAAGACGCCGCCCCTGGGCGAATGGATCATGAATCTCGGGGAGGCGGCCGAGTTCATGTTCGACCACACCATCTTCCAGGACAACATGGTCTTCATCGACTACTCCGAGAAGATGGTCTCCGAAACCAACCCGAGCGTGCTCGCCCGGGCCGAGCAGACCGAGGCTCCGCGCGGCCACATTCACGGCTACCGGACCATCGCCGACATCATGCGCTCGTTCAATCCTTTCGAGGGCGCGATGTACAAGCAGGCACTGGAAATGAGCCGCGTGACCCGCGAGATGTGCTGCCTGATGGAGGGGCGGCACGTGCACCCCTCGACCTTGTATCCAGGCGGGGTCGGCACGGTGGCCACGCCACAGGTGTTCACCGACTACCAGGTCCGGCTGGTTCGCGTTCTGGACTTCGTCAAGCAGGGCGTCGCCATGAACGACGATGTCTTCGACTTCTTCTACGAGGCGCTGCCCGGCTACGAGGAGGTCGGCAGACGACGTACCCTGCTCGGCTGCTGGGGATGCTTCCAGAACCCCGATTCGGTCGACTATCAGTACCGGACCATGAACAACTGGGGTAAGGACATGTACGTCACCCCCGGGATCATCGTCGACAACGAACTCGTCACCAACAATCTGATCGACATCAACCTCGGGATGCGGATTCTGGTCGGCAACTCCTATTACGAGGACTGGACGAACGAGGAAACCTTCGTTTCCCGCGACCCGGTCGGTAACCCGGTCGACCAGCATCACCCCTGGAACCAGACCACGTTGCCCGCACCGCAGAAGCGAGACCTCGAGGGCGGCAAGTACAGCTGGGTGATGTCCCCCCGCTGGTACGACCAGCGCACCGGCGACCACCTGGCCCTGGACAGTGGTGGCGGTCCGCTGGCGCGGCTGTGGTCCACCGCGCTGTCCGGCCTGGTCAACACTCCCTACGTGCGCTCGACCGGGCACAGCGTCGAGATCGACGTGCCCAAGGGCCAGTCGCTGCCGGACATGCAGCTGGAATGGCGGCCGCCGTCGTTCCCGAACACCCTCGAACGAAACCGCGCCCGGTTGTACTTCGTCGCCTACGCTGCGGCGATGGCCCAGCACTTCCTGGACAAGGCAATGGCGGAGGTGCGGTCCGGGAACACCAAGGTGTTCGAGGACTTCACCGTGCCGGACGAGGCCATCGGGGTCGGGTTCCACGAGGCCGTGCGCGGAGTGCTCTCGCACCACCTCGTGATCAAGGACGGCAAGATCGCGAACTACCACCCGTACCCGCCGACACCGTGGAACGGCAGCCCTCGGGACAACTACGGCACGCCCGGCCCCTACGAGGACGCCGTGCAGGGACAGCCCATCTTCGAGGAGAACGGGCCGGACAACTTCAAGGGCATCGACATCATGCGCACGGTCCGCAGCTTCGACCCGTGCCTGCCCTGCGGTGTGCACATGTACACCGGCGAGGGCAGGCTCCTCGATCAGCAGAGCCACTCGCCGATGTTCGGCGCAGGCGCGTAGCGGAAGGTGGTTGGCGATGCCGTGGGACAATGAGCAAGCCAGGGAGCAGGTGCGCCGAGTCGAATCGGCGCTCTCCGCGCTCGAGTCCCAGCCGGAAGCGATCACCGGTGCCCGGGCCGTGGAGGCGGTGGAGACGCTCGTCGCCGTCTACGGCGACTGCCTCGCTCGGGTGATGCAGTGTATCGAGGAATCCGGCCACGGTGAGGTGACCGAGGCGCTGGCCACCGACGAACTGGTCTCCCACCTGCTTTTGGTCCACGATCTGCACCCCGTGGACACCGAGACCCGGGTACAGCAGGCGCTGGAGGAGGTGCGTCACTCGCTCGGGTCCCACGGTGGCGAGATACACCTGGCCGAGGTGGCCGACGGGGTGGTCCGGGTTCGCATCGAGGTCCAGGGCTGTCCGTCCACGGTCGAGAAGCTGCGACTCGCCGTGGAAGAGGCGATCGCCAAGGCGGCCCCCGACATCGAACGGGTCGAGGCCGAGGAAGCGACATCGGAGACGGCCGCGGTGATCCCGGTCGAGGCGCTCTTTTCGGGCGGACGGGTCGCGGAGACCGGGTGATCGTGATGCCGAGCCCACTCGCCACGTCCCGGCTGCGCCAGTTCGCGCAACGGCCCGTCACCTCGGTCCGGGGCTCCTCGGCGGAGAGTTCCGAGGAACACTGTGACTTGTGCGCCGAGCCGATGCCCACCGCCACCCACCGGCACCTGCTCGACGTTTCCACGGGAACCGTCTCCTGCGCATGCCGAGCCTGCGGAATCCTGTTCGATCATCAGGCAGCCGGTGGTGGACATTATCGGCTCATTCGCTCCCGGCCGCGTCGGCTGGACGAATTCGACCTCGACGACGTGATGTGGGCGAGTCTGGGCATCCCGGTCGGTCTTGCTTTCCTCGTCCACAGCAGTGCCGCGGATCAGGTCACGGCCTTCTACCCCAACCCCATGGGGATGATGCAGTCGGTCCTGGAAGCCGAAACATGGCAGGAGATCACAGCCTCCAACCCCGTTTTGTCCGGTATGGACAGCGATGTGGAGGCGTTGCTGATCAATCGCCTCGGCGAAGCACGGCAGCATTGGCTGCTTCCCGTGGACGATTGCTATCGGCTGGTGGCACTGGTGCGCACGCACTGGAAGGGCTTCACCGGAGGGACGGAGGTCTGGCAGCACGTCGAGCGGTTCTTCGAGGATCTGCCCCAGTGACGGCGGAGAAGTATTCCCGCTGTCATGGAAAGGAATGACATGGCATCGATCAAAGTGGGCAAACCCCACGTGAGCCACGACAAGCCATCGCACACCCGTGGTGTCCGGGAGGGAAATGCGGAGGGCAATTACCGGAAGCAACCGGGGCATCTGCCCAACGGGAAATCGACGGCCAGGCGGTCCACCGGTGTCCGGCCGAAGCCGAAGAACCCGATCCTGTCGGTCATGCCGAACCTGTCGCCACCATGACAGCCGGACAGCACCACGCCGGACCGGCCCCGGCCCCATCGGGGCCGGGCGGCGAACCCAGTGTGCCGGAACTGTCCTTCACGGTCACCGGTGTGGAGCCGGTGCGCTTCGCGGCCGTGCCCACGCTCAACTTCGGGCTCGACATCAGTCGATACGGTGGTGGCCCGATCCGGTCCATCACCCTCACCACGGAGGTTCGGGTCGCCGCCGCGCGGCGGCGCTACGACACTGTGCAGAAGGAGATGCTGGCCGAGCTCTTCGGGCAGCCACAGCAATGGGGCACCACGATGCGGGCGCTGCCGTGGACGCGTACGACCATCGTCGTCCCACCGTTCACCGACAGCACGGTCGTGGACCTGCCGGTGGCGTGCAGCCACGACGTGGAGTTGGCCGTCACCAAGTATTTCCACGCTGTGCGCGACGGTGACGTACCGCTCGATTTCCTGTTCAGTGGCACCATTTTCCACACCGGCGAGGGCGGGCAACTGCGTACCGCGCAGATCTCCTGGTCCAGCGACACGACGTTCTCGATGCCGGGGCGACTGTGGCAGGAAGTGATGGAGCAGTGCTCACCCGGGCATTCCTGGCTGCGGCTGTCCGGAGACACCTTCGAGCGGCTGTATGCCTACAAAACAGGCCATGCGCTGGCAAGCTGGAACGAGACTGTCGACGTCCTGCTTGCGCAGGCCGAGTCCGACACCGGCGCAGCAGGAAGAATCGAGACGGAATGAACACCATGGGAGACTGGGCCGACCTGCAGGAGCCCGGACCGGCCACCGTGGTGGTGAACGGAGTCGCGCTGGGCAGAGGAAGCCGCGTTCGACTGCGACCGCTGCACCGTGCCGATATCGTCGACCTGACACTCGTCGACCGGACCGCCGAGGTCGAGCGAGTCGAGCGGGACGCCGAAGGGCGGACATACGTGGTGGTCATGCTCGACGGTGACCCGGGACGCGACCTCGGGGCGATGAGTCAGATCGGGCACCGCTTCTTCTTCACTCCGGAGGAGCTGGAGCCGCTGGGTGAGGTCTCCGGTGGGGGGCCTCCCGGCTCGCGGATTCTGGTGGCAGGACTCGGGGACACGTTCCTCGCCGACTGCGCCTTCGGCCCGGAAGTGATCGACCGGATGCGTCAACGGCACCTTCCGCAGGGAGTGCACGTCGTGGACTTCGGCATCCGCATGGCGGATCTGGCCCGGTCCCTGCAGGATGACTACGACGCCGCGGTGCTGCTCTCCACGGCATCGCGGGGGTGCGTGCCGGGCACCTTGTCCGTCACCGAACCGGGCGCGTCCGAGATCGAGGAAGCCGCCGCGGCATCCGGCGCGCCCGATTCCCTCCGGGCTCTCGCGCTTGCCCACCGGTTGGGAACCCGATGCCGGCGCATCCTCCTCGTCGACTGTGCACCGGTGTCGTCCGTGAACAGCGGGGACAACGACGTGGATACGAAGATGAGCACGCCGGTCCGCGAAGCCCTCGACGACTCGGTCCCACTCGTCGAGTCGCTCCTGGACGAGCTACTGGCCGTTCGAGAATCGAAAGTTGGGAAGTGAGCTTCCATGAAAAACGGCATTTACATTTCGCCCGTCGCCGTGCGTGTCGCGGTCGGTGCCCTCACTCTTGCCTTCGTGGCGTCGATTGCGGTCCAGATGCCGGAAATCACGCGGTATGTGAAGGCGGAAACCATGTGAGCGGGGCACTCGCCGTCAATGCGAAGAACGAGACCGTGCTGCGGCGTGATGCCCGGCATCACGCCGCAGCACGTGCGGTCGGAAGAACACGTTCGGGAGAACGGGCGGGCCGGTCCGTGGCTTTCGGTCAGCCTGCCACACGGTGTGCTGTTCCGACGAGTTCGGTGAGCAACTCGTGTACCTTCGCCACCGCTGTGTCGACCGCTGCCGCGACCGGTTCGGACAGTTCCATGCGTTCCGAGCAGTCGGCAGGCTCGCAACCGACCACGAGAGCCCGGCCGATGTTGCCTCCGAGTGTTTTGCACAAGGACAGCACGGCGTCCGGAGTCATCCCGTGCGCGTCCATAGCGGGACCGTTCGTTTCCGGCCCGATGGGTTCGACGGCATCGAGGTCGGGTTCGAGCACGTACAGGGTCCCCGGTTCACCGCCGCGGGGCAGTGCATCGACGAGGAGCACGCCGTCGTATCCCTGCAGCAGTTCATAAGCCAGGTGCATGCCGCGGATTCCGAAGTCCGCGGCATACACGCCCTCGGGCATCGGTTCCGCCGTCAATCGCCCGGCGACCTCCACGCCGAAGCCATCATCGCCGAGGAACACGTTGCCGATTCCCGCAGCGAGAACGCGTGTGCTCATGTCTCGTCTCCGGGGAGAATCCGCGCCGAGCCGTGCAGTTGCTCGAGGACCTCGCTCGGCAGGTTCTCGGTGCGGTCGATGATCGCCGCCGCCCTCGGATCGGTGGCCCTGGCCTCCCGCTTCTCCTCGTCGGTCAGCGTCATCGTGCGCAGCGTGAGTATCTCGTCGATCTCGGCGGCGTCGAACAGGTCACCGGGGCTTTCCGGCGCCACGGCAGGGTAGTCGTAGAGGATGATCGGTGAGGACAGCATGACATCGCGTTTCCCGTGCTCACCGACCAGAACGGGCCAGGTGTGCTTGTTGCGGCAGGATTCGGCGGCAGGGCTCGCCCAGTCCGGAGGCTCGAGCAGGGAGACGAACGAGCCACCACGCATGGCCAGCAATGTGTGCGCCGAGACCAACGAACGGCGCAGCATGACATCCCGTTCCACCGAGGGCCCCTGGTCCCACGGCGTGTGGTTCTCCACCGTGATCCGCACCTTCTGCAGTTCGCCGAGTTCCTCGAACCCCTCGACGCCGAGGCGGATCATCCCGGACAACGGCCACGTACGGCAGGTGATGTTGCCGTCGGTGTCCTCCCCACCGGGGAGTTCGAAGGGCACCTCGTGCTCCGCGTCGAACCGATCGAGACGCACGGACACGTCGACTTCCCGGACCACCCCCTCGTCGGGGACGGATCCATTGTCCCGGCAGCGTAGCTGCAGGAAGCGCACCAGGAGGTCGAGTGTCGGCTCCACAGCGGGCTCGACCAGGCACTCGGTGCGCGCGTACCACGTTTCCGAGGAATCGGCGGTGCGTGGCGCGAGAACCCCGAACTGCCAGCGCATCCGGTTCTTCAGCGCCGAGGCGCGGTACGGGTAGAGGAGGTAGCCCTCGAACAGTACGGCGTCGGCCACGGCGCGGGCCATGTCCACGGTCACCCCGCCACCTCCTTCGGGTCCGTTTCCGCCTGATGCCTCGTGCACTGGCAGTGTGTGCTCAAGTACACATCGTCGCAACAGCGGTGGTCGGTTGGAAGCGCAAGATCCGGGGTACCTGCACGGGAAGACGGTTGTGCCGGAGGGCAGGGCAGAAGACAGCGGCATGCGGCAAGGAGGTGGTGCATCCGGTGGAGGGGAGCGAAGAGTTATTGCGGACGCTGACCCGGGTGAGCAGCGCTCTGTACGACGGGGAGGTGCCGTTTGCTCTCACCGGAGGGTGTGCGATCTACGCGCGCGGCGGCCCGGTTTCCGAGCACGATGTCGATGTTCTGGTGCGGCCCCAGGACATCGACGGAGCCCTGCACGCGCTGGAGGACTGGGGCATGAGCACGGTGGATCCTGCAGAAAACTGGCTGGTCAAGGCATTCGACGGCGACCGGATGATTGACATTATCTACCGGCCGAACGAGTTCGAGGTCACCGATGCGATCTTGAGCGGGGCGGAGGAGTTGCGGGTCGGCCCCGCCAGCATGCCGGTGATGCCCGCAACGCATCTCCTCGTCGACAAGCTGCTGGTGCTGGGGCCGCACCGGTGCGACATGAGTGAGCTTCTCCCCACGGCACGGGCTCTGCGGGAGCAGATCGACTGGGATGCCGTCCGGCGGGAAACCGAGCACTCTCCGTATGCCGAGGCTTTCCTGTTGCTGGTGGAGCGGTTGGGGATTACCGAGGAGCGGACGCACGTGGCCGCGGGGAAGACCGAGACGCGAAAGGACCTGAGTTGATCAGGATCGCAGCCGTGGGTGACGTGCATATGGACCGGGGGGCGCGGGGCGCATTCCGTCCTGCGATGGAGCGGATCGACGAGCACGCGGATGTGCTGCTGCTTGCGGGAGACCTGAGCAACTACGGCACGATCGAGGAAGCACGGGAGGTTGTCGAGGAATTCCGGGACCTTCCGGTCCCGGTGATCGGTGTCCTCGGTAACCATGATCACCAGGATGCTCGCCCCGAGGAGTTCGCAACCGTGCTCCGCGACGCCGGTATCCAGGTGCTCGAGGGAGATACCGCCGTGGTCTCCGTGGGGGAGCAACGGCTGGGAGTGGCGGGGGTCAAGGGCTTCGGTGGGGGCTTCGCCGGGCGATGTGGGAGCGCGTTCGGCGAGCGCGAGATGAAGGCGTTCATCGATCACTCGAGGGTTCTGGCGGAGTCGTTGGAGCACGCCCTGCACGCGCTCGACGCGGAGTATCGATTGGCCCTGACGCACTATGCTCCGGTGCCGGACACGGTGCGGGGTGAACCGCCCGAGCTCTATCCCTTCCTCGGTTCGCACATGTTGGCGGATGCCATCGATGCGGCCGAGGTCGATCTCGCCCTGCACGGGCACGCCCACTACGGCACCGAACGGGGCGCAACCCCCCGGGGCGTTCCCGTGCGCAATGTCGCCCGACCGGTTCTGGGTTCGGCGTTCGCGGTATATCGGCTCGATAGGGAAGGGGAACCGCTCGACATCTCTTCGTGAGGAGAGATCGGCCGTGGCGCGGGCGTTTACTCCTGTCTGTGATGTGGAAATACGAGTGTGGACGGATCGTCCGGTCAGGAGGGGACATGGTTGAGCAAGCCCGAAGCCCGGTGAAGGACAAGAACTACAACCTTGTCGCGGTGCTGCAGCGATCGCTGGAGCAGGCCTGGCAGCTGCAGACGTACCTGGAGGATGCGGAAAGCCAGAACGACACGGAGCTGTCCGAGTGGCTCCGCCAGCTTCAGGAGGAAAACCTGCGGGCCGGGGAACGGGGTAAGCAGCTCCTACGCGACCGTCTGCAGCGGGAAGCAGGCTGATGCGCAAACGTGGGCATCGCGCAGCGCCGAACGAACCCGATGTGTAAGTCCCTGTGGCCACCGGTCCGCGAGTGGCCACCGAGATGGACCGGGAGGATTCCATGCAACACGACGCATTCATCGGACAGGTACAGCAACGGGCCCAGCTCGCCAGCAGGGGAGAGGCCGAGGCCGCGACTCGTGCCGCTATGGAAACGCTGGGGGAGCGAGTACCGGAGCAGCTCGCCGATCACGTGGCCTCGCAACTGCCGCAGGAGATCGGGGAGAACTTCCGGAGAACAGAGGTGTTCAGCGGCGCGGGTACCGGAGAGCGGTTCGATCTCAACGAGTTCATCCAGCGCATGAGCGAGCGTTCGGGAATGGACGAGCCGAAGGCGACCTATGCTGCTCGCGTGGTGTTCGAGGTACTGCGCGAGGCCACCCAGGGCGGGGTGATGGACAAGGTTCGGGATGCGCTGCCCGAGCAACTGCGCGAGCTGGTCGATGCGGGCAGCAGCGGCGAAATGCAGACGTGACCGGTTTCTGGTTGCCCGTTGCGGTGGTGCGGGACCAGAATCCCGAGCGCTATGTCAACAATGCCGGGGAGCGAGTCCGCCGCACCACGAACGACCGGATTGCGGGCGATGGAGCACGATGAGTTACTCGAAGCGGCCGAGCTGATCGAGCAACTGGCGGAGAGCTCGACGCGTGGCCAGTGGCAACGCCGTGGGCTGCTGGCCACGCGCCCGGAGATCGTCGCCCGGCGCGCGGATGGCAGTACGGAGCATGTCGCGGAAGCCCGTGCGGGCTCCGTTCGCTGGATCAGCACACTGTCCCCGGCCATAGCGCCTGCACTGGCCGGTTGGTTGCGGTCCGCTGCCTGCCAGGACGGTCAGCTCGACCCGAACGCGCTGTCCTTGGCTCGCGAGCTTCTCGGCCGTTGAACTCACCTGTACATTCGTTGGGGTTTCACTCGGCGCGGGCCTCCATGGAGCGGACATGACGTATCCGCCGGAACCCTGGCGGCTGTGCGGGCAGCTGTCGTTGTCCCTGTGGCGCCTGCCGAAGCAGCAGCTCCCCGCCGTTGCCGAGGGGTTGTCGCCGGTACTGGTGGGCGGTGCGGGCATTCTCGGCACGGCGTGGGTCGTCTATCAGTCCGGTAGCGTGCTGGAATACAACGAGTTGCTCGTCGCCGTGCTCGTGCGGCGGGGCGCCCGGCTGCGCGCGTGCATCACACAGATCTGGGTGGACAGCGAAGCGTCCCGGCAGGGCGGTCGCGCCCTGTGGGGGATTCCCAAGGACATGGCGACGTTCGAGGTCCCCGCCACGGTGCCGTTGCGGGCTCGGGCACCGGGGATCGCTTCGGTGAGCACGAGCGATCGGGGCACGCTCCCGGGGACCTGGCCACTGCGCTACACGGTCGCCCAACCGGTGGCGGGCGGCGTCGGGGAAAGCCGAGTGCGCGTGCGCACGCGCCTGACCATGTGCACCGCTTCGTGGCAGGTCGATCCGTCCGGCCCGCTGGGCAGGCTGCACGGCCATCGGCCCTTTGCCAGTGTCGCGATGCGCGACTTCGGGATGTGGTTCGGTGGGGACTCGGCCATCAGAGCAGGTGGTCGAATTCGCCTGCCTTGGCACCTTCGATGAAGGCTCGCAGCTCGTCCCGGGTGTAGATGTGGGTGCGGGCCTTGCGGTCGGCCTCGGGCAGCTTGTCGTCCTGCAGGCCGATGTACTCGCCGACCGTGGTCAACGACAGGCAGCCGCCGTTGGCCGAACTGAAGCGGGACTTGATGTAGGTGCCCTCGACGATGGCCGTGTATTGGCTCTCGTCCAATCCTTCGTAGGGGTTGTGTGCTGGGATCACTGGCGGTACTCCTTCTCGGTGCTGGCGATGAGGTCCAGAGATTCACGAGCGGAGAGTGCTCGGGCCAACGCTGCGTCGAAGGTGTAAGTGCACTGCCTGATCGGGTCACGCTCGTGCTCGTAGATGCGCGAGGCCGTGTCGGAGTCCACGAACACCGCCGATCCGTCGCCTGCGTCGGCAAAGGAGAAGATCACGAGGTTGTCGCCGCCGGGCAGGGCTCCGGCCTCGCGGGGATAGATGTGGATCGTGACCTTGGCAGTGCGTGCCATCTCGGTCAGATGCTGTAGCTGGGCACGCATGACAGCCGGCCCGCCGACCACTCTGCGCAGGACGTCCTCGGTCATGACCGCCGTCAGCCCCTCGAAGTCCGGATCGCTGAGGCGCTTCTGCCGCTGCATGCGCAGTTCCACGAGGCGATCGATGTCGATCGGGCGCACGAACGCACGCCCGTTGTCGATGACTTCTTCGGCGTAGGCACGGGTCTGCAGGAGTCCCTGGATGAAGGCGTAGTCGAAGCTGCGTGCGGCAACGGCGTCCTCACCGAGCTCGGCGAGCATCTCGACCGGTTCGGGGACGATGTCGCGGTACTCCTGCCAGTAGCCGTTCTCGTTCGCACGGCGTTGCAGCTCATTGAGCTGGGCGGCAGTCGCTTCGCCGACTCCGAGGACGGTGATGATGCGGGCGAGTTGCCCGGACTCGATGCGGGCCAGACCGGATTCGACCCGGGACAGGTGTGAGGCGGACATGGGACGGACGTGCTCGCCCGCGTTGATGTGCTCGGCCATCTCCTCCTGGTTGAGCCGGACGTCTTCGCGAAGCCGACGTAGCTGACCTCCCAGTCGGCGGCTCCGTGCGGTCTTCCGCAAGGCCATGTTTCGCTGCTCCCTCGTCCGTCGAGTGCTCGCTTCCGATACTCTCCGCACAAGATCATCTCATGCTCACTCGATCGGCGGATGACAAGATCGTGCAAATTGCATAAATATTGCAGACAGTCTGTGGGGAGATGCAGACCGCGCGGAAGAAATGGCTTTCCCCGGCCAAGTACGGCAGCATCGCTTTCGGCGGTGATGGCGCTCGCTTTGCCGGGGAACGAGAACGGTGGCTCCGGCCCGGCCCCCGACCCGGCTGGAGCCACCACCGTCAACACCGAGTTCGGAGTGATTCAGTGACACGCCCCGCCGGCGTCTGTGCGGATGTCGACACGTGGTCCCCGCACGACGCGGCGTTCACCGTCACGGCCGTTCTCGACCGCTCCGGCGGCGCGCCACAGCGGATCCCGGCACCGAACCCGCAAGCTGCTGCGGAGATCACCGGGCAACTGCTGAGCCGGGATCCCCGGTGCCGTGCGCAGTGGGGGCCCACCACGAGCTCGGACGGTCGGCCGTGGCCGGTGCAGGTGTTCGTGCGGTATCAGGCGACGCACGGCGACCAGGCCGGAGCCGTGCATCTGGCACTTCTGACGACCGGCCACACCGTCGGTGGCGAGGTGCCCGCCTGCTGCGGAGCGCAGGTGCCGCAGCAGAAGGCGGAGTTCACGCTGCACGGTGATCCCTGCCCGCGGTGCTTGACGTACTGGCGCCTCGCCCATGAGCTGTGCGAATCGGAGGGGGACAGGTCGGAGCAGGATACCTCGACGAGGCTTCGGGAAGAGGGAGTCGACGGCGCCTTGTTGGATCGGTTGCTGGCTGCTCTGCGCGCAGGCACCTGTCGTTCGCAGCGGGGATTTCCGGGGATTTGCTCGGTGGGCTGATCGACGGCCCGCCACTTTCGTGTCCGATGAGCGAAACGGCGCTGCGTGCGCCGGGTGATCGCCGCAGAATATCGCTACCTGCTCCAACAGCACTACGTCGTGTTTCGGATGTGCCTGATGGGTTCCCGCCCATCGACGCCGAGAGGAGACCTGACGTGAGCATGTTGTCCGGCAACACCCTCCACACCTCCGAGAGCGACTCCGATCCGGTGTCGGTGGTCGGGGGCGACTGCCACTGTGATGCCGATGAGCATCCCTGGTCGGCGCCCTCGGTGGAGGAGGTCGATGCCGTCGCGGTGCTTCGGCAGCACTGTGTGTGCCCTTGTGGCTGCAACGGACTGCACGTCATGGTCTCGGCGCCCACCAAGGGCGCCGCCCAGCACCGCTTCTAGTCGGCTGAACGGCGCCGTGCCGCCGCGATCACCGCGGCCGCGGCCGCGGTGATCGCCGCCGTACCCGTGGCGAGCTTTGCCCGGCCGTACCGCCAGTCCCCGCTGACCCGGTTCCATTCGGGCATCGGTTCGAAGATGTTTCCGGGGCCGGGCGCCGTGGGCCGGCGGGTGAAAGCAGTCCGGTTCATCACACCGGGCACCAACCGGCTGTAGAAGCCGGGAGCCACGGTGTGCCCGACTTCCAGGAGGCGGCCCCACCAGCCGACGATGCGCTGCCGACGTGGGTGCTCGACCGAGCGGAGGATCGCGCGTACGACCCGGGACGGGTCGACGATCAGCGGTACGGGTTTGGGACTGCGAGCGGTGTAGCGGCCCGCATGCCGGAAGATGGGCGTGTCCACCGACTGCGGCAGGATCGTGCAGACATGTATGTCCCGTGCTTCCGGTCGGAGGCGAAGTCCCTCCTGCAGCGATTCCGAGAAGGCGCGGATGCCGAACTTGCTCACCACGTAGGCGCTGACGTAGGGAGCCGTGATGCTCCCCCACACCGAGCTGATGTTGATCAGTCTCCCGCTGCCCTGCTCGCGGAAGTGAGGCAGCACAGCACGGGCACCGTGGATCTGCCCGAACAGGTTGGTCTCCAGAACACGCCGGTAGACCTCCAGGGGAACGTCCTCGAACTCGCCGTAGACGATCACAGCGGCACCGTTGACCCATACATCGATCCGCCCGAACGCTTCCTTCGCCTGCCCGGCCAGTGCCCGCACCGCCGTGTCGTCGGTGACATCCGTGCGGACGGCGAGGGCGCGACCGCCGCATTTCTCGCATTCCCGGGCCACTTCGTGCAGGGAGTCCGCACTGCGGGCGGCGAGGACGACGCTCGCTCCGCGCTCGGCGAAGGCGAGCGCCGCCGCTCGACCGATGCCGCTGGAAGCGCCGGTGATGACCGCGACCGAGCCTGCGATTCGCTGTGCCACGTTGTTTGCTCCGCATCCATCCGGCCGAGCCCGACTGTCGTTCGGGGGTGGTCCGGTGCTCCGCGATCTCGTCGCGAGCGCAGTGTGCCAGGAAGCGCCCTGTCAGCTGATTGTGCTGAGGAGTGACTGGCAGGACTCGGCGCAGCGTCGACATTCCTCGGCGCAGACGCGGCAGTGCTCGTGCATGCTCGCGTGCTGATCGCACTCGTTGCCGCAACTGGTGCAGGCCTGGATGCAGGACTGCAGCTGTGCGCGGGTGATATTGGCGTCATAGCTGGTGTGCCGGGACAGCACGCGAGCGGTGGTGTCGCAGATATCGGCGCAGTCCAGGTTGCTGCGAATGCACTTACGCAACCGGTCCACTTGCTGCTCGCTCAGACACGCGTCGGCGCAGGCGGTGCAGGTTTGAGCACATTGGACCGCTGACTGCACCACGTCGGCAAGCAGGTCTCGATCGAGGTCGGGACCAGTCGGATGAGTATCGATCATTTCTCGGGCGGGCATGCGTTCCTCCTTTGGACGGTGACCTCCGTTTCGAATACCCACGTGCGGCCCCGGATATTCGGTGTGGCGAGGCGCACCGTGGCCATCGGTGGTGCGGGAGTTTGAACGAGCGCCGCTGCGGTTAGTGGTTCAGGATGAGGACACCGTGCCGCCACGGAAGGAGCCGACTGTGCGCATCCGCCGGATACACCGTTGTCCCGCGCGACGGGGAGCGATTCGTGCGGAGGTGTACTCCTGTTGAGCGGTTTCGCCGCGGCGCTGGCGCTGTTCGGTGTCTGCGTGGTGCTCGCCATCGGAGCGTACGGGCTCGCGTGGCTGGTGGCGGCGGCTCCGACGACCTCGGAACTCGATCCGTTCCTGTCGGGTGACGAACCGGTCGAGCATGCGTTCTCCCGATTCCACGTGCGCTGGTACACGCTGACGATGGTCTACCTGGCCTTCGAGATGGAGATGCTGTTCATGTACCCGTGGACGTTGGTCGTCTCCTCGCAAGGCGCGAGCGCGGTGATCGAGATGTTCGTGTTCCTCGGGATCCTGCTTGCCGGTGTCGCCTATGCGTGGCGCGAGGGGGCGTTGCGATGGGCTTGACCGGTTCCCTGTTGCGCTTCGGTGCGGGACGTCCGCACGTGCTGCTGGCCTGCGTGCCGGGTGGCACCGCGGAACGCCTCGCAGTGGAGGCCGAACTGCGCCGCCGCGGCTGGCCGGATGCCGTGAGTCCGGCCGATGCCGACATTCTGGTCCTCACCGGCCCCATCGGTGCGCGGCTGACGCCCATGGTGGATCGCCTGTGGCGGCAGGTGCCGAAACCGCGGGTGTTCGTGCACGGTCTCGGCGCGGTGGCTGCTTCGGAGGTTCTCGACGACGCCCGCCGCCGACTGGCCGAGGGGGGAGACACGGGAGAGGTCATCGGCAGCGAGGAGCAGGACAGCAACGTGCCCGGTGACGATCACCGCAGCGGTGAGCCCGATGACGAGGGCGGGCACGGTGACGAGGGCGGGCACGACCACGGTCATGGCATGGAGATGCCCGGCGGGCTGTCGATGGCCGGTCGTGGCCCGGACCGCGACGGTCTCCAGCTTGATCGGCTGCACGTTCCCCTGGGGCCGCTGTTGCCGGACTGGCCTGCCGGGCTGCGGGTGCAACTGACCCTGCAGGGCGACGTCGTCCAGGAGGCCCAGGTGGACGTTCTCCGAGGGAACGGCGTCGATGAGGACTTCTGGAACGAACCCTGGCGTCGTGCTGCGGCCGGGCAGGAGGCAACTCGTGGTGAGGGGATCCGGCGCTGCGTCGCTGCATACCTGGATGGCCTCGCCAAGCTCTTACGGGTGGCTGGTTGGTCCGACCCTGCGGTCGGCGCCGGAAGGCTGCGCGACGAGGTACTCGCTGGAGCACGCGCTGACCAGGTGACGCCCCGGCTGCGGCTGCTGGCCCGGCGACTGCGCCGAGCGCGGACGCTGCGGTGGCTCACCGACGGGCTCGGTTCGCTCTCCGCCGGGAGGGCCGAAGAGGCCGGGGTCACAGGGCCTGTGCTGCGAGCGAGTCACTCCGGTGGGGACGTTACCGCGCGCTGGCAGGCGTGGCTGGCCGAAATCGAGCGGACACTCCCGGCGATCGACGACCCCGCTGCACTGCCTGCCGAGGAAGCGCTGGTGCAGGGATCTTTCGATGAGGACCCGCGCTCGGCGTCCGTTCTGGCCGTGCTTCCCGAGTTGCTGGAGGGCGTCGAGCTTGCCGCGGCGCGGCTGATCGTGGCCAGTCTCGATCCGGACGTCACAGCATTGGAGGACCGGGTGGTCACGGAGGTGTCCGGTGACTGAGACTCCACTCTGGTCGGTGCTGGTGCTGCCGGTGGTGCTGGCGGTGATCACCGTGGGCACGATCGCGTTCGATGCGGTGCTGGCGGCACGCGCCGCAGGTGCGGTGGGTGCACCGTCGCAGGTGGCCACGGCTCCACTGCGCGAAGTGGCACGGTTGCTCGTGACCCAGCGTCGCACGACCGTGACCGCCGATGGCGTGCTGTGGCGGGTCGGCGTGCTGACCGTTCCGGTCGCGGCGCTGCTGGCGGCTCTGGTCCTGCCACTGGGCGGGGCTGCTGTGGCCGATCTCGATGTCGGGGTCGTGTGGTTCAACGCGATGGAAATCCTGGCCTGGGCGGCGGTGTGGACGGCCGGGTGGGGGCCGAACGCGCCGCTGTCGCTGGTGGGCGGCTATCGATTCGTCGCTCAGGGGCTGGCCTACGAACTGCCGCACATGTTCGCACTGATCACCGCGGCCACGGCGGCGGGAACGCTGCGGGTGGGCGGCATTGTCGAGGCGCAGTCCGGGGTGTGGTTCGTCGTCTGGATGCCGGTGGCCTTCGTGGTGTATCTGCTCAGCGCCATGGCGATGGCGTTCTGGGGTCCGTTCGACGCGCCGGTCGGCCGGGACCTGGCCGGTGGTGCGGCTGGTGAACTGTCCGGGGTGGACCGCTTGGTGTTCCTCGGTGGACGCTGGTTGCTGCTCGTGGTCGCGGCCGCGATGGCGGTACCGCTGTTTTTGGGTGGAAGTCATGGGCCTGTGCTGCCGCCGTGGTTGTGGACGCTGGTCAAGACGGCGGCGGTACTGGCCGGCCTGGTGTGGCTGGCCCGCCGGTTTCCCACCGTGCGGATGGAGCGGTTCGCCGAGTTCGCCTGGGTGGTGCTGGTGCCGTTGACCGTCCTGCAGGCCCTGGTCGTCTCGGTGGCCGTGCTGGCTTGGTGAGGAGGTATCACGGT
Source organism: Haloactinomyces albus (assembly GCF_031458135.1). NCBI lineage: Bacteria > Bacillati > Actinomycetota > Actinomycetes > Actinopolysporales > Actinopolysporaceae > Haloactinomyces > Haloactinomyces albus. The sequence goes on along the minus strand of NZ_JAVDXW010000001.1, from coordinate 209,044 downwards.
TGGTGACCACCGTGCTGTTCTGGGTCTTCGGGGTGGCGGCCGTGGTCTTCGGCTTCCTGGTGTTCCGGCTGGATTCGATGGCTCAGGTGACGTTCGCGCTGCTGGCTTCGTTCCTGTGCGTGGCCGCCGAGGTGCTGCTGCTCGGTCTGGGGTACCTGGGATTGGTCATCGTGCTCATGATGGTCATGGAGATGGTCATCATGGCCGTGTTCATGATCATGTACATGATGAATCCGGCCGGGTTGATGCCGATGGCGATGTATCACAACAAGGCCGGGGCGATGTCGATCTCCGTGGGTACGTTCGTCGTGCTCGGTGCCGGGATCTTTCTCGTCGACTGGCCCGAGCGGGCAGGCGGTCCTCCGGCCGAGCCCACGGTCGCACTCGGCACGGCGCTCATGGGGCCGCAGATGCTGACGATGATGACCCTCGGGCTCGTGCTGTTCGCGACGATCGTCGCGACGGTGATGCTGTCCACCCAGCGGGGTCGCTACGACCGTTTCGGTGATGATCTGCGTGCGCGGCGCCCCGAGGACCCGGTCCCGGGCGGAGTCGGTCCACAGCGGACGGAAATGCGGGGTCCACGGTGAGTCTGGAGTTGTTTTTGCTGCTCGGCACCGGTCTGGTGGCGATCGGGCTCTACGGTGCGATGTCGCAACAGTCCATCGTGATGCTGATGATGGGGCTGGAGCTCATGTTGGGCGGCATCATCGTCGCTGCGGCCGCGTTCTGGTACTACGTCGCTCCATCCGCTGTGGACGGACAGGTCCTCATCGTCGTGGTGATCACGGCGATGGCGGTGGAGATGGCGGTCGGCTTCGCCGTGGTCACGGCACTCTTCCGGAGCCGGGACGTGGACATGACCGACATGGCCGCCGACCTCAAGGAGTAGGCCGATGGATGTGCTGGTGTGGCTGCTGGTCGCGGTGCCGCTGGGCACCGGGGCGGTATTGGCCTGCACCGGTCGCCGCGGTGACCGGCCTGCTCCCGCGGTGGGAATCGCCGCGACGGTGACGACCCTGATACTGGCCGTACAGGCTGCGGTGCTGCGCCCTGCCGTGTCGGTACCGCTGTTCGCCGGAATCGACGCGGGCCTGGCCGTCGACGGGCTCTCGGCGATTCTCGTGGTCACGGTCGCTGCGGTCACCCTGGCGGTGTTGCTCTTCGCCGCAGGCGAGTCCACCGCCGGCCGGTCGCGGGCCCGGTTCACGGGGCTGATGCTGCTGTTTTCCGGAGCAATGCTGGTCACCGTCACCGCCACGGGGCTGGCGACACTGCTCATGGGCTGGGAGGTCATGGGCGCCATGAGTTGGGCCCTGATCGGGTTCTGGTGGCACGAGCCGCATCGCGTCCGGGCTGCCAACGTCGCCTTTGTGACCACCCGCGCGGCCGATCTCGGGCTGTACCTCGCAGCCGGGGCGGCGTTGGCAGGCGGGGTCGGTTCCCTCGCACTGGTCGACCTGCCCGACACGGCCGGTCCATGGCTGCACCTGGTCACCGCCGGGATCGTGGTCGCAGCACTGGGCAAGTCGGCCCAGTTGCCGTTTCACTTCTGGCTCTCGCGCGCGATGGAAGGCCCCAGCCCCGTGTCGGCCTTGCTGCACTCGGCGACGATGGTCGCCGCCGGGGCCTACCTGCTGCTGCGGCTGTGGCCGCTGCTGGCTGCCTCCGGCTGGGGCGGACCCGTGGTGGCCTGGACAGGGGTGGCCACGGCGCTGGTGCTCGGCCTGGTCGCCGTTGCTCAAACCGACCTCAAGCAGTTGCTGGCCGCATCCACCTCCGCCCAGGTCGGTTTCATGGTGCTGGCTGCCGGGGTGGGTGGCGTGGCGGGCGGCACCATGCAGCTCGTGGCGCACGCGGCCACCAAGTCGGCCCTGTTCCTGGCTGCCGGGGCCTGGCTGAGTGCGTTGGGTACCAAGGCGCTGCCCGCGTTGCGCGGCGCCGCGCGCCGGTACCGGTTGGTCGGCATGATGTTCACGGTCGCCGCCGCAGCGCTTGCGGGCCTGCCACCGCTGTCGCTGTGGGTCACCAAGGACGAGGTACTTGCCGCCGCCTTGCACCGCAGTCCAGCCCTCTACGCCACGGGGCTCGCCGCTGCGGTGGTCGCCGCGATCTACAGCGCCAAGGCGGCCTGGTCCGTCTGGCAGCCGGAGCCGGAGGACGCGGCAGCAGGGTGGGACACCGAGCAGGCCGGTACTCGCGCAGTGTCCACACTCGCACGGCCCGTGCTGGTGGTGCTGGCCGGATGTGCGGCCCTGCTCGGGCTGCTGGGCCTTCCGCCGGTGGCGCACGCCGTGCAGTCGCTCGTCGGTGCGGAAGGTGCAGCTGCACCGGAGGCGTGGGAACTCGTGCTTTCCGCGCTGCTGGCCCTCGCCGCCGCGTCCGTTGCCTGGTGGTGGGGTAGCCGGTCGCTGCCGATACCGGCTCCGGTGAGCCGATTGCTGCGGGAGTGGCTGCGAACCGAACGAGTTGCCGAACTGCTCGTGGTGCGGCCGACGATGGTGCTGGCTCGTGGGCTGGCTGTCTTCGACGACCGGGTGCTGGATCGGACCGTCATGGCCGTGCCGAATGCGGGACGGTGGCTGGCGCGCCTGGTCGACCGCGGTGCCGAGTTCGGCGTCGACGGGGTGGTGCGTGCTGTGTCCACGGGCGCCCGGCGGCTCGGGGCATTCGCGCGCCGCCCGCAGACCGGCCAGGTGCACCAGTACTACGCCCAGGTCGCGGCGGGACTCGCCGTGCTTGCCCTGTTCCTCGTCTTCGTGAGGTAGCCCGTGCTGTCGTTGATCGTGTTCCTGCCGCTGGCGGCGGCTGTGGTGCTCGCCGTGGTACCCGCCTCCGTGGGCGGGCGGATGTTCACGGGAAGTTGGGTGGCCGTGGCCGCGGCCGATCTCGCCCTGGTCGTGGCCGCCTGGCTCGGTTACGACGCAGGCGGCGGGATGGCCTACGAGCAGCAACTGCGCTGGATCCCGAGCGCGGGGGCGAGTTATCACGTGGGCCTCGACGGCCTGTCACTGCCGATGGTGGCGGTCACCTCGGGACTGTTCCTGGCGTGTGCGATCCACTCGCTGCGCCAGCCCCACCGGGTCAAGAGCTTCGTGCTGCTGTTTTTGTTCCTGCAGACGGTGAGCCTGGGGTTGTTCACCGCGCTGGATCTGATCCTGTTCTTCGTCTACTTCGATCTGTCCATCGTGGGCATGTACTTCGTCATCGCCCGCTGGGGCCATGGGCAGGCCAGGCAGTCTGCGCTGAAGTTCTTCCTGTACACCTTCATCGGGTCGCTGGCACTGCTGCTGGGCTTCATCGGGCTGTACCTGGCCGCCGAGCCGCACACCTTCGACATCGTCGCGCTCAGCCGGGCCAATCCACTGGCGGGCAGCGGCACCTACGGAGCCCTGGTGCTGCTGGCCGTCGGCATCGGACTCGCGGTCAAGACTCCGACCGTGCCGTTTCACACCTGGCTGCCGCCCGCGCACACCGACGCCCCCGCTGCGGGCTCGGCGATCCTGGCCGGGGTCCTGCTGAAGATGGGCACCTACGGCTTCGTGCGCATCGCGATGCCGCTGCTGCCTGCCACTTGGCGCCAGTACGCCGGAGTGGTCGTGATCATCGGGGTGGTCTCGGTGCTCTACGGCGCACTGGTGGCGCTGGCCCAGGAGGACTTCAAGCGCATGATCGCCTACACCTCGGTCAACCACATGGGCTACATCATCCTGGCGGTCGGAGCGGCGGGCATCGTGGCAGGCAGCGACGAGCAGGCCCGTTCGCTGGCCATCACCGGCGCGGTCACCCAAATGGTCAGCCACGGGCTGCTCACCGGGGCGCTGTTCCTGCTCGCCGGGGTCCTGCACGACCGCAGGCGCAGCTACGACATGAGCACCTACTCCGGCCTGGCCGGGCCCGCACCGGTCTTCGCCGGAGTGACCGCGGTGGCCGTGTTCGCCTCGCTCGGATTGCCCGGTTTTTCCGGGTTCATCGCCGAGTTCCAGATCTTCACCGGCAGCCTGTCCTCGGCAACCGTGGCCACCGCGCTGGCGCTGCTGGGCATCCTGATCACCGCAGGCCTGCTGTTGCGGGCACTGCACCGGGTTTTCCTCGGTCCACTGCGGATCCCCGACGCACCCGGCGCCGCCCGCGACTTCACCGACCTGAGGCCGAGTGAGGCCGCCTCGATCATGCCGCTGCTCGCGATCGCCGTCGTGATCGGCGTGCTGCCGCGTTTCCTGCTGAACGTGATCGAACCGGCCTCGACGACACTGATCGAGATGGTTGCTCGCTGATCATGAACATGCATCCTGCTGCCCTGATCCCCGAACTGACACTCGTGGCCGGGGCCGTACTCGGACTGCTGCTCGGAGCCTGGCTTCCCCGGCACCGGCAGTGGCTGGTGCGGCTGCTGGCCGCGCTGGCCTGCCTGGCGGGCCTGGCCGCCACCGCCGTGGCGATGGGCAACGGGCCGCGGATGGTCTTCGGTGGCAGCTATGCCGTGGACGTCGCCACCAACGCCGGCCGGATCATCGTGCTCGCCGCCACCTTGCTGACGATCTGCTTGTCCATCGAGACGGTCGAGTCCCACCAGCGGGAAACCGAGTTCTACGTCCTGATGCAGCTCGCGGCACTCGGCACGATCACGCTCACCGGCGCGGCCGACCTGCTGCTGCTGGTCGCCGGCTACCTGCTGGCGTCGGTACCGCTGTATGCCTTGGCCGGATTCGTCAAGGACGCACCGGGAACCGAGGCATCCCTGAAGTACTACCTCATGGGGGCTCTGCTCGGCGTCACCATGCTCACCGGCATCACCATCCTCTACGGAACCGGTCGATCCACCGGCTACGCGACGCTGGCCCAGAACCTGCCCGCCGCCCCACGGGCAGCGGTCGCCGTCGGGATCGTGGCCGTACTCGCCGGGCTGCTGTTCAAAATCGGCGCGGTGCCCGCTCACTTCTGGGTGCCCGATGTGACCGAAGGGGCGAGCACGCCGGTGGCCGCGTTCGTCACCACCGTGCCCAAAATCGGGGGGCTGATCGCCGTTTACCGGTTGGTGGCCGAAGCGCTGCCCACGGTCGGCGTGAACTGGTCGCTGCTCGTGGCCGTCCTGGCCGTCGCGTCGATGACCCTGGGCAATCTCGCGGCGTTCTTCCAGGACACCGTTCGTCGCCTGCTGGCCTACTCGACCATCGGTCAGGTCGGCTACATCCTGCTGGCCGTCGCCGTCGCGACTCGCAGCGAGATCGCGCTACCGGCCCTGCTGTTCTATCTCGCCGCCTACGCGGTGACCAACCTCGGTGCCTTCGCCGTCGTTGCCGAGCTGCCGCACGCACCCCGGCTGGTCGATTACCGCGGCCTCGCCCGCAGGCATCCGGGACTTGCCGCGGTCCTGGTCGTGTGTCTGCTCGGACTGGTGGGCACACCCCCCACCGGGGTGTTCCTCGGAAAACTGGAGGTGTTCAGCGCCGCCATCGACGGCGGCTACACCTGGCTGGCCGTCGTCGCCGTCGCCAACACCGTGGCCAGTCTCTTCTACTACCTGCGCTGGATCGCCCCCGCCCTCGTCGCGGTCCCCGAGACGGCAAGCGACACCCTCGTGCCTGCAGGACGCTGGTCGGCGGTGGGTGCCTACACCGCCGGAGCCGCCTCCCTGGCTCTCGGTCTCGCAGGCGGGATCGTTCTTCCCCTGCTCACAGGGTCGCTGCTGCCCTGAGCGTGTGCCCGGTCGGCCTGTTCCTGTGGTGGTTTCGCAGTTCTCCCGCAAATCGGGAGCTCCTGTCCGCTGAACCATGTTTAGAGCCCACGCGGTGCCGGGAAAGTGAAGGGAGGTTCGACGGGGAACCATCGAGTATTGATATTCGACAGCGCCACGTATGCCGGTTGGCGGTTTCTGCGCACACCGGCGTACACGGAGCGCGGGGTAGTGAGGAGAGCGGTGACGACGACGACTCGACTTCCGGTTCCGCATGCGAATAATTACGACTGGCAACGGGATGCCGCCTGCCGGAGGATGGGAAGTGAGGTCTTCTTCCACCCGGAGAACGAACGCGGCGGTGCCCGTCAGGCGCGTGAGTCTCAGGCCAAACAGGTATGCGCGCGGTGTCCGGTGGCACAGGCATGCCTGGAGCACGCGTTGAATGTCGAAGAGCCCTATGGCGTATGGGGCGGATTGACCGAGGACGAGCGGCGACACCTGCTCCGCACCGGCAAAACCGGCGGATTGAGCCTGTCGGCCTGATCGCATGTATCGGGGTGGGCCGGTTTTCGTGGAACCGGCCCACCCCGTTCGTGTCGGAGGTGTTCGGAGATCTCAGGTTTCGGTACGGCGGGGCGATGTCCTCTCCTCCGCGTGGCGAGCCTGCTCGTACGCGCGAGCCCGTTCCCGGCCTTGCCGCCGGGCTTGCTCCTGCTCGACCATCGCCTGTTGCTCCGGTGTCGGATGCCCTTCTCCCATGGCCACTTCGGCTTCCAACTGCTCCTGTTCCCGTTCGTCCTCGCCCTGGGCGGGAATGTTGAGCTGTTCCTCCGGATACGGCCGGTTTCGCATGGGGTGGGCCTGCCGGTAGGGGTTGTCCGGCGGAAGACCTCCGGAGACACGGCCGTACATGCCCACGATCAGCAGCAGCAAGCCTGCGATCAGACTGAAGAACACGTTCGACAGCTGGAACGCGAGAATATTGAAGTTGGTGTCCAGGATGCCCAGGTGCACGATGCCGGAGATGAGGAACACCACGCCGATTCCCGCGGTGACGGTCGAGGCGGTGGGGCCACCCCAGGCTGCCGCACCGAGCAGGATCGCCCCGGCGACGACCGAAACGGTCGACAGGGCACCGTTGCTGGACAAGCCGAGGACCTCCTGGCCCTGGGTGGAAAAGTACGCCAGGCCGTTGGCGAAACCCAATCCGGCGAAGACCCACAGGCCGAGCCCGAATACCGCGGCACTGACCCGGTGCACGATATGCACCGGATGCGTGCCGGGCCGTGTACGTGTGCTGTTCATAGCCGGTGCCTCCCTGAAGGGGTGCCGCTCGGGTCGCCCGTTTTCGAGTCTCGAGTACGTCTTGGGCGCCCAGGACAACGTCCACTCTTCGGTCTACCCGGCACGGACCTGCGAATAACGTCCCGGTTTTCCACCGGTGGCTCGGCCGCTGCAGTACAGCGGCCGACTTCGCCGCGTCACCGGAGGAACTTGTCGGGGCTCAAGGGGAGATCGCGGACACGGATGCCGGTGGCGTGGTGGGCGGCGTTGGTGACGGCCGCCGCGGTACCGGTGATCCCGAGTTCCCCGATGCCCTTGGCACCCATGGGATTGACGTACGGATCGTGCTCGTCCAGCCAATCCACCTCGATGGAGCCGATATCGGCGTTGGTGGCGATATGGTACTCGGCGAGGTCGTGATTGACCACGTGCCCGAACTGGGGATCGAGCACGCTTTCCTCGTGCAGGGCCATGGACAGTCCCATGGTCATTCCGCCGAGCAGTTGTGACCGACCGGTCCGGGCGTTGATGATCCGGCCCGCGGCGAAGATACCCAGCAGCCGGGGGACCGAGACCTCTCCGGTGTCGGTGTTGACCCACGCCTCGGCGAACTGGGCACCGAAACTGTACATCGCGTATTGGCTGGTGTAGGGGTTTTCGGGTATCTCCCCGGTGACCTCGATTCCTTCCGAGGGGACGGTGCCACCGTGCTCGTCCAGCCGGGTACGCAGCCTGCGGGCCGCATCGACGATCGTCGAACCCCACGAGTTGATGCCGGAGGAGCCCCCCGCCCCCGAGGCGGTGGGCAGTGTGGTGCTTCCGATCTCCAGGTCGACCTCGGAGACGGGGACCTCCAGCGCATCGGCGGCGATCTGGGTCAGTGTCGTCCAGGTCCCGGTACCGATGTCGGACGCACCGATCAGCACGGTGTAGCGCCCCTCGGGAGTGGTCCGGATGGTGGCCTGCGAACCCGGCATCGCGAAGACGGGGTAGGTGGAGGCGGCCACGCCGGTACCGACCAGCCAGTCGCCGCGCCGCCGGACGCCCGGATCGGGATCGCGGTCGTGCCATCCGAATCGGCGGGCGCCCTCGTGCAGGCAGGCCACCAGATTGCGGCTGGAAAACGGCAGGCCGGACTCCGGATCGGTCTCCGGCTCGTTGCGTACTCGGAACTCGATCGGGTCCAGACCACACGCCAGGGCCATTTCGTCCATGGCCACCTCGGGACCGAACATGCCCGGGCATTCACCGGGAGCACGCATCCACGAGGGCACCGGCACGTCCAGCGCCGCGAGCCGATGCGAGGTCCGGCGATGGGGCGCGGCATACATCGTGCGGGCCGGAACAGCCGTCTGCTCGGCGAACTCCTTGACCTTCGAGGACTGCTCGACGACGTCCTGCGCGATCGCGGAGAGCCTGCCCTGCTCGTCGGCACCGAGCCGCACGTGCTGGATCGTCGGTGTGCGGTAGCCGACCACGGAGAACATCTGCTGTCGGGTCAGCGGGAATTTCACCGGCCGTCCCGGTACGAGCCGGGCGGCCATCGCGGCCAGCACCACGTTCGGGTGCGGTATTCCCTTGGACCCGAAACCGCCTCCGACATGCGGCGAGATCACGTGCACCTGCTGCTGCTCGAGCCCGAACAACGGTGCCACGGTCCCTTGTGTCCAGTACACACCTTGTGTGGAGTCGTAGAGGGTGAGTTCACCATCGTCGGTCCAGCAGGCGATGGTGGCGTGCGGCTCCATCGGATTGTTGTGCTCCATCGGCGTGGAGTAGGTCGCATCCAGCGTCACCGCCGCCGAAGCCAGCGCTCCATCGACATCGCCCTGCGCGGTGTCGGTTTCGAAGGTCGGATTGACCTGCTCCGGCTTGTAGAGGTCGCCTCGGTCGGCACGCAGCTTCACGTCATGGCTGCGTTGCTCGTATTCCAGCCGAATCAGACTCGCGGCATGGCGGGCGATCTCGGGTGTTTCGGCGATCACGCCGCCGAGGAACTGGCCGCGGTAGGCGATCTCGTCGGATTGCAGGATCTCCAGTTCACCGTTGCCCGTCGAGGCCAGCCGCGGGGCGTTGTCGGGGGTGAGTATCGCGAGCACTCCCGGCTCGGCGTGCGCGGCGCTCGTATCGATGCTGTGCACGCGCCCGACCGCGATCCTGGACTGCAGGGGATGGAAGTGGGTGGGGTTGTCGACCGGGTGCTCGACGGCATACGGCGCCGTGCCGGTGACTTTGTCCGAGCCCTCGAGGCGAACCAGCGGTGTGCCGATCGCATTCGGCCGGAGCAGAGCCTCTTCCGCGGTGGTCATCGCGATTCCTTCCCGGCAAGGTCCCGTAGCGTGGCCGTGAGCGTGTTGCGGGCCATGGGCAGTTTGAATTCGTTGTCGGCCAGTGGCTGTGCCTGGGCGATTTCCGCTTCGGCTGCCGAGCGGAAGGACTCTTCGGTCGTCGGTGCGCCGCGCAGTGCCTGCTCGGCCGTGCTCGCGCGCCACGGCTTGTGGGCGACGCCGCCCAGTGCGATGCGTGCCTCGCGCACGGTGTCGCCCTCGATCTCGAGCACGGCAGCCACCGACACCAGCGCGAACGCGTACGAAGCGCGATCTCGTACCTTGCGGTAGCGCGAGCGCGTGGATCTCGGCAGTTCCGGCAGGTCCACCGAGGTGATCAATTCGCCGTGCTCGAGCACCGTGTCCCGGTGCGGCTCGTCGCCGGGCAGCCGGTGCAGGTCGGTGACCGGAATACCGCGTTGCCCGTTCGGGCCCGTGACTTGCACGGTCGCGTCCAGTGCGGCCAGAGCGACCGCCATGTCCGAGGGATGGGTGGCCACGCAGTGCTCGGAGGCACCGAGAATGGCGTGGTTGCGCGTATAGCCGTTCAGCGCCGAGCATCCCGATCCGGGCTCGCGCTTGTTGCACGGCGTGGTGACGTCCTGGAAGTACGGGCAGCGGGTGCGCTGCAGCAGGTTGCCACCCGTGGTGGCGAGGTTGCGCAACTGCCCGGAAGCCCCCGACAGCAGCGCCTGGGACAGCACCGGATAGCGCTGCCGGATGATCGCCTCGGCCGCGAGATCGCTGTTGCGCACGGTCGCGCCGATCCGCACTCCGCCGTCGGGCAGCGGGTCGATGGCATCGAAGGGCAGTCGGGTGATGTCGATGAGGAGTTCGGGCTCGGTGATGCCGAGTTTGAGATGATCGACGAGGTTGGTGCCGCCACCGAGGAAGGTCGCTCCGGAACGGTCCCCCACGGCGGCCACGGCTCCCTCGGCGTGGTCGGCCCGCTGGTAGTCGAAGGGAATCATCGGTTCCCTCCGTTCGATGCTTCGCGGATGGCCGTGACGATGTTCGTGTAGGCCCCGCAGCGGCACAGGTTCCCGCTCATGCGTTCGCGGATCTCCTCGTCGTCGAGTTCCGACTCGTCGAGTGCGGCACTGTCCTCGGCATGTTCGGTGACCAGGCTCGGCCATCCGGCCTTGGCTTCGTCGAGCATGCCCACCGCCGAGCAGATCTGGCCCGGCGTGCAGTACCCGCACTGCAGGCCGTCGTGGTCGAGGAACGCCCGTGCCACGGGATGCAGGTCGTCGCCGTCGGACAAACCGGCCGCTGTGGTGATCTCCGAGCCGGTGTGGGCCACGGCCAGGGCCAGGCACGTGGTGGCGCGTCGTCCATCGAGCAGGACCGTGCACGAACCGCACTGCCCGTGATCGCACCCCTTCTTCGGGGAGGTCACTCCCAGCCGTTCGCGCAGGGCATCCAGCAGTGTCGTGCGCGTGTCGACGGTGAGCGAGCGCTGCTCACCGTCCACCCGCAGGTCGATCCGGGTATCCATTCGGTCAGCCTTTCCCAGCCGCACATTGGTTGCTTCGGGATTGCCCAGGAGAATGCGCCGGTCAAACAGGACGAGCATCGAGAACACTCGAAGGGACCGGTCGGCTCCGGGCATCGGCGGGCTGCGGCGCCCGGTGCGGTCGACGATTGAGCAGGGTCTCCGTCGGGTACGGCGGCGAAATGGTCAGTGTTGGTTATTTTCTGTCCTGCGAGTCCTTCGGGCCGCACGAACTGCTGCGGCAGGCCCGGATGGCCGAGCAGGCGGGTTTCGAACGGCTGTGGATTTCGGACCACTTCCATCCGTGGCTGGACGAACAGGGCAACAGCCCTTTCGTGTGGTCGGTGATCGGGGCCCTGTCGCAGGTCACCTCGTTGCCGATCACCACAGCGGTCACCTGCCCGACGATACGCACGCATCCGGCGGTGATCGCCCAGGCTGCCGCCACGGCGGCGGTGCAGTGCCAGGGTGGGTTCGTGCTCGGGGTCGGTTCCGGCGAGGCGCTCAACGAGCACATCACCGGTGATCGCTGGCCTCCGGCCGAGTTGCGACTGTCGATGCTGGACGAAGCCTGCGAGATCATCCGCAAGTTGTTCACCGGAGAGGAAATCACGCACCGCGGACAGCACTACACCGTGGAAAACGCCCGGCTCTACACGCTCCCGGAGCAGCCGGTGCCGATCTACGTTTCCGCGTTCGGGCCGCAGGCGGCGCGGTTGGCCGGCCGTATCGGGGATGGTTTCTGCTCGGCCATGCCCGACCCGGACCTGGTGAACACCTTTCGCGACAGGGCCGGGAACAAACCGGCTCAGGTCGGCGTGAAGCTGTGCTGGGCCGATACCGAGGAGGAGGGCAAAGCCACCGCGCACCGGTTGTGGCGCAACGAGTTGCTGCCCGGCACGCTGGGACAGACCCTGCCCACCCCTCGTGATTTCGACCCGGCCACCACGCTGATCACCGAACGGATGGTGGGCGAGCAGTTCCCCTGCGGTTCCGACCCCCAGCGGGTGCTCGATACCGTGCAGCAGTTCGAGGACGCGGGCTTCGATGAGGTGTACCTGCAACAGATCGGCCCCGAGCAGGAGAAGTTTTTCGAGGCCTGGTCCCGCGAACTACGCCCCCGGCTACAGCGGCGGTGAGCCGCCGGACCGACCGCCGGACCGAGCCGCCGGGCACTGCCGTGACCGGCGACGTGTCCGTCAGGCTTCCTCGGTTCTCGACTGCACCAGGCGCTTGTCGCAGACCTGGCCGCGAAGTCCGTGGATCAGGAGTTCGCCACCGCCGCTGTGGCGAAGCTCCTGCTCGGCCTCGTCGATCGCATCGGCCTGGGTGGCGGTCTGCGATTCCGCTGAATCGGCACCGGTCACCTTCCAGCCACCTCCGGTGGCGCGGTCGGGAACCACATGACGTTCGGACAAGACGACCTCCCTGTTACCGGCGTGTTCAGCCGCTCAGGTACCCGGCACCCGATGACGGCACACGTGGCAATCGAGATCCTCGGGCAGCGTGTCGCGCAGCGGACGGGAGCTCGGTGGACATCACGCATTCTCGCGGAATTGCCGGTTTTGTCAGCGCCGTGACCGGGAATGTCGCAGTCAGCAATGAGCGCTGCGAGGTGAATCGCCGTGGGTGTGATTACCGAAGTCGTGGATGTTGCGGCATCGGCTGAAGCCACTCGGCAGCGGTGTCGGCAGTTCGGATTCCTGTCTGAGGTGTTTCCGGTACTGAGCACCGTCCGCAGAGTCGGTTACGGGCTGTACCAGTGTGGTGTCGAGATCGCGGGACAGCGCGACTGCCTCGTCATTCATATCACCGAGAGCAACAATGCCGAAGGTACGCACTGGCATGCACTGGCTCGCGCGCACTCCGGCAGCGTGCATTGCCGTCCCCTGGGGGGTGAGCGCAGTCGTGTCGAGGTGCGAATCTGTTATGCCCCGGAGGACTTCGCCATCGCGGGCGACGAAGTCAGACGGGTACTGCGCGAAGGGATGCAACGACTGCGCAGGACTCTGGTGATGCCGGACGAGCTCTCTTCCGTCGGCGAGGTCGCGGCACCGCAGGCAGGAGTGCTGCGGGCGTGGTAGTCGATCTCCCGGTCGTCGAGCGGATCGCTGCTCGGGACAACCACTTGGCCACCGTGGCCACGACTCGCGCCGACGGCAGCGTGCAGTCCTCGGTGGTCAACGCGGGTGTTGCCCGGCATCCGATCACCGGGCGGTCGGTCGTGGCCTTCGTGACCTACGGGCGGGCCAAGCTCACGCATCTGCGTGCGAGGCCGCGCACGGCGCTGACATTTCGTGCGGGATGGTCGTGGATCACCGTCGAAGGTTCCGCGGAGATCGTCGGGCCGAAGGATCCCCTGGAGGGGGTGGACGCCGAAGGGCTGCGGTTGCTGCTGCGGGAGGTCTTCGCGGGTGCGGGTGGTGAGCACGAGGACTGGCAGGAGTACGACCGTGCGATGGCCAGGGAGCAGCGGGCAGCCGTGCTGATCGACCCGGAGCGCATCTACGGCGTGTGAGCCCGTTCGCCGCCCCTCACTCACGGTGCCGGCCACCGGCCCGCGTCGGAAACCGTGCACGTCGGTACCGAAGCGTCCCCTCGATGCTGCCCCGTCCCACTCGGCCCCGTCCCACTCGGCGTCGTGATCGCTCGGGAACGCCACGATCATCCTAGTTCGCATTACGAACAGTTGTTACGATCGTGAATTTTCGTGAACGATAGCCCTCGATGGAGATGTGTCACCGGTCACTGTCGGGGCCTTCCGGTGGCGAGCCCGGGGCACGATTCCCGTTTCTTGCCGGCAATGGGGTGGAGCCTGTGCCGGTCGCGAGCATGTGAGGGAGTGCATTGACCGAAATCCGCTCTTTGGCTATCGTTCGCATGTAGCACGTACGTTCTTTATGTGAACACCGCATGTGAGTGCTGTACGTGGGCACCACATGGGGACACTGCGAAAGAACGCCGTGGAAGAGCACCGTGAAGGAACGGAGTTGGTGGGTGTCTCCCATACGGCAACTCGATGAGGCTGTCTCGGAACTGGTCGGTGACGGTGACGTCGTGGCCCTGGAGGGCTTCACGCATCTGATCCCGGTCGCCGCGGGTCACGAGATCATCCGCCAGGGACGGCGGGATTTGACGCTGTGCCGGATGACGCCGGATGTGATCTACGATCAGATGATCGGCGCCGGCTGTGCGCGTAAACTGGTGTTCTCCTGGGGTGGCAACCCGGGGGTGGGGTCCCTGCACCGGTTCCGCGATGCGATCCAGCACTCCTGGCCGGTACCGCTGGAGATCGAGGAACACAGTCACGCCGGTATGGCCAACCGCTACACCGCCGGAGCCTCCGGTCTCCCGTTCGCGGTGCTGCGCGGTTACGCGGGTACCGACCTGCCCGCCCACACCGAGTCGATCAAGACGATCGAATGCCCCTTCACCGGTGAGTCCTTGGCCGCCGTTTCCGCGTTGAATCCCGATGTCGGCATCGTGCACGCACAGCAGGCCGACCGCCAGGGCAACGTGCAGATGTGGGGGATCACCGGGGTGCAGAAGGAGACGGTGCTGGCGTCGAAGCGGTCGCTGGTGACGGTCGAGGAGGTCGTGGACGAGCTCGAACCGCGGCCGGGCGCGGTCGTACTGCCCAAGTGGGTGGTCAGCGCCGTGGCCGAGGTTCCCGGTGGGGCGCACCCGTCCTATGCCCAGGGCTACTACGAGCGCGACAACGACTACTACCAGCGGTGGGATCCGATCGGCCGGGACCGTGAGCAGTTCCGGCAATGGGTGGACACCGAAGTCCTCGACGTGGAGAGGAGCGCGCGATGAGCGTCGGAGCAGAGACGGCTTCCACGGCCGGTACCGCCGAGTCCGCAAGCCGGGAATTCACGGCGGACGAAATGATGACGATTGCCGCTTCGCGATCCCTGCGCGACGGCACCGCGTGCTTCGTGGGGATCGGGCTGCCGAGTACGGCGGCCAATCTGGCCCGCCGCACACACGCGCCCGAGCTGGTGCTGATCTACGAGTCCGGCACACTCGGTGCGAAGCCGGACCAGTTGCCGCTGTCCATCGGCGATGGAATTCTTGCCGACACTGCCGACTCCGTGGTCAGCGTGCCCGAGATCTTCAACTACTGGCTGCAGCCCGGCCGGGTGAACACCGGCTTTCTCGGCGGCGCCCAGGTCGACAAGTACGGCAACATCAACACCACCGTCATCGGTGGCGACTACGACGATCCGAAGGTGCGGCTGCCCGGAGCCGGTGGCGCCCCGGAGATCGCGGCCTCCTGCCAGGAAGTGCTCATCGTGATGCGGCAGAGCCCCCGCTCGTTCGTCGAGTCCGTGGATTTCGTGACCTCGATCGGCTACGGCCGTGACGGCGGTGAGCGTGACCGCCTCGGCCTGCCCGGCCGCGGCCCGGTCAAGGTCATCACCGACATGGGTGTGCTCGAACCCGACCCGCAGACCCGGGAGCTGACCCTGACGCACCTCGGCCCGGGTGTCGACGTGGAGCAGGCGCGCGCGGCCACCGGCTGGTCGTTGCGGGTGGCCGAGGAGCTCACCGTGCAGCAGCCGCCGACCGAGGCGGAGCTGTCGGTGCTGCGCGAACTCAAGGCAACCACCGGGAAGGGAGACTCCCAGTGACCAACGGCGTCTATGTGCTCGACGCGCTGCGCACCCCGATCGGCCGCTATGGCAAGGGGCTGGCCGAGGTGCGTCCCGACGATCTCGCGTCCCACGTCATCCGCTCGCTGGTTCAGCGCGCGCCGAATCTCGACCCGGCGCGGATCGAGGACGTCCTGTTCGGCGATGCCAACGGTGCCGGCGAGGACAACCGCAACGTGGCCAGGATGGCCGCGCTGTTGGCCGGGCTGCCCACCAGCGTGACCGGTGCGACGGTGAACCGACTGTGCGGCTCGGGGCTGGAAGCGGCCATGGAGGCCAGCCGCACGGTCCAGACCGGTGATGCCGACCTGCTCATCGCAGGCGGTGTCGAGTCGATGAGCCGTGCCCCGTGGGTGCTGCCCAAGCCCGAGCGTGCTTACCCGCGCGGTCACGAGACGCTGCACTCCACGACTCTGGGTTGGCGCATGGTCAACCCCGAGATGCCGCAGGAGTGGACCATCCCGCTGGGCGAGAGCGCCGAGATCCTCGCCGATCGCTACAAGATCAGCCGTGAGGACCAGGACGCCTTCGCGCTGCGCAGTCATACGCGTGCGGCGGCCGCCTGGGAGGCCGGGGCCTTCGACAAGGAGGTCGTGCCCGTTCCCGGAACGGAGGTGACCCGCGACGAGGGGGTCCGCGCCGACAGCTCACCGGAGTCGCTGGCCAAGCTCAAGCCCGTCTTCCGCAGCGGGGGAACGGTCACCGCGGGGAACTCCTCGCCGATGAACGATGGCGCGGCGGGAATGCTCATCGGCAGCGAGAGCGCCGCCGAGCAACTGGGCACGGACCCACTGGCGCGGATCGTCAGCCGGGGTGTGGCCGGAGTCGACCCCGACGTGTTCGGGATCGGCCCGGTCGAGGCCGCCAACACGGCGCTGCGGCGGGCGGGCATCGGCTGGGACGACCTCACCGCGGTCGAACTGAACGAGGCCTTCGCCTCCCAGTCGCTGGCCTGCCTGGCCGAGTGGCCCGAACTCGATCCCGAGATCGTCAACGTACAGGGTGGTGCGATCGCCATCGGTCACCCGCTCGGCGCTTCCGGGGCCCGCATCCTCGGTACGCTGGCCCACCAGCTGCACCGCGCCGGCGGTGGGTGGGGGCTCGCCGCGATCTGTATCGGCGTCGGCCAGGGCCTCGCCGTCGTCCTGCACGCGTGATCGGTAATCACCAGGAGCAACCATGTACCCGAAAGACACCGCCTATGATGTGGCGGCGACCACACCGGCACCCTCCGGCTTGGTCCTGCCCTCCTACACGCGCGACGAGGCCAGCCATCCGGCGCTGGACACGGAGGAGTACAACTCCACCCACCTGCGGGCACCGAAGCAACCCCTGCAGGTGCTGCCGCACTACCTCACCGAGGTCACCGGTCCGCTGCTGGGACATGACCGGGTCGGCGAGACCGACCACGACCTCACCGTCCAGCACGAGGGTGAACCCCTCGGCGAGCGCATCATCGTCAGTGGCCGGGTGCTCGACTCCGACGGCAAGCCGGTGCCGAACACCCTGGTGGAGATCTGGCAGGCCAACTCCGCGGGACGGTACGAGCACTCCGGCGACCGGCACCCGGCTCCGTTGGACCCGAACTTCTCGGGTACCGGCCGGTGTATGACCGACTCCGACGGGTTCTACAAGTTCATCACCATCAAGCCCGGTGCCTACCCGTGGCGGAACCACGACAACGCCTGGCGTCCGGCCCATATTCACCTGTCCCTGTTCGGTCAGGCCTTCACCCAGCGACTGATCACCCAGATGTACTTCCCGGGTGATCCGCTGTTCTACCAGGACCCGATCTTCAACTCGGTGCGGGATCCGAAGGCGCGCGAGCGGATGATCTCCCGGTTCGACCTCGACACCACGGTGCCGGAGTGGGCGTTGAGCTACAAGTTCGACATCGTGCTGCGCGGTCGTGAGGCCACGCCGTTCGAGGACGACGAGGAGGACGACGACTGATGGCCACCCCGAACACGGAAACCACCGATACCCCTGTCGGTACCACCCCGTCACAGACGGTGGGCCCGTTCTTCGCCCTCCCCGGTGGCATCCTCTGGGAGGACGGCCCCGAGGTCGTCGGTGACGGTGCACCGGGCGCGATCGTCGTGCACGGTCGCGTGCTCGACGGCAACGGCAACCCGGTGCCGGACGCGATCGTCGAGACCTGGCAGGCCGACTCGCAGGGTCGGTTCGATCACTTCGACGACTCCCGTGGCACCAGCACGTCGTTTCGCGGATTCGGTCGCTGCGGCACCGACGTCGAAGGCCGCTACTGGATCCGCACCGTCAAGCCCGGAACCCTGCCGACGCCGGATGGTGCGACCGAAGCCCCGCACATCAACGTCACCGTGCTCGCTCGGGGACTGCTCAACCGGGTGGTGACCCGGATCTACTTCCCGGACGAGCAGGAGGCCAACGCGGCCGACCCGGTTCTTTCCACAGTGGATGCCGATCGGCGCGGTACCCTGATCGCGACCGCCGAGGACGGCGGGTACCAGCTCGACATCCGATTGCAAGGCGATGACGAAACCCTCTTTTTCGCCGTCTGAGTCGCATACCGACCAGGGCGTGGACACTCCCGACGGCCTGTTCGGCCCGATGTTCAGCACGCCTGCGACCACGGCTGCCCTGTCCGGGCAGGCGTGGTTGCAGGCGATGCTGGATGTCGAGAACGCACTCGCACGAGTGCAGGCGAGGGCAGGGCTCATCCCGGAAGCAGCGGCCGAGGAGATCGCGCGGCACTGTCACGCCGAGTACTTCGATGCGGCCTCGATCGGCGAACGTGCCGCGTCCTCGGCAACGCCGGTGATCGCCCTGGTCCGCGATCTGACCGCTCTCGTGGACGAGCCGGCCGCGCCGTATGTGCATCGTGGAGCCACCAGCCAGGACATCGTCGACACCGCTGCCATGCTCGTTGTTCGCCGGTCGACGGACCCCGTCCTGGCGGATCTGCGGTCGGCGGCCGAGCAGTGCGCCGGGCTGGCCGGGCGGCATCGGGACACCCTGATGGTCGCGCGCAGCCTCCTGCAGCAGGCCTTGCCGACGACCTTCGGCCGCAAGTGCGCGGGCTGGCTCACCGCGCTGACCGAGGCCACCGCCGGGCTGGAACGAGTGCGGCGTGAGCGGCTGGCCGTGCAATTCGGCGGACCGGCAGGCACGCTTGCCTCCCTCGGCGCCGACGGGGTGCGGGTGAGCGGCTTGCTGGCCGAGGAGCTGGGACTGACCGAACCGGTCGTGCCGTGGCACACCGACCGTAACCGCGTCGGTGAGCTCGCGGGGGTGCTCGGCACGGTCGCCGGAACACTGGGCAAGATCGCCCTCGACGTGAAATTGCACGCGCAGACCGAAGTGGGCGAACTCGCCGAGGGGGCATCCGGTGGTTCCTCGGCGATGCCCCACAAACGCAATCCCGTTCGGTCGGTCGTGATCACCGCAACCACCCAGCGGGTGCCCACACTGGTCAGCGGGCTGCTCGCGGCGATGCCGCAGGAGCACGAACGGGCGGCGGGAGCGTGGCAGTCCGAATGGGAGCCACTGATCGAGCTGCTGCGCCTGGTGGGGGCTGCCGCCGCGGCCACTCGCGAACTGCTCGCCGATCTGCGCGTGCACACCGATCGGATGCGTAGCAATCTCGACCTCACCGGCGGAGTGCTCATGGCCGAGAACGCGGCCTCGGCTCTGATGGAAGCACTCGGGCGCACTCGGGCCCAGGACCTGATTACCGAGGTCTCGCACCGGGTGGTCGAGCGGAGCACCACCTTGCGTGCCGAGTTGCTGGCCGACTCCTCGGTACGTGCGGTGCTGTCCGAGCAGGACATCCTCGCCGCGACCGAGCCCGCCGACTACCTCGGCTCGGCGGGCGCCTTCGTCGATCGGGCGCTGGACGCCCACGCGCAGAATGCAGGAGGAAACGATCAGTGACCGTGCATCATGAGCTGACCGGGCCCGAGCAGGCCCCGGTGGTCGTGCTGTCCAACTCGCTGGGCACCGACCTGACGCTGTGGGACGAACAAGTGCCCGCACTCACCGAGCACTTCCGGGTGCTGCGCTACGACCAGCGCGGCCACGGCGGCACGAACGCCAAGCCCGGTCCCTACACCCTGGAGCAGCTCGGCGGTGACGTGCTCGAACTGCTCGACGAACTCGGCCTGGAACGGGTGCACTTCGCGGGTGTCTCGCTCGGCGGCATGACCGGGATGTGGCTGGCCGAGCACGCACCGGACCGCATCGACCGGCTGGCGTTGATCTGCACCTCGGCTCAGCTGGGACCACCGTCGAAGTGGACCGACCGGGCCGCACTGGTCCGTGCACAGGGCACCGCCGCGATCGTGGAGTCGTCCCTGGCCACCTGGTTCACTCCGGGCACGGCCGGGCGCGCGGACATCGTCGACAAGTTCGGAAGCATGCTCCGTGCCTGCGACGACGAGGGATACGCAAGCTGTGCGGAGTCGATCGCGAGCATGGACATCCTGCCGCGCCTGGGTGAGATCGCGGCACCGACGCTGGCCGTGGCCGGTGCCGACGACCCGGCCACTCCACCGGAGCATGCGGAACGTATCGTTTCCGCAGTGGACGGAGCCCGGACGGAGGTGCTGCCTGCGGCGGCCCATCTGGCCAACGTGGAACAATCCGAGGCCGTGAACCGTCTGCTGGTCGAGCACTTCGGAGCAAGGAGCGTGTGATGTCCGAAGGTGCTGGAGACGATGTGACACGTCGCGCCACGGGGATGACGGTACGCCGGGAGGTTCTCGGTGACGCGCACGTGGATCGAGCCGAGTCCCGCAAAACCGAGTTCACCGAGGGGTTTCAGGATTTCATCACCCGCTACGCGTGGGGTGAGCTGTGGGCAGGTGACGGTACGGACCGGCGCACTCGCAGTTGTCTGACGCTGGCGATCCTGGCGGCCACGGGGCTGGAGGACGAGTTCGCGATGCATGTGCGTGCCGCTCGCCGCAACGGTGTCGAACCCGGCCAGATTCGCGAAGTCCTGATGCACGTGGCCATCTACGCGGGTGTGCCGAGGGCCAACAGTGCTTTCCGGATCGCCGATGCGATCCTGACCGAGGAAGCCGACGATGCCGGCGATTCGACACACTGAATCGGGTTTCGCGGCTCGTGGCGTCGTCGGAGCTCGAGCGGAGGGTATGTGACGGAGCCGATGAACGAGCCCGGAGTCGGTTCGGTGCAGTCGCTCGCCCGGGGCCTGGCGGTGATTCGGGCCTTCAACGAGTCCCGCCCGGAGATGACGCTCAGCGAGGTGGCGCGCGTCACCGACCTGTCGCGCGCCGCCGCGCGTCGGTTTCTGCACACCCTGGTCCAGCTCGGTTACGTGTGGACCGACGGCCGGGTTTTTGCGCTCACCCCACGGGTGCTGGAGCTGGGTTTTTCGTACCTGTCGAGCGTGTCGCTGCCCGAGATCGCGCAGCCGCACCTGGAAAAGCTGGTCGCACAGGTGCACGAGTCGGTGTCGGTCTCGGTGCTCGACGGAGACGACATCGTGTACGTGGCCCGCGTGCCCACCTCCCGCATCATGACGGTGTCCATCAACATCGGTACCCGGTTTCCCGCCTACGCCACCTCCATGGGTCGCGTGCTGCTGGCGCACCTTCCCGAGGCCGAACTGGAGGACTACCTGCATCGGGTGCAGCCCGAGCCGTTGGCCCCGCACACCCTGAAGACCCGGGATGCCCTGCGTGGTGAGCTCGATCGGGTCCGGGCGCAGGGCTGGTGCCTGGTCGACCAGGAACTGGAGGCGGGCCTTCGCTCGTTGGCCGCACCGATACGGGGCCGCTCCGAACAGGTCGTGGCGGCGATGAACGTCTCCTCCCACGCCAGCCGCACCAGTGGTGAGCATGCCCGGCGCGTGCTCCTCCCGCCGCTGCTGGAAACGGCGGCGCGTATCGAGGCGGATCTCCAGGTCGCGCCGGATGCACGTTCGGGTGGCATACCGCGCTGATCAGGAGAAATGTAGCGTGCAGGTTCCCGGCTTCAGCCGTGGGTGAGGAAGTCGCCCGTGCGTGACCGCTTTCGGTCGTGACCGTTGTTCGAGCCTGTGCTCATGATCTCCGTGCACGGTCCGCGCGCATGACCCGTGTTCGCCAGTT
The DNA here is from genome assembly GCF_031458135.1 of Haloactinomyces albus. Taxonomy (NCBI): domain Bacteria; kingdom Bacillati; phylum Actinomycetota; class Actinomycetes; order Actinopolysporales; family Actinopolysporaceae; genus Haloactinomyces; species Haloactinomyces albus. The sequence continues at coordinate 187,502 of NZ_JAVDXW010000001.1, read as the reverse complement.
GTGTTCGCAATGCGAACATGGCCATCGCGGTGAGGGCCGCCGTTGACCGGGTATGTCGCGACGGCTAGCCTGTTGTTCGGATGAAGAACTAAAGTTCGTATTCCGACCAAAGTGGCACAGCGACCACTGTGCGGCGGGGTACCCATCGTGCGGGCAAGATCCATTGCGGACACGGGCTCCTGCGGGGGTTTCCTTCGCGGTGATGTGGTTGCGGAACAAGGCGGTGGATGATGCAAGCACCCTCGAGCCGTATCGAGCTGCGGCTTTTCAGTACCGGTGAGGTGCGTGGGCAAGGTGAGTCGCGGCGATGAGGGCTCTCACGTTCACCGCGCCCCGCACACTGGAACTCGTCGACGACTGGCCCGACCCTGCCTGCGGGGAGCACGAGGTGGTCGTGCAGATGCGTGGGGTCGGCCTCTGCGGCTCCGACCTCACCCTGTACGACGGCAAGCGAGCCCCGGCCGAAATGCCGTGGGTACTCGGCCACGAGGGATGCGGCGAGATCGTGGCGGTGGGTTCGGCGGTCACCGATCGCCGCGTCGGTGAGACCGTGGTCATCGAACCCAACTACTGCTGCCTGGAGTGCGAGCAGTGCCGGGCCGGGTACACCTCGGCGTGCGAACACCGCGGCATCGTCGGCATCAACCGGCTCGGTCTGCTGTCGGAATACGCAGCCGTGCCCGCGCGCTTCGCCTGGCCCGTACCGCAGGAATGGCCCGTGGAACGACTGGTGTGCTTCGAGCCCCTGGCGGTGGCCCAGGCCGCCGTCCGGCGCTCCGGAATCCGGTCGGGAGAGACCTGCCTGGTCATCGGAGCAGGATCGCAGGGGCTGTTGATCTGCCTGTGCCTGCTCGCCGCCGGGGTGCAGCCCGTGGTCAGCGAACCCCATCCCGGTCGACTCGCTCTCGCGCTGTCGTTGGGAGCGACCACGGCCGACAGCGCCGAACGATGCTATTCCCACGTGTTCGAGTGCTCCGGGGTGGAGCAGGGCTTCCACGACGCCATGCGGGCAGCCGACAAGCTCGCCGTGGTGTCTCTCATCGGGCAGAGCGCCGCACCGTACCCGGTGGTCACGCAGGAAATCGTGCAACGCCAACTCACGCTGCGGGGAGCTCTCATCTACGACCATCCCGTGGACTTCGCCCGAACCAGGGATTGGCTGCACGAGAGGGACCTGAAGCCCGAGCGCATCCTTCAGGCCAGTGCCACGGCTGCCCATGCCGCGAGTGCGATGGACGCCGCCCGCGATGTGCCCGGAAAGTCCTGGATCGACCTCACTCGATGGTCCGCCGAACCGTGACGGCCATCGACGCCGACACCGGCCCGAAGCGAGATCCGCACAGGGCCGTACAGGAGAATTCCATGTTCCACCAGTCCTCGCAGGACGGTTTCCTGCCGGAGGAATCCCGGTCGGATCACCCCCTGGCGGGAGAACCTCCGACGAACGAGCGTCGCCGGTTGGGCATCGGCCATCTCACCGCGTTGAACGTGCCGCCGCCGGACCTGGTGACCATCGCTGCGCAGGCCGGATTCGACTGCGTCGGCCTGCGCGTGGCCACGACCACCGGTCAGGAACGGCGATGGCCGGTCGATGTCGGCTCGCCGATGCTGCTGGAAACGGTGCGTCGGTTGCAGGCCACGGGACTGGCCGTGCTCGATGTCGAGATCACCTCCCTGCAACCGGACACCGCTGTTGCCGACTACGAGCACGTCCTCGAAACCGGTGTCCGGCTCGGCGCTCGATTCCTCAACGTGACGTGTGAAGATCCGGACCCGGACCGGGCCGCCGACACGTTCGCAGCGCTCGTCGAACGCGCCAAGCTGTACGAGATCCGCCCGGCACTGGAAGCCATGCCCGACAAGCAGGTCCGCACCGTGGAACAGGCCCGCCGTATCGCCGAGCGCTCCGACGGTGGTGGTGTGCTGCTCGATGCGCTGCATCTGCAGCGGTGCGGCGACTCGGTCGACGACGTCCGTGCCCTGGATCCCGCCCTGCTGACCTACCTGCAAATCCGTGCTGCTCCCCGGCAGGAGCCGGGGCACGGTGCGTTGCCCCTGGCCGCACTGCTCGGCGCGGTACCCGATGACCTGCCGGTCAGCGTCGAAGCCCCCGATCTCGACCGGCTCGCCGAGCTCGGGCCGCAGGAATTCCTCCGCGACAGGCACGATGCCGCACGCGCACTGCTGGCCCCCGCGACCGTGACTTCCTGAGCTCTCCCTGCGGGGCTCTCCTCGCGGACTTCCGTCCGATGAGGATGGCCCCGCTCGGGAGGGTCACCACATCTGCGTCGGATGCAGGCTGAGGTCGGCTTCGATGCGGGAGGCCGCGGACAGCAGAGGCGGGACGATGTCGCGGCGAACCATCGATTCCTCGGTCGAGTGTGTCTGCAGCGAGATGTTCACGGCCGCGATGACGTGGGCGGAGCGATCGCGCAGCGGTGCGGCGACTCCGTGCAGCCCCTCCTCCAGCTCGCCGTCCGACAAGGCCCATCCCCGGGCACGGACCTGCTCGATCTCCGCCCGCAGGGCTTTCGGGGAGGTGATCGTGCGCTCCGTGAGCGCCGACAGCTCCATCGACTCCAGGCGAGCGGAGAAGTCCTGCTCGCTGAGTCCGGCCAGCAGCACCTTGCCCATCGACGTCGCATGTGCGGGAAACCGGGTGCCCACCGTGATCGCCACGGACAGCAGTCGGGAACTGGGGACCCGAGCCACGTAGTAGATGTCGTTGCCGTCCAGCACGGCCACCGACGTGCTTTCCCGGAGATCCTCGGCAAGCTGATGCAGATGCGGATCGGCGATCGTCGGCAGCGGTCGGCCCGACAGGAACGCGTAGCCGAACTCCATCACGCGCGGTGTCAACGCGAACCGGCGCCCGCTCATCCGCACGTAGCCGAGATCGACCAGGGTCAGCAGAAACCGGCGGGCTCCGGCCCGGGTCAGTTCCGCCGACTCCGCGACCTCGGTGAGCGTCAGTTCGGGTTGTTCGGCGGAGAAGGCACGAAGAACTGCCAACCCGCGTTCGAAGGACTTGACGAAGTGCTCCCCGCGCTCCTCAACCATCGCCACCTCTTGATCGACATCGGTCCGGTTCTGATCCGGAACTCTAATATCCCAGGCCTGGGTGCGTGCCCACCCAGGCGGGCACGCACCCGGACCGCAGCCGTGTCCCCCGGTCAGGCCGCCGCCGGTGTGGGCCAGGCCAGCCGGACCTCGCCGGTGCGGGCGAAGATCTCCAGTGCTCGCTGCACGGAGCGGAAACTGCCTCGGGTGCTCCCGTCAGCGCCGACCAGCTCCGCCCGGTCGGGCCACGCCAGTCCCCAGGCGAACACGAAACCGCCGAGCAGTTCCCCGTCGGAGTCCCTGTCGAGCTCGCAGATCGCGAAGAGGCGGGGTGGGGCTTCCAGCGCGGGCTCGATCGCCGCGAGTTCGTCCGGTTCGGGCGCCCAGTCGGCGGTTTCCTCGACGGAGAGCATCTCAACCTCCTTGGTGAGCAACAATGACAACTAGAAGTTTAGCTATAAATCTAGCTTCTGCCATGCCCTGGTCGAGTGGTATGCCCGCTGTTGCTCGAAGCAAGGCAGACTGTGTACGTGCTGGTGTGGTTCATGGAGGTGCTGGGTGTCAGGGCGGAATGATCCTTCGGCGTTGCGCTGGCTGATCGGGGTCGAGCTGGCCCGATACCGCAAGCGTTCGGGCGAGACCCTGGCTGCTGCGGCCAAGGCGATCGGTTGCTCACCCAGCCTGGTCGGTCATTTCGAGAAAGGCATGTACTTTCCACAGCCGCAGCAGATTGCCGGTTTACTTGAGTTCTATGGCGCCCCTACCTGGGACATTGATCGGCTTGCCTCGTTGTGTGGCCGTGCGGACCAGCGGACGTGGCTGGCTCCGTGGGTAGATGTGATCCCGGACTGGTTACGCACTTTCGTTGGGCTGGAAGGGCTTGCGATTCGTGAGATCACATATGCGCCGCTCGTCCTCCCCGCCTTGGTGCAGACGTCGGAATACGCCGTCGCGATGACCTCCCCGAGTTCCCGGGTACGGCCGGACCAAGGCGAGCGACTGGTGAGCCTGCGGATGGAGCGGCAGCAGCGGCTGTTCTGCGAGACATCGCCGTTGCATCTCACAGCACTGATCGAAGAGTCGGTTCTCGACCGGCCAATCGGTGGTACGGCGATCATGAAGGAACAACTTGAGCGCTTGGTAACTATCTCGGAGCTTCCCAACGTGGAAGTGCTGATCGTGCCCACGGTGGTTGGTCGCCACGATGGCCTGGAAGGACGGTTCACGGTCCTGGACTTCGATGAAGCGCAGTCGATCGGCTACGTGGAGATCCCCGACGGTGCGGTCTACGTTCAAGATCAGGAGCAGGTTGGAGCGTATAGTCATAATGCTGAAGCATTACGTTCTGTTGCGTTGTCGCAGGCTGAGTCCGCCAAGGCGGTTCGAGCTCGTGCGGACGCACTGGCCTGACCGAGGAGAAGCAATGGTTGCCGCCGACAACAAGCTGGTCTGGCGGAAGTCGAGTTACAGCAGCAATGGCTCCGACTGCGTCGAGGTCGCATTCGCCGCCGAGAACGTGGCGGCAAGGGACTCCAAGGATCCCGAGGGGCCTGCACTGCGATTTGATGAGCCGCAGTGGAAAAGGTTCGTCGGGGCACTCCGGAACGGTTCACTCGGCACCTGAGAACGCGGCTCCGAGCGTCACACCTCGCTGCTGCCGACCGGGACCCCGTTGTTGCCGGTGCCGCGCGAGCCGTTCGTGCTGATCGACCTTGCCGTCTCCGGTTGTGCGGCGAACTGTGTGCGGTAGAGCTCGGCGTAGAGGCCATCGTGGGCGAGCAGTTCGGTGTGCGTGCCCTGCTCGGCGATGCGGCCACCGGAGACGACCAGGATCCGGTCGGCTTCGCGGATGGTGGCCAGGCGGTGGGCGATGACCAACGAGGTCCGCCCGGCCAACGCGGTACGCAGCGCCTGTTGCACCGCTGCTTCGGATTCGGAGTCCAGATGCGCGGTGGCCTCGTCGAGAACCACGATCGGTGGGGCCTTCAACAGGAGCCTGGCGATCGCCAACCGCTGCTTCTCACCGCCGGACATGCGGTATCCGCGATCACCCACGACGGTGTCCAGTCCCTCCGGCAGCTCCGCGAGCAGGTGATCGAGCTGGGCCGTGTGCAGCGCCTCCAGCAGTTCCTCGTCGGTGGCCGACGGTCTCGCATAGGCGAGGTTGGTGCGGATGGTGTCGTGGAACAGGTGTGCCTCCTGGGTCACCACACCCACCGTCGAGTACAGCGAGGCCAGCGTGACGTCGCGTACGTCGTGGCCGCCGATGCGCACGCTGCCCGAGTTCACCTCGTACAGGCGGCCGGCGAGCTGACTGATGGTGGTCTTGCCCGCGCCGGAGTGCCCCACCAGTGCCACCATTTCGCCGGGTTCGGCCCGGAACGAAACGTCGTGCAGGACCTCGTGGGCGGGAGTGCTCTCCTGGCGGGCCACCGACTCCAGCGACGCCAGCGACACTTCCTCGGAACCCGGGTAGCGGAACGAGACCGAGTCGAACTCGAGACTGCTCGCATCGGCCGGAAGCTCGACCGCGTCGGAGCGTTCCTCGATCATCGGCCGCAGGTCCAGGACCTCGAAGACGCGGTGGAAGCTCACCAACGCCGTCATGATGTCGACGTGCACGTTGGACAGCGCCGTCAGCGGCCCGTACAGGCGGGTGAGCAGCGCGGCCAGTGCCACCAGCGTGCCCAGTTGGAAGGAACCGCCGATCACCAGAGCACCGCCGAGGCCGTAGACGATGGCGGTGGCCAGGGCGGCCAGCAGGGTCAGCGCGACGAAGAACACCCGGCTGTACATCGCCGAGAGCACACCCAGGTCGCGCACGCGTGCAGCACGCCCGGCGAACATCCGCGTTTCCTCGTCGGTACGACCGTAGAGCTTGGTCAGCATGGCGCCCCCGACGCCGAACCGCTCGGTCATCAGCGAACTCATTTCGGCATCGACGGCCATCTGCTCGCGGGTGACCCGCTGCAGCCGCTTGCCGACCCACTTCACCGGCAGCAGGAACAGGGGCAACAGGACCAGCGCGATCAGGGTGATCTTCCAGGACAGCGTGAGCATGGCACCCAGCACCAGCACCAGGCTCAGCACGTTGGAGACCACCGAGGACAGGGTGTTGGTCAGGGCGCGCTGCGCGCCGATGATGTCGTTGTTCAGGCGGCTGGTCAGCGCTCCGGTCTGGGCTCGGACGAAGAACGCCAGCGGCATGCGCTGCACGTGGTCGAAGACCTCGCAGCGCAGGTCGTAGATGAATCCTTCGCCGAGCCGGGAGGAGTACCACCGTTGCAGCAGCGACAGGGCCGCTTCCAGGAACGCCACGCCTGCCGCGGCCACGGCCAGCCAGACCACCACGCCGATGTTGCCGGGCACGATGCCCCTGTCGATGATGGCCTTGAGCAGCAGCGGAGTGACGATGCCGAGCACGGCCACGGCCGCGACGATGGCCAGAAACGGCAGGATGATCCGGGTGTAGGGCCGCGCGTAGCGCAGGATCCGGTGCGCGAGACCGGGAGGAAGCTGCTGCTGGGTTACCGATTTGTCACTGGCCAGCGAACGCATCGTTGCCCAGCTCACACCGGCGTCATTCATGAAGGCTCCTCCATCGGGGAACGAGGCGGCGCGGGGCACGACGATCGTGTGACTTCAAGTGAAGTGGAAGTCAATGCTTACCCGCTCGCTTCTGCGAGGCGGATTGATCGGTCTCGGTGAGGGTGCTCGCGTTCGTCGACCGGTGTGGCGTGTCCGCATCGCCGAGCCGGTGGCACGATCAGCCGTTGTCGTAGCCGGCGCGCCGCAGGGCGTCGGCGAGGGCGCCACCGCCCTGCTTGCTGTTCTGCTTGCTGCTTTTCCCGCCGCGGTCCTGGCGTGGTTTCTTTCCTCCGGAGTGTGCCCCGGACTTGCTGCTCTTGCCGTTCCCGGTGCCGCCGTCCCGTTGCTGCTCGGCCTGCTGCTTGGTGTCGCCCGTCTCGACGTCGTCGTCCAACCGCAGCGTCAGCGAGATGCGGTTGCGCGGGATGTCGACGCTGTGCACCTTCACCCGCACGACATCACCGGGTTTGACCACCTCGCGCGGATCGGTGACGAAGGATTTCGACATTGCCGAGACGTGCACCAGACCGTCCTGATGCACTCCGATGTCGACGAAAGCCCCGAAGGCGGCGACGTTGGTGACCGCGCCCTCCAGCACCATGCCTGGCTCGAGGTCGGCGAGCGTGTCGACCCCTTCGGCGAAGGAGGCCGTCCGAAACGTCGGCCGCGGGTCCCGTCCGGGCTTTTCCAGTTCCCCGACGATGTCGGTGACGGTCGGCAGGCCGAAGGTGTCGTCGACGAACTTCTTCGGGTCGAGCGCGCGCAGCGCCGTGGTATTGCCGATCAGCGAGGTGATGTCGTGCTCGGTCGATGCGAGGATGCGGTGCACCACCGGGTAGCTCTCCGGGTGCACGCTGGAGGCATCCAGCGGATCGTCCCCGTTGGGGATGCGCAGGAAGCCCGCACACTGTTCGAACGTCTTCGACCCCAGCCGGGAAATGTCGGTCAGTGCCCGGCGCGACCGGAACGGGCCGTGCTCCTCGCGGTGCAGCACGATGTTCTCCGCCAGGCCCGCGCTGATGCCCGACACGCGAGTCAGCAGGGGAGCCGAGGCGGTGTTGACGTCGACGCCGACGGCGTTGACGCAGTCCTCCACGACCGCATCCAGTGACCGCGAGAGCTTGCCCTCGGCCAGGTCGTGCTGGTACTGCCCGACACCGATGGACTTGGGTTCGATCTTGACCAGCTCGGCCAGCGGATCCTGCAGGCGGCGTGCGATCGACACGGCACCGCGCAGGGACACGTCCAGCTCGGGCAGTTCCCGCGAGGCATAGGCCGAGGCGGAGTACACCGAGGCGCCGGCCTCCGAGACCGACACCTTGGTCAGGCCCGGCATGCCCCGGATGATCTCGGCCGCGAGCTTGTCGGTCTCGCGGGACGCAGTGCCGTTGCCGATGGCGAGCAGTTCCACGTCGTGGGCTCGGGCGAGGCGGGACAGCGTGGCCACGGCCTCCTCCCAGCGGCGCTGTGGTTCGTGTGGGTGGACCGTCTCGGTGGCCACCAGCTTGCCCGTCGCGTCGACCACTGCGACCTTCACGCCTGCGCGGTAACCCGGGTCCAGGCCCATTGTCGGGCGGGTCCCGGCCGGTGCGGCCAGCAGCAGATCACGCAGGTTCCCGGCGAACACGCGCACCGCCTCGTCCTCGGCCGCCTGCCGCAGGCGTGTCCGCAGGTCGACGTCGAGATGGACCATGATGCGGGTGCGCCAGGCCCAGCGGACGGTTTCCCGCAGCCACGGGTCGGCGGGCCTGCCCTCCTCGGCGATGCCGAACTGCTGGGCGATACGCAGTTCGTAAGCACTCGGACCGTTCCGGGACGATCCCTCGGTCGGGGACTCGTCGGGCTGCTCGGGCTCCAGCGAGAGGTCGAGGAACTCCTCCTTCTCACCCCGGAACAGGGCCAGGACCCGGTGGGAGGGCAGCTTGGTGAGAGGTTCGGAGAAGTCGAAGTAATCGGCGAACTTGGCCCCGGCTTCCTCCTTGCCCTCGCGCACACGGGAGGTCAGATGTCCGCGCGACCATGCACGCTCGCGGAGTTCCCCGATCAGATCGCCGTCCTCGGCGAAGCGCTCGACCAGAATCGAGCGTGCCCCCTGCAGGGCCGCGGTCTCGTCGGCGACACCGTGGTCGGCGTCGACGAAAGCGGCCGCACTCGTGTGCGGATCCCGGGTCGGGTCGGTCAGGAGCTGGTCGGCGAGGGGTTCGAGCCCGGCCTCCTTGGCGATCTGTGCCTTGGTGCGCCGTTTGGGCTTGTAGGGCAGGTAGAGATCCTCCAGCCGCGCCTTCGAGTCGGCGGCCATGATCCGTTCCTGCAGGGCGTCATCGAGTTTGCCCTGGCTGTGGATCTCCTCGAGGATCGTGGCGCGCCGCTGTTCCAGTTCCCGCAAATACCGCAACCGCTCGTCGAGGGTGCGCAGCTGCGCGTCGTCGAGCGTCCCGGTGGCTTCCTTGCGGTACCGCGCGATGAAGGGCACGGTGGCTCCGCCGTCGAGCAGGTCGATCGCCGCCTGCACCTGCCCCGAGCGTACGCCGAGCTCCTCGGCGATCCTGTCCTGAACCGACATTGTCACCCTGATCCGCTTGCCACTGAGATCTTCCGGGGCACATTCTCGCCGATCCCGGTTCGCCGGCCGCACGGCAGGGCGACCCGCCGTGCGGCCGACGCCTGCAAGGGACGGTCGCAGGCGGAGCGTCCGCAGGGAGAACCCGTCGGGAAGGAAAGCGGATCAGGCCATGCTCGGCTGACGCACGAGCCGCCGGGCCGCCTCGGCAATGGCTTCGGCGTCGATCGCCGCCTGCCGCAGGAGCTCGGCGGGTTTGCCGGAACCGGGCATGGCAGGCACGGCCAGCTTGTGTACCGGCGCCATGGTCCCGCTCTCGGCCAGCGCGGCCAGCACCGTGTCCCCGAGACCGCCTTCCGGCCAGTGATCCTCGGCCGTGACCAGTCCCGAGGTTTGTTCGGCAGCGGCACGCAGGGTGGCGGTATCGACCGGCTTGATCGAGTACAGATCGATCACGCGCGCCCGTATCCCCTCCTCGGCCAGCAGGTCCGCGGCACGCACCGCCTCGTGCAGGGTCACCCCCGCCCCGACGAGCGTGACGTCGTTGCCATCACGCACCACCTTCGAGCCGCCGATCTCGAACTCCTCGTCGGGGCCGTAGATGACGGGATGTCCGCCCCTGCTGGTCCGCAGGTAGGAGATGCCGGGACGGTCGGCCATCGGTTCCAGCAGCTTCGCGGTCTGGTTGGCGTCACACGGGTACAGCACCGTGCTGCCGTGCACCGCGCGCAACGCGGCGAGGTCTTCCAGCGCCATCTGCGAGGGACCGTCCTCACCGATGGCGACCCCGGCGTGCGACCCCATCAGGCACAGGTCGGCCCGGCTGACCGCGGCCATGCGGATGAAGTCGTAAGCCCGGGTCAGAAAGGCCGCGAAGGTGGAGGCGAACGGCCGCCATCCCCGTACCTGCATCCCCACGGCCGCCGCGATCATCTGCTGCTCGGCGATGTACATCTCGAAGTAGCGCTCCGGATGCCCTTCCCGGAACTGCTCGGAATGGGTGGAGTTGGAGACCTCGCCGTCCATCGCGACCACGTCGCCCCGCCTCGATCCCACGGCGCGCAGCGTCTGCCCGTAGGCCTTGCGGGTGGCGACTTCCTCCCCGACTTCGTATCGAGGCAGGTCCGCCCCCTCCACACGGAAGGCCTGGGTCAGCTCACCGCTGTCGGGCTTGGACACCGTGACCCGCAGGTCGCGGGCCCCACCGAGTTCCTCGATCGCCTCCGCGGCGTCCGGCAACGGCTTGCCGTGCTTACCGGTCAGGTCCTCGACCGCGGTGACTCCCTTGCCCTTCTTGGTGCGGGCGACGATGACGGTCGGCCCGCCGCTGTGCGACTCGGCCTCGCTGAGGGCGGCCTCCACCTGTTCGGGATCGTGCCCGTCGATGTCGATCGCATGCCATCCCGTGGCCCTTGCCCGATCGACGTAGGACTGCACGTCCCAGCCGTGCATGGTTTCACCGGTCTGGCCGAGCCGGTTGACATCGACGATCGCGACCAGGTTGTCGAGGTTGGCATGGGCGGCATGCTCGAAGGCTTCCCAGATGGAGCCCTCGGCCATCTCGCTGTCGCCGCAGACCACCCATACCCGGTAGGGCAGTTGATCGAGTTGCTTGCCGGTCAGGGCGAGCCCGACCCCGATGGGCAGACCCTGTCCGAGTGAACCGGTGGCGACATCGACCCAGGGAAGAGCCGGGGTCGGGTGGCCTTCCAAGCGGCTGCCGAACTTGCGGAACGTCAGCAGTTCCGCGTCGTCGATCGCGCCTGCCGCCTTGAAACACGAGTACAGCAACGGCGAGGCATGGCCCTTGGAGAAGATCAGGTGATCATTGCGCGGATTGTCGGGGCGCTCGAAGTCGAGCCGGAGGTGGCCATCCAGCATCGCCGCCAAGAGGTCGGCCGCGGACATGGACGATGTGGGATGGCCGGAACCCGCCGCATCGCCGGCTCGGACCGAGTCCACCCGCAGTTGTTGCGCCAGTTCGTGCCTGAAGGTCATCTGTTCCACGCCGGAGGAGTGCCCCGAGAGACGGCGGTCGAAACCCATCACCCGGATGTGTCCGGCGTGATGTGTCCGGCGTGGCAACGCAGGGCAGCAATGGTGGCAGCAGTGGTGGAAAAGAACTGTACGGATGCGGTGGTTTTGTGGGGATTCCACGGTGGGTAACCACGGCCTGTCAGTGACATCTGCCTGTCAAGGAGATGCGCCATGACCATGATCGTTGCGCAGCAGACCGGGTTCAATGTGCTCCAGAGTCTGCAAAATGCGTTCACCACCCTGGTCAACTACCTACCCCAGATCATCGGGGCGCTGTTGGTCCTGGCGATCGGTTACATCATCGCCAGGCTGCTCAAGGCCGGGATCACCAAGCTGCTGAACCGATTCCGCGTCGACGATCGGCTCACCTCCGGCCAAGGGGGGCAGTACGTCCAGCGATTCAGCCCGCGGGGCAGCCCGTCACGGCTGGCGGGCACCGTGGTGTTCGCGGTGCTCATGCTGTTCGTGGTGGCCTCGGCGATCGGCACCCTGGGAATCCCGGCGCTGACCGGCTTCATGAACCTCGTTCTCGGTTACCTGCCCCGGATCATCGCGGCCCTGCTGATCCTCGCGGTGGCCACGGCGATCGCGGGTGCCATCGGCGGGATCGCGCACCGCGGTATGGGCGATACCCCCACCGGCCGCGTCGTGCGGACGGCGGCGCCTGCGCTGGTGATGGCGATTGCGGTGTTCATGGTTCTCACTCAGCTCCGGATCGCCCCGGTGATCGTCACCGCCACCTACATCGCGCTGATCGGCGCGCTCGCATTGGGCGCGGCTCTGGCCTTCGGGCTCGGCGGCCGGGAGGCCGCAGCCGACATGATCAATGCCGGGTATCGGCGTGCCCAGGAGGAGCAGGAAACCGTTCGGCGTGACATGCAGACCGGCCGGGAACGTGCGAGGTCCCAGACACAGAACTGGAGCATGCAGGAAGCAGGCGCCGGTGGTGGCACCTCCGGAAGCGAGGGCACCACGGAGCGCTCCATGTCCTCCCCGGCCTCGCCGCAGCAAGGCGGTGAGCCCGGTTCCGAGCGCGGTGGCTCGCACCGAGCGACGTGACGGCGGCGCGACAGCGACGTGACGAGGGGAACCAACGATGTCCGAGTCAGCTCAACCAGCCCAACCGGAGGACCCGCGCGTGCGGGAATGGACCGGCAGCACCGTGGTGGATCGCGACGGGGCTCCACTCGGCGAGCTCGAGCACGTCTACCTCGGCCAGGATGACAACTCGCCCACGTGGGGCGTGGTCAAGGCAGGCCGAAAACACCAGTTCGTGCCCCTGCACCATGCCGGAGGCAGCGGTGGGTCCGTGCACATCTCGGCGAGTAAACAACAGGTTCGTTCCGCACCGAGCGCCCCGGCGGATGCCGAACTCGCTCCCGAGACCGAATGGCGACTCACGCAGCATTACTGGCCGCAAGGAGCGGAGCCGGGAGTCTCCGGGGCACACGCAGGAGGCCGGGAGCGGGGATCGGCCCTGTCGGTCCGGCGTAGCCGCGGCGTCGTCAGTGGCACGCTGCTGTTCCTGCTCGGCCTGTGGGGTGCGCTGATTCCGTTCATCGGCCCCTACTTCGGTTACGGATTCGGCAGCACTCAACCGTGGCTGTTCACCATGGACCGGCTGTGGCTGTCCATCCTGCCCGGTGTGGCCGCCGTTCTGGGCGGCTTGATGCTGATCCCCAGTGCCAATCGGATCTCCGGTGGACTGGGGGCCTGGCTGGCACTGGTCGGGGGCATCTGGTTCCTCACCGGACCGAGCATCGCCCTGCTGTGGGGATCCGGCGGGCCGGGCGCACCTTATGGTGCTACGGCCGGATCGACCATTATCCGGATGTTCGAGCAGCTCGGCTACTTCTACGCGCTCGGTGCGCTGATCACGACGCTGGCCGCGTTCGCGCTCGGCCGTCTTGCGGTGCGCTCCGTCCGCGACTGAGCCGGACCGTTTCCGGCATCCTCGCTTCCGCGAGCGAGGATGCCGTGCGGGCGAGCGGCTGTCTTTCGGGAGCGGTCGGACCCGTGCTGTGGCCGCTCCCGAAGGGGAAGCTCTTTTCGAGTCGTGAACAGGCACGAAAGTGTGCTAGCCGGCTGTCCTCAACTGCCGGGCGTCCGCTGCGAGGACTTCCGCTCGGGACGACTGTGGATGTAGAGCTCCTGGCGGTCCCGTGGGCCGACCTCGTGGTGGTGGGGAACCGGCAGCTCATACCGGACGGGACGATGATGGTCCGCGTACTGCCGCTGCGGGTTGTAGACGGTGTTGAACTTCCACAGCATCCGAGCGAAGTTGGTTTGGCCGTGGAGCAGGTGCCCGCCCACGATGCGTGCCGTCTTGGCGAGTGCCGTGACGCCGAGGTGCTTGCGGTTGATGACGGCTTGGGTTCGCACCAGTTCCCGGTAGAAGACGTCCAGCGGGAGTTTCGTCGGCAGGACGGCATGCTGGATGTCGAACAACCGGTAGTCCAGAGTGGTGAGCTTCCGCGACTCGGTGTGCCAGATCTCGGTGCCCGGATACGGAGTCATGACCGACAGGTGGACGATCTCGGGTACACGCAGTGCCCACTCCCGAATCGCCCGGAACTGCTCGAGGTCCCATTGCGGGTCGACGATGAGATTGATCGCGACGGTGACACCGAGCTCGCGGGCCACCTCGAGAGCTCTCATGTTCTCGTCGGTGGTCACGCGCTTGCGAAGCAGGTCAAGGCCGTCCCCGTCGAGAGCCTCCATGCCGAGAAACATGTAATTCAGGCCGAGCCGCCGCCACCGGGCGAACACCTCGCGATTACGCAGCAGCACATCGGCACGAGTCTCCAGATAGTACTGCTTGTGAACATTGCGGCGTTCCAGTTCGCGGGCGATCCCGTCGCCGTGCTCGGGTTTGATGAACGCCACATCGTCGACGATGAACACCCCCGGCTCCCGGATGGACGCCAATTCCTCGGCAGCGGCCTCCGGCGAGACCTTCCGGTAACTGCGCCCGTAGAAGGTCCAAGCCGAACAGAACGAGCAGTCCCACGGGCAGCCCCGGGTGAACTCGATCGAGGCTGCCGGGTCGAGAACTCCGATGAAGTAGCGATGACGCCTGCGCAGCAGATCGCGCGCAGGTCTGGGGCGATCGATACTGGTGAGCATCTCCGGCGCGCCGGGACCGCTGCCCTCCGAAGTCACCGCGCCGGGTACCTCGTGTACCGCTCCGTCGGGAATGGCCGCCAGCAGGAGCGGCGCCGCGACCTCACCTTCCCCGCGCATCACCGCGTCGATGGCACCCTCGGCCTGTTCGAGGACGTGCCGGGCGATGAAGGACACGGAGTGGCCACCGGCGAAGACATAGGTGCGTGGACAGAGGGTTTTCACCCGGTGGGCGACGTCGATCACCTCGGGGACGTTGGCGAGGTAATTCAGTCCGAAACCCACCGCGTCGGGAGCGAACCGGGCGAGCTCCTGCTCGAGCTCGCCGAGGCGGTGGGTCTGCAGGTCGATGATGCGCACCTCGTGTCCGGCGTCCCGCGCCGCCCCGGCGGTCCGCTCGAGCCCCAGCGGTTCGAGTCGGAGAAACAGTTCCGAGTACATCAGGGCGCTGGGGTGGACGAACAAGACACGCATGCGGCCTCCTCGGCACGCTCACTGGTGCTGACCGAAATCGGTGAGGGATCGATGAGCTCCGCAAGGCCGGTGCGTTCACCATGTCGCTTCTTCCACCGGACGGTTCGAGGGGTGCGGTTTTCCGCCGCACCCCTCGAACCGGGAGCTTGGTTCGCTCTCGCTCAGAGCTCTTCGACGATCCAGTCGACCATCACGGCCAACAGGCATGACGTCGCTCCGAGCAGCAGACCGATCCGTGCTTTCTTACCCATAAGACCTCCCGAGACGAAGTGGTCGCGACCGGAATACCCCACAGCGGACCCGGCAAACAGGGGACCACTCGATCGGGTAGCCGCACGGAGTTTCACTCGGGGGTTCCTTGTTCGTTCTCCGCGGTTTCGGCCTTGTCCTGATGCTCGATTTGCTGCTGCCTGCGGATCACGGAAGAGGTGTCCAACATGATGATGCCGCCGATCAGCAGGGCCAGCCCCACCGCTGTACCCGTCAGCGCGAGAGTGCCGGTACGAATCTGCTCTCCGAACAAGGCGACGCCGATGCTGATCGACACCAGCGGCAGGGTCGCGTCCATCACGGGCATACTCGCGGCCAGGGGACCGGCGTGGTAGGCGTTTTCCACCAGGAACATGCCCGCCAGACTCGCCACGATCAGCGTGTAGGGCTGCCATGTCGTGAACGTGTGGCCGATGTCCTGCCGGAGCAGGGCGATCGTCGCGGCGAACAAGGCGGATTGCAGGCCCAGCACGGCCGCTCCGGACAACGCGAACAGCGAGGCACGAGGCGGCCCGCTCACCATCCGGCCGATGACCAGCGACATGCCTGCGATCACGAAGATGCCGCCCAGTGCGTAGGCCCACAGCGTGATGGGCTGCAGCGGGTCACCCCCTCGCGGATAAGCGGAGATGATGCCGATGACCAGGCCGGCCACGACCAAGATCACCGCGGCCCATTCCCGCCTCCCGATCCGTGCCCCTCGCCATCGGACCGAGATCGGGACCGCGAAGATCAGTTCGGCCACGAGCAACGGCTGGACCAGGGCGAGCGGCCCGAGGGACAGCGCCACCGCCTGGAAGGCATAGGACAGGAACGCGACTCCGATCCCGGCAAGCCACATCTTGTTCTGGACGAGCGCGATCAACAGCTTCAGCGAAAGCTGTTCGTTTTTCGGGCGGCTGCTGGCAGCACGCTGCTGCAGTAACCCGGTGACGGCGAGGCAGCCGCCGGCCGCCAGTGCAGCCAGCCCCGAGAACACCAGCTGAAGAGCCTGGCTCATGGCTGCACCTCCACTGCTCTCTCGCTCGGCGCGGAGCTGGGCATCATGTCTCGGGACCAGCCGGAGGATGCTCCTGCCGCCCTCGTCGTTCCAAGCCGGCGACAGTCTCCCGCAGTCGACGTGCATGCTCGTCGATCCGGCGTTCTTGTTCGCGCAATGTGCGATCCTCCCGGACAAGGCTCTCTCGCTCCGCGGGCGGCAGTTGGGGGAGCCGTTCCTGTTCGGCGTCCCGGTGCCGTCGGATGTCCTCCTGCAGTTGCTCCAGCCGGGTGATTCCGCTTTCGAGTTTGGCCAGATCCTGCCGGAATCGCCGATCCAGCCGTGTGCCGATCCGTGCGCCGATCTGATCCTGGGCACGTTTCTCTTCCTGGGTGACTCGGCCCAGCTCGTGCTCCAGGCGCTCCTCGAGCTGCCGTGCGTGCCCCACCTCCTGCTGACGCACCAGTTGATCGAACTGACCGGTCACCAGCGGGGAGGTGGTGAGCAGGTAGATGCCGGCGATCATGCCCAGAAGAGCCAGTCCACCGATGACGAGACTGCTCGTGTCGAGTTGGATTCGACCGCCCAACAGCCACACACCGAGGGCGATCCCACTCAGTAGCTGGGTCGTCACGATGGCCGGATAGGAGGCGGGCAACGGGGCGGCCTCGTACGCGCTCTGCACGAGCAGCATGCCGAACAGCGCCACCGCGATCACGGTGTAGCCCTGCCAGCTCGTCAGCAGTGCCAGAAGCCCGGAACCGCTGATCAACGTCACAGCCGAGTGCGTCAGTGATGCCTGCAGACCGAACAGAGCACCGCCGCCGGCTCCGAGCAGGATCGCTTTGCGCACCGGCTGTCTCCGCGCGGCGATGATGGCCAGGACCAGGGCGAAAACGACAATGGCGGATCCGCTGATGACCCAGGCCATGTTCGGGACCCGAATCCCCGTCCCCTCGCGGGGCTGCATTCCGAGGATGAATCCGGCCAGCCCCACACTGATGATCAGCGCGCCCAGCGCATCGCGAAGAGCTACTCGATGTCGGCGCCACAGGGCGGCCAGGGTCAGGGCGAACAGCAGCCGCGCCAGGTACACGGCTTCCACCAGCGCTACGTTACCTCCGCCGAGTGCCAAGGCGAACACGATGTTGCCCACCAACGAACAGGCGACACCGAGCAACCACAGCCGCCGCCGCACCAGCCACAACAGCAGTTTCACCGACAGGTTGTACTCGGGAGGAGATTGTGCCGCGGCTCGTTGCTCGACGACGGTTCCGATGCCCACGATGAGTGCGGCGAGGATCGTCAGGATGTAGACCACGGCGACTTACCTCCGGTCTCCAGCTCCCGACTCCGGTTCCGGCCTCCGGAGGCGATTTCCGGTGGCCGTCGAATCCTCCGCACCTACTCCTTCCCTAACACGAGCAGGTGTAAACGGCATACTTGCCGTTTCCTGTGTCGAGGACGGGGAAACAGTGTGGTCGTGGATGCCGAAACAGCAGTGGACAGCGACGTGGACGAGGGAAAGGAGCCGACTTCCCATCGTGTCCTCATCGTGTCGGCCGCGATGGGTGGCGGGCACCTGCAGATCAGTCGAGAACTCGAGCGGCGCCTGCTCGCCCGTGGCCACGAGGTGCTCATCGCCGATCTCAACCGGTTGATGCTCGGACCGACCGGCCGCTGGCTGGAGCGCCTGTACCCGTGGCTGGTCAACCGTACGCCGCGACTCTACGAGGCGATCTACCAGAAGTTCTTCCGCGCTCGGCAGGAAACCGGAGAGCGGGTGCGAGTGCCCGTCCTGTTGGCGTTGCCCCGTCTGCGTCGATTGATCGAGCATTTCCGGCCACACGTCGTGGTCTCGACCTACCATCTGTCCGCGCTGGCTGTTGCCCGGCTTCGCGGTCGCGGGGGACTGCACTGTCCCGCGGTCACCTTCATCACGACGTTTTCCGTGCACAGCGTGTGGACGCACCCGGATGCCGACCTCAACGTGTGCATCTCTTCCGAGGCGGCCCAGGAGGCTACGCGCCGCTCGGGTGGACCCGCGGCCGTCTGCGGCCCGGTGGTCCGCCCCGATTTCGACACGCCGCAGGCGGATCCGGAGGAGACCCGGCGTGCCATCGGCGTTCCGAGCGATGCTTCGATCGCACTCGTCGTCGCGGGCTCATTGGGGATGGGGGCCATCGAACGAGCGGTCACGGCGATCGCGGCTCATCCGGGATGGGTACCGGTCGTCGTCTGCGGCCGCAACGAGGAACTGCGTCGACGTGTCGAGCGGTTGCGCGCAGGCATCGTCCTGGGCTGGGTGGCGGATATGGCGGGGCTGATGGCCGCAGCGGACGTTCTGGTGGAAAACGCGGGTGGACTCAGTGCCAAGGAGGCGTTGACCTGTGGGTTGCCGGTGGTGACCTTCCGGCCGATCACCGGGCACGGCCGGGATGACACCGAGGCGCTGGCCCGGCTGGGCCTCACCGACATCGTCATGGATGAACAGGGGCTGCTCGGCACGCTGGACACGCTGAATCGGGAACCCCGATACCGCCGGGATCGGGTGGCGCGCGGAAGAGCTCTGGTGACCGGCGATCCGGCGAGGATCATCGAACGTATGGCCGAGGGGCGGCAGGTGCAGACGGATTCTTCCTGACCGTCGGTACCGACCGGTCCTGTCTCCTTTTGCGGCGACACCCCGGTTTTCCCGCACGGGATAACCGGGGTCGGCAATCCCTGTTGTTACTCCTGTCGTTGTAGGACCGAAGGGAAAAACCCTTCTTTCGGGTGACACATTCGACCTGCGGAAGCGAGAGCAGAGCCATACGATAACGAGAGTTGCCTTCGAGATCGTCTGCGCTGAGTAGGGAGATGGGAATGGCTGCGCTCCCGGAACGTGCACATGCCGGTCAACAACCGACAGGCTCGTTCGAGGTGGTCCTTCCCGGACAGTTGCCCGCCGCCGAGACGCTGCTCGCACAAGCCGACTCGGAGAATTTCACCGTCGCTTCACGCGTGCTGCCTCGCCACATTCGTCGCCGTTTGCTCGCCGTGTACGGGTATGCCCGGCTCGTCGACTATGCCGGCGATGAAGCATGCGGTCCCCGTGAGGGCCTGCTGGACCTGTTGGAGCACGATCTCCGACGTGTCTACACCGGCACCCCGCGCATTCCGCTGTTCCAGGCGCTGGTGCCGGTTGTGCGTGAATGCGGTATTCCCCGGGAGTTGCTGGCGCGACTGATCGCGGCCAACCGGCAGGATCAGCGGGTACGTCGCTACCGGACATTCGCCGAGCTCGTCGACTATTGTGTCCACTCGGCCAATCCGGTGGGTGAGCTGGTCCTGCACATTTTCGGTTACGCCCGGTCGGACCTGATCGCGCTGTCGGATCGGATCTGCACCGCACTGCAAATCCTCGAGCATTGCCAGGACGTGGTCGAAGACGCCCAGCGGGATCGCGTGTATCTCCCCACAGAGGACCTGGAACACTTCTCCTGCACAGAGCAGGAACTCACCACCCCGAGCACCTCGGCGGAACTGCGCAATCTGATCTGGTTCGAAGTGGATCGAGCTCGGCAGTTGCTCGACGAGGGAACGCCGCTGGTGTCCCGCCTTTCGGGGATCGCACGCCTGGCCGTGGCCGGGTATGTCGCCGGTGGACGAGCCACCGTGCGTGCTTTCGCAGCGGCCGGACACGATCCGGTTTCCGTCACAGTGCGGCCGAACAAGACCCGTGCACTCGGCGAGTGGGCGCGGCTGTGCCTGACCGGAGCAAGGTCCGACAGTACGACGACGCGGGTGCTCAGCGCCTACCGGCAATGTGAGGAGATCACCCGCGCGGAGGCGAAGAATTTTTCGTACGGCATCAGCTTGCTGCCCGGACCGAAGCGGCGGGCCCTGTCGGCGGTGTACGCGTTCGCTCGCCGCGTCGACGACATCGGCGACGGCGAGTTGCCGTACACGGACAAGGTCACCAAGCTCGCCCACGTCCGTGACGAACTGCGTTCGGCGAACCTCGGATCGGCCGACCCCGTCCTCGTGGCACTGGCGGATGCGAGCCACCGGATGTCGATCCCGCTGGAAGTGTTCGACGAACTCGTCGAGGGCTGTGAGGCCGATGTACGTGGTCAGCGGTATGCGACGTTCGATGAGCTGCTGCACTACTGTCGTTGCGTGGCGGGCTCGATCGGCAGGCTGTCGCTGGCGGTCTTCGGTGCCGAGAATTCGCCGACGGCCCGAGCGCGCGCGGATGCGCTGGGTGTTGCCCTGCAGTTGACCAATATTCTGCGCGATGTCCTGGAGGACCGACGCAACGGTCGCGTGTACCTGCCACGGCAGGACATGGAGCACTTCGGCGTGGGGCTGGAACTGACCGAGGACGGAATGCTGGCCGATGACCCCACGGCGCTGGGGGAGTTGATCCGCTTCGAGGCAGGCCGTGCCGAGCAGTGGTACGCCGAAGGATTCCGCCTGCTGCCGATGCTCGATCACCGCAGTCGCGCTTGCTGTGCTGCCATGGCAGGGATCTACCACGAGTTGCTGCAGCGCATCATCGCCGAACCGCACACGGCGATGCGCACGAGGATGTCGTTGCCTGCCAGGCAGAAGGTCGCCGTTGCGACACGGTCCTTGGCGGGGATGACGCCGTGACCCGTGGGCGAGTGGTCGTGATCGGCGGCGGTGTGTCGGGTGTGGCCGCGGCACTGCGCTGCTGTGACGCCGGTTTCGATGTGACCGTTCTGGAGTCCCGTCCTCGGCTCGGCGGGGCCGCGTACTCGTTTCGCCGCGGCGAGATGACGGTCGACACCGGCCAGCATGTCTTCCTGCGCTGCTATTCGAGCTATGCCGCGCTGCTGCGGCGGCTGGGAGTGCTCGGTGGTGTGCACGTGCAGCCGCGCTTCCACGTGCCCGTTGTCGCACCCGGTGGGCGTGGTTGGCTGCTTCGGCGAGGTCGGCTCCCCGCCCCGGCCCACCTGCTGCCTGCGCTGCTGAATCACCGGGCGCTCACGTGGCGGCAACGATGGGCGGCACTGCGCACTGCACTGGCACTGCGCCACCTCGATCCGGACGATCCTTCGCTGGAGAGCATCAGCTTCGGTGAGTGGCTCCGTGACCGGCAAGAGCCGGAGCGCACCGTGCAGGTGTTGTGGGGAATGCTGATCGTGGCCGCGCTCAACGCAGAGCCGTGGCAGGTCTCGCTGGCCATGGCCGTGAAGGTGTTCCGAACCGGAGTGCTGGACACCACCACCGGTGGCGACATCGGAATCCCGCAGCTCCCGCTGGGCGACTTGCACGATCTCCCCGCACGCCGGGCGCTGAGCGCAGCCGGGGCCACGATCCGCTTGCGCACCAAAGCGCTTGCGGTGCGGCAGGTGGAGAACGGACTGCGAGTCACGGCGGACGAGCATGGCGAGGCCGACCATGACGAGACCGAACTCGACGCGGATGCCGTCGTGGTGGCGGTACCGCACACGGCAGCCACGAAACTGCTCGGTGATCTCGACCTGCCCGAGCCGAGCTCCTGGGCGCGGCTGTCTTCGACTCCGATCGTCAACGTGCACGTCCACTACGACCGCCCGGTCACCGACCTGGAGCTGGCAGCGGCGATCGATTCACCCGTGCAGTGGGTCTTCGACCGCACTACCGCTGCGGGCGTCGACCAGGGGCAGTACCTGGTGGTGTCCCTGTCGGCGGCCCACGATCACCTGGCCATGCGAACGAAGGAACTGCGCGATCGATTTTTGCCCGCCCTGCGGGAGTTGTTCCCGCGAGCACATCGTGCCGCCGTGCTGGATTTCTTCGTCACCAGAGAACCGGCTGCCACGTTCCTGCCGGAACCCGGGATCCGAGCCTCGCGCCCGGGTGCGCAAACCGGCGTGCCCGGATTGGTTCTGGCGGGTGCGTGGACCGACACCGGATGGCCGGACACGCTCGAAGGGGCCGTTTCCAGCGGCGACCGCGCCGCCGAAGTAGTCGATCTCGCCACCAGCATCGATCACCGAGTGGCGTGGAGGTGACCACATGACAGCAACCATTCCGTCTGCGTTGGCAACCGCCCAGGAGTTCGTCGATCCGGAACTTCGCAAGGTCCTCAGCCGGCTCGATCCGGACACCAGGCGGGTCAGCGAGTACCACTTCGGTTGGATCAATGCCGACGGTGCTCCGGAAACACGATCGGGCAAGGCGTTGCGTCCCGCACTGGTGATGCTGTCCGCCCAAGGTGGCGGCGGCGACTACGGCGGGGCGCTGCCCGCGGCCGCCGCCGTGGAACTCGTGCACAACTTTTCGCTGCTGCATGACGATCTGATGGACGGAGACCTCTCCCGGAGGCATCGCCCCACCGCATGGACCGTCTTCGGGCGCTCGGCGGCACTGCTTGCCGGGGATGCGTTGCTGGCACTGTCCACCGACATGCTGCTGGAGGATCCGTCGCCGCAGGCCGTCGACGCGGCACGGTCCCTGTCGACCGCGATCAGCAGACTCATCGCGGGCCAGGCCGCCGATCTGGATTTCGAACAGCGGATGGATGTCACCCTCGACGAGTGCCGCACCATGGTGGCCGGTAAGACCGGAGCGCTGCTGGGCTGCTCGGCCTCGATCGGCGCCCTGTTCGTCGGAGCCCCCCGGCAAGCGGTGGAACAACTGGACGCCTTCGGTCGCGAACTCGGGATGGCTTTTCAGCTCGTCGACGACCTGCTCGGGCTGTGGGGGGACCCGGACGTGACCGGAAAGCCCGTGCTGTCCGATCTGCGTTCCCGCAAGAAGTCTTTTCCGGTGGTGCATGCCATGACATCGGGCACCGCGGCGGGATTCCGACTGCGGGAACTGTATGCCCAGCCCGACCCACTGGACGAGGGCCAGCTCGGCGAAGCCGCGGAACTGGTGGACAAGGCCGGATCGCGCGAGTGGACACAGAACGAGTGCGAACGCAGGCTGACTTCCGCACGGCGACATCTCGAGCTCGCCGACTGTGGCACCGCGACCGAGGGGCTGACCGAACTCGCCGATTACATCCTGCGGAGGCAACGTTGACGGAATCGCTGCACCGGCAGACCGAACTGGCGGAGATGGCCGAGCAACCGGAAGTGCTCGACCGGCCGGAGGAAACCGAGCAGATCACCACTTCTCCCGCACGGGGCGAAAACGCCCTGGCGGCGGCGCGGGACCACCTGCTGTCGCTGCAACATGCGAATGGCTGGTGGAAGGGCGAGCTGCAAACCAACGTGACGATGGACGCCGAGGACCTGTTGCTGCGTCAGTTCCTCGGCATCCGCACCGAACCGGAAACCATCGAGGCGGCGAACTGGATCCGCTCCCAGCAGCGCTCGGACGGCACATGGGCCACCTTCCACGATGGGCCGGGGGACCTGTCCACCACCGTGGAAGCCTACATCGGACTCAAGCTCGCCGGTGACGACGTCGATGCCGCCCACATGGCCGGCGCCAGGCAGTGGATTCTCGACCATGGCGGGCTCGAGAACACACGAGTGTTCACCCGGATCTGGCTCGCGCTGTTCGGTGAGTGGTCCTGGCAGGACCTTCCGGCGATGCCTCCCGAGCTCATCCTGCTGCCGTCGTGGGTGCCGCTGAACGTCGCCGACTGGGGATGCTGGGCCCGCCAGACCGTCGTACCGCTGACCGTCCTGTGTAGTCTGCAACCACAGCGCGATCTCGGCATCGGCGTGGCGGAACTGCGTTCGGGCCGCAATCCCGGGAGTGCCCAGCCCGGGAGTGCAGGGGTCCCGCTACTGTCCTGGGAACGCTTCTTCCACGGGCTCGACCGTGTCCTGCACGGCTACGAGCGCTTTCCCGTGCGGTCGGTGCGGCAGCACGCGATGCGCCGGGCGGCCGAATGGATCGTGGCACGGCAGGAAGCCGACGGGTCCTGGGGCGGTATTCAGCCACCGTGGGTGTACTCGTTGATGGCCCTGAACGTGCTCGGATATCCGCTCGACCACCCGGTCCTGCGGGAGGGCCTGGCCGGACTGGAACGCTTCCTGATTCGCGAGCAGACCAGCACCGGCGTGCTGCGTCGCCTGGAAGCCTGCCAGTCACCGGTCTGGGACACCGTACTGAGTATGCAGGCGCTGTCCGACGCCGGCGTACCTTCGGACCATCCCGCGCTGCGCCGATCGGTGGAGTTCGTCTGCAGCGAGGAAATCGGAGTACGCGGGGACTGGGCGGTGCGCCGCCCGGAGCTGCCGCCGAGCGGCTGGGCCTTCGAGTTCGACAACGACGGATATCCCGACATCGACGACACCGCCGAGGCGCTGCTGGCACTGAACCGGGTCGGTGCTTCCGAGCTCCCGGAAGTGCAGGGCGCGATCGAACGGGGCAGGCGCTGGCTCAAGGGGATGCAGTCCCGCGATGGCGGATGGGCGGCGTTCGACGCCGACAACACCCGGCAACTGGTCACCAAACTTCCGTTCTGCGACTTCGGGGCGGTCATCGATCCGCCGTCGGCGGATGTCACGGCACACGCGGTCGAAGCGCTGTGCGTACTCGGCAACGGCCACGACACCGCGGTGCGCAGGGGAGTGCAATGGTTGCTCACCCATCAGGAAAGTGACGGCTCGTGGTTCGGCCGCTGGGGCGCCAACCACATCTACGGTACGGGAGCCGCGGTACCCGCACTGGTGCGGGCGGGCCTGGACCGCGACCACCTCGCGCTCATGCGTGCCGTGCGGTGGCTGGAGGAGCACCAGAACGCCGACGGAGGCTGGGGCGAAGACCTGCGTTCCTATCAGGAGCCCGGCTGGATCGGCCGGGGTGTTTCCACACCCTCGCAGACGGCGTGGGCGCTGCTTGCGTTGCTGGCCCTCGACAGGCACGACACGGCTCCGGTGCGCTCCGGTATCGATTACCTCGAAGCCGTCCAGCGTCCGGATGGAGGATGGGACGAACCCCAGTTCACCGGTACCGGCTTCCCCGGCGACTTCTACATCAATTACCACTTGTACCGGCAGATCTTCCCGCTCAATGCCCTCGGGCGCTATCGGCGCGCGGTCGACGGCAGGTAGGCCATGACATCGAGGTTGCTGGTGTGCGCACCGCTCGGGATGGAAGCCCGGGCCCTCCGCCATGCCTTCGGACGTGGCGTCGCGGGGGCCGACCCGGCACGAGTGGTCGTACACCGCACCGGCTCCGGATTGCGGCGTAGCGCGCGCAGTGCCACGGTGCTGGTCGGGCGTGACTTCGACGCGATGGCGATTGCCGGTCTGTGCGGGGGATTGACTCCGGAAGTGCGCAGCGGCGACATCGTCGTGGGCAGCCGAAGCCGTGGTCCGGACACCACGGAACGAGCACTTGCCTTCCGGTTCCTGGTCGACGAGTTGCGTAGCCGAGGTCTGACCGTGCACACCGGCCCGATCGTGACCACCGACCATGTGGTGCACGGGGGTGAACGCGCCGCTCTCGCACGTACCGGTGCGCTTGCCGTGGACATGGAATCGGCAGAACTGGCCACCGCGGCGGGGGACCGCCCCGTCGCGGTGGTGCGGGTCGTGCTGGACACGCCCCGCGAACCGCTGCTGCGGGTGGCCAGTGCCCACCGAGCAGTGGCGGCACTGCGCCGGTTGCGCAGCATCGGGGAGCCCCTGGTCCGGTGGGCGAGTGCAACCGGTCGATGCCGCACGGACGACATTATCCGCTCCGATCCGTCCCAAGAGGTTTCGTGATGGGCATTCCACTTCGTCAGGCCGTTCGAGTCGGCGCCTACCTGGCCAAGCAGAAAATCCTGCGCCGCGAGAAATTCGCACTGACTCTCGAGCTGGAGCCGCTGTTCGCTTGCAACCTCGGCTGTGCCGGATGCGGCAAGATCCAGCATCCGGCCAACGTCCTCAAACAGCGCATGCCGGTGGAGCAGGCCCTGGGGGCGGTCGAGGAATGTGGCGCACCGGTCGTTTCCATCGCGGGTGGCGAGCCACTGATGCATCCGGAGATCGAGACCCTCGTCGAAGAACTCGTCAAACGCAAGAAGTTCGTCTACCTGTGCACCAACGCTCTGCTGATGCCCCGAAAGATCGATAAAATCAAGCCGTCCCCCTATTTCGCCTGGGCGGTACACATCGATGGGCTGGAAGAACGCCACGATGCCTCGGTGAACCAGGAAGGTGTGTTCGCCCAGGCCGTGGACAACATCCGAGATGCTCAACGGCGCGGGTTCCGGATCACGACGAACAGCACCTTCTTCAGTACCGACACGCCGCAGAGCGTGATCGAGGTGCTGGATTACCTGAACGACGAACTCGACGTCGACCAGATGATGCTCTCGCCGGCCTATGCCTACGACAAGGCTCCGGACCAGGAGCACTTCCTCGGCGTGGAGGAAACGCGGGAACTGTTCCGCAAGGCCTTCGCCGACGGTCGACGCAAGAAGTGGCGGCTCAATCATTCGCCGTTGTTCCTGGACTTCCTCGAGGGCAAGGTCGACTTCGGTTGCACCGCGTGGGCGATTCCGTCGTACTCGCTGTACGGTTGGCAGCGTCCCTGCTACCTCATGGCCGACGGCTACGCCCAGTCCTACCGGGAGTTGATCGAGGACACCGACTGGGAATCCTACGGCCGGGGTCGCGATTCCCGATGTGCGAACTGCATGGCCCACTGCGGCTACGAGCCGACCTCCGTGATGGCCACGATGAGTTCCCTGAAGGAATCACTGCGTGCGATGCGAGGATAAACGCCCCGGATCCTGGCGGCATGAGCCCCGTATATGAGCACTGTGCCCGGGGAGCGGGTGAAGTTTTCCCGAAAACTTCACCCGCTCCCCGGGCACAAGACGTGCAGTTTTGTCGAAAATTGGCACAGCTCTGCTCGTCGGGTTAGCGGGGGATTCTGCGGCGGGACTATCCGAAGCGCCCGGCGATCCGGTGGAAGGTCGCGGGTGCGGCACCGTGTAAGCGCGCCGCGACGGTCAGCCAGCGTGGTACGAATACCTCCGTACGGCCACGTTCGACTCCTCGCAGGAGAGCGGTGGCCACCTCCTCGGGAGAGACCTGGCGAGGATAGCGGCGGTCGTACGGCCTGCCGCGGCCCGTGAAGAACGGAGTGCGTACCGCTCCGGGCAGCACTGTCGTCGTACCGACGTGCCGGGCATCGGGCTCGTGGCGCACGCTCGCGGCAAAGGCGCGGAGTGCGGCCTTGCTGGCCGCATAGACCGCCTCCTCCCGTACTCCGACGGTGGCGATGGAGGACACGAACACCACGTGCCCTCGGCGTCGTTGTGCCATCGCGGGAAGCACGGCCCGCGTGAGTTGTACGGCAGCGGTGAGATTGAGCGCCATCAGGCTCGACACGTCCTCGGCGGTCATCGAACCGAGCTCGCCTGCCCAGCCGACTCCGGCGTTGTTGATCAGTAAATCGACGTCGCAGCCTGCGGCTGCGACGGTGTCCATATCGGCCGGATCGGTCAGATCGGCCACGAGGACCCGGCCACCGGTGTGCCGGGCGACCTCGGTGAGCCGTTCCTCGTTCCGACCCACCAGGACAGGCCTGCCACCCACGGCGGCCAATGCCGAGGCGGTGGCCGCACCGATCCCGGAGGAGGCTCCGGTGATCAGTGCGCTACGACCGCGCAGGGTCATCCCCATGTATCTCTCCTGGAGGGTTTCCGGGGGTGGTGCGTTCCGCTTCTTGCCGCAGATATTCTCCGCGGTGAGCAAGCATGGCGATTCCGCCGATGATGGCGACACCCGCAAGTGCCTCGCCGGTCAGGACGGCGGGTGTGGAGACCGTGTGCTCACCGAACCAAAAGATACCGATGGCCACTCCCACCAGCGGGTCCACGGTGGTGATCACCGCCAGTACCAGGGAGACCAGTTTGCCTTGCTGGAACGCGTTCTGGTTGAGCAGGAAACCGAACGGGCCGATCACGCATACCACGTAGAGCACCCAGTGCTGGAACGGTTCGCCGATGCCGCCCATGCGAATCTGGCCCGTCACCACCTTCATCAGTGCTGCGGTGATTCCGTAGAGCACGCCTGTCCCCAGAGCCAGCGCGATCACCCGGATTTCGCCGGGAAAGCTCGATGCTGCGAGCATGCACAGCAGGAACACCACACCCAGTGCGATGGCCAGTGGCAGGGTTCGCCGCTCGATGACACCGTCACCCGCTCCGCTCGGCCGGGCCAGCAGCAGGAACGCGGACAGTCCCGCCATGCAGGTCAACGCCCCTGCCATGACAATCCGGTCGAGGCGTCGCCCGGACATCCAGGCCGCATACAGGGCTCCGAACAGCACGCTGGTCACCAAGAGCGGCTGCACCAGCATCAAAGGCCCGAATGCCAGGGCCACGACCTGCAGTGACAAGCCGATGATCACCGTCAGTACACTGGCCACCCAGATCGGTTTGCGTACCAGTTCCAGCAGTAACCGCGGATTCAGCGTCCGGGTGTCCGGTACTTGCTTCGTGGCGCGCTGCTGCACGGCGCCCGCCATCCCGAAACTGGCCGCACCCACCAAAGCGCACGGGACGGCCACGACCAGCCAAGCACCACCGGAGGTCACGGACCGGCGCCCTGTTCGCACAGATCCTGCAGGTCGTCGAAAGCAGCATGCATGTGATCGACCAGTTGCTGCGGCGCCGAGGCCAGCCTCGCGTCGGCAGTGATCCCGATACCGACCATGTCCCCCCACGTGATCGCACCGACCCCGAGCCCAACCCCGTTGGCCAGGGGCATCACGGGCAGCACTCCCGCAATGGGAGCGCCCGCAATGCGTGGTGCGCGCCGAGCTCCGGGCAGCGCCGAAACAACCACGTTGAAAAATCGGCGCTGGTACACGCGGCGGACCACCCACCGGTGCACGGGATCGGGCAGTATTCCCAGCGCGGCCATCACCGCACCGGCTGCCATCGGCTGCCCGCAGCGTTGCGTGCTTTCCAGGTGTCCGGCCACTTCGGCCAGCCGGTCCTCCGGCGCCATCGGTCCGACCGGAAGATCGACGGACATGGCGACCGTGCGATTACCGGAGGCAGCCATGTCGTCGCTCGCGCGTGGGGAGCGGGTGGTTCTGGGCACCATGGCCCGCAGGGCCTGTCCCGGAACGCTGCCGCCGCGCTCATCCAGCAGCCGGTGCAGGGCCTCCGCGATCAGGGTTATCAGCAGCACGCTGTTGCGGACGCCGTGGGCGCGGGCGCTTGCGGATACCTTCGCCGCGGACAGCTCCACCCACCCGAACCGGCGCTCCGGTGTGCTGATGCCGTCCAGCTCGCTGGGCGGGGCGGTTCCGGCGCCGGCCAGGCTCACCAGCCCACGCGTCATCTGCCAGGCCTGCCGCGCTCGCTGGCGCACGCGCGGTCGAGCACGCACGCGCGGACGGGCGGGAGTCACCGGCTGCGTGGTGTCGGAATCGGCGAGCAACCGCACCAGGGTGCTCGTCACGGCCACACCATCGCCGAGCGCATGGTGCAGTTTCACCAGCAGCGCTGTTTTCCCCTCGTCGGCATCGTGCAGGAACATCAGCTCCCACGGTGGCCGGTCGGTGCGGACCGTGGTGGCGAAGAACTCGGTAACCGCGTCCTGCCACTGCACACCACTGTCGCCGCCGACGACGCGACTGTGCAGATGCTCGGGTACCTCGACCCGGTCGGTGACCCAGCACGGACGGCGACCGCGGCGCCGGACCAGGCGTCGGTGCAACATGGGGAGGTGCGGTGCGTTCCGGGTGATCAGCCCGGCGATGTGGTCGACCCAGTCCGCGGTCGAGATCTCGGCACGGCCGCCCTCCGCGAGCAGGATCGCACCGGTCTGCTGCGGCACCGCGTGGGTGGCGGCGTGTACGAAGAAGGCATCCTGGGCGTGCAGCGTCTGTTTACCCCGGTGCCGGGGCAGTTCCGCCAGTGCCGCGACCTGTTGGGTGAAGTCACCCGAATCGGTGTGTTCCAGCGCGCGTTGCTCGATGGCGCGTAAGTGCTGCGGGTCCGTACTGAGCCGTTGCAATGCCTCGACGAGATCGGATTGTGCCGGGCACAACTCGGCGAGTCCTGCACGGGCCATCACGTCCGCGTTGCCGTGACCGTGCCCGGCGATCGGCTCGAACATCACGACGGTGCGGCCGCAGGCGAGCGCTTCCAGAGCGGTCGCGCCGCCGGCGTTGGTGATCACCACGTCGGCTGCCGCGGTGAGTGTTGCCATGTCATCGACCCAGTCGAGCGGAACCAGCCGAGGCTCGGATCGACGGCGCTGTGCGAGCCGATGCAGGAGCTGCTCGTTACGGCCGCACGTCACCACGACACGGGCCACGTTCGTCACTTGCAGCGCAGCGTCCACGGCCCGCTCGATCGAACCGAAGCCCAGCGACCCACAGGAGATCAGAGCCAGGAACCCCGTCTCGGGCAGCTCCATCCGGCGGCGGGACTCTCCTTTGTCCGCAGGCCGGAACGCGGGCATCACGGGTGGTACACACACCGCGCCCGCAGCATCGGGCTGCGCCTGGTGCAGAGCGCCCAAACTCGCCTGGCTCATCACGTAGTGCTGGTCGATCTCGGAGTACACCCAGAACGGATGCGGAGAGAAGTCGGACACCACGGCGGCGACGGTGGCATCCAACTTCCCCCGGCGCCGCAACCAGTCCAGCCCTGCCGTACCCATGGGATAGGTCGAGACGATGAGGTCCGGCCGGTACTGCTCGATCAGGGGCCGCAGCCGTCGTCCGCTCCAGGAACCGACGAAACGACGGGACGCGTCGGCGAACCACCGATAGCGCCACAGCGCGTCGTAGAACAGGTTGTACAGCCACGGTGTGGACTCCACATTGAACACGTAGATCCACCGGAACGCGGGGCCGACGCCGCGGCCCATCACCTCGAGACTGTCCAGCCACGCCACCTCGCAGTCGGGCCACAGGCGCCGTGCCGAGTCCTCGATCGCGCGCGCGGTCGCATTGTGCCCCTCGCCGATCGTGGCGCTGATCAGCAGTACACGCCGTGGTGATTGCGTGGAGGGCGGGATCACCGTGCAGCGTCCTTTCGACGAGATCGCAGTTGGAGGGGAGATTAACCGAATTGGTCTCGTTCAGCCCGCTGAAGCGGCTCCCCCGGAAGGAGGACGTCAAGAAGGACACCGATGGTGCTGGCCCGGCCACGTGCGCGACTTGCTCACGCGGCCGGGGGTGCGGTGTCAGCTCGGCCGGAACATGTCGGCGAGCTCGGGAGACAGTTGACCGAGGGTGTCGTCGATCTCCTCGTCCGGTACCCACTCCCGCAGCACCGCGAACACGACGCGGATCTGCCGTTCGGCCTCGTCGAGATCGACGGTCTCGATCTCGCCGCTGATGCGGTCGAGGAAGGTCGACTTGTCGAAAGCCACGGCCTGACCCGTGTGGCCGGCGAGTTCCGTGCCCAGTTCGGGCGGAAGTCCGGGGGAGAGATCGTTGATCTGTCCCGCGGTGATCCGTTCCGACAGGGCACTCATCGTCGCTCTGGCAAGTCGATCGGCCTCCTGCCGGGTGGACAGACCGGCGCGTTCGGCCACTCGGTCGAGAAAGCTGTCCATGGTCGGACTCTGTGATCCCGATTGAGTCATGGTGATCTGCTCCCGTCGTGGAGGGCACTGGCTTCATCGGTGGAGGCATACCCGCGTGGCGGGTGATCAACACGGCCCGGACCGGTGGGAACCACCCACCGGTCGGGTGTTGTTCCGGTCGCGTGTGACCGGGGGGCTGGCTACGCTCTTCAGCGGGCAGATCTCCCTGCGGCTACACCTGCCGATGGTCGCCTGATCCTCGGAAGGGAGGCGTGCGTGTCATGAGCAGGTTGACGCGGCCGACCAAGTCGTCGAGTGCCGCCTATCGCAAGATGGCGCAGCAGGCCGACGAGATGGACACGCGTTACCAGATGGCGCCGGGTCTGCGACGGCAGATGAACAAGGTCTTTCCGACGCACTGGTCGTTCCTGCTCGGAGAACTCGCCCTGTACACCTTCATCATCCTGCTGCTGACCGGGACCTACCTGGCGTACTTCTTCGATCCGTCGATGTCCGAGGTCGTCTATCAGGGCGTCTACACCAACATGCGCGGGATTGCGATGTCCCGCGCCTACGAGACCACATTGGACCTCTCCTTCGAGATCCGAGGAGGGATGTTCGCCCGCCAGGTCCACCACTGGGCCGCATTGCTGTTCCTGGCCTCACTGGTGGCCCACATGTTCCGGATCTTTTTCACCGGCGCGTTCCGACGCCCGCGGGAGGCCAACTGGGTGATCGGCATCCTGCTGTTCATCACCGGCATGTTCGAGGGCTTCACCGGCTACTCACTGCCCGACGACCTGTTGTCCGGCACCGGGGTCCGGATCGCCTCCGGCATCACCCTGTCGGTTCCGGTCGTCGGCACGTGGTTGCACTGGCTGCTGTTCGGGGGTGAATTCGTCGGCGACGAAATCATTCCCCGCTTCTACCTGTTCCACATCTTCCTGCTGCCCGGCATCATTCTGGGTCTGATCGCGGTGCACCTGGCACTGGTGTGGTACCAGAAGCACACCCAGTTCCCCGGGGTCGGGCGCAGTGAGAACAACGTCGTCGGCGTGCGCATCATGCCGGGGTTCGCGATCAAGGCCGGTGGACTGTTCGCCGTGACCACCGGAGTCATGGCGATCATGGGCGGGGTTCTCCAGATCAACCCCGTCTGGAATCTCGGCCCCTATATCCCCTCGAAGGTCTCGGCGGGTTCGCAGCCGGACTGGTACATCCTCTGGACGGAGGGCTCGAGCCGCTTGTGGCCGCCCTGGGAGATCTATATCGCCAATTCGTTCACCATCCCGGCGGTGTTCTGGCCGACGGCGTTTCTCATGGGCGTGATCTTCGTCCTGGCGGCGATGTATCCGACGATCGAGCGCAAGCTCAGCGGGGACACCGCGCACCACAATCTGCTGCAGCGTCCGCGGGACGTTCCGGTGCGGACCAGCCTCGGCATGATGGCGATCACCTTCTTCACGGTCCTGCTGGTCACGGGAGCCAACGACATCATCGCGTTCAAGTTCGGCATCTCGCTGAACGCGACGACCTGGATGGGGCGTATCGCACTGCTCATCGGGCCGCCGATCGCGTACTACATCACCTACCGGGTCTGCCTCGGCCTGCAGCGCGCCGATCGGGCCGTGCTCGAGCACGGTATCGAAACCGGCATCATCAAACGGCAACCCGACGGCGAGTTCGTCGAGGTGCATCAGCCGTTGGGGCCGGTCGACTCGCACGGGCACCCCGAGGAGTTGCCCTACCAGGCGGCTCCGGTGCCGAAGAAGATGAACAAACTCGGCGCGGCGGGAAGGCCCGTACCCGGCAGCCTGCTCTGGCCCGATCCCGCCGGCGAGAGCGAGGCGCTGGAACAGGCCGGCCGGGAGGAGGCCGAGCAGGACGAGCGCGGGCAAACCGAACGCGAGGGCGAACTGCCCGCGGGGCGATCCTCACATCAGACCGACGTGTGAGTGCCTGCTCCGGAGCCTGCACAGGCGGTCGCGTGACCCGGGGGTTGGTAAATTTCTCGCGAAATTTACACCGGGGCCCGCGTAGGCGGTCGGGGCCCGGAAGTTCATTGCTCCGCCGGATCGGAGTGCACGATCACCACCGGACACTTCGAGTGCTGGGCACACTTCTGGCTGACCGAACCCAGCAGGGCGCCGACGAAGCCCCCGTGTCCGCGACTGCCCACGACGAGCAACTCGGCGTTCTCGGCGGCCTCGAGCAGAGCTTGCGCCGAGTTTCCCTGCACCACCCGGGTGCGGACAGGCACCGAGGAGCCCCGCTCGTCGAGTGCGGTGTCCACCGTGTTCTCGACCGTGATACTGGCAGCCCCCTCGAACTCGCGGGGAGGTACGGCGCCGCCTTCCCAGCTGTAGAAAGCCGGATACTCCCAGGCGGTGATCGCCTCGATCCCGGCGCCGGTGAGTTCGGCTTGGCCCAGTGCCCAGTGCAACGCGGCAGTGGAGGGCCGTGATCCGTCGATCCCGACGACGATCGTGCGCTCGTTGCTCATGGATGACCTTCCGCCGCGAGATCCACTGTGTGCATCACCAGTACACGTGCCGTACCCGAGTGCTGTCGAGCAGGCGAACCCTGCGGCGTGGCGGTCCGTGGCGTGGCGGTCCTGCGGAGTGGTGGCAACCCTACCCCGAGCGAGGGAAGTGGACACGAATGTGTCGGAGAGCGAGGTCACAACGAATGCGAAGTGTGATCTCAGCCGGGCGCGGGGTATGTCTCTCGCATCGTCGCCGACGTGGCGACAGGTGATTGACGCTCGGTTGGCGTGTTCCGTTCACGCCGGGAGGAAGGGAACTCATGACTGGGCTGCGTTCGTGGAGCATGGTGGCCCACGATGCCGGGGCATTGACGCAAGCCATCGAGAATCTGGAGGCCAGTTGGCGGACGGTCCCCGCAGGTCAGCAGCAGGGGTCGGCGCGTGACGCATTACTGACCGTGACCGAAGTGGGAACGAAACTTGCCCAGCTTCTGGACGCGCTGGCAGCACAATACGAGAACCCCGGCGTGCCGGAACAACAATTGGCACATCTCGCGCTCGATCAGGCCGCCGCGGCGGCCGAGGATCTCGGTGTGTGTTCCCGGATGGCCGCACAGGCACTGCAGAGCGGTCAGTGAGCTCGGCATCCGGCAGAACACCGACCAGCTCGTGCTCGTCTGCTCTGCCCGGCTTCCCCGCCGCACGGCGAGACAACTCGGGCAGCGGTAGTCTCACCGCCGACCGGTGATCATCGCGGTCACCGGGTCCGGGCATGAAGGCCGATCGATATCGACGGAAGGGTGCGATCGTGGCCGGGTTGGCGGCGAAACGAGCCGAATGGGTGCGCAATCTCCCGATACGGCGCCTGCGCAGCCCGCGCTGGGCCGAGCAGGAAGGAACCTGGAAATCGGCGAATCCCGCCCTGATCGAGGCGGCGCTCAAGCGAGCACTGGCCCGCCCATCGGGGAACTGGTTCGTGCTGGCTGCCAGCCGAGAAGTGACCGCGGACCGGCCGTACGGTCGCACGGTCGCGGGGGCGGAAGTGGTGGCTTGGCGCACCGGTGACGGCCGTGTGCACGCGGGACCGGGGGCCTGCCCGCATCTCGGCGCCCCGCTCAGTCGGGCTCGGGTGCACTGTGGCGAGCTCGTGTGCCGATGGCACGGTCTGAAGCTGGGAGAACGGGGCGGACCGTGGTGGACGCCGTTTCCCGCCCATGACGACGGAGTGATGGTCTGGGTCCGGCTGGACGAGGTCGGCGGGGAACAACCGCTGCCGGAACCCGTCATCCCACGCCGCCCGCCGCAGGAAGCCAGCATCGAGGCGGTGGCCACGATGACGGGGACGTGCGAGCCCGAGGATGTGGTGGCCAACCGGCTGGATCCCTGGCACGGGTCCTGGTTTCATCCGTACTCCTTCGCCAATCTGCAAGTGCTACGTGCCCCGGAGGCCGATGGGCTCGACGAGGCCGAGCGCGACCGGTTCGACGTCGAGGTGTCCTTTCGGCTGTCCCGGCACATCGGTGTGCCGGTGACCGCGACCTTCACCTGCCCGGAGCCGCGCACCGTGGTCATGCACATCGTGGAGGGCGAAGGCGCGGGCAGCGTCGTGGAGACCCATGCGACACCGCTCGGCCACGACAGCGCCGGACAACCGCGCACCGCCGTGATCGAGGCGACGGTGGCGCATTCCGAACGCCCGGGGTTCCGCGTGGCCCGCAGCGCAGCCGGGGCGATGCGGCCGATGATGCGATGGGCTGCACTGCGCCTGTGGCGCGACGATCTGGCCTATGCCGAACGCCGTTACGCGTTGCGGAGCACGGGTCGCTGGCCGGGTTAGTATTGTGGACGTGGCCGTTTTCGGGCGGTGACGTGGTCAACCTGTGGGCGCTCGGTGCGTCTTCAGGAATGCAAGCACAATAGGCACCTGCCGAACGGACGGAGGCTGCTGAACATGATGGGAAAGACAGCCGCGGTCGCGGCTGCAATGCTCACCGCGCTGGGCGGTGCGGCAACGGTGGCGGCCACCCCACAGCCCACGCAGTCCCCCCAAGCCGGTGATACCACTGTTTCGACCACCGACGGAGTGGACCGGCGCGCGTGCGGGGACGTGGCTTTCGCTCCTGCCTCCGATTACGGGGCGTTCACCATCCGTGCCGACGGGGTCGGTTGCGATCTCGCCCGTGATGTCGCTGCGGACGTCGAGGGACGACTCGGTGAGTCCTACCGCAGCCACGGCTTCACCTGTGTAGGCAAGCCCAACGGCAACGCACTCGGAGGGTTCGACTACACCTGTGGCAGGGGAACGGACGGCGTCTTTTTCACCGCCAGTTGACGATGGCCGCCGCAGGCCGATGTGATGCCTGCGGGATGGCTTGTTCGCGGGAGCACCTGCGCAAGCCGTGGAAAACACGCATCAACGTGTCGGTTCGAGTTTTCGCAGGGCGGCGAACCGTCCCTGGTCGGGCACGCTCCACAGCGCGTGCCCCCGCGTGTCCCATCCGGCCAGCAGTTCGTTGGCCGCACACATCCCGGCGGTGGCAGCGCGCTCCATGAGCGCCACCGGCAGGTCGACCCGAACGAAATCACCTGCCAGCACCAGGTTCGCATCGGGGGTGGCCACACCGGGTCGCTCGCGGAAACCGTCCGGCGGGAACAGCGGGCAGTCGGCGCGTAACTCGTGGCGCTCGTCGACGATGGTGGCCCGAGCTGTCTCGGGGTAGACGCGGTGTAGCTCCGCCAGCACGCGCGGGCGGAGCTCGTCGACCGTGGGGCTGCCCGCCAGCGCGTAGGAGTGCAACTCGATCACCGACCCGGCGCGCCTGCGTGCCCACTCGGAGGCACTGCGCTCGTAGCGTTCCAGCACGCTGACGTTGTCCAGCGGCCCGTAACCGCTCGTGCCGAGGAAGCCGGGGCGCTCGTGCCGAACCGGTCGGTCCAGCCACAGCCGGGAAACCAGAAACGGGGGAGCGCTGCGCAGCCCTGCGATGCGTCGGCGCCATGCGCTGTCGCCGAGCTGCGGGGAGTTCTGCAGGAGGGTGCGCAGCCCTGCGAGGTCGGTGGCCAGCACAGCGGCATCGACGTCGAGTGCCTCGCGGCCCGACTGCGGATGTGCTAGCTGGACGGAGAACCGGCGGTGCCTACCGGGCCCCATCGACTCCACGGTGGTCCCGGTATGGATGTGGACCCCCTGACGGTGCAGGTAGCACTGCAGCGGATGCCACAGAGACCGGGGGAAGCAGTCCGCGGCGACGTCGAACAGCAGCCCCTCGTTGGAACCCAGGAAATAGATGTGAAACATCGTGACCAGTTCGGCGGCCGACAACTCGCCGGGGTCGGCGAAGAAGCTGCGGGAGAACACCTCGAAGGCGAGGTGCTGGGCTGCTTTCGGAAATCCGATCCGGTCCAGAAAGCTCGCGGCGTCGAGGTGATCGAGCTGCTCGTACGTACCGGGCACCGACACATGGGCCAGGGGCAGGGCCGCACGGGTACGCAGTCTGGTCACGTCGCGCCAGGTGAAAGTGGGACTGCGCGCCACGAATGCCAGAGCGTTGAGCGGGGGAGTGCGGGGTAGGCCGGCAAAGGTGTCCCGGTATCCGGCACTGTGCACCAGGGGGTAGTCCGACATGCCGACGAGCCCGGCCAGTTCCGGATCGGCCCGGCGCAAGAGGTTGCGCAGGTTGTAGTACTGGCGGAAGAACGCGTGAAAACCGCGGTTCATGGTCGCGAGGTGCCCGTCGACCAGTTCGGTCTGCCAGCCGCCGACTCGCCCCCCGAGATAGTGCTCACGCTCCAGGAGTCGAACGTCGGCACCCCGCTCGGCCAGGCAGGCTGCTGCGGACAGTCCCGCGATACCGCCGCCGATGATCGCAACGCGGGGCCGGTGCGGCAGGTGCCCGACATCGGGGCGGCCTCCTCGAGCCGGGTGCAGCACCGCCTTCCTGTCCCGTCCCGGCCTCGTGCGTTCCGCCCTCTCACGGTCCGGCCTGCTGCGGGCTGCGCCTGCGCCGCCCGTCACCATGTCCGCCCCCGCGTGCGCAGCGGTCGGTGGCCGAGGAAGGTGTGCACGATGCCGCGCTGCCAACCGGTCATTCGGTGCCTGCGGACACCGGTGAAGCCGACCGCGCGCATCCGCTGCTCGAGCACGGCGGTACTGTCGAAATCCAGTACGCTGCGCCACAGGTAGCGATGGAGATCGGTGCGTCCGGTGGCGACCCGCCCTGCCGGGATGATGATGCTCCAGCACACGGCGTTCCAGACCAGCCGCGCCGGAATACGGCCGCGCACCGAGTACTCGTGCACCGCCAGCCCCGCGCCGGGACGCAACAAAGCGAGCAAAGCGGCCAAGCCCGCCTCGGCATCGGGGAGATTGCGCACCAGGTACGCGGCGAGAATGCCGTCGAACGGACCGGTGACTCCTACCTCGGTGAGCCGGTCCATCCGTGCGTGGACGAATTCGACCGTGTCCGGCCACGATTTACGGCGGGCGTGGGCGAGCATCTCGCGCGAACCGTCGACGGCGACGATGCGTGCCCGGGGAGCCGCGCGCAGCAGCGCGGCCGTCGACGCACCGGTGCCGCAGCCGATATCCAGCAGGCGTAAACCGCGGCCCTCGTCGGGGAGGCGCAATCGCCGCGCGGACAGGGTCAGGTGTCGATGGTAGCCGGGATTGGCTCCGACGAGCCGATCGTACGATCCGGCTGTCGCGTCGAACTCGTCGAGAATCCCGTCCGGGCCAGGGTCCTGTGGTATCGGGTCCTGTGGTGCCGGATCTTGCGGTGTCGTCATCGGACCTCCGGTTTCCGCCGATGGCGTTCCCACAGCAGCAGGGTCGTCGTGATCAGGGCGAAGCCGAACAGGAAGTCCTCCACGGGGATGTCCCAGGGCGCCCGCAGGCCGGTCATCATCTGCGGAGCGTAGAGCACGATCGGTGCGGAGGACTTCGTCAACCAGCCGTCCACCGGTACTTGGAACGCGAACACGATGCCCATGCTCAGCCAGTACGCGGGACGGCGAAACAGACCGGTGCGCAGCCAGAACAGTTCCCCGGCCACCACGGCGAGGACGGCTGCGACCGCCGGTACGGTGTATTCCCACATCATCGTCGCCGATTCCCGGCGGAGCCGAGCCGATCCTCGTCGTCGGTCGGTGTGCCTGCGTCGGTCGGTGTACCGGGATCGCTCGGTACGGCCGGAGCGGCCGGTGCCTCGGGCGTGCA
Source organism: Haloactinomyces albus (assembly GCF_031458135.1). Classification (NCBI taxonomy): domain Bacteria; kingdom Bacillati; phylum Actinomycetota; class Actinomycetes; order Actinopolysporales; family Actinopolysporaceae; genus Haloactinomyces; species Haloactinomyces albus. The sequence goes on along the minus strand of NZ_JAVDXW010000001.1, from coordinate 148,262 downwards.
GCGCTGCCGCAGCGCCGTGAGCATCCGATCGACGGATTCGTAGGTCAGCAGTGCACAGATCGGGATGACGACGAAAAACACCAGCTCTTCGACCGGAAGGTTTCCCGGCAGTGACCATCCGGTGGTGTAGTCGGGATGGAACGTCCAGTGCCCTCGGGCGATCGCGATGATGTCCCAGGCGAGGAAGACCACCAGGACCGGAAGCAGCGTGCGGAGCAGCCGCTTGGGTCTGCGATACACACGTGCTCCCAGTATCTCCAGCGGCAGTGTGATCACCAGGCACGCCGCCATCAGCAGCAGGTACTGGAACCGGTCCATCGTTCACCGGTTCCGGTCACTGTCCAGACGAGCCGCGACAAGCGGAGCCTGCTCGGCCGCCCAGGGGCTGATGGCCCAGGGGGCCCGCTCGGCGAGTCGTACGAACTCCGGCCAGTCCGCCCAGGCCCAGTCGACGATTTCGGTCTCCTCGGGGACGGGGTGCTCGGTGGCGAGAGCTGTGTAGACCGGGCACAGCTCGTTTTCCACCGTTCCGGTCGCGTCGACGGCGCGATAGCGAAAATCGGGCAGGCACACGCGGACGTCGCGCAGCTCGATCCCGAGTTCTTCGCGCACCCGGCGATGCACGGCCGCCTCCTGGGGTTCGTCGGGGGCCGGATGCCCGCAGCAGGAGTTGCTCCACACGCCCGGCCAGGTCCGTTTGTGCAGGGCCCTCCGGGTGACCAGGAGCCGGCCTTCCGGATTGAACACATAGCAGGAAAACGCCAGATGCAGGGGGGTCTCCTTGCCATGGACCTCGGTCTTGGCGGCGGTGCCGGTCGCGTGACCATCCTCGTCGAGCAGGACGACGAGTTCCGGGGTGGCTGTGGAGGAGATCGAGTTCATGTGCTCACCGTTACCTCACCTCGAGCGAATTCGCAGTGATCGACGAGAGCGGGTGGCGCCCACCGGTCAGCCGCGCGCGGGTGCGGGCTGCCACGACACCGGCCACGGCGGTTCCGGCCACGCCGAGGCGACATGCCGACGACACCGCGACCCGCCTGCCGAACACGTCGTAATCGGATTCGACCAGCTCGTCGAGTATTTTTCCGTACAGGGTGAACGCCGTGGCCACACACGGGCGTGAGATCGGATCGAGCATGTCGATACCCGGCTGGGCGTAGCGATAGATCGCGCGGGTGCGGGCCACCTGATCGGCCAAGGCGCGCCGGACCCGGCGGTCCGGCCTGCCCACACGCCGACACCACAGGAGCCGTTCCCGGTCCACCCCGAACGCGGCGAGTTCGTCGGCGGGAAGATACACGCGCCCGCGTCCCAGGTCCTCGTCGAGATCCCGCAGGAAGTTGGTCAGCTGGAAGGCGTTGCCCAAGGCCGCCGCGCGGGGTGCGGCCCGGTCGTGGCTGGTCACCGTGCCCAGCACCGGAAGGACCTGCAGCCCGATCACGTTCGCCGAGCCGTACACGTAGGAGTCCAGCGCGGCCCGCGTGGGGTAGTCGGTGACGGTGAGGTCCTCGCGCATCGAGCGCATGAACTCGGTGAAGTGGCTGTGTGCGATCCCGTATCGGGTGGCCGTGTCCACCAGTGCCGCCAGGATCGGATGCTCGCTGTGTCCATCCCGCAACCCGCTGTGCAGTGCCGTGTCCAGAGCGTCGAGTTCCTCGATCCGCGCCTGCGCGCCGTGCGCCGGGTCGAGATCGTCGACGATGTCGTCGACCCACCGCGCGAACCCGTACAGTGCATGAACGGCGGGACGCTGCGTGGGACTGAGCAGGCGCGTGGCCAGGAAGTACGTGCGACCGTGCCGGGCATTGAGATGTCGGCACCGCTGGTAGGCCGCACGGAGCTCGGGGTCGTGAATCCCGGCGGCACGAAGCTCGTGTCGGGTCATACCGGGCTGCTGCCCATCCCGGTCACCGCTTCGCGCTCTGCGCGCGCGGCCCGTGTACGCCCCGGTGTCCGTGCCTCGCCGGTGATGCGCCGAGCTGCCAACTTGCCGGAGATGAGCACGGTCGGTACCCCGACGCCGGGGGTGGTCCCGCAGCCGGCGAGGACCGCGTTGTCGATCCCGCGTACCAGATTCCGCGGCCGGAACGGCCCTGTCTGGGCAAAACTGTGGGCAGCACTGAACGGAGTGCCTGCCAGCATTCCTCCTCTTTCCCAGTCCCGTGGTGTGACCACCCGGCTGACCTCGATGGAGGAACCGAACTCGGGCATGAGCCGGTCCTGCAGCCTGCCGATGATCTCCTCGGCATAGGCTTCGCCCATGCGGTCCCAGTCGAGCCGCGCCCGGTCGAGGTTCGGGCAGGGCACCAGCACGTGGTGCAGGTGCTTGCTCGGCGGAGCCAGCTCGGGATCGGTGCGCGTCGGATTGGTGATCAGCAGCGAGGGATCGCTCATCAACCGGCCCTGGTGCATGATCTCCCGGAAGGTGCGGTGCCATGCCGCGCCGAACGACAGCGTGTGGTGAGCGAGCTCGGATTGATCGCGGGTCGTGCCCGTGTGCAGGACCATCGCCGAGGGTGCTGCTCGCAGCGGTCCCGGCCGTCGGGGAGTCCGGCCCAGCAGCCGGTAGCTCACGGGCAGGTCCGGGGTGAGCACGGCCGCATCGCAGGGGATGCGCTCCTGTCGGGAGGTGTGCACGGCGGTGATCCGCGAGCCGCTGCGTTCCAGCTCGGTGATCTCGGTGTCGTAATACACCGTGGCGCCTGCCTCGGTCGCGGCGGCGGCCAGGGCGTCGGGCACGGCACGCATCCCGCCGCGAGGGAAGAACACCCCGCCGACGGTGTCCATGTAGGAGATCACCGCGTAGGCGGCCAGCGCACTGTGCGGGGACATCCCGGCATACAGCGACTGGAACGAGAACACGCGCCGCAGCCGTTCGTCGGTGAAGAAGCGCCCGATGGCGGCGTCCAGCCTGCCGAACCCACCGAGTGCGGCCAGCCGTGCGAGGTTCGTCCCGAGCAGATCCAGCGGGGAATCGAAGTTCGCGTCGATGAACGTGGCGATCTGGGCGTGATAGAGCTGCTCGAGCCAGTGCCGCAGTCGCCGGTAGCCGAGGGCTTCCTCCGGTCCGGCGAACTCCCGGACGGCCTGTTCCATGCGCTCGGCGTCGGTGTGCACGTCCAAGGTCGTGCCGTCGGCGAACCGTGCCCGGTAGGCGGGATCCAACGGCGTCAGATGCAGCCGGTCGGTGACGGACTCGCCGACCGCCGCGAGTGCGTCACCGAGCAGCTCGGGCATGGTGAGCACGGTGGGTCCGGTGTCCATGCGATATCCCTCGACGTCGAGGCGGCCCGCCCGGCCCCCCGGGTGGGAATCGCGCTCCACGAGGACGACCTCACGCCCGCTGCCCAGCAGATGCAGTGCGGCAGCCAGGCCGGACAGTCCCGCTCCTACCACGACGACGCGGTCGGTCCGTCCGGCAACAGTGCGCATGTGCTCTCCTCTCCGGTGTCCTCGGTGTGACACCGCACTCGCCGCCGGGCCACGGTCGCCGCCGAAGCACATCGCATCGGTGGCTCGGTGCCTGTCGCGAACCGTGCCCATGTGCGGACTGGTGCGGACGCCTTGAAGGTCCGGCGAGGCGCGAGCAAGTCTAGAAACCGCCCGAGAGAAGGTTCAACGTGGCGCCTTCGCGTGTCGAGGCGTCCATTCGTTCGGGTGACGTGGCGTGCTCGCTCTCTCGCAGTGCCGTCGATGGCCACGCTCGTCCCCGAGGACGACCGTGGCAGGACCGGGAACGGAAAGAATGAAACCGATTGGATGAGTATTACGTCGCTGGACCGGGTGAGTCGGAACGCACACGGGGAGATCTCTGTTAGACACGACAAAGGCCGGAATCGACTGCCGGGTCCGGCCGTCGGGTAGGGCACGGTGCCCGCCACGGTTCGGGTGCCGACCAATCCGCCCGGCGGTGCGGTCCGAACCCCCGAATAGCGGGACCAACCGCGCCCGCCGAAATCGGCTCCGTGGCAGCCGGAATCGATGACCGAGCGGAAGGACCACGATGCGCACCACCGACGAAGACACCCGTCGCAGCGGCATCGCCTGCTGCCGGTGCCGTTGATCGCCATGGCCGAACAGGTGGAGGTGATCCTGCCGTGCCTGAACGAGGCGGCGGCCCTTCCCGCCGTCGTGCGATCGGTGGCCGAGACCGTCGGTTCTCCGGTGTTGGTCGTGGACAACGGCTCCACGGACGGTTCACCGGAGATCGCCGAGGAGCTCGGGGCGCGTGTGGTGCGGGAATCCGCCCGCGGCTACGGTGCCGCCGTCCACACCGGGTTGCTTCATGCCAGGGCCGAGATCGTGTGCGTCCTCGATGCGGACGGCTCGGTGGACCCCGGTGGGCTCTCCCCGCTGATCGAGCAGCTGCGCGCGGGTACCGGCGATCTCGTCGTGGGGCGGCGGGTGCCGACCGAGCGCGCGGCGATGCCCTGGCACGCGCGTGCGGGCAATGCGGTGCTGGCGTCGATGCTGCGCCGACGGGGCATCCCGGTGCGGGACCTGGCTCCTGTCCGAGTGGGGTGGCGGGATGAGCTTCTGCGACTCGACGTGCGGGACCGCTCGTTCGGCTATCCCCTGGAGCTGCTGTTGCGTGCCGGCCGGTCCGACTGGCGGATCCGGGAGATGCCGGTGCGGTACCAGCCGCGCACTGCGGGCACGGAATCGAAGGTGACCGGGTCCGTGCTCGGCACCGTGCGGGCGGTGCGGGACATGATCGGAGTCCTGCGATGAATCCCATGACGAGTTCCACGGCGAATCCCGCGGCCTTGTTGGTGGTTGCGAAGTCGCCGGAACCGGGCCGTGCCAAGACCCGTCTGTCGCCTCCGGCGACGCCGTACCGGGCCGCTGCGATCGCGGCGGCGAGCCTGCTGGACACACTCCGTGCGGTCCACGCTGCCGCGGGCGCGCAGGCCGTGGTGGCATGGACGGGCGCGTCGGAACGGGCCGTGCGGCGTGCCGAGATCACGGCGGCGCTGGCCGCGACGAGAGTCGTCGAACAGCGCGGGGAGCATTTCGCCGAACGGTTGGCCACTGCCCACGCGGACGTCGCCGAGCTGCTGCCGCGGCATCCGGTTCTCCAGATCGGCATGGACACCCCGCAGGTGACCGGCGAACTGCTGACGGAATCCACCGAGCCGCTGCACTGTGCGCAGGGCCCCGATGCCGTGCTGGGACTCGCGGCCGACGGAGGCTGGTGGGCACTGGGATTACGAGATCCCCGGTGGGCCGGGGTCCTCCACGAGGTTCCTATATCCCGGCCGGACACCGGCGAGCTCACCCTGCGGGCACTGCGGTCCTCGGGCCTGCGGGTGCGGTTGCTGCCGGAACTGTCCGATGTGGACACGATGAGCGCGGCCCACAGCGTGGCCGCACGGATCCCCGGGTCCGAGTTCGCCGCGGCCGTCCGAGCCGAGCCCATCGAATGGGGAGAGGCCTCCGGGGCGGACCACCGGACAGTGATGGTGCCGCCGTGAGGCTTCCGGGAACGGGTCCGGTCCGCCCACCGACAGTGCTGCCGGGAGCAGACCGGTCGCGAGTTCACCCGCGCTGCGGCGCCGTCGCGAATTCCGCCATACCCTCGGCGAAGCCGATCTCCGCGCGGAATCCGAGTTCCCGCTGGGCCCGCTGCGGATCGGCCACGATGTGCCGGACATCACCGAGACGGAAGCGGCCGGTCACGACCGGCTCCGCGCCCCCGGCGGCCGAAGCCAGTGCAGTGGCCATCTCGCCGATCGTGTGCGGTTGACCGGAACACACGTTGTAGGCGGTGAATCCCTCCGCGCCGTGTTCGATCGCCGCGACGTTGGCGGCGGCGATATCGCGAACGTGCACGAAGTCGCGGCGTTGCGCTCCGTCCTCGAACACGCGAGGTGCCTCGCCCCGCGCCAGCGCCGAGCGGAAGAGGGAGGCCACGCCCGCATACGGAGTGTTGCTGGGCATCCGGGGGCCGTAGACGTTGTGGTAGCGCAGGGCCACGGCGGACCCGCCGGTGTGCCGGGACCACACCGCGGCCAGGTGCTCCTGGGTGAGTTTGGTCGTCGCGTAGGTGTTGCGCGGGTCGGTGGCCGCCTCCTCGGGGACGATGCCGGGCTCCACCAGGCCGCCGCACTGCGGGCAGCGCGGGTCGAACACGCCCTGTTGCAGGTCTTCGCTGGTGCGCACGCCGGGTCGGGTCACACCGTGCTCCGGGCAGAAGTACCGGCCCTCGCCGTAGACGACCATGGAACTGGCCAGCACCAGGCGGCCGATGGCGTGTCGGTCCATCGCGGTCAGCAATCGTGCGGTGGCGAGATCATTGTGGGCGACGTAGTCGGGCATGTCGGACACACCGACCTCCAGCCCCACCATCGCGGCCTGGTGACAGACCACGTCGACGTCCCGCAGTGCTCGCTCCAGCACATCCGGGTCACCTGCGTCCCCGAGCATCAGTTCGTGCTCGCCGAGGTGGTCCGGGCGCGTGGTCTCGCCGTGTGCGGCGGGCAGGAGCGCGTCGAGCAAGCGCACCTTATGCCCCGTGGCGGCGAGCAGATCCGCCACGTGCGAGCCGATGAAGCCGGCACCACCGGTGATGAGAACGCGCACCATGACCTCCGTGTATACCCGGCTCCGTGTCTTTCCGAGCGCTCCTGCGGACGGTGCGTATTCCGCTGACTCGCGGGAGTGCGGATCCATTGTGATCGCCCTCGCCCGTCGGTCGCCCCGGTGGTCGCCGGAACGGCCTGGCCGGAGGCCGCCGAGCCGGGCACGAACTCGGCGGTTGCGCACACGAGTGCGGGACGGGCGGTAGCAGCACCACCCGTCCCGCACACTGCCATGCGACGTAAGTGACTCGGGGCAGTGGTGCTCGGTCGTCAGTTCTTCGACGGCATCAGAACCTCGTCAATGACGAACACCGTGGCGTTGGCCGTGGGCACGTTACCGACCAGCACCTTGGCGCCGTTGACCGCGATGTTCTTGCCCGAGCCGGAGATGGTGATCTCCTTGCCCTGCACTGTCTTGACGCTTCCGGCTTGGCCGAGGGACTCGGCGTCCATCCTCTTGGGCACCACGTGGTAGGTGAGGATGTTGGTGAGCTGCTCCTTCTTGGCCGGATCGGTCAGCAGCGCGTCGAGGGTCTCCTGCGGCAGCTTCTCGAACGCCGAGTTCGCCGGGGCGAAGACCGTGTAGCCGGCGTTGGGCTTGTTGAGCGTGTCCACCAGCCCGGCGGTCTGCACGGCCTTGGTGAGGCTCGTCAGCAGCGGGTTGTTGCTCGCGGCGGTGCCCACCGGATCGTCCATCATGCCCTGCACCGAGCCCTCGTTGCTCGCCTCGGTGGGGACCTTTGAAGCCGCGGGGCCATAGATGTCGGCGGGGGTGGTGACCCCCTGGGCCATGTTCTCCGATCCTCCCGACGATCCCTGCTGGCTCGCCTGGGACTGCGGCGCGGATTGCTCCTGACCACCGCCGCCCTGGTCACCGGCTTGGGAGCCGCCGCCGCAGGCGGCCAGCAGGAGTGCGAGGGAGGTGGCGGCACCGGTCACGGCACCGCGGCGAAGAGTGCTCTTCATTACGATCGAATCTCCTTGAAGGGACTGAAATCGTCCTTGTGATGGGTATTCGTGTTCGGTGGTGGCTTGGATTGCCCCGCAAAAGGTCACGGTTTGGTTACGACTGTCGCTATGTGGCCGTGAAAAACACCGAGTGCCAGCCGGTGGCCCCGTCCGGAACCACCGGCACGCGCTCCGGCGTCTGCGTATACCCCGAGCGGTCGGTGGCGCGGCATTCGATGGTGTGACCTCCCGGGGACAGGTCCAGCTCGGTTCGCCACATCCGCCAGGTATCGATATTGACCGGATCCGCCAGCTGCGCGTCCTTCCACGGTCCGCCGTCGGCGCGGACCTCGACGCGGGCGATGCCGACCGTCTGGGCCCAGGCGATCCCCGCCACGGTGACCCGTCCCGCCGGGACCTTCCCGAAACCGAGTGGGGTATCGATACGGGACTGGGTCTTGATCGGCGCTCGCTCGGCCCAGCCGCGTTCCTCCCAGTACGTCCTCTTGTCCCAGGTGGTCAGTTCCAGGTCGGTCAGCCACTTGGTGGCCGACACATAGCCGTACAGACCGGGCGTGACCATGCGCACCGGAAAGCCGTGCTCGGCGGGCAGCGGCGTGCCGTTCATGCTCACCGCGAGCAGGGCACCCCGGTCGGGATCCAGCAGGGCATCGACCGGGGTTCCTGCGGTGAAGCCGTCCACGCTGGTGCTGAAGACCTGCTCGGCGCCGGGACGCACCCCGGCTTCCAGCAGCACATCGCGGAGGGGAACGCCGATGAAGTTCGCGGTGGAGATGTAGGGCCCACCGACCGGATTCGACACACAGGTCATCGTGATCGTCTTCTCGACCAGGCGCCGCCGCATCAGATCGTCGAAGGTCCAGTTCAGCTCCTTCTCGACCATTCCGTGCACCCGGAGGTGCCAGTCCTCGGTACCGACCTGCGGAACGCTCAGTGCGGTGTCGATCCGGTAGAAGTCCGGATTCGGGGTGATGAAGGGCGGCGTGCCCGACTTGGTGAAGTCGGCTCCCGGCGGGATCGTTGGTGCTCTCCGTGCGGGAACGAGCGGGCCCACCGCTTGCCGGGATGCTCGGACGCCCTTCCGGTCGGCCAGCACCTGTCCGCCGAAGCCTGCAGCCCCGGCGGCGACGGCCACCGTGGCCGAGGACATCAGGAAACGGCGCCTGCCCGTGCTCCCGCTGTCTCCGCCTGCCCGTTCGGCGTGCTGCTCGTCGATGTCGCCGGGCGTGGCGGCGTCGTTTTCCGGGGACCGCCTTTCTGCGGGGCTCGCGGCACGTGCACGGGTGGCCCGATGCAGGAAATCGAAGGCACCGACGCCGGCCAACGTCGCGAGTACCGGAGCCACCAGCCCGAGCGGACCGAGGTCCTGTGCCGCAGCGGCGGCCATGCCGACAAGACCGACCAATCCGATCAGCACCATTCCCGGCACCGGACCACGGCGCGAGAGCATCCCGGCCGCCACGGCCAGCAGCAGCATGACCAGAGCCATGCCCACCAGCAGGGCCACCTTGTCCGCCGTCCCGAAGAGGTCGATGGCCATCGACTTCACCGGCTGGGGAGTCAGATCGATCGCGGTGTTGCCCACCGCCAGGTACGGCGAGGAGCGCGGAGCGATCAGCCCTGCCGCGAGATGCCCGGCCGCCAGTGCCGAAGCCGCCGCCAGAACACCGACCAGCGCCGCGGAGGGCAGGCCGAGCCGGTTATTGCGCTTCGGAGTCGTCATACCCGGTATTCGGAGTCGCGTGCCGCCGGGATTGGTGGTAGGGATGGCGGGCGCTCAGTCCGCAGCGGTCGAGCGGCTCCGGTGGGTGAGGTGGTGCAGGCGCAGCGCGAGCTGAATCTCCAGGGCGCGCTCGGGATGGTGCCAGTCCGCACCGAGCAGGGTGGCGATGCGCTCCAGTCGCTGGGTCACGGTGTTGACGTGGACGTGCAGCACCTGGCCGGTGCGGGTGAGGTTGCTGCCGCAGGCGAAGTAGCTCTCGAGAGTGTGCACGAGATCGGTGCCCCGGCGGGCGTCGTAGTCCAGCACCGCCCCGAGCGTGTCGGCGACGTAGCCTGTGAGGTCGGTGCGGTCACCGAGCAGGACCGCGAGGAATCCGAGGTCGGCCAGCGCGGCGCCCTGCCCTTGTTTGCCCAGGGTCAGCATCGCCTCCAGGCAGCGAGCAGCCTCGGCGTGGGTATCGGCAACCGAGTCGATCCCCTCGGACGGGCCCGCGGCGCCGACCGTGACCGGATCGCCCACAGCGGCGCGTAGTTCCCGTACGACCGTGTTCGCGGTGGCACCGGCGTCGCGGGCAGGGAGCACGAGGACCACGTGCTTGCCGTGCGCTCCGGCCAGCCCACCCGCCTGGGTGGCATAGCGGGAGGCCGCGGCGGCCAACCGCTCGCGATCGGCCGCGCCGGTGTGTGCCACCGCCACGACTTGCGCGGCGTTGAGATCGACGCCGATCCGCCGTGCTCGGGCGAGCACGCCGGCACGATCCCGTTCGGAGGTGGTCAGCACATCGGTGACGAGTTCACCGCGCACCTTGTCCTCGGCCTCGGCGGTCGAGCGCTGCAGCAGTAACAGCAGTGCGGTGACGACTCCGGCGCGCTCGAACAACCGCCGGTCGGCATCGGCCAGTTCGCCACGGCCTGCCAGAGTGAGACTGCCGAGCAGTTCCGGACCTGCCAGCACGGCACAGACCCAGTTGTCCTGCCACATCACGGCCCGGCCGCTGGTGCGCGAACGTCGGACCGACGGTGCGTGCGGTGGCAATGGTGTGGTATCGATCCGGGCCAGTTCGGTTCCTTCGGCATCGTGCACGAGAATGCCGCCGCCGAGCACCTCCGCGACCGCTCCGGCGACTTCCGGAACATTGGCGCCACGCAACACCAGGTCGGTGAGCCGGTCGTGGGCCTGTTCCGCGCGGCGCATCGCCTCGTTGTGATTGCGGATCGTGTCGTGGGCGGTGTTGAGTTCGGTCAGCGCGCTGCGGGTTTCCTCGAGCAGCCGGGCGGTGTCGATGGCGATCGCGGCATGGTCGGCCAGTGAGGACAGCAGAGCCACTTCGTCGGGGGAGAACTTCCGGGAGTTCCGCTCGGCGGCGTAGAGCACGCCGATCACGGAGCTACCGAGCTTGAGCGGGACGCCGAGAATGGCCACCAGTCGCTCGTCGCGCACGGCCGCATCGATGGCTTCGGTGTGGTTGAATCGCTCGTCGTCGAAGTAGGAGGGAGTGGCATAGGGCCGCACCGTCTGTGCCACAAGACCGCCCAGACCTTCACCCATCCCGAGTCTGACCTGCTGGAACAGTGCCGAGGCCGAGCCGTCGGTGACCCGCATGTAGGTGGAGCCCTCGCCGTCGTCGTTGAGGCTGAGGTAGGCGATGTCGGTACCCAGCAACATGCGGGCGCGGTGCACGATCGCGCGCAGTACCGCATCCACGTCGCGGACCCGCGCGAGGTCACCGGCGGTGTCGAACAGCGCTGCCAGTTCGGCTTCGCGGCGACGGTGCTCGGTGAGCGTGTGGCGCAGGCGTAGGGCGAGCACACCGGCTCGCTCGATCCGCGCCAGAGCGGTCGTATCGACTCCCGCCGCGCGGGCCGTCGCCGGAACCCGGGCGAGCTGCTCGCTCGTACCGTCGCCGGTGAGTAGCTCGAACAGGTCCAACAGATGCTCGGCCGGGTCTTGCATGGTGCTCATCCTGGCACCACGGGCAATCCCGGCACGTTGCGGTGCGGCCGGGTGGGTCAATTTCGCGAGAAATTGACCAGCCCCGCCGCACGTGATCAGGCGCAACTGGGGGGTGCTCGTGTGGGCGTAGACCTGCCGGGTCGGGAAAGCGTGTTTCGGGTACTGCTCGACGTGGTCGAGGCGGAGCACGGCGGTGGTGCCGTCAGCACGGTCGATGCTGATCGTCTGACCGGGCCGTAGTGCACCGAGGCGGTAGAACACCGAGGGACCGCCGGTGGCGGAGTCGACGTGGCCTTCGATGATCGAGGTACCCATGGCTCCGGGGAACGGTGAACCGTGGTACCAGACGGCGATGTCATAGCCGGGGCCGGCTGGGAAACGGCCAGTGCTCCAGGTCGTCCTGCCACGACCGTGCCCGCGGCGGCCAGCAGCGCGGCACTCCCGACCCCGAACAGCCACGGCTGCTCGATGCCTGCGGTGCTACCGCCGCCTGCGGCGACACCGCCGGCGGGCATCGCGTTCAGCGGTCTTCGGGCAGTGTGCTCGGGTTCAGCCCGTGTACGACGATCACAGCGTTGCCGGCTCGGCTCTGCTGTGCCGGGGACTCGGCGAAGGTGAACGTGCGGGTACTGCCAACCCTATCGAGCGAGTTTGTCGGGTGACTCTGTTCAGTAACCCGCCTCGGGGGGCGAGGCCACCACAGGGGCGTCAAGTGCTCAGTGGACCATTCCCGGTTGGACGAGCGAGAAACGGAACTCGACCGTCCGTACGGGGAGACCGACCGTGGCAGCCTCGTGTCGGCAGTGGACTGCCGGGGACCGTAACCAGGCGGCAAGGTCGATGCGCGACCCGGACGGACCCGGTTGCGGGACGACGTGCGATCCCGGCACGTCGCGGTGCGGCCGGGATCGCCCGTCTTTCGTGATTACCGATTCGCGGGCACGCCCGGCTCTTCGTCGGCATCGGCGTCGACGAGCGAGCTGCCCCGGGTCTCGGTGGCGAAGAGGATGGCCACCGAAGTCAGCACCGCCCCTGCGGCCACATACAGCGCGATCGGCACCCAGCTGCCGAACACGGCCAGCAATGCCACGGCGATCGTGGGTGCGAGCCCTCCCGCCACGACCGAGGCGAGCTGGTAACCGATCGAGGCACCCGAGTACCGCACCCGCGTGCCGAACAGTTCCGACATGAACGCCGCCTGCGGGCCGTACATGGCCCCGTGCAGGACCAGCCCCACGGTGACCGCCAGCGTCATGAGCGCGAACGACTTCGTGTCCAGCAGTCCGAAGAACGCGAAGGTCCACGCGCCGGTGCCGAGGGAACCGATCAGGTAGACGGGTTTGCGTCCGAGCCGGTCCGACAGCATTCCCCACAGCGGGATGGCCACGAAGTGCACCGCGGAGGCGATGAGCACCGCGTTGAGGGCCATCCCTCTCGGCAGATCCAGTGCGCTCGTGATGTAGGTGAGGATGAACGCGGTGATGACGTAGTAGCACACGTTTTCCGCGAACCGGGCCCCCGAAGCGATCAGGACTTCGCGCCACTGGTAGCGCAGCACCCGCACGATCGGCATCTGCTCCGGCTCGTCCTTGTCCTTGGCCCGCTCGGCGGCAGCGGTGAACACCGGCGATTCACTGACCGCCAGCCGGATCCACAATCCGACGAGCACCAACAGGCCCGACAACAGGAACGGAATGCGCCATCCCCAGGCCAGGAATGCCGCATTGGTCTGCACCGCCGCCAGAATCGCGAGGACGGCGGTGGCCAGCAGATTGCCGGTGGGCACGCCGGCTTGCGGCCAGGAGGCCCAGAAACCGCGGCGCTGACTGTCACCGTGCTCGGAGACGATGAGCACGGCTCCGCCCCATTCGCCGCCGAGGGCGAACCCCTGGATGACGCGCAGCAGGGTCAGCAGGATCGGCGCGGCGATGCCGATGGTGGCATAGGTGGGCATCAGCCCGACCGCGAAGGTGGAGCCTCCCATCATCAGCAGGCTGATGACGAGCAGTTTCTTGCGGCCGATCTTGTCGCCGAAATGCCCGAATACCAGCCCACCGAGTGGGCGGAACACGAATCCGATCGCATAGCTGGAAAACGCCAGCAGCGTTCCGATCAGTGGGTCTCCGGAAGGAAAGAACAGGACATTGAAGACCAGTGCCGCGGCCGACCCGTAGAGGAAGAAGTCGTACCACTCGATGGTCGTGCCGATCATGCTGGCGCCGACGATCTTGAAGATCGACCGGCGGGACGGTTCTGCTTGCGCTGGTGATGGTGCGGACATGGCGTTACCGCTTCCTGCGTGGACGGATTGTGTGGACGAAAAGCGGGTGGTAACTCGGGCCGGGCGCCTCCTGAACTAGTGGGCGCTCCAGGCCCCGTCGATGGGGATGGACGCGCCGGTGATGTAGCCGGCCATCGGCGTGCACAGCCATCCCACGAGCGCGGCCACCTCCTCGGGTTCGATGAGTCGCTTGATCGCGGTTCGCTGCAGGAACACCTGGTCGGTGACCTCCTCGGGGGCGATGCCCCGTTGGCGGGCCTGCGCGTCGATCTGGTCCTGCACCAGCGGCGTGCGCACGTAGCCGGGATCCACGCAGTTGCTGGTGACACCGTGTGCAGCCCCTTCCAGCGCGGCGACCTTGCTCATTCCCTCAAGAGCGTGCTTGGCCGCCACGTAGGCCGATTTGTCCGGGCTGGCGCGGATGCCGTGGACACTGGAGATGTTGACCACGCGGCCCCAGCCCCGGGTGTACATGTGCGGCAGGCAGTGCCGCATCAGCAGGAACGGGGCGGTCACCATGATCTGCTGGATCAGGGTGAAGGTTTCCGGGGGGAACTCGTGGATCGGGGCCACGTGCTGGAGCCCGGCGTTGTTGACGAGAACGTCGATGTCGGCGGGCAGATCCGCGATGGTGCCGGGATCGGCCAGATCGGCCACGTGCGCCGTGCCCCCGGCTTCGCTCGCGGTCCGCTTGACCGACTCGGCATCGCGATCGAGAACGTGGAGCTGCGCGCCCGCGGCTGCCAGCGTCCGCGCGCAGGCTTTGCCGATCCCGCTACCGGCGCCGGTGACCAGTGCCGTCGTTGCGGAAAGGCCGGACTCGCCGGTGTCGCCGTTCGGTGGGGGAGCGGCGGCGCCGTGCGGGAAAGCGCTGGGTGGCTCGGCATCCGTCATACCGGAGCACGTTAGCTACCGCACACCTGCATACCTATGTGTTCCGAGGACATACTCCGGCATTGATGTGTGGTTGTGGTCCATACCGCTCGTGTTGCCGGCGAGAAAAAGCGGCTTACGAAAGTGTGCTGCCGAACACACTTTCGTAAGCCGCATGCCGCGTCGGAAAGTACGCGGCGGTGCCGGTCACCTACCGGACGCTCGGCAGGCGCCGTCTCGTGATCACGGGGTGACCACGATTTCCGCGATCACGAGGACGCGGGTTCGGCAGGCTGCACCGAGAACCGGAGCTGCCCGTCGGCCGCGTCGACTTCCACCCGCTGTCCGTGTTCCAGCCTTCCTTCCAGCAGCAGATCCGACAGTGCGTCGTCGATCTCGCGCTGGATGGTGCGCCGCAGCGGGCGAGCCCCGTACTCGGGCTGGTGGCCGTGTTCGGTCAGCCAGTCCACGGCGGGACGATCGAACTCGACGTCGATGTCCTGGGACTGCAACCGCTGCTTCGTCTCGTCCAGCATCAACTCGGTGATCCGCCGGAGCTGCTCGCCCTCCAGCTTGCGGAACATGACGATCTCGTCGATGCGGTTGAGGAACTCCGGCCGGAACGACTCCCGAAGGCGGGCCATCAGCCGATCCCGGGCGGGCTCCTCGGCCTGATCCTTCTCCCGGCTGCTGAATCCGATCACGCCGGAGCGGTTCGAGATGATGTCCGAGCCGAGATTACTGGTCATGATCAGAACGGTGTTTTTGAAGTCCACCGTGCGACCCTGGCCGTCGGTGAGACGGCCGTCCTCCATGACCTGCAGCAGGATGTTGAACACATCGGTGTGGGCCTTTTCGATCTCGTCGAGCAGCACCACCGAGTAGGGACGGCGCCGTACCTCCTCGGTGAGTTGCCCGGACTCCTCGTAGCCCACGTAGCCCGGAGGTGCGCCGACCATCCGGCTGGCCGTGTGGCTCTCCTGGAACTCGCTCATGTCCAGGCGGACCATGCGCTCCTCGTCGCCGAACAGCGATTCGGCCAGCGCGCGGGCCAGTTCGGTCTTGCCGACACCGGTCGGTCCGAGGAACAGGAACGTACCGGTGGGGCGATTCGGGTCGCCCATGCCGGTACGGGAGCGCCGCACCGCCCTGGCGATGGCGTGGACCGCCTCGTCCTGGCCGACCACGCGGTGGTGCAACTGCTCTTCCAGCCGCATCAACCGGCCCTTTTCCTCCTCGGTCAGCTGGGTGACCGGAATGCCCGTGGCGCGCGAGACGACCTCGGCGATCTCGCCGGATTCGACCACCGGGATGCCGTCGGAGCCCTGCCGCTGTTCCTGGATGTTGCGTTGCACCTCGGAAATCCGGTCCCGCAGTTCCGAGGCCCGCTCGTATTCCTCATTGGACACGGCCTGGGCCTTGTCCCGCAGGAGTTGATCGGCCTGCTGCTCGAGTTCGCGCACGTCGGTGGTCGGCGTCTTGGTGCTCAGACGCTTGCGTGCGCCTGCCTGATCGAGCAGATCGATCGCCTTGTCCGGCAGGTATCGATCGGTGATGTAGCGGTGGGACAGATCCGCGGCGGCGCTGATGGCATCGTCACTGAACCGCACCTGGTGGTGTGCCTCGTAGCGGTCCCGCAGGCCGCCCAGGATCTGCACCGTGTCGTCGACGCTGGGCTCGGCGACATCGATCGGCTGGAAGCGGCGTTCCAACGCCGCATCCTTCTCGATGTTCTTGCGGTACTCGTCCAGCGTCGTGGCGCCCACGACGTGCAGCTCGCCGCGGGCCAGCTTCGGCTTGAGCATGTTGCCCGCGTCGACGGCTCCTTCGGAACCTCCGGCACCGACAACGGTGTGCAACTCGTCGATGAAGATGATCAGATCGTCGCTGTGCTTGCTGATCTCGTCGAGAAGCTTGTTCATCCGCTCCTCGAAGTCACCCCGGTAGCGGGTGCCCGCGACGACGCCGGACAGGTCCAGCTGCACCACGCGCTTGCCGGAGAGCACGTCGGGCACCTCGCCGTCGGTGATGCGCTGGGCGATGCCCTCGACCACGGAGGTCTTACCGACCCCTGCCTCGCCGATGAGCACGGGATTGTTCTTCGTGCGCCGAGCCAGAACCTCCACGGTCTGTTCGATCTCGTCGCCCCGTCCGATGACCGGATCGAGTCCACCTTCGCGTGCGCGGGCGGTGAGATCCTGGCCGTATTGATCCAGGGTCGGTGTGGGACTGGTCTGCTGTGCCTCACTCGCGGGCTGCTGCTGGGAGCGTCCCCCCGCGGCGCTGGACTGCAGCGACTCCACGGTGACGTGGGCCGAGGCCAGCAACCGTCCCGCCGTGGACTCCTGGTTGGCCGCCAGCGCCAGCAGCAGGTGATCCGGCCCGATGTAGGACGAGCCGACAGCCCGGGCGATCTGGTGGGAATCCAGCAGTGCCCGCTTGGCCGCGGGGGTCAGTGCCGGCGGTTGCTCGGTGCTTTCCCCCTGCGGGAGTCGCTGCTCGATTTCCTGGGCGATCGAAGCCGGGTTGGCTCCTGCCCGGTCCAGCATGCCGTGTGTGGTGTCGACCTGTGTCGCTGCCCAGAGCAGGTGGTGTGTGTCGAGATCGCGGCCACCGCGCTCGGACGTGAACCGCGCGGCCGTTGCCACGAGTTCCTGTGCCTGCTGGCTCATGAGCCGGGTGATGTCGACCCGCTGCATGGGCTGCTGAGGGGAGCCGCCCTGGCCCCCGAGGAAGCGGGCCAGGAAGTCGTCGAAGGGACTCGGACCGTACCCGCCAGGGCCGAAGAAGCTGCTCATTACTACCTCTTTCCTTCACAAGCTCCGGTATGAGCATTCCCAGGGAACTCATCCGGCCAAACATGAGCAGCGGCACGTGGGATTCCTGAGCCGTGTTCGCTCAAAGCGGATCATGGTGCTGCCCACACCCGACCCTCATGTGCGTGCTTGCGACACGGCGGTGTCAGGACACCTTCCGGGATCGGCGGCTGCGTCCCGAGCCCGCTCCGGCCGACTCGGTGACCGCCTTCTCCAGATCCTTCCGGTTCAGTTTGGAGCGTCCCTTGATCTGCAGCTCCCGCGCTCGCCTGTCCAGCTCGCTCTTGGTGAGCTGGGAAGGATCCCGCGGTGTGCTCGCGGTCCGCTGCCGAGGTGTTCGGTTTTCCGTATCGGAGGCAGGTTCCCTGTCGGCTGTCTCCGATACGGTTGCCGCCGATTCCTCGGTACTGCGGCCGTTGCGGGTCTGATCGGTGCTGCGGCGCAGTGCTTCGGCGAGATCGACGACATCGGTGGGCTCGGGCGGAGTCGCCGCCGGTTCCGGTTGCCTGCCCCGACTTTTGTCCTCGAGGAGTTTTTCGACCCGCGCGGTGTAGGTGTCGAAGTAGTCCCGTGGTTGCCAGTCGCCGCTCATGGACTCGATGAGGTCGGTGGCCATGCGTAGCTCCTGCCCCGACAACGACTGACTCGCCGCACGTGTATCCACGACCTCGGAAGGGTCCCGGACCTCATCGGCGAAGAACAGCGTGTCCAGGGCGAGGACCGTGCTGTCGGCGCGGATCGCGGTGAGATACTCCTTCCCCCGCAGCACGAAACGTGCGATGCCCACCCGGTTCGTCCTGTCCAGGGCTCGCCGCAGCAGGTGGTACGGCCGGTTCTGCTGCTCGTTGTCGGGGGCGAGCCAGTAGGTCTTCTGGAAATACACCGGGTCGATCTCGGCGATATCGACGAAAGTGGTGATGTCGATCGTGCGGGAGCGCCCCGGCGCGATGGCGTCGAGCTCCTCCTGCTCCACGGTTACCAGGGTGCCGCCCACCTCGCGGCCCTTGACGACGTTGTCGTAGTCGATTTCGGCGCCGGTGCGCTCGTTGAACCGGCGATAGCGCACTCGGTCCGTGGTGCCGCGCTGGTACTGGTTGAAGTGGATGGTGTGGTTCTCGGTGGCGCTGTAGAGACCGACGGGGATCGACACCAGACCGAAGTTGATCGATCCCGTCCAGACTTTGTGTGCCATGACGTGCCTCCTCCGGCGTGGCGCACCACCGTCGCTGTGCGGTCGCGCGCAGCCGGGCAAGCTCGCCGCGGACCGCGTTTCAGCCGGGCCGGTCCACCACGGGGATGCCCGGGAGACGGGATTTCAAACCGCGCAGGCTTGCGAACCGCACGGCGGAAAGCGCATGCGGTGCTCACCGCAAACGATGCGAACCGTCGTCGAGCCGCTCGGTGTAGCGCCTGCGTGCGAGTGTCTCCAACAGCGGGATGGTGACTCGGCGCGTGGTGGCGAGGGCTTGCTTGGCTTGGCTCGGCGTGAAGGGGGAGGGAAGCTGCGACAGCCGCTGCACTGCCTGATCCAGCGCTCCGGGAAGCAACACGATGCCCTGGTCGAGCTTGAGGAGTTCACCGGCCCGGACGGCGGCGGCGATCTCCTTGGCGCCCAGTCCGAGCTCGTCGAGTTCCTCGGCGGTGGGAGCCACGAAAGGCCGGTCGGCCAGGATGCGGTGGACGGCCGACAACGCGTCACGGACGTGCTCGGGCAGCGAGGCCGATCCCAGACCCACGCGGCCGTCCTGGACGGTCACCCCGGCCGAGGTGACCGCTCGCAGGACGGGGATGAGCAGCGCCGCATCGGGCAGGTGCAGGGCACGCCGGAGGGCTTCGGTGGGCATTCCACCCTCCAACGGGTACTCCCGGTGATACTCGGACAACAGCTCGACCACTCGCGTGGCGAGTGCGTCACGGTGCGACGGGTCGAGCAACCAGCCTCCGCGTTGCGGGGCGCCGGACGGCGGTGTGGCCCCCATCCCGGTGAGTTCGTCGGCGCGGACGACGCGGCGGCGGCGAAGTTCGGCCGCACCATCGGGCCGTTCGCCCATGTCCTCGAGTTCCCGGGCGCGGCGAGTTCCCGCACCTCGCCGCCGGAGTGCAGGCGGCCGCACATCGAGCACGACGACCCCGGCGGGAACCCGGTGGCCGCCGGGATCACGCAGCAGGGCGCGGTCGCCGATCCGCAGTGGCAGCGGGGTGCGCAGGGCCAGCCGTGCCGTGTCGGCGCCGAGTGGACGCACCCGCACGGGCACGGCCGCCGCACCCATGTGCAGCATCAACTGCCGGGGCAGTTCCCGGGAGTCGGCGCCGCGCAACCGCACGTCGAGCACGTCGGTGCTCAACCACAGCCCCGGCGGGGCGAGGACGTCGCCCCGACCGACGTCCTCGAGTCGAACACCACGCAGGTTCACCGCGACCCGCGCCACGGCCTCGACATGCGAGGTCTCGACTCCGAGGCACTGCATCCCGCGCACGGTGACCTCGTGGCCGTGGGGATACAGCAGCAGTTGCCTGCCGGTCGTGAGCGTCCCGGCGGGCAGGGTGCCGGTCACCACGGTCCCGGTGCCGCGGATGGTGAACGCACGGTCCACCCACAACCGGGGATCGGCGTGCTGGTCCGGGCGGGCGAGATCGCCTGTCAGCCTCTCCAGCGCGGATCGCAGCTCGGCGACGCCCTCGCCCGTGGCACCGCTGACCCGGAGCACCGGCAGTTCCGACAGCGACGTGTCGCCGAGATGATGGCGGGCCTGCTCGACAGCAGGTTCGGGGTCGGCCAGGTCGCTGCGGGTCACGACCAGGATGCCGTGCCGGACGCCCAGGGCGTGCAGTGCCTGCAGGTGCTCGCTCGATTGCGGCATCCATCCCTCGTCGGCGGCCACGACGAACATCACCGCGGGCACCGGCCCGACCCCGGCTAGCATGTTCGGGACGAAACGCTCGTGGCCGGGCACGTCGACGAACGCCAGCGTGTCGCCCTCGGCGGTGGTGGTCCACGCGAAGCCGAGGTCGATCGTCATGCCACGGCGGCGTTCCTCCGACCAGCGGTCGGGTTCCATCCCGGTCAGCGACCGGATCAGCGTCGACTTGCCGTGGTCGACGTGCCCTGCGGTGGCGATGACGTGCATCAGTCCTCCACTGCGAGGATCGCCCGGATCAGGTCGTCCTCGTCCTCCGGGGCGAGCGCGTACAGGTCGAGGACGCAGTGGCCGCGTTCCACGCGTGCCAGGACGGGTGGATTCCCGGCGCGCAGTCGCCCGGCGAACCGCTGCGGCAGGACGACCGCCGCACTGGGCAACTCGACCCCGGGTGCGCCGCCCCCGCCGACGGCCGCCGAGGTGGGTCGGCTCGTGGCGGCAAGTCCCGCTCCGGCGAGGACTTCGGTGATCCGTTCGGCACGATTCAGCAGCTCCGCCGGAGTCTGCCGCAGCGAGCGTTCCGTCGGTGTGATCGGGCCGCCGACAGTGGCTTCGAGAGCGGCCAGAGTCAGTTTGTCCACCCGGAGCGCGCGGGCCAGCGGATGTCGACGAAGCCGATGCACCGTGTCCTTTCGCCCCAGCAGCAAGCCCGCCTGCGGCCCGCCGAGCAGCTTGTCGCCGCTGGCGGTCACCAGATCGGCCCCCTGGCCGAGGGGAGTGGTGGCATCGGGCTCCTCGGTCAGGACCGGATGCGGCCCCAGCAGCCCCGAGCCGATGTCGACCACGAGGGGAGCGTCGAGCCCGCTCAGTTCCGCGACCGGGACCGAGGAGGTGAACCCGCTGATGACGAAGTTGGAAGGGTGAACCTTGAGGACGAAACCGGTGTCCGGTCCGAGCGCGGCGCGGTAGTCCTCGAGATGCACCCTGTTGGTGGTGCCGACCTCGCGCAGGCGCGCACCGGTGGAGGCCAGCAGATCGGGAAGCCGGAACCCGTCTCCGATCTCGACCATTTCACCGCGTGCCACCACGATCTCGCGTCCCTGCGCGAGCGCGGTGGCAGCCAGCGCGAGGGCGGCCGCGCCGTTGTTGACCACATGCGCCGCCTCCGCCGAGGGAACGGCATCGAGCAGTGCGGCCATCGCCGCCGCGCCCCGGGGACCACGCTGTCCGGTGCTCAGGTCGAGTTCGACATCGGTGGTGCCCGCCGCACCCACCAGCGCCCGCACGGCCGCCTCCGACAGCGGTGCGCGTCCGAGATTGGTGTGCAGCAGCACGCCGGTCGCGTTGAGAACGTGCCGCAGGCAGGCGGCCGACTCCGGAAGTCCGGCCAGCACGGTCTCGACCACCTGTTCCGGTTCGATACCTCCGTCGCGTGCCTGCTGCTGTGCCGAACGAATCGCCTGCTTGACCCGCTCCTGGCCGAGACGGACGGCGGCGAGGGCGACCTGCGGTTCCTCCAGGACCCGATCGGTCCCCGGTACACGCCGTCGGTGATCGTGCATGCCGATCACTATACGGGCATGGATCGGCACTCGGAGCCGGTGACCGAACGCGATTCCGGCATCCGGCGACATGAGCTTCATATAACTGTTATCACTATTGCTTCAGTGTAGAATGAAATTAATCGTGAGAAACGAAACTCCGTCACCACGAGAGTCGAGGTCTGCACAACGCAAGGAACAGGGTAGGACTCGAGTGTGCCCGAGCTGCCCGATGTGGAAGGTTTTCGCCGTGTGGCCCAGCACGCCGAAGGCCATCGCCTGGAATCGG
This sequence comes from Haloactinomyces albus, assembly GCF_031458135.1. Taxonomy (NCBI): domain Bacteria; kingdom Bacillati; phylum Actinomycetota; class Actinomycetes; order Actinopolysporales; family Actinopolysporaceae; genus Haloactinomyces; species Haloactinomyces albus. The sequence continues at coordinate 126,378 of NZ_JAVDXW010000001.1, read as the reverse complement.
TGGAGGTGCACGATGCCCAGGTCGTGCGCGCCTCCAGCGTGGCCGAGTTCACCGGAACCCTGTGTGGCCGCTACTTCACGGAGCCGCGACGGCACGGCAAATGGTTACTGCTGCCGACGGCCCCCACATCCGGCGCAGGCGGGGGAGCACCGTGTGTGCTGGTGCATTTCGGGATGACGGGGATGCTGCTGTGGTGTTCCTTCGAGGAAAGCCGACACGCGCATGATCGGCTCGTGTTCCGGTTCTCGTGCGGCGAGCTTCGCTACCGCGACATGCGCAAGCTCACCGGGCTCGAACTGGCCCAGCAGCAGTCCGATGTGGACACGAGGCTGAGCGCGCTGGGGCCGGACGCGGGCGAGGTGTCCCGTGCCGAATATCAGCAGCGCCTCACCCGCACCCGCCGCCGGATCAAGTCCGCGCTGATGGATCAGGCGAGTATCGCGGGACTGGGCAACCTGTGCGTCGACGAGATCCTGTGGCACGCGTGTATCCATCCGACGCACGCGACCGCCGATCTCGACGAGGCCCAATGGCGGCTGCTGCACCGGAGAACGCGGTCGGTGTTGCGGCAGTCCTGCCGGGCAGGGCTCGTGCCGGACCGTCCGTCGTGGCTCACCGGCCACCGTGATCAGCAGGAAGGTCGGTGCCCCCGCTGCCGGACTCGCTTGCAACGCGCCAGGATTGCCGGGCGCGGCACCGTCTGGTGTCCCGCCTGCCAACCCGACCGATCCCGGTGAGTCAGGCGGGCCCGTGCACGGGAGGTCAGCGCTGCTGGGGCTCAGCGCTGGGGGCGCCGCCGCAGTTCCGACAGGATCGCTCCGTACAGGGCGTGATCGAGCACGAGTGCGGTTCTTTCCCGGATGGAACGGCGACTTTCCTGCGGTAAGTCCAGCAGACGTACCAGGATCACCTGGAAACCGAACCACAGCAGCATTCCGTAGATGGGCCCGGCCCACGGGCGCTGGCGGATGGCATCGGGTAAGGAGCCGAACACGGCACCGCCACCGGCGCCGTAGGTCCAGTGCAGCAATTCCACGACAACGTGCCGCGCATCCACCGAGAGCTCACGCAGCACTTCCGGCCCGTGCTCACCGACGATCGTCTCGGGGGGAGTACTCTTGAGCAGGCCCACGTGCACGGTGAACGCGCGCATTCCACTCATGCTCATCGCGGCGATCGCGCCGCGCATACCCGCATGGAACAGTTCCTTGCGGGTCTCTCGTCCGCCCGGCATCGTCAGTGTGTTCCGGAAGCGACTCACGCCGGCCAGACTCGCATGCGGCCCGGCCGCATGCGCGCCGAGTGCGTGATCGAGCCAGGGCAGGGTTCGGGTTCGTACCGCCAGGGCGAAGCGCTCGGCCTCCATGCGCCCCCGGTTGGTCATCGGTCGGCGTGCGAGCGTGTCCACGGCCAGGTGATCAGGGCCCACCCGGCGAGTAGGACGACGAATTCCACCGCCAGGTACCAGGGCCAGGGCCCCAGGAGATCCAGCAGGGATGGATTCGACGGCTTGTGATTCAGGAAACCGTAATTGGTGCCGAGCAGGCTGTTGATTCCCAGTGTCACCACGGTCCAGGTCAGGGTGACCCCCATCGTGGCGGCGTAGCCGCGCCAATCCGGCCGCATCCCGACCCCCCAGGTGAGGTAGATGGCGGCCCACAGCACCAGGCAGTGGTGGCCCCAGAACTCGATGAAGTCGAGGTGCGGGAAGCCGGGAGCGTCGAGCGCAGGCGTGATCATGGCCTGCGTGGTCAGCGTGAGCCCCCAGTAGTAGGTCGGTGCGTGAGCCCACCACCGATGCGACCACAGTGCGTATGCGGCGGTGATCCAGGCGAGATCGCTGAGGTGCAACGGCAAGGACAGATGGATGTTCCACTGTGCGGGCAGCAGACTGCGGATCTGCAGTGGTAACTGGAATGCCACGATCACCACGGCGAATGCGCGGGAGATCCTCCTGGTCGCCCGGGCCCCCTGGTAGTGGCGGCCGATCCCGACGAGCAGTGACGCCACGGCAGCGGCCAGGAGCAGAATCGCCCAGTGGGACGGACCGTAAGGCGAGAACGTCCGCTCCGACTGGAGTAGGTCCACGCCGCCCAGCGTATGGCTGGTGAACATGCTTCGGCGAGCTCACTCGTCCGAGCGGGCACTCCCTCGGCTCGGGCGGGCGCACCGCCACAGCGTGCCTCGCCGACGCGGCAGGGCGGCCGGGCGGACGTCAGGGCGGCAGGGCGGCAGGGCCGTGATTCACGACGATTCACGACGATTCACGACCCTGCCGCTTTACTTACCGCTGGGGCCCTTTGGGTGGGTGGATATCCCACAGGGCGGTGCAGGTGATCAGCAGGGCGAGCAGGAGAAGCACGGTCGCGCCGAGTTCGATGAGCCCGACTCCGAGGAACAACTCGAGCATGGTCAGCTCCCGGATGTGGTTTCTTCCGAGCCGCGGCGGGTGTACAGGCTGGTCAGCGTGACGGTGGTCAGGATCAGCACGATGACCGCCAGGGACAGCGGGGTGGGCACGGTCGGCACTGCCGGCCAGACTCCGTGGGCCCAGTGCAGCACCAGTTTCACGCCGATGAACGCGAGGATGAGGGCCAGGCCGTGGTTGAGGTGGATGAGCTTGGCCAGCGCCCGGTGCAGCACGAAGTACAGGGCACGCAGGCCCAGCAGGGCGAAGGCGTTGGTGGCGAACACCAGGTACGGGTCCTCGGTGATTCCGTAGATGGCGGGCACGGAATCGATGGCGAAGACCACGTCGGTGGCGAATACCGCCACGACCACCACCGTCAGCGGGGTCAGGGCGCGCCGACCTTGTTCGCGGACCGTCAGCTGGGTGCCGCGGTAGTCGTCGGTGACCGGCATCAGCCGGCGCAGCAGCCGTACCGAACGCAGCTGCGACACATCGCGGTCGAAGGCCGAGCCGGTGAGTGCTTCGTGCAGGATCTTGGCGGCGGTGACGAACAGGATCGCGCCGAATACCAGGAATGCCCAGGTGCCGGCCTGCAGCAGGGCGGCACCGGCCGCGATGAAGATGCCGCGCAGCACCAGTGCGCCGACGATGCCGTACAGCAGCACGCGCTGCTGCAGTGCTTCCGGTACGGCGAAGCCGGACAGGATGAGCATGAACACGAACAGGTTGTCCACCGACAGGGACTTCTCCACCACGAACCCGGTGACGAACTCCAGCGCCTGCCCATTGCTGTAGGCCATCCACAGGAACACGGCGAAGACGAACGGCAGCGCGAGGTAGAACACCGACCACCCCACGGCCTCGCGCATCGTGACCTCGTGCGGGCGGCGGGTAATGAGAAAGTCCGTGGCCAGCAAGGCCAGCAGCACAGCGATGCTGATTGCCCACAACACCGGTGAACCGATCGACTCAGCCGGGGCGGCGAGAACAGCGGTCGGACCAGACACGGGATCCCTCCTCGAACGGCATGCACGTTCGAGGTCTCCTTCGCCCGCTGCGGACGGTCTCCCGGGGACACCAGTACATGTCCGTATTGACCGGGCCGACCCGAGGAAGTACTCCCCTCGGTGCCAATTTCTAACACACCCGGGAATGCTCGGTCAGTCGAGTGCCCGGCGTTCGTCCGGGCCGAGTGGGTGGTGCTTGTCACAGCGTTGACGCTGGAGGTTGTCTCCGGGGCTGCCGCTGCCCATTCGGGCCGACCGGGGAGAACAGGCCGGGGGAGAAGATGGCGGAGGCGGACGGGAATCGAACCCGCCTGACCGAGGTACTCGGCCACGTCGGTTTTGAAGACCGCGGGGGCCACCAGGCACCCATACGCCTCCACGCGCCACCATATCGGTGGAGTGCGCACACGGCCGACATGCCCTAGCCTCCCAGTGATGACGAGCCTTGATCTTGCCCAGGATCGGACGTATCGGTTGACGCAGTACGCGCACGGCGGCGGATGTGCGTGCAAGATTCCACCCGGTGAGCTGGAATCCGTGGTGGCCGGGCTCACGGGACCGCAGCAGTCGGACGGAGGGGAGCTGCTGGTCGGTCTCGACGATGGGGACGATGCCGCCGCTGTCCGGATCGCGGGGGACACGGCCGTGGTGGCCACCGCGGACTTCTTCACTCCCGTGGTCGACGATGCCTACGACTGGGGCCGGATCGCGGCGGCGAACGCCTTGTCCGATGTGTATGCCATGGGTGCCCGGCCTGCGGTGGCGGTGAACCTGCTGTCCTGGCCGCGCGAGGTGTTGCCGTTCGAGCTGGCACGGGAGGTCCTGCGCGGCGGCGCCGACATCGGTGCGCAGGCGGGATGTCCCGTCGCGGGTGGGCACAGTGTGGACGATCCCGAACCCAAGTACGGTATGGCGGTCACCGGCGTGGGGAATCCCGAAGCGCTGCTGCGCAACGACGCGGGGCGGGCCGGGATGCCGTTGTCGCTGACCAAGCCGCTGGGTATCGGGGTGCTCAACAGCAGGCACAAGGCCACCGGCGAGGTCTTCGACGAGGCCGTCGAGACGATGACGACGCTCAACGCTCGTGCTGCCACCGACGCCGTCGCCGCCGGTGTCGTGTGCGCCACCGACGTGACCGGCTTCGGTCTGCTTGGACATCTGCTCAAAACGGCCCGTGCCAGCGGTGTGTCGGCGATCGTGGATTCGACTGCCGTGCCGTATCTGAACGGAGCGCGGGAAGCGCTGCGTGACGGTTATGTCAGCGGCGGCACCCGGCGCAACCTGGACTGGGTGTACCCGCACGTCGACCTGTCGGCCGTTGCCGAGCAGGAGGCGCTGCTGCTGGCCGATGCGCAGACATCCGGCGGCTTGCTGGTGGCCGGAGAGGTGCCGGGCGCCCCGGTAATTGGTGAACTCGTTGCCCAGGGCGAACACCTGATCACCGTGTGCTGAGGGAGACTCGGAAGTTTTCCCTGAAACTTCCACCCTCTCCCCGGCACACGGGCGCGCAGTTGCACCGAAACCGGCACAGCTCTGCTCGTCGGCCACCGGTGCTCAGTCACGACGGAAGCACAAGACCTACCAGGACACGAGTTAGCGTGGTGCTGAGGCGATCTCGTCGGTTGCCTGTTCCAACCCCTCGGATGTGGCGGCGAGAACCCCGCTGAGGATGTGCCGCAGGGTGATGCTGTCGTCGGTGCGCACGAGCCAGGCGTGCATGGCGGAACCGAAGCAGCTCACCAGCGTCATCGACCAGGCACCGGGACGCGGGTCGGTGCCCGAATCGACACCGAGATGTTCGGCGACCAGGTTCGTCACATCCTGCATCCACTGCTGCCGCAGCAGGTGCAGCTCGTAGTCTCCGGCGTTGTCCAGCGCGTGGAGTAGCTCGGCCCGCATCAGGTGCTGCTCGCGGTCGGGTTCCATCCGCTCTGCGGCGTCGAGCATCGCGGCGGCAAGGGACCGCATGGGGTGCTCGTGGGAGGCGCGGCTGTCCATGATCGTCCGCATTCGCTCGGTCTCACCGCCGAGATCACCGAACAGGACCGCGTCCTTGCTCGGAAAGTAGCGGAAGAACGTCCGGGGTGCGATGTCGGCGGCCTCGGCGATCTGCTCCACCGTCGTGGCATCGAAGCCCTGCTCGGTGAACAACCGCAGGGCGGCGTCCTCGATGCTTGCCCGGGTCCGGATGGCCTTGCGTTGCCGCCTGCCCATCGGGGCTTCGGCGGCGGTGTCGTCGCCGGCTTCGGCGGCCCCGGCTGCCTCGGTTGCCTCGGTTGCAGCAGTCGTCATGGTGTCAGGTTCGTCGTTCAGCAGGTGAGAGTCAACTGTGCCTGGTGTCACCAGTGACATATGGCAGTACTGCCATACTATGGTTGGTGTCGGAAGGGGAGCACGGGTGTCTCGGAGCAACACGGTCGATGGTGCGGCGACAACAGGGGAGAGCGGCGCGCTGGCCGAGGGCATCGATGTGGCGGTCTATCGGCGGCGCTGGGCGACGCTGATCGTCCTGTGTCTGGCGCTGTCGGCCACGATGCTGGCCAATACCTCGCTGAGCGTGGCTCTGCCCATGCTCTCCCGGGACCTGGGGGCTTCCACGGCCGAACAGCAGTGGTTTTCCAATGCCTACGCGCTGGTGTTCGCCGGACTGCTGTTCACGACCTCGGCGCTGGCCGACCGCTACGGACGCAAGCGCATGTTGCAGGCCGGACTGGTGCTGTTCGGTGCGGTCTCGCTGTACGTGTGGCTGTTCGTGACCTCCAGTGCCGAGCTGATCGCAGCACGCGGTTTGCTCGGCCTCGGCGGCGCGATGATCATGCCGGTGACGTTGTCGGTGCTGACCAGTGTCTTTCCCAGTGGGGAACGCACCAGGGCAGTGGGCATCTGGGCGGCGATCTCCGGAGCCGGGAGCGCACTCGGCCCGGTGATCGCGGGCCTGCTCATCCAGTACTACTCCTGGGAGTCGGTGTTCGCCATCAACGTCCCGGTCGTGGTGCTCGCCGTGCTGGGCGGTATCCGCTACGTCCCGACACGCACCGGTCGGGGAGGCGGGCACGGCGGCCTCGACCTGCTCGGCGCGTTGCTGTCCACGGCAGGCATCACGTTGGTCGTCTACGCGCTGATCCAGGCCCAGCACGTCGGTTGGCTGGCCCCGCAGACCCTGGTCATGGTCGCGATCGGGCTGGTGCTGGTGGCCGCGTTCGTCGTCTGGGAGCGACGGGTGACCGATCCGATGCTCGACGTCCGGCTGTTCCGCAGCAGCGGCTTCTCGGCCTCGGCCGTGGCGTTGACGCTGGTGTTCTTCGCGATGATCGGGGTGTTCTTCGCGTTGAGCCAGACCCTGCAGATCGTGTACGGCTACACCCCGCTGGGTGCCTCGACGACGATGCTGCCGATGGCGGTCATGATGATGGTCGTGGCGCCGCAGGTGGCACGCATCGTCGGGCGCTTCGGGCCCCGGATGACCATCGCCGGGGGACTGGTGGTGGCCGCACTGGGCATGGCGGGTCTGAGCACGCTGACGGTGGAGTCCGGCTACTGGCATCTGCTGATTCCGCTGGCCGTGACGGCGACCGGCATGTCACTGGCCATGGCACCGGCCACCGACCAGCTCATGGCGCATGTGCCCAAGGAACGCGCCGGCATGGGGTCGGCCACCAACGACGTCACTCGCGAGGTCGGTGCCGCACTGGGCGTGGCCGTGCTCGGCAGCATCCTCGGTGGCAGCTATGCGGCACAGGTGAGTGGTGCGCTGACCGGGCTTCCCGAACAAGCCCAGCAGATGGCGGAGTCCTCGCTGCCCGGTGGGATGATGGTCGCCGAGTCGCTGGGTGAGCGCGGGCAGGCTCTCGCACAGGAGGTGGCCACCTCGTGGATGAGCGCCTCACAGACGGCCTACCTCGCCGGTGCCGGGCTGATCCTGATCGCTGCCGCCATCGCCTGGATTTGGTTGCCCCGCCGCACCGGCACCACCGTGTCCTGAGACCTCCGTGGTCAATTTCTCGAGAAATTGACCAACGCTGGTGGACCGACTCGCCTGCCTCGGCCGCTGCGGCTCGAGTTGGGCGCTGCGCAGCGACACGTGCCGGATCAGAGCCCGATGGTGGCCATGAGACCGGTCGGATCCAGTGGTGCGAGGGTGATCAGCAGCAGCCACACGGCCAGCGGGATGAACACGACCGTGGTCAGGACCTTCTCCACGCGGCCTCCGGCGCGGAACCGCAGGAATGCAGGTGGGCGGATCTCGTACCAGGTTTCGCCTGCGATGGGGATCGGGAACAGAAACGGGCACCCGGCCTTGGTGATTGCATCGCCCAAGCAGTGCACGAAACATCCGAGGCCGATCAGCACGCCGATCGGCCCGGCCAGGTCGTTCATCGCGGCGACAGGTCCGTCCTGGCCGGTCAGGATCGGCATGGCGGCCGCGGTGGTGGCCACGGCGACCCAATGTCCGAATTGGGCCTGGGCCAACATCAGACAGAACAGGACGGGCGCGACGACGGCGGCGAATCCGGCGGCCGGATGCCATTCGGCCGCGAGCTGGGAGCCGAACCACACCAGCGCACCGAGCAGCACGGCGAACAGCAGCGAGTGGGTCATGTGCCGGTGCTTGCCGTTGCCGTTCTCATCGCGGGGGCCTTTCGTCGCCGCGTACAGGCTCGCGGAACAGGCCCGCAGACCATGGGAGAGACCTCGGGTCAGCCGACCGAGCCGACGACTCGCGGTGGCTCCCGGGTGATCCAGATCCGGCAACAACGCGGCCCCGGCGGTGACGACTCCGCCGAGCACCACCGCCGACGGGCTGGTCACCCCCAACGCGGGTGCGGCGGCAAGTCCGGCACACAGGCCGGTGATCGCATGTCCGGCGCGCATCATGCGGCATCACCGGCCACACGACGAGTCGTATCGGCGGATCGATCGTGACGGCGCACGCAGCCTCACATCCTTTCGGGAGCACAACATTCCCGCTGGCGATCCCGGCCGAGAACGGGCGGGCAGCCTGCGGCGGAACTCCGCTACTGATCAACTTTTTGTGTCCCCACGGTTGTACCGCCGCGGCTCGGCGGAGCTCGCAGCGGATGTCGGGACGATCAGGCAGGTGCGCGGAAAATCGTTGACTTCGCGAAGGAGTTAGGAATTGCGCCGTGGTGGGCATACCCGGAGAAGCCCGGTGTGCTCGTCGCGTGCATCGGGTTGGTGTCCGCAGCCTTCGATGCGGATGCGGATGAGTCTTGTCCACGGTGAAACGGAGGTCGGTGCGGCCATGGCCGAACAGGTCGACGGAGGCAGCACCGACCGCCGTGGACGGGCGCGCCCGCGCCATCGGAACCGAGCACGGTACGCGCTCCAGGAATTTCTGTTGCTGCCGCTGCTGATCACCGGCGTGTGGCTCGCCCTCGCGGCGGGGGGAATCGTCCTGGACCGCAACGCGGGGCTCTGGGGGCAGGCCGTGCGTCAGGCCGTGGCCGTTGTCGTGTCCCCACAGGCAGCCAGCATGCTGCTGTCGACCGTGACCCCCGGTCTGCTCACGGTCATCTCGATCATCTTCTTCGTGTTGCTCATGGCCGTGCAGCACCAGTCGTCGAAGTACAGCCCCGTGGTCTTCGATCAGTTCCTGCGTCGAAAGATCAACCAGTCCTTCTTCGGGATGTTCATCGGCCTGACCATCTATTGCCTGCTGATCCTCACCCTCGTGCCACCGGGGGAGGCGATCATCTCGGGCACGTTGACGCTGCTGCTGTCCTCGGCCACGTTCATCCTCTTGCTGGTGTTCGTCTACAGCACGGTTGATCAGATGCGACCGAGTTCGACCGTGTGGCTCATCCAGGAGATGGCGCTGCGCGCTCGGGCGGGCCAGCGACCGTTGCTGGCCCGCTGCCGGGCACAGTCGCAGCAGGAGGGTGCGCCCAGCGCCGAGGTCATCGCGGAACGGGTCGGCTACCTCGTGCACATCGACGGGAGACTGCTGGCCGAGGCCCTGGACCGCACCGGGGGTGCGGTGGAGGTCGAACTGGTCGTGGCCATGGGCGATCACGTGGTGCCGGGGGCCACCGTGGCCGAAGTGCGCGGTGGCAGCGCACTGCAGCGGCATCGGCTTGCCGAGACGGTCCTCGACGCGCTCACCCTGGGCCGGATGCGTGACATCGACCGCGATGCCGGGTATGCCGTGGACCAATTGAGCAGCATGGCGTGGTCGGCCACGGCGGTCTCGGGTGATCTGGAGGGGGCACGGGTTGCGGTGGAGACGCTGCACAGTCTGCTGGCGGACTTTTGCGGTCCGGACATCCATCCACCTGCCGAGTCATTCGGTGGTCCCTTGCCGCTGGTCTACAACGATCGGGTGACCGACAGGATCATCGACGGACTCACCGGTGCCATCGCGGCTTCCGGTATCTCGGGACAACACCAGACCTGCAGCGACGTACTCATCGCTCTCTCGCGAGCATTGCCGCGTCTGGAGCCGAGCGATCAGCGGACACTCCTCAACCGACTCCAGCGCGTTCTGCCCACCATGACGCGGCATGTCTTCACGGTCGAACTGGAAGACGGCTTCGACCTGCTGCGGCAGTCCATGCACAACGCCGATTTGTATAACGACGCCCGGCGCATCGGGCAGATCAAGGAGCAGTTGCACGAGAGGAACCGTCTCGCCAGTCCCGACTGAGCGTGTCCGGCCGGTTGGTCGTGGTGCAGAGGGCGAGGGAGTTACCGGCGCTCGCACCGACCGCCGCTCAGCGCGGTATCGGTTCGACCGCGAAGTCGAGACCGTAGTTGTTCAGCGAGAACGGCAGCGGGTGGTCGGCATCGAGACGTGCCGGTGCGCGAAGGTGGAACCGGTGTCGCTGCAGCAGGGTGGCCAGCACGGTGCCGGCCACGAACAGCACCAGGTTCCGCCCCGGGCACCGGGCTGCTCCGTCACTGAAGGGCACCAGGGCGGGGTGGTCGGCGGCACGGCCGTCCAGCCAGATGTCCGGGGCGAACTCGTGGGCGTGGGGCACGGTCTGCCGGTCGCGGTGGAAGAACGGCGTGAACACGAGGAACGAGGTCCCGGACGGGATCATCCGGCCGTGCCACGGTATTGCCGTGATGTTCTGTCGCAGCACCGCGGGCGTGGTCGGCCACAGCCGTACCGATTCGAGAAGGCAGGCCCGGAGATAGGGCAGCTCCTGCGGTCGGGACAGGTCGAGCCCGGCCAGTTCCGCACGGGCCTGCCGGGCTTGCTGCGGATGGGTGGCCAGCAGGGCCAGCGCTCGAAAGGCCACGATCGCCGCCGCGTCGAAGGCGAACAGCCAGTGCGGCACCTGGCCGTGTCGGTCCACCCCCTGCTCCGCCGGCGTCTCGCGGAGCAGTGCGGCCAGACTGTCCGACTCCGCGGCGTCGATGTGGGTGCGGAGTTCGCGCAGGAAACGGTGCCGCAGCCCCGTGCGTGCTGCTCGGAGATAAGCCCAGTTGGCATCGGCACGAATGCTGCCGAGCAGGTCGGTGACGTTCTCGGCGTCACGTGCGCCGTCGCCGAGAGTGATACGCCGGATCGTGCGCCACCAGCCGGTGCTGAACATCTCCCAGTCCAGATGTCCCGCCGAGCCCGCGTCCTCGGACACAAGGCCGAACTCCGCACGGGTTTTGGCCAGTACGGATTCCGAGAGCCGGTGCAGCGGCCGGTCGGCCTCCAGCACGGTCTCGTTGAAGTGCCGCCGCTGCGTGCGTACGTTTCCCCGGGAGATGAGGAGGCCGTGCGGCTGGAAGTGCGCGAGTGCGCCCACTTTCTCGCGGCTGGCCGGGGTGAACGGCTCCGGGGACTCGGCAAGGACGTGCTGCACGTCCGCCGGCGCCAGGAGCAGGACCAGCGAGCGGCCCGCGACCCGCAGCCGAAGTGGTCCGGGACCGTAGCGTCGCCGCAGCCGTTGCAGTGCTGCCACCGCCGTGCGATCCAGTTGCCATCGCTCGATCGCGGCCATCGCCCTCGGACGGCGTGCGATGAGTCCACCGGCAAGCATCGGGAGCACGACCTTTCCGGTGAATCGCACCGCATCCGCCATCGAGGCGCGAGCGAGCGTGCCCGTAGCGCTGTGGCTGTGCTGCGACTCGTCCATGCTTCACCCTCATCGCGATCTACGACGCCCGTATAGAGATCCCCGGCGCAACGTCGGCACAAACACCGGTGCTGCGACGAGCCGTTCCGGCCGTGCTCAGTCGGGACCGCCGTATTCGCCGAACCAGTGTGCGAGCTTGCCGCGGCGGCTGACCGCGCGCAGTCGGCGTTCGGTGGCCTCGCGTTGCGTGCTGGTGGTGACGATGAGCAGTTCATCGCCGGACTCCAGCCAGGTGTCGGGCTGGGGCACGAATGTATGTCCCTTGCGGATGGTCAGGGTGATGACGCTGGGGTCGGGCAGCCGGAGTTCGACGATGGTCACGTAGTGCAGCAGGGACCCGGAGGGAATCGTGATCGTCAGCAGCTCGGCCCCGAGGAAATCCAGGGGTGCGGATTCCACCTGGAGTTCACGGGTGGCTTCGGCGGGGATCAGCCCCAGTCTGCGCGCCAACGGGCGCAGGCTCGGCCCCTGCACCAGCGTGAAGACCGTGACCAGGACGAAGACGATGTCCACCAGGCGGTCGCTGCCGGGGACGCCCTGTACGACGGGGAAGGTGGCCAGCACGATCGGCACTGCTCCCCGCAAACCGGCCCACGACAGGAAGGCCTGCTCCCGCCACGGCACCCTGAACCCGGCCACGGAAGCCAGCACCGAGATGGGCCTGGCCAACAGCAGCAGCACCAGTCCCACGGCCAGTGCGGGCAGCAGCTCGTGATGCAGTTCGCTGGGGGTGACCAGCAGGCCCAGCAGGACGAACAGACCGATCTGGGCGAGCCAGCCCAGCCCCTCGGCGAAGGACCGTGTGGCGGAGCGGTGCGGCAGTCCGGCGTTGGCCAGCACCACTCCGGTGAGGTAGGCGGCGATGAAGCCACTGGCCTGGGCCGCACCGGCGGCGGCGAAGGCCACGATGCCGAGTCCGAAGACGACCAGGGGATACAGACCGGAGGCGGGAAGCGCGATGCGGGGCAGCGCCTTGGCGCCGAGCCAGCCGAGGGCGAGCCCGAGCGCTGCACCGAGGGAAAGCTGGTAGAGCAGGTCACCGGCGATGCTCCACGGCTCCAGCTGCAATGGGGTGGTGCTGAACAGCAGGACCAGGATCACGGTCGGGGCATCGTTGAAGCCGGATTCCGCTTCCAGCAGACCGGCCACCCGCCGGGGCAGCGGCAACACCCGCAGGACGGAGAACACGGCAGCGGCGTCGGTGGAGGAGACGATCGCGCCGAGCAGCAGGGACAGCTGCCAGTCCAGGCCCAGCAGGAGATGCGCGCCCGCGGCGGTGATCACCGTACTGGCGCCGACGCCGACGGTGGCCAATACCCCGGCAGGGGCCAGCAGCCTGCGCACATCGGACCACTTGGTGGTCAGCCCACCTTCGATCAGGATGATTGCCAGGGCCGCCGTACCGAGGTTCTGAGCGATCTGGGCATCGTCGAAATCCACGCCCAGGCCGTCCTCGCCGAGAGCGATACCGACCATCAGGAACACCAGCAGGCTGGGGAGTCCGATGCGGGAGGCAAAGCGCGTGGCGATGATGCTGGCCAGCAGGACGAGGCCGCCCACCAGCAGCGCCAGGTACAGCTGCTGTAAGTTCATCGCATCGCAGAACAGGAAAGCTTACGCGCCAGGGTACGGCCTGCCGGTATGGTGAGGATCCTCGGCCGTGGCCCCGTATCGGTGGCTCTCCGCATTCCGAGGCGGGCGGGTTTCCTCGCTGCGTTCTCGTTGCTCCGGCCGGGATCGGTCTTGTGCAAGGAGCAACTCCCGTCGCCTCGGTGTGATCGACACTGATGTCCCCCGGTACCGGGCGTGATCGTAGTCGTCGCGGGCGAGCGCGATTTTTCCATGGGCACGCCGCCTTCGTAGCGCCGAGGGAGTGCCGGTGTCGGTCCATCGCCGAGCATGCGTTCTCTCGCCTTGAAATCCCTGGTAAATCCCCGGCCGAAGTATCGGCTACGCCGTGCGCGCCATCTATGAACCGGGTGTATAGATGGCGCGTATAAACCGTGTGTATAGTTCTCCCCATGTCGATCGGTCTCACCTTGCTCGGGCTCCTGGAAGGCGGCTCGCGGCACGGTTACGACCTCAAGCGGGCCTACGACGAACGCTTCGGCCAGAACCGTTCCCTGGCATACGGGCAGGTCTACTCGACCCTGTCGCGACTGCTGCGGGACGAGCTGGTTGCCGTGGACGGCGTCGAGTCCGGCGAGGGGCCGGAACGTAAGCGGTACTCGATCACCGATGCGGGCGTGGACACGCTCGAACGGTGGCTGTCCACACCGGAGAAGCCGATTGCCGACCTGCACAACACCCTGTTCACCAAGGTCGTGCTGGCGGTGTTGTCCGGTCGGGACGCCCACGATGTGCTCGACGCCCAGCGCCAAGCGCACATGGAGGTGATGCGTGATCTGACGCGCCGCAAGTCGAAAGCCGACCCGACGGCCCAGCTCGTGCACGACTTTTCGCTGTTTCACCTGGAAGCCGACCTGCGGTGGCTCGAACTGGCCGTGAGCCGCCTCGAACAACTCACCAAGGAGATCGCTCCATGACCATGGACGCACCACCCGATCACCGGGAGGGCGCCGAACCGGTACTGGCCGGTTCGGACCTGTACCTGTCCTTCGGCCCGACACCGGCATTGCGGGGGGCGGGCCTGTCCATCGGTGCCGGGGAGACAGTGGCCGTGACAGGATCGTCCGGCTCGGGCAAGTCGACGCTGTTGCACTGCCTGGCGGGCATCCTCGCGCCGGAACACGGCCGGGTGCACTACGGCGGCCGCGACATCACGGCCCTGTCCGACGAACAGCGCAGCGCGCTGCGCCGCACCGACTTCGGTTTCGTGTTCCAGTTCGGCCAACTGGTCCCGGAACTGACCGTGGCCGAAAATGTCGCCCTGCCGTTGCGGCTGGCGGGTGTGCGTCACAAGGAGGCACGGCGGCGGGCCGCGCACTGGCTGGAGCGGCTCGAGGTGACCGCGATCGCCGATCACCGTCCCGGGGAGATCTCCGGTGGGCAGGGACAGCGCACCGCCGTGGCCAGGGCGCTGGTGGCCGACCCGGTCGTCGTCTTCGCCGACGAACCGACCGGGGCTCTGGACTCCCTGGCCGGTGAGCAGGTGATGACCCTGCTGTCCGATGTGGCCGAGGAGTCGAACACGGCCGTGGTGCTGGTGACCCACGAAGCTCGGGTGGCCGCCTATGCCGACCGCGAGGTCGTGATCCGGGACGGAAGTACGCAGCAGGAGCAGGAGCCGGCCCGATGAGCAAGCACGACAAGCCCCCGAACTTCCGGGCCCTGCGCACCCGGATCAGCGACTTCCGGCTCGGGGTTCGATTGGCTGTCGGGGGCAACCGGACCCCCTGGGGGCGGCTGATCCTGGCCGCGATCGGGACGGGCCTGGGCGTGGCGGTACTGCTGCTGGCCTCCTCGGTGCCGAACATGTGGCAGGCCCGCGAGGAGGTCCAGGAAGCCCGCTTGGGCGGGATCTACCGCACCGTGCCCAACCAGGATCCCGTGTTGCTGACTGCGCTGCGGGGCACGACGTTTCGTGGTGAACACATTACCGGTCGGGCGTTGCAGCCGCAGGCTCCGGACGCGCCGGTTCCACAGGGAGTGGAACGATTCCCCGGACCGGGTGAGATGGTGGTCTCGCCCGCACTGCAGGACCTGTTGCAAAGCCCGGGCGGGGAACTGTTGCGGCCGCGACTGCCCGGTGAGATCACCGGTGTGATCGACGAGGAAGGGCTGGTCAGCCCCGACGAGTTGCTCTACTACACCGGAGCCACGGACCTGTCGGCAACGGGTACAAGCGTGGCCGCTGTCTATCCGGATTCCGTGCGGAATCGGTCGGACAATACGACGAGTTTGCCGCCGGACCTGTGGGTCGTGCTGGCGTTCGGCGTGACCGCGCTGCTGGTGCCCGTGGTCGTGTTCGTGGCCAGCACCACCCGGCTGGCCGAGGCCGCCCGGTCACGTCGACTGGCCGCTTTGCGACTGGTCGGCGCCGACGGCAACCAGATCCGCCGTATTGCCTCCGGTGAGGCGCTCGTGGGTGCGATGCTCGGAGTGCTGGTCGGGTGGTTGTTCTTCCTCGCCGGACGGCAACTGGCAGGGCACCTGTCGATCATCGGATTCTCCGTGTTCGCCTCCGACATCCACCCCGACTGGTGGGCGGTGCTGCTGGTGACACTGGCCATCCCGGTCATCGCGGTGGCCACCGCCCAGGCGGCCATGCGGAACACGATCATCGAACCGCTGGGAGTGATGCGTCAGGTCACGCCGCGAAAGCGCAGGATGGTCTGGCGGCTGATGCCGATGGCCCTGGGAATCCTCGGTCTGCTCTTCGTCGGGACCGATTCGGGAAGCGCCAGCGAACTCCAGATTCCCTTCCTGGGCTCGATCGTGCTGCTGCTCATCGGCGTGCCGCTGATCCTGCCCTGGGGTGTCGAGCGTGTCGTGCACCGGGTGCATGCGAAGTCGCTGCCGTGGCAGCTCGCGCTGCGGCGGCTGCAGCTCAGCAGCGGCACCGCCGCACGTTCGGTCAGTGCGATCGCCGTGGTCATGACCGGAATCATCGGACTGCAGACGGTCATGGCCACCGCCGCGACCGAGTACACCGATTCCACCTCGGAGCCGAATGCTCCCGTGCTCGAGAAATGGCACGGGGTCTCCGTCAGGGGGAGTCTGGCGGGACCCGAGCGGAGCTTGGAAGGGCTGATCGGTGCTCTGGCGGGCCTCCCGTCGACGCGCGACGTCGAGGGTTTCGCCACCGCGCTGCTCGGGAATACGGATTCTGCGAATACCTATCGCACAACGCACCAGGTCCGGGCGACGATCGCCGACTGCGCCACGCTGAGGGATTTGCGCGATATCACCCGGTGCCGCAACGGCGAGGCCTTCCGGGAATCTCCGCAGGATTCGCAACAGGCACCGAAGTCGCGATCATCGCAGGAACCGGTGCGTGCCGGCGAACGGTTGTCGATCGCGGCCGGCCACTACGATCCCAGGGGTTCGCAGGATCGCGCCACCGAGTCGGCCATCTGGCAGGCACCGCAGGAATTCCGGCGACTCCCGCAGAGCGGGGAAATAATTGGTCCCGTATCCCTGTCCGGCCTGGTGCTGACCCCGCAGGCCGCCGAGGGAATCCCGTGGTGGGCGCGCAGCGTGCAGGTGGGGCTCGATTTCGCGGCCTCGGCACCTCAGGAAGCCATCGAACGGGTGCGTAATGTTGCCGCGGAGTACCTGGATTTCAGTTCGGCGTACCGGCTCACTCCCGACTCCGCGATTGCCACCAATCTCTACGCGATGATCCGTTACGGCCTGCTGCTCGGTGCACTGGTCACCTTCGCGCTCATCGGATGCAGCCTGTTCGTGACGGCGGCCGAACAGATCCAGGAACGACGCAGGCAGACGGCCGTGCTCGCCGCGGTCGGCACCCGCCGCCGAACACTGGGGTGGTCGGCCTTCCTGCAGAACGCCGTACCGATGCTGGTCGCCGTGGTGCTGGCCGTTCTGGTCGGCTTGGCACTGGGTGTACTCGTGGTGATAGTGACCGGAATGGACGAGCTCACCTTCGACCCGTTGGGCATACTGGGCTTGGTGGCGATTGCGGCACTGTCATTGCTGGTGGTCACCGCGCTGACCATGCCCGCCCTGCGCCGGGCCATGCATCCGGACGGTCTGCATACCGAGTGAATTCGAGCCGTGCGGGGTCGGTACCCGACGTGTCGGGTACCGACCCCGCACGTGCATGGCGATGCTTTCATTATTTGCTGATAACTATCATATCAGTGTTGACCGAAATAAATTCTCCAGCCAGCAAGGTCCCACCCGGCAGAGACAGAAAGATGAGGCTAGCCTTGGTTAACCGCTGAGGTGGCTCGGTCTTCACGTGCAGTCGGGATCATCCGGATGCTCTCGGATTCAGTGCTGCCCGGCGGTTTCCTGTGATGCCCAGTAATGCACGTCCGGAGTCCGCCGATGGCCACGAACGCACCGGTCCGCCCCGGGACCGCGACCACGGTCCCCGCCTATGTGGTGTTTCCCGCCCAGGTCACAGGTGTGCGGCGATTGAGTCCGAATCTCGTCCGCATCACCTTCGGCGGTGCGGAGCTGGCCGGGATGACCAGCGGTGGACTGGATCAGCGGAGCAAACTGCTGTTTCCGCTACCGGGCCAGGACGCTCCCCGTCTGCCGGAGGAGGATCCGACGATCCGGGCGGTCCGAGCCATGCCACGACGGCTGCGTCCCGTGCCCCGGACCTACACGATCCGTGCCTACCGCCCGGAGAGCCATGAGTTCGACATCGACTTCGTGGTGCACGGCGACACCGGCCCCGGTTCGGCTTTTGCTCAACGTGCGCGACTCGGAGACCGCATCGGTGTTCTCGGGCCGAACGCGCACTGCGAGCACATCGACCGAGCGGGTGGCGTCGAATACGACCTCGGGATGCTGGGCAGACACACGCTGATCGTCGGCGACGAGACCGCGCTGCCCGCCATCGGCAGTATCCTGGAGACACTGCCTGCGGGGGTACGAGCGACCGCGTTGGTGGAGATTCCGGAAGCCGCCGATGCTCAGTCCTTGGTCACCTCCGCCGAATTGGACATCCACTGGCTTCCCCGGTGCGAACTCGGCAGGCGGCGGGGTACGGCGCTGCTGGAGGAGCTTCGATCCATGCCACTGCCGTCCGACGATGTGTACGCGTGGGTGTCCGGAGAGGCGAGCATGGTCAAGGCAGCCCGGCGACATCTGGTCGACGACCGTGGCCTCGACCGCCGCGCGGTCACCTTCATGGGCTACTGGCGTCCGGGAACGACCGAGGACCCGCAGAACGATCGCGGCTGAGCCCGGAGTTTTCTCGGCGCCACCAGGAGAAACCCGTGTCGATCGGCTTGCGCTGTGCTCGGTTTTCCTCGGTGCGACGGCTACCGACGTCGGCGTCGGTCCAGGTGGATATCCCACACCGTCCACATGATGCCGCCGAGCGCGACGACGGAAAGCAGTATCAAGATCAGGTTTTCCGTCACGACGACCCTCCTTGGTGGAAAACGGTCAACCGTGAACGTTGCTGATGCTCACTGAAGGCAGTATCGAGCTTGCTGCATGTCGTGAGCCTGCGTCAAGCAGTGCGGAGAGGAGGCTCTCGACATGGAGTCGGTGCGAACACTGCCTGTTCGGCCGTGTCGGATCCCCTGCGATCTCCCGTAGTGTCAGCGGGGAGAACAGGTTCCACACGATGACGTGACAGTTCGGCTCGCTTTCATCAGCGAGCCGACAAGGGATGAACACCATAGACTGGTGGCGATCCCATATCGGGCACGCTCGGTGATCACCGTGCTCGAGGCGAGCCACACACAAACAGCATGCGAGGGATTCTCCGGCAGCCGGTGATGAATGCGATCACCGTGCCGGAGCCCACCGCGCCAGGGGGAGGTGACCGGGACGGATGTTCACCAACGGTGCGCCGGCCGACGGAGGGATCGCCGCATGAGACAGACGCAGGCACAGTCACGGGACAACGACACGCGCAGCAATGGTGACGCGGTTTCCGCGCACGGACCTGCCACACAGCAGCGATGGCGTGTGGTTGCGCCCACGCCGAAAGCACTGTCCGCGGCCCTGCGCCCGAGGGGTCTCCGAACGGTCCTGGCATTCACGGCGGGCAGGACGGCCGCCACCCTGTCCCGACGTCTGGGGATGGGAAGTGGTGCCATCATCGGCGGCCGTGTGGCGATGACGGTGCAGCCGAGAGCCCTGCCGCATCTGGTGCGGGGCACCCGCGTGGTCATGATCACCGGCACGAACGGCAAGACGACCACGACCCAGATGGTGGCTGAAGCGCTGCGAGCATCGGGGGAGACGGTCAGCAACGCCACCGGCGCCAACATGCTCGATGGTCATGTCGCGGCCTTGATGATGCGGCCACAGGCATCCTATGCCGCTCTCGAGGTCGACGAGTTGCACCTGGCCCAGGTGACGGGGCAGTTCGAGCCGGCGGTGATCGTGCTGCTCAACCTCACCCGGGACCAGCTCGACAGGGTCGGTGAGATCCGCACCGTCGAGCACAGCATCCGCCGGGCGCTGCGGCAGGCACCGGGGGCGCATGTGGTCGCCAATTCCGACGATCCCAATGTTGTTTCGGCGGCCGCCGACCATCCGAACGTCACCTGGATCTCAGGGGGAGGGCGTTGGAAGGACGATGCCCTCAACTGCCCACGGTGCGGTGCCTTCCTCGAGAATGTCGATCACGATTGGCGGTGCTCCTGCGGGTTGTCGCGCCCGGCGGCGGACTGGACCGTCGACGCGTCCGGCCTGACCGGGCCGGACGGTGCTCATCACGAGCTTTCCCTGCGACTGCCCGGGCAGGTGAACCGGACCAATGCCGCGTTTGCGTTGGCGGCGGCACGGGAACTGGGCGGCGGGATCGAAGCGGTACTGGCCCGTATCGGCAGCATCGATCAGGCCCACGGCCGCTACGGCACGGTGGTGCTGGCAGGGCGGACCGTGCGGTTGTTGCTGGCCAAGAACCCGGCGAGCTGGCTGGAGATGCTCGATCTGGTTTCGACGCATCGGCGACCGCTGATCCTCGTGGTCAACAGCCAGGAAGCCGACGGTTACGACGTGTCGTGGCTGTGGGACATCGCCTTCGAGTCACTGGAGGATCGTGGGGTGACGGTGGCGGGGGAGCGTGCCCTGGATCTGGCCGTGCGTCTGCGCTATGCCGGGGTGCGCTGTGAGGTCGCTTCGAGCGTGCCTGCCGCGCTGGCGGCGATGTCCGAGGACACGCCGGACGTGATCGCCAACTACACGGCTTTCCGTGACCTGTTCGCGAAGGGCACGAAACCATGACGAGTGAATCGGTACTGCGTATCGCGGTGGTCCTGCCGGACCTGCTGGGCACCTACGGTGATCGGGGCAATGCGATCGTGTTGCAGCGGCGACTGGAGTGGCGGGGTATTCCCAGTGAGATCGTGACGATCCTGTCCGCATCGGATCCGGTTCCCGACTCCTGCGACATCTACCTCCTCGGTGGTGGCGAGGACGTCGCCCAGCAAGCAGCAGTGCGGTTCCTGTCCCGCGGGCGGGGGCTGCAGCGCGCTGCGCATGCGGGGGTGCCCGTGCTGGGTATCTGCGGTGGGTTGCAGGTGCTGGGAACTCGCTTCCGAACCGGCGACGGAGCACAGCACGACGGGATCGGCCTGGTCGACGTCGTCAGCGAGCCGGGACACGGCCGCGCGATCGGTGAGGTGACGGCCGATTCCACGCTCGCCGGTGTCGGTACGCTGACCGGTTTCGAAAACCATCTCGGTCGCACGGAACTCGCCGACGGAGCCCGCCCCCTCGGCCATGTCCGGCACGGCATCGGAAACGGGTACGGCGAAGTGGAGGGTGTGGTCAGCGGCCACATCGTCTGCACCTACCTGCATGGTCCGATCCTGGCGCGCAATCCGGCGTTGACCGACACCATCCTGGAATGGGCCGTCGGTGGGGCGCTTGCCGAACTGCCCGAGTTTCCGGAGCTGACCGCGTTGCGCGCCGAACGCACTCGTGCGGTCGGTAGCGGGAGGGCGTGAGCGGCGGTGCTCACTCGCGACGGACCAGCCGCCGGAGTCGTTCGGTGGCCGGTGCGAGTTCGGGGACCCGAAACAGCGCCAGCAAGCCGAAACTGAGTACGAGGATCACCGCGCTTTCCACGCTGAGCGCAAGCCAGGCCGACGGCACCGGTGCGAGTGGCCCCGTCAACGCGCGGATACCGCCGAGTGCGGCGATGGCGGCTGCGGAGGCCACGCCCGAGGCGGCAGCGGCACGTGCGATGCTGATCAGGGCACTGCCGGTGCGTAGTCGCCCCAGTCGTGCGTGCAGCCAGATCTGGCCGACGATGGCGCCGAGCAGAAAGCTCAGCGACATCGCGACGGCGACCCCCATGACCAGGTGCTGCGGGTCGAGCACGGCCAGGGATACGTAGCACAGGACGCTGCGGACGGCGACCATGATCGCGTTGATGATCGCCGGGGTGCGTGAGTCCTTCAGGGCGTAGAAAGCCCGTAGCTGCAGCATGGTGATCGCGAACGGCACCATGCCTGCGGCGAAGAAGCCCAGCGTGATTCCCAGCCGGTCCGCGGCGGCCACACTGCCCTGGCCGAGCGAGAAGAACGCGACGCCGATGGCGTCACCTGCCACGAGCATGAGCGCGCTGATCGGCATGAGCAGCACCGTGCTCATCCGGGTGCCCAGAGAAAGGTCACTGACGAAATTCTCGGTGTCCTGCTCGGTGGCAGCGCGACTGATCCGGGGCATGAGTGCGGTCAGCAGAGATACGCCGAGTACCCCGTAGGGCATTTGGGACAGCAGCCAGGCGTAGTGAAACGTGGCCACACTGCCCGGAGTGCCCTGGCTGGTGACGCGGATGGCCACCATCATGCCGATCTGACTGAAGATCGTGTAGACCAGCACCCAGAACGCCAGCGAACCGAACTCGGACAGCCGGTGGTCCCATCCCCAGCGCCAGCGGAACCGGAAACCGGTGCGTTTGAGCACCAGCACCATGGTCACGGCCTGCAAGGTGATGCCCAGGGCGGTGCCGATTCCCAGGATCAGCAGCTTGGTATCACCCATGCGGACCGGGTGGGTGGAGATCTCCCCCGGTACTGCCGTATACACCCCCAGGGTGATGATCACGACAAGGTTGTTGACCACCGGAGCCCATGCGGGTGGGCCGAACACTCCGCGGACGTTGAGGATCGCGGCCAACAGGGCGGACATGCCGTAGAAGACGACGCCGGGTAAGAGCAGGTAGGCGAATGCGGTGGTCAGCGCGGCGTTGGCGCGTGTCTGCGAGCCGAGGTAGAGATCGGTGAGCAGGGGAGCCGCCGCCACGGCCAGCGCGGTGGCACCGACCAGCAGCACCGCGCCCATCGTCATCATCCACTGGGCATAGGACTCGCCGTGTTCGGGCCCGTCCTGTTGGGCGCGAACGAGCAGTGGGACGGCGATGCTGGTGAGCACACCGCCGAGGAGGAGTTCGTTGATCACCGTCGGCAGGGTGTTGGCCACCGTGTAGGAGTCGTTGATGACGCCGAGGCCGAGCACGGCCACCAGGAGCACCTTGGCGAGCAGGCCGCTGATCCGGCTGGTCATGGTGGCCACGGCCATGGCCCCGCTGGCTCTGCTCAAGGAGGGGGAGCGGGGTTCCGCCGGTGTTTTGGCCTGGTCGACCACAGCAGTCCTCGTTTTCGATCAGTGCCGTCGGTGCCGGTTCCGTGTGCAACCGGAGGTAGGGCCGGTCAGCCCGACGGTAACGAAGACGGCGATGTCCGTCCGGGTGAATTTTCCGGTGTTGGAGGATGCGGCGCCCGGGGCGGTTATTGCCGGGTTGCCGCCCGGATACGCAAAGGTGCTGCGCAAAGAACTGCGGGAGTCTCGGACGGCACGCATACTTGCCTCAGGCGCGACATGCGGCTCCTGGGGGTGGGGCGATGAACAGTGGCGAGGTTTTCGAGGATTTTCCGGAGTGGATCGTTTGTCTGGACGCGTGGAGGCATGGGGGGATCGCCTGTGCGGTCGGCTCGGTCGGTGGCTTCCTGTACGGATTGGCCAGGATCATGCGGTTGCGTGCCGGATGGAGCCGGTACCGGCCCGAGTGGGAGCTCAGTGGTGCCGAAGCGCGGGCACTGTCCGCGGACAATCTCGGTGCTTGGGCTGCGTTCCGGGCCGTGCCCGCCTCCCGGTACTGGTCGCAGGAAGTGCTCGCCCGGCTGGCCACCGTCGGGACCGCGGACCTGGTCGCATGGGATCAGTGCGGTCATGCGTGGGCGGTCGCGAAAGTCCGAAGCGACGTCGACGACTTCGTGGACACGATCACCCGGTCGATATCCCGACCTCTGCGCAGGCATCCGCCGCCGGGATGAGTGCGCGAGTCGCTACCGTCGGCAACTCCCGATGCCCACCTCCGCACATCATCGACCGCCGAGCCGGCCACGGCGAGTCCGCTGTGGACATCACTTCAGCAGTGTCCTGGCCATGACCATGCGCTGGATCTGGTTGGTGCCCTCGTAGATCTGGGTGATCTTGGCATCGCGCATCATCCGCTCGACCGGGAAGTCGCGGGTGTAGCCTGCGCCACCGAACAGCTGCACCGCGTTGGTGGTGACCTCCATGGCCACATCGGAGGCGTAGCACTTGGCCGCTGCCGAGATGAACCCGAGCTCGCCCTCACCGCGCTCGGCGCGTGCGGCCGAGACGTAGACCATGTGGCGGGCGGCCTCGATCTTCATCGCCATGTCGGCGAGCATGAACTGCACGCCTTGGAAGTCGGCGATGGCCGTGCCGAACTGCTTGCGTTCCTTGACGTAGTCGACCGCGGCATCCAGTGCACCCTGGGCGATGCCCAGGGCCTGCGCACCGATGGTGGGGCGGGTGTGATCCAGGGTGCGCAGGGCCGTTTTGAATCCGGTGCCCGGTTCGCCGATGATGCGGTCGCCGGGGATGGTGCAGTCGTTGAAGTGGATTTCGGCAGTCGGCGACCCCTTGATGCCCAGCTTCTTCTCCTTGCCGCCGACCTCGAAACCCGGGTCGTCGGCGTGCACGACGAAGGCGCTGATGCCGTTGGCTCCCTGGTCGGGGTCGGTCACGGCCATGACCGTGTACCAGCTCGATTCTCCGCCGTTGGTGATCCAGCACTTGGTGCCGTTGAGTACCCAGTTGTCGCCGTCTTGCCGGGCGCGGGTTTTCATCGAGGCCGCGTCCGAGCCCGCCTCGCGTTCGGACAGGGCGTAGGAGGCCATCGCAGCACCGGAGGCGATCGAGGGCATCACCTGCTGCTTGAGCTCCTCGGAGGCCGACAGCAGGATCGGCATGGTGCCGAGCTTGTTGACCGCCGGGATCAGTGACGAGGAACCGCACACGCGGGCGACCTCCTCGATGACGATGCAGGTCGCCACCGAGTCCGCACCCTGGCCGCCGTAGGAATCGGGGACGTGCACCGCCGCGAAACCGGACTTGACCAGTGCCTCGAAGGCCTCGCGCGGGAAGCGTTCCTGCTCGTCGCACTCGGCGGCGTAGGGGGCGATCTCCTTTTCGGCCATCGCCCGCACCGCCTCGCGCAGGGCATTGTGCTCGTCGGCCAACTGGTAGGTCTCGAAGCTGGGATTCACCACGCGCCTCCTGTCCGCAGCGTTACCGCTGATCGTGCCTGATTCGGTCCCGGCATCAGGCAGGGCAGGGAGGGACCTCGTGCCGAGAACCGGACCGTGGGAACGGCCGCCTGCATGCCGCAACACCGATCGTAACGGCACTGAGTGCCATTAGCAATCCGCTCCTGTTACATTTCGGTCATGCCCGAGGCCGCCGCACCCGCCCCGAAGCCCCGCGCCGGACGCACCGTCACCGGACGCAGGCGACTTCGCAGCGCGCTCGCGGTGGCCGCGCTGGACCTGTTCGCCGCGCAGGGCTACGAGGCCACCACGGTCGAGGACATCGCCGAGGAGGTCGGCGTCGGCCGTCGGACGTTCTTCCGGTACTTCCGGTCCAAGGAGGAAGTCGTCTTTCCCGATCACGACGAGCGACTCGCTGCCGTGGTCGAACGCTTGGAGGCCGCCGACACCGCCGAATCACCGTTGTCGGTGGTCGGTGACACGGCCGAGGTGGTGCTGGAGATGTATCTGGCCGAACCGGAGATCTCGCTCAAGCGCTTCGCATTGACCCGAACGGTGCCGTCGCTGCGGGACAGGGAGATCGCCAGCATCGACCGCTACCAGCGTGTCTTCGCCCGTTACCTGCGGTACCGGTACGGCGAGGAGCCCCACGGTGACCTGCGCGCGGCGGTGGGGGCTGCCGCAGTCGTCGCCACGCACAACCACATCCTGCGGCAATGGCTCAGAAGCGGCGGCGCCACCGACGCGCACGGCGCGCTGCGCGAAGCACTCCGACTTGTCGCCGCAGCAGTGGAGGATTCCTGGGGCGGGCAGGAGACACGCCGCGAGGCCGAGTCCACCGACCAGGTCGTGGTCGGTGTGGTGAAAACGGCCGCCTCCGCAGCGGATGTCCGGGCACGGATCGAGGATGTGCTCCGCGAGCTGCCGGACGAGTAAGCTCATGGCACCCGGTGCCATGAGGCCTCGCAAATTACATGCCATCATTATTTAGTAATTATTACTGTTTCAGTGTTGAGTAAAATAAATCCTTCACCCAACACACCACCAACACCGCAACGACAAGCGAAAATCGATCAACCCGGAAACCCTGGCCAAGAAGCACCCTGATAGCTTGCCGCTGCCAGTCGAACCCTTGATGGGCCAGGGAATCCGGTGCGAATCCGGAGCTGACGCGCAGCGGTGAGGGTGACGGGCGAGGCATTGGCCACTGGATGAGCATCCGGGAAGGCGCCTCGTCCGCGTGATCCCGAGTCCGAAAACCTGCTGGCATCTCCGGGCTGCTACTGCGGCCCGGGGCACAACCGCCAGACTCCGCGACTGAGTCTTTGAGGGAAAGGGATCGCCATGGCGCCATCGCGCCGTATGCTGCCGCTTGCCGGTTCGCTCGTGTTCATCGTGGGACTGCTCACTGCGTGTGGTGGGGACTTCCCCACCGGCAGGGTAGAGGAGAGCATCGCGGGTTACCCGAGAACGATCGAAAACGGTGGCAGGGAGATCACGCTCGAATCCCCGCCCGAGCGGGCGGTCTCGCTCAATCAGGGATCGACCGAGATCCTGTTGTCTCTCGGTCTCGCCGACAGGATGGTCGGCACCGCGACGTGGACCGATCCGGTACTGCAAGGACTCGAGGCGGCGAATGCCACGGTTCCCCGGCTGGCGGACAACGAGCCTTCCTTCGAGCGGGTGCTGGCCGAGGAACCGGACTTCGTGTCGGCTTCGTTCGAGGCCACCGTGCAAAGAGTCGCTTCACGCGCCGACTTCGGCGAACTTGGTGTGCCCCTGTACGTATCCCCGGCCGACTGCATCAAGAACAACGAGGGGGATGGCGATGGCCGGCGTGGCAAGCTGTTGACGATGCGGAGCATCTACGGCGCGGTTCGCGATATCGCGCGGGTTTTCGGAGTCGAGCAGCGCGGCGAGGAACTGGTCGCCGCGCTGCGGGGACGGATGAACAAGGCCACTGAGGACATCGATGCCTCCGGTGTGACCATGCTGTACTGGTTCGCGAACTCCGAGTCGCCGTACATGGCCGGTTGCTGCGGCGCGCCGGGCATCATCACCGATGCGGTCGGGGCGAAGAACGTCTTCGATGACACCCGTGCGGAATGGCCACAGGTCAACTGGGAAACCGTCGCCGCCCGCAATCCCGATGTTCTTGTTCTCGGCGATCTCACCCGCCGGAGTCAGACCGCCGAAACGGCGGCGAGCAAAATCGAGTTCCTCGAGTCCAACCCGGTCACTCGGCACATGGCGGCGGTTCGCAACCAGCGGTACATCCTGCTGAGTGGTGCCGCCATGAATCCCTCGATCCGCACGGTCAACGGGGTGGAGAAGGTGGCCGGGGCGCTGCGCGCATTCGGGCTCGCCGGTTGAGTGCGCTCTCGACCCGCGCCGGAGTCCGGGGGACGGCCACCTTGTGGGTTGGTGGCCTGGTGCTGCTGGTCCTGTCCATTGCGTTTGCGATCACGATCGGTCCTGCCGACCTCGCTCTCGGCGCTGTCTGGGCGGTCGTCGCCGAGCACATCGGTCTGGGTGAGTCGGGGCTTTCGCTGATTCGCGACGGGATCGTTTGGCAGCTGCGTCTTCCGCGCACGTTGCTGGCCGCTGTGTGCGGTGCGGGTCTGGGAATGTGCGGGGTGGTCATGCAGTCGCTGCTGCGCAATCCGCTCGCCGATCCGTTCGTGCTCGGCATTTCCTCGGGCGCATCCACGGGTGCGGTGCTGGTGGTGGTGCTGGGGATCGGCAGCGGCATGGTGTCGCTGTCCACCGGCGCGTTTTTCGGGGCACTGTGTTCGTTCGCCCTTGTCCTGCTGCTGGCCCGTGCGGTGGGCGGGACGCCGGACCGTGTGCTGCTGGCCGGTGTCGCGGCAATGCAGCTGTTCTCGGCGCTGACCTCGTTCATCGTGATGTCCTCGGCCGATGCCGAGCAGACGCGTGGGGTGCTGTTCTGGTTGCTGGGATCGTTGAGTGGCGCGGACTGGTTCGACGTGGGGCTGTGTGCTTGTGTCCTGGGCATCGTGCTACTGGTGTGTGCTGCCAAGGCCACTGTGCTCGATGCGTTCACTTTCGGGCAGGATGCCGCGGCCTCGCTGGGGGTCTCCGTGGCCCGGAGCCGGTCGTTGCTTCTCCTGGTGACCGCATTGCTGACGGCGACGTTGGTGAGTGCCGCCGGGGCGATCGGGTTTGTCGGGCTCGTGCTGCCGCATGCCGCTCGCGCGATTGTCGGTCCCGGTCATCGCAGGCTGCTACCGACCACGGCACTGGTCGGAGGGATCTTTTTGGTGTGGGTCGACACCGTCGCGCGTACAGCCCTGGATCCCCAAGAGCTTCCGGTCGGTGTGATGACCTCGCTGATCGGGGTGCCTGCGTTCGTGTTGATCCTCTACCGGAGTCGGCGGCCGCAGTGATCGTGCGCGGGGGAGTTCTGCGATGAGTTTGCGTGCCGAGAA
Organism: Haloactinomyces albus; assembly: GCF_031458135.1. Taxonomy (NCBI): domain Bacteria; kingdom Bacillati; phylum Actinomycetota; class Actinomycetes; order Actinopolysporales; family Actinopolysporaceae; genus Haloactinomyces; species Haloactinomyces albus. The sequence continues at coordinate 98,268 of NZ_JAVDXW010000001.1, read as the reverse complement.
CGTTTCGTGGCAGGCCGGTGGCCGGATGATCGTCGATGGTGTCAGCCTCGAAGCCCACCCGGGGTCGACGATCGGGCTGCTCGGGCCGAACGGTTCGGGCAAGTCGACGCTGTTGCGGCTGCTGGCTGGTGTGCGGGCCACGTCGTCGGGCGTGGTGAGCCTCGATGGTGTCTCGTTGGGAAAGCTGGGTCGTACGGCGGTGGCGCGGCAGGTCGCGGTTGTGGAGCAGCATGCGACCACCGAGGTCGACATGAGTGTGCTCGACGTCGTCCGGCTGGGCCGCATTCCGCACCGTCGGGCATGGTCCGCGCTTTCGGTTGACGACGATTCCGCGGTGCGCACGGCCCTCGAGTACACCAGGCTGGAGGACAAGCTCGCGCAGTCGTGGCATACGTTGTCCGGGGGTGAGCGTCAGCGGGTGCAGATCGCCCGTGCCCTCGCCCAAGAGCCGCGAGAGCTGCTGCTGGACGAGCCGACGAACCATCTCGACATCCAGCACCAGCTGGAACTGCTCGCACTCGTCGTCCGTATCCCGGTCACCAGTGTGATCGCATTGCATGATCTCAACCTGGCCGCGATGTTCTGCGATCGTCTCGTGGTGCTCACGGAAGGCCGGGCTGTGGCGGCGGGTACTCCGGCGCGGGTGCTCACCGAGGAGCTCATCGCCGACGTCTACAACGTCAACACCGTTGTGACCCCGGACGGGCCGGGTGGCCGCCCTTCTGTGCGTTTCTTGCCTTTCGAGGATTTCACCGGCCACAGAGCGAGTGCTTCGTCAGCAGAGCATGGGCCTTGACAGTGATCTCCGTTTGCTTCGGCAAGGGGTCCGCTGTGGGGAAGGAAAAAACGGGGTCTTTGCCGCGCGTGGCGGCAAAGACCCCGTTGAAGACGGCCATGCCGGTCAGTGCGTGGTGGCCTTTTCGGCGCCCGCTCCGGTCAGCGAGCGCACCTCCATCTCGGCGTATTTGGCTGCGTTGTGTTCGCTCGAGAGTACGGTGCCGAGCCAGCCGAAGAAGAACGACAGCGGGATGGACACCAGCCCGGGATTTTGCAGTGGGAACCAGTGGAAGTCGACACTGCTGATCATGGAGCTTTCGCTGCCGGAGACCGCGGGGGAGAAGATGATCAGCACGATTGCCGTGGCCAGTCCGCCGTAGATGCTCCACAGTGCTCCGGAGGTGTTGAACCGTTTCCAGAACAGCGAGTACAGCAGCGTGGGCAGGTTCGCCGAGGCGGCCACGGCGAAGGCCAGTGCGACGAGGAAGGCCACGTTCTGGTTCTTGGCGAGGATGCCGCCGACGATGGCGAATGCCCCGATCACCACGGCGGTGATCCGGGCGACCCTGACCTCGGCGTTCTTGCTGTCGACCTGTCCCTTTTTGATCACGTTGGCGTAGATGTCGTGGGCGAAGGAGGCCGAGGCGGTGATCGTCAGGCCTGCGACCACAGCCAGGATGGTGGCGAAGGCGACGGCGGCGATGAAGCCCATCAGCACGGGTCCGCCCAGAGCCTGTGCGAGCAGCGGTGCTGCCGAGTTCACTCCGCCGGGGGCGTTCCTGATCGCCTCCGGTCCGACCATGGCGCCGGCGCCGTATCCGAGGATCAGGGTGAACAGGTAGAACAGGCCGATCAGGACGATGGCCCACACCACGGAGCGGCGGGCGTCCTTGGCCGTGGGCACGGTGTAGAAGCGCATCAGCACGTGGGGGAGTCCGGCTGTGCCGAACACCAGGGCCAGGCCGAGGGAGAGGAAGTCGAGCTTGCTCATCGCGGATTCGCCGTACTTGGCGCCGGGGTTGAGGAGCTTTTCGCCTCCTTCGCCTGCTCGGTCCACTGCTGCTTGCATCAGCCCGGAGAGGTTGAAGCCGTACGTGGCGAACACCCAGATGGTCATGGCTGCTGCTCCGGCGATGAGCAGGCCGGCTTTGATGATCTGTACCCAGGTGGTGCCTTTCATACCGCCGACCAGGACATACACGATCATGATGATGCCGACGATGGCGATCACGATGCCTTGGCCGACCTCGCCGGTGATGCCGAGCAGCAGTGAGACGAGGACGCCGGCGCCTGCCATCTGCGCGAGCAGGTAGAAGAAGCTCACCGCGAGTGTGGAGGTCGCTGCCGCCGCGCGGACGGGGCGCTGTCGCATCCGGAAGGCGAGTACGTCACCCATGGTGAACTTGCCGGTGTTGCGGAGTAATTCGGCGACCAGCAGCAATGCCACGAGCCAGGCGACGAGGAATCCGATCGAGTAGAGGAATCCGTCGTAGCCGTACAGCGCGATCGCACCGGCGATGCCGAGAAAGGATGCTGCGGAAAGGTAGTCACCGGAGATGGCGATGCCGTTCTGGGGGCCGGAGAAGGCGCGTCCGGCGGCGTAGTAGTCGGAGGCGGTTTTGGTGTTGCGGCTTGCCCGGAACACCACGAGCAGAGTGATCGCGACGAAGGCCGCGAAGATGCTGATGTTCAGGGCCGGGTTGGTGCCCTCGATGCTCTGTGCGAGGGTGTTCATTCCGTGTCTCCCTCGACCTCGCTGCGGATCTTGCTTGCGATCGGGTCCAGATTGCGGTTGGCATGGCGCACGTACAGCGCTGTGATCACGAAGGTGGACACGAACTGGAGCAAGCCGAAGACCAGGCCGATGTTGATGTTGCCGACGAGTTTGATGGACATGAATCCGTGGGCGTAGTCGGCCAGCAGGATGTAGAGCAGGTACCAGGCCAAAAACAGGCCGGTCATCGGGAATACGAAGGTCCGCAGCCGCCTGCGTAGGGCGACAAATTCCGCGCTGGAATGGACCTCGCTCCACACATCGGGCTCGGATGGCCCGGTCACGGGGTCTGTGGTACTCAACGAATGCCTCTCTGCGTGTGACGAATAGTCGGCGATACGTTAGGCAGGTCACATTCGTTTGGGTATCCTCATCGGCTCGATCGACGGTTTGTGCGACGAGCGGTTCACGAGCGGTGCTCTGCGTGCGTCGAGTGGTCCGAAGGTGTGTCGGTGCGCGCTTTGTGGCGTCGTGGGGTGGTCAGGTGGCGTTGCAGTAGGCCACCACTGCCGTCGGCCCCGGCGCGGCCGCAGCAGCCCGGAGCCTGCTGCGGCCGCGCCGGGGCACGTCTCGACCGGGAGGCGGTTCTCGCCGGGCGTGTTCACAGGCGCGCGTACCAGTCGGCGACAGCCCGGCCGACGGCCTCCGCCGAGTCTTCCTGGAGAAAGTGGGTGCCCGGTACGGTGACCTCGTGCTGGTTCGGCCAGGACCGCACCCATTCCCGCTGGGGTCCGGTCAGGATCATGCCCGGATCGGCGTTGACGAACAATTTCGGTATTGGTGACGAGGCCAGCCACTGGCCGTAGTCGGCGACGATCTCGGACACGTCGGAGGGCTCACCGGCGATGGGTACTTCCCGGGGCCAGGTCAGGGTGGGCCTGCGGTCTTCCCCTGGTTGGCGAAACGGTGCCCGATAGGCCTCCATCTCCTGCTCGGTGAGGGTGCGTAGCATCGAGGAGGGCAGAATTCGTTCCACGAACACGTTCTTGTCGAGAACCATCTCCGCACCGGCCGACGAGCGCAGCTCTTGGAAGGCACCGCGAGCGGACTCGGGCCACTCGTCCCAGCTCACCGGGCGTACGATCGCCTCCATATAGGCGAGGCCCTTGACCGCGTCGCGATGCCGGTTCGCCCAGTCGAACCCGAGTGCCGATCCCCAGTCGTGGATGACGAAAGTGACCCGGTCGCGCACTTCGATCTGTTCGAGCAGTGCCTCGAGGTAGCGACGATGTTCGACGAAGCGGTAGCTGTTCGGGCCGCTGTCCGGCAGTTTCTCGGAATCGCCCATCCCGATCAGGTCCGGTGCCACGCATCGTGCCCGTCTGTCGAGGTGCGGTATGACATTGCGCCACAGATACGACGATGTCGGGTTGCCGTGGAGGAACACGACAGGATCACCCTCGCCGACATCGACGTAGGCCATCTTCCGGCCCAGTACCTCGGTTTCTTTCTTCGGGTGCGGATTCCGCGGCTCGGCCATGCCCACTTCCTACTACGCGCCGCGGTCGTCGGCCAGTTGCCGATCCGGAGAACGTCGGCCTGCTCCCGTGGCCCGCGGTGGCCCTGCCGCCACGTTCGGCTAGTGCCGTGATGCCGGTCGTCGGTCGTGGGGGCTTCGAGATGGGTCGAGATGCAGTCGCAGCATGGCCGCTGCCGACCGTGGTGGCGGTTGCCCGATCAGGGACACGACCGCCATGGTCGTAAACGCCAGCGGTACCGCCCACAGTGCGGGCTGTGCGACCAGCAATGCGGGCCATCCGGCCAGGGGCGGGCCGAACAGTGCCACGGCGATGGTTCCTGCTGAGCCCAGCAGTCCTACCAGCACACCGCTGATCGCGCCGGCCACGGTCAATCGGGACCACCAGATGCCGAACACCAGCAGCGGGCAGAATGTAGCGGCGGCGACGGTGAATGCCCAGGTCACCAGGATTCCCGCGTCCACGCCTGCGGCGGGCAGCGCCAGCAGCACGACGGCGGCGGCCGCGGCTATCACGGTGCTGCGCAGGCGGACCAGGCCACCGGGGGCGAGGTCGTGCGAGATCGCTCCGGAGACCACCAGCAGCAGTCCCAGCGAGGTCGCCAGGAACGCGGCGAAGGCCCCTGCCGTGAGCAGCACCGTGAACAGGGTGCCGACCCAGCCGGAATCGACCTGGGCGGGTAGGGCGACCACCACGGTGTCGGTGGCGCCGGACAAGTACAGGTGCGGCATCAGGACCCTGCCCAGTGCTCCGTAGATGCCGGGCAGGAGGTAGAACACGCTCAACAGGCCCACCGTGAGCGCGGCCGTTTGCCGCGCGGCACGGCCGTGGGGGCTGGTGTGGAAGCGAACCAGCACATGCGGCAGTCCCATCGTGCCGAGCATGGTGGCCATCAGCACTCCCCAGGTGCTCAGTACGGGGTGGCCCGTGCCGTGGAGATCCAGCAGTGGGCGTTGCCAGTCCGGGTCATCGGGTGCTGTGCCCCCGCGAGTCTCGGGCGCCGGTGTGCCTGCGGGAAAGATCAGGGTTCGGCCTGCCGCGATCCGTTGCGTGCCCGCCTGCAGCACGATGGTGTCGCCATGTGGGGTTCGTACGGTGGTGTCGGTGTGGATCTGCAGGGTCACGTCGGTGCGGAACACCACCGGGGTGTCGTGCGTGAAGTGGGTGAACTCCACCGGGTGGACCGCGTCGTGGCGGGTGGCTGCTCCGGCTTGCAGGAGCAGCCATACCGCGGGGACGAGGAACAGTACCAGTTTCAGGCAGAACTGGAACGCTTGAACGTAGGTGGCCGCGCGCATCCCGCCGAGGGCCAGTGTCGTGCTGACGGTGACTCCTGCGATCACCACGCCGACCCAGTAGGGGGTGTGGCCGACCATGCTCAGTACGAGCCCTGCGGTGCGGAATTGCGGGACGAGGTAGAGGCCTCCGATGGTCAGCACGACGACGGCGGCCAGTCGGCGCAGGGCTGGCGAGGCCAGCCTGGCTTCGGCGAAGTCGGGGACGGTCAGCGCGCCCGAGCGGCGCATCGGGGCGGCGACGAGCACGAGCATGGCGACGTAGCCTGCGGTGTAGCCGACCGGGTACCACAGCGCGCCCACTCCGCTTTTGACCATCAGTCCGGCCACTCCGAGGAAGGAGGCGGCCGAGAGGTACTCGCCGGAGACCGCAGCCGAGTTCAGCAGCGGCGAGATGCGCCGCGAGGCCACGAGGAAATCCGAGGTGGTGCGCATCGCGGCGACGCCGCGCAAGCCGATCAGCAGGGTCATCAGCACGACCGGGGCCACGGCCAGGACGGCGACCATCACTGCTCCTCGACGTGCTCTGCTCGGCGCAGGTGCCACCCGGACAGCAGGACCATCGCCGGGTAGGGAAGCACGCCCAGAGCCAGCCAGGACAGTGGTATCCCGAGTAGGCGGATCTCGTCCAGTGCTGGGAAGACGGCGAAAACCGCGGTGAGGCCGAACAGCAGGGTGAACAGCAGCACCAGGGCGAGCACGGCCCGGCGGCGCTGCGCCCGATACAGGCCGGCTGCGTGTTCGGCTTCGAGTGGGTCTCCTCGGAGGAGTTCGCCGTGTCCGCGTGCTCGGCGCCGTGAGCGGGCCAGTCGGGTCTGTGGGCTTGTCACCGCCACGCGTTTGCCGGGTGTCATCATGCTCTCCGCGGGGAGCGACCGAGTTCGCTGCGTTGGGCGTTGTCCAGCAGTCGTTGCCGTAGTGCGCGGGCGTGGCGTCGGCTGACCGGGACGTCGCCGAGTTCGGTATGGGCGATCAGCCCTCCGGTCGAACCGCTGCGGAGTTCGCGGATCGCGCTCAGGGCGACCAGGAAACTTCGATGCACGCGCGTGAAATCGTGGCTTTCCCAGTACTCCTCGAGACGGGATATCGGCATCCGCACCACGTGTGCCCCGGAACGGGTGTGCAGCCGTACGTAGTCGCCGTGTGCCTCCACGAACTGCACGTCGCTGCGCCGCACGTACCAGGTGCGGCCGGCGGTGTCGACGGGGAGCGCGGCCATCGCATCCGGTGGCGACATCGCTCGGTCGGTGCCGGAGACGTGGTGGTGCGCGGTCATTTTGCGGATCCGGCCCAGAGCTGCCGAGAGGCGTTCGGCCCGCACGGGTTTGAGCAGGTAGTCGACCGCGCCGATGTCGAAGGCGCTGACCGCGTGGCCATCGTAGGCGGTGACGAACACGATCGCCGGTGGCTGGTTGAGTTTGGCCAGCAGCGAGGCCAGTTCGAGCCCGTCGAGTCCGGGCATGGCGATGTCGACGAACACCGCGTCGAAGCGAGTGGTCCGGATCATCTTCAGTGCCCCGAGGGGGTCTCCGGCTGCGGCGACCTCGGCGATTTCGGGGGCCTCGTGTAGCAGTCGGCACAGCTCGTCCAGGGCGGGCGGAACGTCGTCCACGGCCAGTACGTGCAGTTCCCCCGGCGTCGTGGTCACGGCACCACTCCCGGCTGGAACAGGGGAACCCGCACCACCACCCGGGTGCCCGCGTTTGTGGCGGTTTCCACGACGAGACCGAACCGGGGGCCGTACACGGTGCGTAACCGTCGGTCCACATTGGTCAGGCCCACGCTGCTGTGGTTGCCCTGCCCGGCCAGGATCGCTTCGGCGAGTTCGGGGTCCATGCCGAGGCCGTCGTCTTCGACACTGATGACGAGGTCGTTGCCTTCTGCTTCGCCGCATACCTGGACGAGACCGGAGCCGCCGTGTGGTTCGATGCCGTGCCGGACCGCGTTTTCCACCAGGGGCTGTAAAACGAGGTAGGGGATGGCCACGGCGAGGACCTCGGGGGCGACCCGGACCTGCACGCGCAGACGGTCGTCGAGAACCGCGCGCTGCAGCGTCAGGTAGGTTTCGATCGCGTGGAACTCGTCGGCCACTGTCGTGTATTCGATGTTGCCGGACAGGCTGTAGCGGGCGTGGTCGGCGAAGTCGAGCATCAACTCGTGGGCCCGCTCGGGGTCGGAACGCACCAGTGAGGCGATGACGGTCAGCGCGTTGTACACGAAATGCGGCGAGATCTGTGCCCGCAGGGCTCGCAGTTCGGATTGCGCGGCCTGTTCTGCGGAGGATTCCAGTCGGCCGCGTTCCAGCGCGTGTTCGACCCAGCCGACCACCTCGCGCACCGCGGAGATCCGGGTCTGTCCGGAGATCACGAGGACACCGGCGAGTTCCTCGTAGCTGTGGAGGGGTACGGCGATCAGTGGGGGTCGTCCGCGGCGGGTTTCGGTATGCAGAACGTTATCGACCAGCGCCGAGACGGTCTCCTCGGGGGCGGGGTGGCCCGCCCACCGCACCTGTCCGGACAGGTCGCACAGTCCGAGTCCCTCGACGTCGAGCAGTCGGCGCAGGCCACGAGCGGCAGCCGAGGCCCGGGGGGTGCCCAGCCCCTGCTGGAGTTCCTCGGCGACGCGGCGTGCGGTTGCCAGTGTCCGGGTTGATTCGGTGTGTGCGCGTGCCCGTCGGGAGCCGAGTCGTGCTCGGCGCAGCTTGCGATCGGCAGGTGCCGACATGGACGCTCCCATCGTTGTCGACAGGAGTTCGTTGATATCAGATCGTCTCGTGATCGAATAGGCCGCGGCGCCGGAACGAGATCATGCAGGCACTACTCGAGGTGGTCGGCCCAGCACCGGGGCAACGGGAGTGAGATCACAGCCCCGAGCGGAACATCACACGGCGGCAACGGTGTTGTTCGCCGTGGTCGATGCGTACTGTGTTGCCGGGTCGCATCCCTGTGCCCTCGCACAACACCGTTCGGCGTGGCGGCCACGCCGTGTCGTTTGCCGAGAGGCGAGCGGAAGTATCGACTCCTCGCCGTGGGCTGTGTATTTCCGGGTTTATCCGGGAATGCACAGCCGAAAGAGGTGCCCGCAGCGGCTTCGCCGCAGCTGAAGCAGTGCTTGACCAACAACGACAATCCGACGCCCCGAAAGGAGGCGGCACACTCGTGGAGAACGAGATGACGGACTGGCGGCACCGTGCCGCCTGCCGCGATGAGGACCCCGAACTGTTTTTCCCCGTGTCCGACATGGGGCCGGGTGCCCGGCAGGTCGAACAGGCCAAGGCCGTGTGCGCGCGCTGCCCGGTGCGCTCTGCATGCCTGAACTATGCCGTGGACAACGGATTGCATCACGGGATCTTCGGCGGCACGACCGAACGCGAACGCCAGCAGCTGGCCCGCAAGTCCCACGACCGGCCCCGGGCCGCCTGACCACCGACAGCCACGCGGTGGTAGTGCACCATCGTCGCCGCACCGCACCGCCTTCGGTGACCGGCACGGTGTCCTTTTTCGTAGTGGCCTTTTGTGCCCATGCGGTGGGTCGTGCCCGCAGCGCCCGGCACACGTCTCCGGCCCGCGGATCCGCTCAGGAGTCCGCGGGCCGGAGACGTGTTCTGTCGCCCGCGGTGCTCGTTGCGTGCAGGGAGGCGCACCGTCGTGGCCGGCACGATCACGCGGCGCTGTCGCGGGTTGGCCGTGCTCGGAGGCCGGGTCTTTGGTCAGTCGTAGCCACGCACGAGGTGACTTTCCTCGGTCTCATCGCGGTCGGGGGCGAATGTGTGCTCGGCGGAGTGGTGGGCAGGACGTGCCTGCGTCGGCACCAGGGGTGATGCAGGCATCGTGCCGGCGGCCTCGGCGGCACTGTGGCGTCGTGGCGCGGCTTCGTGGTCGTGGGAGATCACGGGCGGTTCCTCTTTCGTGGCGGGATATATCGAGTGATGATGCGGGCCGCGTTGTGTCTGTGCAGGCCGACGCGCTGACAAACCGACCTGTGCGCCCCGATGGAGTGATCATCGAGCCGCCCGGGCGGCGATGGCGTTTTGACCGAACGCACCGAGGTGCACGGTGATCGGCTCGAGGTGCACGTCGACGACGAGGGCACCTGGCTCGAACGGGACCTGCCGCTGCCGAACCTGCGGTACGAAACCTTCGGCAACAGCGGCTGGTTCGAGGCCGAGGAATTCGTCGTCAGGGTTCCCGGGCACGGTGTCGAAACCACCGTCGGCACCGGCGAATCACCGCTCGATGCTCTTGAACGCGCCGACGTGGACGTGATGTTCGACTGCCGCAAGGGTGAGTGCGGACTGTGCCAGGTCGACATCGTCCCAGGTCCAGGTCGACGGCACGATGGCGTCGACCTGGGACATCCCCAGTGAGGTCCCACTGGATCGGCCATCGGAGAACTGGGCCTCGACGATCCGGTGCGTCTTTTCAGGTCAACAGTTCCGGCATCCCGGGGGTGGTACGGCGCCGCCGCAGCCAGACCCGGCGGCTTCCGTCGGAGTACAGCAGCACTCGGGACAGTTCCCAGCCGGCGAATTCGGCGTGGATGGCCAGCTGGGTCGCCGCGCTCGGCCGGGTGATGCCGGGGGGCAGGTGCAGCGGCCGGTATTCCCAGTCGGGGTCGCCGGAATCCTGTTTGTGTTTCGTCTCGGTTTTGGTGCGGGTCACTTCATCACCACCTGTAGTCCTGTGCCGGTTGCCGAGGCGACATAGACCGTGCCGGTGTGGGGATCGACCGTGACGGTGTTGGGCTGGCGGATGGTGGGCAGCCGGTACTTTTCGCGGGGCTGGCCCCCGGCGATGTCGTAGGCGACGAGCTCGTTGCGTGCGGTCAGGGTGATCCAGGCGAGGTTGCGGGTGGGGTCGTAGGCCAGCCCGAAGGGCACCCCGGCAACGGGGTAACGCTGCTTCATGATGAGCGGATCGGTGGCAAATGCCAAGAGCTCGTTGCCGCGGGTATCGACGGTCAGTATGCGCCCGTAGCGGTCGGTGACGGCGTGGGTGGCTCCTTCCCCGGCGCGCAGCGCGGCGCCTTTATCGCCGGTGGCGGTGTTGACGGGGGTCAGTGAGGTGGCCAGCCGGTCGAGGACGAGGATCTCGTTGCGGCCGTGGCGGAGCAGGCGTGCGGGGCCGTTGAAGCCGCCGATCGTGCGCAGGATCGTGCCGTGGTCGGTGACGACGACGTCTTTGTTGTCGCGTCGTGCCACGATGAGGTGCCCACCGGATTCGAGGGCATCGACGGGGCCACCGGGAATGGGGATCCGATCGATGGCGCCGGTGGCGATGTCGATCTTGGCGACGGCGTCGTCGGCGGGCAGAGCAGCGAGCAGAGTTCCTGCGGTGCCGGTGGCGCGCAGGCTTGCCGCGGGGCTGGGCAGGCGAATGCTGCGGGGCTGCTGCTGGGGTGCCTCGGTGTCGAACAGGGTGAGGGTGGCCCGGTCCGCGCCGGCCAGGGCCAGGGTGTGGGTGGCGGGGTCGAGGGCGGTCAGGTCGGCAGGTGGTGCGGGGACAACGGTGCCCGCGGGGGCGGTGTCGGCGGGTGGGGAGGCGGCCGGTGTCGCGGCGACGAGTGTGTCGGTGACTTGCAGGGGACTGCCGGTGCCGCCGGTGGCGCATCCGGTGAGCACGGCCGATGCGATCAGGCAGGCGGCTACCAGGCGACGCAACAGCGACCTCCTCGATGAGTGCGACCATCGACCACGGCGGTGTGGTCTCCAGGATCCCTGACACCGCGTGCGGCGTCACCGGCCGGGTGGGTCGGCGGTGTTCTCGATTACTCGAGGGCCGGTTGGGGCGGGGGAATGGGCAGGTGCGGCACGGAGTCTTCGGCGCTGACGTCGTCGAGTGCGGCTTGGATGGCCGCGGGCAGGTGAATGTCCTCGGAGTCCAGGGCCATGGTGAGCTGGGTGGTGGTGCGTGCGCCGACCACGGGGGCGGCCACACCGGGACGATCGCGGATCCAGGCCAGGGCCACGGCCAGTGGAGAGGTTCCGAGGCCGTCGGCGGCGGTGGAGACGGCTTGCACGATGCGGGCGGCGCGTTCGGTGCGGTGGTGCTCGACGTACCGGGCGAGGTGGGCGTCGGCGCCGCGGGAGTCGGGGGGTGTGCCGTTGCGGTATTTGCCGGTCAGCACGCCACGTCCGAGCGGGGCCCAGGGCAGCAGGCCGATGCCGTGGTAGTGGGCTGCCGGGACGACTTCGTGTTCTCCGGCCCGTTCGAGCAGGGAGTATTCCAGCTGGGTGGACACCACAGGGGTGCGGGTGTGCCGGGTCTGCTGCAGGGTCGCTGCGGTGGCCAGTTGCCAGCCGGTGTAGTTGGACACGCCGACGTAGCGGACTTTGCCGCTGGCCACGGCGGACTCCAGGGCGGCAAGGGTTTCGTCGAGGGGCACCGAGGGGTCCCAGGCATGCAACTGCCACAGATCGATGTGATCGAGTTGCAGACGTCGCAGTGACCCGTCGAGCGCGGTGAGCAGGGCACCGCGGGAAGCGCCACCGCCGAAGGGGCCCGCGGTGCGGCGCGCGACGGCTTTGGTGGCCACGATGATCTCATCGCGGGCAGCGACGGTGTCGAGCAGTTCGCCGAGGATGTGCTCGCTGTGGCCGTCCTGGTAGATGTCCGCGGTGTCGACGAGGGTGCCGCCGGCATCGTGGAAGGCCGCGAGTTGATCGGCTGCTTCGTTGATGTCGGTACCGTGCCCCCAGGTCATCGTGCCGAGTGCCAGACGGGAGACGCGGAGGCCGCTGCGGCCGAGCTGTCGGTGATCCACGATCACCGAGCTTATTCGGTGCGTGCTTGCCGTGTTGCAGGCCGTGCCCACCCGATGGGCACGACCCCCGAACGAAGACGCTTACTGTGTCTCGGATCACACCCTGTTCGGGTGTGGGCTTCGGGGGGATTTCGACCTCGGCAGGGGGCTGCGCTGTGGCCGCATCAACGGTGATGTCCTGCGGTGACGGAGCCTTTCGGGGCAGGTGCGGGCCGCCACGGTGACAGTGGGTGAATACTGCAAAGATCGTCACCCAAGGGGGTCATGCAAGCGTGCGCGACCGTTGCGCACAAGCTGTCGAGGTGCACTGGAGTGGGTTTCATTGACGTGGTTGCAGGCCGTCGTGCTTGCGGTGGTGCAGGGATTGACCGAGTTCTTGCCGGTGTCCTCATCCGGGCATTTGGCGATCGTGTCGCAGTTGTTCTTCGGGGCTGATGCGGGTGCCTCGTTCACGGCGGTGACCCAGATCGGCACCGAGCTCGCGGTGGTCATCTACTTCTTCGGTGACATCGCGCGGTTGGTGGGAACCTGGTTTCGTGGATTGCGGGACGCCACGGTGCGCCGCACCCAGGACTACCGGCTGGCGTGGTATGTCATCGTCGGCACGATCCCGATCGGGATTCTCGGGTTTTTCTTTCAGGATCTGATCCGCGGTGCCCTGCGTAGCTTGTGGATCACGGCCACCACGTTGATCGTGTTCGGTTTACTGCTGGGACTGGCCGAACGGTACGGGCGTCAGGTGCGCAGTCAGCAACAGTTGCGTCTCCGTGACGGTGTGCTGATGGGACTGGCGCAGTCGCTGGCGCTGGTGCCGGGAGTGTCCCGGTCCGGAGGCACGATCACCGCGGGGCTGACATTGGGATTGGACCGGCCCACCGCAGTGCGGTTTTCGTTCCTGCTGGCGATCCCGGCGGTGTTCGCGGCAGGGCTGATGGAAATCCCCCACGTGTTCGACGCCACCGGCCCGGGGCTGCAGCCGAGCGGGGCCCAGATGATCGTGGCCACCATCCTGGCAGGGCTGATCGGCTATGCGTGCATCGCCTGGTTGCTGCATTACGTGCAACGGCACAGTGTGTATCTGTTCGTGTGGTGGCGGGTCGTGGTGGGCCTGCTGGTGTATGCGCTGCTGGGCTTGGGCGTCCTGCAGCCGTAATCCCGTGGGGGCCTGTGCCACGGCGTGCGAGGGATGGGTTTTATCCTCGGCGCCGTGGCGACTCTCATCCTGCTGCGGCATGCGCGTTCGGCAGCCAACGGTTCGGGAACTCTGGCGGGACGCACCAGCGGGATCGGCCTGGACGAGGCCGGTACCGAGCAGGTGTGCGGACTTGCCGAGCGGCTCTCGGCGATCCCCCTGCAGGCGGTGGTGACCTCCCCGCTGCAGCGATGCGCACAGACGATCACCGGCGTCACCGAGCAGCGCGGTCTGACCGCGGCGGTCGAGCCGCGTCTGGCCGAGGTCGACTACGGCGACTGGACCGGCCGTGCGCTCAAGGAGCTGACCGAGGAACCGCTGTGGAACGTGGTCCAGCAGCACCCGTCTGCGGCGGTGTTCCCGGGCGGTGAGGGGCTGGCACAGGTGCAGGCGCGTGCGGTGGCTGCCCTCCGCGAGCACGATGCCCGCATCACCGCCGAGCATGGTCCGCAGGCGGTGTGGATGGCCTGCAGCCACGGAGATGTGATCAAGTCGGTGTTGGCGGATGCACTGGGGATGCATCTGGACGGGTTCCAGCGGATCGTGGTCGAACCATGCTCGGTCAGCGTGGTGCGCTACACCGAAACTCGCCCGTTTGTGCTCAAGATCAACGACACGGGCGCGGATGTGTCCGGGTTGCTGCCGCCGAAGGACGACACGTCCGGTTCCGAGGCGGTGGTCGGGGGCTCGACCGGTGGCTGAGCCCGGCACGACGTATCCGGTGGCGGACCTGGTGGAATATTTCACCGGCCGGTGGATCCTGGAACGCGACATCGTCGACGGCAGTGGCGCGCCTGCCGGAACGTTCACCGGCAGTGCCACGTTCTGCGATGCCGGCGAGGGCCTGATCTACGCCGAGCAGGGAACATTGCAGCTCGGCACGTATCGGGGCTCGGCGTATCGCCGGCTGTACTATCACCTGACCGGTCCGGGCCGGGCTGCGGTGTATTTCGACTACGGTGACTTCTTCCACGAACTGGATCTGCGTGGTGGCCACTGGCAGACCCGGCACCCGTGCCGCGACGATCTCTACCGGGGTGAGTTCCGGGTACAGGGACCCGACCGGTGGCAGCAATGGTGGACGGTGGCCGGGCCCACGAAGAACCACAGCATGACCACCTCGTTTCGGCGGGCCACCGACGACGCGACCGTCGCGGTGTAGTGGCGTGTGCGAGCGCCCTCGGTTGCGGTTGCTGTCAGCCGAGTCCACCTCTCGGCGTTGCGGCGGTTGCCCTGGCGGAGTGGCGATCACGCCGCGGTGTGTGCCCGCTGACCGGGTGCGCTGCGACGGTTGCGGCCGAGCACGGCGTAATCGAGTGTCCAGCGTCCGCCGTTGAAGCCCAGTGCCAGCGAGGCCGTCCCCAGCGCGAGAACGAGTTCGTAGCCGTTCTGACCGAGCAGTCCGTAGGGCAGGTGCACGAGGAACAACGCGCCTGCCATGTCGATGGCCAGCAGCACCCCGACCAGGGGCAGTGCCACTCCCAGCACCAGCGCGATCCCACCGCCCAGTTCCACGATCGTGGTGAACCAGGCGGCTGCCTGCGGCTGCGGAACGCCCAATTGGGCGAAACCTTCGGCCGTTCCTGCGATGCCCTGACTGAGCTTCTGCCAGCCGTGCGCGATGAAGATCGCGCCGATGCCGAGTCGGCCGATCAGCGCAAACAGATCACGAATGCCGTTCATGCTCACCTCCGTTGTCGGGCCCGTGCCTGCTGCACCCGCTCCGGGTGCAGTGCCTTTGCGTACCGACAGTGTGCGCCAGGCCCGCTCGGCAGGCAGCATCCCGGGAATGCCGGTGGTCTCCGACCGGTGTGGCCACGATGGGATCGAGGCTGCCGCGGTGTCCGAAGACGGCGTGATTTCCTGCGGGTTTCCTCGCTGCCTGGCTGCTTCGCAGGCAGGATGGTCACCGGTGCCGGACAGGATCGGGGGGCGAGGCGTGATCGAACTGAAAACCGCCACGGAAATCGACAGGATGCGCGAGGCGGGGCGTGTGGTGGCCGCGACGCTGGAGGCGGTTCGTCGTCATGCGCAGGCCGGGGTGTCCTTGGCCGAGCTCGACGAGGTGGCCCGGGCGATGATCGAGCAGGCGGGGGCGAAACCGGCGTTTTTGCACTACTGGCCGAACTGGGCTCCGAGCCCGTTCCCGGGAGTGATCTGCACGTCGGTCAACGACGTCGTCGTGCACGGCATCCCCGGCCCGTATCGCTTGGCCGAAGGGGACGTGGTCAGCATCGACTGCGGCGCCAGTGTCGACGGGTGGCACGGTGACGCGGCCGTGACATTCCCGATCGGCCCGAGCACGCAGCAGGATCGAATGCTGCTGGAGACGACGCAGGCCGCGCTGCAGGACGGCATCGCCGCAGCCGTTCCCGGCAATCGCATCGGTGACGTCTCTCGCGCGATCGGCGTCGTGGGCCGCAGCGGCGGCTACGGCATCCCCGACCTGCTGGGCGGGCACGGCATCGGACGCCGGATGCACGAGGCACCGTTCGTGCCCAACGACGGCCGTGCCGGTCAGGGAACGCCTTTGCGTCCCGGCATGGTGCTGGCGATCGAACCGATGTTGCTGACCGGAGGGCGCGACAGCTTCGAATATGCTGCCGACGGATGGTCCCTGCATACCGGTGACGGCACCCGATCGGCCCACATGGAACACACGGTGGCCATCACCGAACACGGCCCGCGGGTGCTCACCATCGCGTGAGTCCTCACGGAGACCGGCTTTCGGTGGTGCGCGCGTGGAATTCCCCGGCCACAGGCAGCGGAGACGGATCAAAGACCTCGGGAAAACTACCTTTCTGCATGGGAAGTCCCCGCAGAACGAGGTGGTCGGGAGTTCGCGGGCGAGGGTCATGCCGTGCCGCGGGTATCGGCAGACGGCCCGGAGGCGGCCCGGCCGGACGAGACCGTGCTCTAAAATGGCAGTCGTGCCATTTGTCGCTGTGTCGTGGTGAGGATCCGTGTCCAAGCACTTCGCCGTTGTTGCCCCGCCCGCACCCGGGCACGTCAATCCGAGTCTGCCGCTGGTCGAGGAACTCGTCCGGCGCGGGCATCGAGTCACCTATGCCACCGGCGAAAATCTGCTCCCGACCGTGGAGGCCGCCGGGGCCACGGGGCTGGCGCTGCCGACGCGGATGCCCTCGCCGCCACCGGCCGCGGCCGAGATGACTCCGCAGCATCTGGCGGAGATGATGGGGATGCTCCTGGCCGATGCGCGGGAGAGCTTCCCGACGCTGGTCTCGTGGTTCCAGCAGGACCGGCCGGATGCGGTGTGTTCGGACATGCTGGCCCTCACCGGGCGGGTGCTGGCCGAGCTCCTCGGCGTCACCAACGTTGCGCTGCTGCCCAGCTTCGCCGCCAACGAACGGTTCTCCCCGCAGGAGATGTTCATGCCTGCCTCGTTCGACCTGCGGCATCCGGCCCTGCTCGAGATCGGCACCGAATTCGAGGGTTTCGCCGCCGACTACGGTGTGACCGAACCGCCGTCGCCGTTCGCGGCCACACCGGCGCCGCTGAACCTGGTGTTCATTCCCGAACAGTTCCAGATTGCCGCGGAGACCTTCGACGAGCGCTTCCGGTTTCTCGGCCCGTCCCTGGGCCACCGCGAGTATGCCGAACAGTGGCAGCCCCGCGAGGACGAGTCCCCGCTGCTGTTCATTTCCCTGGGCACGGCATTCAACAACCGGCCCGACTTCTACCGGATGTGTCTGGAGGCCTTCGCCGACAGTGCCTGGCAGGTCGCCATGGCCGTCGGTGAGCACGTCGATCCGGACGAGCTCGGCGTGGTGCCGGACAACTTCGAGGTGCGTACCCGGTTCGCCCAGCCCGCCGTGCTGGCCCGTGCCACCGCATTCCTGTCGCATGCGGGCATGAACTCCACCATGGAATCGCTGTACTACGGGGTTCCACTGGTGACATTTCCGCAGATGCCCGAGCAGGAGGCCAATGCCCGCCGGGCCGAGGAACTCGGGCTCGGCCGCATGGTGCCTGCCGAGCCCACCGCCGAGGTACTGCGCAAAACCGTCGACGAGGTCGCAGGCGACGAGCGGATCCGGGCCAATGTGGCGGCGATGCGCGAGACCGTGCGCAGCGGCGGCGGCCCGGTCGCCGGTGCCGAGGCCCTCGAAGCGCACCTGGCCTGAGCCGGCGCGGGGCAGGCGGTCCGTGGCTGCCGTGCTCGACCGTCACCGAAAGACCCCGCCCTTTCGCGGCCCCGAGCAGCGCTGGGAGGTTTTCGCGCTGGGGACAGTGGGAAACCTCGCCCGGGATGGAGCTGATGACGGAGGCGAGATGAGCGAGGGCAACCCGATCCGCTGTTTTCGTTCGCAGGACTGCGATCCGGGTGCGTTGCAGGAACAAACCGTAGCGGTGGTGGGATACGGGAACTTGGGCCGCTCGGTTGCGCTGAACCTGCACGATTCGGGGTGCAAGGTGCTGGTGGGCAACATCGGCGACGAGTACCGCACGGTGGCTGCCGAAGACGGGTTCACATCCTGTGAGATCGCGGAAGCCGTGGCAGGCGCCGAGATCACGCTGGTCCTGCTCCCCGACGACGTCATCCCCGACGTCTTCCCCGATGCCATCGCACCGGCCCTGCGTGCGGGCTCGGCGGTGTGCTTCGCCTCCGGCTATGCCCTCGCCTACGGGCTCGTCGACCCGCCTGCGGGGGTCGACGTCCTCGTGATCGCCCCTCGAATGCTCGGTGACGAGGTGCGCCGCGCCTACACCGAGGGATTCTTCAGCTACATCTCGGTGGAACACGATGCCAGCGGGCAGGCCGAGCCGCGGCTGCTCGCGCTCGCCGACGCGGTCGGTTCGCTACGGCGGGGTGCGGTCGCACTCAGCGCGAAGCAGGAGGCACTGCTGGACCTGTTCGTCGAGCAGACCTTCGGCCCGTATCTGGGCATGGCCCTGCAGACGGCCTTCCAGGTCGGCACCGAGGCGGGACTGCCGTCGGAGGCGATGGCGCTGGAGCTGTACATGTCCGGCGAGATGGCCCGGACACTGCAGGCATTCGCCGACCAGGGATTCTTCCGCGCCGTCGGTCACCACGGCACCACCGCCGCCTACGGTGGAGTGACCCGATTGTCCGGCGTCGATACCGAGGGGATGCTCGCGTTCTTCCGCCAGACACTGGCCGACATCCGTGACGGTGGGTTCGCCGAACGGCTGCAGCAGGAACGCGACGCCGGATACCCGACACTCGAGGCGGTCCGGGAATTCACCGACAGCCCCAGCCCCATCACCGACGCCGAGCAGAACCTGCGTAAGGAGTTCCCGGTGTTGCGCGCGACCGGGGACGCCGACGGTGATGGCTGAGCATCCGGCAGCCGCCGACGAGACCGAGGCAGTGCTGGCGGCCTCGCGGGCGGCTTTCGCCGACTGGGGCGCCCGCAGCCACGCCCAGCGCCGACCACTGTTGACCGCACTGCGACGCGGAATTCTGCGGCATGCCGCCCGGATCGTGGCGGTGGTCTCCGGTGAAACCGGCAAGCCGGCACCGGACGTGGCGCAGGCCGAGGTCATGCATGCCGCCGCGCACGCCGGATTCTGTGCACGCCATGCCGGACGCGCTCTGGCCGCCCGCCCCAGCCTGGCGTGGCCGGTGCTGACCAAGCGGGCCTGGCAGGCCCACCGCCCGCGCGGCACCGCGCTGGTGATCACGCCTGCCAACCATCCGTTTCTGCTGCCGTTCCTGGCGACCTGCTCGGCGCTGGCCGCGGGCTGCACGGTCGTGCTCAAGCCGGCCGAGACGGCGCCACGTTCGGCCGAACTGATCTCCTTCCTGGCGCGCGAAGCAGGCATTCCTCCTGATGCCGTCCAGCTGGTGCACGGCAGCGATCAGTCCGGTGCCGACCTGGTGCGGGCCGGTCCGGACATCGTGGCCGTCACCGGCTCGTCGGCCACGGGGCGCCGGGTGGCCGCACTGGCCGCCGAGCGGCTCATCCCGGTGATCGGCGAGTACGGGGCCAACGATGCCTTCCTCGTGCTGGACGGGGCCGACACCTCCCGGGCGGCCCGGGCCGCGGTGTGGGGCGCTTTTTTCAACGCGGGCCAGAACTGTGTCTCGGTCGAGCGTGTCTACGCCGTCGACGGCACCTACCAGTCCTTCCTGACCGAGCTGGACGGGCAGATGAGCACCGTCAGCGCAGGCGGGCGCTGGCGCACCGACATCGGCCCGATCCTCGATCCGGGCCACGCCGAGGACCTGGCACGCACGATCGACGACGCCGTGCGGCTGGGCGCCACGGTGCGCCACGGCGGACGCAGGCACCGCGACGGGGGTCGCGACTACCTGGAGCCGACGGTGCTGACCGGGGTGGATCACCGCATGCGGGTGATGCGCGAGGAGATCTTCGGCCCGATCCTGCCGGTGATGCGGGTGACCGACGAACAGGCGGCGATCGAGCTGGCAAGCGACTCCGCCTTCGGGCTGCATCCCTCGATCTGGACCCGCGACACCCGCCGCGCCCGGCAGCTGGCCGCCGGGTTGCGGGCCGGTGCGGTGGCGATCAACGACTGCCTGGTCAACTATGCGGTGCCGTCGATGCCGTTCGGCGGTGTCGGCGCGTCCGGGTCCGGGCGCCAAGGCGGTGCCGAGGGACTGCGCGAGTACTGCTTCCCCCAGACCGTCACGGCCGGTTGGCTCGACCTGCCCCGTGAGCTCCAGTGGTTCCCGCGTCTCGCGGGACCGGCGGCCTGGATACGCCTGGCCAGGCTGCTGTACCGGCGGTGAGGAGTCCTTTCGGCAAGGGGCTTGCGCCCGCGGCGCGGGTGACAAGCCCCGGGCGCCGTGCCTCGACTCGGCCGATCCGGCCCGTCGAACGGGTGGCTGCCCCGGTGCGGAACTAGGATTCCGAGCTGGTCAGCAACGCCTGGGTGTAGCGCCCGTGCAGCCCACCGAGGGTCTGCTGTGGCTCCACGCTGTCGTAGGGCAGCTCGACCCCGAGATCCTCGATCGCCACCAGCGCCTCGAGGCGTTGCACCGAGTCGAGCTCGGCGTCGTCGGCGAGGCGATGTTGCGGACCCATGTCGCCGAGGTGCACCTCGAGCTGCTCGGCGAGATGGTTGCGGAAGGCCTCGAAGGCCAGCGGTTCGTTCATGACTGTGCTGTCTCCTTTCCGGCGTGGTCGCCTGCCTGCTCGCGCAGCAGGTGGCGGCACACCTCGCCGTGCTCGGTCATCGGCAGCTCGTCGACGACGCGCACCCGGTCGGGCTGCTTGCCCGGTGCCAACACGTCCCGGCACTCTGCGCGGACGGCCTCCGGGCTCGGGTCGTACCCGCCTGCAGGGACGACGAACAACCACAGCTGCTGATCGTGGTGGGACGGGACTCCGACAGCGGCGCTGCGCGCCACCGCCGGGAACTCGTCGACAACGCGCTCGATCTCGTTCGGGTGAATGTTGGCCCCGCCTCGGATGACGAGGTCGTCCTTGCGGCCGAGGATGGTGACCGTGCCGTCGTCGTCGCGGAGGGCGAGGTCGCCGGTGTGCAGCCAGTCCGGTTGGCCGTCGGTGCGGCAGACCAACTCGCCCGGCCGGCCCGGCGGCATCTCGGCCCCGTACTCGTCGAGAATGCGCACGTCCGAGCCCGGAAACGGATGCCCGACGGTGTGCTGCCGGGATTGTGGTGAGTCCTGCAGCCGGGTCGCGAGCACGCCGCCGCCGAGTTCGGTGGAGCCGTATCCGACGGTGACCGTGCAGCCGAACCGCCTGCCTGCGCGGTCGACGAGACCGGGCGCGGCCGGTCCGCCACCGACGCCGATGACCAGCAGCGAGGACAGGTCGTAGGGGGAGAGATCGCCGACGCGCAGCAGGACTTCGAGTACGGCGGGTGTGCCTGCCAGGACGTTGACGCGGTGGGCATCGACCAGTTCGAGGGTGCGGCGCGGGTGAAACGCACTCGAGGTCACCAGGTTGTGCCCGAGCAGCAGCGCCCCGGTGAACACCTGGTGGCCCGCCATGGCGCGAAACGGTGTCGTACACAGCCAGGTCTGACGGCCGGCGGCACCCAGCAGCCGGGTGCCGTGGCGGCGGACGACGGTGGTCAGCCGCTTGACCTGCTCGGCAGGCGAACCGGCGAAGAACGAGGCGTGCAATTGCTGCAAGGCGATCAACGGTCGCACGAGCTGGTGATGGGTCAGCGTGATCGGCTTCGGCTCACCGGTCGTGCCGGAGGTGAAAAACACCGCGGCCGGGTCGCTGCGCCGCGGCCGCGGCGCAGCGGCTGCTCCTGCCGAATCCGGCTGTCCGGGCACGTGCCAGCCGCCGCCGGTTGCCGTGACTGCGAGGCTGCCCCGCACCGGGCGGGGATGCTCGGCCAGCGTCGCCGCCAGCGGGACGGTGCGCGCGGCATCGTCGAGCCCGCGTTCGGGCAGTGCCTCGTCGAGCGGAACGATCACCGCACCCAGCCGCACGGCAGCCAGGAAAGCCTCGGCGTAGCGCAGCCCGTTGGGCAGCAGCAGCCCGAGAGGGTCGCCGGGAACAAGGCCCGCGGCGCCCAGCCGCGCGGCCAGCGCATCGGCGCGGTCGACCAGCTCTCGCAATGGAGCTCGCTCGCCGTCGGCGGCCAGCCACGCGCCACCTGCGGCGCGGACGGCCTCGTCGACCACGTCGGGCAGCGTCATCGTCGGCGCCAACCGAACCCGTCCCATCCGATCTCCTTCGCGTCAGTGCAGCCACACCGGCAACTCGCGCGGACAGCGCACGACCCGGCCCTGCGGGACGGGTGCCTGCGGTGCGAGCCGCACGTTCGGGAAACGCTCGAGAAGTACCCGTAAGCAGCCTGCGATCTCGGTGCGCGCCAGCGCCGCACCCAAGCAGTGGTGCGGGCCGTGCCCGAAAGCCAACTGCCCCGCATCGGCGCGGCCGGGGGCGTAGGTATCCGGGTGGTCGAAACGTCGCGGGTCGCGGTTGGCCGCGCCCAGGTGGGCCAGCACGGTCGTGCCCTCGGGCAGCCACACCCCGGCGATCTCGGTGCCGGACTCGACGCGGCGGGCCGTGAGCTGTACGGGAGTCTCCCAGCGCAGCGCCTCATCCACTGCGGCAGGCAGCAGCTCGGCCCCGGTGCGCACGGCCTCGGCCTCCTCGGGGTGGGTGAGCAGCGCGTAGAGGCAGTTGGCGATCGCGGGCCCGGCGGTTTCGGTGCCTGCCCACGCCAGCAGCAGCAGCGACGAGGTCAGCTCGGCGTCATCGAGCCGCCTGCCGTCGACGTCCGTGCAGGCCAGCACCGACATCAGGTCGTCGCCCACCTCGGTGTGCCGGTCCCGCAGCGCTGCCCGGAAACGGTGGCGCAGCGTTCGGGCGGCGCGCACCGCCCCGCGTGGGTCCCGCAGGAAACCGGCGGTGGCGGCCGAGAGCTCGGCCACCGATCGCCATTGCTGTTCGGGCAGACCCAGCAGCCTCACCATGACCCGCGCGGGTATCTGGGCGGCCAGCGGCTCGACCACATCGACCGGACCGTGCGTGGTGCGCAACGTGTCGACGCGGGCCTCGGCGACCTGCCCGGCGAGCCGGGCCACCTCCGGCTCGCCGGGATGAAGCCGCTCGCGCAGCACCCGGCGCAGTGCCCGCCGTGCTCTGGGTGCGGCGGTGAGGAAGCTGCTGCCGAGCACGGTGCGGTAGCGCTGCTCGACGACGTCCAGCGAGAACCGCCCGGTGTCGGCCAGCACGGCGGCAGCTTGGTCGTAGCCGTAGACCATGCCGACTTCGGGGCCGTCGGGCCCGAACGGCGCCAGTCGCTCGACGGGGCTGTCGCGGCGTTTACGCGCAAGCAGGGTGTGGTGGTCCTGGTCCTCGCTGTCGTGCTGCAGGGTCAGCTCGAACCAGTCGACCGGCGCGGTCACGATGCCGCCTCGGCGGTGAGCTCGGCCAGGGTCCGGTCCGGGAAGGCGGCGGCGAGCGGCAGCATGCGGTGCAGGCTCGCCAGCGCGGTCTCGATGTCGCCGCGCCCCCACAGGCCGGGATCGTACAGTGCGGCCACGTGATGCATCTCGGCGCCGCGCTCGTCACGGCAGCGCTCAATGGTGATGTCCAGGTCGATGGGCAGCACTGCGGGGTGGGCCTCACCGGCGACGGTGGCCTCGAAAGTCGGCAGTGCCCGCCCGCGCAGCCCGTCGAGGTCGAGATCGGCAAGTGCGAGATATTGCACCAGGGTGGCCGGCTGGCGCCCGCGCAGCAGCGCCACCGCCAGCCGGGGCGCTGTGGCCAGCAGCTCCAGCAGCGGCACGTCGCCGTGGCCCAGCGCTCCCAACACGGTCTGGCGAGCCCGAGCCACGGCGGAACCGAACGGTTCGGCACGGCCGAGCCGCAGCCGCAACGGCAGCGGCTCGGCGAAGAAACCCAGGGTCCGCCGGGTCTCG
Source organism: Haloactinomyces albus (assembly GCF_031458135.1). Lineage (NCBI taxonomy): Bacteria > Bacillati > Actinomycetota > Actinomycetes > Actinopolysporales > Actinopolysporaceae > Haloactinomyces > Haloactinomyces albus. The sequence goes on along the minus strand of NZ_JAVDXW010000001.1, from coordinate 74,627 downwards.
CGGCGCCGCGTGTCGTGCGTGGCGAACACCGTGAGGTCGGCCCGGCCGTCGGAGTGGGTGTTGGTTCCGTCGAGCAGCCCGCACAGCGCCGCGAGCAGCACCATGTACGGCGAGGCGCGGTGCCGGCGAGTCAGCGACAGCAACGCGGCGTGGCCATCGCGGTGCAGCGAGGTCGACACCAGGGCGGTCGCCCCACCCGGAGTGCGGCCCGGTCCGGTCGTGGGCAGCGCTGCCCGGCGTGCTCCGGCCAGCTGATCACGCCACCAGGACACGCCGGCCTCGGGCAGCGGTGTCTCCGGTGGTGTCTCCGACTCGCGGTGGCCGGGCCGGGCGTAGGGCACCGGGGCCGGCGGCAGGGGGGCACCGTGCGCCAGCGCCGCGTACAGCTCGGTGACCTCCCGGTGCAGGGCGTCCAGCGCCCCACCGTCCCCGGCCCAGTGGTGCAGGCTGAGCACGAGCACCCCACCGGTTTCCGCGCGCAGCCAGGTCCCGTGCAGCAGTGGCCCGCCGTCGAGATCATGCGGGGCGCAGCCCGCTTCGGTGATCGCCGCGCGAGGCCGCGCGCCGGGCAGCTGCCGCACGTCGAGTTCGGCCGCGGTGGGTGGATGGCATACCGGGCGGAGGTCGTCGCCGTCGGACACCGGCACGGTGCGCACCGCGTCATGCCGCTCGATGACCATCGACAGCACTCGGGCGAGCAGCCCGAGGTTCGGTTCGGCGGCGAACCGGTAGGCGCGGTAGACGGTGCAGCGCGGGTCGAGCACGCTGCCCGGCCGCATCCGCTCGGCCAGTGTCAGCACCTGCTGTGGCCGCTGCGGTGCCGCCTCGAACTGCCCGGCGAGTGCGGCGCTGGTCACGGCAGCTCCCCGCGCAGCAGTTTGCCACCCGCGGAGCGGGGCAGTTGGTCGAGCTGGACCACCCGGCTGGGGATCTTGTGTGCGCTGAGCCTGCCGGACACCGCGCGGGCCAGCCCGTCGCGGGTCACAGGGTGCTCGGCCACGACGTAGGCCTTGATCTCGACCACACCGGTGGCGCCGGTCTCCCCGAGCACCGCGCAGTCGATCAGGCCGAGTGCTTCCCGGCAGGTCTGCTCGACCTCGCGCGGGTCGACTTTCGTCCCGGCCACGTTGAGCTGGTCGTCGAGCCGGCCGCGCAGGAACACATGACCGTCGGTGCGCAACTCGGCCACATCTCCGGTGGCATACCAGCCATCGGTGAACCGTTCGGCGGTGCGCTGCGGGTCGGCGGCGTAGCCGTGCGCCACGCCGGGTGAGTCGACCAGCAGCTCGCCCTCGCCGGTGTCGGTGATCGTCCCGTCCGCACGGCGCACCCGTAGCTCGACACCGGGCAGTGGGCGCCCCACCGAGTCCGCAACGCCGTCGATGTTGTCGCTGATGTGGTCGGTTTCGGTGCAGCCGTAGGAGTTGATCAGGGGGGCTGCGGTTCGTGCCTGCCATGCCACCACCACGTCGGCGGGCAGCGGGTCGCCGCCGACCATGGCGTGCCGCAGCGCGGGCAGCTCGGCGTCGGCGGCGAGCAGGATGCGGTAGGCGAAACTGACACCGATCGTCATGGTGATCCGATGCTGCTCCGCGCAGGCTCGTAAGGACTCGGGCCGCAGCGGCTGCGGTGCCAGCACCACCGTGGCACCGGAGAGCAGGCCGACCAGCATCCCGGCCTTGAGGCCGAAGCAATGGTGCAGCGGTGCCATCACCAGGTAGGAGTCCTCGGGACCCAGCTCATACAGCCCGGCATGGGCGCGCTGGACGGCGAGCATCCCGCCGTTCGGCGAGACGACGACCTTGGGTTGCCCTGTCGAGCCGGAGGTCGTGATGGCGTGCACGGCGCGCGCAGCCTCGGGCAGCGGGTCGGTGGTGAAGGACTGCCACGCCGCCTGCTGCTCCGCGGCGGTGCCTGCGGGATCGCACAGCAGCATCGGCTGTTGCGCGGCGAGCCCGGCCAGCACCTCCCGCGCCCCGGCGAGGGAACTGTCGGCGCGTACCGCGGCGGGTTCGGCCTGCGGGTCTGCTTCCTTGGCGGCCGTGGTGACCAGGTCGGCCAGTTCGGCATAGGAGAGCCGACCGTCGGGGGCCACCAGTGCCGGGCGGTCGACCGGCCCGGCGAAGGCCGCCTCCACCAGCGGGCTCACCAGGTCGGCGCGCTGCCGGTCCACCGCGTGGCGCAGCCCGGTCAGCGTCGGCTCGCGAAAGAACGACTCCAGCTCGACGGTGACCCCGAGGTGCTCGTGGACCAGCTCCAGCAGCCGCACCACATGCAGGGAGGTGCCGCCCAGCTCGAAAAAGCCCTCATCATCGCCGGCTGTGTCGACGGCGAGCACCTGCGCGTAAAGCCGCCGCAGCGTCTCGTCCGCACTGTCCGGCATCCCAGCTCCTCACCTCGCACGCCGCCTCGTGCGCATGGATGCCCGGATGCGCGATTTCTAAACCCTGCCGGAGTCCGATTCGTACACGCAGCGGGTTTCGAGCCGCACGCAGCGGGTACCTGCAGCACGTGTTGTTGGTATGTGTGCACAGACAGGAGGCGCCATGATCTTTCGTAATCCCGCCGAGGTCAACTACCGTGCCATTCGTGACATGGGCTTGGCCGCCTGGTTCGGCAGCTCGCTGATGGGGCTGGCGGGTCTGGTACCCGCCAGCGAGTCGCAGCCGGATGCCGCCACGCGCCATCGCGTGCTCGACGCGGGGTGGAAGGGCAGCAGGGGACTGGTCGCCGGTTCGGTCACCGCCTATCTGGCAGGTACCGGCCTCGTCCGCTTCCAGGGCAAGGCCTTCACCGCCAACGGCGTTCCTCGGTGGATCACGGAAGGTGTGGAGAACAAGGCACGCACGGCGGTCACCGTCGTCGCGTTGAGCGCGGCGATCACCGCGAAGCGGCTGCGCGCCGAGGGATCGAAGCTGCATGACCAGCACTCCGGTGAGGGCGTCGCGATGGAGCAGGCCGAGAAGCTGCGCAAGATGGCGCACACGATGCACGTGATCGTGCCTGCCGCCACGGGCTACCTGCTGTACTCGCATCTCAAACAGGACATGCGCCGAAAGTAGCCGGGCGGCGGAAGTGGCCGGCGTACCGCCACAGCGCCACGGTGGTTTTCGGCCCGGATCTCGGCGTGGTGGGTGCCTGCCATCCGGCGGAAACGACCGAATCAGCAGGGGCCGGGCAGAAAGCCCAGGGCACCGTATCCGTTGGTGGCTTCGGCAGGGGTGTGCTCACCCGGGTCGGGATGCCAGTCACCGAGCAGCACCAGCCCGGGCTCCACCAGTCGATAGCCGGGCAGGAACGCGGCGATCTCGTCGCGGCTGCGCCAGGTCAACGGGGTGGTGGTGTGGCGATAGACCGCCTCGCTGCGGCGGACCTGCTCGGCGCTGAGGGTGACCGGTGAGCCGTGCGAGACGGCCAGGTAGCTGCCCGGCACGCAGGCTTGCCGGTAGGCCGCCATGATCGCGACCGGCTCGTCGGAGTCGGGAATGAACGGCAGGATCGAGATCGCCAGCACCGCCACCGGGCGGGTGAAATCCAACAGTCCCGCCACACCCGGAGCCGACAGCACCGTATCCGGCCGGCGCAGATCCCCTTGGGTCACGGTCACCCGCGGTTCGGTGCCGAGCAGCTGGCGAGCGTGGGCCACGGCCACGGATTCGATGTCGACGTAGGCGATGCGCGAGGCCGGATTGTGCTCGTGGGCGACCTCGTGCACGTTACCGACCGTGGGAATTCCCGAGCCCAGGTCCAGGAACTGGTCGATGCCTGCCCGGCAGAGATAACCCACCACGCGCCGCAGAAACGAGCGGTTGGCCCGCGTGTAGTCACCGCCACCCGGGGCCGCGGCCAGCGCCTGCTCGGCCGCCTGCCGGTCCACCGCGAAATGCGCCGACCCACCCAGGTAATAGTCGTACATCCGTGCCGCGCTCGGCCGGTCCACATCCACCTCGGGCGGCACATCGACCAGCGGGTCGAACGCCGTGTGCCCCGATTCGTCCCCTCGGCCCATCGGTTCCTCCTTCGCAGTGCCGAGCACGGTTTCCACGAAACCGTAATCCCACCGCAGAAGCCCACACCACAGCCCGACCGTCTGTCCCGGTGGCTGTTTCGACGGGCGAGCACAACGATTGAGGCCGCGATCACCGGGGTAGGCCGCTGTCGCCCGAGTTGTCACCCTAGGACAGCGTGGTCGCGGAGCAGGAGAGGCTGTCTACGAGTAAGGAGGACCATGCATCCCGTACGGCTGCGGTGGCGGACTCGCCGGGTGCTGGCCGTCGCGGTCGTGGCGGTGTTCGGTCTCGCCGGGTGCTCGGCGGCAGGCACACCAGCCCGGCCCGGAAACCCTGTCGCGGTCCTGCGGATCGAGGTGCCCGTGCACGAGCCGATGTGGTCGCACACCGAGCAAGTGCTGCTGGCCCTGGCCGAGCACAGTCCCCGCATCGCCAAGATCGATCCGTCCGCACGGCTGGGCACGCCCTCCACGGCCCGGACCACGCTGTCCCGGCCACTGCGCGATGTCGGAGAGAACATCGTCACCAGCCCCACCGGCGACGACGTGGTCTATGTTCCCCAGCCGAACCTCGACCGGATCGCCGTGGTCGGTCTCGAGGGCCTGCGCCGGGTCGAGGTCGTGCAGGCAGGCCCGTCGCCGTCGTTTCTGGCCATCGATGTCGGATCGCACGTGCTGCTCGCCCTGTCCGAGGACGGTTCGACCGTGACCAAGGTGGATATGCAGGGGTCCACGGCCCTGCCCGCGGACGACGTGCGGGCAGGCCCGCAAGCCGAGCTGGACGGGGCCAAACGGGGGCGGCGCATCGAATACCACGTGGCAGGACCCGACGGCATCGCCCACTACAAGGGCGTCCCGACGTCGGTGCACAAGAAGAGCGAAATCCCCATCAGCGCCGAGAAAACCGCCGGTGACCTCGTCAAAGCCTCGCGTGTCTACGTCGCGGTCACCGGCACCGACCGGCTGCTTGCCGTGCAGACCACGCCCACCGGAGAAGGCATGGAGGTGGTGGCCCAGGCCAGGCTGGGCGAGCCGGTGCGCCACCTGGGTGTGGACGAGACCCGCATCTATGCGGCGACCGAGCACGAGCTGGTGGTCTTCGAGACGAACAGCTTCGAAGGGTATGCCCACCACAGGTTCCCGCTCGTCGAGACCATCGACTTCCGAGCCGCTCTGCAGAACCGGGCACTCGAGAACGCACCGCTGTCGGGCCTGGCCGTGGGCTCCGACCGCGTCTACCTGACTCTGCAGGGCCATCCCCATGTCGTGAGCGTGGCCAAGCCGAATCTCTGACCCGGAAGAGGCAAGATCCGGTCGACCGGAGGGAAGGTGGGTGGTGTGACCGACGAGCGAGCAAACAGCCGCGTGATCGGCGCGGACACGGACCTCGATCTGCTGTTCGCCCAGGTTCAGGCGCTGCGTGAGCTGGCATCCGACCCGGACAAGGCCCAGGACAGCGACCGGGTCTACGACTTCGGCATCCGGTGGGCGGTACTGCTGTACGGCCGCCTGCAGCGCCTGGACCACTACCACCACCGCAGCGAGCTCGCACCGGACGAGCAGGCGCGCTACGAGAGGCTGCGCGCCGAACTGCGCGAGGCGGTACCGCTGGTCGAGCGCTTGGGCCTGCCGCGTCCGGACAGAGCCTTCGCCGACGCCGATCCTCGGTAGCGGCCGAGCAGGAACCGCCCGGCCGTCAGGACGTCAGGAACTCGGATCCGCGCAGCGTGATCCCGGTGTGGGCAGCAGGACACGCGGGGTTGGTACAGGTCAGCGCGACCATGTAGGCATCGGTGTCCTCGTGCAGGAACAAAAACCCCAGATACAGGGCGTCGCCGACCTGGAAATCACCGCCACCGCAGCCGCCGCAGGCCGGGCGCCTGCGGAGCAGCTGCCGGCGAGCCCGGTGCTTGTGCTCCTCGCTCAGCACCGTGATCTCCGGACGGATCTGTTCGGAGGTGCTCACTAGATCTCCACGTTTTTGTCGTAGAACACGTTGTCCTCACGCCATCCCCCCATGCCCTCGCCGATGGCCGAGTAGTCGGAGAGGACCTCGATACGCTCGATCCACTTGGCCATCTTGAACCCGACCTGGGTCTCGAGGCGCAGGCGCAGCGGAGCACCGTGCTCGATGGGCAGCGGGCCACCGTTCATTTCGTAGGCCAGCAGCGCCTCGGGATGCCGGGCCAGGCTCAGATCGATGACCTCGTAGAATTGTCCGGCTCCTTGTGCGCTCGGTTCGTCCCGGCCGGCATCCTGCATCGTCAACAAGCACAGGTAGCGGGCCTGTGGCAGTGGCTTGACCAGATCCACCAGGTCCCGCATCGGCATGCCGCTCCACTCCCCGATACTCGTCCAGCCCTGGATGCAGTTGTGCAGTACCCGCTGGGTCTGTTTCTCGGGCCGGGCACGCAGATCCGCCAGGGTGAAAGTCATCGGGCTTTCCACCAGGCCCCCGACCTCCAGTTTCCAATCCACGAAGTTGTGCACGGCCATGATCTTGTATTCGTCGCTGTCGGGGGGCTTGCCGTTGACCCGATGCTCGGGCGAGATCCGGGCCGTCGAGTAGTCCTGCTTGGACACCAGCGGCGTCAACAGCAGCTTGCGGACTCCCATGACCAGCGCCCCGAGAACTCGCTGCACCGTGCGCGGGCTTTTCAGGCTGACCACCGTGGCCGCGACGTGAACCACCACGATCGCGGCGATGATGACCAGGGACCAGGCGATCGCCCACTGCGGATCCCGCACATCCCCGAAGATCATCAAGGCGTTGAGCTGTCCCCAGCCCCACAGACCGACCATCATGAGATGCACGGCGAGGAACCCGAGGAAGGCCAGCAGACCGAAAAAATGCAGACTGCGCGCTGTCTGCCTGCCTCCCCACAGCCGGACATACCGCGGGAACCGCGCCTCCAATGCCGGGGACTGTGCGATCCCGGTCAGGATCTGAAACGGTGCCAGCAGGAAGATGACGAAGGCGTAGCTGAGCTTCTGGATGCCGTCGAAAGGCTGGCCCGGCAGCAGCGGAGGCAGATTGAAACTCAGGTAGGTGAGCAGATCGTTCCATGCCGTGGGAAAGATCGACCACGAGTACGGGATGTAGCGGTGCCACTGCCCGGTCGCGAACAGCAGGATGTAATAGGTGGCCCCGGTCACGACCCAGCCGATCACGCTGAGGAAATGCCAGTGCCTGCCCATCCCGAGTTTCTTGTGTCCGGGCAAGGACAGCACGGGAGAATAGTCCTCTTCCTCATCCAGCGTGTCGTAGAGCTTGTCGGTGGGCATGGTCTTGCGGGTGAATCTTGCCCACTCGGTGCCGGGTCTGCTGTCGTCGCGCCAGTACAGCTTGGGATGAGTGGCCAGGATTTCGATGCCGCTGCGGATGAGCAGAGTCAGAAACAACACGTTGACCCAGTGCTCGATCCGCAGCCAGACGGGAAAGTCCAACTCGGCCACGATCGCCTCCTGTGCACATCGACACCTCGTCAGCTGTGCCACTGCCGCCGCTGGGGCACAGCGACGTTCATCCCGGTCACCACCGAGACGTGCAGGGCCAGAAACAACACCGCGAGCAGCAGGGAGAAGGTGCCCAGAGCGTAATCCCACCGGCCCACCAACTGGGACAGTCCGGGCAGACCCAGGGTGCGGCTGAGCAGGTACATGGCCACCGACGTCGCCGAGGCCAGGCTTCCCAACGCCCACCCGGCCCTGGTCAGGGCAGGCCTGCGTCCGATCACCATGCCCGCCGAGGCCATCAGCGCACCAGTGGCCAGCAGAGCGAAATACGCGGCGAGGTAGACCGGGAAAACGGCAGTCCCCAGCAGCAGGTAGAGGTGGATCGCCGCGAGACCGCCCAGCAGCACGACCCCCGAGAACGTGGTCACTCGCGGGACGTTGAAGGCGAAATACCGGTAGAAGGAAAAAAGCTTGCCCAGCCCCGTCCACCGAAGCACAGTGCTCATCGGCTGCCACCGGTCGATTCGATCGTGACCACCTGCCAACCTGCCACCCGCTGACGCTAGCACCACCCGAAGGTGGATGCATGGTGGAAGAACCCGCGCCGGATCATCCCCACAGGCTCATGTGGTGCAGCTGCGGCCACAGCACCGGCCACGGCTGTATGGGATCTCGGGCCAGCCAGATCGGCATGCCCTCGTAGTAGGTGGCCACCGCCTGTCCGGTGTGGACCGTGCCCACCTGGCGCACGGTGTGGAAATAGCGGGTCAGCAAGGTGCGGTCGGCGCCGAGGTAGAGCACCTGGTTCGTGGTCTGCGGCGGGCGTGCGAAATACCAGAATCCCCGGCTGGGGCTGTAGACCTCGGCGATACCGCGCTGGGGACCGTAGTGGTGCAGCGCAGCGGCCGACCAGTAGTCGTGGGTGAGCACGGCGGTGGTGCGGCGCTGCTTGCGCGGCACCCTGCGATACGCCTCGGCCACGGTCTCGGCAAGGGCGGGCCAGCCGATGCTGGCTCTGCTGATGACCTCGGAAGCCCCGATCGAGGTGGCGGGCAGGACCGGCAGGGCCCCCAACGCCAACCCCGCCGAGACCGTGTAGGCACCGGCCACCGTCCACCACTGGCGAGGTGAGCCCAGCAGGGTACGGCGGTGCTGCAGCCCCACCACGGCCACGGCGAACAGCAGCGGATACAGCCCGGCGATGTAGTAGGTCCGGCCACCGGCGAGCAGGAACACCCCGAGCAGCAGCAGAACCGTCCATCCCAGAAACCGGTACCGGCGGAAGTCGCGGGCACGAAGCAGGAACCACAGGCCGAGAAGTCCGAGCACGGTGCCGAGCACCCCCACTTGGCGCCCGACCGCGAACACAAACGACCAGGGGCTGCCCGTCTCGGTGGCCACCGTTTCGGCCATGGCCCACTGGGGCCAGCCGTGCGTGGCCTGCCACACCAGCGTGGGCACGGCCGTCAGCACCGCCACGGCCCCGCCGACCCACAGCAGCGGCCGCCGCAGCAGTGCGCGCGGACCGGCCAGTGCCACCGCCACGGCGAGCGCAGCCCACAGGGCCGGAACCAGGAACTTGACCTGCAGCGCTGCGGCCGTGGCACAACCGGCCCCCAGCAACAACCGGTCGTCGGGGGTTCCCCGGGCATGCAATCGCACCCACCGCACGAGCAACCAGATGATCAATGTCCACAAGGCCTGATCGAACGACCAGGTCACCAGCAGGTGCCCGGAACCGAGGAAATGCGGCGAGACCGCACACGTTGCCGCGGTGAGTGTCTGAGCCCGGCGGTTGCCGCCGAGTTCCCGTGCCGTGACCGCAGCCAACACCACACAGCCCACGGTGACCAGCAACGCCGGAATACGCAGCGCGACCAGCGAATCCGGAAACAGGCTCTGCATCACCCGAGCCAGCAGCGGCACGGCCGGTGTCTGGTCGGCATAGCCCCAGGACAGGTGATCTCCGGCTGCCAGGAAGTACAGTTCGTCTCCGAAATAGCCGTAGCGGCCGCTGGTCAGCAGTAGCACACCGGTCAGCGCCGCGGCCAGCACCAGCACCGGTCCCACAGCCGGTGCCGCCAAGTCACGAGGGGCAGCAGGAGACGGCAGCTCCGGCGCCGCCCGTGTCGGGGGCACGCGCGGAGATGAGGAAACCATCCTTACCTGGCCGGTTGCTGCCTCAGCGCCGCTTCGGTGCCGGATCTTTGCGCAGCAGGTCCGGCCCGATGATCCGCCGCACCACGCGCCGGGCCAGGCTCCGGCGTTTGCCCGCCGGTGCCGGTTCGGTCCGCGCCGGTTCGGTCCGCGCCGGTTCGGGCGGGCGCGCGATGGTGTCGGCAGCTATGTGCTGTGTCTCGACCGGCGTGCTGTGCGGCTCGGCCGAGGGGGGCGGGGTGGGCGTCTGCGTTGTTTCTGCGGCCGGTTCGGCGGCGGTGGTGGTCTCGGTTGCCTGCCTGTCCTGTCCCGTCCCGGCCGGGGACCGGTCGGGATTGAGGCGTTTGGCGAACTCGGGGGGCTTCTCCCGGATGGCGGGGATGTAGGGCTGGGTGACTTCCAGCTGTTCGGGCTCGGGGTGGGCGGGGGTGCGTGGCTCGTCCAGCGGTGGCAACTCGCCCACGATGCGGGTGGTCAGCGGCCCTGAATCCGGCCGTGCCTGGTCGTCGGCAGGGGACTCCGTCGGCACCATCGGCTGGAACCAAGGTCGAGCAAGGTCGTCTTGAAGTGTCATCCGTATCGACTCGGGTGAGGAACAACGGCCAGTACCACCGGCGAGTGAGCCCCACCGGCGATCCAGACCCTACCGGTCACGATCCGATCAAGCATCACCCACTCTTGCCCGCGACGCGATGCCCCTCAGCGGGATCCGCCGGGTTCCCCAGCCGAACCAGGCCCACACGGCCAGACCGATCCCTGCCACCACGGAGCCGATGCACCCGTTGAACAGATCGCCGATGGTGTCGGCGTAGCCGACGAACGGTGATCCCTGCGGGTCGGGGTAGCGGAGCCATTCGTAGAACTCCCACAGCACGGCGATCGCGGCTCCGAGAGCGAAGGTCAGCAGGATCAGGGCGGGATTACGGACCTGGCGTTCCTGCAGGGGCGGCACCAGCTCGACTCGGACCAGCAGCAGGTAGAGGGCTGCGGCAGTGGCTGCGGGAGTGATGATGTGGATCGGGATGTCGATCCAGTCCAGGAGCAGGTACCAGCCGGCGACATTGGCCCAGCCGGCCAGTAGCCAGGTGACTGCGACGGCGAGGTCGACCGGGCGGGGCAGAGCCGTGGCTCTGGGCACGATCAGGATCACCGACACGATGACGAACACCAAGGCCGACGACCAGGAATACAGTACCCAAGCCAGCGGTATGCCCGCCAGGCTCACCAACCGCAGGAGGTCGGCAATGATGTCCACGCCCCGTAGCAGGGTGTTCCGGTGTGTCCTGTCCATGGCACCGCCTCTTTCCGTCCCCGGCCACTGTGCCTCAGGGCACAGCACCGACGCAGCACGCCACGTGACCGATGCGGCTTTTGCGGTCGACGACCACACCGGGTGCGGGATGAGCAGGACTGTTGTGGCACCGAAGGGTGGCGTCCATCCCGGGGGCCGCTACGGGCTGTCGGGACTCTCGCCCCACGCCCGGGAATGTGTCTGGCAGCGCATTCGTTCGGCGATCACGATCCGGGCCGCCTCGACGGATTTGCCCACCACGAGATCGGTGCCGTAGCCGTACTGGTCCAGGACCCCGTCCAGGTGGAACGTCGCGTAGCCGTGCGCCTGGGCAAGCAGCTGCTCCATGAGCTCCAGAGCCTCCTGCGCGGTGGGGGCCACCGCGCAGGCAAGCGAGAGAAAACAATCCATCAGCGCACGGCTGCTCGTGTGCAACTCGGCATGTTCGGGGTCCTGCAGTCCGGAAGCGAACACGACGTGGAGCCCGGCGCGCCGCTCGATCACGAACCCCGTGTAACTGCCTGCGGCCGCGGCCAGCTGATCCACGGGAGTGGTGTGGGCTGCGGCCGCGAGACGGATCCGTTCGGTGAGCTGGTCGGCGACCGTGGTGGCGACCGCGGCCAGCAGACACTCCCGGTCGGGAAAGTGCCGATACGGCGCGGCAGTGCTCACCCCGGCCCGCCTGGCCACCTCGGCCACCGAGAAACCACGGAGCCCCCGCTCGGCGATGAGCTCCAGCGAACTCGTGATCAGCGCGGCACGCAGCTCGCCGTGGTGGTATCTGCCTGGCATAAGACGGATCACACTCTCTCGGTTTGCCCTCAATGTAAGAGGCCTCTTACTGTAGATCTGTATCCAGACAGAGCACTATCTCGGTGTGTTCCGGCGAAACCGGGACCTCCACGGAGGATTTCATGGCACAGACTCACGCGATCGCCGCTGCCGGACCGGGTGCGCCGCTGGAGCCGACCACCCTCGAGCGACGTGAGCTTCGCCCGGACGATGTGTGCATCGACATCGCCTACGCCGGGATCTGCCACACCGATATTCACCAGGCCAACGAGGACTGGGGCAGCGCGATCTTTCCGATGGTGCCCGGCCACGAGATCGCCGGCGTGGTCTCGGCCGTCGGCTCCGCGGTCACCGCACACCAGGTCGGCGACCGGGTCGGCGTGGGCTGCTTGGTCGACTCCTGTGGCGAGTGCGAATACTGCCAGACCGGTACCGAGCAGTTCTGCCGGAGCAGTGTGCCCACCTACAACGGCGTCGGCCTCGACGGTGAGAACACTTACGGCGGCTACAGCAGGCAGGTCGTGGTCAAAGATGCCTTCGTCTGCAGAATCCCGGAAGGTATCGAGCTCGATGTCGCCGCGCCACTGCTCTGCGCGGGTATCACCACCTACTCACCGTTGAATCGGTGGAACGCCGGTCCGGGCAAGAACGTCGCCGTGGTCGGCCTCGGCGGGCTCGGTCACATGGCAGTCAAGATCGCCGTGGCGATGGGTGCTGAGGTCACCGTCCTGAGCCAGAGCCTGAAAAAGCAGGAGGACGGCCTGCGTCTCGGAGCGAAGAACTACTACGCCACCAGCGACGAGTCCACTTTCTCCGCTCTGCGGGGCAGCTTCGACCTCATCCTCAACACCGTCTCGGCCGAGTTGGCCGTGGACTCCTACCTGGCAATGCTGCGCGTCGGCGGGGCGATGGTCAACGTCGGCGCACCCGGCAACGCGCTGTCGTACAACCCGTTCTCCCTGATCGCAGGTAACAAGGTCCTCACCGGCTCGATGATCGGAGGGCTACCGGAAACCCAGGAGATGCTGGACTTCTGCGCCGAACACCACATCGGCGCCGAGATCGAGGTCATCTCCGCCGATCAGGTCAACTCGGCCTACGAACGGGTACAGAACAGCGACGTCCGGTACCGGTTCGTCATCGACACCGCCACTCTCGGCCACAGCTGAGGGTGCGCTCACCGGCCCCGGTGGTGCGGGACCACTCGGCACGAGTGGTCCCGCACCGGTGCACTCCGGCCTGGTTCCACCGCTGGCCCGCGGTCGTCCGGGAGAGGCGCAGGCCTGCCCGCACGAGGAGAGCGGCCACATGACGACCGAACCGCCGTTGCTGCTGGCGCTGGACTTCACGGGCACGTTCGCGTTCGCGCTCAACGGCGCGCTGACCGCGGTGCGTGCCGCCCGGCTCGACATCGTCGGTGTCGTCGCGCTCGGCATGATCACCGCACTGGGGGGAGGCATCCTGCGCGACGTGCTCATCGACTCGGTCCCGCCCGCGGCCTTCCGCGACTGGCGGTATCTGGCCCTGGCCCTCGGCGGCGGGTTGGTCGCCTTCGCCCTGAGCCAGTGGCTGGACCGGCTGGAGATGCCGATCAACGTGCTCGACGCCATCGGGTTGAGCACGTTCGCGGTCATCGGTGCGAGCAAGGCGCTCGGGGCCGGGCTGGGCATCGGACCGGCGATCATCCTGGGGGCGATCACCGGGGTGGGCGGCGGCACGATCCGCGACACCCTCATCCGGCGGATCCCGTCGGTGCTGCAAAGCGACCTTTATGCGATCCCCGCCCTGCTCGGCGCGGCGGTCACGGTCGGCACCATCCACGCCGGCGTCCACGGACTGCCTGCCGCGCTGGTGGCGGTCGCCACCTGCTTCACCGTGCGCATGCTCGGAGTCCACTTCGGCCTGCAGGCTCCCTCACCGCCCGGCGGGCGCCACTGAACTCCAGCGGAGGCCGCGTTCAGCGGCGAACCGACCAGGACGCAACGGCACAAACCGCTGAGCCGGAATGCTCGGCTGCCACCCCAACACCGCCGAGACCGTGGCCGCCGAAGCCGGTGCCACCTGCCTGACAGCGCTACGCTCCCGGCGATCACGGCAGGGAAGGACACGGTCCACAACGGAAGAAGGGGGCTGTTCGGCTCATCGGCTGGCTGATGTGGACACTGGCTGGTCGTGCGGGCGCGGCGTGCTGCCGGATCGTGTGGTGAGCACGAGGACCGGCACCAGGGCCACCGCGATGATGCCTCCCGCGAGGGACAGCAGGGTGTAGCTTCCGGCGGCCACGATCATGCCGGAGGCCAGGCCGCCTCCGGCTCCCGCCACGGCGATGGCGACGTCGACCAGCCCCTGGGTCTTGGCGCGCGTGGCCGGCGAGGTGCTGTCGGCGATGATCGCGGTGCCGCTGACCAACCCGAGGCTCCATCCCAGGCCCAACAGGCCGAGCGCGACCGCCAGCAGCGCGACCGACCGTGGTGGGGCGAAGGCGCCCACCACTCCGGCGGCCAGCAGGGTGAGGCCGGAGGCGGCGGCGATGGGCAGCCGGCCGAAGCGGTCGACGAGGAAACCACTCAGTGGGGACGGCAGGTACATCGCTGCGACGTGGATGGCGATGACGGCTCCGGCCGCGCCGATGGAGTGGCCGTGGTGCTGCATGTGGATCGGCGTCATGGTCATGATCGCGACCATGACCAGCTGGGTCACGACCATCACAGCGGCCCCGAGCACCACGCGGCGCCTGTTGCCGGTTGCGGTGGTGGAACGAGTCGGGCCGGGTTCGGCGTCGGGCTCGGCCAGCGCGCGTGCGGTGATCAGTGGGTCGGGACGCAGCAGCGACCACAGCACCACTGCGGCGGCGGCGTAGGCGGCCGCGGCCAGCAGGAAGGGCCCCGCCAGGGGCGGGATGCTCCAGGACCGGGCCAGCGCGCCCAGCGGGGTGACCAGGTTGGGGCCGACGACAGCGCCGAGGGTGGTGGCCACCAGCACGGTACTGAGTGCTCGAGCACGGTGGCCGGGGGTGGCCAGGTCGGCACCGGAATAGCGGGCTTGCAGGTTGGTGGCGGTCCCGGCCCCGTAGACGAACAAGGCGATGAACAACAGACCCACGTTGTCGACGGCGGCAGCGACCACGACACCGAGGGCACCCAGCGCCCCGGTGGCGTAGCCGGCCGCGAGCCCCGTGCGGCGCCCCCGATGCTGCGAGGTGCGTCCGATCAGCGCGGCCGCTACGGCCGAGCCTGCGGTGAACAGGGCACTGGGCAGGCCGGACAGGCCCGTGGTCTCGAGCATGTCCTGGGCCAGCAGGGCGCCGACGGTGATGCCTGCGGCCAGCCCCGCGCCGCTGAAGATCTGGGCGGCGACGAGGACGGCCAGGATGCGTCGTTGGGCAGGGTGTAGTGCGGCCGCGGTCGCGGTGGTCATCAACGTTCCTTCGGGGAAGTGGTGGATCAGGCGGCGTTGACGGGCAGGCCGTCGCGGCGCCATTCGAGGATGCCGTCCTCCAGCAACGCGGCGTCGCGTCCGCTGGCCTGCAGTAGCCGCACCGCGTCGTAGGACAGCACGCAGTAGCGCCCGCGGCAGTAGGCGACGACCTCGGTATCGGCCGGGATCTCGGCCAACCGGTCGGTCAGCTGGTCCACGGGGATGGAGACCGCGCCGGGCACGTGCCCGGCCGCGTACTCCTCGGCGGGGCGCACGTCCAGCACCAGGGCCCTGCCCTCGGCGGCGGCCTGCATGAGCTCCGCTCGACCGACCAGCCGGATGCCTGCGGTGTCGAGATAGGCGCGGCGGATGGTCTCCACCTCGGCGCGGTGGGCATCGGCGACCCGGCACAGCACCGACAGCAAGCCGGCCACATCGCCACCGGCCAGCCGATACCACACGCTCGTTCCCTGTCTGCGCGTGGTCACCAGCCCTGCCTCGTGCAGCACCTGCAGGTGGGCCGAGGCGGTGGTCAGCTTCAGGCCCACAGCCCGGGCCAGCTCCCGGACCGGGCGTTCGCCTTGGGCCAGCAGTTCCAGCAATTCCAGACGTTTGCCGTGCGCCAAGGCCTTACCGGTGCCGGCGATGGCGTCGTACAGATCAGTCTTGTCCATGGCCACGCCGCCATTATTCCATAGTTCCGTGGAATAAGAGAGATATGTGTCCACCAACCTGCGCCCACTCGTTAGCCGAATCGGTTACGCACCAGTCATCGCGCCTTGTCGGCGACCGAAGGCGGCCCTCGAAAGACGGGATGCGGGAACGCAGCGCTCATCGTGCCGCTCTGGCGCACCCCCTTGTTTCTCTGCTCAATTTCGTTTGGTTTGTTTATTACGTTACAAACCAAACTAAAATAGGTTTGACGACCGCGCATAAGTGCGCTTATGTGCGGTTGCGGGGCGAGGGTGGTCTGCGACCGCCGGAAGAGGCAGGAACGGAGCAAGGAACAGTCGCCGGGCTTTTTCCGGGACTGCCGAGGGAAGGTCAGCAGGCGTCAAAACTGGTGGGGCGTCACCGTGACGAAATAGGGTGCTGGGTCTCTTCCTCACGGAGTCGTCTGGCTGAGGCCGGTGATCCGTCCGTGGTCGAGGGTGAGAACGCGGCCGTTCCAGCGTTGCCGCAGCCAGCGGTCGTGGCTGGCGATGAGGACGGCCCCGGCAGCGGTGTGCAGGGCATCCTCGAGTTCCGCGGCCAAGGTCACCGACAGGTGGTTGGTGGGTTCGTCGAGCAGTAACACCTGAGGCGGGTCGGCCAGCAGCGTGGCCAGCGCCAGCCGACGGCGCTGGCCGACCGACAGTGCCGCGAGGGGGCGATCCAGGTCTCGTGGGCTGAGCAGTCCCAGCTCGGCCAGCGCGGGAACATCCTCTCGCCGACGGGTGACCTCGGCGTAGACCCGCCGGGGGGTCTGCGTGGGATCGGGGAAAATCACGTCCTGCTCGAGCAGACCGAGGCGCAAACCAGGCTTGCGGTGCACGGTGCCGGCATCCGGCTGTAGCTGGGCAGCCACCAGGCGCAGCAGCGTCGATTTGCCCGCCCCGTTGGGTCCGGTGATCAGGAGTTGATCGCCTCCTGTCAGGTCGAGCTCGTCGATGCGCACACGACCGTCGACGGCGGTGTGCCGCAGCTGAATGAGCACCTCCTCGGTGGTGTGGCTGGTGACCGCTGCGGAAAACTGCAGCGGTCGCGGTGGTTTGCGCACCTGGTTTCGGGTGAGTTCGTCGAGACGCTGCCGGGCGTTGCGCACGCGCCGGGAGATCTGTTTTTGCACCCGGCCGCCCTTGTAGTCATAGGCCAGCTTGCTGGTGTTGCCTCTCGCCGAGCCGTGGCTGACCTCGCGGGCGGTGACCGCCACCGCCCGCCGCAACTCGGCGAGTTCACGCTGTTCGTCGGTGTAGCGCTGTTCCCACCGCAGTCGATCGGCGCGCCGGGTGTGCAAATAGTCGGAGAACGTGCCGCGATAGCGGGTGAGACCATCGAGACCGGGTTCCATATCGACGATGTCGGTACACACCGCGTCGAGGAACACGCGGTCGTGACTGGCCAGCACGACCACACCGGGCAATGCCGCCAGGTGCCGCTCCAGGAACGCGATCGCGGCATCGTCGAGGTGGTTGGTGGGTTCGTCGAGCAACAGCGCCCGGGGCCGGCGCAACAGCAGCGCAGCCAGCCCCAGCCGGGATCGTTGCCCGCCGGAGAGCGTATCCAGGGTGCGCCGCCGGGAGAGACCATCGAGGCCGAGCCCGGCCAGGACGGTCTCGACGCGGTGCTCGGCCTCCCACACACCGTGGTCATGGGCCCACTCCAGTGCCTGCCCGTACTCGGCGAGCACTTCGGCATCCTCGGGGCGTTGCGCCAGCGTTTCGGCCAGTTCGGTGAGTGTGCGCTCGACGGCACGGATCTCGGCCAGTGCGTCATCGAGAACCGACTGCACCGTGTTCCGCAGGTCGAAGGGCATTTCCTGGTGCAGGAAACCCAGGTCATGAGGAGCTTCGACGTCACCGACGTCGGGGTGCTCATGTCCGGCGAGCAGGCGCAGCAAGGTGGACTTACCGACGCCGTTGTCTCCGACGAGCCCCAGGCGATAGCCGGGGGCGGCCGTCAGGGACACGCCATCGAGAACACGACGATCCCCATACGACTTGACCAGATCACGAGCCAGCAGGGCAGCAGCAGACATCAAGTAATCACCGATCGCAAGAGCGATAACAACGCCCGCCGGGCACCACGCACGCACCAGCGTGCGGCCGCAGACGCGGGCCGAACTCGATGTCAGTTCCTCATAGTGGCCCCAGGATAAGCACACGACCTGCTGGTGCGCCAGCCGAATATCGCGTTCGGCACTGCAGTCCTCACCGGAAAGCGCAGTGCCGACGAGTGCTGCCGACAGTGGTTCGGCAGCACAGCCGGTGCGTGCCGAACCGGCGGTGCTGTGGTCGGGGCTGATGCGGTTCTGCCATGATCGGTGGCGGTTTTGATGATCAGTCGGCAAGGCGCTGGGACAGTGATGTGGGAAGCAGCAGGTCGGGACGAGCTCGTCCACCGTGAACAGACACAGGTCCTGGCCACCACGGCCAGGACGGGACATACCGTGTCCGGATTGATCTCGGCGTGGCTGGGATCGTTCACCGCCTCGGCCGACACGCGCGGGGCCTACGCTCGTGATCTCCGGGAGTACCTCACCTGGTGCACCCGCCGCGGACTCGATCCGCTGACGATGCGGCTGCCCGAGGTGCAGATGTATGCCACCGAACTCGCCGTGAGCCCCAACCCGCGGACAGGGCGCCCGTATGCGGCCTCGACCAGTGCTCGCAAATTGGCGGCGGTGTCGAGTTGGTACACCTTCCTGGTGCGCGCCGACGCCATCGACTCCAACCCCGCTCGGGATGTCTCCCGCCCTCGCTACGATCGGCGGCATTCGCCGACCGCCAGCGTGACCGAAGGGCAGGCGTCCACGATGCTGGCGGCCAGTCGCCACAGTGAGCACCGCACGCTGGGACCGGAATGTGCCGCGCTGGTGATGGTGCTGCTCATCGATCTGGGTGTGCGCGTTTCGGAGTTGTGCCAGGCGAACCTGGCCGACCTGGGCCAGCAGTCGGGAATGCGCATCCTCACTGTGCGGATGAAAGGCGGCACGGTGCGCCTGCGCCCGATTCCGGCGCAGGATTGCGTGCTGCTCGACGAGTACCTGGCTTGCCGTCCCGGCGACGGTGACAGCGAGGCACTGCTGGTGACCCGGCAGGGCCGGCGCATCAACCGGCACCAGGTCTACCGGCTGGTGCAGCGCACTGCGCACGCGGCCGGGGTACCGATGCCCGCTCGGATCACACCGCATTCGATGCGGCACGCGTTCAACACCATCGCCCGCCAGCGGGGTGCCTCGCTGGAGGATCGCCGGGATGCGCTGGGACATTCCTCGGCAGCGATCACTCAGCTGTATGACCACGTCGCCCTGTCGGTCACGCGGGATCCGGCGCATCTGGTGGCCGCGGCCACCGCCGCCGACGAGAACTCACCGGCGGCGGGCCGAGGCTGACGGTCGGCGTGGTGGGATGCGGTGCAACGAACCCACGGGCGTGAAGGAGCCGGGCTATGGCCGATGAGAAAGTCGCCGACAGTGGTGCGGTCCCTGCGGGCACCACCTGTAACTTTCCCGGATGCGACCGGGTCGTGCCGCGCTCCGGCGGGCCGGGACGGCCCGCGGAGTACTGCGACCTGCCGGGCCATACCCGGTGGCGGGCGTGGAAGGAACGCCAGCGTCATCAGCAGGAGCATCAGCCCCAGCCCGACTCTGCCGTCACCGTGACGGAATCCGCCGGTCCGGTGACGGCGGCGAGACTGCGGTCCGATGATCTTTTGCAGCAATTCCGCTCGCTGTCGGACCAGCTATCCCGCACTCTCGAACATTCCCTGGCCGAACTCGCCACCATGGCCGACCCCAGTGCGGCCGAGGCACAGATACAGGCTGCCCACGCCGATGCCGCACACCGCGTCGCCGCGGCCGAACAGGCACTGGCGGCCGAACAGCAACACCGCCGGGAGGCCGAAGCGGCCCGCCAAGAGGCCGAAGCAGCCGCCGAGGATGCCGGCATGGCCGCCGAGCGCGCCGAGGCCGATGCCGAACAGGCCCGCCAACACCGCGAGGAAGCGATCTCCGAGGCACAGGTGGCTCAGCAGCGCGCTACCGAGGAAATCGAAGCCGCGCGCAATGAGGCCGATGTGGCCGTGGCAGCAGCGCACCGCGAGGCCGAACAGGCCAAGCAGCAAGCGGCCGAGGAAGCCGAGCAAGCCAAACAGGAAGCGGCCGAGGAAGCCGAGCAAGCCAAACAGGAAGCGGCCGAACAGATCCGCACGGTGCGCGAGCAGACCCAGCAGCAGCTCGACGAGCACAGCACCCAGCGGGATGCCGCGCTGCAACGGGCAGCTCGCGCGGAGCAGGCCGCCGAGCACAGTGCCGCCCAACTCGCCGAGCGCGCCGAGGAACTCGAACAGGCCCGCAGCCAGGTGCAACACAGCCGCGACGAACTCGACGCGGCACGCAGACGCCACGCCGACGAACTCGACGCGGCACGCCGCCAAGCGGCCGAATCACTACGACAGGCCGAACAGGCAGCCGAACAGCGACTGGCTGCCCTCGAGGAAGCGCGGGCGCAGACACTGGCCCGTGCCCAACGGGCCGAAAATCAGCTCGACGCGGCGCTGGCCGAACTGCAGCTCCTGCGGGAGAGGACCTCCTCGGAAACAACACCACCACAACAGGACGGACGCACCGAGCACATCGGCAACTCCGAAACATTGTCCATTCCGGACTCACCGGAGAGCAGCAACGATCCTCTCCGGTGACTGCTCGTCGTCCTGAGAACACCACTCGGTTGCCGGGGGTGCTGTCCAACGGCCGACGCCGGGGACGGCTCATCGTGATCGGGGCCGCCCCGGGCTGGGTGCGGCCCCGATACGGCGCGGTCGTCAGATGTAGCCGAGTCGGCGGACCGTGTCGCGCTCCTCGGTCAGCTCGGCCACCGAGGCATCGATACGCTCGCGGGAGAACGGATCGATGTCCAGGCCCTGCACGATCTCGTAACGCCCATCTCGCGCGGTGACCGGGAACGACGAGATAAGCCCTTCCGGCACCCCGTAGGAACCATCGGAGACCACCCCGGCCGAGGTCCAGTCGCCCTCGGCGGTGCCGTTGACCCAGGTGTGCACGTGGTCGATCGCGGCGTTGGCCGCCGAGGCCGCCGAGGAAGCTCCACGCGCCTCGATGATCGCCGCGCCCCGCTTGGCCACGGTCGGAATGAACTCATCGGCCAGCCAAGACTGCTCGACCTGCTCGGCGGCGTTCTTACCGCCGACCTCGGCGTGGAACAGATCCGGGTACTGGGTGGCCGAGTGGTTGCCCCAGATGGCCAGCTTGCGGATGTCGTTGACACCGACATCGAGCTTGGCGGCCAGCTGAGCCAGCGCGCGGTTGTGGTCCAGACGGGTCATCGCGGTGAACCGCTCGGCAGGGACGTCCGGCGCGTGTGCCTGGGTGATCAGCGCGTTGGTGTTGGCCGGGTTGCCCACGGCCAGCACCCGCACGTCCTCGGCAGCACCGGCGTTGATGGCCTCGCCCTGGGGCTTGAAGATGCCGCCATTGGCCTCGAGCAGGTCACCACGCTCCATGCCCTGGGTGCGCGGGCGGGCACCGACGAGCAGGGCAACGTTGGTGCCGTCGAAGGCCCGGCGCGCATCGTCGGTGACATCGATGCTGCGCAGCAAGGGGAATGCGCAGTCGGTGAGCTCCATCGCGGTGCCCTCGGCGGCGGTGACCGCCTTCGGGATCTCCAGCAGCTTGAGATTGATCGGGGTGTCCGGCCCGATCAACTGGCCGGAGGCGATCCGAAACAGCAGCGCGTAGCCGATCTGGCCGGCCGCACCGGTGACGGTGACAGTGACAGGAGACGGGGTCATGGAGTTCTCTTTCCTGCTCGCCGGGTGAGTGTCGAAGCGATGCTATCCACGCCGACCAGGGCTCATGGTGCGACCCCGCCACGGATCACAACACACCCGCCGGTCGCCGTCGGCAGAACCGATTCAGTGCCGCCGTGTCCCGAGGTGGCAGAGGACACCGGTGGACTGCCATCGACGATGATGACGCCCCGCACCGGCAAACGCAGTCGCAGGGAGGGCAAGCAACCATCCGCGCCCATGCCGCATGCCGTGGACGCCATCGACAGCAGCTTGTAACGTCCGATCATGCGTGTTTTGCGAACGCCCGAGGAATGCTTCGCCGAGGTGGACGGCTTCGGCTACCCACCGCACTATGCCGACGTGCCCGACCAGGACGGCGGCACACTACGCATGGCCTACGTCACCGATGGGCCCGCCGACGGCCCGGTCGTGCTGCTGCTGCACGGCGAGCCGAGCTGGTCGTATCTGTACCGCACGGTCATGCCGGTGCTGGCCGCCGCAGGACTCCGCGTGGTGGCCCCCGACCTCGTCGGATTCGGCCGCTCGGACAAGCCGACCGAGCAATCCGCCCACAGCTACGCCCGCCACGTCGAATGGGTGCGCAGCCTGATCGTCGACACACTGGACCTGCAGCGCATCACGCTGGTCGGGCAGGACTGGGGTGGTCTGATCGGGCTGCGCCTGCTGGCCGAGCAGCCGCAGCGCTTCGCCGGGGCAGTGGCGGCCAACACCGGCATGCCCACCGGCGATCACGACATGCCCGAAGTGTGGTGGCAGTTCCGCCGCGCCGTGGAAGGCGCCGAAACCCTCGACGTCGGACGGTTCGTCGCCAGTGGATGCCACCGGCCTCTGGCCCCCGAAGCCCGAGCCGCCTACGATGCCCCCTTCCCGGCCGAGGAATACAAGGCCGGCCCCCGGGTCATGCCGACCCTGGTGCCCACCAGCCCCGACGATCCCGCCACCGAAGCCAACCGCACGGCCTGGAAAACCCTGGCAACAAGCGAAACCCCGTTTCTGACCGCCTTCAGCGACAACGACCCGATCACCGGTGCCATGGGGCCCGTCCTACGCCGCACCCTGCCCGGGGCAGCCGGACTCACACACCCCACGATCGACAATGCCGGGCACTTCCTGCAGGAAGACGCCGGAAGCGAACTCGGCCGGGTCATCGCCGAATTCACCCGAACCACGGTGCAGCCACAGTGACACGCGGGTTCGCCGACGATGGGGCGATCATCGCCGGCGAACCCACCCGAGCCCTCAGATACGCGCCGCCTGGCGATCCTGCTCGACCTCGTCACCGGGTACCCAGCACTCCACCCCGGTCACATCGGGCAACCGATCCCGCGTGAACACCGGGTCACGACCCTGCCGGAGCTGCTCGGTGTAGTCGGACAGCAGCCGCAGGGCCACGACACCGAGCGGGGCGAGCGCCAGCAGATTGACCAGAGCCATGATGCCCATCGTGGTATCGGCGAGATTCCACACCAGCTCCACCGACCCGATCGCCCCCAGAAACGTCATCACCAAAAAAGCCCACTTGTAGCTGGTGATCACTGCCGGACGCGACGTCAGAAAGCCGATGTTGGACTCGCCGTAGTAGTAGTTTCCCAAAACCGAGGTGAACGCGACCAGCAGGATGATCAGCGTCAACAGATGCAGCGACCACGTACCCAGATGAGCCTGCAGCGCCTCCTGCGTCAATGACGGACCACGGCTCTGCCCGGAGGACGGGTCCGCCAGCAGAATGAGGAACGCCGTCGTCGAACACACCACCAAGGTGTCGAAGTACACCCCCAACGTCTGCGCCAACCCCTGCTTGACCGGATGGCTGACCGCCGCGGTCGCCCCCGCATTGGGTGCCGACCCCAGACCGGCCTCATTGGAGAACATGCCCCGGCGCACACCCTGCACGATCGCGGCACCGATACCGGCCGCGGCCATCTCGCGGAACCCGAAAGCGTGGGTGACGATCTCGGCGACCACCGCAGGCACACGATCCGCATTGAACGCGATGACGACCAGCCCCAGACCCAGGTAGATCAGGGCCATGAACGGCACCAGCGTCTGCGCCACCTGCGCGATACGGCGGACACCCCCGAAAATCACCACCGCGGTCAGCAGCACCAGACTCAGGCCCACCGCCGGGGCCAACCAGTCGAGCTCGTCCACACCCCAGGCCTGCACCGACGTCCGTATCGCCCCGGAAATGGTGTTGCTCTGCACCGCGTTGAACACGAACCCGAACGTCACCGTGATCACGACGGCAAAGACCACCCCCATCCAGCGTGCCCCCAGTCCACGCTCCATGTAGTACGCCGGACCACCCCGGAAACCGGACCGGTCACGAACCTTGTACAGCTGCGCCAAGGTCGACTCCACGAAACTCGTCGAACCGACGAGAAACCCCATGACCCACATCCACAGCACCGCCCCGGGCCCGCCCAAGGCGATGGCCGTGGCCACACCGGCGATGTTGCCGGTCCCGATCCGGGCAGCCGCCGAGATCGCAAAAGCCTGAAACGACGAGACCGCCTTGCCCCCGTCCGAGGCCACTTCGGACCGGCTACGCAGAGCACGCACCATCTCCGGTACCAACCGCAGCTGCACCGCACCCGAACGCACCGTGAAATACACGCTCAGCACAGCCAGCAGGGGAATGATGAGATACAACCAGAATGCATCGTTGACAGCGGCGATCACGCCGTTGAGCAAGTCCACGGGAACTTCAGTCCTTTCTGCTGGCCCTCACCCGGCGCGCACCGACCACCGCCCGGCCCTGCAACAGATCCATGACGGATGATGTTGTGTCCCACAGGGTGAGATGTCAACAGGCACAAACGGCAAACACGAGTTGGTTTCACGGCCTGCCCGATGCCGACCCCATCCAGCAGAATCAACCCATGCTGCAGGTCTGCCTCAACGGTGCCCGCTCTCCCCGCGAACACCACCACCTGCCGGTGCGCCCCGAAGACCTCGCGCACGCAGCCGCCACCAGCATCGCCGCCGGAGCCCACGACATCCACCTACACCCCAAAGCCCCCGACGGCACCGACAGCCTCGACGCCCCCATCGTGGCCGCCACCCTGCGCGCCGTACGCGCAGCCGCCCCAGACACCCCCATCGGCGTGACCACCGAAACCTGGAGCACCCCCGACCCCCAGGCACGCATCACCGCCATCCGCACCTGGCCCCTGCTGCCCGACCACGCCTCGGTCAACTGGCACGACACCGGCGCCGACGACATCGCCGAGGAACTCCTGCAACACGGCATCGGCATCGAAGCAACCCTACAGTCGGGCACCGGATCCGAAAAGGACTTCCTCCGCTCACCACTCCGCCACCATGTCCGGCGCGTGCTGGCCGAAGTCACCGACCTCACCGCACGCGGCTCGACCGGCACCGCCGAAGCATTCCTGCACCGCCTGGAACCCGCCACCGCACCCATCCTGCTGCACGGGCACGCCGCAGGTGCCTGGCCGGTGCTCGACCTGGCCCTGCGCCGCCGACTCGACACGCGCATCGGCCTGGAAGACACCCTGCAACTGCCCGGAGGCGAGATCGCCGAGGACAACGCCGCACTCGTCACCGCAGCCCGCAACCGCAACCCCCACCTTCGAGGAGAGGAGCTCCGATGACCGACACACCCTCCGACCAAACCCACCTGCTGATCGCCACCATGCCCTTCGCCGAATCCCTCGGAATACAGCTCGACTCCGCCGAATCCCACGAGGTACGCGGCCACGTCGACTGGGCAGCACACCGATGCACCCTCGGTGGCTTCCTCCACGGCGGCGTCATCATGTCCCTGGCCGACAGCCTCGGCGCGATCTGCGCCTACCTCCACCTGGCCGACGGCGCCACCACCTCCACCATCGAATCCAGCAGCAACTTCTTCCGCGGCATCCAAACGGGCAGCCTGCACGGCGTGTGCCGGCCGCTACACGCAGGCCGCACCACGATCGCCGTCCAAACCGACCTGTTCGACGACCAGCAACGCCGTATCGCCCAAACCACCCAGACCCAAATGGTTCTCACCGAGCAGGAGTAGAAACATCTATTCGCCCAACCGGTCGCGGGCCAACGCGGCCTGCAGGATCGTCACCTCCTCGGCGATCAACCCGGTATCCCAGCGCGATCGATCCTGCTCAGCAAGCGGCACCAGGTGGCCTCCGGGGCCTACGGGTTGCGCAGAAGTTCGGCCAGCGACCGCAGATCCTCGCTGGTGTGGGTCGGCGGTGTCCTCGCCGACGGATACACCTGCCGGCCACGGTGCAGCCAGGCCGCCTGCATACCCAGACGACGAGCACCGTCGATGTCCCACGGGTGCACGGCCACCAACAGCGCCTCACTCGGTGCGACCTCGAGCTGATCGAGCACATACCGATAGGCCGCCGGGGCCGGTTTCCACACCCGCGGACCGCTGACATCGAGCAATGCTTCGAAAGAATCAAGCAACCCGGCCCGAGACAGCAATCCCCGGGTCATCGACGCCGAACCGTTGGTCATGGTCGCCAGCCGCAAACCTGCCTCGCGCAGGTCGTGCACTCCCTCGGCAACATCCGGATGCACCGCCAACCGGCTGAGCCCGTCCAGGACATGCTCTGCTGCGCTCTCGACATCTCTGTTCACACCGTCGGTGGCGGCAAGCAGGGCGACCAGATCGGCCCGGGCCAATTCCTGAAAGTCCGCGTAGGCACCCGCGGCGGTCAAGCCGAGCCCGTCCCGCAGCACTCCCGCGAACCACGTGGCGAACAGGTGCCCGGAGACACCGACCTCCTCGAGACGGGACCGCAGCGGGGACATGTCACTCAAGGTTTCGTTGACGTCGAACACCACTGCGCGAACGGACTGAGGCACGCGACATGCTCCTTTCCTCGTGGACCCCGGCGGCACTGTCGACACTGCCCAACAGCAGCGTCGTTCACATGATGTGTCCGGGAGCGCGGCGACTGTGCAGGCAGCCTAGTGGCCGCCAGTGCGGCATGCTCGACGGCAACACGCCGCAGCCAGGGGAGCGGTCTCCACTCGAGATGTGTCGGTGAGCCGTCCAGTCGTTTACCGGCCGCGAGGTGTCCACATCGGATGCCTCGATCACAAGAGCCGAGTCCCGTTCGGAACAGGATGATCAAAACCGGCCAGGACGACCTTTCCGTCCTGGTCATGAACACCGGTTACGAGGACCTCGGACTTGACACCTGCGATGCGCCGGGGCTCGAAATTGCACACGCACAGGA
Organism: Haloactinomyces albus; assembly: GCF_031458135.1. Lineage (NCBI taxonomy): Bacteria > Bacillati > Actinomycetota > Actinomycetes > Actinopolysporales > Actinopolysporaceae > Haloactinomyces > Haloactinomyces albus. The sequence continues at coordinate 47,758 of NZ_JAVDXW010000001.1, read as the reverse complement.
CCTGGCGTCCGATCAGGGACTCGGCGGGGTAATGCTCGGTGATCTGCGCGCTGGAGGTCTTCATCCCGCCGAACTCGCCGAGGTCCACCGTCAGCACGTAGGCGGGCTTGCGTGCCTGCACGTTCGGGGCCGCGTCGACCACCGTGCCGACCCGCAGCTCGACCTTGTCGAAATCGTCCCACTCGATCTTCGCCATGAGCCGAGCCTGACAGACGGCAGGAGAGGCCCTCCACACCATTACTTAACATAATGTATCTTATCGGCATCCAAGGAAGCCGGAGAACAGAGGCGAGAGAGGTGCTCGTGCCGGGTCCTGTGCGACACCCGTAGACGCTCGACGTAGGCAGGCGCCGCATCCTCGGAGTCCGAGGATGCGGCGCCGGATCGGTGAACGCGGACACGGTGGCTCGACTGTCGGCGCCTGGAGATCCGACCTTCGTGTGTCCCTGCCGGCCTCGGCAACGTGCTGTGGCCAGGCGGGCTTTACCTCGGGTGGACCGGCTGCTCTTCCGGGAGCTCCCACTCTTTTTCTCCCTATTCGTCACGGTGACGAATAGGCGCGGATGAGTCTTTCCATCGGTGACAAGGCAGTACATGGCCGCCCTCGAACATCCAAGATCGCCGACAACCCCGCTTCGCCTGAGGCCGAGTCGAAGTCGGCCGGGCTCGACACCTTCGTGGCAAGGCAGCAGCCAGGCTGGCACGGTGCACTCCGAACAGCACGGACTCCGTACACACCGCTACGGCGAGCGATACCGCCGAGTACCGTCCCCCGCCTTACCCATCCACACCCCGCTACTTCTCCAAGTAGTGGATAATAAACGTTATCCACCACTTGGAGAAATGGTGGCGAACATGCCCGGGACGCCGTGCATGCTTCGGTCTCTCACCGTGCACGTCTGGCCCAGGCAGCCGTGCACGTGACTGGTGAGCCAACGATGCCGGGCGCCACACCCCACCTCCGGGGAGAACTCCTCGCCTACCCCGGAGCACGATTATTCTTCTGCACCGGGATTTTCGGCCTCCGCGAGGACGTCGCTCGTACGCCCCCGCCTCCCCCATGCCGTCCTACTCCCCGCGCTCACACGGGAACGGGTGTCCGGCACAAGCCCGCTGCGACAGTGCAGGCCGAGGGCGCAAAGCTGGAGTCTCTGCGCGGTATGGACGCGGCCACTGTCGCTCGCCTGGATGCCGTGGATCGGTATCGGCGGCTTCTCACGGTTCTTCCGCAGACCCCGATGACCAGCCAGGTACTTCATCTCCGCCCGATTGTCGGCGAGTACTACGGCAACCCCCAGTGGTGGAGCTTACTCGGAGGTCATGACGGGTGGTTCACCCTGCGGGGCCGGCTTGGTTGCGATGACGACGGTGGCATCCAGATCATCGGAACTACTCACCTGCGGGATCAGCCCGTTGCCTGCGACTGTTTCGATGGTCTGGGGCGCCTGGTGCTTGCTGGTTTCGATCAGCAGGTGACCACCCGGTGCCAGCCAGAGTGGTGCCGCGGTGGCCACTCGCCGCTGGACATCCAGACCGTCCGCTCCACCGTCGAGGGCCACCTGCGGCTCATGTTCGCGGGCTTCCGGGGGAAGTAGCTCGATCTCCTCGGTGGGGACATAGGGTGCGTTGACGACCAGAACGTCGACTCGGCCCCGCAGCGTCGCGGGCAGCGGATCGTAAAGATCGCCAACGTAGGCCTGACCACCGGCAGCGGCGATGTTGCCGCGAGCGCACCGCACCGCGGTGGGGTCGGTATCGACGGCGTACAGCTCGACCTGGCCCAGCGCGGCAGCCACGGCAGCGCCGAGCGCGCCCGAGCCGCAGCACAGTTCGACGACAACAGCTCTCGGCCGGGTCAGGGCGACGGTCTGGTGAACGAGGAACTCGCTGCGCCGGCGAGGTACGAAGACTCCGGACTCCACAGTGATTCGCAGGCCGCAGAACTCCGCCCAGCCCAGAACGACTTCCAGCGGCAGGCCGGCGGCTCGCCGGTCCACCATGGAGGAAAGGTCGACCGGAGTCCGTGCCGTGGAGAGGAGCAACCGCGCCTCGTCTTCGGCGAAGACACAACCGGCGGCTCGGAGTCTGGTGACGATGGCCGATCGCGTGCACAGTGACGGAGAGGAGGACATGAGAGCGCCTTTCGTAAATGCCGAGATCGGCCGGCCTGGCCACGGCTGCGCTGTTGCGGCAGGCCATTATGGGCGGTCGGCGAGCACGTGAAAGGCGATGCCGGCCTTGGCCCGAGATACGGCATCGATCCGAAATCCTGCCTGCTCAAGCAGGGGTACCGGATCGCGAGTGAGGTGGTCGGCGGCGAATCGGGCGGTCCCGTATTCGGCCAGTCGCATCCCCGCACGCACGATCGCTTTGTCCGACGGCCCGTGCTCGACCAGCACACAACGCCCGCCGGGTCGCAGCACACGGTAGGCCTCGCGCACTGCGGCGGCCGGGTCCGGGATGGTGCAGATCGTGAAGGTGGACACCACCGTGTCGGCACTGGCATCGGGAAAGGGTAAGGCTTGAACATCCCCCTGGCGCAGCTCGACCCGATCGGCGAGCGCCTCGGTGGCCACGCGCTCATGTGCGAGCTGCAGCATCCGTTCGGACAGCTCGATCCCGACCACGGTGGCCTCTGCCGGATACAGCGGCAGGTTCAGCCCGGTGCCGACCGCGATCTCGATGACCCGACCACGGGCGTGCTTGACGGCCCACTGCCGGCTACCGGGGAACAGAAGGCGCTCACACACTCCGATCTGGCGGTCGTAGCGGTCGGCGATCCTGTCGAAGAATCGACGTACCTCGGTGTTGGTGGACGTGTGCATGGTTTCCATCCCTTCTGGTCCTGCGGCGGGATCGCCGTGGCCACCACTGGCCGAACCGGGCACTGCTTGCCATCCGAGCATGTATGGCCACCGGGGTCGAGCACATCCGGGAAAACCCCGGTCCTCGAGTCATCCGGAGCCTTGGGCGCCGCCCTGCTCCCCCACATGGAGATAAAGTCCCTTTCAGGCTCGGGAAGATGGTTTCGTCACCAACTCTTCCTGAGCCGGCGTGGTTCGCCACGTGTGCACGGAGCCGGGAGAGGGAGTTTGGCCATGTCCGAGGAGTTCACCACCGCCGTCGTCGAGCGCTGTCGATGGGCGCGTGCCCACAATCAGGGTCATCCCCTGCCGTCGTGGTCGACGGCGGAGCAGGTGGCGGTCGCGCTGGTGTTGCGTGACACCGATCACTTGGCCGCAATGGGTTATACGGTCGAGCAGGCCGCCGACCGGGTCTGTGCTGAGACGCAGCTGTCGGCGTTCGGGTTGACCGGCTGGCTCAACGACACCCGTGCTGCCGTCAGGGATGGTGAGCCTGGGTGATCGGCAGCTTGCCACCGCTGCCCTACCGGCAGCATAGCCGCTGCTTTCGCGTGTGGCTGGTGGCTGCTGTTTACCGGTGCAGGTCCCAGCGGCGGCGGAGCACCGGGACGGGAACCTCGTCGCCGCGTTCCTGGGCGGCCAGGACCGCCGAGCGGGTGCGTCGCCACCAGGTTGTGGTGCGGGCGAAGCCGAAGAGCAGCATCGCCAGCGGGGCCAGCAGGGCGATGCGGTAGGCGGTGGTGTCGTCGAGGGACGCGACGATTTGCAGGATGATGCCCATGCCCAGTACGGCCAGGGCGGTTGCGGTATGTCCGGCGGTGTTGGCGATGCCGGTGGCGGTGCCGACGCTGGGGCTGGGGTTGTAGTCGCGGACCAGTGCGAAGGCGGTGGCCGAGACGGGACCTCCGAAGGCGAAGACGCCGAACACCACGATGACCACGGGTAGTGGTGGGTGTCCTGCCGGCCAGGTGATCAGCAGTGTCAGGCTGACCACCGCGATCATCAGGTAGGTCAGCACGATCGGCATCCGGTGCGGTGGTTTGCGTCCGATGATGGTTCCCATGATGGGGCCGCCGATGATCTGGCCGATGATCAAAACGCTCAGGACCATGCCTGCCAGGTGTGGGGGCATGTTCAAGGCGTTGATCAGGTAGGGATAGCCCCACAGTAGGGACAGGGCGTTCATCACGAACATGGTGGAAAAGTGCACCCAGAAGGCCAGTCGGGTCGCGGGGGTCGACCAGGCCGTGCGGACGCCGCGCACCAGTGCGGACAGGGATTGCATGCGTGGCCGGGGCTGTTCGTGGTGTCGGTCCGGGCTGTCGCGCACCACGGTCGCCGCCACCGCCGCGTATCCGACGGTGACCGCTCCGACCAGCAGGAACGTGCCGGTCCATCCGAGTTGGTCGAGGAGGAAGGTCAGGGGGAAGGTCGCGGCGACCCCGCCGAGTGCGCCGAGAGCCGAGGAGAAGGTCACCACCAGCGGGTAGATCCCCGGCGGGAAGTAGGCGGTCACCAGCCGTAGCACACTGACCCAGGTCAGGGCGTCGCCGATGCCGAGGACGGCGCGGGCGGCCAGTCCCAGCGGGTAGCTTTCGGCCACGGCGAACAGGACTTGTCCGCAGCCGAGGAGCAGGGCTGCGGCGGTGAGCACACGGCGGGAGCCGAAGCGGTCGACGAGCAGGCCGGTGGGGATCTGCATCGCGGCGTAGATGCTGACCTGCAGGACGGTGAAGGTACTCAGGGCGGCGGGGCCGACGGCGAAGCGGTCGAGTGCCAGGGGGCCTGCGACGCCGAGGCTACCGCGGTGGAATACGGCGGCGAGGTAGACGACGGCAGCGCAGCCCCACACCAGCCACGCCTGGCGCGTCGGGCGTTCCAGGCGCACGAGGTGTCCCCCATCGGGCTCGGGTCGGTCGGTGCGTGTTTCAGGGTACTGGTTCGGGGGTGGCGAAATCGCCTTGTTGTGGCGTTGACCTCCGCAGTCGTTGTGCGGAGGTCGTATTCGGTGTGGGTGCTCGAGAGTGTCGGAGGGCGCGGTGGGGTCAGTCGGGGCGAGTCAGGCGCAGGGTGACGATCTCGAAGGGGCGCAGGTGCAGGGTTGCTGTGTCGTCGGTGGTGTGCTGCTGGTCGAGGGGGCGTTCGAGGAGGTCGGTGCGCAGGATGCTCGCGGGGGTGAACGAGGGGGTCAGGCGGGTGCGGGCGCGTCCTCCACGGGATTCGTAGAGCCGGGCGATGACGTCACCGGATCGGTCGTCGGCGAGTTTGATTGCTTCGATGATCACGTTGTCGTTGTCGACGTGCAGGAGGGGGTCCACGGTGTGGGTGCCGGTGATGGTGCGTTCGGGCAGGTTGGTGCGGTATCCCTCGCGGATGGCGTCGCCGATGTCGGCGCCTGCGATGAGGGCGTAGGTCAGCCGGTGCCTGCCGTGGTCGGTGTGGGGGTCGGGGAATCGGGGGGCGCGCAGCAGGGACAGGCGTGCGGTGGTGGTGGTGCCGCCGCCGCGGCGGGGGTGGCGGGTGACGTCGTGGCCGTAGGTGGCGTCGTTGACCAGGGCGATGCCGTAGTCGGGTTCGCCGAGGTGGATCCAGCGGTGCGCGCAGTTTTCGAATTTCGCTGCGTCCCAGGAGGTGTTGGTGTGGGTGGGTCGGTGCAGGTGCCCGAATTGGATTTCCGCGGTGTAGGTGTCGGTGTGGACATCCAGCGGGAAGGCTGTTTTGAGGAGTTTTTCCGATTCGTGCCAGTCGATGTCGGTGTCGATGTTCACGCGCGGTGCTGCTGCGGCCAGGTGGAGGCGTTGGACGATGGTGGAGGCTCCGACGGTGCGGTGTACGCGCACGGTGGGGCTTGGGCCGGTTCCGTCGAGGGTGACGTTGTCGGCGTCGGTGATCTCGTGGGTGGTGTGGCGGTGGAACGCGTCGATGTCCCAGGCGTCCCAGGCGTTGGGGTGGTCGGGGTGTAGTTGCAGGAGGTTGCCGCTGCTGTTCGGGGCGAGGAGTTCACGGTCGGCGGCACGGTCGAATACGGAGGTGAGCAGGCCGCGTGTGTCCACTGCGACGTGCAGGAGGCCGTTGTCGAGGGTGATGGTTCCGTCGTGGTGGGTCTCGGCGGTGGGGGTGGTGGTGGCCTCGGCTGGTGCGGCGGCCAGGGCGGTGATGCCGTGGCGGGTGTGGGGTGCGGCGTTGAAGGTGATCGCGCGGTTTCCGGGGGCTGCGGCCAGGTGCCGTTGGGTGTCTTCGATGAGGTCGGTGAGTTCGGTGGTGACCTGCTGGTGGATTTCGGTGGCTTCGCGGTGGACCCAGGCGATGGAGGTTCCGGGCAGGATGTCGTGGAACTGGTGCAGCAGCACGGTTTTCCACAGCCTGTCGAGGGTGTCGTAGGGGTAGTCGGCCAGTCCGGCGATGGTGGCGGTGGCACACCACAGCTCGGCTTCGCGCAGCAGGTGCTCGTTGCGGCGGTTGCCGCGTTTGGTGGCTGCTTGGGAGGTGTAGGTGCCGCGGTGGGCTTCCAGGTACAGCTCGCCGACCCACACGGCCGGGTCGGTGTGTTCGGCGTGGGCTGCGCGGAAGAACTCGGTGGGGGTTTCGAATTGCACCCGGGGTGAGCCTTCGAGGTCGGCGGTGCGGTCGGCGCGGGCGAGCATTTCCCGGGTGGGTCCTCCTCCGCCGTCGCCGTGGCCGAACGGCACCAGGGATCTGCGGGCGTGGCCGTGTTCGGCGAAGTGGGCGCCGGCGTGGGCGAGTTCGGTGCCGGTGAGTGCGGCGTTGTAGGTGTCCACGGGTGGGAAGTGGGTGAACAGCCGGGTTCCGTCGATGCCTTCCCACCAGAAGGTGTGGTGGGGAAACGGGTTGGTGTGGTTCCAGGACAGTTTTTGGGTCAGCATCCAGTGCGCGCCGGCGAGGGTGGCCAGTTGCGGCAGGGCGGCGCTGTAGCCGAAGGAGTCGGGTAGCCAGATCTCGCGGGTTTCGAGGTCGAATTCGTCGAGGTAGAAGCGTTTGCCGTGGACGAGTTGGCGGGCCAGGGCTTCGCCGCCGGGCAGGTTGGTGTCGGATTCCACCCACATGCTGCCGACGGGGATGAACCGACCTGCTGCGATGTGGGTACGGGCACGTTCGAACAGACTCGGAGAGTGCTGTTTGAGCCAGTCGAGTTGTTGGGCTTGCGACATGGCGAACAGGAAGTCGGGGTGCTGATCCATCAGGGTGGTCACGTTGGCCACGGTGCGGGCGACCTTGCGCACGGTTTCCCGGAGTGGCCATAGCCAGGCGGAGTCGATGTGGGCGTGTCCGATGGCCGAGATGCGGTGGGCGCTGGCGTGGGCGGGTTGGGCGAGGACCTCGGCGAGGTGGGTACGCGCGGTGGGGGCGGTGGTGTGGATGTCGTGCAGGTCGAGATGGTCGAGCATGCGTTCCAGGGCGCGCAGGATCTCGCCTCGGCGGGGGGTGTGGGCATCGAGGGTGTGCATGAGGTGGGTGAGCACGTCGATGTCGGCGACGAGGGCGGCGACGTCGTGGTCGATCGGGGCGATCTCGGCGCGTTCGATCCGGTACAGCGGGTGGTGCCCGGCGGTGGCGGGATCGGCCAGTGGGGTGGGGCGGAAACCGCGGGGTCCGAGCAGGTCTGGGTTGGCGGTGGCTTCGATGTAGAAGGTGTGTTGTTGTCCGGCGGTGGCGTGGGCGCTGACGGGAATGTGGGTGCTGCGGGGGTGGAGTCCTTTGATGGGTTCGCCGTGGGCGGCGTGTACGAGGGCTTCGCATTGGAAGCCGGGGCGTTCGGTGTCGAAGCCGAGATCGAGGAGGGCTTCGACGGGGTGGCCGGCGAATGCGGTGGGGATGGTCGCTTCGAGGCGGAACCAGGTGGTGGTCCAGGCAGGCCCCCAGGTATCGCCGACGGCGGCGGGCGTGTAGTCGGCCTGCAGCGCTTGCTCGACGGGAACGGGATCACCGGTGTGCCCGATTCCGATGCGGCAGCCGGTCGATTGCCGGTATTGGGCGGGGCGAAGTCGTTCGGTCAGGACGCGGTCGATGCGGTGCTCGACAAGGGTGCGGTCGTCGTGCATCGAAGCCTCCGCGGGGATCTGTGGCTGCGTGGGCCCGAGGCGGTGTCGGTGCCGCCTCGAGTATGAGCGTTGCTGGGGTGGTGAGCGTGGTTTCCACGCCGCCTGTGATCGGAGTTGCCGGTCTGCGGTTGCCGGTCCGGTTTCCTGCTTTCATGCTGGATGCTTCGTAACTTCAGTGTGAGGAGGCAGGCCATGGCCACATGTGAAGTGTGCGGTAACGAATACTGGATGAGCTTCGAGATTCACACCGTGGGTGGAAATGTGCACGTGTTCGATTCGTTCGAGTGTGCGGCCCAGAGGTTGGCACCGGTGTGTGAGCACTGTGGGTGCCGCATTCTCGGGCATGGTGTGGAAGACAGTGGGCGGTTCTTCTGCTGTGCGCATTGTGCCCGCAAGTCGGGAGCGTCGATGGCCGAGGAATTGCGGGACACGGTGGGTGCTCATCCCGGGTAGCGCCGGTGGGCACGTTGCCCGGTCCGGTGTGGTGTCGGCATCGATGTGTGGCTGTGCTCGTGTGGCGGTGTAACGCGGTGCGGGGCCGGGGCGATACTCGGAGCGGAGAAACCGAAGTGTTCTCGTCGGTGGTTGATACCGGGTGTTTTTTCGGCGGCGTCGGCGGTGAGGCCGGGTGCGCGGCGAGCATTCCTTCCTGTTCGGGTGGGTGCTTGCCGGTGACGGTGGTGCCGTGGTGATGCGGCGTGGAAATGCTCGTGTGGATCCGGCGAGGCACTGTTTTTCCCCCGCGGAAAACACGTGTGTTTTTCGGTGTCGCAGGGGCGGTTTGCCTGGTGCAGAAAGCCGGAGGAACGACAATGGCAGGTTTGGTTCGTTGGCTCGGTGACCTGGCTCGGGAGTTGGAGCGGGCACGCATGGTCATGCGGCATCCGCAGTCCCGGGCCGCGGACGTGGCCCAGCGTCGCGTGCAGGGCTGATACTTCACGCCAGCAGTGGAAGGCGTGTTTCGGCGATGCCGTGGTCACACTGTCGGGTGCGGCCACGGCACCACTTGTGGTCACGATTTTTCGTGACCACGTCTTCGTTTCGGCGAGGTCGTCGGTTTATTCCGAGCTGTGGGGCGATTCGGTGTGGCGATGCCGGTCGGCGAGGTCGACATACTGCTGCGCCGACAGGTGCAGGGCGGACTGTTCGTCGGCGGTGAGGTCCCGGCGGACCTTGGCGGGGGTTCCGGCCACCAGGGATCCCGGTGGAATCTCGGTTCCTTCCAGCACCACCGCTCCGGCCGCGATGAGGCATCCTTGTCCGATCGTGGTGCCGTTGAGTACGACCGCGCCCATGCCGATCAGCGACCCCTCCCCGACTGTGCAGCCGTGCAGCACCGCGCGGTGGCCCACTGTGACGCCGTCGCCGACCGTGATGGGGAATCCGGGGTCGGCGTGCAGGACACAGCCGTCCTGGATGTTGCTGCGGGCTCCGATGGTGATGGTATCCAGATCGGCGCGCAGGACCGCGCCGTACCAGACATTGGCCTGGTGCGCCAGCCGTACCCGGCCGATCAGGGTGCTGCCCGGTGCTGCCCATGCCTGTTCGGCCAGGTCCGGTTCGTGGCCTTCGAAAGCGAGATCGGGCCGGTTCGTTCGTGCTGTGTGGTCGGTATTCACGTGTCCTCCTCGGCAGTGTGGTGCCGTGCACGGTATCGCCGAGGGCGGTGCGGTCTTCCGGGTGTCGGGGCGTGCACCGGGTTGTGCCGCGAACCGGAAGTGGCCGCTACCGGGACTCCGTGCGGGCCAGGGCGACTGCTTCGGCCACGGTGGCACAACAGGTGAAACGCCCGGTTATGTCGGTGACCTCCAACAGTCGGCGCACGCAGCGGGATTCGGCGATCACATACAGGGTGATGCCGCGTTGTTCGGCGCGGCGCTGGGCCTGCAGGAGCAACTCCAGGCCGTAGCTGCTGACGAAGGAAACTTCGGAGAGGTCCAGGACCAGTGCGTTCAGCACGGCAGCGGCCAACCGCTGGCGGACGAGTTCGGTCAGTCGGGAAACCGAAGCCAGATCGATGTCGCCGATCATCCGCACCACCGAGATGCCGGGAACGGGGCGTTCGACCAGCAGGCGCAGGGACCGGTTGATGCGCTGGCGGTCCCTGCTGAGGTCGTGTTCGGGCGCTCGCCGGGACGGGACGAACGCGCTGGAGGCGTGCGGGGTGTCTCGTGGAGGGGCGGTCGCCGCGTCACCACCCTGGGCGGGTGAGTTCGCAGACGAGTGCGAAAGAATCACGCTACCTCCCTCGGTAGGGCCGCCGGCGCTCGTGCGGACATGCCGCGTGGACAGGCTCGACGTTCGGTTAGTCAAGCCATGTGTTCGCGAGTTCGACTCGCGTCTTCGCCAGGGCGGTGATAGTCGTGGCTGTGTGCTCAACCGCACTTCCACCCTAGGATCCGCACGTCACAGCAACAAGCTCTGACACGTTCGAGTGACATTGCCGTGGGGTGCACCGGGGAGGGCGTCGGTCCCCGTGACCGCACCGGCGGCCACGGGAACGGCCTCGGCGGCTTGCGCTGCGCACACAACCGGCCGAGCGGCCGAGCGGCCTGTTAAGCGTGCTCGGCCAGCATCGGAATGAGCCCTCCGGCCAGGACCGCGCGGACCTGCCGCAGCGAAAGCCGGTGCTGGAGACGGTAGGTCTCCTTCCGGGTGGTGTTGTGCGCGGTGAGTTCGGAGCCGGCGGGGAGAATCTCGTGCAGTTCGTCGAAGACGAGGGTGTCTCCCTGCTCGATGCGGTCGTAGTCTCCGGGGTCGGTGAACTCCACGGGCAGGATTCCGAAGTTGATGAGGTTCTGCCAATGGATCCGGGCGAACGACCGTGCCAGCGCCACGCGCAAACCGAGGTGGCGAGGAGTGATCGCAGCATGCTCGCGGGAGGAGCCCTGCCCGTAGTTGGCCCCGCCGACGACCATGTGCCCGCCGGAGTCACGGTGCTCCCGCGCCCGGGCCGGGTAGGTTGCATCCAGGCGGGTAAAGGTGAACTCGGCCAGGGCGGGAATGTTGGACCGCAGCGGCAGCGCCCGCGCTCCGGCCGGGGAGATCTCGTCGGTGGAGACGTTGTCGCCGGTCTTGAGCAGCACCGGCAGTTCCAGGCGGTGCGGCAGTGGTGGGAACTCCGGCAGTGCGGAGATGTTGGGCCCCTTGATCGGCTGCACCGACAGGGCCTCCTGCTCGTCGGGCGGGGCCTGCAGCATGGAGGTGTTGACCGAGGCGGTCTCGGGCAGGGCCGGTTTCGGATATTCCATTCCGGTCTGCTCGGCGAAAACACGCGGATCGGTGATCGTGCCGGTCAGCGCCGAGGCTGCGGCGGTCTCCGGCGAGCACAGCCACACCGAGTCCTCCGGGGTGCCCGAGCGGCCGGGGAAATTGCGGGGAAAGGTGCGCAGGGAGTTCTGCCCGACGGCCGGGGCCTGGCCCATGCCGATACAGCCCATGCAGCCGGACTGGTGGATGCGCCCACCCGAGGTGATCAGGTCGAAGGTCGCGCCCATGCGGGTGAGATCTTCCAGGATTTCCCGCGAGGTGGGGTTGATGTCGAAGCTGACCGCGTCGCTGGTCTGGCGTCCGCGCACCATGGCCGCGGCGATGGCGAAGTCCCGCAGCCCGGGGTTGGCCGAAGAGCCGATGACCGTCTGGCTGATGGAAGTGCCACTGACCTCGCTGACCGGGGTGACCTTGTCCGGTGCCGACGGGGCGGCGATCAGCGGCTGCAACTGTGACAGGTCGATCTCGTCGGTGACGTCGTAGTCGGCGTCGTCGTCGGCGGTCAACGCGACGAAGTCGTCCTCGCGTTCCTCGCTGCGCAGGAACTCGCGCACCGCCTCGTCGGCGGGAAACACCGTGGTGGTCGCGCCGAGTTCGGCGCCCATGTTGGCGATGACGTGGCGGTCCATGGCCGACAGTCCGGCCAGGCCGGGACCGTGGTATTCGATGATGCGGCCCACGCCGCCTTTGACGCTGTGGCGGCGCAGCATCTCCAGGATCACGTCCTTGGCCGAAACCCAGGGCGGCAGCTCCCCGGTCAGCCGTACCCCCCAGATTTCGGGCATCCGGATCCGCAGCGGCTGCCCGGCAATGGCCAGGGCCACCTCCAGCCCGCCCACACCGATCGCGAGCATGCCCAGCGAGCCGGCCGCGCAGGTGTGCGAATCCGAGCCCACCATCGTCTTGCCCGGAATCCCGAACCGCTGCATGTGCGTGGGGTGCGAGACCCCGTTTCCGGGTTTGGAAAACCAGATCCCGTAGCGCTGCGCGGCCGAGCGCAGAAACTCGTGGTCCTCGGCGTTTTTCTCGTCGGTTTGCAGAATGTTGTGGTCGACATACTGCACGCTGACTTCGGTGCGGGCCCGGCGCAGCCCCAGCGACTCGAGTTCCTGCATCACCAGTGTGCCGGTGGCGTCCTGGGTCAGCGTCTGATCGATCGCCACCGCCACCTCCGAACCCGGCGACATATCCCCTTCGACCAGGTGCGAGGCGATGAGTTTGCGGGCGAGATTGCGTGCCATCGAACGCGACCCTTTCCTCGTGGTGGCAGTGCCGTCAATGCACGGTCGGACTACCCACAACGACGATCGCCGAAACGATCATCCCGGGCGCGTTTGCCCGTTGGCCGGCCTGCGGCGGAACCACGGTGGGCGCGGTCACCGTCAGGTCCGGCTAGTGCTTGGCCGAGTCCTGCTCGCTCGGGGCTCGTGGGACCGAGTCCTGCTGCCTGCGGCGCAGCCAGACCATGCCGGCCAGCTGCACCGCCAGCGCTGCCGTGGTCAAGGCCACGGCCACCACCGCAGGCATGGCCCATCCGGTGCCGACGGCCATGGCCCAGGCCGCGGCCACGAACACCGCGGTGCGCACGGCGAGGAAACCGAGCCTGCGAACCGTCATTGCCTGCGCCTCCTGTCGATGTGCCGTGGCCGTATCACCCGGGCTCGTGGAAGCCTACCTCCGGCTGCCGTGGGCCCGGTGCTGGTGCACAGTAAGGATGGCACGCAGCCTGCGCTGCGGTGCCCGTGGTCGACATCGGCCCGGAAGGGAAGTGAGGCATGTCCGGCGAGAGTGCCGCACAGCAATCGGCGGGCGACAACGCGGCCATGGCCCGGATCGTGTTGCGGCCGGTTGCCTCCCCGATGGCCCTGGGGTTTCTCGCGCTCGGCGGAGCCACGACCGTGCTCAGCGGGCTGCAACTGGAGTGGTTCGCCCCCGCCGAGACGGACGCCGTGGCGCTGGCCCTGGCGCTGTTCGGGTTCCCGTTGCAGTTGCTCGCCTCGATCTTCGGGTTCCTGGCGCGGGACGCAGCGGCCGCGACCGGCATGGGTGTGCTCGCGGTGAGCTGGCTGACCACCGGCATTATCAAATTCCTGTACCCGCCCGGGACCACCAGTGCGGCCGTCGGGGCTTTGCTGCTGTTCGCCGGTGCCGCTCTCGTGATTCCGGCGCTGGCGGCCTCCTTCGGCAAGGTCGTCCCGGCTCTGGTGCTGTTCACCGCCGCGGTGCGGTTCCTGCTCAGCGGGTTCTACCAGGTCACCACCGACCCGTCGGTGCGGTGGGCATCCGGCATCGTGGGCGTGGTGCTGCTGGCCCTGGCGTGGTACGCCGCGCTGGCCCTGGCGCTGGAAGACGTCCGGGGCCGCACGGTGCTGCCCGTGCTGCGCAGGGGTATGGGCAGCACATCGATGCGGGGGCCGACGGCACAGCAGCTTGTCGGTATCGGCAACGAGGCCGGGGTGCGCGAGCAGCTGTGACAGGCCTGCCGCAGGTGGTGACTCACCGGCGTGGTCGCAGCACCCTCTTGCGGCGCAGGAGCCGGGCCAGGCCGCGGTAGTCGGCCACGGTGACCGTCACGGCCGGGTGCCGCAGCAGCCCGAACGGATCCAGGCCGCGTACCGGCTCGGCGAACTGCACGCACAGGCCACGCCGGCCGTTCGTGGCACAGGTCAGGCCGCGGTCGGTCAGGGACAGGCGCGCCGGGCCGGCCGTGAGAGCAAACGCGAACGGTCCGGTGATCGTGGTGGCCACGATGTTGCTCACCGGGGTGCGCAGGCACCAGGGGCCGAAGCGGACCACCAGGTCTCCCCCGGTGACCTCGACTCGTGTCGTCGCCCTGGTCACGCCGAACGGGAATCCGGCCAGCCGATACGCCGGGGTGAAACGAAACGGAAAGCTGCGCAAGGAGCCCATACCTGCGGATACCGCCCGGTGCGCGGGGGAAAACGTCGGCCGTTGGCTGATGCGCACGCGCCGCCCCGGCTGTCACGTCCTGCGGTGGGATCCGGTGGGTGATGTCCAGGATCCGTGCCTGCGGTGCCCACCGTGCCAGCACACCGTGGCAGGCGGCGACGAATCCGTCGGCCAGCCCGTAGTCGGTGGTGCACGACACCCACGGGTGCTGTCCTGTTTGCTCGGCCATGATCCTTAGCATGTCCGTCGCGGGCGGCCTCGGCACACGCGGCTGCCCGTGGTGGGCGGTTTCCGGAAGGGATGGGCGCACCTGTTGGTGGCGTGGGTGCCTGTCGCTGCGGGTCAGAGCGGTTTGAGGTCCTCCAGCATGCGGAATGTCTGCTCCAGGGCGTCCTGGAGTGGGTAGGCGAAGTCGGCTCGGTGCCAGTGTCGGAGTGTGCCCATGACCGCTCCGATGGTGGCCGAGGCCGTGATGTGCACGCCGAGGTCGTGTGGTGAGCGGTCGAGGCGCTGGGCCCGCTGGGTCTGCCCCCGCAGGTACTGGGCCTGTCCCCGTTCACACACACCTCGGCCGTGGCAGCAGCCACAGTCACTCCCACCGGCCTCGTCGCGCTGCTCATCGCCGCCGCTGTCCTCACCACGATCGGCATCGCCGCACACCGCAGCAGGGACCTGTCCTGGTAAGGCGGGCACGAAGACGTGTTCAGGGCTGCAGCAATACCTTGATCGCCTGGTCGGTTTTGTTCTGGAAGGTCTCGTAGCCCTCCGCGGCCCGCTGCAGCGGCATCCGGTGGGTGGCGAAGCTTTCCAAGCCGAGCGGGTCGGCGTCGTCGGTCACCAGCGGCATCACGTCGTCGATCCAGTGCTTGACGTTGGCCTGACCCATGCGCAACGTGATCTGCTTGTCGAACAGGGTCATCATCGGCATCGGGTCGGCCTGACCACCGTAGACCCCGCTGAGCGAGATGGTTCCGCCCCGGCGTACCACGTCGATGGCCTGATACAGCGCCCCCATCCGGTCGATGCCCATGCGGTTCATCATCGACGCCGCCACACCGGCGGGAAGGGCCCCGGCCATCTGTTGGGCCAGCCGCCCCACCGGAGAGCCGTGGGCTTCCATCCCCACCGCATCGATGACCGCGTCGGTGCCACGCCCGTCGGTGAGCTCACGCACCGCCTCGCCCAAGGAGGTGCTGCCGCCGCTGTGCTCCTGCAGATCCAGCACCTGGGCCCCGTGAGCACGGGCCCTCTCCAGGCGTTCGGGCACCAGGTCCACCCCGATCACCTGGCCGACGCCGCGCTGCAGCGCCAGCCGGCAGGCCATGCTGCCGATCGGTCCCAGACCGAGCACGGTGACGCTGCCGCCCGGCGGGATGTCGGCGTAGTCCACCGCCTGCCAGGCGGTGGGCACCACATCGGACAGGTACACGAACCGATCGTCGGGGGGACCGTCGGGAACCTTGATGTGACTGAACTGGGCCTGCGGAACCCGCAGATACTCGGCCTGCCCGCCGGGCAACTGCCCGTAGAGCTTGGTGTAGCCGAACAGAGCCGCGCCCATGCCCTGTTCACGGACCTGGGTGGTCTCGCACTGGGAGTACAGGCCCCGGTCGCACATGAAACAGGCCCCGCAGGAGGTCTGAAACGGCACGACCACGCGATCACCCGGGGCGATCGCGGTCACCTGGCTGCCCACTTCCTCGACGATGCCGATCGGTTCATGGCCGAGCACGTCGCCCTCGTCGAGAAACGGGGTCAGCACCTCGTACAGATGCAGATCGGATCCGCAGATGCCCGTGGTGGTCACGCGCACGATGGCGTCCGTGGGTTGCTGCAGGGTCGGATCCGGCACGGAATCCACACGCACATCACGTTTGCCGTGCCACGTCACTGCCTTCATGGTCGGTGTCCCCTTTCGGCGTGTCGGATCTGCCGAGCCCGGGAATATCCACCAACTCCGGGGGACAAACCGCCGCGGGCCTGCACCGCCACCAGGTCTCGCCCGGGTTGGTGACCCCCGAAAGTGGGTAGCACCCGGGTGAGGACGAAAGGAGAACCATCGTGCAACGAGGCAGCGACAAGCACAATCCCCGCCAGGACGACGCGCTGGAAGAGGAGGTGGAAGGACTGCTGCAGGGCAACCACCCCACCCGCTCCCAGGAGGACCTCGATGCCGAACCTCCTGCCGACGACGATCCCGACACCGAAATCCGCCCGACTCCGCCCCGTTCCGACGAGACCCCCGAATAACCGCCTCCCCCGGTGCGGCCCCGGGTGGGATCAGCCCGGGGCGAACTCCCGCAGCAACTCGAGTATCTCGGCGTCCTCGGTGGACGGGAAAGATTCGTACCAGTGCCCGACGGCGCGAAACGCGCTCGGCTGCAGCAGGCACAGCACCGAATCGGCCTCCTGCTCCAGGGCGGTCACCGCCTCGGTGGCCCCCACCGGGCTGGCGAGCACGATGCTGCGGGGCGAGTACTGGCGCACCATGCGCACGGCGGCCCGGGCGGTGGCGCCGGTGGCCAGACCGTCGTCGACGAGCAGAACATCGCGCTCGCCCAACGGCACCGAGGTCGGACCCCGTTGGTAGAGCTCCTCACGCCGCCGGGCCTCCTCCTTTTCGCGGGCGCATTCGGAGGCGAGTTCGTCCTCGTCGGTGTGAAAGGCCTGCAGCAGCCGCGGGTCGTAAGTGGCAGGCCCGTGCGCGGTGACCGCGCCCAACGCCAGTTCCGGCTGGCCCGGAGCTCCGATCTTGCGAGCCACGCCCACCCGCAACGGGGCCCGCAGCGCCCGGGCCACCTCCGCGGCCACCGGCACCCCACCGCGGGCCAGGCCGATCACCACGGGATCGGTCCAGGGCCGTGCGATGATGTAGTCGGCAAGGACAGCTCCGCCATGGCGCCGGTCGGTGAAGCCGTGCTCAGGCAGATCCGGATCGGACATCGGATGCCTCCTGCAGGAATCTCGCTCGGGGTGAGCGTGGTCGCGGCGAGAACCGCGGGTGCCACGATGGTGCCCCGCCCCGGACCGGGAGAAACCTGGGCCCGGCCCCGCACGCCGTCCGCGCCGGTCGTCACTGGCGGAAGGCGCCCACGCGCAGGGTGCGCAGCCGGTTCAGCGCCGCGGCCAGCTCGAACCGGCGGGGAACGGCGAAGTCGCCCACAAAGCGATCGTCGACCGCGGCGATGCCGCGCTTGTCGACAGTGCTGTCGAAGGCATCCAGGATCTCGGCCACCGTGCGGGTGCCGTCCAACAGCCCCGCACGCACACAGGTCACCAGCGCCAAACCGATCCCGGTGACCTGGCTGGGGTCGACCAGTTGTTCCACCGCCCGCAGTTCCACGGTGGAATCACCGAGGGTCAGCGCATCGGTGCCGCGGGACCGCACTTTCGGGCGGTCGGTGCCGATCGAGCTCGGGTCGGGCACGCGGGCCCGCAGTGCGGGGAAGTGCTCGGCCTCGGCATGCCGCCCGGTCGGGCTGGCGGCGACCTCGCGTGCGCGGTCGGTCATCTCGTAGGCCCGGTAGGAATCCATCATCAACACCCGGTCGGCCACATCCATGTAGTCGCCCGAGCCGCCCATGACCAGCACCGTGGACACACCTCGCTGTCGGTGCAGCGGCCGGATGAGATCCAAAAACGGAGTCAGCGGCTCGGATTCCTTGGCCACCAGTGACTGCATCCGCGCATCCCGGATCATCAGGTTCGTCGCGGCGGTGTCCTCATCGAGCAGCAGCACCCGTGCCCCCGCCTCGACCGACTCCACCAGCGATGCCGCCTGCGAGGTCGATCCCGAGGCGTTGTCGGTGGAGAAGTCGCTGGTGTCGGTGCCGGTGGGCAGGTGACTGACAAACGGGCTCACATCCACCCGGTGCACGCGGCGCCCGTCCTCGGCGCGGACCTTGACCGTGTCGTTACGGCAGACCACCAGCTCCCGGCCATCACCGGGCACATGATCGTAAATACCGTTTTCCAGAGCGCGCAGCAGCGTGGACTTACCGTGAAACCCCCCACCGATGATGAGGCTGATTCCCTCGGGCACCCCCATGCCGCTGATCCGGCCCCGGTGCGGCAGATCGACCTCCACCCGCAGCGAGTCCGGCGAGGAAAACGCCAACCCATCCGGCAGCGGGCGGTCGTCGACACCGCTGCGCCGCGGCAGCACCGCACCGTCGGCCACGAACGCCACCAGACCCAGCTCGGGCAGCTGCCTGCGCAGCGCGTCGGTGTCCTCGATCGACTCCACGAAGTCACGTACCCGCTGCTGGTCGGCACTCGACCACCGCAACGCCGCCTCGACGGCCTCGGGCAGATCGACACACAGCGCCTGCTCGGCCTGCTTACCGTCGATCGTGCGTCCCTTGCCGGGCAGGTCGATGCCCAGCCGCACCACCACCTGCCCGTCGACGATCTGGCAGGCACTGCGGTCCAGCACCTGCTGGTGGCCGGCATCCACACGCAGGTGACTGTTGCGCAACTGCCGGTCCACGGCACGCAGCAGCACCCCGGCCAGGCCCCGTGCCCGCACCGTGGTGGACCACAGATTCTCGGGGAACCCGGCGGTTTCGGCCGAGACCCGCACCTGGCATCGGCTGGCAGGCGCGTACGGGTCCGGCTGGACTTTCTGGACCTCCAGGGTGAAACCGTCGAAGTTCCACGTCCCGGTCAGTGACTTGTACCGGCCGTAGCTGGATCCGTGCATGCCGCGCAGTTCTTGGCGCAAACCGGTGGCATCACGCCGGTTTGCGGTCTTGCTCGGGCCGCGGCCACCCCGGCCGCCCTGACTGCCTGTTCGCTGTGCCATCTCCCGACAACTACCCGACAGCGCGGTGAATATCCACTGTCGAGGCGCAGCTCACGCTGCATGCCGGCCCGGGCGAGCGCGATTCGGCGGCCACCGGGATGGTGCGGTGTGCCGGCGGCTGCGGCCAGGACCGGAAATGCCTTCGCCGCCGTGGTTTCGCCGGCACCGGCGGCCACCGGCGTGCTTCACGCGGCGAAGCCGGCAAGATCGGGTTATTCTTGCGCCTCGCACATGATCTCTCACTCTGTGTGACGGGCCGGCGGTGGCGACGTCGTTCGCCGCGCGGTGGCCCGGCAACGGACCTCCAAGGAGGCGAACCGAGTGGTACTGCCGTGCATCAAACCTTCTGCGCGTCCCGCCCGAGTGCTGCCCCGCTGTTCGTCCACGACCCGCCGGGTGGCCGTGGCCGTGTCGACGATGCTGGTCGCCCTGGCCACTCCCGGTGTGACCGGTGCCGCTGCCCAGTCCGGTGGGTCCGCTGCCGGGCGCACTGCGCCGCTGCTGGATCCTCGCGGACCCTATGGCGCCTGGGCCGGCTACAGCCTCGGCCACCGCAGAAGCCCCCGGTCGGCGTTGCCTGCTTCCTCCACCGAGGGCGTGGCCGGCATGGATGTCAGTGGGCACCAGGGCCGCGTCGATTGGGATCGAGCCCGGGCGGCCGGGGCGCGCTTCACCTACGTCAAGGCCACCGAGGGCACCACCTACCAAAGTCCCGTGTTCCCCCAGCAGTACAACGGCTCCTACCGGGTCGGCATGATCCGCGGGGCTTATCACTTCGCGCTGCCCAATGTCTCCAGCGGGGCGGCCCAGGCCCGCTTCTTCGTCGACAACGGCGGCGGATGGTCGGCCGACGGGCGCACGCTGCCCGGGGCCCTGGACATCGAGTACAACCCATACGGCCCCATGTGCTATGGGCTGAGCCCGCAGGAGATGTCCCGGTGGATCACCGATTTCAGCACCACCTACCGTGCCCGCACGGGTCGGTATCCGGCCATCTACACCACTCGCCACTGGTGGAACACCTGCACCGGTGGTGCTGAGGGCTTCGCCGCCACGCACCCGTTGTGGGTCGCCCGGTACGGGCCCGAGGTCGGGGCGCTGCCCGCCGGGTGGAACTACCACACCATCTGGCAGTTCAACGACCACGGAACGTTTCCCGGCGACCAGAACACCTTCAACGGCAGCATGGCCCAGCTCAAGCAATTCACCCGCTGAAAAGGCCGGTCAGTTCGGCACCACTCTCGCAGGGATGGGCCGGTCGTTGGCGATGGCTTCGAACATCGCCGAGGCCTGCGGCGAGTCCCACTTGACCACCGACTGGCCGTTGAGCCTGCCGAACCCGGCGATCGGCACGGTGGTGGTGATGCCCTGGCCACTGCTGATGTCGTTCATGGTCCAGGCCAGCCATGCCAGGTGCCAGATGTGGTCGTTGTTGTCGATCAGGAAGGTGTCGCCGATCCCGGAAATCAGGGGAAACATGCGCAGCGGGTTGAACAGGGTGGCCGGGCTGGTGACTTTGCCGATCAGTGCGCCGAGGAGTTTGCGCTGGTTTTCCACCCGCTGCAGGTCCCCTTCGGCGAAGGCGCGGCTGCGCACGAATCCCAGCGCCTGGGCCCCGTCGAGGTGCTGGCACCCGGCGGCCAGGTCGATACCGGCCTTCGGATCGCGCAGCGGTTCGTCCAGGCACATCTCGACGCCGCCGACGGCGTTGACCAACTCGGCGAAGCCGCCGAGGCCGATCTCGGCATAGTGATCCAGATGCACACCGGTGATCGTCTCCACGGTCTGCACGAGCAGTTTCGGGCCACCGTAGGCGAAAGCGGCATTGAGTTTGCCTCGTCCGTGCCCGGCGATCGGCACCGAGGAATCCCGGGGCAGGCTGATCAGGGACGGCTGACCCTGTCCGGCGGGGATGTGTACCAGCATCATGGTGTCGGTGCGGCGTCCCCCGGCGTCGCCTGCGGAGAGTTCCTCACGCCGGGACTCGTCGAGGCCTTGGCGGCTGTCGGAGCCCACCAACAGCCAGTTCGTGCCCGGGGTGTCGGGGATGCGGCCCTCGTAGTCGGCCAGGGCCGGGGTGCGCTGCAGCACACTGTCGACGTAGAACACCAGAGCGGCCAGCAGCACCACCACGAGCCCCACCGCGATGCCGGCACGGCGCGGCCACCGCCGCTTGTTTCTCGGCTTCGTCGTCGGCCGCGGCGACGGGGGAGTTCCCCCCGTGGACGGAGGCCGCGCCGTGCCGGGCTGCTGTGGTGGCGGGGGTGGACCGCCCTGCGACCGGATGGGTTGTGTTCGAGCCTGCTGGGGCCGGTCGGCGCCGTGGTAGTAGTCGTAACCTGCTTGCCCCGGCTGTCCTGGTTGTCCTTGCGGCCGGTTCGGTCGGGGCCGCCGACCTCGGGGCGGCTGGTTGGCCGACCAATCGTTCATGACCTCACACCCGCGGGATTCGCCTCGCCGGCATCGTCTGCCATGCCGACCTTCCCGGGAAGCATCCCAGAAACGCCACACCTTCCCACAGGCCCACTGGTGCGCGTCCGCCTGCGGCGACGATCACCGCAGGCCGGACAGGGCTCGGAGGAAGGCAGATCCCGAATCCGGTCCCTCGAGCCCCACGGTCGCCGAAGACACGCGGCGCTCACCCGGTCATGGCCGCCTCGACCGCCTCGGCCCAGATCGATACCGCGTCATCGACCTGCTCGGTGGTCACCACCAGCGGCGGGATCATCCGCACCACGTTGGCGTGCGGGCCGCAGGTCAGCAGCAACAGTCCCCGCTCGGCGGCGGCCTGCTGCGCCCGGGCGGCACCGGCCGTGTCCGGCTTGCCGTCGCCGGTGGTGAACTCGTTGCCGACCATGAGTCCCCGGCCCCGCACATCGCCGATCACGGGGTGCTCGGCGGCGACCTTGCGCAGTCCTTCGGCCAGCCGGTCGCCCTGCTCGGCGGCATTGGCCACGAGCCCCTCCTCGTGCACGACATCCAGGGTGGCCACGGCCGCGGCGGCGGCCACGGCATTGCCGCCGTAGGTGCCGCCCTGCGAACCCGGCCAGGCCCGCGCCATGAGCTCGTCCGAGGCCGCCATCGCCGACAGCGGAAAACCACTGGCCAAGCCCTTGGCGGTGAGCACCACATCCGGGCGCACACCGGCATGGTCGATGCCCCAGAACCGGCCGGTGCGGCCCACTCCGGTCTGCACCTCGTCGACGATCAGCAGGGCCCCGTGCCGGTCGGCGCGCTCGCGCAGCCCGGCCAGAAACTCCGGCGGCGCCGGAATGTAGCCGCCTTCGCCGAGGACCGGCTCGACGATGAACGCGGCAGTGTCGGCAGGAGCGCTGGCCGTGGCCAGCACATGGTCGAGTTCGGTCAGGGCGAACCGCACCGCCTCGGCCTCCGAGCACCCGTGACGATAGGCCTCCGGGAACGGGGAGAAGACCACGCCCGGCATCATCGGCCCGATCCCGGCTCGGGTTTTGACCCCCGAGGTGGTCAAGGCACCGGCACCCATCGTGCGGCCGTGGAAGCCGCCGTGAAACGCCACGATGTTCTGACGTCCGGTGGCTTGGCGCGCCAGGCGCACGGAGGCTTCCACGGCCTCGCTGCCGGAGTTGACGTAGAACAGCCGGTCCAGCCCGGCGGGCAGGACCTCGCCGAGCCGCTCGGTGAGCTGCAGCAGCGGCCGGTGCATCACGGTCGTGTACTGGCCGTGGATGAGGGTACCCACCTGCTGCTGGGCGGCTTCGACCACACGCGGGTGGCAATGGCCGGTACTGGTGACTCCGATCCCGGCGGTGAAGTCGAGGTAGCGGCGTTCGTCCTCATCGTAGAGGTGGACACCGTCGCCCCGAGCGGCCAGCACCGGCGTGGCCTGTTTCAGTACCGGCGAGAGCTCAGCCATGATCGACTCCAACCTTTCCCGGACAGGCCGCGCCGCCAGCGCGCGAGCCCACCACCGCACGACCCGTATGATTGTTGACAATTTCTGCTGACATGCAACCATCACGGTTGCTTCCTGTCCACCGCCGAGCCAAGAAGGGCCATCCCACGACCATGAGCGCGCACGAACAGCCATCCCACCCCCGGGAAACCACCGTCGTCGAGGCTGCCCCCAAACAACTGTTCATCGGCGGGAAATGGTGCTCGGCCGGCCAGGACCGCACCTACGACGTCGAGGACCCCGCCACCGGCCGGACGCTGTGCACGGTCGCCGACGCCGACGCCGACGACGGGCTGGCCGCGCTGGCCGCCGCCGACCAGGCCCAGCACGACTGGGCCCAGCACCCGCCCCGTCAGCGCGGGGAGATCCTGCGGCGGGCGTTCGAACTCATCACCGCCCGCCACGAGGATCTGTCGCTGCTGATGACCCTGGAAATGGGCAAGCCGCTGGCCGAATCCCGCGCCGAAATCACCTATGCCGCCGAGTTCTTCCGGTGGTTCGCCGAGGAGGCCGTGCGCATCGACGGCGACTATGCGGTCGCCCCCAACGGCAAGGGCCGGTTTTTGGTGATGCGCCAACCGGTCGGCCCGGCGGTGATGATCACCCCGTGGAACTTCCCCATGGCCATGGGCACCCGCAAGATCGGCCCCGCCATCGCCGCCGGCTGCACGATGGTGCTCAAACCCGCTCACCAAACTCCGCTGACCATGCTGGCTCTGGCTGCCATCCTCAGCGAGGCGGGCCTGCCCGACGGGGTCCTCAATATCATCACCTCCCAGAGCGCGGGCCGGGTGATGGAACCGGTCATCCGCGATCCGCGCGCCCGCAAACTCACCTTCACCGGCTCCACCGCAGTCGGCCGCAGGCTCATCGAGCAATCGGCCGAGCAGGTCTTGAAGACGTCCATGGAACTCGGCGGCAACGCCCCGTTCCTCGTCTTCGCCGACGCCGATGTCGATGCCGCCGTCGACGGCGCGATGCTGGCCAAGATGCGCAACATCGGGGAGGCGTGCACGGCGGCCAACCGCTTCTACGTGCACGCCGACGTCGCCGAGGAGTTCTCCCGCAAACTCACCGACCGGATGCGCAGCCTGCGGATCGGCCGGGGCGTCAGTGACGACATCGAGGTCGGCCCCCTCATCGATGCCGACCAGTGCGACAAGGTCACCGAGCTGGTCACCGACGCCGTCGAACGCGGCGCCGAGGTCGTCCTCGGCGGTCGACGCGGCGAAGGCCAGGGCCACTTCTACCCCCCGACCGTGCTGACCGGCGTGCCCGCCGACGCTCGATTGACCCGCGAGGAGATCTTCGGGCCGGTGGCGGCGATCACCACCTTCACCGATGAGCAGGCCGTGCTCGACGAGGCCAACAACACCGAATACGGCCTGGTCAGCTACGTCTACACCCAGGATCTCCATCGGGGGATTCGAGTCTCGGAAGCTCTGGAGACCGGCATGGTCGGGCTCAACCAGGGTGTGGTGTCCAATCCGGCGGCTCCGTTCGGCGGGGTCAAGCACTCCGGGTTGGGCCGCGAAGGCGGCAAGGTCGGCATCGAGGAATTTCTGGAGACCAAGTACGTCGCCGTCGGTGGTGTGTGAAGCCACCGACTCGGTTCGGGCTGCCCCTGCCCAGCGTGGGCAGCCCGAACCGGACTTGCTGCGCGTGCCGTCCGGGTTTGCTCGACTCGGCATAGGCAGCTCGCGCAGCGTGTCGCGCAGGCACGACATCACCGCCTGCCTCGACAGGTAAGCAGACGTCTTGCCGTCCTACTCGGCCAGGGAACCGTTGAGACGGTCCAGCGCGTCGTTCATGTGTGCCTCCAGCCGCGACAGCAGCAACGGCTCGTCACCGGCCTCGACCGCCTCCACCAGACCGCGGTGCTCATCGATGAGGGCCTGCGCATCGGCCGGGTACTTGTCCTGCAGCGCGGTCAGACACATCCGCTTTTCCACCAGCAGTGTCCGGGCCATCCGCTGCAGCCGCGGGCTGTGCGAGCCTCGCACCAGCGTCTCGTGGAACTCCTGGTCGGCATCGGTGAGCTCGCTGCGGTCGCCGGTGGTCGCCGCCGAGACCATCCGGGCGTGGGCAGCGGTCAACTCGGCCACCGCCTCCACCCGGTGATCCCGGATGATGCGTTCACAGGCGGCTCGTTCCACCGCCAGCCGCGCAGTGTAGAGATCGCGGATATCCTCGGCATCCATCGTGGTCACGAACAGACCCCGGTGCGGTTCGCTGTGGAGCAGGCCTTCCTGCACCAGACGCTGCATCGCCTCCCGCAGCGGGCCTCGGCTGACTCCCAGCCGGGTGGCCAGATCCGCCTCACCCATCTGACTGCCCGGTGGCAGCGAGCCGTACATGATCGCCGACCGCAGCTGGTCGGCCACGATCGCCGCCGTGGATTTGCGCTGGACCGGCTCCAACTCACCGGGCTGATTCTGCTCGTCGATTCCGAGCACGTTTCACCATCTCCTCAATGCGGGGCGCTGTGTTGTCTCCCCTGATGTCCCGGCGGCGGCCTTCCCGGGCCACCCGCGCCGCAACAGCGCTGCCACGCCCTCGTGGGCATGGCGATGACCGGCCCACCCACGCAAGCACCGATGTCGGTCGATTGTCGACAATGTTACCCCGTAGGCTCAACATCCTCACTTGAGATGAAACCTTCTCGTAGTACGGCGGTGACACAGCAAACCGCTGCCCGGCCGGCCCCGGGCACAGATCCTGCGACGTTCGGTCTCCGGCGGGACCAACCGGCACAACTCGCCTTCGAGGCGCAGCGAGCACAGCCGGATCGGTGTGCCGTCCGCGGCATACGCACCGGTGTGTATGGGTATCGCGATGCCACCACACCAACTTGCGCCACACCGGCACGCCTCGGGAAGGGAGACATCGAGCAGAATGACCAACACCGCACACCTGCTGACCGTCAGCGCAGGCCGAGCACCCCGCATCGTCGTCTGCGATGACCAGGGCGCTCCCATCACGGACGTGCCGTTGTCGTCGACATGCCACTCGAATCACGTCGACAGGAACTTGCGTGTCACCGGCTGGAGGCGCAGCGCCGAGTGGGCCATCACCAAGGACGGCTGGCTCGCGCCCGTCGTGCCCTCCTGAGCCCTATGAGGAGCCGATGATCGAGACAGAGCAGTCCCAGTACGGGATGATCGAGCTGCTGTCGATGCTCGTGATCGTCACCGGAGTACCCGTGGCCGGGGAATCGACGGCCCTGCAAATCGTCTGGTTCATCGCACTGGCCGCCGCGACGTTGTTGACGTGGCGAGAATTCAAACAGGCCACGCCCACGCCGACCTGACCGACGAGAAAACCTCGATAGCAGCTCCGCCGGGTCGAAGCAGGCTGCCGGGGAAAACCCGATGACCCGGGCGGGAACCGGCTCGGCCGAGCATCCTTACTGCGCTCACCCACTCGCCTCGGGCCACGAGAAACCAGCACGGTTGCCGCCCCCGGCCAGGGGACCGACAACCCCTTCAGTTCTGCAGGAACGTCAACATGCCGACGACGGCTGCCTCGACCATGCGCGACAGCGTCGGCTCGGGCTCGGGAGCGAAGAAGGGTGAGTGGTTGCCGGCCACGGTGGTCGAGATCGTCCCCTCGGCCTCGGCCTCGGCCTCGGCCTCGGCCTCGGCCTTGGCATGCAGCTCGGGCTCGGTGCCACCGATGAACCAGAAGCAGTACGGGACGTCGATCGCCTCGGCCAGCAGCCCGAAGTCCTCGCTGCCCATCAACAGTTGCCCCTCGCTGATGCTGTCGCTGCCCCAGAACTCGCCGAGTGCCGCCATCGTCCGGACTGTGGTGGTCTCGTCGTTGACCAGCCGTGGGAATCGGGAGAGCTCGGTGACCAGCGGCTCGGGAGCGCCGGATGCGGTGGCTTCGGCCGTGATGATGCGCTGCAGTGAATCGAGGACCCGCCGGCGCACCCGCTCGTCGAAGGTGCGCACGTTGAGGGTGAACATCGCCGAGTCGGGGATGATGTTTTCCTTCATCCCACCGGCGATCCGCCCGATCGTCACCACGGCCGAGTCCATCGGGTCGACCTCGCGTGCGGCAACGGTCTGGATCCGCGTGATCGTGCAGGCCACCTGCACGATCGGGTCGATGGACAGGTGCGGTTGGGAGCCGTGTGCACCACGGCCGAACATCGTCACCTGCCACGAGTCGGCCATCGAGGCTGCGGTTCCGTGCCGATACTGCACGGCCCCCGCAGGCCCCGGGCCGACGTGCTGGCCCAGGATGACCTCGGGATGCGGAGCACGGTCCCAGAGCCCGTCGTCGACCATCGCCCGGGCGCCTGTGGCGGTCTCCTCACCCGGCTGGAAGATCAGCACGATCGTCCCGGTCCAGGCGTGCCGTGACCGCTCCAGCAGTGTGGCGCTGATCAGCAGCGATGCCGTGTGCGTGTCGTGGCCGCACCCGTGCATGACCGGTGTTTCGGTGCCGTCCGGCAGCACTCCGGTCGCCGTCGAGGCGTAGTCGAGTCCGGTCTGCTCGACGATCGGCAACGCGTCGGTGTCGGCGCGGAATGCCACGACCGGGCCCGGGCCGTTCTCGAGGACTCCGACGACGCCGGTCGCACCGCACCGGAAAGTCGGGATATGGAGTTCCTCCAGGTGCGATTCGATCAGCCGTGCGGTCTCGTGCTCCTGCATCGACAGCTCCGGATGGGCGTGCAGATGCCGGTAGAGGCCGTGCAGATCGGTGCGCAGCTCCTCCAGGCCAGCGAGGACCGTGCCTGCCGTGGTGCTCTCCGTGGTCTCGGACAATGTCATGCGGATACCTCGCTCTTGTCGTTTTCAGCGGCGGATTCGGCCGTGTCGCGCAGCAGCACGGACAGCAGCACGGACGCGATGGCGCACACGGCCATGGCGTAGACGGAGGTCGAGGGCACGAGCGGAACCAGCACGAAACTTCCCGCGGCACCGCACAGGAGCGCGATCAGCACGGTGCGCCGCTGCCGTGCGGCCATGACCGCCTGGATGAACACCGGCCCCAAAATCGCGGGCACGACGTAGTCGAAGACCTGCTGCACCGACGCCGGGATCAGCGACACCACCCAGCTGCCCAGGAACCCCACGAACACCAGCAGCGACACCAGATGCACCGTGGCCGCACCGATGATGGCCATGACGGTGGTGATCTCGGCCTTGGCCGTGCCCTGCTCGGTACCGACGGCATTCTGCGCCGCCATCGCCGAGGGCAACAGCTTGTTGGAGATATTGCCGATCATGAACGCCTGGTAGGTCGATGCGGGACCGAGCATCGGGTAGTACGTGATCGGCTCGACGATCCACAACACCCCGAAGACGGCGGCCAGGGCGCCCCACGCCTGCAGCACCGCAGCGAATCCGGGCCAGTATCCCAGGCCGAACATCAGATACATCGGGCCCGCCAGCGAGATCACGAGCCCGGCGAGCATCGTGCCCTGTCCCCATCGGGAGGTGGTGCGGCGGAAAAGAACGACCGGATCGGAAGACATGGGGATTGCTCCTTCGGAAAACGCCGTGCGGAACCGGAAAGACTCACGCAGGGACAGCACGCGGCCGGGCCGCAGAAACCGCACCGTGGTCGCAGCCGTTCGATGCCCAACCGGGCACCGGGCTCACAGCGCGATGCCGGCCGCGACCAGGGCCGCGGCCATGGCGATGCCCACCGACCATTCCTTGATCCATTGCACCGTCAGCCGCGCGGCGGCGACACGGAGACCGGCCATGACGGCGGCTCCGGTGGCGTAGGTGATCAGGTGGATGTGCGACGTTTGCACTTTCTCCAACCCCAGGTAACAAAACGCGGCGATCATCGCCGCGCTCGGCACGATCGTCATCACAACCGGGTTCATCCGGCGGACCCTGCGGTCGGCGCGCCGAAGCATCGGCGTACAGAGCAACGTACTGAGCATCCAGGCCGCGCCACCGAGACTCATCGTGAAAAACACCAGCGCAAACACCCCGTTGTCGTAGCCGGAACCCCCGAGCTCGACCCCGAGGGTTCCGGCGGCGGTCTGCGCGGAAACCACCTCGAAAGCGGCCGAGCCGATCAACCCGATCCGCAGCAGAACAGCGGGTGTGCCGAACACCGGCAACAGACTGATCGCGATGAACACCACAGCCAGTGACGGGCCCAGCGCGGAAAAGGCCCCCGTCCGGAAGGCCCCCACGAGCTCGGTGCGGCTCATCCCCACCGCCGGTGCCGCCCGGCGGGCAGCGCGCAAGTAGGCGAAGGACTGCACCACGATCACGACAAAGACACCGAGCGAGGCGATCCACAGGATCGGCGAGCTCGCGATACCTGGAGTGTTCACCTGCGACCTCCGGTAGTGGGTTGGTGGGGCGCGCCGGTGGGTGCTGCCCGAAACGGTTCCGGGCAGCATGCCGAAAATGCCGTTTCCTTCCTTGCGATCGCAGGAAGATTCCACTGGGATATGCGCGGTGCAGGAATATTCGACCATGGACGAGACGGATCTGGCCCTGGTGCACGCGTTGCAACTCCAGCCACGTGTCACCTGGGCGCGGCTTGCCCGTATCCTCGATGTCGACGCGTCAACCCTGACCCGCCGCTGGGCACGGTTGAGCAGGCAAGGTCTGGCGTGGTTCAGCTGCTATCCGTCCAACACCAAGGACTGGACGGGGCATGCTTGGGAAGCCGGAGCGCTCGTCGAGGTCGAGTGCTTGCCCGGCTGGCGCCAGGCGGTCATGGACCACCTGATGCGCAGAGCCGCCGTGTGGAATATCGATGCCACATCCGGGCGTCGCGATCTGATGCTGACCATGCGGGCACCGAGCATCGCCGATCTCGACAACGATGTCGTCACCTCCATCGCCACGATCGACGGTATCCGGGCGACCCGCACGCACTTCTTCCGTTCCGTGATCCGCGAAGGCTCCAGCTGGCGTCTGAACGCACTCTCCCCGCAGCAGCAGCGTGAGCTCACTCCGGCCTCCGCCCGCGAGGGCCGAGCACGGCCGAACACCCGGGATCTCGAACTGTTGAAAATACTCGGACCCGACGCCCGGCTCCCGGCTTCGGCCGTGGCCGAACAACTCGGATGCTCGGTGAGCACGGCAAGCCGGTGGCTCGAGCGACTCGTCGACTCGAAATTCACCTCGATACGCTGCGATGTCGCTCACTACATCGCCGGCTGGCGGGTCGCGGCGACGCTGTGGCTCGACGTCCCGCAGCAGGACCTGCGGACAGTGGCAGCCGCGATCGCCCGCCTCCCGCAGATCCGGCTCTGCGCCACCATCGGCAGCGAGGCCAATCTCGTCGCCCAGGTGTGGTTGCACCGCCTCGAAGATCTGGACCAGTTCGAAACACTGCTTGCCACGCAGTTTTCGGGCACCCGCGTCCTCGACCGATGGATCACGCCCCGTTTCGCCAAACGGCTCGGGCACATCATCGGCCACGACGGCCGCCAGACCGGTTTCGTCTCCTTCTTCGCCACCCCGTAGGCCTCGTCGGGCACTCCGCCGGGGTGGTTGCCACAGTCGCAGGACCCGGCGGCACGGTCGGGAAGCGACACCACGTGTCGCGGTGGCCGAACGCCAGGGCGACGCGCCGAAGCCGAGGATTGTTGACAATCCTACGGGGTCTTCGTAGCGTATCCCTGCCTCGCCCGCCAGACGTGTTCCCATCCTCCTCGTTTCCGGCAGCGAAAGCAGACCATGACCGACACGAAACCCACCGTCGTCATCCTGCACGACGGCACCTATCCCCTGGCGATGCTCGGCATCAACGACATCGCCCACGTTCGCTACGCCACCGAGGACGAACTGCCCCAGGCACTCCCCGGCGCCGACGTCCTGTTCGTCTGGCACTTCCTGTCCGAGGCCGTCGCCGAAGCCTGGCCCGCCGCCACCGACCTGCGCTGGATCCACGTCGCCAGCGCCGGCGTCGACCGGCTGCTGTTCGACGAGCTACGCCACTCCGGAGTGGTGGTGACCAACTCGCGCGGCATCTTCGACCGGCCCATGGCCGAATACGTCCTGGCCACCGTGCTGGCCTTCGCCAAAGACCTGCACACCAGCATACGACTGCAGGACGGCAAGCACTGGCAGCACCGCGAGACCGAACGCATCGAGGGCACCGCGGCACTGGTCGTGGGAACCGGACCCATCGGCCGTGCCATCGCCGCACAGCTGTCCGCCGCCGGGATGTCGGTTTCCGGCGCCGGCCGCCTGGCCCGCGCCGACGACCCCGACTTCGGCGACGTCCACGCCTCCGATGACCTGCACGGCGTGCTCGGCACCTTCGACTACGTCATCCTGGCCGCCCCCCTGACCGAACAAACCCGCGGTCTCATCGACGCCACCGCACTCGCCCGGTTCAAACCCACCGCACGGCTGATCAACGTCGGCCGCGGATCACTCGTCGTGCAGGAAGACCTCGTGGAGGCCTTGACCGCCGGCCGTATCGCCGGAGCCGCCCTCGACGTCTTCGACATCGAACCTCTGCCGGAAACCTCCCCCCTGTGGGACATGTCCAACGTGTTGATCTCGCCCCACATGTCCGGCGACACCATCGGGTGGACCGAGGACCTGATCACCCTGTTCACCACCAACCTGCGCCGCTATCTCCACGGCAACGACCCGGCCAATGTGGTCGACAAGCAACGCGGCTACGTCAGCGGATCGGAGAGCACCTGATGTCGGAGACCACACACACGCCCCACCCCACTCACACCACCCCGCAGACACCACGCTCGGCAGCCGACCTCACCGCCACGGAAATGCTGGCCGCCTTCGCCTCCGGCGAACTCTCCCCCACCGAAGCCACCGAAGCCACCCTGCAACGCATCGCCGACAGCAACGACACCGTCAACGCCTACTGCCTCATCGACGCCGAGGCCGCCCGCACCCAGGCCCGCGCCTCCGAGCAACGCTGGCACCACGGACACCCCCACGGCGCACTCGACGGGATACCGGCCTCGATCAAAGACATCTTCCTCACCAGCGGCTGGCCGACCCTGCGCGGCTCCCGCACCATCGAGGCGAATCAGACCTGGGCCGTCGACGCGCCACCGGTAGCGCGGATGCGCGAACACAACGCCGTACTCATCGGCAAAACCACCACACCGGAACTGGCCTGGAAAGGCGTCACCGACAACCCACTGACCGGCATCACCCGCAACCCCTGGGACCCCACCCGCACCGCAGGCGGATCCAGCGGGGGTGCCGCGGCCGCCGTCGCACTCGGCATGGCCCCCCTGGCCATCGGCACCGACGGAGGCGGCTCGGTCCGCATCCCCGCCTCCTTCTGCGGAATCTGCGCCCTCAAACCCACCTACGGGCGCATCCCGCACTACCCGGCCAGCCCGTTCGGCACACTCGCCCATGCGGGCCCCCTCACCACCACGGTCGCCGAAACGGCACTGATGATGGACGTTCTCTCCGAACCCGACAGCCGCGACTGGTCCGCACTGGCACCACCCACCGCCTCCTACCGAGGCGGACTCGACGCGGGAGTACGCGGTCTGCGCATAGCCTTCAGCTCCGACCTCGGATACGCCACCGTCGACCCCGACGTGGCCACCACCGTCGCCCGTGCCGTGCAGGTATTCCAGGAACTCGGCGCCTCGGTCGAACCCGCCGACCCCGGATTCGGCGACCCCGTCGACGACTTTCACATCCTGTGGTCCACCGGAGCAGCCAAATCCATCGAACACCTCAGCAGCCAGCAGCGAACACTGCTGGACCCAGGACTGCGGGAGGTCTGTGAGCAGGGCCTGAGCTACTCCGCCCAGGACTACCTCGAAGCCACCAACACCCGCATGCAACTCGGCCTGCGTATGGGTCTTTTCCACGACACCTACGATCTGCTGCTGACCCCCACCGTCCCGGTGGCTCCCTTCGAAGCCGGAACCGAAGTGCCCCCCGGCTCCTCTTTCCCCCGATGGACCGGGTGGACATCGCTGACCTACCCGTTCAACATGACCCAGCAGCCCGCCGCCAGCATCCCCTGCGGATTCACCTCCGAGGGCCTGCCGGTCGGCTTGCAGATCATCGGCCCCCGCCACGCCGACGCCCGCGTCCTGCAAGCCGCCCACGCCTTCGAACAAGCCCGCCCCTGGAACCGACCCACCCCCTAGCAACGCAGCCCACCGGCCACCGGAACTCGATTCGCCGCGCAACCACCAGGGTCTCCGCCGCCACGGGAACACGACCGTGTCCAACGGCTTGCGCACAACGCAGCCTGGGATACCCACAAGGGTGTGGTCGGTATCGTTCTGATGATCGTCGCGGCATTGCTCAACGCCGCGGCATCAGTACTGCAGCGCCGTGCGACCAAGGACGAGCCCGATTCGGCCGCGTTCTCGGTCGGGATGGTCCTGGACCTGGTACGCCGCCCGGCGTGGATACTCGGCATCCTCGCCATGCTCAGTGGGTTCCTGCTCCACGGAATCTCGATCTCGCTGTCCCAGCTCGCGTTGGTGCAGCCACTGCTCGTGGCCGAGCTGCCCTTCACCCTGATCCTGGCATCATGGGCGTTTCGGATGCCGATACCACGCCGGGACTGGCTGGCCATCGGCATGCAATCGGCCGGGCTCGCCGCCTTCGTCGGCTGCCTGGCTCCCTCCGGCGGCGACCCGCGCGTGCCCGCTGCAACGTGGGCGCTGGGCATCGGTGCGACGGTGATAGCGGTGATCACGCTGGTGGTGCTGGGTTACCACGGAAGACACGAGCACCGAGCCGCCCTACTGGGCATCGCGACCGGGGCGACATTCGGATTGAACTCCTCGTTGATCGCCGGCATCGGCGCTGCCGTCAGCCACGGCGGCAACCTGATCACCACCTGGCAAACCTACGGCGTCGCGGTCATCGCCCCACTCTCGTTTTTCATGCTGCAGAATGCATTGCAGGCAGGAAACCTGGTTGCCTCCCAACCGGGATTCACACTGACCAACCCGCTGGTGTCGGTGGCATGGGGCCTGGCGGTGTTCGACGAGCACGCCCGCAGCGGCCTGTTCCTGATCGGCACGATCTCCGGTGCGGCACTCATCGGACTCGGAACGATCATGCTGGCGCAGTCGGTCATGCTCGACCCGACCCAGCACGAACAACAAGATCGGTCTTCCGGCGAGAGCGGCACACAAACACCGTAGACATCCGAGGTCTGCCCCACAGCGGCCGGACCCCTCGGCACTGCAACCCGTCAGCACTTCCGCAGAGGATCGCCGCCGTGGCGGTCACGACGGCGGGAACGCTGCGATGCCGGCTTCCGGTCTCCGCGTCTGCCACCGAGGCAGCCTGCGCACCCACTGACCGACCGTGCCTGCGATGACGAGAACCAGCACCGGCACGAATCCCCACCGGTAGGCATCCACCGCCGACAGCTCCCCGACCATCCGCAGGAGACCACCGACACCGAGCTGGATCAGCACCGCCGCGGTGAACCCTCCCATGTTGACCACCCCGGAAGCCGTTCCCGACCGGTGCGCCGCATTGGCCGAGCGGGCACCGTCGAACGCCAGCATCGCCGCGCCGCCACCGGCCCCGAGCACGATCAACACCATCATCAACAGCGGCAACGGCAGAACACCGGGCCACCCGATGATCACCATCCAGGTCGCCGCCACCGCCGAGGACATCCACAGAGTGCACGCCTGACGACGCCGCGGCCGGCCGGCAACGTACTGCCCTGCCAGCCACGATCCGGCCAGGAACCCGAGCACACACACCAGCACCAGCGTTCCCGCGTCCGCACTGCCGTATCCCTGGGCCCGGGTCAGCCACGGCGGCCCCCACAGGGCGGTCACCGCCACAAACTGGCCCATCAGCACGAAATGCACCCAAAACGAGTGGCGCGTACCACGCTGAGCCCACACCGTGCGCAAGGCCTGCCCGATCCGCTCGGCGGGATTGTTCCCGGCAGGCTCGTCACCAGTAACCGTGTCCGACGGCCTGTTCCGGATGATTCCGGCAGCCCCCAGTGCCAGGACCGCCGTCAACGCAGCCGCCCCGACGAACGTCGGCTCCCAACCGAGGTCGTACAGGGCGGCGCTGAGCGGAACAGTGGCCATCACCTGACCGAGACCCCCCACAAGCCCGGTCAGCGCCGCGATCTTGCCGAACCGGTTGGCCGGGAACCAGTGCGCCACCAGCCGCAGCACATTGGTGAACATGAACGCATCGCCGAAACCGATCAACATCCGGCCCGCGATACCGCCGAGCAGTGAACCGCTGAAGCCGAACACGGCCGAACCCACCGCCAGCGCGATCATGCCACCGGTGATGACCTTACGCGGTCCGAGTCGATCGGCGAGCAGACCCGACGGAACCTGCAGAGCCAGATACACACCGAGTTGCAGCGCCGAGAACAACGACAGCACGGCAGGGCCTGCCGAGAACCTCTCCAGAGCCTGCGGTGCCGCCACTCCGAGACTCGCCCGGTGGAACAGAGCCGCGAAGTAGCACAGCACTCCCAAACCCCATACCACCCAGGCACCGCGCCATGAACGCGCAGACTCAGCCTGTGTCTGCCCGGATCCCGAAACTGCGGAGTCCACCTTCACCGCGGTCGCGCGCACCACCACCTCCAAAACTCGTATACATCTTAGATACAAGCCGTGGGCCAGTACGATGGGCGCGTGTCGCACGCAACATCTCCGGAATCCGAACCAACAGCCAGAACGAGCACCGGCCGCACGAACTCCCCACCGGCTGCCGACCGCGCCTATCAGCACGTCAAGGCCGGCCTGCTCGACGGCAGCTACCCGGATGGTGCTCTCCTCTCCGAAGGAGAGATCGCGCAAAGCCTGCAGATGTCACGCACCCCGGTACGTGAAGCGTTCCTGCAGCTGCAAGCCGAAGGCTTCCTGCGTCTGTACCCCAAGCGCGGCGCCCTCGTCGTCCCGGTCAACCCTGCCGAGACACAAGCCCTCATGGAAGCACGAATGGCTCTGGAAACCTTCGCCATCGACAAGCTCGCCGGGCAGGGCACCGACATGCTGCGCGCGGTCGGCCACGAACTCACCGAACACCCTGCCTGCGACGCCACCGACCTGTCCGACGCCGACATGCACGAATCCGATCGCGCTTTCCACGCCCACCTCGTCTCCGCAGCAGGCAACTCCATCGTCGCCGACCTCTACAACACCCTGCGCGACCGGCAGCTCCGCATCACCTCCACCGCCCGCACCCACGAACCACCCCGCCGAGACACCGTCACCCACCAGCACACCCAACTCGCCGAAGCCATCCGCGATGGCGATCCCGAGCGCGCCAAGACCCAACTCCGGGAACATCTTCTGCACACCGTCCGAGCTCTCGGAATGTCCGGCGGCACGTTCCTGGAACGGGACTGAGGTTGTCCTTGCGGGCCTGTGCGGCACACCGCTCGTGTCGGCCCAGTGCTCCGGTTGCTACGGCCGGCCGCAAAGTAGCGAGGGCGTGTGATCGTCGCCGCTTGCTGCGGCCTACGGTGGGTTCATGTATCTGGAGAACTTGATCGTCGACGCGGTCGAGCCGCAGCGACTGGGCCGGTTCTGGGAAGCGGTGGTCGGTGGTGAGCGGCTCACCGACGAGCCTGACATCGTCGAGACCCGGCTCACCATCGAGGGCGGGCCGGTGCTGGACTTGTGCTTCCCAGGAGTCGCTTCCGAGCCGGCCTCCGAGCCGCCGCGGCTGCACCTCGACCTCCTCGGCGGGGCCAACCAGGCCGGCGAGGTCGACCGGCTGCTCGGACTGGGCGCACGATACCTCGACATCGGCCAGGGCGATGTGCCCTGGGCGGTGCTCGCCGACCCGGAGGGCAATTCCTGCTGCGTGATGGAGCACCGGGCAGCGCACGTCGACACCGGCCCGATCGCGGCGTTCCCACTCGCCTCCGCCGACCCGGACCGCGATGCGGAGTTCTGGTCCTGGCTGACCGGCTGGACCGACGCGCCCGGGTCCGCGCCCCGAACGTTGCGCCACCCGTCGCTGCGAGGTCCCCTCCTCGAACTGCGCCCCGAGCCGGCCCCCAAGGGCACGGCCAAGAACCGGCTGCACCTCGACATCCGGCTCGAGACCGGAGACGATCCCGACAAGGTCGCGGCAGGCATCACCGAGCGCGGCGGCCGCGAGCTCCACCCCGACTGGGGCGAGCTGCCGTGGCGGATCTACACCGACCCGTCGGGCAACGAGCTGTGCGTGCTGCCGGCCCGGTCGTGAGGCACGGTCCTGCACCTTCAACTGTGGCTGCCAATCTGGCGCCGGCCAGGTTGGTGCCGTTGTCCGCACCGAAAGTATCGAGGAAACCGGAATAGTAGGAGTGCCGGTAAGCATGCTGCTATCAACCGCAATCGCGGTCGGCGCGCAGCGGGTCCGTGAGCTGATCACCGATCCGGCCCGGCGACCTCTCTGGGACGGCAACGAAAACCCGGCCGAGGCCGCAGCCGGGCAGCGCATCCGCAGTGTCGGTGAGGTGTTCACCGTGGCGCTGACGAAAGACGGCCTGCGGGAAAATAACGGGGTGGAGTCCGACGAGGAGCGCCGCCCTGCGGGACGACAGAACCCAGGAGTGCACGAGCGATGACCAATGCCCTGCCTCTGACGCAGCTTCGTGATGCGGTCGACCGGACAGTTGCCGCTGGTGCGGCACGCGTCACCCTGCACCTGGACTTCGCACAGAACCGGGCAAAATTCGACGCCGCCGTGCCGCGACGCCGCGGGATCCTGCCCGTCCTCGCCAGGGCGATCGTGCGTCGCCTGCCCAAGGGCCTGGACGCCGAAGGATTCCTCGATCTCGCTGGACGCCGCGCCATGTTCGACGAGGGCCGCATTGCGCTGCTGCAACTCGAAGACCGGGTGTGGACCGGCCGCCCTGGGCGCACGCTCGACTCCCTCGGCGCCGAAGCACCACCGCGGTTCGTCACCCCACTGTGGCTGTTCGACACGCTCAACGATGTCACAGCGCTGGAGGACCACGGAATCGATGACGACCCGACGCGGCCATGGCGACACATCACCGCCCGGACAACCGCGCAGGACAACGACGACACGATCGAGGTATGGCTCGACGGCACGCACATCCGACGAATCCGGCTCGGAAGAGACACGACGACCATGACACTGGAGGAGTTCGGCATCGATGTCGACGAGCTGGATTGGACGCGTCTGCCGAGCTACCAAGCAAACGCCGGCACGTCTGAGACCTGACACGGCCACACCCCGACCGGGACGCAGCCGCTCCACCCGCCACCACCACTCGTCGGACAACGATCCCGATCATCCAGCACGCCCACACGGCCCTGGACTCCTGAAGCTGTCCTGAGCCGTGAAGGAGTGGGAAGTCGGTGGTCCTCGGGCCTTGGCCACGGCCATGCCCTCACGGGTGCGCATCCGCAGGAGGTCGACCTCGAACTCGGCGAAGGTGGCCAGGTCGTAGACCTGCCCGCCCAGCGACAGCGCGATGCCGCGCTCGGCCAGGTCGTCGCCGATCGCGCGGGCATCCGGCACCGAGCGGGCCAGCCGATCGAGCTAGTGCCTCGGCTTCATTGTGGAGCACCTGCTCCATTATGCTGCGATCGTGCCTCGACCGCGTGTACATGACCTTGATCAGGTGTTGGACGTTGCCGAGCGGCTCGTCGTCGAGATGGGGCCGGAACGGCTCACCGTGCGCAGGCTCTCGGCGGAGAGCGGCGTGCCCAACGGTGCGATCTACCACGGCTTCGGCTCGTTGGCGGCGCTGCGCGGGCGGATGTGGCTGCGGGCCGCGATCGAGTTCTTGGACCTGCAGCGCGAGCTCATCGATGCGGCGCTGGGTGCAGCAGCGGCGACCGGGTTCGATGCAGCGGTGAATGCGGTGGTTACCGCCGCCGACGCACCGGCAGTGTTGGCGGACCGGCGTCCGGCGGCGGCTCGGATGTTGATGACGGTGCGCCGGGAGCAGTTGCTCGGTCCCGATCTCCCTCAGGAGCTCGCCGACTCGCTGCTCGGGTTGGACCGCAGACTGGTGTCCGAGGTGCTGTGCCGCTTGGCCTCGGCGCTGTGGGGTCGGCGGGACGGCCCGAGCGTCGAGGTGATCACCACCTGCGTAGTGGATCTGCCAACAGCCCTGCTGCGCCGCGCCCTCAGCCAGGTCACCGCGGACGGCACGGTGCGGATCACCGCCGACGTGCGAGCGCGTCTCGCAACGGCCGTGCGCGCGATCCTCGATCGTGAGCCACCGAGGTACAGGTAAGCCGACCACGACCACTGACAAGGAAGGAACTGCGATGCCCCCGTTGCACGAAGATGACGGCGTCTTCGTCCTGGACCTCGGCGATGACGAGAACCGGTTCTCACCGGACTGGCTCAACGAGGTGAACGCGTCGCTGGACACCGTGGTTGCCCATTCCGATGCCGGGGCGCTCGTCACCACGGGCCAGGGCAAGTTCTACTCCAACGGACTCGACCTGGAGTGGATCACCGAGCACGCCGACCAGCTGGCCTCGTACCGTGCCGACGTGCAGGAACTGTTGGCCCGCGTGCTGACGCTGCCCGTGCCTGCGGTCGCGGCGGTGCACGGCCACGCGTTCGGCGCCGGGGCGATGCTGGCCCTGGCGCACGACTTTCGGGTCATGCGCGCCGATCGGGGTTTCTTCTGCTTCCCAGAAGTCGATATCGACGTCCCGTTCACGCCGGGGATGGCCGCGCTGATCCAGGGCAAGCTCACACCTGCCGCCGCCGTCGAGGCGATGACGACAGGGCGGCGTTTCGGCGGGACGCAGGCCCGCGAGCGCGGTCTGGTCGACCAGGTCGCCGACGAAGGCGACGTGGTGCGCACGGCGGTCGAGCTCGTGCGTCCCCTCGCGGGCAAGAACCGCGACACGCTCGGGGCGATCAAGTCGACCATGTTCGCCTCAGCGGTCACCGCGCTCCGCACGCCCGAACCCACCGCGCAATCCTGACCATCAGCACAACGCGGCAGCAACACACACGCGAACTGATCTGAAAGACAGAGATGACCACCACTGACTCGACTCCCCCGCACTGCCCGCCCGAGCTGCTCACCGGAGCGAAGAAGGTCTCCATCGGATCCGGGCTCACCGGGCTGTTGTGGACCGGAGTGAGAACGCAGCTTTCTGGGCCGGCTCGGCAGTAGCAGAACCGATGCCACGTGGCCAGCCCCGGGCAGCGCGGTTCCGGAGCACGTCCAGCACATCGCGGCGGACGCGGCGGCCGACCTCGATCAGGCCGATCGGCTGGACCCCCACACCTTGGTCATCACCGACGCCTACGACGACACCGAAGCCGGGTTGTGAACACAGCGCCCTACATCCGATCGCACGGACATCGACGACTGGTTCGCGACACTCCTCCGACCTCGACGACGAGCTCTGAACCTCTGTACGCAAGGAATCGCTGAATGAAATAGGTCGTGAATCAGGAGCAGTCCTGCGGTCATTCGTTGCCGAGCTCATCGAGCTCGGCAACGGTTTCGGGGCTGAGCTGAATGTCGGCCGCGTCGAAGTTCTGTTCCAGGTGGGCGGGGTCGGTGGTGCCGGGGATGAGCAGTACCTGGGGAGCGTGGGCCAACAACCAGGCCAGGCCCACCTGCGCCGGTGTCGCACCCGCGCGCTCGGCGGCCGCGGTCACCGCGGGATGATCGGTGACTTTGGCCATGCCCGGCAAGGCGGAGCCGAGCGGGAAGAACGGCACCCACGCGATGTCGTGGGCGCGGCACTCGTCGAGCACCGACTCACCGGAACGGTCGAGCAAGTTGTAGCAGTTCTGGACACACGCGATGCCGATTGGCAGCGCGTGCCGGAGCTGGTCCTGGGTAACGTTGCTCAACCCGATGTCGTCGATCTTGCCTTCCTGTCGCAGGGCCACCAGCTCGGCGAGCTGGTCGTCCAGATCGACGAGCTGATCCCCGCTCGCCTGGATGCCGGGACCACCGCCGTCGAGGCGCCGCAGGTTGACCACATCCAACCGCTCGACGCCCAAGCTGCGCAGATTGGCCTCGACGCTGGCGCGCAGGTCTTCCGGCCGTTGCGCCGGGGCCAGGCCGTACTGGCCGCCGTCGTCGTGGACGGCACCGACCTTGCTGACCACCACGAGGTGCTCGGGGTAGGGGTGCAGCGCAGTGCGGATCAGCTCGTTGACGTGGCCGTCGCCGTAAAACTGCGCGGTGTCGACGTGGTCGACACCCCATTCCACGGCTCGGCGCAGCAGGCTCACCGCCTGCTCCCGCTCGGCGTTCTCCAGTTGCATGGCGCCGTAGCCGACCCGGTTCACGGGCCGGCCGCCGAGGCGTCCCGGTGCGTCGGTTCCGTTCGGATGCACCTGCGCGGTCTCGGCCATCACGGTTACCTCCGTACTAGCATGTCCGTCGTAGGCGGAGGACCCTCCGCCTACGACGGACCTTACACCCAAAACGGAGGATCCTCCACTTATGTCGGACGGTGCTCACGGTGCCGAGCGTGCGGACGCGAAGCGCAACCGCCAGCGGATTATCGAGACCGCCCTGGAAGCCTTCCGTGTCTCGCAGGGGACGGTGGCGCTGGAGGCGATCGCGCGAGACGCCGGTGTCGGCATCGGCACTCTGTACCGACACTTCCCATCACGGGAAGCGTTGATCGAGGCGGTGTACCGCAACGAATTGGCCCGCCTGTGCGACGGTGCCGACGAGCTGGTCGCCACGATGCCGCCCGAACAGGCCCTGCGCGCCTGGATGGGGCACTACGCCGACTTCGTGGCCACCAAGCAGGGCATGGCCGAGACGTTGCGGGCCGTAATCGCCTCCGGCGCCATCACTTCCACCGACACCCGGCAGCACCTGAGCGCGGCAGTCCGAACCATGCTCGACGCCGGCATCACGGCCGGCAGCCTGCGCGACGATGTCTCCGCCGAGGACGTGGTCGCCGGCCTCGCCGGGGTGCTGCTCGCTTGCCAACAGCCGGACCAGCGGCAGCAGGTCGAGCGCCTGCTCGACCTGCTCGTAGACGGACTGCGTCCCCGCACCGAGAACAAGCCGACAGCGACATGCGCTCCCAATTGATCAACGCGGCCATCGCACAGCCGAACCCCCACTGAGACAACCTCGCCCGACCGTCTCGGGCGCGACGCACCGCCATGCGCTGGCACGTCGCTGACCAGGGTTCTCTCAGTAACCTAGTACGGTGAAAATCTCACTGAAGGTGCGTGGGTTCTATTGATCGTTGCAACGCCGCTGGTCGAGGTCGCGGCGAGTCACACCACTGATCGCCGGGTGTCCGTAAGGTTCTCCGGGTTCATGCGGTGGTTGCAACACACCTGAGTATCGGAGGGGTGGTGTTCGTCCGCGGCGCGGCCGGGGGCTGGCAGGGCGGCACCAACGAGAACACGAACGGCAACGGCTTGCTGCGCCAGTATTTCCCGAAAGGCACCGACCTGTCGGTACACAGCGAAGCCGACCTCGACGCCGTTGCTGCCGAGCTCAACGATCGACCCCGCAAGCAATTAGACTTCGCCAAGCCGATCGAGCTGATCGGACCACTGCTGTTGCAATGACCGCTCGAATCCGCCGATCCGTCACCGGACGCTCAGCGGGAATCTGTTGCCTTGGCCGTCCTCGAACAAGGCCCAGCGGCCGAAGAAGAGATCGGTGGGTTCTTGCACGAAGTTCACGCCACGCTCGACGAGTTCACGCCAGGTTGCGTCGACGTCGTCGCAGGCGAGAAAGACCGGGGTGTTGGGTTGGCCCCGGGGCGTGTCGTCGTCAGGATCACCGTCGTGGCGCTCCAAAATCAGGGTGGCGTCGTCCGGCAACCGCACCTCCAGCCAGCGCTCGTCACCGTAGCTGGCGTCCTGAACCAGCTCGCAGCCCAATGTGTCGACCCAGAACCGCTTGGCGCGCTCTTGATCTACGACCCCGATCCGCACCTTGTTGATCCCCAGCAGCATGCGCCACCTCCTTCTACTTGCTTACAGGCGAGCCGATCGTGCCGCACGTCGCCGACACTCGCCAGGAAGTGTCACTGACGAACCCCGTTGCGGGGCTCCTGACAGTCGCAGCGCGGGAAAACGCGCTGGTCGACCCCGTGCTCCTGAAGTTGTCCTGAGCCGTGAAGGAGTGGGAAGTCGGTGGTCCATCGGGCCGGTACAGCCGGATGTTGGAGCCTCTGCCACTGTGCGACTCGGAGGTATTCAGGAGTACGAGGCCGTGGTGGGGTGAGTGTTAGCTTCGGGTCGTGCGGGTCCTTGTGATCGGCTTGCTGGCGTGAGCATCCACCCGCGCGGACGGGATCTGCTCTGCTGCCGATGAGTC
This sequence comes from Haloactinomyces albus, assembly GCF_031458135.1. Taxonomy (NCBI): domain Bacteria; kingdom Bacillati; phylum Actinomycetota; class Actinomycetes; order Actinopolysporales; family Actinopolysporaceae; genus Haloactinomyces; species Haloactinomyces albus. Next base: position 4,696 of record NZ_JAVDXW010000001.1, on the reverse strand, counting down.
CGCCTGGCGTCGGGCCTGAACTGAAGCGGTAGCCCCCGACTGTCCCACCCCTGTGGTGGAACCGAATCCGATACTTATGCGTGGCCCGATCGCCGGTCGAGCGCGGCGCCGACGTCGGGGCAGTTCCTGCGGACGGTGTCGAGGAAGGCGCCCAGCACTGGGGAGCGGTTCCGGTCGGCGAAGGACAGGACGAGGTCGGGCAGCGCCGTGCGTGGGGTCACTTCGCAGAACCGGACCCCCGGGCGCGGGGCCGACAGCATGCGGGAGGGTCCGAGGCCCACGCCGACCTCGCAGGCGGCCAGACCGATGATCGTGTGCACGTCCCTGGCAACGGTCGCACCGTCCAGCGCGGCGGCGTCCTCGCCCAGTAGGGTGCGCAGCCCGGTGGCGATCGCGGGCTCGTCCTCCCCGGCGGCCACGATCAGCGGCTGCCGCCGCAGCTGGTCCACGCTCACGGACGCCTGGCCGGCGTAGGGGTGCGCGCTGCCGACGACGGCGGTCAGATGGGCGTGCCCGACCGGGACGGACACCAGGTGTTCGGCCCCGGCGCCCCGTGGTGGTCCGAGGGTGACGGCCACGTCCAGTTCTCCGGCGATGAGAGCGGCGGTGCTGCGGCCGGATGCCATCTCGTGTAGCTCCAGCCGTACGTCGGGCCGCTCGCGGCCGAACCGGCCCAGGACGTCCGGCAGCGGCTCGAGCAGTGCGGAGGCGATGAACCCCAAGCGCAGTCGACCCGTCTCGCCGCGCGCCGCCCGGTCAGCGTCGACAGCGGCGGCCGTCATCTCCTCCAGTGCCTGCCGCGCTCGGACGAGAAACGCCTCACCCGCGCCGGTCGGGAGCACGCCCTGGCGCGTGCGGTCGAACAGCCGGACCCCGACTTCGCGCTCCAGGTCGGCGATTTGTTTGGACAGCGGGGGCTGTGCGATGCCCAGCGCGCGGGCCGCCCGACCGAAGTGTCCGTGCTCGGCGAGGGCAAGCGCATACCGGAGATGCCGCGTTTCCATGATCCTCCATTCCATACATTAAAAGTATCGCCAAACAGCATTCCATATCTTTCACTTGATGGTGCTGTCGTCACCGACTGGGATGGGAGTCATGACGCCATCCCCGAACACCACGTGCACCGATCTGAACAGCACCGTCTTCGTTCTCGTGCACGGCGCCTGGCACGGCTCGTGGCAGTGGGCGGCAACGCAGCGGGTACTCGCCGGTCTCGGTGCCGCGAGCGTGGCCGTTGACCTGCCTGGGCACGGCTTTGACGCTTCCCTGCCCAGCGGGCACCTGCTGCCCGATCGACCCGGTCTGCTGACCGAGAGGTCGCCGCTCGCCGACGTGACGATGGACGACTGCGCCGATGCCGTCCTGGACACGCTGCGCAAGGTCCGCCGCTACCGCCGTGTTGTGCTCGTCGCTCACAGCGCGGGCGGCGGTCCCGCGTCGCTGGCCGCGGAACGCGCGTCCGAGCTGGTCGACCGCATCATCTACGTCTCCGCGTTCGTCCCCGCAGGCCGCCCCCGGTTTTTCGACTACCTCGGCGCCCCCGAGAACGCCACCGCACGGGGGCAGGACCTCAACCTCGGTGACCCCGAGGCGCTGGGCGCCGTACGGATCGACCCGCTCTCACCGGACCCCTCCTACGTCGAGGAGCTGCGGCAGACCCATTACCACGACACGCCCACCGACCGCTTCGACCGCTGGCGCTCCGCGCTGATCCCCGACCTGCCGCTGGCCATCCCGGCGACCCCGATCACGCTGACCGCGGCGCAGTGGGGCCGTATCCCGCGTACCTTCCTGCGCTGCGCGGAAGACCGGGCGCAACCGACGGCCGCACAGGACCTGATGATCGCGGAGGCCGACCGGGACATGCCGGACGAGCCGTTCACCGTCCGCACCCTGCCGGGCAGCCACAGCCCGTTCGCCGCCCGGCCGCGGGAACTCGCCGAGGCCCTGGTCCGATGAACGACCGGCGATTCCTGCTGCCGGTGGTGCTGAGTACGACCTTCGTGCAGCTGCTCAACGTCACGATCGCGCAGATCGCCGCTCCGGCCATTCGGTCCGGCCTGGGCACGGGCCCCGGTGCGGTGCAGCTCGTGCTGGTCGGATACACCCTGGCATACGCGTGTCTGCTCGTCACCGCCGCACGGCTGGGCGACAGATACGGTTACCGGCGACTGTTCGTACTGGGCACAGCGGTGTTCACGGTCGGCTCGATGGCTTGCGCCGCCGCGCCCGGCGCCGGATGGCTGATCGCGGCCCGGCTGGTTCAGGGCGCGGGCAGTGGCCTGGTCGCCCCGCAGGTGCTCTCGCTCATCCACACCGGCGTTTCCCCGGAACGTCGGCCACGAGCCCTCGCCCTGTACGGCGCCACGATGGGCGTGGCCTCGCTGGCCGGCCCGCTCGTCGGTGGGCTGCTTATCGGCGCCGACCTCTTCGGCCTCGGCTGGCGCGCGGTCTTCCTGGTCACGCTGCCGGTAACGCTCGTCTCGCTGACGGGGGCGACCCTGCTACCTCGTACGCGCGGTACGGACGAGCAGCGCGTGGACTGGGTCGGGGCGACGCTGGCCACCACTGGCTTCGGTGCGCTGATTCTGCCGTGCGCGCTGGGCCGGGAGGCAGGCTGGCCCTGGTGGACGTGGGCATCCTTCGCCGTGGCCGCGGTGGTTCTCAGCTGCTTCGTCCGCACCCTCCGGCATCGGCAGGACCCCCTGATTCACCCGTCGGTTCTGCGAGATGGGACCGCGCGGCGGGGCGTGCTGCTGGTGTTCGTCTTCAACGCCGGGGTGCCGTCGTTCACGTATCTGCTGTTCCTGCACCTGCAGTCCGCCCTCGGATATTCGGCGCTGTCCGCCGCGCTGGTGTCGGCGCCGTTCGCCGCCGCGGCCATCCCGGGCAGCCGGGCAGCCCCGTCCTTCTCCCGTCACCTGGGTCCGACGGCGCTGACGGTCGCAGCGCTGGTCCTGACGGGTATGGCCATGGCGCTCGCGCTGCTTATCGGCACCGGGGCCGGGCGCGTGGCGGCCCTGCCGGTGCTGGCGGCCGGTGGCGCGGCGTTCGGCCTGTTCACAGCCTCGGTGTTCGCACTGGTGCTGGCGAGTGTGCGGTGCGCTGCGGCGAGTTCGGTGTCCGGGCTGCTGCCCACGGCTCAGCAGCTCGGCGGCACGATCGGGGTGACGGCGGCCGGGATGGCCTATTTCGCGCCGGCGGACAGTGCCAGCGCGGCGTTCGGCCACGCCATGTCCTACGAGGCCGCGGTCTTCGTGCTCGCGGCATCGATCGCCCTCCGATTGCGACGGACCAGTTCCGGGCCGGAGCAGTCCGGGAGCAGATCAAGTAGGCCCGAAGGGACGACGAGCAGGTCGGCGAAGAAACTAGATGATCCAGCATGGTAAGCGCGTTCCTCGTTGCCTTCCTCATCATCACCAGTCCCTGGTGATGAACCGTGTTCGCGCAGTCCCTGCACGTTCTCGTGACGCTGGGCGTCTCCTGGCCAGAGCGCAGACTGGTGGGTAGCCAGCACGTGCCGAACGGGATTACCTCTGCTGGATCCGCCCGTGCAGCGTTCACACACCACGAGAAAACCCGTTTGGGGCTGGCCATCATGCCCAACAGCTCGGCCGATCCGCACCGTGAGATCATCAGGTGTGGCGGGCGGTTGCAGCACGAACCGGGGCGAGATCGTGACGTGGCCGCGCAGGCCCGTCTGCTCGATCTGTGCGTCGGATACCTCTCCAACAGGGACTTCGGCGGGAACCCACGGCCTGAACGCGGTTGGGATCCGGGAAACCGGCGGATTCACGGTAACTGGTTTGCCGCTGCTTCGGTCACTGTCCGGTGGCGTCGTGTTCGAGCTGGCTGTCGAGCAGGCGTTCGGCGATGTCTGCGTATCGGCTGCCGGCCGAGATGGACAGGTTGAACACCAGGGACAGGTGCAGCGGATCCGGTCCGGCCGTCAGCGCCTCGTGCAGGATGCGGTCGGTGCGGATGCGGTCGACACTGACGCCGAGGTCGCGCATCGCGTCCAGGATGTAGATGTGGCTGACCGGCTTGGTCTCCAGGGCGGTCCTGCCCGCCAGCAAGACGTGCCGGTTCGGGCTATGTGGCCAGACAGCACGTCGGTGGTCGAGCCAGGACCGCAGTGCGCGGAGGGTCAACTCGCCGAGTCTTTGGTTGTGGCCTGCGAGGGTGATGCGCCGGTTGGGCAGGTCGAGATCGTCGAGCGTGAGGTGTCGGATCGTCCCGGAACTGGTGGCGTGGACGGCGGCCAGCGCGACGATCAGGCGTTGCGCTGGGTTGGTGACGGTCTGTTCGATGGCGCGGATCTCGCTGTCAGTCAACGGAATCAAGTCAGGATCGACGCGGCCGGCCTTCAGATGAGCGGTGGGGTTAGCGAAGACGAGACCGCGTTTGTGACGTCGGCGGTGGTGATCTCCCGGAGGTGATCGTGGTCGAGGGACCACTGTTCGATGACCGGCCTGGCGAACTTGAAGGAGACGTAGAGTCCGGTCGGGCGACCGGGGCCGGGTGCGGCTGTCACCGTCGAGGAGGGTCAGTAACCAAGCTCGGACCACCTCGGCGAATCCGGCCGGGAACCGGCCCGAAATACTCGTCGGCATCAGCCGGCTGCATCTCCCACAACGGCCGCCCAAACCACTCCCGGATAAGCGCCAGATGGTTGGTGTCGTTGCGGATCGTGCTG